>NZ_JAOWGF010000009.1:0-213 GCF_030333285.1 Citrobacter sp. CK199 | reverse complement strand
ATCCTGCACGACCCACCAATGTAAAAAGGCACCCTAAAGGTGCCTTTTTGCTATGCGCAATATTTATGATTCGAACCTGTAGCAGGTTCGGGTCGAACGTAGTGAGACAACGGAGCCGCTAGCGGCGACGGCCCGAAGGGCGAGCGAAGCGAGTCATCCTGCACGACCCACCAATGTAAAAAGGCACCCTAAAGGTGCCTTTTTGCTATGCGC
>NZ_JAOWGF010000008.1:0-189284 GCF_030333285.1 Citrobacter sp. CK199 | reverse complement strand
CGAAGGGCGAGCGAAGCGAGTCATCCTGCACGACCCACCAATGTAAAAAGGCACCCTAAAGGTGCCTTTTTGCTATGCGCGATATTTATATGCCTGATGACGCTTCGCTTATCAAGCCTACGGGTCTTGTAGGCCGGATAAGGCGCTTGCGCCGCCATCCGGCAATGCTCAACGAATCAGCGCATCAATCAACTTCGTTAATGCCGGTGTTGCCTGCTGCGGCTCGTAAACAATATACAAATCTGCCGGAATACGTTCTTCCAGAGGGCGGAACACCACGCCCGGCCAGTTCATCTGCGCATAACTGTCTGCGATTAACGTAATGCCAATCCCCATGCTGATCATCGCCAGCACCGTTTGCGGCTCCATAACTTCACGCACTATCATCGGCGTAAATCCGGCTTTCTGACAAACACGTTGCAAAAATGCCCAGTCGGTATGAATCGAAGGCATGGTAACGAAATATTCGTTACGTAACGCATCAAGAGGGATCGCCGGGCAGCAAGCCAGAGGGTGATCTTCCGGCATCGCCACCAGAAATGCGGATTCATGTAAGCGCAGGCTGGTAAATCCCTCCGTCGGTTCGATCGCCATTCGCCAGATGCCAGCATCCAGCTCGCGTCGCTCCAGTAACGCCATCTGCATCGCAGGCATTTTTTCGCGAAATAACACCTCGACATTGGGGTTCTCTTTCAAAAAACGGCGCATCACAGGACGCATTTTCCCCCACATCGCCGTGCCCACAACGCCCAGTTCAATGCGCCCTGCCTCACCGCGTCCGATCTGTTCCACGCGCGCAAATGCCTGATTCGCGCTGAACAACAAACGCCGCGACTCTTCCATGAGAATTTTCCCCGCATGCGTTAACGCCACGCTGCGGGAATGGCGAACAAACAACGGCGTGCCGAGCTGATTTTCCAGCTCTTTGACATGAATACTCAGAGGAGGCTGAGACATATTCAGACGCGCCGCCGCCCGGCCAAAATGCAGCTCCTCAGCAACAGCGAGAAAATAGCGCAATAATTTAAGATCTATACGATGTACACGTTCCATGATTATTGCGCTCCACAGATAAGGAATAATGCGCAACGTTAGCACATTTGTCTCAGGGACGTTGAAACGGCGGCAGGCACTCCGCCGTTTCAGCCGTTAGTGCGCCAGTGGTTTCGCCAGCCATTTTTCTGGCTCATGTTTATATTTGAAAAACAGCGCAAAAATCACTGCCAGCGCCAGCGCATAAGCGGCGAATACCAGCCAGATGGTCTGCCAGTCTTTCACGCCGTCCACCGAGAAGTAGTCCACGACGATACCACTCAAAATTGACCCGACCCAGGCGCCTACGCCATTGACCATGGTCATAAACAGCCCTTGCGCACTAGCGCGGATCGTCGAACTGACTTCCTGCTCAACAAATACCGATCCTGAAATATTGAAAAAGTCGAAAGCGCAACCGTAAACAATCATCGACATCAGCAGCAGCACAACGCCAAACGGGGATGGATCGCCAAACGCAAAAAAGCCAAAGCGCAGCGTCCATGCCAGCATACTCATCAGCATCACGATTTTAATGCCAAAGCGTTTCAGAAAGAACGGGATAGTCAGAATGAAACCCACCTCAGCCATTTGGGAAACAGACAGCAGGATGGAGGGATATTTCACCACAACGCTGTCGGCAAACGCCGGATTGTGGGCAAAATCGTGCAGGAAGGGATTACCGAAAACATTCGTAATTTGCAGCACAGCCCCTAACATCATCGCAAACAGAAAGAAAATCGCCATTCGCGGATTTTTGAATAAGACAAACGCATCCAGCCCCAGTTTGCTGGCAAGCGTGGCGGACGTATTCTTCTTCGCCACCGGAATTTTCGGTAGCGTAAAGGCATACAGCGCCAGTAACAGCGAAGCGCCAGCGGCAATGTACAGCTGCGCGCTGCTTAGCTCCAGCCCCATCAGGCTGACTGTCCACATAGCGATAATAAAGCCCACGGTGCCAAAGACGCGAACGGGCGGGAATGCAGTAACCGGGTCCTGGCCGGACTGCGCCAGGCAGGCGTAAGAAACGCTGTTGGATAAGGCAATAGTCGGCATATAGGCCATTGCATTAATTAACATTATCCAGAACATCGCATCCGGGTCGGTCACGGTCGTGGCATACAACAACGCACCGGCGCACACCAGATGGCAGAGCATATATGCACGCTCGGCACGCAGCCATTTATCGGCGACGATCCCCATAATGCCCGGCATAATAATCGCCGCCAGCCCTTTTGAGCTGTAGATCATTCCAACGTTAGCGCCAGTAAAATGTAAGGTGTTAATCATGTAAGAACCCAGGGTCACCAGCCAGCTTCCCCAGATAAAATATTGTAAAAACGACATGACTTTTAAGCGGGACGTAATACCCATTTTTTTTCGTTCCTTGCCGTAAAGTACGGCCCTGCAAGCAGGGCCATTATTATTTTGTGTTTTAAGCCAGTTGGCGTAAGAAGCCGCAAATCAGATTGATGAAGTTCTGCCGGGAAAGCTCAGCCGCCGCCAGCGTTTGCGCATGGGACAGTTTCACATCACCCAGCCCTTCCGCCAGATTGGTGATCGCGGATACGGCCACCACCTTTAGTCCGCAATGACGCGCGCTCATCACCTCCGGGACGACCGACATTCCCACCACGTCGCCACCGATGATCTGCATCATGCGAATTTCCGCCGCCGTCTCAAAGTTCGGCCCCGGATAAGAGACAAACACCCCTTCGTGAAGCGTGAAACCCTCTTCCCCAGCAACGCGCTGGAGAATGGCGCGGTAATCCGCATCGTAGGCATTGGCCAGCGAGAAGAAGCGATCGCCAAAACGTTCGTCGTTCATCCCCACCATCGGCGTGCCTGGCATCGTATTGATATGATCGCTCAACGCGACCAGGCTGCCTGGCCCGACTTCCGTGCGTAGGGAGCCGGCGGCGTTAGTGCAAAACAGCAGTTCACAGCCCAGCAGTTTCAGGGTACGGATCGCGTCAGTCATGATCGTCATGCCGCGACCTTCGTAAAAGTGCCCACGGCCTTTCATACATGCCACCGGGACTCCAGCCAGATTCCCCAGCACCAGTTCCCCCGCATGCCCGTGAACGGTACTGACCGGAAAACCAGGCAAACGCGCATAAGAAATCGCCACCGCGTCTTCAATTTGCTCCGCCAGTGCTCCCAGACCGGAGCCAAGAATGAAAGCAACACGCGGGGTAAAATCAGGCTTGTGCGCGCGAATGATGTCAGCGCTGTACCAGGGATTCTGCGAAAAAAGGGTGTGGGTCATAAGAGGTCCTTAAAAACGGAATAATCGATAAATACGTTGGGTACGTCGTTGTTATAACGAGAGTAACCAATCGATTACCAATACCGTTTTCCCGGACGATCGATATAAAATGTATATTGATACGTAAAATAAAATGGTCAGACTTTGCCTGATTTACCCACCAGAAATGGCAGGGACTGCTGAAGGTCTGTTCACCTCTGCCGATATTAACGTTTTAAGGCAAGAGGAAATGGTAATGACGACGATCAACACTTCAGTCTCCGCCGTTCAGAGCGGCAGCACGGGCAGCAAGGCCGCTACCGGTAACGATCTGTCTGCGCAAATCTCACGCATCACGCAGCAAATTACAAAGCTTACACAGCAGCTCAAAGAGGTTGCTGACGGCAGTGGCAGCACAGAAGAGAAACAAAAGCAGCAGGAACTGATACAGACGCAAATTAAAATGTTGCAGGCGCAGCTGGCGCAATTACAGCGCCAGCAGGCAGAAGAAACGCAGCAGAAGCAGGAGCAGAAACAACTCAGGGCCGAAGGTGTCAACGCGCCTTCCGACGATCACCAAATTGATGTTTATATCTGATACAACGGATCGCGTGCACGGCCAGCGGTAAGTTCACTGGCCTGCATGCGCACGACGTCCCACAGCGCCTGAGCCGCCGTAGAGAGCGACCGGTTCTTGCGTCTCGCCAGCATCAACTGCCTTTCAACGACGGGCGTCAGCCGTTTCACCTGCAAATGACTTCCCTGGGGCAGCGGCAACGCCAGCGCGGGCAACACGCTGATGCCAATCCCCGCCTCCACCATCGGAAACAGCGTTGCGGGATGCCCAATCTCCTGCACGATCGTGGCATCAATGGCAAAATGCGCGAAAGCCGCGTCAATCAACGGGCGGCTGCCGGAGGCGTAATCCTGCAATACCAGCCGCTCATGTTTAAGATCCTGCCAGTTAACCCACTCCCGCTGCGCTAACGGACTATCCTGGCGACACAACAGCAAAAAGGGTTCTGACAGCACGGCTTCACATTGCAAATCCGAAACAGCCCCGGGATCGATGACAATGCCAAAATCCACATCCCCCTGACGAATGCTCTCCAGCACCCACTGCTGGGGACGATCGTGCAGTACAAAATCAATTTCCGGGTACAGCTGGTTACTCTGCGCGATGCACTGTGGGATAAGATGCGCGGAAATCGTCTGGCTGGCCGCCACGCGCACGGTGCCGGTTAACTGAGTCCCCACTCTTCCGGCTTCCCGCAGAGTACTGTGCAGTTCATCGAGAACACGCTCCAGACGCCCCGCCAGCTGCTGACCCGCTTCCGTCAGCGTCACTTCTCGCGTGGTGCGATCCAACAGCTTAACTCCCGTCTGCCGTTCCAGCTCTTTTACGCTGTGGCTCACCGCAGACTGACTCAGACCAATGACGTCCCCTGCCCGACTAAAGCTTTTAGCCTGAGCAACGGTGACGAAGATACGAAGTTGACGCAGAGAATAATTCATCTGTTAAATTCATATATAGATGCAATAAATCAATTTTATTTCTCAAACGGAAAAAAGCAAAATACCTGCATCGACTTTCAGGAGTTTTTATGAAACTTTTTCGTATTCTTGATCCGTTCACGCTGACGCTTATCACCGTCGTTTTGCTGGCCTCCTTTTTTCCGGCCAAAGGGGATTTCGTTCCGTTTTTTGAAGGCTTAACCACCGCCGCGATTGCGCTGCTGTTTTTTATGCATGGCGCAAAACTCTCACGCGAAGCCATTATCGCGGGCGGCAGCCACTGGCGGCTGCACCTGTGGGTAATGTGCAGCACCTTCATCCTGTTTCCGGTTCTCGGGGTGTTATTTGCCTGGTGGGCGCCCGTCAATGTCGATCCCATGCTGTATACCGGTTTCCTGTACCTGTGTATTTTGCCCGCGACCGTACAGTCTGCCATCGCCTTTACCTCTCTGGCGGGAGGAAACGTCGCGGCGGCCGTCTGTTCGGCATCGGCCTCCAGCCTGCTGGGGATTTTTCTTTCGCCGCTGCTCGTCGGCCTGGTGATGAATATCCACGGAGCGGAAGGCAGCCTGGAACAGGTCGGCAAGATCATGCTGCAACTGTTACTTCCGTTTGTACTGGGGCACCTGTCGCGTCCGTGGATTGGCAACTGGGTCGCGCGTCATAAAAAGTGGATTGCAAAAACGGACCAGACCTCCATTCTGCTGGTCGTCTATTCCGCATTCAGCGAAGCCGTCGTTAACGGTATCTGGCACAAAGTGGGATGGGGCTCGTTGTTGTTTATTGTCGTCGTCAGCCTTGTGCTGCTGGCGATTGTCATTGGCGTTAACGTGTTTGCCGCCCGCAGGTTCGGATTCAACAAAGCGGATGAAATAACCATTGTTTTCTGCGGGTCGAAAAAGAGTCTGGCGAACGGCATCCCGATGGCCAATATCCTGTTTCCCACCTCAGTGATTGGGATGATGGTGCTGCCGTTGATGATCTTCCATCAGATCCAGTTGATGGTCTGCGCGATGCTGGCGCGTCGCTACAAACGCCAGACCGATAAGTTGCAGGCGCAGCAAGAAGGCCGCGCCGCGAAGGCTTAAAGAGGTCGTTTCAGGGGCTGCACCAGCTGCGTCAGCCCCTCGGTTTTAATCAGCAGCGTGATTTGCATCAGCTCGCCCAGTCTTCCCGCCGGAAATTCATCCTTACGGGCAAACCACAGCAAATACTCCTCCGGCACATCAATGAGCCGACGCCCTTTGTACTTGCCGAACGGCATCACCGTGTTGGCTATCTCAATCAGCTGCTCTTTTTCCATGTCAGACACCCAGTAAGCGGAGCATCTCTGCTTCGTCGATCACGTCAATCCCCAGTTCTTGCGCTTTCGCCAGCTTAGATCCCGCCGCTTCGCCCGCAATCACCAGATCGGTTTTCTTCGATACGCTGCCCGCCACTTTCGCCCCCAGCGCCACGAGGCGCGCTTTCGCATCATCTCGCGACATCAGGCTGAGGCTGCCCGTCAGGACGATCGTTTTACCGGCAAACGGGCTGTCGATTTCGTCGGCGTTAACCACGATCGGCGCAGGCCAGTGAATGCCTTCCGCCAGTAACTGCCCGATCACGTCCCGGTTACTCTCTTCAGCAAAGAAGTTAAAGACGTGCGTAGCGACCACAATGCCGACATCCGGCACTTTTTGCAGTTCGTCGATAGAGGCCGCTTCCAGCGCCTCTAACGTACCGAAGTACGCCGCCAGCCCTGCCGCCGTGGCTTCGCCCACTTCGCGGATACCGAGCGCATAGAGGAATCGCGCGAAGGTGGTCTCTTTCGCTTTTTCCAGCGCATTCACCACATTCTGCGCCGATTTCGGCCCCATACGATCCAGGCCCGTCAGTTTGCCTGCCGTCAGACGGAACAGATCTGCCGGGGTGTGGACATACTCTTTCTCGACAAGCTGGTCGATAATTTTATCGCCCATGCCATCAACGTCCATTGCCCGGCGGGAAACAAAGTGCTTGAGCGACTCTTTGCGCTGCGCGCCGCAGATCAGGCCGCCGGTACAGCGAGCGACCGCTTCGCCTTCCACGCGCTCGACATCAGAACCGCACACCGGGCAATGCGTCGGGAACTCGACCGGGCGCGTCTCTTCCGGGCGTTCGGAAAGCACCACGTTCACCACCTGCGGGATCACATCCCCCGCGCGGCGAATCACCACTTTGTCGCCAATGCGCAGGCCAAGACGCTCGATTTCATCCGCGTTGTGCAAGGTGGCGTTGCTGACCAGCACACCCGCAACATGCACCGGTTCGAGACGGGCGACGGGCGTGATCGCGCCAGTCCGCCCCACCTGGAACTCTACATCGCGTACAAACGTCATTTGCTCCTGCGCCGGAAACTTAAAGGCCACCGCCCAGCGCGGCGCGCGGGCGACGAATCCAAGCTGTTCCTGCAACGCCATCGAGTTGACTTTAATCACCACGCCGTCAATGTCAAAACCCAGCGTCGGGCGGTCTTCTTCCACTTTGTGATAGAAGTCCAGCACCGCTTCGGGAGAGTCGCACAGCGTCACCCGGTCGCTTACCGGAAGCCCCCAGGCTTTGAATTGCAGCAAGCGCCCCAGATGCGTATCGGGCAGTTCGCCACCTTCCAGAATGCCGACGCCGTAGCAAAAGAAAGTGAGCGGTCGCTTCGCGGTAATACGCGGATCAAGCTGGCGCAACGACCCCGCCGCAGCGTTACGCGGGTTGGCAAATACTTTATTACCGGTGCGGCGCGCCTCTTCATTAATTTTTTCAAACCCGGCCTGCGGCAGGAAAACTTCGCCACGAACCTCCAGACGCGCCGGAATATTATCGCCACGCAGCTTCAGCGGAATAGCGCGAATGGTACGCACATTGGAGGTGATGTCCTCGCCGGTCGTTCCATCGCCACGCGTTGCTGCGCTGATCAGCACGCCGTTTTCATACAGGATGCTGACGGCCAGGCCGTCCAGCTTCAGCTCGCAGCACCAGGTCAGTTTATCGCTGTTTTTTAGCCGATCCTGCACGCGCTTGTTAAACGCCAGAAAACTCTCTTCATCAAACACGTTGTCCAGCGACAACATGGGCACTTCGTGGCGAATCTGGCTGAACGCCGCCAGAGGCGCCGCTCCGACGCGTTGGCTCGGGGAGTCCGGCGTAATTAAATCTGGATGCTGCGCTTCCAGTTCACGAAGTTCGCGCATCAGACGGTCATACTCAGCGTCCGGGATCTCCGGCGCATCCATCACATGGTAAAGATACTCATGATGGCGAAGCGTGGTTCGCAGTTCTGTCAGTTGTTGTTCGATTGATTCCATATCGCACCATCAATGATAAAAAACCCCCGACAGGCGGGGGTTCAGAAAGGGGGGATCACGCCTGGGTTTCTCAGGCGTTGGATTCTTTCACTTCGCGAATGCGATCCTGATATTCACGCAGTTTCTGCGGCGTCATCATCCGGCGCTGGTCATCAAGCACCACGCCGCCGACTTCATCAGCGATATGCTGCGCAGACTGGAGCATCAGCTTAAAGTTTTGCAGTTCGTCGCCGTAAGAAGGCACCTGCATAAAGATAGTGACCCCCGGCGTGGAGAAATCACCGGTCATTTCAGGATCAAACGTTCCCGGGTTCACCATGTTGGCCAGGCTAAACAGCGCAGGGCCGCTGCCATCCGGGCTCAGGTGGCGATGGAAAATATTCATATCGCCAAATTTGAAGCCCGCTTGCTGGATGCTGTTCAGCAGCACTTCGCCGCTAAGCTCGCTGCCATGATGAGCGGCGACGTTCATAATAATGACCGCTTCTTTACGCTGCGGTTTTTCCGCGACGGGCGCTTCTTCCACTACTGGTTCAGGCGCTGGCGCTGGCTCTGCGACAGGTTCCGCTGGCTGGAAAGTCTGCGGAGCAGGCTGAGGCGCAGGTTGCTGTGGCGCTGGCTGAACAGGCTGTTGCGGCGCAGACTGAACCTGCGGCGCTACCGACTGTTGCTGTACTGGCTGCTGCACAGGCTGTGCCGGTTGTTGTGCCGGTTGCGGTTGCGACGGCTGCCCATACTGCGGCCGTTGCTGCGGCTGCGCTGGCGCTTCAGGCGGCTGCTGAGCCGGTTGACGAGGCTGCGCAGACGCATAAGGCGGCTGGTATTGGTGTTGCGGCGACTGACGAGGCGCATCATGCTCCTGAGCGTTGCCGGGGGCATGATTCACGCGGTGAACACGAACTTCACCCACGCCTTCCTCTTCTTCGACGTCATCGTCGTAAGAATCGTCGTCACGTTTTGACTTCATGCGTTTCAGTGGACGATCGCGGAACATAGAAGATCGTTCTTTACGGCTGGTCCAGAAACCATGTACCAGTAAAGCGATTATGGCGATCGCGCCAACAATGATTAATATCAGACGCAAATCCTGCATCATTATATTCTCTGTTGTTCTAACACCTTGCCACCACGGCAAACATTTACTCACTAAGAGTATTTGCCGATTACGTCAAGTGCAAGTGCGCTCTTGGCTTTCACAGCATAAAGATGAACGAAATCGTGCTTTTTGCTGTTTTTTCGAACATTTCTTAACTGGCGAACGCGTCACAACCCGGTAAGATACGCAAAGTTTACCCGGGGCTTTATTAAAGGAGCATGTCCTGATTATGGTGTCATCATCCGCAACTGCACCTCGCAGCGGCTTTTACTATTTCTCACAGGGGTGGAAACTGGTCACGCAACCGGGGATCCGTCGCTTTGTTATTTTGCCGTTACTGGTAAACATTTTGCTGATGGGCGGCGCATTCTGGTGGCTGTTTACGCAACTGGACGTCTGGATCCCTTCGCTGATGAGCCACGTTCCCGACTGGTTGCAGTGGTTAAGCTATCTGCTGTGGCCCATTGCGGTCATCTCGGTTTTACTGGTCTTCGGCTATTTCTTTTCAACCATTGCCAACTGGATCGCCGCCCCTTTCAATGGGCTGCTGGCGGAACAGCTTGAGGCGCGCCTGACCGGCGCAACGCCGCCAGATACCGGCGTACTGGGTATTATGAAAGATGTGCCGCGCATTATGAAACGCGAATGGCAAAAGTTCATCTGGTATCTGCCGCGCGCCATTGTGCTGTTAATTCTCTATTTTATTCCAGGAGTCGGGCAAACCGTCGCCCCGGTGCTGTGGTTCCTGTTCAGCGCGTGGATGCTGGCGATTCAGTATTGCGACTATCCCTTCGACAACCACAAAGTCCCGTTCAAAGAGATGCGCACCGCCCTGCGCACGCAGAAAGTCGCCAATATGCAGTTCGGCGCGTTAACCAGTTTGTTCACCATGATCCCGGTGCTTAACCTGGTGATCATGCCCGTCGCCGTGTGTGGCGCAACGGCGATGTGGGTTGATTGCTACCGTTCCAGACATGGGTCATGGAAATGAATCACAGCACACCCATAAACCTGTAAAATAGTTGTATAAAAAAGGAGGGGCTTATGCCGCTCCTTATTCCATCCAGGTAACCATTATTTCCCTTCCGAATATAGATATGCTAAATCCTTACTTCCGCATATTCTCTGAGCAGGTATGCTAGCCCATGTATCCCAATTTCATACAGTTAAGGACAGGCCATGAGTAAGATTTTTGAAGATAACTCGCTGACTATCGGTCATACGCCGCTGGTTCGACTGAACCGTATCGGTAACGGACGCATTCTGGCGAAGGTGGAATCACGTAACCCGAGCTTCAGCGTTAAATGCCGTATCGGTGCCAATATGATTTGGGATGCCGAAAAACGCGGCGTGCTGAAACCGGGCGTCGAACTGGTGGAACCGACCAGCGGCAACACCGGTATCGCGCTGGCTTATGTTGCTGCCGCGCGTGGCTACAAGCTGACGCTGACCATGCCAGACACCATGAGCGTTGAGCGTCGCAAACTGCTCAAAGCACTGGGGGCGAACCTCGTACTGACCGAAGGCGCGAAAGGCATGAAAGGCGCTATCCAGAAAGCGGAAGAGATTGTCGCCAGCGATCCAGAAAAATACCTGCTGCTTCAGCAGTTCAGCAACCCGGCTAACCCGGAAATTCACGAAAAAACCACCGGCCCGGAAATCTGGGAAGATACCGATGGTCAGGTCGATGTCTTTATCTCCGGCGTCGGCACCGGCGGTACGCTGACAGGCGTCACCCGCTACATCAAAGGCACCAAAGGCAAAACGGACCTCATTACCGTAGCAGTAGAACCGACCGACTCTCCGGTTATCGCGCAGGCGCTGGCTGGTGAAGAACTGAAGCCCGGCCCGCACAAAATTCAGGGCATTGGCGCAGGCTTCATTCCGGGCAACCTCGATCTGAAACTGATTGATAAAGTTGTCAGCATCACAAATGAAGAAGCCATTTCCACCGCTCGTCGCCTGATGGAAGAAGAAGGTATTCTGGCGGGGATCTCTTCCGGCGCGGCCGTTGCGGCAGCGCTTAAGCTCCAGGAAGATGAAACCTTTACCAATAAGAATATTGTGGTTATCCTACCGTCATCGGGTGAGCGTTATCTGAGCACTGCTTTGTTTGCCGATCTCTTTACTGAAAAAGAACTGCAACAGTAATGCCAGCATGTTAAAAACGCGTAAAAAAGCACCCTTTTGGGTGCTTTTTTGTGGCCTGCTTCAAATTTTCAACCCTCCTGGCATTGATTCACCCTGCCGGGTCTGGTATTTAACCAGACTAATTATTTTGATGCCCGAAATTAATCGTTACAGGAAAAGCGCTAGCTGAATCGATTTAATGATTTGGTTCAAGTCTTCCTTTCACGGCATAATGTTTAATGACGAGCGAAACGTCAGCGGCCAGCAGTTGCCAGCAACGGATTGCGCATAACACCTGGTGTGTCGCGTCCCGTTTACGCCGACGCTAACAATACAGGCTAAAGTCAAACCGCCAGGCTAGACTTTAGTTCCACAACACTAAACCTATAAGTTGGGGAAATACAATGTTCCAGCAAGAAGTTACCATTACCGCTCCGAACGGTCTGCACACCCGCCCTGCTGCTCAGTTTGTTAAAGAAGCGAAAGGCTTCACTTCTGAGATTACTGTGACTTCCAACGGCAAAAGCGCCAGCGCAAAAAGCCTGTTCAAACTACAGACTCTGGGCCTGACTCAGGGCACCGTTGTCACCATCGCTGCTGAAGGCGAAGACGAACAAAAAGCGGTAGAGCATCTGGTCAAACTGATGGCGGAACTCGAGTAAGTTCCCGGGTTCTTTTAAAAATCAGTCACAAGTAAGGTAGGGTTATGATTTCAGGCATTTTAGCATCCCCGGGTATCGCTTTCGGCAAAGCACTGCTGCTGAAAGAAGACGAAATCGTCATTGACCGGAAAAAAATTTCTGCCGACAAGGTTGATCAGGAAGTTGAACGTTTTCTGAGCGGTCGTGCCAAGGCATCTGCGCAACTGGAAGCGATCAAAACGAAAGCTGGTGAAACGTTCGGTGAAGAAAAAGAAGCCATCTTTGAAGGGCATATCATGCTGCTCGAAGATGAGGAGCTGGAGCAGGAAATCATAGCCCTGATTAAAGATAAGAACATGACGGCTGACGCAGCTGCGCATGAAGTTATCGAAGGTCAGGCCACTGCCCTGGAAGAACTGGATGATGAATACCTGAAAGAACGTGCGGCTGACGTGCGTGACATTGGTAAGCGCCTGCTGCGCAACATCCTGGGTCTGGCAATCATCGACCTGAGCGCAATCAAGGACGAAGTCATCCTGGTTGCCGCTGACCTGACCCCATCAGAAACCGCACAGCTGAACCTGCAAAAGGTGCTGGGTTTCATCACTGACGCAGGTGGCCGTACCTCCCACACCTCTATCATGGCGCGTTCTCTGGAACTGCCGGCCATCGTGGGCACCGGTAACGTCACCTCTCAGGTGAAAAACGACGACTATCTGATTCTGGATGCCGTAAACAATCAGGTTTACGTCAACCCAACCAACGAAGAAATTGAAAAACTGCGCGCCGTTCAGGAGCAGGTTGCAACCGAGAAAGCGGAACTCGCTAAACTGAAAGATCTGCCGGCTATCACGCTGGACGGTCATCAGGTAGAAGTTTGCGCCAACATCGGTACCGTTCGTGACGTTGAAGGCGCAGAGCGCAATGGCGCGGAAGGCGTTGGTCTGTATCGTACTGAATTCCTGTTCATGGACCGTGACGCGCTGCCGACTGAAGAAGAACAGTTTGCGGCGTACAAAGCCGTCGCTGAAGCTTGCGGCTCTCAGGCGGTTATCGTCCGTACTATGGATATCGGCGGCGACAAAGAACTGCCGTACATGAACTTCCCGAAAGAAGAGAACCCGTTCCTGGGCTGGCGTGCGGTACGTATCGCTATGGATCGCAAAGAGATCCTGCGTGACCAGGTTCGCGCCATTCTGCGCGCTTCTGCGTTCGGTAAACTGCGCATCATGTTCCCGATGATCATCTCTGTTGAAGAAGTTCGCGCGCTACGCAAAGAGATTGAAATCTACAAACAGGAACTGCGCGACGAAGGTAAAGCATTTGATGAAAGCATTGAGATTGGCGTGATGGTGGAAACACCGGCTGCGGCAACCATTGCTCGTCATTTAGCCAAAGAAGTTGATTTCTTTAGTATCGGCACCAATGATTTAACGCAGTACACCCTGGCAGTTGACCGTGGTAATGATATGATTTCACATCTTTACCAGCCAATGTCACCGTCCGTGCTGAACTTGATCAAGCAAGTTATTGATGCTTCTCATGCTGAAGGTAAATGGACTGGCATGTGTGGTGAGCTTGCAGGCGACGAACGTGCTACACTTCTGTTGCTGGGGATGGGTCTGGACGAATTCTCTATGAGCGCCATTTCTATCCCGCGCATTAAGAAGATTATCCGTAACACGAACTTCGAAGATGCGAAGGTGTTAGCAGAGCAGGCTCTTGCTCAACCGACAACGGACGAGTTAATGACGCTGGTTAACAAGTTCATTGAAGAAAAAACAATCTGCTAATCCACGAGATGCGGCCCAATTTACTGCTTAGGAGAAGATCATGGGTTTGTTCGATAAACTAAAATCTCTGGTTTCTGATGATAAGAAAGACACCGGAACTATTGAGATTGTTGCTCCGCTCTCTGGCGAGATCGTCAACATCGAAGACGTGCCGGATGTAGTTTTTGCCGAGAAAATCGTTGGCGATGGCATTGCTATCAAACCAACCGGTAACAAAATGGTCGCGCCAGTAGACGGCACCATCGGCAAAATCTTTGAAACCAACCATGCGTTCTCTATCGAATCGGATAGCGGCATTGAGCTGTTCGTTCACTTCGGTATCGACACCGTTGAACTGAAAGGCGAAGGCTTCAAGCGTATTGCTGAAGAAGGTCAACGCGTTAAAGTTGGCGATCCGGTAATTGAGTTCGATCTGCCGCTGCTGGAAGAAAAAGCCAAGTCTACCCTGACTCCGGTTGTTATCTCCAACATGGACGAAATCAAAGAACTGATCAAACTGTCCGGTAGCGTGACTGTGGGTGAAACCCCGGTTATCCGCATCAAGAAGTAATTCTTGCCGCAGGGAAAAATGGCGCCGACTGGCGCCATTTTTTTATCCTGGTTACGGTAAAACCGCGCCTGATAGCGCTTCGCTTATCAGGCCTACAATAAAAGATCGTAGGCCGGATAAGGCGTTTTTCGCCGCCATCCGGCATAGTTACGCGCTCACAACAGCGAGGTGACCGGACGGTAGCACTTCTCGCGCATCAGGATCTTCATCCCTTCCGGCCCACTTTCCAGCATCCGCTTCTCCGAGTCCGACACCAGTAATTCACACTGATAGCCGCCCGCAATGCCGAACATCGCGCGCGCCACGCAGATATCCTCCAGCGCATCAAGCCCGCTCGTTTCAAAGTGACCAACCACACGCCCCTGCTGGCGAACCACCAGCCGATAACTCTTCATCGCGCCTCCCCTGCCGGTGGCAGAATCAACTCATCACACCCGCAGCGCTGCGTCCAGGTCATCACCTCCAGCACGCGCTCTGCGGCATGTCGCGTCGCTGCCGTCAGCGCTTTCCCCTGCACAATACCGCTCACCAGTTCGGCGCAGAACAGATCGCCCGTCCCTTTTAAATCGGTTTCCACACGCGGGTGTTCAATCACATCCACGCCGCCGTTCGTCACCACCGCCACATTGATGGTATCCGCCGTCTGGCCTGGCGCACTGGTGATCACAATCCACTTCAGCGTGTCGGAAAGCAGCGATTTCGCCGCTGCAACCGCTTCATCCAGCGTGCCGCACGGTTTGCCGCTGAGCATCTCCAGCTCGAACACATTCGGCGTCAGCCCCTGCGCCAGCGGCAGCAGATAATGACGATACGCCTGCGGGATCTCCGCTTTCACATACATTCCGCTGTCCGTGTCGCCAATAACCGGATCGACCAGAATGCACACCTCAGGATGCGCGATCCGCACCGTTTCCAGCCATTTCGCCAGCAGAACGATTTGTTCCGCACTGCCCATATAGCCCGTTGTGACCGCTTTAAGCTCACGCAGCGCATCCCGCTCATTTAAGGCCTGGAGATAACCGCTGAACCAGTCGGCAGGAATAATGCCGCCGTAAAACGTTTCATAATGCGGCGTATTGCTGAACAGCACCGTGGGCACCGCCGTCACCCGCAAGCCCTGCGCTTTAATCGCCGGTACGGCAATACTGTTGCCTACGCTGCCGTACACCACCTGTGACTGAACGGCGACAATGTCGGTCTGTAAAGCCCGATGCTTATCGTCGAAGAGCACTGACTGTATTTCACTATCCTGCCCCATTTACCTCTCCTCTCACTGGACAGCGGGCTAACGCCTCACTATTATCGTCATATGCTAAAATTCATTTTGTCATAGGTCAATAATGATCGACGGAAAAACCGCCAGCGAAATCTTTGACAGTATTCGTCAGCATGTCACCACCGGCGCACTGGCGCCAGGGGAAACGCTGCCGCCGGTGCGGGAACTGGCATCGGAATTAAACGTGAACCGCAATACTGTCGCGGCGGCTTACAAACGGCTGGTGACATCCGGCCTGGCCCTGAGCCAGGGACGTAACGGTACGGTCATTAAAGGTGCGCCTTCTCCGCTCGCGCTGGAAGGAAGCAGTCCCGATACGCCGCTGACCGATCTTTCCGGCGGTAATCCCGATCCCCAACGGCTGCCCGATCTCAGCAGTTATTTTTCGACAATAAATAAGTCACCGCGACTTTACGGCGATGCGGCCGTTTCTCCCGGCCTTCACGCGTGGGCGAAGCGGTGGATGCAGGATGCCGTACCTGGCGAAGGCGAGATTGATATCACCAGTGGGGCGATTGACGCCATCGAGCGTCTGCTGTGCGCCCATTTACTGCCGGGTGACAGCGTGGCGGTGGAAGATCCCTGCTTTTTAAGCAGCATCAGTATGCTGCGCTACGCCGGGTTTTCCGCCATCCCCGTTGGCGTCGATAGCGAAGGTATGCAGCCTGAGATGCTGGAACAGGCGCTGAAAAATGGCGCCCGCGCCGTCATTTTAACTCCGCGCGCCCACAATCCTACGGGGTGCAGTTTGAACGCCTCCCGCGCCGCCGCGCTACAGAACATTGTGGCGAAATACCCGCAAGCGCTGGTTATTATCGACGACCACTTTGCCCTGCTCTCTTCATCTCCCTGGCACCCGGTGATCGCCCCGGAGACGCTACACTGGTCAGTGGTTCGCTCGATGTCAAAGACGCTGGGGCCTGATCTGCGCCTTGCCATTGTCGCCAGCGATCCCGCCACCTCAGCCAGACTGCGTCTGCGCCTTAATTCCGGCAGTCAGTGGGTCAGCCATCTGTTGCAAGATTTAGTGCATGCCTGTCTGAGTGACAAAAACTATCAGCGAACGCTGGCGCAGACCCGGCAATTTTATGCTTCACAGCAGCAGAAGCTGGCCTGCGCGCTCCAGCGAACCGGTCTTACACACGCCCCCGGCGATGGGTTGAATGCGTGGTTGCCGTTGAAAAGCCACAGCCAGGGCATCGCGTTTATGCTGGCGAAAGCGGGCTGGCTGGTACGGGAAGGCGAAGCATTTGGCGTCAACGCGCCCGCCCACGGTCTGCGCATTACGCTGTCGACGCTGGGCGACGGCGATATCAACAAACTGGCGGCTGATATCCATCAGGCGTTAAAACGTTAACAGGAGAGAAAAAGTGCGAGTTCATTTTGTCGTTCATGAGTCTTTCGAATCTGCCGGAGCCTATCTGCAATGGGCTGAGGATCGCGGTTATCCCCTCTCCTGGTCCCGCGTGTATGCCGGTGAACCTGTCCCCGCCAATGCGGATGGTTTCGATATGCTGGTGGTGTTTGGCGGCCCGCAGTCACCGCGTACTACGCTCGAAGAGTGCCCGTATTTTGATTCTTTAGCGGAGCAGCGGCTTATTAATCAGGCGATCTCTGCGCGTCGTATTGTGATCGGCATCTGTCTTGGTTCCCAGTTGATTGGTGAGGCGCTGGGCGCAAAAGTACGCCAGAGCCCGGAAAAGGAGATCGGCCACTACCCGATTACGCTAACGGAAGCCGGGAAACAGAATCCGCTGCTCGCTCATTTCGGCTCTCCGCTTGTGGTCGGGCACTGGCACAACGATATGCCAGGGTTAACCGATCAGTCGGTCGTTCTCGCGACAAGCGAAGGATGTCCGCGCCAGATCGTGCAATACGGTAACGCCGTTTACGGTTTTCAGTGCCATATGGAGTTTACCGCCGAGGCGGTAGAAGGGCTGATCCAGCATTCAGAACAGGAACTGGCTGCGGCAAAAGGGAAGCGCTTTATTCGCTCGAACGCCGAAATGCGCGAGTGGAATTATCAGGAGATGAACGAGAAACTGTGGCGCTTCCTCGACCTGCTGGTGGAGAAACGTAACGCTTGACGTTGCAGGCCGGATGAGACGCTTTGCGTCGTCATCCGGCGATCATACTTTACGGTTGCCGGATGGCGCTACGCTTATCAGGCCTACAGGCTAAATCCCAGCCCCCTGGCTGAAGTGTTCTTCGCCAAAGACGCCGGTAGAAAGATAGCGATCGCCGCGATCGCAGATGATCGCCACCACCACGGCCCCCGGCGTCGCGCGGGCAACGCGTAACGCACCGGCAACCGCGCCGCCGGAACTCACGCCGCAGAAAATACCTTCGCGTACCGCCAGTTCGCGCATGGTGTTTTCCGCCTCACTCTGGTGAATATCCAGCACCTGATCCACAAGCTGAGCATTAAAAATACCCGGCATATATTCTGCGGGCCAGCGACGAATCCCCGGAATGCTGCTGCCCTCTTCCGGTTGCAGGCCAACAATCGTTACCGGTTTTGCCTGTTCACGCAGGAAGCGCGACACACCGGTAATCGTGCCGGTTGTTCCCATACTGGAGACAAAGTGGGTGATGCGACCTGAGGTTTGCTGCCAGATTTCCGGCCCGGTCGTGGTGTAGTGCGCGTAAGGGTTGTCGGGATTGTTAAACTGGTCGAGCAGCTTACCTTCGCCGCGTTCGGCCATTTCCAGCGCCAAATCGCGCGCGCCTTCCATCCCTTGCTCTTTAGACACCAGAATCAGATCCGCGCCATAGGCGCGCATCGCCGCGCGGCGCTCCTGGCTCATGTTGTCCGGCATCAGCAGTTTCATGCGATAGCCTTTCAGTGCGGCAATCATCGCCAGCGCAATACCGGTATTGCCGCTGGTCGCTTCAATCAGCACATCGCCGGGCTTAATTTCCCCGCGCTTTTCCGCCTGGACGATCATCGATAGCGCCGCCCGGTCTTTCACTGACCCGGCAGGGTTATTGCCTTCCAGCTTGACCCAAATTTCACTGCCGTTATCCGGCGCCATCCGCTGCAATTTCACCAGAGGCGTATTGCCAATTGTTTGTTCTAATGTGTTCACTTCTCTGTCCAGTAAAAAGCCCGGTGGCGCTTCGCTTACCGGGCCTACGCAGATCATATTGTAGGCCGGGTCAGCGCAGCGCCACCCGGCAAAACTACGTGATATTAACCTATCAGGCCGATTCTGCCAGAGCAAGCTCCTCTTCGCGCGTCTCAATGCGCTGGTTGCCATTGTACAACCGCGCATTTTGCAGCCCGACAAACAGCCGCTCGCCGCGCTGTGGGGGATTATCCCCCTGCATCACCACCGTCAGCGGTTCGTTATACCACCCCAGAGGCTGCACGACTAATTGGGTGTAGTGACCTTTCGGACTGGCCTCCAGCACCTGTACCGGCAGCGGGGAATCCAGACTGGTGCGACGGCTGACATCCACCTCCCACGGACGCAGGAACAGATCGACCGCTCCCTGGTACGCTGGCGTATACCCCAGCGGCCAGCGATGCGCGCCAACGTGGAACTGACCGCCGCGAACAGTCCCCTGCAAACGGTTCACTTCGCCCATAAACTCCAGCACAAAGCGGGTGGCGGGTTCACGCCACACCTGATCCGGCGCATCGGCCTGTTCAATGTTGCCCTGGCTCATCACCACCACGCGATCCGCCACTTCCGTAGCCTCTTCCTGATCGTGGGTGACAAACACGCTGGTGAATTTCAACTCTTCATGCAACTGACGCAGCCAGCGGCGCAGCTCTTTACGCACCTGCGCATCAAGCGCGCCAAACGGTTCATCCAGCAGCAGGATCTGCGGCTCAACCGCTAACGCGCGCGCCAGCGCCACGCGCTGTTTCTGCCCGCCGGAAAGCTGTGCCGGAAAACGCTCCGCCAGATGGGCCAGTTGCACCATTTCCAGCAGTTTCGTCACTTTCGCTTTGATGGCCGCCGCATTCGGACGTTCGCGACGCGGCAGCACCGTCAGGCCAAAGGCGATATTGTCGAACACCGTCATATGACGAAACAGCGCATAGTGCTGAAAAACAAAGCCGACTTTACGATCGCGCGCGTGCAGACGGCTTACGTCTGTACCGTGAAAACGAATATGCCCGCTGGTCTGATGCTCCAGCCCGGCAATAATACGCAGCAGCGTGGTTTTACCTGAACCGGACGGCCCCAGCAAGGCAACCATCTGACCTGAAGGAATATCCAGCGAGATATCGTTCAGCACCTGGGTGCGACCAAAAGACTTCTTAATATTGGCAATCTCAATGCTCATGATTTTCCTCCTGTTGCGCGCGTTTTTCCTGATTTTCCAGGCGCCATTGCAACATACTCTTCAAAAACAGGGTAATAATCGCCATCAGCGTCAGCAGCGCGGCGGCGGTAAAGGAGCCGACGGTGTTGTAGTCCTGCTCCAGTAATTCAATCTGTAACGGCAGCGACAGGGTTTCGCCGCGAATCGAGCCGGAAACCACCGACACCGCGCCGAACTCGCCAATGGCGCGCGCGTTGGTCAGCACCACGCCGTACAGCAGCGCCCAGCGAATATTAGGCAACGTAACGCGACGGAACATTTGCCAGCCGGAAGCGCCAAGCAGAATCGCCGCTTCATCTTCCTGGCTGCCCTGACTCAGCATAACCGGCACCAGTTCACGCACCACAAACGGACAGGTGACGAAAATAGTGACCAGCACCATTCCCGGCCAGGCGAACATAATTTGCAGGTTGTGCTCATCCAGCCAGTCGCCCAGCGGGCCGTTCGAGCCGTAAAACAGCAGGTAGACCAGACCGGCCACCACCGGCGAGACGGCAAACGGAATATCCAGCAGCGTCAGCAGCAGCTGGCGACCGGGGAAATTAAAGCGCGTCACCAGCCACGCCAGCAGAACGCCAAACACCAGGTTTACCGGTACGGCAATCAGCGCAATCAACACCGTCAGCCAGATCGCGTGCAGCATGTCCGGGTCGGCCAGGTTCTGTAAGACCGGCATCAGCCCTTTGCTGAAGGCTTGTACGAAGATATAAATCATCGGCACCAGCAAAATAAACGCCGAAACCAGCATCCCGGTGCCAATCAGAAACCATTTTCCCCAGTTAATGCGGGGGGCGTCATAACGCTTCAATTGGGTAACTTCCGCCATTAGTGACCTACCACACGTCGACCAAAGCGACTTTGCAGGGTGTTAATCGAGAACAGCAGCAACAACGACGCCGCGAGGATCACCGACGCAATCGCGCTGGCCGCCGGATAGTCAAACTCCTGCAAACGAACAAAAATCATCAGCGAGGTCACTTCGGTTTTCCACGCAATGTTCCCGGCAATAAAAATCACCGCGCCGAACTCGCCGAGGCTTCGGGTAAACGAGAGCGCAATACCCGCCACCAGCGCAGGAGACAGCTCCGGCAACACCACTTTGCGGAAACTTTGCAGGCGCGTTGCGCCGAGCGTTTCCGCCGCTTCTTCATATTCCGGGCCTAACTCTTCCAGTACCGGCTGCACCGTGCGCACCACAAACGGGATGCTGGTAAAAGCCATCGCTACCGCGATGCCAAGCCAGGTGTAAGTCACTTTGATATCAAACTTCGCCAGCCATTCGCCGTAAAAACCGTTCACGGAAAACAATGACGCCAGCGTCAAACCCGCCACCGCCGTCGGCAGGGCAAACGGCAGATCCATCAGCGCATCCAGCAGAGTACGTCCCGGAAAGCGATAGCGGGTTAAGATCCACGCCATCAACAGGCCAAATACGCCGTTGAAGATTGATGCCACAAACGCCGACAACAGCGTGACCTTGTAGGCCGCTACCACCTGCGGGTTGGTGATAACCTCCCAGTATTGCGCCCAGCTCATTTGCGCCAGCTGCATCACCAGCGCGCTCAACGGAAGCAGCAATATCAGGCAGACGAACAACAGGCTGGTTCCGAGGCTTAAGGTAAAGCCGGGCAGCACACGTCTTGTCGATACTGCGAACATTACTTACGCCCCGCCGCCAACAGTTTGTCCAGCTCGCCGCCGCTGCCGAAGTGGGTTTTCATCACTTCCGGCCAGGAGCCAAACTTATCTTCCACGCGGAACAGTTCGGTCTGTGGGAATTTATCTTTCAGTTTGTCCATCACTTCCGGGTTATTCACGCGGTAGTAGAAGTCGGTGATGATGGTCTGCGCCTGCGGGCTGTAGAGCCAGTTCAGGTAAGCCTTCGCCGCTTTTTCAGTACCGTTAGCCTGTACGTTTTTATCCACCCATGCCACCGGGAATTCGGCCAGAATATTGGTTTTCGGGATAACGACTTCAAATCCCTGCGCTTCATACTGTTTACGGATGTTATTCACTTCCGATTCAAAGCTAATCAGCACATCGCCCAGGCCGCGTTCCGCAAAGGTGGTGGTCGCGCCGCGACCGCCGGTGTCAAACACTTCGACGTTCTTCAGGAACTGGGTCATAAACTGCTCGGTTTTGGCTTTGTCGCCACCGTCAGCTTTATCCGCCGCGCCCCATGCAGCCAGATAGGTGTAACGGGCGTTGCCTGAGGTTTTCGGGTTCGGGAAAATCAGCTTTACATCGGAACGCACAAGGTCATTCCAGTCATGGATATTTTTCGGATTCCCTTTGCGCACCAGGAATCCCATCGTGGAATAGAACGGTGAACTGTTATTCGGCAAACGGCTTTGCCAGTCGGCAGGGATCAGCTTGCCTTTGTCATGCAGGATCTGCACATCCGTGACCTGGTTATAGGTCACTACGTCAGCTTTCAGCCCTTGCAGGATCGCCAGCGCTTGTTTTGACGAACCGGCGTGAGACTGCTTGATGGTCAGCTTATCGCCGCCGTTATCTTTCGCCCACTGCTGTTCAAACGGCGGATTAAGGGCGGCAAACAGTTCGCGAGAAACGTCGTATGAGCTGTTCAGCAGCTCTGTTGCCTGCACCTGCGTGGCCAACAACAGCATCGCGCTCAGCGCCAGGTATCTTTTTTTCAGTAAGTTAACAGCCATTGCGCACCCTTATAAATTTGATGACTTTCTTATGGTCATAATATTTATAACGGGTACGAAAGGAGTAACGGTTTTATATACCGTTTGATGATTTGAAAGTCGAAAAGGGAATAAGAGAATCCCTCCCCACATGCGGTGAGGAGGAAAGCGGCGTTAATCAGACGCCCACGCTCACGCTTTCAGGCAGCGTGCTGCCGCCATCAATCACGTTTTGCGTCCCGGTCAAATAGCTGGACTCATCCGACGCCAGAAAGGCCGCCAGTTCACCCACTTCGAGCGGACAGGCCAGACGGCGCATCGGGATCGCTTTCGCCATTTCGGTGAGTACCGATTCAGGATCGTCAGGATTAGACTGACGGGCAATATTTTCCGCCATCGGCGTGCGGACATAACCCGGACAGATTGCGTTCACACGAACGCCGGACTGCGCATACTCCACGGCCAGGGACTTGGTGAGTCCGATAATCGCCGCTTTAGACAGGGCATAAGCCGTTTCGCCTGGATCGGCCACCATATCCCCGGTCACGGAGGACATCATGACGATACGCCCATCTTTGCGTTCAACCATTTCCGGCAGAACGGCTTTTGTGACGTTCCAGACGCCTTTGATATTAATATCGATATGGAAATCGCGATCTTCTTCGCTCATGTCGAGGAAGTTGCCCAACCGGCAAACACCCGCATTGTTGACCAGAATATCAATTTTACCTTCTATCTTTTTCGCGCGCGCCACTGCCGCCGCGACCGATGCAAAATCCCTGACATCCGCTTTGATGGCGGTACAACGATGACCGCGTCCGCCCAGCTCATCCGCCAGTTTTTCCGCCTCATCGGAGATATCCAGCAAAATTAAATTCGCGCCGTGGCGAGCAAACACTCTGGCGATCCCCTCGCCAATGCCCTGTGACGCGCCGGTAATCAATGCCGTTTTGCCCGTGAGTTTACCCATTTCAATGTTCTCCTTTTCAGTCTGTTGCAGCGCATAAGCGGTGCGTCTTATGCGCTACTCTCGTCTCCAGCGAAACTACGATGAAGCCTTACACTCCATTAACATTGAAAATACAGAAAAAACAAATAAGTGCTGCGGAACAGCTCACTAATTAGGGTAAATCTTACGTAAAAGTCCCTAGCTCCTGCCTAAAAGATTAATCAGCTCGCTGCTGCGCTCAATCATACGAAGCGACTCAACATCATTGAGCTGCACCATGCCAACAAACAGCAGATCGGTCACCGAGTTCTGCGCGGTTCGGGTGGACATGGACGAACTGCGCCATTCGGTCTCACCGGATACGGTATCCAGCGTGTAATCGGCCAGCCGCCGCAGCGGAGAGTCCGTCAAAGAGGTGATCGCAATCACCGTCGCCCCCTGCTTACGCGCCGCTTCAGCGCAAAGCACGATCTCCTTTTTCGACCCGCTGTAGGAAATGGCTATTTGCACGTCCCCTTCCTGCAAGGCCTGAGCAATGGTTGCCTGCACATGGGTATCGACCTCGCAGGCCACGCGATAACCAATTTTCATCAGCTTGAAGGATAAATCCCGTCCTACCAGCGCCGAACCGCCGACGCCCGTAATCTGAATAAGCCGGGCCTTGCTGATCAGGTTAATCACCTGCTTCAGGCGATCGAAATCCATCAGACTACAGGTTTCCTCCAGCGCGAACATTTTTTCTCTGTTCAGCTTACGGGCAATCACCTCCAGGCTGTCTTCACTGGTAATCGTACTGTGCAGATGCAGCGCCGTGTCATGTTTCTTTTCCCGGTTGACGCTGTACTCCTCAATGAGCGCCATTCTGAGCTCGGTGAATCCCTTCGCGCCAAGTTTCTGGGCAAATTTCACAATACTGGACTGGCTGACTTCCAGCTGCTTCGCCAGATTGCGGGAAGAAACGGTTTTTAGCTCGCTGACATGGGCCAAAAGAAAGCTGGCAATTTTCTGTTCATTTTCCGTTAACTCTCCCTCTGCATTACGCATTTTCGCCAGATACAACATCGCTCTTCCGCTCCCGTCATCATGGAATCATTAATTCCAACGCACTGTTCGCAGGATAACACAACGCGGGTGAGAATTTGATAGCCCTCACAATATTTGTATTACGATTCAATGATTCTATTGTAAATATTTTTATGGAATATATGATTCCTTGCGTCTTTCATAGCAACAAAAAACTACACACAGAAAAGGATAATCATAATGAAACGTACTCTGAAGTCCCTGGCAATCTTTACTCTCCTCGCAACCAGCGCCAGCCATGCCGCCGTGATCTACCAGGCCAATGACGGATCGAATATCGATCTCTACGGGCGTCTCGGATTCAATATCTCTGACAAGAAATCAGGCGACACCTCGGGCGATTTTGACGCGCGTATCGGTTTCTCCGCCCGCCAGGCGATTAATGACAAGCTGGCCGTTATTGGTTTTACGCAGTATCAGGTAAATGCCGCAGAGTACGCGAACAACATCAGCGCGGAAAACCCGAATGACTTCACCGCGCGTTACGTCTGGGCAGGGATTGATTTTGCCGAATACGGCAAGCTGACCGGCGGGCGCGTGTCATCCGGCCTGATCATGTTCACGGATATCGGCGATGTGTTCGCCAGCTCCGATGTCGCAATGGCCCGCCAGGCAAACTTTGTTGACCCGACGGCGGTACAGGTTTTCCGTCAGGACGGCACCATCCAGTACCAGAACACATTCGGCAATTTTGATTTCTCTACCGCCTATATTCTGGGCAACAACACCTCCGATCTGGATTACGGTTATAATGCCGCCCTTCGCTATACGCTCGATATGGGCGATTTTGGCCGCCTCCAGCCGGTCATTGCCGGTCAGACAGAGAAAGCGAGCCATGACGATACATCCACGCTGTCGGATAATAATGTCGATAAGTACACCTTTTATGGCATCGGCACCCGCTACTACCTGGGCGATTTCATGTTCGGCCTGCTCTATGCCCAGGATAAAGTCACCTACCTCGACGGTTCTGCGGACAGCACCGATAAAGATTACGAAGCAACGCTGGTCTGGAACGTCAGCCCGGACTGGGCGTTACGTACCGGCTATCGCCATCTGAAAAATGAGGACGGCGACGGGCTGAAACTTCGCGATACCACCTTTGAAGCGCAGTACAAACTCACCGTTCGCAGTTCCATATTTGCGTCTTACTCCTGGCGTAATGGTGAAGAAGGGAAAAAACGGACGAACGGCAATGATGTCTCCTTTGGCGGCAGCAACCCGGCTGATGACTATTTCCACCTTGGCTTACGTTACGAATTCTGATTCCCCTTTTCCGGGAGAGTAAAAATGAAGAAATATTTTATGTCCGCCGCAGCACTGTTGTTTTGCAGCCAGGCTTTTGCCGCTCCACATCTCTTTATTGGCGATAACGTCAGCGTGCTGGCGGCCCGTTCGGCAAAAGTCAGTATTTTTAGTAAAGACGTGGCGCTGCCAGACGGCGCTCAAAAAATGGTAGTGAAGTTCGACAGTCCGGCAAATCCTGAATCGGTGAACAATAACCGGGGCCGCGTAACGTCTAACCCGTATATCATCTCGTTTAACGCTTCCGGCAATGTGGATCTGCAACTGTCTGCGGGAAAACCGCTGGACGAAAAAGAAGCCAGTCAGATGGCGCAAAAACCGGTATTCACCCTGACGGCGGCCGGGAAACCCGTACCGTTTGATATCAAAATTCTCGACCGTGACAGCATCACCGTGTTCACCGACCTGAGCGCCATCGTCAACGATGACAGCACGATGATACCTTCTCCGGCGCGCTCCGCTTCCCCGGCGGCGCCCGCCACTTCGCATGACCAGCTCTCCCAGCTACAGCAACTGTATCTGAAAGCTGACGACACCCAGAAAAAAGCATTCCTGAAATGGGCGCTAAACCTGTAAGGCTGTAAGTAATATGCAACTTGAAAATATGATTACCGAAGGTGTTAACCGCGCCTCTTTTGAGATTGACCGGGCTTCCACCCTCGATATGTGCCGCATCATTAATGATGAAGATAAAACGGTTCCACTCGCCGTGGAGCAGGTTCTGCCCGAAATCGCCGCGGCTATCGACATCATTTATGCGCAGGTCAGCGCTGGCGGGCGGCTGATTTATACCGGCGCCGGAACGTCCGGTCGCCTGGGTATCCTTGACGCCAGCGAATGCCCCCCGACCTATGGCGTGGAATCAGGTCTGGTTATCGGTTTGATCGCCGGTGGCGAGCGCGCGATACAGCATGCGATTGAAGGCGCGGAAGACAACCGCGAACTTGGGGTCAACGACCTGAAGTCCCTCGCACTCAATGAAAAAGATGTGGTTGTGGGCATTGCGGCCAGCGGTCGCACGCCGTATGTGATTGCCGGTCTGGAATATGCCCGTACGCTCGGCTGCCGGACGGTCGGGATCTCCTGCAATCCGGGGAGCGCCGTAGCAAAGGCGGCGGAGCTTGCCATCACACCCGTTGTCGGCGCCGAAGTGGTGAGCGGTTCTTCCCGTATGAAGGCGGGCACCGCGCAGAAGCTGATTCTCAACATGCTGTCCACCGGCCTGATGATTAAATCCGGTAAGGTGTTTGGCAACCTGATGGTGGATGTTGTCGCCACGAACGAAAAACTCAACGTGCGTCAGGTAAATATTGTGAAAAATGCGACAGGCTGCACCGGGCAACAGGCTGAAGCCGCGCTGATGGCCTGTGGCCGTCACTGCAAAACCGCTATCGTCATGCTACTGAAAAACCTCAACGCAACAGAAGCCAGTCTGCGTCTTGAGCAACATGGCGGCTTCATTCGCCAGGTACTGGAAGAGGAATAAAGCGAATGGCAAAAGAAATCAGTAATGATCTCCTGAATACGATTATCTCCCGGGTCGGTGGCCCGGGTAATATTGCCACCTGCGGGAACTGCATGACCCGTTTACGCCTGGCGGTACATGACAGCGATCGGGTCGATCCGGCGATTAAAACGCTCGAAGGCGTGAAAGGCGTGGTCCTCTCGAATAACCAGGTGCAGGTCATTTTTGGCCCCGGTAAAGCGCAGCGGGCGGCAGATGCCATGAATGCGCTACTGAGCGACAACAGCGGCACCGTCACGCAGGCGGCAGATATCGCCGCCAAAACCAAAAGCCAGCTAAAAGCGAAACAAACTTCAGGCATTCAGCAATTCCTGTCGAAGTTCGCCACTATTTTTACGCCGCTCATTCCCGGTTTTATTGCTGCGGGTCTGCTGCTGGGGATTGCCACGCTGCTGGGTACGGTATTGCACGTTCCGGCCGATGCGCAAGGTATGCTTCCCGACGCCCTGAACTTTATGAAAGTGTTCAGTAAAGGGCTGTTTACCTTTCTGGTCATTCTTATTGGCTATAACGCCGCGCAGGCTTTCGGCGGCACCGGCGTTAACGGGGCGATCATCGCCTCGCTGTTCCTGTTGGGATACAACCCTGCCGCCACCACGGGCTATTTCTCCGGTATTGAGGACTTCTTTGGCCTGCCGATCGACCCGCGCGGCAACATTATCGGCGTACTGATCGCCGCCTGGGCCAGCGCGCGTATTGAGGGCTTTATTCGACGCTTTATGCCCGACGATCTGGACATGCTGCTGACCTCCATGTTAACCCTGCTGGTCACCGCCGCACTGGCCTACCTGATCATCATGCCGCTGGGCGGCTGGCTGTTCGAAGGGATGTCATGGCTCTTTATCCACCTCAACAGCAACCCGCTGGGCTGCGCCGTTCTGGCGGGTCTGTTTCTTGTTTCGGTGGTGTTTGGCGTCCATCAGGGCTTCATTCCCGTCTATCTGGCATTAATGAGTAGCCAGGGATTCAACAGCCTGTTCCCTATTCTTTCTATGGCGGGCGCAGGTCAGGTCGGCGCCGCACTGGCGCTCTACTGGCGAGCAGAAAAACACAGCGTGTTACGCAGCCAGGTTCGCGGGGCGATTATTCCCGGCTTACTCGGTGTTGGCGAACCGCTGATTTACGGCGTTACGCTGCCACGAATGAAACCGTTTATCACCGCCTGCCTCGGCGGCGCTGCCGGGGGGCTGTTCATCGGCTTAGTGGCCTGGTCGGGTCTGCCGATGGGCTTAAACAGCGCCTTTGGCCCATCCGGTCTGGTGGCGCTGCCGTTAATGACGTCCGCGCAAGGTATTCTGCCCGCAATGGCGGTATATGCCGGAGGAATGCTGATTGCGTATCTTGGCGGATTTATTTTTACCGCTCTCTTTGGCTGCCGTAATGTGAATCTGGACTAATACCATGAAAATGACATTACTTTTTGCTTCCCTGCTGGCGCTCAGTTGCACTGCCAGCGCCGCGCCATTTCCGGTATTGACTGACGCCGCGCCGGAAAAAGCAGGATTTAATATTGAACGGCTTAACGCGCTGGATAACTGGATAGCGCAACAGGTTGATGCCGGTTATCCGAGCGTTAACCTGCTCATTATTAAAGACAGTCATATTGTTTATCGTAAGGCCTGGGGTCAGGCTAAAAAATATGACGGCAGCGTCCTGATGCCTCATCCCGTCAAGGCAACCACTGACACGCTGTACGACCTGGCATCAAATACAAAAATGTATGCCACGAACTTTGCCCTGCAAAGACTGATGTCAGAGGGCAAATTACAGCCGGACGATCTTATCTCTAAATACATTCCCGGTTTTGGCGATCGCCCGGGGGATGCGATTAAAGGGAAAAGCACGTTACGCATTGCGGATCTGCTGCATCATTCCGGCGGTTTCCCTGCTGACCCGCAATACCCGAACCAGGCCGTCGCGGGCGAATTGTATTCGCAGGATAAAGCCACCACGCTGGAGATGATCAAACGCACGCCGCTGGCGTACCGCCCCGGCACGAAACACATCTACAGCGATGTGGATTATATGCTGCTTGGGTTTATCGTGGAGTCCGTGACGGGCCAGCCGCTCGATCGTTATGTTGAAGAGAACCTCTATCGCCCGCTCGGTTTAACGCATACGGTCTTTAACCCGCTACAGAAAGGCTTCCGCCAACAGCAGATCGCCGCGACGGAACTGAACGGCAATACCCGGGATGGCGTGATTCATTTCCCCAATATCCGCACGACCACCCTATGGGGCCAGGTGCATGATGAAAAAGCATTCTACTCGATGGGCGGTGTTTCAGGACATGCGGGACTGTTTTCGAATACCGGCGATATTGCGGTACTGATGCAGACCATGCTGAATGGCGGAGGGTACGGTAACGTGACGCTGTTCAGCCCGGAAACCGTGAAAATGTTCACGCAATCCTCGCCGGAGGATGCCACGTTTGGTCTCGGCTGGCGCGTTAACGGCAATGCGTCCATGACGCCGACATTCGGCACGCTGGCCAGCGCGCAGGCATACGGCCATACCGGATGGACAGGGACGCTGACCGTTATCGACCCGGCCAATCAGATGGCGATTGTGATGCTGAGCAACAAACCGCACTCACCCGTCGCCGACCCGCAAAAGAACCCGAATATGTTTAACAGCGGGTTGATGCCGATAGCCACATACGGTTGGGTGGTGGATCAGATATACGCGGCGTTAAAACATGAGTAACCGATAAGGCAGGACTGCCGGGGGCGCTTCGCTTGCCCGGCCTACAAAAAGGCTCTGTAGGCCGGGTAAAACGATGCCGCCATCCGGCAAAAGAAATTACAGCGCCATCAATCTGTCCAGAGACGGTGCAAAGTAATAGCCGCCCGTCACTGGCTTCGTGAAGCGCAGCATGGCGTCACGCTTCCCGTCGGTATCGCCAAACATGCTCAGCAACTGCTGCTCAATATTGTACAGACGCGCGCAGTAAGCGCAGAAATAGAGGCCGTGGGTGCCGCTGGCCGTACCGTATGGCAGGCTCTGGCGCACAATTTTCAGCCCTTTGCCGTCTTCTTTCAGATCCACGCGGGTCAGGTGAGACGTGACCGGACGGTCATCGCCATCGATCTCTTCGTTGGCTTCTTTAGTACGACCAATCATCATCTCCTGGTCGTGAACGCTCATGCGGTTGAGTTGCGTCAGGTTGTGTTCCCAACGCTGAACGAACACGTAGCTGCCGCCCGCATCCACGCCGTCTTTGATGACCGCCACGTCGCGGCGAACCTCTTCTCCCGCCGGGTTTTCCGTCCCGTCAACGAAGCCGCTGAGATCGCGTTCTTCCACCCAGCGGAAACCGTGGATTTCTTCCTGCACCTCGATGCACTCGCCAAAAGCCGCCATTGCCGCCTGCGCGACAGAGAAGTTCACGTCGTGACGCAGTGAAAGAATGTGGATCAGCACATCGTACTGGGTTGCTGGCGCCAGACCTTTACCGTAAGGGATAAAATCTTTCAGCTCTTCAGCCCCAGCGCCGCCGCTCAGGGCGCGCCAGGTGTTGTTGCCAAATGCGACAACCGCGCCCAGATGCGCGTCAGGGAATTTCGCTTCGAAGGTTGCCAGTTTATCGGCAAACGCTTTGCTGGCCGCACGCAGGGCATCGACATCCCCTTTTACATTGGCTTCAATCCAAATCGCCGCGCGGCAGTGTTCTGGCAAAATGCCACTTTGAACCTGAGACATTGTTCCTCCTGAAAAATAAGAATGCCACGGCTGCGTGGCATTGATGGGCGTATTGTACCCGTTTTTTCAGCGAGGCGGTTTGTTCAGACGCAAATTAACGGCGCCAGATGATTTTGCTCACTTTCCAGTTCTTCAGCGTGTCGTCAGGAGGCATTAACCCTTCCGGGCCGTTCCACTCGCCGGAGAACAGATAGCTAATATGTTGACTGTCTTGTGCTTTACACTCGACCGACGCGCTGTCATCGCCCGTCGCTTTCTGGCAGTTACCGAAGGCTTTGCTGTAAAGGTCGCTAAACGGCGTACCGATTTCGACGCCTGCCTGCGATGGAATATCGCTGTCCAGCACATCAATACGGCTGATGGTTCCCTGGTCGCCATTGATAACCAGCGCAACCTTGTCCTCTTTCATCACTTCAAAAAAACGCACCACGTTGCCGTTCTGGGTTTTCATTCCGCTACGCAGGCGATAGTCGCCATCCAGCGCGTCAGTAATCGCTTTTTCATCCAGCGGCGTGGACGCAGTTAATGCCCCAACGCCCTGCTCAGTGACCTCTGTCGACGATCCAAACCAGTTCCACGGATTCGCAGCAGACCAGTTCACCGACGAGAGGGTTGAACAGCCGCTCAGCACCAGCGGCATTGCGCATAAAATCAAACGCAGCGATTTCATCTCACTTCCTTTCTTTATTAATCAACGTTGTTTGGAGTCCGGTTTCGCCAAAAAGTGCCGTTATTCTTTTACCGGTGCAAAGCAGGCGCGTAAACGACGGTTAGAGAGCAACCAGATAAGCGCGACAATATCGGCCACCACCAGCGCCAGCCCGATGCCGTTTACCGGTTCACCGTACAGCCACAGCACCGGTTGCCAGCAGAGCAGAACGCCCTGCGCCAGAATCAACAAACCGCGCAGCCCGCGCCACAGCACCGGGAAAGCGTCGCGCCGCCCGCTCAGTAAAAACGCCAGTACCGCCGGGACGCCGGGCAACAACCCCAGCCAGAACGTATCGTGATCGGGATAAAACAGATTCAGCAGCGTATCGCCCTGCTCGCGGGAGGAGCCAGCAATCACAAACAGCACCCAGGTACGCGCCTGAAGCAGCAGCACGCACCAGAACAGAAAAGGCAGGCGCAAGCGCCCATGACCGTCGTAGTCAGCAGGATGAAACTCAGTACTCTTCATCTTCAATCAGACGCTTGCCCAGACTTAACGCGTCCGAATGTTCATAACCCAGGCGCTCGTACATGCCCAGTACAATGTCGTTGTCTTCCCGCACCATGATTTGGATTTTCGGACAGCCGCGAGCAATGAGCTTTTTCTCCAGCCGGTTCAACAGCGCGTTGGCGATGCCACGACCGCGAAACTCCGGGTGTACGCCAAGATAATAGGCAGAACCCCGATGGCCGTCATAGCCGCCCATGACCGTACCGACCACCTCGCCATTCACCTCAGCAACCAGGAACAGGCTGACGTCATGGTTCAGCTTACGTTCGATATCCATTTCAGGATCGTTCCACGGACGCAGCAAATCGCAGCGCTCCCAGAGGGTGATCACCTCTTCGAAATCTTCCTGGCGAAAAACGCGTATCTCCATGGTATTGAGACCCTTTTCAAGGTTAAAACTCCGATTATGGCGCGAACGACTGATTTAGCCAATATCTGACGCGAAACGGCGAAAAAAATGGCATAATGACGGATTGTCACGTATTGAAATGAAAAGTAAAACAATTCTCATCACGAACAGTCGTAACGGATTACGCGATACGATATAACATCTGGAACTCAATTTTCACAACTCAGGCTGTATGAGCACTTTTAAACCCTTAAAAACTCTCACATCGCGCCGCCAGGTGCTGAAAGCCGGGCTGGCGGCTCTGACGCTGTCGGGCATGTCGCACGCCATCGCTAAAGAAGAAGCGCTAAAGACCAGTAATGGTCACAGCAAACCGAAGGCCAAAAAAGCAGGCGCCAGACGCATTGTTGTTCTCGACCCCGGCCACGGCGGTATCGACACCGGCGCGATTGGTCGCAACGGCTCGAAGGAAAAACACGTCGTGCTGGAGATCGCCAAAAACGTGCGCGCGATTTTGCGCAACCAGGGGATTGATGCGCGCCTGACACGCACGGGCGACACCTTTATTCCCCTGTACGATCGCGTGGAAATCGCCCACAAGCACGGCGCGGATCTGTTTATGTCCATCCACGCAGATGGTTTTACCAACCCCAGCGCCGCAGGGGCCTCGGTGTTTGCGCTTTCTAATCGCGGCGCCAGTAGCGCCATGGCGAAATACCTCTCCGACCGTGAAAACCGCGCCGATGAAGTCGCGGGGAAAAAAGCGACCGATAAAGATCATCTGTTGCAGCAGGTGTTGTTCGATCTGGTGCAAACCGACACCATCAAAAATAGCCTGACGCTGGGATCGCATATTCTTAAGAAGATCAAGCCAGTGCATCGTCTGCACAGTCGCAATACGGAACAGGCGGCGTTTGTGGTGCTAAAATCACCGTCAATTCCCTCCGTACTGGTAGAAACCTCATTTATCACCAACCCGGAAGAGGAGCGTCTGTTAGGCACCACCGCATTCCGGCAGAAAATCGCCACCGCGATAGCCAATGGCGTGATCAGTTATTTCCACTGGTTTGATAACCAGAAAGCACACTCGAAGAAACGGTAATCATGAAACCCGATGCACAACGCGTAAAACAGTTCCTGCTCAGCCTTCAGGATGATATTTGCCAGCAGTTAGCCGCCGTTGATGGCGCTGATTTTGTTGAAGATAGCTGGCAGCGCGACGCGGGTGGCGGCGGGCGCAGCCGGGTACTGCGTAACGGCGGCGTCTTTGAGCAGGCTGGGGTAAATTTCTCCCATGTTCACGGCGACGCGATGCCCGCCTCCGCGACGGCACACCGCCCGGAGCTGGCTGGGCGCAGTTTTGAAGCGATGGGCGTATCGCTGGTGGTGCATCCGTTGAACCCGTACATTCCAACCAGCCATGCCAATGTTCGCTTTTTTATTGCGGAGAAGCCCGGCGCGGAGCCGGTCTGGTGGTTTGGCGGCGGTTTCGACCTGACGCCCTATTACGCGTTTGAAGAGGATGCCATTCACTGGCACCGCACGGCGCGGGATCTGTGCCAGCCCTACGGCGAGGACGTCTATCCGCGCTATAAAAAATGGTGCGACGATTACTTTTTCCTGAAGCATCGCGATGAGCAGCGCGGCATTGGCGGGCTTTTCTTCGACGATCTGAACACGCCGGATTTCGACAGCTGCTTTCGCTTTATGCAGGCGGTAGGCAAAGGCTATACCGATGCTTTTCTGCCAATTGTCGAGCGGCGTAAAGCAATGGCCTGGGGCGAGCGCGAGCGTCATTTCCAGCTTTATCGCCGGGGCCGCTATGTGGAGTTTAATCTGGTGTGGGATCGCGGCACGCTGTTTGGCCTGCAAACGGGCGGACGCACCGAGTCCATTTTGATGTCGATGCCGCCACTGGTGCGCTGGGAGTACGACTGGCAGCCGGAAGAAGGCAGCCCGGAAGCGGCGCTGAGCGAATTTATCAAAGTCCGCGACTGGGTATAATTTACCTGGCCGCGTTTTGCCTGATGACGGCTAACGCCTTATCCGGCCTACAACTGCAACGGTAGCGCCCGTAGGCCGGATAAGACGCAAAGCGTCGCATCCGGCACAATAATGTCATCACATCCACTGGCGCATACGCTGATGCAGCGTCAGCGACGGTTTTTCGGCAAACAGCTGCTGGTAATCGGTCGCGAACTGCCCCAGATGCCAGAACCCCCACTGCATTGCCGCCTCTTTGACCGTCGAACTTTGCGACCACGGGCTGATCAGCTCCCGCCGCACCGCGTTTAATCGAATCCGCTTCAGCCACGCGTTCGGGCCAATCCCCAGAATCGCGTGAAACGCGTTTTGCAACGTGCGGCGGCTGACGTGCAGCTGATTACACAGATCGAGCACCGTCAGCGGCTCCGACATATTCTCCAGCACGTATTCCCGCGCGCGGGACAGCAATTTTCGATAGCTCTGATGGCTGACGCTTTCTGCCGTTATAATCGGCTGCGCTTCTTCCAGCATCGTCCCCATCGCCAGCAGCAGGTTATCCCCCAGCACTTTACGCACCGCATGCTGATGCAGGTTTTCCGGGTTCTCGCTGAACGTCGCCAGCGCCTGCTGGACAAAGCCCCACAGCGCCGCTTTATGCTGCTCTTTCACTTCCAGCGCAGACTGGTTACGCAACATATGCAGCACCCTTTCCGGGTGATGCAGGAAATTGGCCTGCCGGGTAAGCACCTCCTCCGAGACAACCACGCCAAGGATGGTGTAATCATCCGGCGTGCTCAGCTCAAACTCCGTCCCGCCAGGACGGGTGGCGATCTCCGCGCTGCCAATGCACTGCGTGCCGATAAAACCTTGCTCGCCGCGCGTTGCCGGAATACCGAACCAGAAGGAGTTCGGCCAGACCAGGCAAGACTGACGCAGCGCCAGACCGGTGTACTCACGGAACACCTGAATTTCATCCAGCAGGATTTCCGTGAATTCCCCATGAAATTTACCGGGATGCAGCTGATCGTAAATCTGCTGCCAGGCGGTTATCGTCAGGGCGTGTTCATAGACGTCCGTTGTCAGCCGCTGGTGAACATTATCCACCTCAACCAGAGGCGTAAGTTTAACGTCTTCGGGTAACGCTTCATGATAAAGATGGTGCAAGTTTGCTGTACGAGTCTTTTTCATGATCTTCAAAGCCGGGGCGCAACGTCCCCGGCACCTCCGACAGGTTATACTTTCTTCAGACGATAGCGACTACTGCGTTTACGCAACGCCCCGTCAGAAAAGAGTTGCTCCAGCGCATTTCTGGCGCGCTCCAGTGACCAGCCAAAATGCGCGGCCACCTCCCCTGCCGTCATTCCCTGACGTACTGATGCTAATAACGCCAACAGCGCTTCTGAGGATTCAGAGGTAACAGGCGCATCTGGCGTCTTTCCGACTTTCGTTGGCTGGCGCTTAAAGCCGCCGATCAGCCACTGGGTGTCGTCTTCCGGCCGCCCAATTTCTTTGCGGCTGATAACACGGCCCGTGCGTTGTGCTGCGGCGCTTCCAGCATCCAGCGCCGCGCGACACGCCGCCAGATCGCCCTCCACCACCAGCGTCAGCCTGCCGGGATCGAGCACTTCGTGGCTGAGCAATCGCACATTGGCGGCTTTCAGCATGGCGTCCGCCGCATCAACGGCGGCAACCATGCCATCCACTTCCAGTAATCCCAGTGCATTGATCATCGCTACCTCTCTTACGCGCGCTGGACGGGATTACGGGCAATATCCAGAACGGCATCGGTAAAGGCGTTGCAGGCGGCTTTACAGGCGGCCTGGCTCCCCGTTAAAAACGCCGCAGAGTAGTTGGTTTCTGACGGCGGCGGCACGTAGGTCACCAGTTGGACATCGGCGGATTTCATCGCCGCATCAATGCCAAACGTCGCTTCCAGCGGCGGCGCCACCAGATAGGCGATAGGATCGCCCAGCGCGATGCCTGAGGTTGACGAGAGATAAGACCCGGTACGCGAAACCACATGCGCCAGGAATGCAGTATCTTCCGCATCGTTGGCCCACTGGAACGCTGCGCCGCCTTCAATATGCGCCACCATCGCATCCAGACCCGCCCGCACTTCCGCCGGGTTCGGGCCGCCCAACATAATCAAGACTTCACCGGCCGTCGGCGACGGCCCGTGGGCCGCTCCGGCATACAGTGAACGGCCATACACCACTTCCACCATCGCCTGTTTTGTCGCTTCGTCTGCCGCAATATACGTTACGTCATCAGAGTCTGCCGTGATGAGACCGAGGCTACGTATATGTGACGGTAATTTAAGCTCACGCGCGAAACCGTCATTCACCGAGGCAATCACGCGCATTGCGGTGACCGACGGTCGAATCAAATCTAATGCTGGCATGTTGCCTCCTTAACGGGTCATATTGATGCCGGATGCTTTCTGCTCCAGCATACGTTTCGCCAAATCCACAATTACCGCGGCGGCTTCAACCGGCGGCGTGCCGCCCTGGTGAATATTCGAAATACAGGTACGATCCGCTTCAACGGTGGTTGCCACCCGTGGTGAGTAAACCGCATAGCAGGAGAGGCTTTCCGACTGGCCTAAGCCAGGACGCTCGCCCACCAGCAGAATCACCACTTTCGCGCCGAGAATTTCGCCGATCTGATCTTCAATCTTCACGCGGCCATAGCGTACAAAGAACGGCGTCCCGACTTTCAGCCCAGCCTGTTTCAGGCCTGAGAGCAGCGGCGGCAGGATCTCTTCATAGTTGGCGGTAATCGCATCCGTCGATAAACCATCGGAAATCACCACCTGGACATCCGGGCTGGCGACACACTGCGCTTTCAGCGCGTCAATGGCCTCCTGGCTCAGACGACGCCCCATATCCGGGCGGGTCAGGTAGAGGTTTTTATCGCTGATTTCCGAACGCACTTCCAGCAGCCCCTGTGCTTTCACCCACTCTTCCGGCACCTCTTTCAGGACGGTATCTTTCGAACGAGAGTGATCCGCCAGGAAGCGCAACAGCGCCAGGGTGCGCGGACGTGGGCCAGCGCGACCGGTACACACGCGCGCAGCGGTGCTGCGGCGCAGTTCGGCCAAAACATCCGCGCGATGCGGATTCTCCACGCCTACCCAGGCTTTCGCCTCAGCCGAACCTAAATCCAGCGCGCAGCTTTCCGCCGCTGAAGGCGCTGAAGGTGCGGCACATTGTTTAGCGCTACAGGCTGGCGCGGATTCTGCGGGGGCCTGCGGCTGCGACTCGCCCATTGACGCCATTACACTGCGTACAATTTCTTCAATCTGTTTTTGATCCATCGTATGTCATCCCCGCGTCATCAGAAGAACAGTGACGGATCGCCCGCCCGCTTGGTCAGGCGACCGTTTTCCATAATGCCCATCGTTTCCAGCCAGCGCTCAAACTCCGGCGACGGACGCAGGTTGAGTAACTGACGTACCGTTGCGGTATCGTGGAATGCGGTGGTCTGGTAGTTGAGCATGATGTCGTCGCCGAGCGGCATGCCCATAATGTAGTTACAGCCTGCGGTGGCGAGCAGAATCATCAGGTTTTCGTTGAGGTTCTGATCGGCGTCGGCGTGGTTGGTGTAGCAGCAGTCGCAGCCCATTGAGATGCCGCTCAGCTTGCCCATGAAGTGATCTTCCAGACCGGCACGAATAATCTGCCGGTCGTTGTAGAGATACTCCGGCCCGATAAAACCGACCACCGTATTCACCAGGAACGGATCGTAGTGCCGCGCCAGGCCGTAGTTACGCGCTTCCATCGTCACCTGGTCGGCGCCGAAGTTGGCTCCAGCCGAAAGCGCAGACCCCTGCCCGGTTTCAAAGTACAGGCAGTTTTCCCCGGCGATACGGTTGAACTCCGCGCCGACCGCACGCGCTTCATCCAGCATCGCCAGCTCCACGCCGAACTCTTTTAATCCTTTTTCGCTGCCGCAAATACTCTGGAAAATCAGCCCGCCCGGCGCGCCGCGACGAATGGCTTCAATCTGAGTGGTGACGTGCGCCAGCACGCAGCCCTGCGTCGGAATATTGAACTTGTCGATCACCCCGTACACGGTATCCAGCACGCGGCTTAAGTTTTCCACGTCGTCCGTTACCGGGTTAACGCCAATCACCGCATCGCCCGCCCCGAAAGAAAGCCCTTCATAGATTTGCGCGGCGATACTCTGTACATCGTCACGGGTATCGTTCGGCTGCAAACGGCAGCTAAAGGTGCCCGGAATACCGATGGTGGTATTGGCCTTTTTGATCACCGGCATCTTCTTACCACCGTAGATCAGGTCGGCGTTGGAGCAGATCTTCGCGACCGCCGCCACCACTTCCGAAGTCAGCCCTTTACGCGTAAACGCAATGTCATCGACGGACGTTTCATCACTCAGCACATATTCGCGCAGCTCACTGATGCTCCAGTTTTTAATGCGGTTATAGGCCGTTTCATTGACGTCGTCCTGAATCAGACGCGTCACGCAGTCCTCTTCATAGGAAATCACCGGGTTGTTGCGAATATCCGCCACCGACATTTCCGACAACACCTGTTTCGCGGCAACACGCTCCTGTGAGCTTTCAGCCGCAACACCTGCCAGCACATCCCCCGAACGCAGTTCGTTGGCTTTTGCCAGCACCTCTTTTACATCCTTAAACTGATAAACATTGCCGAACAATGTGGTCTTTAGTTTCATAAGTCGTTCCCTCAGGAAGGAAATGCGAGTGATTTCACCGTCACCGGCACAACCGATCCGCCAAAAAGAGGCGTACCAATGTCGATATAGTCCCCCGCCCGGACGCTCACTTCGTCAATGACCGCCAGCGGGTGTTGCTGTAACTGTGGGCGCAATAACATGCCCAGGGCTTTGCCAAAGTCCTGCTCGGCCACCACCAGCAGGGGATGCGGATTGGGAAAACGCGCGGTAAACGCCAGCAGCGCGTCGATGACCGTGAGTAATACCGCGTAGCGCACCGGAAGCCGGGCGGGAAGCGCCAGCACGTATGCGTCAGTGCCAGGGTCGAGATCGAGCTGAGTCAGCGCCTGTTCCCAGGCGGCCACCAGTTCGTTTTCATCTTGTGGAATCGCCACCGGCAGGTTGCGCAGCGGAAGCGCCACCCCCTCCAGCCAGATGGTGCTGCCGGACAGCGACAGCGTGTGCGCCCCCGCGCCAATCACCGTGGCGCGCACGGTTTGCGTCGGGAACTGCACGTTCATCTCACGCAGGCGCGGGTGCTCATGCAGCGCCGTCGCCAGCAGCGGGCCGACATCAGAAAAGCAGAACGGATCGGCAGGCTGATTGCGGTAGCACTCCCCGACTCCGCCGGAAAGGGTGATCACTTCCGGTTTCACCCCTGCGGGCAATAATCCGGTTTGCATCAGCGCCTGCGCCAGCGGCGAAGGCTCGCCGTCAATGATTTCGACAATCAAATCCGCCATCCGCCGCACAACCTGCGCCAGCTGTGTGGCATTGAGCGAGCGGGCGTCAGTGCCCGCGCCGAACACCGCCTCAACGATCATCTGCCCCGGTTTATGCGCATGCACCACCCGCCCCTGGCCGTCCGTTTCCAGCAATCTGCCGCCCACGTTCAGACAGGCGGAGCCGCTCACTTTTCCGGCGTCAAACAGAACATAGTTCGAGGTGCCGCCGCCGATGTCGATGTTGAGCACGCGACACAAGCGCAGTTCAGACAGGGTCTGCGCCCCCGCGCCGTGCCCGGCAATCACCGATTCCAGATGCGGCCCGGCGCTGGCGACGACAAAATCGCCGAGAGACTGCGACAGCGCCATCACTGCCGGACGCGCATTGCGGGTTTTCGCGCTTTCGCCGGTAATGATGATCGCCCCGGAATCCACCGTCTCCGGCGCAATCCCCGCCGCCTGGTACTGAGCCAGAATCAGCGCCTTAAGTTCGGCCTCTTTCAACCCGCCCTGCTTATCCACAGGGGTAAAAAAGACCGGGCTTTGCCAGCTAATTTCACGTTTGATAAATTCGTAGCGCGGCACCTGCGACACTGCCGCACGGTTAACCAGCTCAAGGCGTGAGAAGATCACCTGAGTGGTGGTGGTGCCGATATCGATACCGACGCTCAGTAGCTGGCGAGTGTTCACGACTGCGCCTCCACTTCCGTTTCTGCCGGAACATCTTCATCTTTGGGCACCAGCATCATCGCCACGCCAATCGCCGTCACGCCGCCGATCAGCTTGCCGACAATCATCGGGAAGATCATCGCGTTCATGTTGGCGGCCGCAAAGCCTAAGTGGTCGCCCAGCGCAAAGGCAGCGGAGACCGCAAAGGCGCAGTTGATCACTTTGCCGCGGGTATCCATCTGTTTCATCATGCCGAACATCGGAATATTGTTCGCCAGCGTCGCGACCATGCCGCCTGCCGCCATATTGTTGATTTTTAACAGGCCGCCAACGCGCATCAGCGGTTTTTCAAACCAGCGGGTCAGCAGAAGCACCATCGGATAGGCGCCGAGCAGAACGCAGGAGATGGAGCCGATCACTTCAATGGCGCGCATCACTTCGCCAGGCTGGTCGCCAGGGGACATGAAGATCGGGTCAAGACCTGGGATCAGCTCCCATCCCAGCAGGAATTTAATCACCGCAGCCGCCAGGCCAATAGTGATCAACGCCACCAGGAATTTAGCGAAGATCTGGAAACCGCTGATCATTTTCTCCGGGATAAATTTCAGCCCCAGCGCAACCAGCACCGCGACGATGATCACCGGGATCATGTTCATCAGGATCAGCGCGAAGGTGAACTCCACCGGTTGCCCGTTGATCTCCACGCCGGAGTACATCGCCACTAAACCACCGGCGATACAACCAATGGGAATGGTAACAATCCCCGCCAGCACGCCCAGCGCCAGGTAGCGGCGGTCAGACGGCTCGATAATGCCGAGCGCCACCGGAATGGAGAAGACGATCGTCGGCCCCATCATCGCCCCCAGGATCAGGCCGGAGTACAGCCATGCCGCCACATCGCCGCCCGCCAGTTCTTTGGCGAGGAAGAAACCGCCCATATCGCAGGCCAGCAGCGTTCCGGCGAACATCGACGGGTTCGCGCCGAGCATTTCATACAGCGGGATAATCACCGGCCCGAGCAGCTTCGCCAGCACCGGCGCCAGGGCGGTCATACCGACCATCGCCAGCCCCAGCGCGCCCATCGCCATAAAACCTTCTTCAAACTGACCGCCCGATCCCTCGATGCTCTTACCGAATTTACCGAGAAAACGCGCCGAACCACCAAACTGCGACAGGATCCTGTCCACGGCGGCAATCAGCATAAAGAACATCATGATGTACATGATGATTTCGTTAATTCCCATAGCCCTATCTCCATTTGCCAGGTGTTTCGTAGGCCTGATAAGCGCAGCGCCATCAGGCAATAGTGCCGCGTTTTTGCCGGATGGCGGCGCGAACGCCTTATCCGGCCTACATCCTGGTATGCTTTATTGTGCCGCCGCGTACAGGTCGATAATCTGTTCCTGCGTGGCGGTTCGTGGGTTACTGCGAATACAAATATCTTCCAGCGCGCCTTGCGCCCACGCGCTGTAATGCGCGGACGTCGCGCCAACATCGGCGAGGCGTTTTGTCAGCCCGGTTTCAATAATCAGTTCGCTAACTGCGCCGATCGCGTCGCGATCGTCCGCTTTCTTGTTGAGTAACGCCCGGCCGATATGGCTGAACCGTTCGCGACACACCATGCGGTTAAATCCCATCACCGTCGGCAGCAACATACTGTTCGCCTGGCCATGCGGAATATGCAGCGTCGCGCCCGGCTGGTGCGCCATCGCATGACACAGCCCCAGCCCCGCGCTGGAAAAGGCCATCCCCGCCATGCAGGACGCCAGCAGCATGTTTTCCCGCGCCGCCATGTCGTGCCCGTTCCCCACCGCTTTCGGCAGCGACTTGCCGATCATCGCAATAGCGCCAATCGCCAGGCTGTCGGTAAACGGCGTAGCATTCAGAGCGCTATACGCCTCAACCGCATGGGTCAACGCGTCAATCCCGGTCATCGCCGTTACGTGAGAAGGCACCCCTTCCGTCAGCGCCGCATCCAGAATGGCGACGTCCGGCATCAGCGAGGCATGCGCCAGAACCTGCTTGCGCCCGCTTACCGCATCAATAATCACCGTCACGTTGGTGGTTTCCGACCCCGTACCCGCCGTCGTCGGCACGGCAATCAGCGGCAGACGCGGGCGCAGTACGCTCTGCGCCGTCATATCCGCCAGCGTCTGCCCTGGGTTGGTAAAGAGCAGCGCTACGGCTTTTGCCGCATCCAGCACCGAGCCGCCGCCAAACGCCACCACGCCGTCACATTTTGATTCGCGCAGCTGCGCGACCGCCGCGCAAACGTCAGTGATGGAAGGTTCTCCCACCGGGCAGGGCCAGATGCTCATCGCCACGCCTTTCATCGCCAGACTCCGTTCAAGCCCGGCGGTCATCCCTGCCTGATGCAGAAAACTGTCAACCATGACAAACAGATGCGTCAGCCCGCGCGTTTGCGCTTCCTGCCCGCAGGCGCTGAGCGCCCCCAGGCCGCACAGCGTGACGGGCGGAACGCTGAACGTTTTTATCCGTTGCAGATTCAGGGTATCGAATGCCTGAAAGAGCGCGGTCTGCAATTCACTTTGCATAGATCCCCTCCGCTTTTTCTTTCCCGCTGTTGGCAATCGCCAGCGGCGTCATAAACAGGCTGTGTTCAGGTAAATGCACCCGCAGTTCCGGGAAGCGTTTACGGAATAGTTCATCCACGCCCGGTTGCATACAGGAGCCGCCCGCCAGCCACAGATCGGCTATACCTTGCCCTTCGATATGCCGGGCAACAATCTCCGCCATCTTTTCGTACACCGGTTTTACCACCGGCCAAATCTCCCGGGCGTTGCTGCGCTTGAACTGCTCAGCGTCTTCCAGTTCGATGCGGCGGTTTCCGGCCAGCGTCAGGGAAATATGGTGTCCGCCAGTCGCTTCATCAGCGGAGTAAGTCACCTTGCCCTGCTTCACAATGGCGATCCCCGTCGTACCGCCGCCGATATCCACCACGCCCGCGTTATCCAGTCGCAGCAGATCCGCCACGGCGGTCGGCTCATCCAGCACATGACTGACCTCCAGCCCGGCGGATTCCAGAACATTGATGGAGATACGCGGGTCGGTGCCTGGCGGAAATGAGGTCGCCGCGTGGGTGAACTGGCAGCCAAGCTGGCGTCCGAGCGTGTCGAGATGGCGACGCACGATGGTGACGGCGCCGAAGAAGTCCCAGACGATGCCGTCACGCACGACGTCAGCCCAGTCCAGACAAACGGCGACCGGCTGCGCGTCGCGGTCGACAACCATCGACACCACATCGCACGTCCCTAAATCAATACCCAGCCACAGCGGCGAATCGCTGGCGACGGGATGCTGATTACACAGCTCAGCGGCTTTCTGGAGTCTCGGCGTCAGCCAACGTTGTTCATCGTGCGCCATCTCTTTTCTCCTTATAGACAGTCTGCTGGGCCGGTATCAGACGATGCGAAACGCATCCACCAACACGCAGCGACGCAGACGCACGAAGGTGCGCGCGCTGGTCACCCCTTCCCCGGTTGGCGTAGTAATGGTCATGGTGGTCCAGCCTTCGCCGCCCAGACCCAGCCCGGCGATGCACGGTCCGTTCTTGACGAAGATGCTGGTATCAATGGCGTTTGCCATCCGGTTCATGTTGTCGATGTTGCGCGAGTGCATCGCCGCCGTATGGTGGCAACCGCCTTCCAGCGTGACCGCCAGTTCAATGGCCTCTTCTACGTTGGCGACCCGCACCACCGGCAGTACCGGCATCATCAGTTCCGTGACCGCGAACGGGTGCGTGGCAGGTGTTTCCACAAACAGCAAGCGCGTTTGCTCCGGCACCGTCAGCCCAATCGCGGCGGCGATTTTGGCGGCATCACGCCCAACCCAGTCGCGGCTGACCGTTCCTTTGCCACGCTCGTCGATATTTTTCAGCAATACCGGCTGAAGCTGTTCGGCCTGTGCGGCGGTGAGTTTCACCGCATGCTGCCCTTCCATCAGGCGCATCAGTTCATCGGCAACGCTATCGACAACAATCAGCACCTTCTCGTCGGCGCAAATGATGTTGTTATCGAAGGATGCGCCTTTGACGATGGACTGCGCGGCACGCGCCAGGTCAGCGGTTTCATCCACCACCACCGGCGGGTTCCCGGCGCCTGCGGCAATCAGACGTTTGTTGGTGTGTTTACGGGCAGCTTCAACGACCGCTTCGCCGCCGGTCACCACCAGCAGACCGATACCGGGATATTTAAAGAGGCGCTGGGCGGTTTCGATATCCGGGTTCGCAACGGTCACCAGCAGGTTAGCCGGGCCGCCTGCGGCAACAACCGCCTGGTTAAGCAGCGTAATGGCGCGCTGAGAAACCTTTTTCGCCGCCGGATGCGGCGCAAAGACCACGCTGTTGCCTGCGGCAATCAGGCTGATGGCGTTGTTAATCACGGTTGCCGCCGGATTGGTGGACGGCGTAACCGACGCCACAACCCCCCACGGCGCATTTTCAATTAAGGTCAGACCGTTATCGCCGGTCAGTACCTGCGGCGAGAGGCATTCCACGCCCGGCGTACCGCGCGCCTGCGCCACGTTTTTCGCTAATTTATCTTCGACGCGTCCCATGCCGGTTTCTGACACGGCAAGTTCCGCCAGTTCTCTGGCGTGCTTTTCACCCGCCTCACGTATCGCATGAATAGCGAGCTGGCGCATGGCCACGCTCTTCAGCCCCTGCTGAGCCACTTTCGCTGCGGCAACGGCGTCATCCAGGGAGGCAAAGACGCCCATTTCATGAACGGCGGCGGCAGGTTGACTGCTGTCTTTCATTTTCAGCAATACCGCTTTTACCACCTGTTCAATATCCTGTTGATTCATGATGTTCAGTCCTATTTATGGAAAACGACTTTCCCGCCAGCCACCACTTCATCGACAATACCAATCACGCACAGATCGACAGGTGAGGATTCGCTCCGATGCGCCTGGCGGGCAGAACTGCCGCTAACCAGCAGCACCCACTCCCCGGTTCCCGCCCCAATGCTGTCGATTGCAACGGCGCACTGCCCGTCGGGATTCCCTTCGGCATCAATCATTTTCACCATCAGCAATTTGTCATGCGCGAGTCCTTCATGGCGCACCGTACAAACAATTTGTCCTGTGACGACTGCCAGCTTCATACCCGCCTCCATGTGTTGTGTGTTGCGTGCCGAAACTGTAGGCCGGATAAGCGAGGCGCCATCCGGCATCGATGCCATCTCATTGCCGGATGGCGACGCGTTTGCGTCTTCTCCGGCCTACACGATCAGACGTAGCCATCCAGCTTAGATATTGCTGTCACCTTTGAAGCTGATCGGGAACACCTCTTCCAGATCGCCGTGCGGGCGCGGAATGACGTGTACGGAAACCAGTTCGCCAATGCGCTGCGCCGCTGCGGCGCCGGCATCAGTAGCGGCTTTGCACGCTGCCACATCGCCACGCACCATCGCGGTGACCAGACCGCCGCCAATCTGCTTCACGCCAACCAGTTTCACGCGTGCTGCTTTAACCATCGCATCAGAGGCCTCAATCAGTGCAACCAGGCCCCGGGTTTCAATCATTCCTAATGCTTCCATTGTGTTTTCCTCTTCGGTAAGGGGGTCCAGACGGGACCTTTATACAACCAGTGTTTGCGAGTCGTGTTCACGACTCACGTCAGTCTGGCGCGGCACTGCTGCCACCAACGCCAGTTCGATAATTTCCTGTACGCTACAGCCTCGGGAGAGATCGTGAAGCGGTGCGGCAAGCCCCTGAATCAGCGGCCCAACGGCGCGATATCCTCCCAGACGCTGGGCGATTTTGTAGCCAATGTTGCCCGCTTCCAGTGACGGAAAGACCATCACATTGGCTTTGCCCTGTAACGGACTGGCGGGCGCTTTTTGCGCGGCGACGTCCGGGACAAAAGCGGCGTCGAACTGCAACTCGCCGTCAACAATCAAATCCGGAGCGCGCTCGCGAACGATCTCTGTCGCCTGCTGCACATTGGCGACATTGGGGTGACGCGCGCTGCCATGACTGGAGAACGACAGCATGGCGACCCGAGGCTCCTCTCCGGTAATGGTTCGCCAGGTCTGCGCGCTGGCGATGGCGATATCCGCCAGTTGCGCCGCCGTGGGTTGCGGCACCACGCTGCAATCGGCGAATCCCAGCGCCTGCCCGGTGTACTGCGGCAGCATCAGGAAGATCGACGACAGCGTTTTGCAGCCCGGCTGCAAACCGATCAGGCGTAGCCCTGCCCGCAGCACGTTCGCTGTCGAAGAGAGGTTGCCGGCAATGCACACATCGGCATGACCGGCGCTCACCATCGCGGCGGCGAACATCAGCGGGTCGTTCAGTTTTTCCAGCGCATCCGGCGGTGTTTTCTCTCCCGCCCGCGCCAGCCAGCGCCCGGCGAACACCTCGCGCATAGACAGATTGCTCTGTGGGTCAATCACCTGAATGCCATCCATCGCGATACGGTGAGTGAGCGCAAACTGGCGTAGCGCAAACGGGCTGGTGACAAGAACCGGTCGCGCCAGACCATGCCGTTGCAGATAGTGCGCCGCCTTCAGGACACGGACATCCAGCGCATCCGGGAAGACCACCCTGGCGGGCGCGCGTAAGGCCTGTTCGCGGCAACGTTCAATGATCATTGCTCCCCTCCCAGTCGCTGTTGAATCTGGCTGACGGTGAGCGGATGCTTCGTCACGCACAAAATCATCATCACGTAGACCGTACTGGAGAGGCGGTTCAACGCCTGTAGAAGATCCGGGCGCAGCACGTCAAAATTGCGGGTGATAAAGACCTGAGCGGCCACGACTTCCGTCTCACGCACTTTGGTACGCAGCAGATTCAGCAGCGCGGCATCGCGGCCGTGGCTGGCTTCCGGCACCAGATGATCGTGATCGAGATAGCGCAGCGGCTGATGGGACAGACGATGCAATTCGTCTTCGTTTAGCCCCACAATGGCCTGCGCGGCCAGCGGTTCATCCATCGCATCGGCACGCATGATGTTGCCCAGGCGGGAACGAATGTCGGCAAGCCAGGGCTGCCACTGCTCCGGCAACTCAATTTGCAGCCACACCACCAGCGCGATGGTGCTGTCCAGCGCGGCGCGAAATCCCAGGCGCGGATCGCTTTTCGCAACCATTTTGTCGGCGGTCAGGTGGGTCAGCGTATCGGGCTTTTTCGCCACCGGCTGGCGACACAATTCGCAGCACGCCTTAGGGTGCGTATCGCTGCTGGTCAAACCGTGCACCGGCTGTAATTGCTGCTCATCGTCATCGACGAAAAGACGGCCTTGCTCATCCAGAAACTTGATGCGCAAATGGCGGCTTTCCAGCAATTCCCGGGCAGATGGCGTCAGGCGAGCGTCAGCGGGAAGATGGATCTCCGCCCCTTCGCTGAGCGTATGATTCGCTCTGAGCCATGCTTCGGTAATGAAATCCTTCATACATCCGCCTTAGCAGGACTGCCAGTTCGCAGGCCAGGCAACGTATAAGAAGCGCACGGTCGACGGTGTGCCAAACTCAATGCTGGAGCCTTTCGGGATAAACATCACGTCCCCGGCTTTCGCGATCATGGTTTCGCCTTCATGACGCACATGCAGTTCGCCCTCCAGTACCATATCGATCTCGTCGTAGTTCAGCGTCCACGGGAAAAAGGCGTTATCCCACTGCATGAACCCGGCGGCCATGCTGCTGCCGTCCTTGTCGGTGACCAAATCCGTTAAGCCGACACAGTGGGGCTGCGCGCCGTCGAAGCGACCAAACTTCACGCTGCTGCCGTCGATCACTTTTACGCCGCCCTTGCCGGTGACCGACTTAAAGCCCGGCTGCATGTCAGCCTGCTCCAGCGACTGTTTTTCCTTCATCACTTTGTCCATCAGCTGCGCGACCAGGCTTTCGGTAAACTGCCCTTCCGGCAGTTGTGCGATGATGGTTTCACGAATGCGCTGACTTTCGGTTTTCGCGTCTTCCACCGGCGCGACAGCCGGTGCCGATTCGTCGCATTCCACGATCGTGAAGTCCAGCAGTTCCGCAACTTCGCGGGCTTCCGGGGTAATGATGCTGGCGCGCAGAACAACCGACATTTCCTGTTCGCCGCGTGCGTGAGCCGCACGAATATCGTTAGCTGTGATGAGTTTCTTCACCTGCGCCTTCCTCCTGTTCGGTGAGTGCTGCCAGATAATCCACCAGGTGCTGCACACTTTGCGGGTCATGGCTGTTGAGCTCGAAAATCGGCTCCTGAAATCCCAACCCGCTCAGTAGCTGTCGCGCGGCGGCGACGTCGGCATCCGGCATGTCCGTTTTGCTGATGACGGCGATGTGTCGTTTACTGGCGCCAATATCCAATAACCCGGCGGGTAAGCGACTTTCGCGGTCATTTGCCGCATGTACATAAATCAGCGTATCCACATCCTGTAGCGTGGTAATTAAGGCGTGATACCAGCGAGGATGGCTAAAATATTCTCCCGGCGTATCAATATCGCCGTTGTCATTAAATTCCACGGCTTGTGTTTTTCGGGCGAGGGAATAATTTCCCTGCAAGGCGTTAAAAAGCGTTGTTTTCCCCGCGCCAACGGTGCCGACAAACGCAATACGTTTCATTGCCGCCCCCCAATTAACTTTTTGTTAATTCGCACAACGTGAAATTTAATAAGCGTCCCAGCCCGCTGACCGTTTGCAATAAGGCTTCCTCGACGGCGCCAACAGAGCCATAAATCACCAGCGCGCCGCTGAATCTATCGAGAAAACCGATATGTACATCGGCGGCTTTCATGGCTAAATCGCCCGCGATCATCGCCGTTTCCCCTGGCGTTAGCGTCATGATGCCGATGGCACCCGCTTCGGGAACGCCAATCTTTTTCGCCAGTTCTTCACCCGGGTGGGCAATCAGATGCGCCAGCGTGACCTGTTTCCCCGGCACAAATTCCTGAATAATGCGTTCTTTATCCATTGCTCACCGCCTCCGCTGAAACTGACCTCATCGTGGCAATTTTTTGTCAGAGTAAATAACAAAATTCGGCAAGCAGATTTAAAAGGTGAAGTAGATCACTAAGAAAGGAGGAAATAAAAAAGCGCGGGGAACCCCGCGCCGGAATGAATTAAAGTGAAATTACAGTGGTTGTGTTTGCGCTTCGACCACCGCCAGCGCCACCATATTAACGATACGGCGAACAGAAGCGATCGGCGTTAATACATGCACCGGTTTGGCAACGCCCATCAATACCGGCCCTACCGTCACGCCTTCCGAGCTGGAGACACGCAGTAAGTTGTAACTAATACGCGCGGCCTCCACGTTAGGCATAATTAAAATATTCGCCGCCCCTTTCAGCGGGCTGTCCGGCATCCTGTCGTTGCGAATACTTTCAACCAGCGCGGCATCACCGTGCATTTCGCCGTCGATCATCAGCTCAGGCGCGCGTTCGCGTACTAACTCCAGCGTCTGACGCATTTTGCAAGCAGCGACCGACTTAGACGAACCAAAGTTGGAGTGCGACAACAGCGCCACCTTCGGCTCAATACCAAAGCGGCGCACCGTTTCCGCAGCCATTAACGTAATTTCCGCCAGTTGCTCCGGCGTCGGGTCGTCATTGACATAGGTGTCGGCGATAAAGGTGTTGCCGCTCGGCAACAGCAAGGCGTTCATCGCCCCCGCCGCGTGGACGCCCTCACGGTAGCCAAACAGTTCCTGCACCACGCTGAAGTGTTCGTGGTATTCGCCGATGGTGCCGCAGATCATCGCATCCGCTTCACCGCGCAAAACCATGATCGCGCCAATCACCGTGGTATTGCTGATCACCGCCCGCTGCGCCTGTTCCTGCGTCACGCCACGGCGTTTCATGATCTTATAGTATTCACCCCAGTACTCTTTGAAGCGCGGATCGGATTCATTGTTGACGATCTCAAAATCCACACCCGATTTGATCTGTAGCCCCAGCTTCTGAATGCGCATTTCGATCACGCTCGGGCGACCAATCAGGATCGGTTTCGCCAGACCTAACGTAATCAGCTCCTGCGTCGCATGCAGGACACGCGCCTCTTCCCCTTCCGCCAGCACCACGCGCTTCGGCGCTTTACGGGCCAGAGAGAAGATTGGCTTCATGAACAGGTTGGTTTTGTAGACAAATTCGGTCAGCTTATCGATGTAGGCATCGAAATCAGCGATCGGCCGCGTCGCCACGCCGGAATCCATCGCCGCTTTCGCCACGGCAGGCGCAATCTTCACAATCAGGCGCGGGTCGAACGGTTTTGGAATGATATATTCCGGGCCGAAGCTCAAGTCCTGATCGCCATAGGCGGAAGCGACCACTTCACTTTGTTCGGCGTGCGCCAGTTCGGCAATGGCGTGTACCGCCGCCAGTTTCATCTCTTCGTTGATCGCGGTTGCGCCGACATCCAGCGCGCCACGGAAGATGAACGGGAAGCAGAGCACGTTGTTGACCTGGTTCGGATAGTCGGAACGTCCGGTACAGATGATGGCGTCTGAACGCACCTCTTTCGCCAGCGGCGGCAGAATTTCCGGCTCCGGGTTCGCCAGCGCCAGGATCATCGGCGCACGCGCCATTTTTTTCACCATCTCCTGGGTCAGCACTTTCGGGCCGGAACAGCCCAGGAAAATGTCCGCCCCGTCGATCACGTCATCCAGCGTGCGTTTACCGTCATCCACCACCGCATAGGCCGCTTTGGTCTCCACCATGTTGGGTTCGCGATCTTTATAGATAACGCCTTTCGAGTCACAGACCACGATATTGTGTTTCTGCATCCCCAACGCCACCAGCAGGTTCATACAGGCGATTGCCGCCGCCCCTGCCCCGGAAACCACCATCCGCACGTCAGAGATATTTTTTTCCACCACGCGCAGGCCGTTAAGAATCGCGGCGGTGCTGATAATCGCCGTTCCGTGCTGGTCATCATGGAATACCGGAATATTCATGCGCTCACGCAGTTTCTGCTCGATATAGAAACATTCAGGCGCTTTAATATCTTCGAGGTTAATCCCGCCGAACGTCGGCTCCAGCGCGGCAACGACATCAATGAATTTATCCGGGTTATGTTCATCGACTTCAATATCAAACACGTCGATGCCCGCGAATTTCTTAAACAGAACGCCCTTACCTTCCATCACCGGTTTACCGGCCAGCGCGCCGATGTTGCCCAGGCCGAGCACCGCCGTTCCGTTAGAGACCACCGCGACCAGATTGCCGCGAGCGGTGTATTTGTAAGCCGCCAGCGGGTCTTTTTCAATTTCAAGACACGGCGCCGCTACGCCTGGTGAATAGGCCAGCGCCAGATCGCGCTGTGTGGCAAGGGGCTTGGTCGGGGAAACCTGGATTTTACCTGGAACGGGAAATTCGTGGAAATCGAGGGCGCTTTGTTTTAATTGGTCATCCATCTTGTTGTTCCTTTCACGTATCGATCAAAAAAGTGGCGCGGGTAACCTCTGGTGCGCCGCACATTATCACCTCCCTGCGCGGCATAAACTTTGAAGGTAGCCATACTCTCACTACTCAAAGAAAGAATTTGTTATCAATTTATAGCATCCATGTTACCCGCTTAAACCCGCATTACCATGCCTGTCTGCTATGCTTTTTTGTTGTGTACTGCATGAATTTCTCAGAAGTGTGAATCAACGCACTCACCTAACGCTTTACTTTTCAAGGAGTATTTCCTATGAACCAGTTAGACGGCATCAAACAATTCACCACTGTCGTGGCAGACAGCGGCGATATCGAATCCATTCGCCATTATCAGCCTCAGGACGCCACCACCAATCCCTCGCTGCTGCTAAAAGCGGCTGGCCTTGCGCAATACAGCCATTTGATTGATGACGCGATCGCCTGGGGCAAGAAACGCGGTAAAACCCAGGAGCAGCAGGTCGCCGAGGCCAGCGATAAACTGGCCGTCAATTTCGGTGCGGAAATTCTGAAAATCGTCCCCGGACGGGTCTCTACGGAAGTGGACGCGCGCTTATCCTTCGATAAAGAAAAAAGTATGCAGAAGGCCCGCCACCTGGTTGACCTCTACCAGCAGCAGGGCGTGGAAAAATCGCGCATTTTAATTAAGCTCGCGTCAACCTGGGAAGGGATACGGGCGGCGGAAGAGCTGGAGAAAGAAGGCATCAACTGTAACCTGACGCTGCTGTTCTCTTTTGCACAGGCGCGCGCCTGCGCGGAAGCGGGCGTTTTTCTGGTTTCGCCGTTTGTCGGGCGTATCTATGACTGGTATCAGGCGCACAGCCCGATGGATCCCTACGTCGTGGAAGAAGATCCGGGGGTGAAATCGGTACGTAATATCTATGACTACTTCAAACGTCACCGCTACGAAACCATCGTCATGGGGGCCAGTTTCCGTCGCACCGAGCAAATCCTGGCGCTGACAGGCTGCGATCGCCTGACCATTTCTCCCAACCTACTGAAAGCACTACAAGAAAAAGAAGAGACGGTAATCCGCAAACTGGTGCCGTCATCGCAGACGTTCCATCGCCCGACCCCGATGACCGAAGCGGAATTCCGCTGGGAACATAATCAGGACGCGATGGCCGTTGAGAAACTGTCGGAAGGTATCCGCCTTTTCGCCGTTGACCAACGCAAACTGGAAGACCTGCTCGCCGCCAAACTGTAAACCTTGCCACGGAGTGATTTATGTCCCGAAAAGACCTTGCCAATGCCATTCGTGCGCTCAGTATGGATGCCGTACAAAAAGCCAATTCCGGTCATCCCGGCGCGCCAATGGGCATGGCGGATATTGCTGAAGTGCTGTGGAATGATTTTCTCCGCCACAACCCAACCGACCCCGCCTGGTATGACCGCGATCGCTTTATTCTTTCCAACGGCCACGCGTCAATGCTGCTCTACAGCCTGCTGCACCTGACCGGCTACGATCTGCCAATCGAGGAGCTGAAAAACTTCCGTCAGCTCCATTCAAAAACGCCGGGGCACCCGGAAATCGGCTATACGCCAGGCGTTGAAACCACCACCGGGCCATTGGGTCAGGGACTGGCGAATGCCGTCGGTCTGGCGATTGCCGAACGCACGCTGGCCGCGCAGTTTAATCAGCCCGATCATGACATCGTCGATCACTACACGTATGTCTTTATGGGCGATGGCTGCCTGATGGAGGGGATTTCGCACGAAGTCTGCTCGCTGGCGGGTACGCTGGGGTTGGGCAAGCTAATCGGCTTCTACGATCACAACGGCATCTCAATTGATGGCGAAACCGAAGGCTGGTTTACCGACGATACCGCCAAACGGTTCGAAGCGTATCACTGGCATGTAGTGCATGAGATCGACGGACACGATCCCGAAGCCGTGAAGAAAGCAATTCTTGAAGCGCAGAGTGTGAAAGACAAACCGTCGTTGATTATTTGCCGGACGGTAATCGGCTTCGGCTCACCGAATAAAGCTGGGAAAGAGGAGTCTCACGGCGCAGCGCTGGGAGAAGAAGAGGTGGCGCTGACCCGCCAGAAACTGGGCTGGCATCACCCTGCTTTTGAGATTCCGAAAGAGATTTACCGTGCCTGGGATGCGCGTGAAAAAGGTGAAAAAGCGCAGCAGGCATGGCAGGAGAAGTTCACGGCGTATCAGAAAGCGTATCCCGATCTGGCAAGAACGTTTACCCGACGAATGCGCGGCGAGTTGCCAGAGTCCTGGGAAACCACGACGCGAAAATACATTGCTGAATTGCAGGCCAACCCGGCCAAAATCGCCACCCGCAAGGCATCGCAAAATACGCTGAACGCCTACGGCCCAATACTGCCGGAACTGCTCGGCGGCTCGGCGGATCTCGCGCCCAGTAACCTGACTATCTGGAAAGGTTCGACGTCGCTGAAAGAAGATCCGGCCGGGAATTACATTCACTACGGCGTGCGCGAATTTGGTATGACGGCCATTGCTAACGGCATTGCCCACCACGGCGGATTCGTGCCATACACCGCGACCTTCCTGATGTTTGTGGAATACGCCCGTAACGCGGCGCGAATGGCGGCGTTGATGAAAGCCCGGCAGATCATGGTTTATACCCACGACTCCATCGGGCTGGGTGAAGATGGGCCGACGCACCAGGCCGTGGAGCAACTGGCCAGCCTGCGTCTGACGCCAAATTTCAGCACCTGGCGTCCGTGCGATCAGGTTGAGGCGGCAGTCGGCTGGAAGCTGGCGGTTGAGCGCCATACCGGCCCGACGGCGCTGATTCTCTCAAGGCAGAATCTGGCGCAGGTGGAGCGTACCCCGGAGCAGGTGAAGGAGATCGCCCGTGGTGGTTATGTGCTGAAAGACAGCGGCGGTAAGCCGGATGTGATCCTGATTGCCACCGGGTCTGAAATGGAAATCACCCTGCTGGCGGCAGAAAAGCTGACCGGAGAAGGCCATAACGTCCGGGTGGTGTCCCTGCCTTCGACGGATATTTTTGATGCTCAGGATGAGGCGTATCGCGAATCCGTGCTGCCGTCGAACGTTGCCGCTCGCGTGGCGATTGAGGCAGGCATTGCCGACTACTGGTACAAATATGTCGGGCTGAAAGGCGCGATTGTCGGGATGACGGGATATGGCGAATCGGCCCCGGCCGAAAAACTGTTCCCTTACTTCGGCTTTACGGTCGAGAATATCGTCGAAAAAGCGCATAAGGTGCTTAAAGCGTAAAAATGGATGAGTGGGTCGGAAGCCGGATGGCGACGCGATGCGTCTTATCCGGCCTACAAAACAGCCCGTAGGCCCGGTAAGCGTTAGCGCAACCGGGCGCCTTGCCGGATGACGACGCGATGCGCCTTATCCGGCCTACAAAATGGCCCGTAGGCCCGGTAAGCCTTAGCGCCACCGGGCACCTTGCCGGATGGCGACGCGATGCGTCTTATCCGGCCTACAAAACAGTCCGTAGGCCCGGTAAGCGTTAGCGCCACCGGGCGCCCCTAACGTGTGATCCACAACGTGGGCCAGGCATCTGGCCCATGCCAGTTATCGCAGCTTGGCTCTTCGGCATAACGCACCAGACGAAAACGCTGGCCGTCAAAACGCCAGCGCGTCTGGATACCGCAATCGGCCAACCCACGCCCTTTTGCCAGCGTGATTAATTCCCGGGATTTCTCGTCAAAAACCGCGTTCATCAGCTCCATATCATTGCTTTCAGCCCCGGAGTTAAAGGGTAAACGCAACCGTACGGCGCGGGAGGCGAATGGTTTTTTGCGTGAGACAATCCACGCGAGATCGACCGTATTATAGGCTCCGGCTTCGCAACCGGTCATCAGCAGGGCTTTGTCATCGGTCAGGGCCGCGACGCGCGCTTCCCGGCGCATCGGGTCAAGCGAGCAGTGAATACTGTTCATCCGCCAGTTACCGTAATCCAGCAGATCGTTGCGTTCATCATAAGAAAGCGGCGTCGGCGTTGGGTTGACGATAGCCACGCCTTTCAGCGCTGGCGCGGGCGGCACGCTGAGCGGTGGATCATTCCCTTTATCAATCCACGCCGTTTCGCTGCCAACGCGTTTTTGCTGTGCGTCGATAAACAACAGCGCAGCTTTAAGCCCCACCAGAGAAATCGTCTGTTTTCCCTTTTTCAGGGTAATCGCCTGGGCTTCCTGAATGGTCTGTAAAAACGCGGCAATGGTGGCGGTGTCGTCCGTCATCAGATGCCAGGGCGTGATACGCCATTGCCCGGCATTTAGCGGCAGCGGTTTTTCATCCAGCAGCAGACGCGGCGCAATCTCCGCCTCTTTCGCACCGGGTGAGGTCAGCCCCCCCAAATCAATGCGAAGTACCGCATCGGTATGCGCCCCGGCGCTGCGGCTTAACGTCATCACCAGCCCGCGATGTTCGCCGGTATTACGCGCCACGCAAAAATTCTGATTGTTACAGGTGACCTGCCAGTCAGAAAAAGTCTGCTGCGCTGGCGCCGCCCACGTCAGCGACGTCGGCAGCAGACCGAGCAGGAAAACGAAAATAACGCGATTGCGCATGGACGGTACAACCCCAGAAGAAAAACGAAACGGCTTTAGGCGGTATCTTCCTTGCGCGACTCCTGTGGCTCAATCAGATTTGTCGGATAGCGACATCATTATGTAAAGAAATATAAACCTTATTTATCAATTCATTAGCGAGGAAGAATGCAAATAATTGAGCAATAACACGGTCTTACCGTCTCGTATCTCACCGGTTTTGATCATCGCCAGCGCCTGTGTCAATGGCAGTTCCAGTACCTCAATATCTTCATCTTCCACACCGCCGCCTGCGTTTGCCCGCTGGCTGTCGCTGTATTCTGCAATGAAGAAGTGAATCAGTTCCGTCACGCCGCCAGGCGACATGTATAACTCAAACAGTTTACGCACCTCACCCACTTCATAGCCGGTCTCTTCAATCGCTTCTTTGCGAATGCACGCTTCCGGCTCGTCGTTATCCAGCAGCCCGGCGCAGGTTTCTATCAACTGGCCGCTTTCATTGCCGTTCACCCAGGTGGCAACGCGAAACTGGCGGATGAGCACCACGGTCTGTTTTTCGCGGTTATACAGCAGGATCGTTGCGCCATTGCCGCGATCGTAAACCTCGCGCTTATGGCGAATCACATCACCATTTTTACGGGTCAGATCGTAGGTAATATTGCGCAGGATAAAGTAGTTATCAGAGAGAACTTTGTCTTTGATGAGAGTAATTTTTTGCGACATACCGGCTCCACAGCGTAAGAAGACAGGTAATCTTACGCCGCAAGGCCGGTTTTGTCTGCGCGCTATCATGCTGCTCGCGCCGAATGGAGACTTATCCGGTTTGCATGATCCCCAGCCACTGAATAATCCCCTGCGCGGCGTGACGCCCTTCCGCCATCGCCGTCACCACCAGATCGGCGCCGCGCACGGCGTCACCGCCCGCGAAGATTTTAGGATTACTGGTCTGGTAACGGAACGCGCTTTCGACATTTGCCGCAATGCGCCCCCAGTCGTCCACTTTCACACCGTGCGCCTCCAGCCACGGCATACCATGCGGATGAAAACCAAACGCCATAATTACCGCATCAGCGGGCATGACAAACTCGCTGCCCGCGATGGGCATCGGGCGGCGACGCCCCTGCGCATCGGGTTCGCCAAGCTGAGTACGTAAAAAACGCACGCCGCTGACGCAACCGTCGGCATTCAGCACCAGCTCAACCGGCTGTACGTTAAATTCAAAGTGCGCCCCCTCTTCCCGCGCGTTTTTTACCTCTTTTTTCGACCCCGGCATATTCGCCTCGTCGCGACGATATGCGCAGGTCACCTGGCTTGCGCCATGACGCAGCGCGGTACGCACGCAGTCCATCGCGGTATCGCCGCCGCCCAGCACCACAACATTAAGCCCGGCGGTGTCGATAAAAGGTTCGTCAGGCAATTCATCCAGCCCCATAACCTGTTTTGTGTTAGCAATCAGGAACGGCAGCGCATCATATACGCCCGGCGCATCTTCGTTTGGCAGGTCGGCTTTCATGGAACGGTATGTGCCGACACCGACAAAAACCGCATCGTACTCATCCAGCAGCGACGCCAGTCTGACGTCTTTGCCGACTTCGCAGTTCAGTTCAAAATGAATTCCCATCGCGCTGAAGATTTCGCGACGGCGCGCCAGCAGTGATTTATCCAGCTTAAAAGAGGGAATGCCAAAGGTCAGCAGGCCGCCAATTTCAGGGTGGCGATCGAACACGGTCGTGCTCACGCCATGACGCGCCAGCACATCCGCGCAGGCCAGCCCGGCCGGGCCCGCGCCAATAATCGCCACACGTTTATCCTGCTGCTGCACGCCGCTCAGATCTGGCCGCCAGCCTTTGTCCAGCGCCCGGTCGGAAATGTAGCGTTCAATATTGCCGATCGTCACCGCGCCATACTCATCGCGCACCGTACAGGCGCCTTCGCACAACCTGTCCTGCGGGCATACGCGCCCGGTAATTTCCGGCAGACAGTTAGTCTGGTGCGACAGCGCCACCGCATCGTCAATGTTTCCCGCTTTTACCAGCTCGATCCACTGCGGAATATGGTTGTGCAGCGGACACGTCCACTCGCAGATACTGTGTTCACCGCACTTCAGGCAACGGGCCGCTTCGCGTTCAGCCTGCGCGGTACGAAACGGCAGGTAGATTTCATCAAAGCTGGTTTTTCGCGCGTCAATCGCCAGCTTATCCGGCTCGCCGCGTGGGGGCGTCGCCCGCATCTGTTCGACTTTATTGAGCGCACCAGGAGTGACTCCCGTCGCACAGGCATGCCAGGGCTGATTTTCCTGACGCGCGGTGCGCAGACGCCGCGCTTTCGACAGCCGGGTCAGCGACGCTTCCGTTACCAATTGCAACGCATCTGCCGGACAATTTTCAACACAGGCCGGGCCGCCTTCGCGATCCAGACACAAATCGCATTTGTGCGCCGTGGCTTTGACCTGATCCTGACCTGTTGGCGTAAGGATTATCTGCATTGTGCCGAAGGGACAGGCAACCACGCAGGATTTACAGCCGATACATTTTTGCTGGTTGACCTGAACGCTGTCTTTGACATGACGGATTGCGCCATTTGGGCAACTCCGGGCGCAAGGCGCATCCTCGCAGTGGTGGCAGGTTACCGCGCTGCGCTGATGCTGATGTTTGATCACCGTAATTCGGGGCTGAAAATGCCGCTGGTGCAGTACGTGTTGCTCATCATTGTGGGCCATTACGCAAGCGACCTCACAGGCATGGCATCCCAGGCACTGTTGGCTATTGGCCATAATAAAACGATTCATGGCGTCCTTCTGTTTTGGTGGCAAAAACCTTATTCTTTATATGAATGTTATTAACCGACGCCGAAGGGGTCGGCAATGTTCATTTGCCCAGGACGCACAACTATTTATCCAGAACCTGTGGCAGATCAATTTATTTCATCGCTGGTGAAATTGCGTTTCAGTTACACTTGCCAATATTTATCCGTTCACTGTGAGCATATTTTTCGGGGATTACGCGCGTGGTCGTCAAACGCCCTGTCTCGGCCAGCCTGGCCCGGGCCTTTTTTTACATTGTGCTGCTGTCGATTCTCTCAACCGGTATCGCTCTGCTGACGCTGGCGAGCAGTTTGCGGGATGCCGAGGCCATTAACGTGGCCGGTTCACTGCGTATGCAGAGCTACCGACTGGGTTACGATCTGCAAAGCGGCAGTCCGCAATTGAACGCGCACCGTCAGCTTTTTCAGCAAGCGCTCAACTCTCCCGCGTTAAGTAACCTGAACGCCTGGTACGTCCCGCAGACGGTTAAAAGCCGTTACGGGCAACTGCATGCGAACTGGCTGGAGATGAACACGAGACTGGTAGATGCGGATATAAAGTGGTATCGCGCCAATATCAATAACTATGTCGATCAGATCGATCTCTTCGTTCTGGCGCTGCAACACTATGCCGAGCGTAAGGTGATGCTGGTGGTCGGCATATCGCTGGCGGGCGGTATCGGGATCTTCACGCTGGTCTTTTTCACCCTGCGGAGGATTCGCCAGCAGGTAGTCCAGCCGCTTAACCAACTGGTCGCCGCCAGCCAGCACATTGAACATGGTCAGTTCGACATCCCGCCGCTGAATACCCACTTGCCGAATGAGCTGGGGCTGCTGGCCAAAACATTTAGCCAGATGTCGAGCGAGTTGCATAAGCTGTACCGCTCTCTCGAGGCTTCGGTAGAAGAAAAAACCCACGATCTGCACGAAGCCAACCGCCGTCTGGAAGTGCTGTACCAGTGCTCACAGGCGCTCAATACCAGCCAAATCGACGTTCACTGTTTCCGCCATATTTTACAGATCGTCCGCGAACATGACGCCGCTTACTATCTGGAATTAACCGTGGGCGATAACTGGCGGATCAGCGAAGGAGCGGAAAGCGCTGATTTGCCCATGCAGATTCTGCCGGTCACGATGCAGGAAACGGTCTACGGCGAACTGCACTGGCAAAGCCCCAACGTCAGTGCCTCCACCCCGCTGCTGCACAGCGTATCGACCATGCTGGGGCGCGGTTTGTACTTTAATCAGGCGCAAAAACATTTCCAGCAACTGCTGCTGATGGAAGAGCGCGCGACTATCGCCCGCGAGCTGCATGACTCACTGGCGCAGGTGCTCTCCTATTTGCGCATTCAGTTGACGCTGCTGAAGCGCTCAATTCCAGAAGATAATCTCCCCGCGCAAAGCATCATGGCGGATTTCTCCCGGGCGCTGAACGACGCTTATCGTCAGTTGCGCGAGCTGCTGACCACCTTCCGCCTGACGTTACAGCAGGCCGACTTACCTTCTGCGCTGCATGAAATGCTGGATACCCTGCAAAGCCAGACCTCCGCGAAACTGACGCTGGATTGCCGTTTACCGACGCTGGCGCTGGATGCGCAAATGCAGGTGCACCTGTTACAAATCGTTCGCGAGGCGGTGCTGAATGCGATTAAACACGCCAGCGCCACGGAGATCGCCGTTAGCTGCGTCACCGCCCCCGATGGCAACCATACGGTCTATATTCGGGATAACGGCGTCGGTATTGGCGAACCGAACGAACCAACGGGGCACTACGGTCTGAACATTATGCGCGAGCGTGCGGAAAGACTTAGCGGCACGCTGAATTTCTCGCAACCGTCAGGGGGCGGGACGCTGGTCAGCATCAGTTTTCGCTCATCGGAAGATGAAGAGGGTCAATTAGCGTAAAGAACGGCAAAGCACCGCACGGCGGGAATACAGACAGGGCGGCACTGGCACAAAATGTATGCTGTAAACGTGCATGATAATTTACATTATCTTCTTTTTTTCTCCACGTTTGACACGTACCTTGCCGCTACAGTGAAGCAGGTCATACCCAATAATTATACGCAGAAACACGAGGTCCTCCTTTAATGGCGAATTTCTTTATCGATCGCCCCATTTTTGCCTGGGTGCTGGCAATCCTGTTGTGTCTGACGGGCACCCTGGCCATTCTCTCTTTGCCCGTAGAGCAATATCCCGACCTGGCGCCGCCAAACGTCCGCATTACCGCGAATTATCCGGGGGCATCCGCGCAGACGCTGGAGAATACCGTCACTCAGGTTATCGAACAGAATATGACCGGCCTCGATAATCTGATGTATATGTCGTCGCAAAGCAGTGGGACGGGCCAGGCAACGGTGACGCTCAGTTTTGTGGCCGGAACCGACCCCGATGAAGCCGTCCAGCAGGTACAAAACCAGCTGCAATCGGCAATGCGTAAATTGCCGCAGGCGGTACAGAACCAGGGCGTCACGGTCCGTAAAACCGGGGACACCAACATCCTGACCATTGCGTTTGTCTCCACCGACGGTTCAATGGATAAACAGGACATCGCCGACTATGTCGCCAGTAATATCCAGGACCCGCTCAGCCGCGTAAACGGCGTGGGGGATATCGATGCCTACGGTTCGCAATATTCGATGCGTATCTGGCTGGACCCGGCCAAACTCAACAGCTACCAGATGACCGCGAAAGATGTCACGGATGCCATCGAATCACAGAACGCGCAAATTGCCGTCGGGCAGCTTGGCGGCACGCCTTCGGTCGACAGGCAGGCGCTCAATGCGACAATCAACGCCCAGTCGCTGCTGCAAACGCCCGAGCAGTTTCGTGATATCACGCTGCGCGTCAACCAGGACGGTTCAGAGGTCAAGCTGGGCGATGTGGCGACCGTCGAAATGGGCGCTGAAAAATATGATTATCTCAGCCGCTTCAACGGTAATCCGGCCTCCGGTCTGGGGGTCAAACTGGCCTCTGGCGCCAACGAAATGGAAACCGCCAAACTGGTGCTTAACCGCCTGGACGAGCTGGCCGAATACTTCCCGCACGGTCTGGAGTATAAGGTGGCGTATGAAACCACCTCCTTCGTCAAAGCCTCGATTATCGATGTGGTGAAAACCCTGCTGGAAGCCATCGCGCTGGTGTTCCTGGTGATGTACCTGTTCCTGCAAAACTTCCGCGCCACGTTGATCCCCACTATCGCCGTACCGGTGGTATTGATGGGGACATTCTCCGTCCTGTATGCCTTCGACTACAGCATTAACACGCTGACGATGTTCGCGATGGTGCTGGCGATCGGCCTGCTGGTCGATGACGCCATCGTGGTGGTGGAAAACGTCGAGCGCATCATGAGCGAGGAAGGTCTTTCGCCGCGCGAAGCCACCAGAAAATCGATGGGGCAGATACAAGGGGCGCTGGTCGGTATCGCGATGGTGCTGTCAGCCGTATTTGTGCCGATGGCTTTCTTTGGCGGTACGACCGGGGCTATCTATCGCCAGTTCTCCATCACGATTGTCGCCGCGATGGTGCTCTCCGTGCTGGTGGCGATGATCCTGACGCCCGCCCTGTGCGCCACGCTGCTAAAACCCCTGCACAAAGGCGAGCATCACGGACAGAAAGGCTTCTTCGGCTGGTTTAACCGGACGTTCAACCGCAACGCTGAACGCTACGAGAAAGGCGTTGCGAAGATCCTGCATCGCAGCCTGCGCTGGATACTGATCTACGTTCTGTTGCTCGGCGCGATGGTGGTGCTGTTCCTGCGTCTGCCGACCTCCTTCTTGCCGCAGGAAGATCGCGGGATGTTTATTACCTCGGTACAGTTGCCAAGCGGCTCCACGCAGCAGCAGACCTTAAAAGTGGTGCAGGAAGTTGAAAAATATTACTTCACCCAGGAGAAAGACAACGTCATGTCCGTCTTCTCGACGGTGGGATCGGGGCCTGGCGGGAACGGTCAAAACGTGGCGCGCATGTTTGTCCGCTTAAAAGACTGGGACGAACGCAATGCCACGACCGGCACCTCGTTTGCCATTATTGAACGCGCCACGAAAGCCTTTAACAAGATTAAAGAAGCGCGCGTTTACGCCAGCAGTCCACCGGCAATCAGCGGTCTGGGCAGTTCCGCAGGGTTTGATATGGAACTTCAGGACCACGCGGGCGCCGGTCACGATGCCTTAATGGCCGCACGCGATCGGTTGATTGAGCTGGCGGCGCAGGACAGTTCGCTGACCCGCGTGCGTCACAATGGTCTGGACGACAGTCCACAGTTGCAAATTGATATCGACCAGCGCAAAGCCCAGGCGCTGGGCGTCTCTATCGACGACATCAACGACACGCTGCAAACCGCATGGGGCTCCAGTTACGTCAATGACTTTATGGACCGGGGCCGCGTGAAGAAGGTCTATGTACAGGCGGCGGCGAAATACCGCATGCTGCCGGACGATATCAATCTCTGGTATGTGCGTAATAAAGACGGCGGCATGGTGCCTTTCTCCGCCTTTGCAACATCACGCTGGGAAACGGGCTCTCCGCGTCTGGAGCGCTATAACGGCTACTCGGCGGTCGAGATTGTCGGCGAAGCGGCGCCTGGCGTCAGTACCGGTACGGCAATGGATGTAATGGAGTCGCTGGTTCGCCAGTTGCCAACGGGGTTTGGGCTTGAATGGACGGCGATGTCTTATCAGGAACGCCTCTCTGGCGCGCAGGCGCCTGCGCTGTACGCCATTTCGCTGCTGGTCGTTTTCCTGTGTCTGGCCGCGCTGTATGAAAGCTGGTCGGTGCCGTTCTCGGTCATGCTGGTGGTGCCGCTGGGCGTCATTGGCGCGCTGCTCGCCACCTGGATGCGCGGACTGGAAAATGACGTTTACTTCCAGGTCGGGTTGCTAACGGTGATCGGCCTTTCCGCGAAAAACGCGATCCTGATTGTCGAATTCGCCAATGAGATGAACGAGAAAGGCCACGATCTGCTGGATGCCACACTGCATGCCTGCCGCCAGCGTTTACGCCCAATTCTGATGACCTCTCTGGCCTTTATTTTCGGGGTGCTGCCGATGGCGATTAGCAACGGGGCGGGTTCCGGGAGCCAGCATGCCGTCGGGACCGGCGTCATGGGCGGGATGATCTCCGCCACCATCCTGGCGATTTACTTCGTACCGCTGTTCTTTGTGCTGGTGCGTCGCCGCTTCCCGCTGAAACCGAAGCCGGAATAAGACACAAAAAAGGCGACTTACTTTGAGTCGCCTTTTTCTTATCCTTTTCAGGATCAGGATATCTTCCAGAAATTTATTTGCGAAGCATAACTTCGATAAAATCTTTCCAGTTCCCCAGTTCACGTTCAATCATAACAACCTCTCTTATTATTATGGCTATTCTACGAAAACATTATCCTCAAGAGAAGATAATTTAACCGATTGCAGTGATTACATCCTCCGGTGAATGGGGTTCATGGCATTACTATGACCCTGTAACCATAAATTTTATGTGACTTACTGCAATATTTTGAAACATTAATCCACTTCTGAAAACCGCGCTCATTTCAGTTAAGAAACAGCCTATTGCAGCTCGCTGGATTTATACTTCCCGATGAGATGCTTATTAAGCAACATTTCAGAATTATTATTCACAAGAGTTCAACAATGTTATATTTACCGTTTATTATGTCATGATAAATAACCGGTATATGGCAGTTCCGTACTGACGGATACCACGATAATATTGCTTAATTATTCGTAATTCGCGTAAAAGGATTCAACATGATCACCGTCTACGGCATCAAAAATTGTGACACGATTAAAAAGGCGCGACGCTGGCTGGAGGCTCACGGTATTGACTACCGCTTTCACGATTACCGCGCAGACGGAATCGATGCCGCGTTATTGAATACGTTTATTGCGGAGTCAGGCTGGCAGCCCTTGCTGAATACGCGCGGAACGACATGGCGTAAACTTGATGAAGCCACGCGTAACAGCATCACGGATGCGGCGTCCGCCGCAGCATTAATGACTGAAATGCCAGCAATTATCAAACGCCCATTGCTCTGCGCGACCGGGAAGCCTATGCTGCTGGGTTTTAGCGAATCCAGTTATCAGCAGTTTTTTGATGAGGTGTAGTCTATGTCGTGCCCGGTTATTGAGCTGACACAGCAGCTTATTCGCCGCCCTTCCCTGAGTCCAGATGACGCAGGATGCCAGGCGTTAATGATTGAACGCCTGCGTGCAATCGGTTTTACCGTTGAGCATATGGATTTTGGCGATACACAGAATTTTTGGGCATGGCGCGGACAAGGCGAAACGCTGGCCTTTGCCGGGCATACCGATGTCGTACCAGCGGGTGATGTCGATCGCTGGATCAACCCGCCTTTTGAACCGACAATCCGCGACGGAATGCTGTTTGGCCGTGGTGCGGCAGACATGAAAGGCTCTCTGGCGGCGATGGTCGTTGCGGCTGAACGTTTCGTCGCCCAGCATCCAGATCATCAGGGGCGTCTGGCGTTCCTTATCACCTCGGATGAAGAAGCCAGCGCGAAAAACGGCACCGTGAAGGTGGTCGAAACGCTGATGGCGCGTAACGAACGTCTGGATTATTGCCTGGTCGGCGAACCGTCCAGCACTGAAATCGTCGGTGATGTGGTCAAGAATGGCCGTCGCGGGTCGCTGACCTGTAACCTGACGATCCACGGTGTGCAGGGGCACGTCGCTTATCCCCATCTGGCGGATAACCCGGTGCATCGCGCAGCGCCGATGTTGAATGAACTGGTGGCGATCGAGTGGGATCAGGGAAATGAATTTTTCCCGGCGACCAGTATGCAGATTGCCAACATTCAGGCTGGCACCGGCAGCAATAACGTCATTCCGGGCGAGCTGTTTATTCAGTTCAATTTCCGCTTCAGCACCGAGCTGACCGATGAGACTCTCAAAGAGCGCGTTCACGCGCTGCTGGATAAACATCAATTACGCTACACGGTGGACTGGTGGCTTTCCGGCCAGCCGTTCCTGACGGCGCGCGGCAAGCTGGTGGATGCGGTGGTGAACGCCATTGAGCACTATAATGAGATAAAACCGCAGTTACTCACTACGGGTGGAACGTCCGACGGGCGTTTTATTGCGCGTATGGGGGCGCAGGTAGTCGAACTCGGGCCGGTCAACGCCACCATTCATAAAATTAATGAATGTGTTAATGCAGCCGATCTGCAACTGCTTGCCCGCATGTATCAACGTATTATGGAACAACTCGTCGCCTGACGCGTGTTCCTGTAAGAGGAAATAAGCATGGACTGGCTGGCAAAATATTGGTGGATTCTGGTGCTGGTGTTTTTGGTGGGCGTACTGATCAATGTGATCAAAGACCTCAAGCGGGTCGATCACAAAAAATTCCTCGCCAATAAACCGGAGCTGCCCCCGCATCGTGATTTTAACGATAAGTGGGACGATGACGACGACTGGCCGAAGAAAGATCAGCCAAAGAAATAGTCAGATAAACCTGTAGGCCTGATAAGCGTGTCGCCATCAGGCAACATACAGTCTGAATGCCGGATGGCGGCTTTGCCCTATCCGGCCTACGGTTCAGTTCCGGCTTATATCATTTCAATAATATCATCATCATTCGGCTTACCGCCGCTCAACGCTTCATCAAAGTAGTGTTTCGGCACGGTATAGCGCAAATGGTCAAGCGCAAACTGCATACTGCGATCGTCAATCGCATGGCCTAAATCCTCGACGATATCCAGCGTCACATCGCCTCCGGCACGGACTAACGCTTCCTGTGCGGCAACCGCATGAGATAACTCAATCACCCGGTCTTCACCGCCGTGAATCAAATGTACCGTTGTGGCGGTCGTGGCGATTTCCGGCAAGCTGGCGTAGCGTCCGTTGAAAGCAATCACGCGCGATGCCAGACCCGGCTCGGCTTTGATGCTTTCAAGAGACATGATCGCCCCCTGCGAAAACCCAATCAGCGCGGTAGCCTCCGGCCCAACGCCGCTCTGTTTCTGCCAGTAGCGAACCGTCTCGATAAACACCGGCATAATCGCATCAACCCGCGCCTGGCGGTTCTCTTCCGTCACATCCTGAACCGAAAACCACTGACGCCCAGGCGCCGGGCCACAAGGTTCCGCGCCGCCAATGCTGACCACCAGCGCCTCTGGAAATAACGGTGCGAACCAGGAGCCAATTTCTCCCATTGAGACCGGGTTATCGCCCACGCCATGAAACAGCAACAGCAGTTGTTTCGCGGGTTTATCGGGGCTTTGAACAACAAAATGGTCATGTTTCATGGCGATCTCCTTAACTGATAAAACAGATTCTACGCCGCTTAATCACAATGACCATGCCAGGAAATTGAAGGAGTTAGTGAAAAAATTGCCATTGCAAAACGCGTTCGCGTAACCGCTGCGCCCGTTCGTCATCCAGTGCGGTAAGCGCATGGGCGACTTCCCGGCGCTGGGCGACAAGCAGCGCTTTACGCCCAGGCAAACCCAGCCGGATACACAGATTCGCGTCGCTGCACTTCTCCTCCAGGCGTCCACGCAGCGCGGGGAGCGCCAGCTCGCAGCGCTCAAGCAGTCGACTCAGACTGCCTAACGACGTGAGCAACGGTCGATGGGCAAACGCAAAGCCCGCCAGTTCATCCCAGTCATCATCATTAAGCGTAGACGCTTTCAGCGGGATAACCGGGATCGCTTCGCCGTTCCAGCGAGCCAGTATCTCCGCATCCCGGCGCAGACGCTGGTGCTCGCGGTGCGCCAGCCGCGCGCCAGCCTCGCTGATGGGCAGCAAAGCCATCGCCGTATAACAGCCGCTGCTCGCCTCCTTGTGGTTCCCCATCCGCACCAGTACAAAACCGCAACGCTGCCAGAATCGCCAGAGTTCGGCGGTATAACCAAAACTGACGGAGAGATAGTCGCACTGGCTGGCGCCGCCGTATGCCTCAGCGATCAGCTGCTGCCCAATCCCTTCCCGCTGGCGGGCCGGGTGGACGGCAATACGGCTCACCCGACGCCCGGTCAGCGTCGCCGCCAGCGGATCGCCGCCATGAGCGGCCAACGACTGCGCGACAAGATTTCCGCGCGGGCGACGATAGCCCGCCCACACGGCCTGGCTCATCGCGGCCGATAGTCCGCCCTCTTCCACCAGCCAGGCGGCCCCCGCCACTCGTTCAGCCGTAAAAGCGCCGAGAAAATGCTGCCCCGGCGCATCCATCATGCGACGCAGATCGAGCGGAGAGGTGCGGTAATGCGCGCCGGAAAGCAGCTGATACACCGCCAGCGGCTGCGCCGGCCCGGTATGCCAGAGCGCCTGCGTAAAAGCGGAGAACCGAATCGCCCCCTGCGGCGCATGGGCAAACGTCTCGTCGTCGAATATCAGCGCTTCGCCGACCCATTGTTCCAGCGGGCACCCCTGCGCCCAGCGAACAGGCTGTCGCAGTTCAAAACGCCGGAGATGAGGAAAACGGGCGCAGAACTTCAGCAGAAAACCGCGTCCCGTCCCTTCATAGCCCTGAACGGTGGTGGTCAACAATATGCGTGAAAAACGCAACGCCAGGCGATGCAGCAGCGGCGCGGGAATTGCCGCCGCTTCATCGACAATCAGCCAGTCGGTCGTTTCCGTACCCGCCAGCAGCGCATCAGGAGCGAGAAAGCGAAATTTCTCACCGGCAAACTGCGCCAGCACGTCCGTCGCCGCTTTCGACGGCGCAGTTACAATGGCCGTCCCGCTCATCCGCGAAATTAACTGCCCGGCCAGCGCCGATTTCCCCCGACCTCGCGCCGCCGTAACGGCGGCCACGCCGGGTGGCATTCGCAGCAGGTGCTGCAAAATCGCGGCCTGCTCAGGCTGCGGTTCACCCGTAGCGGGTTGCCAGTGGGGACGGGCAGGAAAGCGCGGCCATGAAAACGGTTGAGACTGCTGCCAGTGCAGCGTCTGCTCGTCACGGGACATCACGCGTTTGAGGTGCTGGATAAAATGTGGCGTTGCAACAGGCTGCGGGCAGTCGCTCCAGCGCAGCGAGTCCGCATCGGGACGGGATTCCCATGCAGAATACGGCGGCGTCAGCAGCACCAGCCAGCTTCCGGCTCGCAGCGTGCCGCTCAGCGCCGCGAATGCCGAGGCATCAAACCCTAACTGCGCATCAAAAACCGCGTGGCGGAACTCGCGTCCCAGCAGCGTTTGTAACGCCTGCGGCGTACAGTGCGGCGCGGCGGGCGCATCGGTTGCCACCCACAGCCAGTCGCCAGCCAATGCTTCTCGCAGCGCCAGCGCCCGTTCACGACACCAGGACGCATCGCCGCTGAGCACCAGCAGCCGACGAATCCCTTCCTGCGTCATTTGTGCGGTTAGCGCCCGCAATGCGTCATTGTCAGACATCCCTGCCCCGGTATGTTAAAAACCTTTGCCGAAGGTATTACATTGTGCCGGATCGCCGCTATCAAAACCGCGTTTAAACCAGGTATAGCGCTGCTCGGAAGTGCCGTGAGTGAAGCTGTCCGGCACCACGCGTCCCTGACTTTGTTGTTGCAGACGATCGTCGCCAATCGCCTGCGCCGCATTCAACGCTTCTTCCAGATCGCCGGATTCCAGCACGCCCTGTTGCTGCATGTTGTGCCCCCAGACGCCCGCGAAGCAATCCGCCTGTAGCTCCATACGTACGGAGAGTCGGTTCACTTCCGCTTGCGATGCGGTCTGTTGCAGCTGACGGACCTTCGGTTCGATGCCCAACAGTTTTTGCACATGGTGCCCCACTTCGTGGGCGATAACGTAACCCTGGGCAAAATCGCCATCCGCGCCCAGTTTGTTTTTCATGTCATCGTAGAAGGAAAGATCGATATAGACCGTGCCATCCGCCGGGCAATAGAACGGCCCCATTACGGACTGACCCGCACCGCATCCTGTGCGCGTCGCGCCACGGTACATCACCAGCTTAGGCTGCTGATATGTGCGCCCCATTTTCTCAAACTGCTGGCCCCAGGTATCTTCTGTGGTCGCCAGAATGACGGAGGTAAACTTCGCGGCCTCATCGTCATTTGGACTGATCGAACGCGTCGTTTCCTGCTGAGAAATCGGCTGCCCGGTCATTAAACCGGTAAGATCCACCCCGTAATAGCCCGCCACCAGCACGACAATCAGCAGAATGATTCCGCCTTTGCCGCTGGGCAAACGAAAGCCCGGCCCGCCCATTGACGGGCCGCCGGAGCTATTGCGTCTGTCTTCTACATTGTCACTTTCACGACGCCCTTGCCAGCGCATAATCACCTCAACATACTATTCATTATGATGATGATCGTAGGCGGTTCAGCGCAAGATTACCATTAGAATAATGGTGGTAGAGAAAAACCGGAGAGCGTTGACTCTCCGGTTGATGCTGATGGGGGAAGAATTAATCTAACTGCACACCCAGGCGACGTGCGACGGTTTCATAGGCTTCGATCAGGCCGCCCAGACTCTGGCGGAAACGGTCTTTGTCCATTTTATCCAGCGTCTCTTTGTCCCACAGGCGGCTGCCGTCCGGGGAAAATTCATCGCCCAGCACCACTTCGCCTTTGTACAGACCAAACTCCAGTTTGAAATCGACCAGGATCAGACCGGCATCGTCAAACAGCTTTTTCAGCACGTCGTTAGCTTTGTAGGTCAGCTCTTTCATGCGCGCCAGATTCTCTTTGCTCACCCAGCCGAAGGTTTCGCAGTAAGAATCGTTGACCATCGGATCGTGCATCGCATCGTTTTTCAGGAACAGGTCGAACAGCGGCGGGTTCAGTTCGATGCCTTCTTCAATGCCCAGACGCTTGACCAGAGAACCAGCCGCACGGTTACGCACCACGCACTCGACCGGCACCATATCCAGCTTTTTCACCAGACACTCGGTATCGGACAGCAGCTGCTCCATCTGGGTCGGGATGCCCGCTTCTGCCAGTTTAGTCATGATGAAATGGTTAAACTTGTTGTTCACCATCCCTTTGCGATCAAACTGTTCAATGCGCGCGCCATCCCCTGCTGACGTATCATTGCGGAATTCGAGCACCAACAGGTCCGGGTTTTCCGTGCTGTATACGGTCTTCGCTTTACCACGATACAACTCAGCTTGCTTTTGCATCTTTATTACTCCTGGTGTGAATTAACGATAAAAATTCATTTTCTGCCACACTTTGCCGGATGGCGGCGTTGCCTTATCCGACCTACAGCCTGGGGGCGAAATTACGGTAAAAATTGCGTTTTTCTGCTGACGCACACGTTTGCGTATCATATCAGAAAAAAGGGCTGGATTGCTCCAGCCCCTCAATTTTTACTTGCTGAACGCTGCCTGGAAGACGGCAACCAGCGCGTCGTTCTGGCTCTGCGTCAGGGTATGCCCCTTCGGATCGATAAACTGTAGGCTACTGCGGTTGTCTAAATCGCCCACCTGCAATTTATAGTCGCCGGACGACAGCCCCGGATCGGTTGCGCCCAGCTCCTGCCAGCCGCTGTCAGACAGCGGTTTGTAGGTCACTGCCAGGCTGCCCTGAGAACGCGTGCTGTCGGTCACTTTCATGCCCACTTTTTCAAGCGCGGCTGGCAGACGCTGCCACACCACGTTGAACGGCCCACGGACGACCAGCATTGGCAAACCGGTGTCATCTGCGGCGCTCTGCACATCCATCGTAGCGGCAGAACGGTTTTGCGCGGCGTTCGCAGCGTCGGTGGCGGTTTTATCCAGACCCGCCGAGATTACGTTCATCATCTCAGCGCTATAACGCTGTAGCGAAGCGGCATCTGCGGCAGGCTTGCCAGCCTGTTCCAGATTCACCAGTTTCACCGTTACAGCCTGCTGATAACCCTGCGGTTTCACCGAGATTTGATAACGTCCACGGTACTGCTGGTCTTCATCCAGACGGTTCCATTCAACCCAATCGGTCGTCAGGGTCTGGCTGGCGTCATCACGTTTTTCAATCGTGTAGTTTTTGGACTGAATCACGCTGACAACCTGCGGCCACAGGTTGGTATTGCGACCATTTTCCACCAGCAAGGTTGCGGTATCGCCCGTAAACTGGGTACGCGCGCCGGTCACCAGCGCTAACGGCTGAGCAGGCGGACGAATGTCCAGCGCTTTGCCGACAGCGCCGCTGCCGTTGGTCACCGGAATGTTATAGTCGCCCGTCGTTACCGGCAGAATCATCCCTGCTGGCGCATGAAGTTCAGCAAGCGGCGCGGCTTCCAGATAGGATTCATCACCGCTCACCTGGCGCTTGTAGCGCGAGTCAGAGCTACAGGCCGCGAGCAGCATAATGAGCGAAACACCCGCAACCCTGGCCAGGCGCGACTTTTGTACTGAGTAAGCCATCAAATCTCCCTAAACTTTACAGCAAACCGGCATGCTTGAGCGCCGCTTTGACAATCTCACGACCCGTATCGGTGATCGGCGTCATCGGCAAGCGCAGCGTATCGGTCGCCACAAGTCCCAACTCCTTACATGCCCATTTCACCGGGATCGGATTGGGTTCGACAAATAGTTTGTTATGTAACGGCATCAGACGCTGATTAATCACCCGCGCGTCGGCAAAACGACCTTCCGCCGCCAGTTTGCACATTTCCGCCATATCACGCGCCGCAACGTTCGCGGTAACGGAAATCACGCCATGACCGCCGAGCTGTATGAAGTCCAACCCGGTCGCATCATCACCGCTGAGCAGAATAAAATCGTCTGAAACCAGCTCTTTGATCTGGTGAACCCGACTTAAGTTCCCTGTCGCCTCTTTGATTGCGACAATATTTTTTACTTTCGCCAGACGACCGACGGTTTCCGGCAGCATATCGCAGCCTGTACGGGACGGCACATTATACAGAATTTGCGGCAGGTCAGTATGTTCAGCGATGGCTTTGAAATGCTGGAACAGACCTTCCTGAGTCGGGCGGTTGTAGTAAGGCGTCACTGTCAGGCAACCGACAACGCCGCTGTCGTTGAAACGCTGCGTCAGGCTAATGGCCTCCGCCGTCGCGTTCGCGCCCGTTCCGGCGATAACCGGAATACGCCCGTCCGCCAGCTCCAGCGTCATCATGACCACATCGCCATGCTCGTCATGGCTCAGCGTGGCGGATTCGCCGGTGGTGCCAACAGAAACAATCGCCGAGGTACCGCTGGCGACATGATAATCAATCAGTTTTTTCAGGCTTGACCGGCAGACATTACCTTTTTCATCCATCGGTGTAACAAGCGCGACAATACTTCCCGTGAACATGGGCCATCCTCTGTGCAAACAAGTTTCTCAATGGTACGTTTGGTACGACAATAAAAGCAAGAGACCATAGCCCTTCTGATTATTGTATGCAGGTTTTTTTTATGCTTTCCTTATGATTACCCCACCTCTCAAAGGAAGAACCGGTTTGACATCGTCATCACAACATTACCTGGTTATCACTGCGCTGGGTGCCGATCGCCCGGGAATTGTGAATACTATCACCCGCCATGTCAGCAGTTGCGGCTGCAATATCGAAGACAGCCGACTGGCCATGCTGGGCGATGAATTCACGTTTATCATGCTGCTGTCTGGCTCCTGGAACGCCATCACCCTGATTGAATCAACCTTGCCGTTGAAAGGCGCAGAGCTGGATTTGTTGATTGTGATGAAGCGCACCACCGCTCGCCCCCGTCCGGCCATGCCCGCAACGGTATGGGTACAGGTCGAGGTGGAAGATTCTCCGCATTTAATTGAACGTTTTACCGCGCTTTTCGACAGCCATCAGATGAACATCGCTGAGCTGGTCTCCCGCACGCAACCTGCTGAAAATGAAAAGGCTGCACAGCTGTTTGTTCAAATCACCGCGCACAGTCCGGCATCTCATGATGCCGTAAATATTGAGCATGCCTTTAAAGCACTATGTACAGAACTCAATGCGCAAGGCAGTATTAACGTTGTTAATTACTCACAACATGATGAACAGGATGGAGTTAAGTAATGAATCCACTGAAAGCCGGTGACATCGCACCGAAATTTAGCTTGCCGGATCAAGACGGAGAACAAGTAAATTTGACCGACTTCCAGGGACAGCGCGTACTGGTGTATTTCTACCCTAAAGCCATGACGCCCGGCTGTACCGTACAGGCCTGTGGTTTACGCGATAACATGGACGATCTGAAAAAAGCAGGCGTAGACGTGTTGGGGATCAGCACCGATAAACCTGAAAAACTGTCTCGTTTCGCCGAAAAAGAGCTGCTTAACTTTACGCTCCTGTCCGATGAGGATCATCAGGTCTGCGAGCAATTCGGCGTCTGGGGGGAAAAATCCTTTATGGGGAAAACCTACGACGGCATCCATCGCATCAGCTTCCTGATCGACGCTGACGGCAAGATCGAACACGTATTTGACGACTTTAAAACCAGTAACCACCACGATGTGGTACTGAACTGGCTGAAAGAAAACGCCTGATTTACGTTTTGCCGGATAAAGCCTGATGCGACGCTAATGCGTCTTATCAGGCCTAGATTCGCACAACCCCGTAGGCCGGATAAGGCGTTTACGCCGCCATCCGGCATACGCGTCGTTTATTCAAACGTTCCTTTCACGCACGCTTTACCGTCTTTCACCACCGCTTTGCCTTTCGCCCACAGATGGCTGACTTCCAGCGCCTGATTCAGCACCAGAATGTCGGCGTCACAGCCTGCCGCCAGACGTCCTTTATGCTCAAAGCCAAGAAATTCCGCGACGGTGCGGGTAAGCGGGCGCAGCGCCTGCTCCAGCGGCAGTTTATGCTGCGTAACTAACTGACGCAGCGTGCCGATCAGCGACTCAAAACCCGCCACGCCAATGCCCGTCAAATTCCCATGCTCATCAAATTCCGGCTGGCTGCCGTTGCCATCAGAACTCAGGGTAATGCGCGACAGCGGAACCTCATGGCGCAAGGCTGTCACGATGGCCGTCGCCGGATCGATCGGTTCATCAATGCTGCTGGTAATATCGATGTAGCCGCCATCAAGCGCGTACTCCAGCGCCGCCTGGAACAGCGGTTCGGCACGGTTAACATGCGTCGGCAGCAGTTTCGTGATAGGGACATCGGCGTTGGCGAGAACATCGTACAGCGGTTCCAGCATGTGTGGGCTGTCACCCATATGAAAGACGCTGATTCCCGGCTTCTGGCCCAGTAATCCCCCCACGCGGGACTGCGCCGCCATTGTCGCCAGCGCGGCGGAATTCGGCGCCGAAGAACGATGATCGGAGACGGCGCATTTCACGCCAATCACTTTATCGATCAACGCCACATCGCGATCGACGCTCCCGGTGATGGTTGGCGAGGGCAGAGAATACGCCCCCGTTAACATCCATGCGCTGATCCCTTCATATTCCAGCGCGCGCGTTTTCGCCAGCAGAGATTCAGGATGACGGGTGATGCCGTCCGTTCCCAGCAGCCCGACAACGGAGGTAATACCGGCTTCAACCAACCGTGACAGCCGCACCTCTGGCGTACGGGTATGCGGCCCGGCTTCGCCGCCACCGCCGATGAGATGGACATGCTGATCGATAAATCCCGGGCAGACGATATCACCGTGGAGATCGACCTGCTGGCAACCGGGGAAGTCTTCCGCAGCGATAGTCGGCGCAATAGCGACAATTTTGCCGTTGGCAACCAGAATGTCCTGCTGGCCCAGATCGTCCGGGGCATATACGTGTCCGCGCTGAAAAAGCGTCAGATTAAGAATGGAACAGTCCATGATAGTCCTTTTTAAACAATAGCCTGCATGACCCAAATAGAGACCAGGGCATTAATCACGCACACCGCAATAATATGCGGGTAATAACGCGGATGAACGCCCGCCGTTCCCAGGCAGCGCCCTACATTCTGAACCGGGTTGCCCATCAGGTAAATGGCGGGTAACAGCACAGTGGCATCGTGACCGGACAGCGCGCCAGTAACCACCAGGCTGGCGCAGACACCCACGCCGCCGCCCATACTCATCACCGCAGCCAGCAGAACGGTCGCCGATTCTCCCGGCAAACCCCATAGCGCCATTACCGGTTCACACACTCGCCCGACGATATCCAGCAACCCCGTCACCTTCAGCGCCTGAATAATGACAAAGGCCATGACGACGTTGGGCAACAGGCTGGTGGTGGCGATGGTAAAACCGCGCCGCGCGCCGTCGATAAACAGATCCATAACATTTTTACGTACCTGTGCGCTCATTTCAGGCCTCCTGTTTCATACGACGATGTTCAAGCTGCGCGATCCACACCCGCAACAGGTTCGCACCGATAAATTTGAAGACTAAAATGACCGCCAGCGGCGTAATAACCGGTACGGTTATCGTGGCAAATAGCGCGGCGCCTGATGAGAAGTAGTTCGTCAGAATCGCGCTGCCGCTTGTCTGCCAGCAGGCGAAAATCGCCCGTTCCTGTTCGGTAATCACCCCCTCTTCCGCCAGCTCTTTGGTCATCCCGGCGGCGGCATCCGTATTTTGTAAATTGGCGATAAGCGCCAGAGAGCAAATGCCGGGGATGCCCAGGATCGGCCTGAGTATCGGCGTCATCAACTGCTGTGCGGCGCGCAGTCCGCCCAGCCCTTCCGTCACGGAAATAATGCCGAGCGATAAAATAACCGATGGCGCCAGCTCCAGTGCGAATAAAAAGCCGTCTCTCGCCCCTGTACCGCCAGTGCCGCGAAATGAAACCGCCGTGTCGCCTGCCGCGTTAACCAGGCCAAACGCGCCATTGAGCACGGTAAAATCAAACACTCGCCACCATTCCGTACTTTTCGCGAACATGCCTGAAAAAAGGATAATGGTAATAAAAAAGGCGAGATAACCGCCCCACCCCACTTTTTGCTGCGTGTGCATCTGATGACCCATTTTTTTCTCCGGTTGGTCTTGTCCTTGTGAGATTAAAAAACCATCTATACCGGTAAGTTGAAAGCAAAAAAGGAGGGCGGGACAGCACATTCGGAAAACGTTCAGGAAAGGAGAAAGCGGATAAAACGTGGAACGCCCGATGACGTTGCGCCACCGGGCAGAGTGATAATCGTGCTTAACCGTCGCTGACCTGTCCGTCCGGCCAGGCATGTACCACGGCTTTAATTAACGTCGCCAGCGGGATGGCGAAGAACACGCCCCAGAAACCCCACAGGCCGCCGAAAATCACCACCGACAGAATAATCACCAGCGGGTGCAGGTTGACGGCTTCTGAAAACAGTACCGGCACCAGCAGGTTTCCATCCAGCGCCTGAATGATCAGATACACGGCGAAGCAGCTCCAGAACTCCGTTCCGAGGCCAAACTGGAATAACGCCACGCCAATCACCGGAATGGTCACCACGAACGCGCCGATGTAGGGGATTAATACCGAGAATCCAACCAGAACCGCCAGCAGCAGCGAGTAGTTGAGACCAAAGAGCAGGAAGCCAAGCCAGGTCGCTACGCCAACCACCACCATCTCCAGCACTTTGCCGCGAATATAGTTGGTGATCTGCTGGTTCATCTCCATCCAGACCTGCCCGGCCAGTCCACGATTGCGCGGCAGCACCCGGCGCACGGCATTCAGCATCTGCTCTTTATCCTTGATCAGGAAGAAGACCATCAGCGGCACCAGCACCAGATACACCGCCAGCGTCAGCAACCCGACCAGAGAGGCCAGGGAGTATTTCACGACCGAATCGCCTAACGTCAGCATCCGGGTGCGCATGTTTTCCGCCATCGCATCAATGATCCCGGCATCCATCAGCGCCGGGTAACGACGGGGTAACGTGGCGGCATAATCAGAGAGCTTATTGAGCATACCCGGCATATCGCGAATCAAATAGATCCCCTGCTGCCAGGCCACCGGCATCACGACAAACGCCATCAGCAGTAAAATGCCGACAAAAACAATCAGTACGATTGAGGTGGCCCAACGCCGGGAGCAGCCAATCGCCTCCAGACGGACCGTAGGCCACTCCAGCAGGTAAGCGAGGACAATAGCCACCAGCAACGGCGCCAGAAGCCCACTGAAAAAGAAAAGGATGCCAAAACCGGCAACCAGGATAACCAGCAAGGCGATCGCCTCCGGGTCGCTAAAACGACGGCGATACCACTGCATCAACATCTCAAGCATAGAAACCGTTCCCTGAACCTCAATAGCGGGATTGCGATCCCGAATTGTATCTAAATGTCACAAAAAAGACTTCGCTTTTTGTTGCTGATTCAGGAAACTGAAAAGTCATTTGAGCGGGGTATTCACCACCGGGTTTCGCAGTTACACTCCCTGTGCTGGCGTGGCGGAACGATACGTCGCGGCATCGGTCAAATGGCTATATTAAAGAAAACAGGACAGAGGTCTATGTTCAGGCTGTTGAAGAAAAACCTGGTTGCTACCCTCATCGCTGCGCTGACTATCGGTCAGGTAGCCCCCGCGTTTGCAGATTCCGCAGACACGCTACCGGATATGGGGACCTCAGCAGGAAGCACGCTTTCTATCGGTCAGGAAATGCAAATGGGCGACTATTACGTTCGCCAGTTGCGCGGCAGCGCGCCGTTGATCAACGATCCGCTGTTAAGTCAGTACATCAACGCGCTGGGGATGCGTTTAGTCTCTCATGCAGACTCCGTGAAAACGCCGTTCCATTTCTTTTTGATTAACAACGACGAAATTAACGCCTTCGCCTTTTTCGGCGGCAACGTTGTGCTGCATTCCGCGCTCTTTCGCTATTCCGATAACGAAAGTCAGTTAGCTTCGGTGATGGCGCACGAAATTTCCCACGTAACCCAACGCCATCTGGCGCGCGCGATGGAAGATCAAAAGCGCAGCGCTCCGCTGACCTGGGTCGGCGCCTTAGGCTCTATTCTTCTGGCGATGGCCAGCCCGCAGGCCGGTATGGCGGCGCTGACCGGTACGCTGGCGGGAACGCGTCAGGGGATGATCAGCTTCACCCAACAAAACGAACAGGAAGCAGACCGAATCGGTATTCAGGTGCTGCAACGTTCAGGGTTCGATCCGCAAGCGATGCCGACGTTCCTGGAAAAACTGCTCGACCAGGCGCGCTACTCCACGCGTCCTCCCGAAATTTTGCTGACGCACCCCCTGCCGGAAAGCCGTCTGGCGGATGCCCGCAACCGTGCAAACCAGATGCGCCCGGTGGTAGTAGAGTCGTCGGAAGATTTTTATCTGGCGAAGGCGCGTACGCTGGGGATGTACAATTCTGGCCGTAATCAGCTTACCAGCGACCTGCTCGACGCATGGGAAAAAGGAAACGTGCGCCAACAGCGTGCAGCACAATATGGTCGGGCGCTACAGGCGATGGAAGCCAGCAAGTACGACGAAGCTCGCAAAGCGCTGCAACCGTTGCTGACGGCTGAACCAAATAACGCGTGGTATCTCGACCTGGCGACCGATATCGATCTGGGGCAGAAGAAAACCAGCGAAGCGATTAACCGTCTGAAAAATGCCCGCGATCTGCGCGCAAACCCGGTATTGCAGCTAAACCTGGCGAATGCTTATTTACAGGGCGGGCAAGCCCGAGAAGCCACGACCATCCTCAATCGCTACACTTTCAACAATAAAGACGACGGCAACGGCTGGGATCTCCTGGCGCAGGCTGAAGCGGCGCTCAATAACCGCGATCAGGAGCTGGCGGCACGCGCCGAAGGCTATGCGCTGGCCGGGCGACTGGATCAGGCGATCTCTATGCTCAGCAGCGCAAGTTCTCAGGTCAAGCTGGGCAGCCAGCAACAGGCGCGTTACGATGCCCGTATCGACCAGCTGCGCCAGTTGCAGGAACGCTTTAAGCCATACACCAAAATGTAGTATTCGTTCTGTTGCCGGGTGGCGACGCTATCGCGTTTTATCCGGCCTACAGTTCGCGCGAAAGGAGAAATCATGTCTGATGCAGTAAAAATCTACCACAACCCGCGTTGTTCAAAGAGTCGCGACACGCTGAGCCTGCTGAAATCCAACGGCGTTGAACCGGAAGTGGTGCTTTACCTGGAAACACCTGCCGACGCGGCGACGCTGCGTGAACTGCTGCGTATGTTAGGGATGTCCAGCGCACGCGAACTGATGCGCCAGAAAGAAGATCTCTACAAGTCACTCAATCTGGCCGACAGCCATCTGAGCGAAGAGGCGCTGATTCAGGCGATGGTGGAAAACCCGAAACTGATGGAGCGACCGATTGTCGTCGCCAACGGTCAGGCGCGTATTGGCCGCCCGCCGGAGCAGGTGCTGGAAATCGTGAGCTAATCCATGCGCCGCAGCGCTTCCAGAAAGTCCTGCGGCGTACAATCCCCCAGTTTTTTCTGTGTCTTACCACGGTTGTAGCATTCACATAAGCGGATAAGCAGCTCGCTGGCAGATTCACTATTTAGCCGGGGAACAATCTCATTCAGCGGTATTGTCACCGGCACCCAACCGGGAATCGTACCGGTTATTTGGCATGACATGCCGCGCGTCGCCAGGTGCGTTTTTAGATGCGGGCATATGCGATCAGAAATATTTGTCTCAATAGATTGTATATCAGCCGGGCAGGTTTCCAGCAATTCATCCAGCCAGACCACGACCCGCTGCGGTGAAATACCCGCATACAGTCGGGCAAAGCACCAGCCGCTCATCGGCTCGCGCGCCCAGAACAAATGATGTTCGCCACCGTCGTCCATATGCAACGAGAGTGGAAGGTGATACAGCGCCAGATGATTCGGCAGTATCCCGGATTTTAACGCTTTTTTCCCTTGTAACGACGCCCGCTGTCGCCGAGGTGTCGCCGGTTTAAGATAACGATTCAACGTCGCGCGCGACACAACAATGCCCAGCACCTCGTTCACCAACAATAAGAGGTCATCCAGCGGCGCACCTGTTACGTCGCGCAAGGCGTTCACCAAAACAACCTGCTCTTGTCTCATCGCTTTGTATATCATCTTCGGCGTAGTTTGCCCATCACTAACCCGATCACGATGTCGCCATCGCCTTACTGTCGTAACAGAAATCCCAAGCTCGGCGGCAAGCTCTCTGTCGCTTTTTTCAGACTGCTGAAGATAGCGACGAATACGCGGTGTGGTAGTGGCATTGGCGTGTAATTTTATTTCCATCGCAAGAATCCCTGTCGATTTTTAGATAATTAATCTTATGAGATTTATATGCTAATCGCGATCACATTGTGAGCTATTTCACCTTTCGTTCACACGCCTTCGCAGATAATCCTCATGCATAGCACACACAACGTGAGTTAATCTTGTACGGAGTTCACAATGAACAATGTTCTGGGATTTCTTGAAGCAAAACTGATGCCTCTGGCGGCGAAAACCGCTCAGCAGCGGCATCTCGGCGCGATTCGTGGCGCATACGTTTCGTTTATGCCGTTTATTATCGTCGGCTCGATTCTGCTGGTGATCTCCTCGTTTCCGAATCAAAACTATCAGCAGTTTATGTCTCAGGCTTTTGGCGAGAGCTGGAGTGCGATTATTGAGATCCCGTTTAACGCGGTGTTCTCAACGATGTCGCTGTTTATCAGCTTCCTGGTCGCATTTCGTCTGGCGGAACACTACGGCGAAGATCGCATCTCCTGCGGCATTCTGGCGCTGGTCTGTTTTCTGATCCTTACACCGTTTATCAAAGTGGCGGAAAACGGCGGTATTACCGTGATCCCCGTAGAATGGATTGGCACAAAAGGGTTGTTCGTCGCGATGATCGGTTCGCTGCTGTGGACTGAACTTTTCTGCTGGCTAAAGCGTAAAAATCTGGTGATCAAAATGCCAGAAGGTGTGCCACCGGCGGTGCAAGAATCTTTTGCCGCGCTGATCCCCGCCTTACTGGTCATGATACTGGTACTGAGCATTCGCATCTTGTTTGAAAACACCCATTACCAGACCATCCATCAGTTTATTTACGAAGTGGTCGCCACACCGGTTCGTCATTACGGCACCTCTTACTTTGGCGCGCTGATGACAGTGTTCAGCATCACTATTTTGTGGTCGGTCGGTATTAACTCCGGCTCAATGGTTAACGGCATCATCCGTCCGCTGTGGATGGAAAACCAGACCGACAACATTGCGGCTATTCAGGCTGGCACCACACCCCCACACATCATTACAGAACAGTTTTTTGACATGATTTGGATGGGCGGCGCGGGCGCAACGTTGTCGCTGGTGTTAGCCATGCTTTTCTTTGCGCGCAGTAAAAACATGCGGGAAGTGGCGCGGCTCGGTGCCGGAGCGTCCGTGTTCAACATCAACGAACCGATTCTGTTCGGTCTGCCGGTGATAATGAATCCGATAATGCTGATCCCCTTCAACCTGGTGCCGCTGGTGCTGGTCACCGTACAGTATACCGCGATGAAGCTCGGCGCGGTCGCCGTCACCACGGGCGTCTTTATTCCGTGGACGCTGCCGCCAGTCATTAGCGGTTTTATCGTTACCGGACATATTAGCGGCAGCGTCATGCAGCTCATTAACCTGCTGATTGGCGCAATGCTGTATCTGCCCTTTATGCGGATCGTCGATAAACAGTACCGCGCGGCGGAACTGGCTGCCGTAACACAGCCCGATGCACCACTTGCAAAACAGGAGTAAACCATGTGGGGAATTATCGCAACCTGGCGAATGGCGCTTGAAGGTGTGGCGGAATCCGCGTCTGCACTGGCTGCGGGGAACCCGGTCGCAATGGCGGTGGTAGACGCCGTCGCAACCGTTGAGGACTTTCCGTTTTATAAATCCGTGGGCTATGGCGGACTGCCTACTGAAAATGGCGAGGTCGAACTGGATGCCGCCTATATGGACGGCGATACCCTGGCGTTTGGGGCGGTCGGGAATCTGGTGGATATTGCCAACCCGGTGCGCGTCGCACATGCGTTAAGCCGTCAGCGCTATAACTGTCTGCTGGTTGGCCAGGGTGCGCGTGAATGGGCACTGAGCCAGGGATTTGCGGATAAAACCATGCTCACCGACAGAGCCATCCAGCACTATCAAAAACGCTGCCGGGAGACGCTGGATAAAGGCTTAAGTCCATATAACGGCCACGATACGGTTGGCATTATTGGTCTGGATAAACTGGGGTCGATGAGCGTTGCCACCTCCACCAGCGGCCTGTTTATGAAAAAACGCGGCCGCATTGGCGACTCTCCGGTTATTGGTTCCGGCTTCTATTGCGACAGTGAAGTCGGCGCGGCGACGGCAACGGGCGTCGGTGAAGATCTGATGAAAGGCTGCGCCAGCTATGAAATTGTTCGTCGCATGGCGCAGGGAATGACACCGCAACAAGCGGCTGATTCTGTAGTGTTTGAGCTGGAAGATAAATTGATGTCGCGATTTGGTCGCACAGGCGACCTCTCGGTGGTCTGCATGAACCGTAAAGGCGAGTTTGGCGCAGCCACCAACATCAAAACATTCTCGTTCGTTGTCGCTACCGCACGCCAACCGCTCACCGTATTTCGCGCCGAACGCCAGCACGAGAAGACCCATTATCACCCCGTCGATGAAGAATGGATGCAAGACTATGCCGCACGGATACGTGCTCCAGTCGAGGAAGAAAAATGATTTCATACCAACTGATTTGCTCACCCGCAGAGGTTCAACCACAAGGCCATCTTATCGCGCCTCCTGGCTGTTCTTTATTGCGGGATTCCGCTCTGCTCGCGGAAATGCACGTACTGGCGCAAGATAAAGTAGCGGATACCCGCTTTGGCTGCGCGCCTTTTACGCGAATTACCCTGTTGCCTGATGCGCTCTGGCAGGACAGCCTGACCGAAGGTTTACTCAATGCGATACGACCGCAGCTGGCCTCGCCAGTCAGCGAAAATGTGCTGATTGATGTCACCGAAATAAATGACACTGTACTGGCGCTGCTGCTGCGTTTTCTGTTTAATCAGGCGTATACGCTCAATGATTTACAATTGAAAAAAACGGATGCCACCGCCACTCGCATCCGCCATATCACCGCGTTCTGCCTGCCAGAACAACATGAGAAACGTGAAAAAGTGTTCAGGCAGCAGCAGGCCATTGCCAACGGCATGGTCGCTGCAAGGCGGCTGGCGGATACCCCCTCCGATTGCTGTACGCCGCAGTTCGTGGTCAATGAGGCACAAACCCTGTGCGCCTCTTTTCCTGCGCTGCACTGTGAAGTCCTTGATGAAAAACAAATTGTTGAACAAGGCCTCGGACTGCTCCATGCGGTTGGCAAAGGAGCGACCTGTCCACCGCGTTTGCTTGCCATTCATTACAACGGCATAAGTGACGGCCCGGTACGCTGCTACATAGGTAAAGGGATAACGTTTGATACCGGTGGCCTGTGGTTGAAAGAGGGCGCGGGTATGTACACCATGAAATATGACATGTGTGGCGCAGCCAACGTGTTGGGACTGCTCCTGACGGTTGCGGAGTTAAAACTGCCCGTACGCATAATGGGCGTGCTGGCGCTGGCTGAAAACGCGATCGGCCCGAACGCAATGCAGCCTGGCAGCGTTGCTCGCGCCTGCAACGGTATGACAGTGGAAATCAATAACACCGACGCTGAAGGACGACTGGTGCTGGCCGACGCCATTGCATGGACGAGCCAACGACAGCCGCAGGCCCGTTATATCATCGACATGGCAACCTTGACCGGTGCGGTGGTGAAAGCGCTTGGCTACGAACTCAGCGGGCTGATGACTCAGGACGATGCGTTAAGACAGGCGCTAACAGAGGCTGGACGGCAGAGCGGAGATGAAGTCTGGTCTTTACCTCTGGATGCACGACTGAAAAAGCAGACCGAAAGCGCCATAGCCGATCTCTGTAATACGCCGACGAACAATGCGGCAATCAGCGCTTCCGCAGCCTGGTTACTGCATCATTTTTGCCCGTCGGATATCCCGTGGGCACATCTGGACATTAGCGGTACGGCGCTATGGCGAGAAAACGGCAGAAGCGTCGCGTCCGGCAGGCCGATTCCACTGCTGGTTGAGCACTTACTGGAAGATATTGCCTGAGTTTTTTGCCCGGCCACCGGGCAAAAACGACAGCGTTACAGCGTCAGAATCTCTTTAACGAACGGAATGGTGAGTTTACGCTGTGCGGTGATTGAGGCGTGATCGAGCTGATCCAGCGTAATAAATAGCGTACGCATCTCGCGATCCAGCCGCTTCAACAGAAAACGCCCGACATCTTCCGGCAGTTCAAACCCACGCAGTCTGGCGCGCAGTTGTAACGCCTGGAGTTTGTCTTCATCAGAGAGTGGTTGCAGCTTGTAGATTTGCCCCCAGTCCAGACGAGAAGCCAGATCGGGTAATCCCAGCTTTAGCTGACGTGGAGGACGATCGCCGGTGATCAGCAGGCGCGTTTTTCCCGACTCAAGGATGCGGTTATAGAGATCAAAGATCGCCATTTCCCACAGTTCATCTCCGGCGACACATTCAATATTGTCAATACACACCAGCGACAAATGTTCCATGCCGTCAAGCACTTCCGGTACAAACCAGGTGCGCTTATCCAGCGGCACATAGCCTACCGCGTCGCCGCGTTGCGACAGTTCAGCACACGCCGCGTGCAGCAGATGGCTACGGCCCGCGCCTTCACGCGACCAGAGATAAATATATCCGCTATGTTCCTGACGCAGCACGTTTTGCAGTGCAGCCAGTAAAGAGGCGTTATCCCCCGGCCAGAAACTTGCGAAAGTTTCGTCGTCAGGAAGATAAAGTGGCAGAGAGAGCTGTGCCGGAGTGTTCAGAGATACCTCAATCCAGGATTCCATAAAATCGCGATGAGTTTACCACAGAATTCCATCACGATAGAACCGGGCAGCAAGCACTGCCCGGTTTCAGGATTATTGCTGCGGCGTATCCGCGTCTTTCGCATCCAGCACCACTTCTTCCGGTCGCAGGACGCTGATCAGTTTGAAGATCAGGCTCAGGCCGATCCCAACAATGGTCGCCAGCGCCATTCCTTTCAGTTCAGCCGCGCCAATATGCACTTTCGCGCCGCTGACGCCGATGATCAAAATCACCGAAGTCAGGATCAAGTTCTGCGCTTTGTTGTAATCGACTTTTGATTCAATCAATACACGAATACCGGATGCGCCGATCACGCCGTACAGCAGCAGCGATACGCCGCCCATTACCGGCAGCGGGATTATCTGAATCGCAGCGGCCAGTTTACCCACGCAGGAGAGCAGAATGGCAAAAATCGCCGCGCCACCGATAACCCAGGTGCTGTACACGCGGGTGATCGCCATAACACCGATGTTTTCACCGTAGGTGGTGTTCGGCGTAGAACCGAAGAACCCGGAAATCATCGTTGATAACCCATTGGCAAACATCGAACGATGCAGGCCAGGGTCACGAACCAGATCCTTTTTAACGATGTTCGCCGTCACGACCAGGTGGCCTACGTGTTCGGCAATCACCACCAGCGCCGCTGGCAGAATTGTCAGAATGGCAAACCATTCAAAGCGCGGCGTATAGAACGTCGGCAGCGCGAACCAGTGCGCTTCGGCAATCGGCGCGGTATCCACCACTCCCATTGCAAATGACAGCGCATAGCCTGCCAGCACGCCGATCAGGATCGGGATAATGGCCAGGAAACCCCGGAACAGCACGGAGCCAAAGACCGTCACCGCCAGGGTCACAAGGGAGATGGTAATGGTTTTGGTATCCGGGGATTGCCCTTCAGCAGGCAGTAACCCGGCCATACCCGCAGCCACGCCCGCCAGTTCCAGACCGATAACGGCAACGATTGCGCCCATCGCCGCAGGCGGGAACATCACGTCCAGCCAGCCGGTTCCGGCTTTCTTCACGATAAAAGAGACCAGGCAGAACAGCACGCCGCACATGATAAAACCGCCCAGCGCCACTTCATACCCCAGCGGCAACAGCAGCAGAACCGGCGAAATAAAGGCAAAGCTCGACCCTAAATATGCAGGGATTTTACCTTTACAAATAAAGAGATACAGCAACGTACCGATGCCGTTAAACAGCAGAACGGTAGCCGGGTTGATATGAAACAGGACTGGCACCAGCACGGTTGCGCCAAACATGGCGAACAAATGCTGCAAACTAAGCGGGATTGTCTGTAAAAGCGGCGGTCTTTCACTTACCCCGATAGCACGGCGCGTCATAGTGTTTTCCTCTGAGTGTTGTATGTTATGGGTGTTTTATTCAAAAAAAAGCCGACTCTTAAAGTCGGCTCTTTATTATTCATTCACTTACTTCGTACCAAAGATCTTATCGCCGGCATCGCCGAGGCCCGGAATAATGTATCCGTGCTCGTTAAGTCCCTTATCAATCGATGCGGTGTACAGCTCAACATCCGGGTGCGCTTTCTCCAGCGCCGCAATGCCTTCCGGCGCAGCAACCAGCACCAGCACTTTAATGCTGTGGCAGCCTGCGTTTTTCAGCAGATCGATCGTCGCAATCATTGAACCGCCGGTTGCCAGCATCGGGTCAACCACCAGCGCCATACGCTCATCGATGTTGGATACCAGTTTCTGGAAGTACGGAACGGGCTCCAGCGTTTCTTCGTTACGGTAGATGCCCACCACGCTGATACGCGCGCTCGGCACATGCTCCAGGACGCCTTCCATCATGCCCAGACCGGCACGCAGGATAGGAACCACGGTGATTTTTTTACCTTTGATTTGTTCGATTTCAACCGGGCCATTCCAGCCGTCGATGGTTACCGTTTCGGTTTCCAGGTCTGCGGTCGCTTCATAGGTCAGCAGGCTGCCTACTTCCGAGGCGAGTTCACGAAAGCGTTTGGTGCTAATGTCGTTTTCACGCATCAGACCCAGCTTGTGTTTGACGAGTGGGTGTTTGACTTCCACGATCTTCATACTCTTCTCCTTTCCTCAGACGAGTGGCAACCACAAAAAAAATCGCCGGATTATACCGCTTTTCCTCTCTGGCGCAACACAACGTATGCTTGACATGGATCAACCAAAGTGACATACGTCTGGAGAATGAGTATAAAACACGCCCCGCACAGATGGCGGGGCTGAATAACAACGTATTGAATCTTAAATATTTTCTCCGTTGTTTTTAATTACATTTTGATACCAGGCAAAAGATCTCTTCGGATGGCGCGCTAACGTCCCGCTGCCGTCATTATTTTTATCGACATAGATAAAGCCATAACGTTTTTTCATCTCGCCCGTCCCCGCCGACACCAAATCAATGCAGCCCCACGGGGTGTAGCCCATCAAATCAACGCCATCTTCCACAACGGCTTTTTTCATTTCACGAATGTGCGCTGCGAGATAGTCGATACGGTACCGATCGTCGACGGAACCATCTGCCTGCTGAATATCTATCGCCCCAAAGCCGTTCTCGACAATAAACAGCGGTAGCTGGTAGTGATCCCAGAACCAGTTGAGCGAGTAGCGTAACCCCACAGGATCGATCTGCCAGCCCCAGTCCGACTTCTGCACATACGGATTGGAGACCAGACTTTTCGTTTCGTCGTAATCGAGCTGTGGGTTATCTGCGGTCGCTTTCGTGGCAAAAGACATGTAATAGCTGAAACCGATATAGTCCACACAGCCCTGTAACAGCGCCGCGCGATCTTCATCGGTGATATCCAGCGCAAAGCCCCGACGCGCAAAGTAGTTGAGGATATGCTGCGGATATTTCCCGCGCACATGCACATCCGTAAACCAGTAGCGACGGTGCATCGCGTTCATCGCCATCATCATATCGTCCGGCGCGCAGGTCAGCGGATAGATCGGACACATGGCGATCATGCAGCCAACCTGCAATGCCGGGTTGATCTCCCGCGCCGCTTTCACCGCCAGCGCGCTGGCGACCAGCTCATAGTGCGCCGCCTGATACATCACCGGTTCACGATCTTCGCCCGGCAGGTATTTCAGCCCCGAGTTGGTGAACGGCGCGAAATCTTCGTGATAATTGGCCTGGTTGTTGATCTCATTGAAGGTCATCCAGTATTTCACTTTGTGCTGATAGCGGGTAAATACCACTTTCGCGAAGCGCACGAAGAAATCGATCAGCTTACGGTTACGCCAGCCGCCATATTCCGTGACCAGATGGTAAGGCATTTCAAAATGCGACAGCGTAATCACCGGTTCAATACCGTACTTCAGGCATTCATCAAACAGGGCGTCATAAAACTGCAAACCCGCTTCATTCGGCTGTAATTCATCCCCCTGCGGGAAAATGCGCGTCCAGGCGATAGAGGTGCGAAAACATTTAAAGCCCATCTCGGCAAAGAGCTTAATATCGTCTTTGTAGCGATGATAGAAATCGATAGCCTCATGGTTGGGGTAATTTTTCCCGGCGATCACGCCGTCGGTAATTTCCCGCGGAACGCCATGCGCACCGGCGGTCATCACATCCGCCACGCTAATCCCCTTTCCGCCTTCCTGCCAGCCGCCTTCTAACTGGTGAGCAGCAACGGCGCCGCCCCACATGAAATTCGCTTTAAATCCAGACATACGTTTCCCTCATTGTAATTGCAATGTTAACGCCGCTACGCTGACAACCCGAAGCAAAACAGAAACCGGTTTCAGTACGATACTGTGCATAACTGGCGCAGGTTTCAAGCACGGTAATGAACCCGGTTTCATTTTCGTGGAGCAGTTCAAACAAATGGGTACACAACGGTAAAACGCTGAAAAATTCGGCAGATAAAAACGGATGCAGAGCAGGCTCGCAAACGTTTGCTTTCCCTGTTAGAATTGCGCCGAATTTAATTTTCACCGCAAGTAACGCGTGGGGACCTAAGCAGTGACCGACAAAACCTCTCTTAGCTATAAAGATGCCGGTGTTGATATTGACGCTGGTAATGCTCTGGTTGATCGAATCAAAGGCGTAGTGAAGAAAACTCGCCGCCCGGAAGTCATGGGTGGTTTGGGTGGCTTCGGCGCGCTGTGCGCATTGCCGCAAAAATATCGTGAGCCTGTACTGGTTTCCGGCACTGACGGCGTAGGGACAAAACTGCGTCTGGCGATGGATCTGAAACGCCACGACACCATCGGGATCGACCTGGTGGCGATGTGCGTCAACGATCTGGTCGTTCAGGGCGCGGAGCCGCTGTTCTTCCTGGATTACTACGCGACCGGCAAGCTGGACGTCGATACCGCCGCCAGCGTGATCAACGGTATTGCCGAAGGTTGTCTGCAATCAGGCTGCGCGCTGGTCGGCGGCGAAACCGCTGAAATGCCAGGGATGTATCATGGCGAAGATTACGATGTCGCCGGTTTCTGCGTCGGCGTGGTGGAAAAATCAGAAATTATCGACGGTTCCAAAGTGGCCGATGGCGATGTGCTGATTGCCCTTGGCTCCAGCGGCCCGCACTCCAACGGCTATTCTCTGGTACGCAAGATCGTTGAAGTCAGCGGCTGCGACCCGGAAAACACCGAGTTGGAAGGCAAACCGTTAGCCGATCACCTGCTGGCGCCAACCCGCATTTATGTGAAGTCCATTCTGGAACTGATTGAAAAAGTCGATGTGCACGCCATCGCCCACCTGACCGGCGGCGGTTTCTGGGAAAATATTCCTCGCGTATTGCCGGACAACACCCAGGCGGTGATTGACGAATCTTCCTGGCAATGGCCAGCCGTCTTCAACTGGCTACAAACCGCGGGCAACGTCAGCCAGCATGAAATGTATCGCACCTTCAACTGCGGCGTCGGGATGGTGATCGCCCTGCCGGAAGCGGAAGTGGATAACGCCCTCGCCCTGCTGAAAGCAAAAGGTGAAAACGCCTGGAAAATCGGTATCATTAAAGCCTCTGATTCCGAACAGCGCGTGGTTATTCAATGATGAATCTTGTGGTGCTTATTTCCGGCAACGGAAGCAATTTGCAGGCGATTATCGATGCCTGCAAAGAGAAAAAAATCAAAGGCACCCTTCGGGCAGTATTCAGTAACAAGGCCGACGCGTTCGGCCTTGAACGCGCGCGTGAGGCCGGAATTCCGGCACATGCGTTAACGGCCGATCAATTCGCCAGCCGTGAAGCGTTTGACCGCGAACTGATGCGTGAAATAGACGCTTACGCCCCCGATCTCGTGGTGCTGGCGGGCTATATGCGCATCCTGAGCCCCGCGTTCGTCGCCCACTATGAGGGGCGTCTACTCAATATTCACCCTTCCCTGCTGCCAAAATACCCGGGGTTGCATACGCACCGTCAGGCGCTGGAAAACGGCGATGAAGAACACGGAACCTCTGTCCATTTTGTTACCGATGAACTCGACGGCGGCCCGGTTATTCTGCAAGCGAAGATTCCGGTCTTTGAAGGCGACAGCGAAGATGAAATTACGGCCCGCGTTCAGACGCAGGAACACGCTATCTATCCGCTGGTCGTCAGTTGGTTTGTGGATGGCCGTCTGGAAATGCGTGATAACGCCGCCTGGCTGGATGGCAATCGCCTGCCGCCGCAAGGCTATGCCGCCGAGTAATAACATTCCCTCGCAGGACGGCGCCATCAGGCAATCCAACGTTTCAATGCCGGGTGGCGCGTCAACGCTTTATCCGGCCTACGCCTCAGGAATTCCCCTCATCTCTTTGCTTATCTGACGGTTTATTGTCATATTTTTCTGGCACAGTTGGACATCTGAGCGCAATGCTCGCCATAATAATCAGGCAGTGTCCCGTGAATAAAACGGAGTGTGAGTTGTAATGGGTCAGGAAAAACTATACATCGAGAAAGAGCTAAGTTGGTTAGCGTTCAACGAACGCGTGCTCCAGGAAGCTGCGGATAAATCAAATCCGCTTATTGAACGCATGCGCTTCCTGGGCATCTATTCCAATAACCTTGACGAGTTCTATAAAGTTCGTTTCGCCGAACTGAAACGTCGCATCATAATCAGCGAAGAACAGGGTTCTAATTCTCATTCTCGCCATCTGCTAGGTAAGATCCAGTCCCGGGTACTAAAAGCCGACCAGGAATTCGACAGCCTGTACAACGAATTGCTGCTGGAAATGGCGCGTAATCAGATCTTCTTAATCAACGAACGCCAACTGTCGGCCAACCAGCAAAGCTGGCTGCGGCATTATTTTAAACATTACTTACGCCAACACATCACGCCAATTCTGATCAATCGCGAAACGGATTTAGTTCAGTTTCTGAAAGATGATTACACCTATCTGGCCGTAGAGATTATTCGCGGCGATGCTATCCGCTACGCGCTGCTGGAAATTCCATCCGACAAAGTGCCGCGTTTTGTGAATCTGCCGCCGGAAGCGCCGCGTCGCCGTAAGCCGATGATCCTGCTGGATAACATTTTGCGCTACTGCCTGGACGACATCTTCAAAGGCTTCTTTGACTACGACGCGCTGAATGCCTACTCAATGAAGATGACCCGTGATGCCGAATACGATTTGGTGCACGAGATGGAATCGAGCCTGATGGAGCTGATGTCCTCCAGCCTGAAACAACGCCTGACCGCCGAGCCGGTGCGTTTTGTTTATCAGCGCGATATGCCAAACGCGCTGGTGGAAGTGCTGCGTGAAAAGCTGACCATCTCCCGCTACGACTCCATCGTACCCGGCGGCCGGTATCACAACTTCAAAGACTTCATTAGCTTCCCCAACGTGGGCAAAGCCAATCTGGTGAACAAGCCGCTGCCGCGACTGCGCCATCTCTGGTTCGATAAAGAGAAGTTCCGCAACGGGTTCGACGCCATTCGCGAGCGCGACGTTCTGCTCTATTATCCGTACCACACTTTCGAACATGTGCTGGAATTGCTGCGCCAGGCCTCCTTTGACCCCAGCGTGCTGGCGATCAAAATCAACATCTACCGTGTGGCGAAGGATTCACGCATCATCGACTCGATGATTCACGCCGCCCATAACGGCAAGAAAGTCACCGTGGTGGTAGAATTGCAGGCGCGATTCGATGAAGAGGCGAATATCCACTGGGCGAAGCGGCTGACCGAAGCAGGCGTACATGTGATCTTCTCGGCGCCAGGCCTGAAAATTCACGCCAAACTGTTCCTCATCTCGCGTAAAGAAGGCGATGAGGTGGTGCGTTATGCGCACATCGGCACAGGGAACTTCAACGAAAAAACGGCACGCCTGTACACCGACTATTCCTTACTGACCGCCGATGCGCGTATCACGAACGAAGTCCGTCGCGTGTTCAACTTTATCGAGAACCCTTACCGCCCGGTGACGTTCGACTATTTGCTGGTCTCTCCGCAGAACTCACGACGCCTGCTGTACGAGATGATCGATAAAGAAATCGCCAACGCCCAGCAAGGTCTCCCCTCCGGCATTACGCTGAAGTTGAATAACCTGGTGGACAAGGGGCTGGTCGACCGTCTGTACGCCGCATCCAGCTCGGGTGTGCCGGTCAATCTGCTGGTTCGTGGGATGTGTTCGCTGATTCCAAATCTGGAAGGCATTAGCGACAATATCCGCGTGATCAGTATCGTGGATCGCTATCTCGAACATGACCGGGTTTATATTTTTACCAACGGCGGCGATAAGCAGGTGTATCTTTCCTCCGCTGACTGGATGACGAGAAATATCGATTACCGTATCGAAGTTGCTGCGCCGCTGCTCGACCCGTGTCTTAAGCAACGCGTGCTGGATATTATTGACATCCTGTTTAGCGACACGGTAAAAGCCCGCTACATAGATAAAGAACTGAGTAATCGCTACGTGCCGCGCGGAAATCGTCGCAAGGTGCAGTCGCAACTGGCGATTTACGACTACATCAAATCACTCGAGCAACCTGACTAACGCTATGCCAATACATGACAAGACACCCCGGCCGCAGGAGTTCGCGGCGGTCGACCTCGGTTCGAACAGTTTTCATATGGTCATTGCCCGCGTGGTGGATGGCGCCATGCAGATCATCGGTCGGCTGAAACAGCGCGTACATCTGGCGGATGGTCTCGGCGAAGACAATATGTTAAGTGAAGAAGCGATAGAACGCGGGTTAAGCTGCTTATCGTTATTCGCCGAACGCCTACAGGGATTCTCCCCGTCAAGCGTGTGTATCGTAGGCACCCATACCCTGCGCCAGGCGCTGAACGCCACCGATTTTCTGAAGCGCGCGGAGAAGGTCATCCCCTACCCGATCGAAATCATTTCCGGTAACGAAGAAGCCCGCCTGATTTTTATGGGCGTGGAGCATACGCAGCCGGAAAAAGGCCGCAAGCTGGTGATCGATATCGGCGGGGGGTCGACGGAGTTAGTCATCGGCGAAAACTTCGAGCCAAAACTGGTCGAAAGCCGTCGCATGGGGTGCGTCAGTTTCGCACAAATCTATTTTCCTGGCGGCGCCATCAGCCCGGAAAATTTCCAGCGCGCCCGAATGGCCGCTGCGCAAAAACTGGAGACGTTAACCTGGCAGTTCCGCATTCAGGGCTGGAACGTCGCGCTGGGCGCGTCCGGCACCATCAAAGCCGCCCATGAAGTGCTGCTGGAAATGGGTGAGAAGGACGGCTTCATTACGCCAGAACGGCTGGATAGACTGATGGCTGAAGTGCTCAGGCACCGCTCCTTTGAAGCGCTGAGCCTGCCGGGTCTGTCTGAAGAGCGAAAAGCGGTCTTTGTACCGGGTCTGGCCATTCTGTGCGGCGTTTTTGATGCGCTGGCGATCCGCGAACTCCGCCTTTCCGACGGGGCGCTGCGCGAAGGCGTGCTGTACGAAATGGAAGGCCGCTTCCGTCATCAGGATGTGCGCAGCCGTACGGCCAAAAGCCTGGCGAATCAGTATAACATCGACAGCGATCAGGCCCGGCGCGTGCTGGAAACAACCATGCAGATGTATGAACAGTGGCAGACGCAACAGCCAAAGCTGGCGCATCCACAGCTGGAAGCGTTACTGAAGTGGGCTGCAATGCTGCATGAGGTGGGGCTGAACATCAACCACAGCGGCCTGCACCGCCACTCTGCCTATATTCTGCAAAACAGCGATTTGCCGGGTTTTAACCAGGAACAGCAACTGATGATGGCGACATTAGTCCGTTATCATCGTAAAGCCGTTAAGCTGGATGACTTGCCCCGCTTTACGTTGTTCAAGAAAAAACAATTCCTGCCGTTGATTCAGCTATTGCGCCTGGGCGTTCTGCTGAATAATCAGCGCCAGGCCACCACAACGCCGCCAACGCTACGGCTTAAAACTGACGACAATCACTGGACGTTGCGCTTCCCGCATGACTGGTTTAGCCAAAACGCGCTCGTCCTGCTCGATCTGGAAAAAGAGCAGCAATACTGGGAAGCGGTCACGGGCTGGCGTCTCAAAATCGAAGAAGAGAGTTCGCCCACTATCGCGGCGTAATTTCGCCTCAGGCACCAGACAATGGTGCCTGTACCTCTTCCAGCGTCGCCGCCAGCGGCCTGGGTTCGCCAAGCAAATAGCCCTGAAGGTAATCGATCCCCAACGCGCTCACCGCGCTACGAATTTCTTCGCTTTCCACATATTCCGCCACCACTTGCATATTCTTCATTCGCGCCAGATGGCAAATGGACGCCACAATCTGATAATCGAGACTATTAGAGACGATATTACGAATAAAGCTGCCATCGATCTTGAGAATATTCGCGCTCACATTTTTCAGCCGCGCATAACTGGCATAACCGGTTCCAAAATCATCAATCGCTATCTGGCAACCTAACTGTTGCAACTGTGACAACGTTGCCTGACCCTGTTCGGCATTGGTGAACGCATTGCTTTCGGTCACTTCAAAGATCAGCTGCCACGCTTCAACTTCGTACTGGCTCAGCAGGTTACTGACATCAATCGGAAACTGGGCGCGGCATACCGACGTTGGTGACAGATTGATGGCAAAACGGTGGGCTGGCAGCTTATCCCGGTTCTGCGCCATAAAGCGCAGGGTATTTTCAATCACCCACAGATCGATGCTGGACGACAGGCCAAATTCGTGAGCAACGGGCAGAAACCCATCGGGATTGATCATGCCGCCATTATCGTCTTTCAGTCGCAGCAGTATTTCATGGTAAACATCGCCGCGAATACCTGAAATCGGCTGCGCCATCAGGCAAAAATGATCGTGCTCCAGCGCATACTGCAAGCGGTTCATCATCGCCACTTTATCTTTCAGGTCCCGCTGCAAATGCATTGCGCCACGCCGCTGCATATTCTCCGGTTTGTTGGTCATCAGGGAAAGATCGGCGATGGTGCTTAATTCGCCTAATAACAGATAGATATGGCTGACCGGAGAGCGCACATAGCAGTAGCTGACCCCAACCTGCGGCTGGAGCGGCATATCATCCCACATGAAACGGAATTGCTTGATATGGTTGTCCAGCGCTTCAATGCGCTGTTGATGCGACTCCATATTCAGACGCAGAATCAAATCATGCCCCGACAGCTGATACACGCATTCACCGGGCGCCAGCAAGGTGTTTATCCAGTGGGAGAGCTTTTGCTTGTACTGAATTCTCAGCATAACGCCATAGTTCTTCCCCAGTAATTCCAGGCCGGGCACGCGTAAAAAACAGAGTGCTGACCAGGGCGAATTTTTCAGCGCGCGATTTAGCGCCCGCAGGTTAGGCAGATGCACGACGGGATCAAGATACGCGAGCCGACGCGCCCGACCGCTGACGATTCTCTGGCGCGTCGCCAGCACCGCCATATAGCTCACAATAAAAGAGAAAACCAGGTAGCTTGAAGACGTAATAGTGAGTTGTGTGTCATACCCGGAATAATAAGGCATGTAGCTCTGGTAATAATGAATTGCGGTAATGAGAACAGCCGACCATATCAGCGAAATAAATCGATAACCGTAGCGCATCGCTCCCCATAGCATTACCGGCAATAATAATGACAAGGTATAGTTAGTGCTAAATATTGAACTATTTTCATTCAATGGCATGCAAAGCATTGTCATGAGCAATGTCAGCACGAGTAACCAGATAACAACCTCTTTCTTTGTGACTTTCTTATCAAACTGTTGTTTCAGCTGCGCATAATATCCACGCAGATATAGCGGATTGCGGACAGTACGAATAATAAAATAACACAGCGGAACGCCGATAAGATTTCCCACCAGCAAAGCCTGATAGTTAATCAATGTATTGATATTAAAAGGCATTACGCCCATCATGCTTGATTTGCTCGCATACATTCCCAGGAAGGCGGCAAATTGAAAAAGCACCAGAAATAACGTCGCCGGGCAAAATACCTGCCAGAACATCCGCTGAAACATCAGGTGAGCATCGCCATGAGACACCTGATTGCGCCGGGGAGTAAACACGCGATACCCGCCCCAGCAGAGCACGACCGGGATAATGAAATGTCCGATAATGGAGAGCGTCTCATACAATCCCACTATCGGATAGCGGTTCCAGAAGATTGCGACCGCAATGCCTGGTAATGCCGCCCAGTCAAAAAATGACATCAGGCTAATGGTGAATGCCAGGGGAAGATAAAAAAGCGTGACATTGCCGGAACCCGTATTGGTATGCGCGTAGGTATTGGCAATGCTTAATATGGGCAACAGCAAAGAGGGTAAAATGAGAGGTAGCACCCACCATTTATCTCTGATTTTGATATAGGTCTGATTTAGTTTCATAGATGCTCAGCAAAAACCCTCGCTTCCTGCAAGGTGCTTCAGACAGGCATCCCACCTGACTTTAAAATAATAATAAAAACAACGTCACAATATGTGTCTTGATTCTAGTTATCAACGGGAAGCAACATTTGATATATATCAATCAATTTCCTTCTCATTAACTAATAATTACGTTTTTTCTGCTTCGTTATCATTAATTTATTATTAATGTAAATACTAAAATTATCTTCCATAACAATAAGAGATAAATCAACTGACGTATTTTTACATAATCGACAATTGACCATTCCTTTACAATGTGCCTTAATGTACCCATCGCCCACTATGCTGGGCATACCCTAAGGAACCTTTTGTGAGTCAGGCAACCAGTATGCGAAAACGACATCGATTTAACAGTCGAATGACCCGTATCGTACTGTTTATCAGTTTTCTCTTCTTCTTCGGACGCTTCGTCTACTCTTCTATCGGTGCCTGGCATCATCATCAGGATAAAAAAGAAGCTCAACAGTCCACTCTCTCAGTCGAGACACCTGCTCAACGCTAAACTTTTCCTGCTCACATAGACATACTGTTTTCTGGATTGCATATGCATTCGCCGGACAGATAGCGCTGTGCCTCAGTCTGGTAATAGACTCTGGAAGACGGGTATCGTCGCCTGATTGTTCAGGCGGCAATCAGACGCCTGAACAACAACTGCTGTATGTCCTGCCGATGTGACAAAATCGCATGTGCTGTCACTAATGTGCCGTCTACTGAATACAAAACTCGATAGCCTTCAGCGTGGTTAAACTCCCGGTACTTTGCACAGCCAATTTTCAGCAGTTCAGGGCAAATCTGGCATCCCAGCGGGAACTGCCCAACGATACTTTCAAACTGTGTAAGAATATCTGCGATAACCGGGCGCGGTTCGACATCAACGCGTCGGAGGAAACCCGCTATTGTGTCAATGCAGTGTTTTACAGTAAGCGTGTACTCAAAGGTCACCTGCTGTTCCATGGAAGTCCCTTAACGTTGAGTGCTCTGCGTTTAATCCGCAAGTCCATCCAGCAGTTGGCCTTTTGAGAACACGCGCCCTTCAGCTTTATCTTTCTCTGAAAGGGTAAGCAGCTTCAGCAACGCAATAGCGTTTTCCCGCTCCTGCTGCTGGTCATAGGATTCAATAACATAAGCAGGGACACCATTTTGCGTGACCAGGATCGGTTCCGACAGATCAAGCGTTGCTGCGTTCTTTTTAACGTAGCTAATTGTCTCTACTTTCATGATACGCCCCACCTAATAGTCATTGGTCACTTTTCGGTTCAAATATAGACCACATTTAGACCAACAACAAGTATTCATCTTTTTCCTGTTGTCGAGGCTTGCTAATGTGGAGCGGTCAGCAAACGCTCTTCGACGATACCGTCACCTGTACCGTCAAAAGATGTGAGATAGAGTGGATAGACATGAATACATAAAAACAAAAACCCTCCGCAATTACAGAGGGCTAATGATGAATCTGAATAGATATGATGAGCTATGAACTAGCTCCACTCTATCCTCAACAGGAGACAAATACCCTTATATTTCAGATTGTTGAGAATACATATCATATCAATACTATGATAAATACCATATTCAGTTTATCCGACTAAAAAATGCTTGTTCTGCCTGCGTTCGGTCATGACCGATTCGAGGTGGCCACCGTCACACAGGGCGGGCACAAACTTGATGACGAACGTATGCAGACGATCCAACGCCCCTCCAGCTGATTCTTTTTGATGGCTTCGCGGACGTGCTCTGCCGCCACCTCAAAGCTACGCACGCCTGCGGTCGCCGCTAGCGCATCCATCTCGGCCACGGGTTGGTCGCTAAGCAAGCGTTAAGCGATCTTTCGGCAGTCCTCGATCAACAACATGGTTCGCAATATGTCCGCATGTGATCGGCCCTGGACGCTCCCTTTGTGCGGTAGTGCTCGGCGTCGATCTCGACCCAGTACTCGTCGAAGAAGTCGCCAAAGGTACGGTCGGAGAAATTCAGGACATAACAACTACCCATGCCAAGCAGCTTTTCCAACTTTCGACGCTCACTACTGGTCAGATCAGACATGGCGCAAATTACTCACTGCCTTCATCACTATCCTCTTCTTTGATAGCAACCTCTTCTAATGTTTGACCTGGCCGGTCTAATAATTCCCACAGATCAGAATAGAAGAAATGATCGATGGTCTTAATGTGTTGCGCGAGCAATAAGTCATCAACCATATTTGGCCGAATATCACAATAGTACACGCCATCCAACGGATTTAGCTTAACAGTGTACGCTTTGAAATGTCCTGGCAAGAACGTAGCGCTGACACCATATTCATTTTCACGCCTGGATTTCTTACGCTGTACATCGTTCAAAAATATTGCGATGTGCGGGAGCGCGGTATCGGTAAGGCGGTTATATAGAAATTTATCCATAAAGACTTTGTCAATTCGGTCTTTACTTGAAGTTTTGACAGAGCCAATTATCTTCAACTCATCCCCCTTACTCAGCATCAAATCATGTTGATAGCTTGATTTGAAAAGCTCAGCTCCACCTTCATCTTTAACTGGAACCTGCATTGTTCCAGAAACACAATCGACGTTGAGCGACACGATCAACAATCTAATAAGCCGCTCAAATAAATCCCCATTCACCTTTCTTGCCTGATTTGATTTACCAGCAGGCAAGCCATCAAGTGCCGCACCGATGGATTGTTGAAGCGTGTAGATGGTACAAATCAGGTTCTCACGCAAGTCATCGGATGGCTTTTGCCCATCTCTCAACTGGGTAAGTGTCAAACGAAATCGTTGTACAGCCTGAGAAAAGCTATCCGCGTCATACATTAACCTTGAATTAATTGGTCGCGTAATATTAAAACTACCATCTTGTTTATATTGAAAAAACTGGTAATGGATTTCATTCTGTGAAACGATTCGAGCCTGCAATTCTGTTTCCACGTACTCCAAGTATCGAGTGCAAAAATCAATGTAATTCTCGATAGTGTGAAACCGTTCTTTATCTGTGGCATAGTTAACTAAGTTTGAAAGACTCATCGGATAGATTCCCTTCGTTCTGCTGTTTTTCGATCGTGCGCTATCCACTCGTCCTTCGTCATGCGCCGAACGTTTTCAATCCTTTGAATCGCCCATTCGTTGTATTGTGGATTAAGATCACACGCCATCCACTGTCGGTTGAGCTGTTCTGCTACGACTGCCGTAGTTCCAGACCCAGAAAATGGGTCAATAACTAGATCACCTTCGTTCGATGAAGCGAGAACGAGTTTCCGAACCAATTCTTCTGGCTTTTGCGTAGGATGTGGAGTCTTCTCTCCCATTCCGTTGCAGGTAGTGGGAATATCAAATACATCCTTCGGCTTCGCACCTTTAGGATGAGGCATCCAGTTATCACGTTTCTTATTTGCACCTTTACCATAGGCGCTAGACTCCGCTTGCGGATGGGATGGATATTTAAGCGTATGTGCCCCATATGGGGTGCGAACATCATCAATGTTCAGCCTGGACGCATCAGACTTCCTAAAGTGAATGATGCTCTCATGTGAACGTCCCCAATCACTACCTAAATTAGCCTTGTTCTTGTAATGCCAAATAAGCCAACGGCAATGTTTAAAGTATTTTGAGGCAGGGTGTTTCAAATCAGCCAGAATCTCAGAGAATCCACACACATACAACGACCCGGTAGGCTTTAGAATACGAGACGCTTGCCTGATCCAGCTAAGGGACCATTCAATATACTTCTCTTGACTCTCAAAATTATCCCAATCGGCTTTTTTTATGTTGTATGGTGGATCAGCAAAAACAAGATCAACACTTGCGTCATCAAGTGATTCGAGCCAATCAAATGAATTACCTTGATATAAGCGCCCATTCGGGTGCTCATATTGGAGCCTGAATCCCTCTGTCACTGGCTTAAAATTAATATCCTTTTCGACAGGATAAGCATTGGCTGACATGGTAGCCGACGCAGATCCAGAAGCCGGTTTATCTCTCAGCACTTCTGTCGTTTCACTCATAACAACGTCTTTATCAATCATCGCCATAACCTTATTGCCTCGACGCTACAACGCCGACGTGCTTGTAAAGGGTAGTTCGGGACACGCCATAACCGCGGGCCACCTCGGCCACCTTAATATCTGGGTCGCGCAACAGGGCTTTGATCTCTCATACCTGCTGGTCATCTAACTTCGGCTTCCAGCCACCGGCACGGGGCTGCTACCAGCGCTGCTCAAGCTCCGGGTGTGACGCACTCTTTCCGCTGGCCGCCTCTTCATAGATCACGCTGCACCCGGCCTGCTGGAGCGCGTCGCGCTACAGAAGATCCGGGTGCTGGTCGTCCGTCGAAACACGGGCGTATCCAATGCGTTGATTCATTGAAGATACCGAAACATTAAAAAATTGACGGGTATCTTAACACTAATAAGATATGTCCAACCACAAAAGCGCGAAGCCTGGCAGACCGTCAAGAAAGCCTCTAGTTTTGGGACAAAAAACGGGCTATCGAGCTCCAAATCACTCCTTGAAGCGAGCTTTACTGATTGTCCACTCATCGATCATGTCGGCCCAACCCTGTAACACCGCCTGGCGCTGATCGCGGTACTCCGCCTTGCTGTAGACGGCACGAACTCCCTTCTGTTCGTGTGCAAGACACTTCTCGATCCAATCAGTGTTAGCGGAATGAAATCGAACCCGCAGGCGTGATGACCACGTAGAGGCCGTCACGGTCATTCACTTTGTAGAGCTTGTCCTTTGCTTGAGGTTGCGCAGCATGGTATCGAGTGCCGAACATGGCATCAGATTCTGATCGTACCATCTACCATGCCATAGAAACGGGGGGCTTGGCGATGCGGGAATTTGCCAGACAGCGTCAGGCCAAAAATAAAAAAAAGCCCGCAGTTACGCGGGCTTAGAGGTACTTTACTGCTTTTACGCGCAGGCTGTTGCCAGACGTTAAATCATTCCCACTCAATCGTTGCTGGCGGCTTACCGCTGATGTCATACACCACGCGGGAGATGCCGTTGACTTCGTTGATGATGCGGTTAGAGACGCGGCCGAGGAAATCATACGGCAGGTGCGCCCAGTGCGCGGTCATAAAGTCGATGGTTTCTACCGCACGCAGGGAGACAACCCAGTCGTATTTACGGCCATCGCCCATTACGCCAACGGAGCGAACCGGCAGGAACACGGTGAACGCCTGGCTCACTTTGTTGTACAGATCCGCTTTGTGCAACTCTTCGATGAAGATAGCATCCGCACGACGCAGCAGGTCGCAGTACTCTTTCTTCACTTCACCCAGCACGCGTACGCCCAGACCCGGCCCTGGGAACGGATGACGGTACAGCATGTCGTACGGCAGGCCCAGTTCCAGACCAATCTTGCGCACTTCGTCTTTGAACAGCTCTTTCAGCGGCTCAACCAGACCCATCTTCATCTCTTTCGGCAGGCCGCCCACATTGTGGTGAGATTTGATGACGTGCGCTTTACCGGTGGCGGAAGCGGCGGACTCGATAACGTCAGGATAGATAGTGCCCTGCGCCAGCCATTTCACGTCTTCCAGTCTGAACGCTTCTTCGTCGAAGACTTCAACGAATACGCGACCGATGATCTTACGTTTCGCTTCTGGATCGTTTTCGCCTTTCAGCGCGGTCAGGAAACGTTCTTCCGCCGGAACGTGAACAATGTTGAGACCAAAATGATCGCCGAACATGTCCATTACCTGCTCGGCTTCGTTCAGACGCAGCAGGCCGTTATCAACGAATACGCAGGTCAGGTTTTTACCGATGGCACGGTGCAGCAGCATCGCGGTAACGGAAGAGTCAACGCCGCCAGACAGGCCGAGGATCACTTTGTCGTCGCCAACCTGTTCACGAATGCGATTTACCGCATCGTCGATGATCTTCGCCGGAGTCCACAGCGCTTCACACTGGCAGATATCACGCACAAAGCGTTCCAGCATGCGCATACCCTGACGGGTGTGCGTGACTTCCGGGTGGAACTGCACGCCGTAAAAACGTTTTTCCTCGTTAGCCATAATGGCGAACGGGCAGGTTTCGGTGCTGGCAACGGTGACAAAGTCAGACGGGATAGCGGTAACTTTATCGCCGTGGCTCATCCACACGTCCAGCAGCGGCTTGCCGTCTGCGGTCAGGGAGTCTTCAATGCCGCGAATCAGCGCGCTGTCGGTTCTCACTTCCACCTGCGCGTAACCGAATTCACGTTCATTGGATGCTTCAACATGGCCGCCCAGTTGCATCGCCATCGTCTGCATGCCGTAGCACACGCCGAATACCGGCACGCCAGCTTCAAACACATACTCCGGCGCGCGTGGGCTGTTTTCTTCAGTGGTGCTTTCCGGGCCGCCGGAAAGAATAATACCGCTTGGGTTGAATTCGCGAATTTGTGCTTCCGTAACATCCCACGCCCACAGTTCGCAGTAAACGCCGAGTTCACGCACGCGACGCGCAACCAGCTGAGTGTACTGAGAACCAAAATCCAGGATGAGAATGCGATGTTTATGAATATTTTCCGTCATTGACGCTAATTCCGAGGCAAGTGAAACAGATTAAATAAATCGCCCGACACGAGGTCGGGCGAAGAAAATCAGGAGCCCAGACGGTAGTTCGGGGACTCTTTGGTGATGGTCACGTCATGAACGTGGCTTTCCTGAATACCCGCACCGCTGATGCGTACAAACTCCGCTTTGGTACGCAGCGCGTCGATAGTACCACAGCCGGTCAGACCCATACAGGAGCGCAGGCCGCCCATCTGCTGGTGAATGATCTCTTTCAGGCGGCCTTTATACGCTACGCGGCCTTCGATACCTTCCGGCACCAGTTTGTCTGCCGCGTTATCGCTCTGGAAATAACGGTCAGAGGAGCCTTTGGACATCGCGCCCAGAGAACCCATACCACGGTAGGATTTGTAAGAACGGCCCTGGTACAGTTCGATTTCGCCCGGGGATTCTTCAGTACCCGCCAGCATGGAACCGACCATTACCGCGCTTGCGCCTGCGGCGATCGCTTTGGCGATATCGCCGGAGAAACGAATACCGCCATCGGCGATAACCGGAATGCCCAGGCCTTCGAGTGCTTCTACTGCATCAGAGACAGCAGTAATTTGTGGAACGCCTACGCCTGTGACGATACGGGTCGTACAGATAGAGCCAGGACCGATACCCACTTTCACCGCGCTGACGCCAGCGTCTGCCAGCGCGCGCGCGCCTGCGCCGGTTGCTACGTTGCCGCCGATGATTTGCAGATCCGGGTATTTGGCGCGGGTTTCACGAATGCGTTGTAGAACGCCTTCGGAGTGGCCGTGAGAGGAGTCGATCAGCAGTACGTCAACGCCAGCGGCAACCAGCGCGTCAACGCGCTCTTCGTTGCCCGCGCCCGCGCCGACTGCCGCGCCAACGCGCAGACGACCCTGCTCATCTTTACAGGCGTTCGGTTTACGTTCCGCTTTCTGGAAATCTTTTACGGTGATCATGCCGATCAGATGGAAGCTGTCATCCACAACCAGCGCTTTCTCAACGCGTTTTTCGTGCATTTTGGCAAAAACCACTTCACGCGCTTCACCTTCGCGCACTGTGACCAGGCGCTCTTTCGGCGTCATATACACGCTGACAGGCTGGCTCAGGTCGGTGACAAAACGCACGTCACGACCGGTAATGATACCGACCAGCTCGTTATCTTCGGTGACAACCGGATAGCCAGCAAAACCGTTACGTTCGGTCAGTTCTTTCACTTCACGCAGCGTGGTGGTTGGCAGAACGGTTTGCGGGTCGGTAACCACGCCGGATTCATGTTTCTTCACGCGGCGAACTTCTTCCGCCTGACGCTCGATAGACATATTTTTGTGGATAAAACCGATGCCGCCTTCCTGTGCCAGGGCGATTGCAAGGCGCGCTTCCGTCACGGTATCCATTGCTGCGGAGAGCATAGGGATGTTCAGACGAATGGTTTTCGTCAACTGCGTGCTGAGGTCGGCAGTATTCGGCAGAACGGTGGAGTGAGCGGGAACGAGGAGGACGTCGTCAAACGTCAGAGCTTCTTTAGCAATACGTAGCATGGGCAATATCTCTAACCTGGGGGTGGATAAATATTGCCGTGGCATTATACAGAGCGAAACCGATTGCATCCACACTTTTTTGCAAATAATGCTTGCGATCCCCTGTGGGCGGGTTACTATCGACTGAATAACTTGCTGATTTAGAATTTGATCCCGCTCACATGTTATCCTCTCAGACCTCCTCAATCTTTACCGTAAGCCGCCTTAATCAGACGGTTCGTCTGCTGCTTGAGCAGGAAATGGGGCAAGTATGGATCAGCGGTGAAATCTCTAATTTCACGCAGCCCGCCTCCGGTCACTGGTACTTTACGCTAAAGGATGACACCGCCCAGGTACGCTGCGCGATGTTCCGTAACAGCAACCGCCGCGTCACTTTTCGCCCGCAGCACGGGCAACAGGTGCTGGTTCGCGCCAATATCACCCTGTATGAGCCACGCGGCGACTATCAGATCATCGTTGAAAGCATGCAGCCTGCGGGTGAAGGCCTGCTCCAGCAGAAATATGAGCTGCTGAAAGCAAAATTGCAGGCTGAAGGGCTGTTCGATCAGCAGTATAAACAACCGCTCCCCTCGCCCGCTCACTGCGTCGGGGTGATCACCTCAAAAACCGGTGCCGCTTTACATGACATTCTTCATGTCCTGAAACGCCGCGATCCCTCCCTGCCGGTTATCATCTACCCGACCGCTGTTCAGGGTGATGACGCGCCGGGCCAGATTGTTCGCGCCATTGAACGGGCTAACGCCCGAAGTGAATGCGACGTGCTGATCGTCGGGCGCGGCGGCGGTTCACTGGAAGATCTGTGGAGTTTTAACGATGAACGCGTCGCGCGGGCGATTTTCGCCAGCCGCATTCCGGTCGTTAGCGCCGTCGGCCATGAAACCGACGTCACCATCGCCGATTTTGTTGCCGACCTGCGTGCGCCGACGCCTTCCGCAGCCGCCGAGATAGTCAGCCGTAATCAGCAGGAGTTGCTGCGCCAGATTCAGTCCGCGCAACAACGCCTCGGGATGGCGATGGATTACTATCTGGCAAACCGCAACCGCCGTTTTACGCAGCTTTTCCACCGGTTACAGCAGCAACACCCGCAACTGCGCCTGGCGCGCCAGCAGACGATGCTGGAAAGATTGCGCCAGCGGATGAACTTCGCGCTGGATAATCAACTCAAGCGCGCGGCCTCGCGCCAGCAACGTGTCCTCCAGCGTTTAAACCAGCAAAACCCGCAGCCGCGAATTTATCGCGCGCAAACGCGTATTCAGCAGTTGGAGTATCGTCTGGCCGAGAACGTGCGCGCACGTCTGAGCGCCACACGCGAACGCTTTGGCAATGCGGTAACGCATCTTGAAGCTGTCAGCCCGCTCTCCACGCTGGCGCGCGGTTATAGCGTAACCACGGCGACGGACGGCAAGGTGCTGAAGCAAACCAGACAGGTGAAAGCCGGTGATGTGCTCACCACCCGGCTGTCAGACGGCTGGGTGGAAAGCGAAGTGAAAGGCGTGACGACCGCGAAGAAAACGCGCAGGAAAAAGACGGATTAAAGCGGCACAAACTCCACGCGCTTTTTAGAGATCAGCCCATGACCATTCTGGCAGAAATAATCCACCGCGCCGCAGGCTTTTAACACCTGGAGCGGCTTATGGCAATCCGGGCAGCGCGCTTCAAGTTCAATATCTTTATTGCAGCTGTCGCAGTGCGCCGCACCGTTTTGCGGTTCCAGCTCTGTATGGCAATCCGGGCAGGTAATCGACACGGTAACTCCTTTGATATGTTGCGAGCTGAGCATCAAAGCCCATGACCAATAAATCCCTGAACGTCTGTTCCCGTCTCGTTCGTTGAACTGCCGGGGCGTCACTCACGCCCCGGCCAGGTCGGATGTTGCATCAGGCGTTAGTGACCGGCTTCTGCTCATTTTTAGTCTGTGTATTTTCCAGCATACGACGAACCGGAACAATAAGCACGATCAGCACCGCAGCGCAAATCAGCAGGGCGACGGAGCAACGCGCGAAGAGGTCCGGCAGCATATCGAGCTGATCGGCCTTCACATGGCCGCCAATCAGGCCCGCAGCCAGGTTACCCAGCGCGCTCGCACAGAACCACAGCCCCATCATCTGACCGCGCATTCTTTCCGGCGCCAGCAACGTCATGGTCGCCAGACCAATCGGGCTCAGGCACAGCTCGCCCAGCGTCAGCATCAGAATGCTGCCTACCAGCCAGAACGGTGATACGCCCGCCCCGCCGTTATTCAGCACGTTCTGCGCCGCCAGCATCATCAGGCCAAAGCCCGCCGCCGCACACAGAATACCGATAACAAACTTGGTGATGCTGCTCGGGCGAATGTTCATGCTCGCCAGCTTTGGCCATGCCCAGCTGAACACCGGCGCCAGCAGGATGATAAACAGGGCGTTGATCGACTGGAACCATACGGCCGGGATCTCAAAATCGCCGATCATGCGGTTAGTGTAGTCGTTGGCGAACAGGTTGAATGAGGTCGGCTTTTGCTCAAACGCAGACCAGAAGAATGCGGCTGAAACCAGCAGGATAAAGCAGACCAGCAGTCGTGCGCGCTCTTTACGGTTCAGGCCCGCAAAAACAAACAGGTAGATAAAGTAGAGCGCAACAGACGCCGCAATCACGTACACCAGCATGCTGGCTACCGCGACCGGGTTAATCACAATCACGCCCTGAGCGATCAGCGCAACGATAACCACCACGCCTACTGCCAGCGCCAGCAGCCATGCGCCCACGCCGTTTCTCTTCACTACCGGGCTGTTCCAGGTGGAGTCCAGCCCCACTTCGCTGTCGTAGCGTTTCATTGCCGGAACGGCAAACACGCGGAAGATGATCAACGCCACCAGCATCCCGATGCCGCCGATACCAAAGCCCCAGTGCCAGCCGTGGCTTTTAATCAGCCAGCCGGAGATCAGCGGCGCAATGAAGGACCCCATATTGATGCCCATATAGAACAGCGAGAAACCGCCGTCACGACGTGCATCGCCTTTTTTATACAGCGTCCCTACCATGACCGAGATACAGGTCTTGAACAGGCCAGAACCGAGCACGATAAACATCAGGCCGATAAAGAACAGGTTGTCGCCCATCACGGCAGAGAGCGCAATCGACAGGTGGCCGAGCGCAATCAGAATCGAGCCGTACCAGACCGCTTTCTGCTGGCCGAGCCAGTTATCCGCCAGCCAGCCACCCGGCAACGCCGCGAGATACATCGTACCGGCAAAGATACCGACAATCGCAGAGGCGTTTTCACGCGCCAGTCCCATGCCCCCGTCATAGACGGTCGCAGCCATAAACAGAATCAGTAACGGACGGATGCCGTAAAACGAGAAACGTTCCCACATCTCGGTGAAGAACAGCGAACCGAGCGGATAAGGATGGCCGAAGAACGTTCGGCTTTCTTTTTGATGAACAGAGGATTGCATAATTCTCCCGAAAAGGTATGTCGTTGTGCTTATAAACACCGCAATGCACGCCGACCAGTTACGTATCTGACCGATTTTTTTACATGCGGCGAAGGGTTATTTAACCATTTGATAACCTGGAGCCAGTTTTGTCTAGTACCAACCCCTGGACTTTAAGATGAAAATTCGACAATTGTCTACTTTCTTAGATTTAAAGTTGGAAGAAAACGAATAGTCATTGACATCACACAGGGAAACCATCGGCTGGAGCAAAACAAAAAAACCCGCGACAGGCGCGGGTTTTATCAACGTCAGCGACGATTATTTGCTTTTCTTAATGTGCTTAATCAGACGTTTACGCTTACGCATCTGGGTCGGGGTCAGCGTATTGCGCTTATTCGCATACGGATTTTCCCCTTCTTTAAACTGAATACGGATAGGCGTTCCCATCACGTCCAGCGATTTGCGGAAGTAGTTCATCAGATAGCGCTTGTAAGAGTCCGGCAGGTCTTTCACCTGGTTGCCGTGAATCACCACGATTGGCGGGTTATATCCCCCGGCGTGGGCATATTTCAGCTTCACGCGGCGACCGCGAACCAGCGGTGGCTGGTGATCTTCAACCGCCATAGTCATGATGCGGGTCAGCATGGCGGTGCTGACGCGACGGGTTGAACTGTCATACGCTTCACGTACGGACTCAAACAGGTTGCCCACGCCACTACCATGCAGCGCAGAGATAAAGTGTACGCGCGCAAAGTCGATAAAGCCCAGACGGAAGTCCAGCGTCTCTTTCACCTGCTCTTTCACTTCCTGGGTCAGGCCGTCCCATTTGTTCACGACGATGACAAGTGAGCGCCCACTATTAAGGATAAAGCCCAGCAGCGACAGATCCTGATCGGAAATCCCTTCGCGCGCATCGATAACCAGCATCACCACGTTGGCATCTTCAATCGCCTGCAACGTTTTAATGACGGAGAATTTTTCTACCGCATCGGTGACTTTCCCACGCTTACGTACGCCTGCGGTATCAATCAGCACGTATTCACGATCGTCGCGTTCCATCGGAATATAGATACTGTCGCGCGTCGTTCCCGGCATGTCATAGACCACTACGCGGTCTTCACCCAGAATACGGTTAGTCAGTGTGGACTTACCTACGTTCGGACGACCGACAATCGCCAGTTTGATTGGCAGATCCTGAGGGTTGAAGTCATCTTCCGGCTCCTCTTCCCCGTTCTCTTCCGCTGCCAGTTTCGCCCAGTATTCGGCGTCTTCATCCACCTCTTCCTGCGGGGCGACGTCGTCCATCCACGGCAGCAGAACATGCTCCAGCAGGCTGAGCACGCCACGACCGTGAGAAGCTGCAATCGGGTGAATTTCACCTAAACCCAGCGCATAGAAGTCGACAACCGCCTGCTCGGGATCGAGCCCGTCAGTTTTGTTTGCCACAAGGAACGTGGGTTTTTCGCGGGAGCGCAGATGTTTGGCGATCGCTTCATCCGCTGGCATCAGGCCAGCACGCGCATCCACCATGAACAGCACAACATCAGCCTCTTCAATCGCCAGCAGCGACTGTTCCGCCATGCGGGTTTCCACACCGTCTTCAGTGCCATCAATACCGCCGGTATCAATACAGATAAACTCGCGGCCTTCAATCTCCGCACGACCGTACTTACGGTCACGAGTCAGACCCGGGAAATCCGCAACCAGCGCATCTCGGGTGCGAGTTAGACGGTTAAATAACGTGGATTTTCCGACGTTAGGGCGCCCGACAAGCGCGACCACAGGTACCATGTTTAAAGCCTCATTTAAAAAATCATCAAACAACGCGCGCGATTTTTGCGCCGTTGTTAAAAACAGTAAAACGGCCCCTGCACCAGGAGCCGTTTTTCAAAGCGTGCGGCCGTGACGATTAACGCGTAATAGAATACAGCGTACCGTCTTTCGCCTGGATCAGCAGTTTGCCATCGGCAGAGACCGGTTCGGTCAGGAAGCCGGAGCTATCCACTTTTTGCTGAGCCACAAAACGACCGTCCTCAACGTTAATCCAGTGCATATAGCCTTCGCTATCGCCTACCACCAGATTGCCATTATACAGCGCAGGCGATGTCAGCAGGCGGTGCAGCAGATCGCTTTGCGTCCACAGCGTCACGCCGCCGTCGGTGGTCAATGCCAGAATACGGTCATTCTGATCCACCAGGTAGATACGATCGCCGTCAACGATGAAATCATTCACCGAGCCCAGCTCACGTTTCCACATAATCTGACCACTGCGCAGATCCAGCGCCGTCAGGTTACCATTATAAGCCAGCGCGTAAACGACGCCATTGACGATAACCGGCGTGGTATCGACATCGCTCAGACGGTCGATTTCAGTCGAACCGGTCGCCTGGGAAATACGCTGTTGCCAAATCATCTGGCCCTGCTGCATCAGCACGGCGCTGACGCGACCGTTATCACCACCCACAATGGCGGCGCCATACGCAGTAGCCGGAGCGGACTCACCGCGCAGCGAAAGCGACGGCATGTCGAGGTTCACGGTCCATTTGATCGCGCCGTCCGCCTCATTCAGCGCCTGCAACTGACCGTTGCTGGTATGAATAAGCACCAGGCCATCACTGACAACCGGGCGAGATAACGCTTCACCGGCGACTTTCGTCTGCCACGCCGTCGTACCGTCAGCCGCGTTCAACGCATAAACCTGCGCTTTTTCGCTGCCAATATAGACATGGCCGCCGGAGACCGTTACGCCGCCAGACAGCAACGCAGGCGCTCTGGAGAACCAGCCGTCTTTCTCCGCCAGGTTCACGGACCAGACTTCTTTCCCGTCATCCGCGTTTACCGCTTTTACGATGCCTTTACGGTCAGCCGCGTAGACCACGTTATCGGCATACGCCGGGTGCAGGTTGGAATAAAACTCGCCGATACCGCTACCTACAGACGTACTCCATGCGGTAGACGGCGTAAACTGGTTTTCCACCGTCGGCAACGGGGACATTTTGACAACATCTTCTTCGCCACTAAACAGTGAACAACCGCTCAATAACGTAACAGAAAGCAGTCCTGGCAGAAGTAATTTACGCAATTGCATCGGGTCCCTCTCAGATGGACAAATTATTGATTTTCATCTGCATCATTTCACTCAGCGCCGGGCTGGCATCGCTTTTCACGCCTGCTTCCCATGCGCTGCGCGCGCCTTGTTTATCGCCTTTGCTCAACAACGCTTCGCCACGCAGATCGGCGACAATCGCAGCCCATCCTTCACCTTTTACGGTATCGAGCGTTTTCAGCGCGGTATCGGCCTGCTTGAGCTGCACCTGAACGCGGGCAAGACGCAGATTAATCACCGCTTTGAGGTTCTCATCGCTGGTGGCCGCCAGTCCTTGCTGTAGCTGGGCTGCGGCTTTCTCAAGTTCATTTTGATCAACAAACTGCTGCGCCAGTTCCATAGAAGCTAACGCGCCGTAGGTATTTTTATTCTCCGTGGCGAATTTCTCCGCAGCGGAGATGCTATCCGGTTTGCCCGCGCTCACCGCGGTCACCGCATTTTGATATGCCAGAGAAGCAGAGCGTGCGGACTCCGTCTGATGACTGGTCCAGTAGCGCCAACCGAGCAGCGCGCCAACCCCTAAAATCACCCCAACAGCCAGCGCTTTGCCATTTTCAGCAAAGAAGCGTTTAATCGCATCAACCTGGTCGTTTTCGTTCTCGTAAATTTCCACGCTGTCCTTCTCCTTAACCCAATAACGTGCGCAAATGTGCGGTCACACTATCCTGTGCGACTGCCGTTTGCTCACCAGAGCGCAAATCCTTCACTACAACGGTGCCGTCAGCCACTTCGGACTCACCCAGCACCAGTGCAACGCGGGCGCCCCATTTATCGGCACGGGCAAACTGTTTCTTAAAGTTGCCGCCGCCGTGGTTAGTCATCAGTTTCACGCCCGGATTTTCATCACGCAGGCGCTCCGCCAGTGTCATCGCCGCAGACTGCGTATCCGCGCCTGAGGCTACCAGGTATATATCGACAACAGGATCGGCATTAAATTCCAGATTAACTGCCTGAACTAACAAAACAAGTCGTTCCAGACCCATCGCAAAGCCCACCGCCGGGGTTGCGCGACCGCCAAGTTGCTCCACCAGACCGTCATAACGACCACCGGCGCACACTGTGCCCTGAGACCCCAGACTGTTGGTTACCCATTCAAATACGGTGCGGTTGTAGTAATCAAGGCCGCGAACCAGACGCTGGTTGACGGTGTAAGCGATACCCGCCGCTTCCAGCAGTTTGCACAGACCGGCAAAGTGCTCGCGGGAGTCGTCATCCAGATAGTCGCCCAGAGCAGGCGCATCGTTGAGCAGCGCCTGAACGTCCGGGTTCTTGGAATCCAGCACGCGCAGTGGGTTGGTGTACATGCGGCGTTTGCAGTCTTCGTCCAGCTTCTCTTTATGCTGTTCAAGGTATGCCACCAGCGCATCACGATAGTTGGCGCGCGCGTCAAGCGAACCGATGGAGTTCAGCTCCAGATTCACATGTTCAGCAATACCCAACGCACGCCACCAGCGCGCGGTCAGCAGAATCAGTTCCGCATCAATATCCGGCCCTTGTAGACCGAAGGCTTCGACACCCAACTGATGGAACTGACGATAACGCCCTTTCTGCGGACGCTCGTGGCGGAACATCGGCCCGATATACCACAAGCGCTGTTCCTGATTGTACAGGAGACCATGTTCGATACCGGCGCGTACGCAACCCGCCGTCCCTTCAGGACGCAACGTCAGGCTGTCGCCATTACGATCCTCGAAGGTGTACATCTCTTTTTCAACCACGTCAGTGACTTCACCGATAGCGCGTTTGAATAACGGGGTCTGCTCTACAATCGGCAAACGGATTTCACTGTAACCGTAGCTGCCGAGCACGTTTTTGAGTGTGCCTTCAATGCGCTGCCAGATGGCGGTTTCGCCAGGCAGATAATCGTTCATGCCGCGAATGGCTTGAATGTTTTTTGCCACGTTTATTCTCTTTCTGAATATAAAAATGAACCCTCAGCGCTTCCCAAACGATACGGGAGCCATGCGGGTTCAATCATACACGGGAAGCGCGCCGCTTCCCATCGCGTTATTATTTTTCAACCTGCTGCACGTCGATTCGACGCGCTTCGTCCATAATGCTGGCCTTCGCGCGGATACGGGCTTCAAGCTGCGTAATCATATCATCGTTGTCGAGTCTGTCTTTACGCACGCCGTCTTCATACAGGCCGCTTTTCTTGTTGCCGCCCGTTACGCCCAGCGTCGAAACCAGCGCTTCGCCCGGCCCGTTCACCACACAGCCGATGATGGAAACGTCCATTGGCGTGATGATGTCTTCAAGGCGTTGTTCCAGCGCGTTGACCGTGCCGATGACGTCGAACTCCTGACGGGAACAGGTTGGGCAAGCGATAAAGTTGATCCCACGTGCACGAATGCGCAGCGATTTCAGAATATCGAAGCCCACTTTAATTTCTTCTACCGGATCGGCCGCCAGAGAGACGCGCAGCGTATCGCCAATGCCTTCCGACAGCAGTAAACCGAGGCCGATCGCCGATTTCACCGCGCCGCTGCGCGCGCCGCCCGCTTCGGTGATCCCAAGATGCAACGGTTGTTCGATCTGTTTCGCCAACAGACGATAGGATTCTACCGCGAGGAAAACATCCGAGGCTTTCACGCTGACTTTAAACTGATCGAAGTTCAGGCGATCGAGATGATCCACATGGCGCATCGCCGATTCCAGCAGCGCCTGCGGCGTCGGCTCACCGTATTTTTCCTGTAGATCTTTTTCCAGCGATCCGGCGTTTACGCCGATACGGATAGGAATATTTTTATCGCGAGCGCAGTCGACAACGGTACGAATACGCTCTTCGTTACCGATGTTGCCTGGGTTGATTCGCAGGCAATCCACGCCATATTCCGCCACTTTCAGCGCAATGCGATAGTCGAAGTGGATATCAGCAACCAGCGGGACATTAACCTGCTGCTTGATCAGCTTAAACGCCTCTGCGGCATCCATTGTCGGCACGGAGACGCGGACGATATCCGCGCCAACACGTTCCAGCGCTTTAATTTGATTGACCGTCGCTTCCACATCCGTCGTGCGCGTATTGGTCATTGACTGTACGGCGATGGGGGCGCCATCGCCAATCGGCACATTCCCAACGTAAATACGTTTCGATTTTCTACGTTGAATTGGAGCCTGGTTATGCATGAAAAATCTCCCGCGTTGCCCGTCTGTTACTGCGCCGGTGATTGTTCGGCATTAAGGGTCAGACGCGCAACCTGGTTAGTTCTGATAAAACGGCTCAGATCGACAGGTTTTCCTTGATACTGGATCTGTACCGCAGCCGGGGCGCCAATTTTAAGCTTATAAGGCGCCTGACCGGTTAGGTTTAAATTGCCATCTTTACGCTGCATTCCGCTAAACAGTTTTTTACCTGTCGCATCGGTGACTTCCAGCCAGCAATCGGCGGTAAAGTTCATCACCAGCGCGTTCTGATCGACCGCTGACGTAGCCACGCCCGCCTGATCGGTCGGCAATGACGCCGCATCACCCGTCGCGGCAGGCGCCGTGGTTGCGGTATCCACATTCGCCTGAGAAGGCGCAACGACCGCATTCTGCTGAGCGTCTGCGGCTGGTGCCGTGGTCGTAGCGGACGCATCCGGCGTCTGCGGCACGGCGTTTGTCGCCGTAGAGTCAACAGGCGCAGTTGGCGCTGGCGTCGAATCCTGGCTTGCGGCTTCGCTGGTGTCCAGCGGTACGCTCTGGGCGCTATCGCCGCCGGCATTCAGTTCAGCAGAGGATTGATCGACCATCGTGGTGAGTTCTTCCTGCTGCGCCTTATGGTTTTGCCACCACCAGGCCCCCGTCAGGCCAACCACCACAAACAGCACCAGCCAGGTGAACGTCATCAACCAGCCATCGCGCTTTTTACGACGCTTACCTAAAGAGAAGCTCTGCATCGGCGCGACTTTGGAAGGACGAACCGGCGCCTGTTTTTCCAGACCGGGCAGCAGTTCTTCTTCAGGGATGTGCACCAGACGCGCATAAGAGCGGATATACCCGCGCAGAAACGTTGAAGCGAGATCGGCCGGGGCCTTATCTTCTTCAATATCGCGTACCGTGGAAACCTTCAGGCAAAGTCGCTCTGCAACCGCCTGCTGGCTGAGTCCGAGTTGTTCACGGGCATTGCGCAGACGAACGCCGGTGGATTGTGCTTCATTTTGGTCGTGCGTGGCTTCAGTATTCATTCGCTACAGCTGCTGGTACGTAAATTGGGGTTCAGGCGCCGGTGAGACACAATGCCCACCCGCACCGCGAAACATCTGGTCAGTTAACCTTAGTTGGACAGTATAAGACTGTCAGGCTACTTATGACAAAACAGCTTAATCCTTAAGGCTAAACTATTGTTGCACCGCTACATACTGCCCTAAAGTTGACAAAAACGCACCGTTAATATTGACCAGATAAGTACAACTTGAGGCATCATTCAACCAACATTGCGCCACTGTACACAAAACACACAATGGCGCAAGCCGTATCAGACCGCCTTAATGTCGATAGCCTCACCTTGCATACGCTTACGCAGAGTACGTTTGGTACGGTCAATCACATCCCCGGCAAGCTGACCACAAGCGGCATCAATATCGTCGCCACGTGTTTTACGCACAATGGTCGTGAAACCATAGCTCATCAACACCTTAGAAAAACGATCGATGCGGCTGTTGGAACTCCGGCCATACGGCGCGCCCGGGAACGGGTTCCACGGAATCAGGTTAATCTTACACGGCGTATCTTTCAGCAGTTCCGCCAGCTGATGCGCATGTTCCGTTCCATCGTTGATGTGGTCCAGCATGACGTATTCAATTGTGACGCGTCCCTGATTCGCATTGGATTTCTGCAAATAACGGCGAACCGCGTCGAGGAACGTTTCGATGTTGTACTTTCTGTTGATCGGTACAATTTCATCGCGAATTTCATCGTTCGGCGCATGCAAAGAGATCGCCAGCGCAACGTCAATCATGTCGCCCAGTTTATCCAGAGCCGGAACAACGCCTGACGTCGACAGCGTAACGCGGCGTTTAGACAGACCGAAACCGAAATCATCCAGCATGATTTCCATCGCCGGTACAACGTTGGTCAGGTTCAGCAGCGGTTCACCCATGCCCATCATCACCACGTTGGTGATCGGACGTTGCCCGGTGACTTTCGCCGCGCCGACGATTTTCGCCGCACGCCACACCTGGCCGATAATTTCAGAGACGCGCAGGTTACGGTTAAAGCCCTGCTGCGCAGTTGAGCAGAATTTACACTCCAGCGCGCAACCAACCTGTGAAGAGACGCACAGCGTGGCGCGATCGTCTTCCGGGATGTAGACCGTTTCCACGCGCTGATCGCCAACGGCAATCGCCCATTTGATGGTGCCATCTGAAGAACGCTGTTCTTCCACCACCTCTGGCGCGCGGATTTCCGCCACCTCTTTCAGTTTGCCACGTAACACTTTGTTGATGTCGGTCATCTCATCAAAGTTATCGCTGCAATAGTGGTACATCCACTTCATCACCTGATCGGCGCGGAAGGGTTTTTCACCTAATTCTTTAAAAAACTCCCGCATCTGCTGACGGTTCAGATCCAGCAGGTTGATTTTTCCATTTTTATCAGGAACAACCGGGGTGATGATTTCAGACGTGACAATTTGTTCAGACATATTCTATTCCGGCCTCGTTATTACACGTTATGGCCCCTGGAGGGTTGAAAAAAGAAGCGCCCCAGTGAGCGGTGCTCGTCCTGGGGCGCTGCATTGTACAAATTCTATCGCAAGGATGCCACGCCTGCGCGGGACATTAGCGAAAATAATGTGTAAAGGCAGAGCAGCGTCGTAGACCTGATAAGTCGTAGGCCGGATAAGCATCAGCGCCATCCGGCATTGCGCGACTGCCTGATGGCGCTGATGCTTATCCGGCCTACATACTACATCACTGATTTATTAACGAGTGCGCGGGCACACTTCGCCTTCACCAAAGAAATAGGCGATTTCACGCTGAGCGGATTCCAGAGAATCTGAACCGTGGGTGCCGTTTTCGGTGAAGCTGTCCGCGTAGTCGGCACGCAGGGTGCCCGCCAGCGCGTTAGCCGGGTTGGTTGCGCCCAGCAGGTCGCGGTGACGCTGCACGGCATTTTCGCTTTCCAGTACGGAAACCACGATCGGGCCAGAGGTCATGAACTCGACCAGACCGTCGAAGAACGGTTTACCATCGTGCTCGGCATAGAAACCGCGCGCCTGCTCAACGGTCAGGTGCAGCATTTTCGTACCGACAATTTTGAACCCTGCTGCTTCAAAGCGCGCAAAGATGTTGCCAATAACGTTTTTTGCCACCGCATTTGGTTTGATGATGGAAAAAGTACGTTCAATCGCCATGATTACCTCTGTAATGTGTTCTGCTGTTGTATATATGCTTGTACGACCTGGCGCGGATTATAAAGAGCATCCGGGTTATTGCCTATGGATGAAGGTAACATTTTTTTAAAATAAGATGAGTATTAGCAACAAACTATTGCTATCAGGTCTATTGCAGAGTAAATCGCAGCGCAGAAATCTGTCCAGCAGCATCCATAACCAGTAATTGATACTCGCCTTTTTCGGCAAGATGTAACGTAATATTCCGCTCGCGTTCTCCCAACGGCTCACCATTGAGGAACCACCAGCGCGCCCCCGCGCCACCACTGCTCTGAATCGATAAATCCACCCCGGAAGCGCCGGGTAACCGTTTCACTATCGCGCCATCACGCACGCCCGTTAACTGTAGAGGTAAAGGCGCATCCTGCCCCAGCGGCGGGCAGGTCGTCGAAGCCGTCGGCAGTCGCGCAGCGCGGCGTTCAGCAGCGGGCAACCAGGGCTCCAGCGGCAACGGCCAGACAATCAACGTCTGCTCCCGCGCCTGAGCACAATCGGCGGCGACGCGTTTTCCGTCATTATCCAGCCAGACAGGAAAACGAATGCCGCTAATCCCTTCCTGTTCAGGTAACAGCAGCGTCGGCGGTTGGCTGTTTTCCAGCAGCCAGGTCGCCAGTCGACGGCGGCAGTTATTGTCTCCCGCCGAAAGCGCCTGTCCGCCCGGCCAGCAGATAACGCCCCGGCTCACCGACGCCGGACGCGGATCTTCAGGCTGCGTCGCGGCGCGCGCCATCAGCATATTATTCACCTGATTAAGCAGCGGCACCGCGCTGGCAAAACCAAACTGTCCGGCAACGGGTGTGCCGTCGGGCCTGCCCGTCCAGATGCCAGTCACGTAGCGGGAGCTAACACCTATCGCCCACGCGTCGCGATAGCCATAGCTGGTGCCGGTTTTCCAGGCGAGCGGCACTACGCGCGGCAGGGCGCTATCCGGTAACGGCTGCGCTTCATCGGCCATCACCCGCCGGATGATCCACGCCGCACCCGGCGACATCAGCGGACGCTCCTGCAACGAATCCCCTGGCTGCAAGCGCAATGTTGCCGCCTTGCCATGACGGGCGAACGCACTGTATGCCGCCACCATCTCGTCCAGCCTTGCGCCCGCGCCGCCCAGAATCAGGGAAAGATTAGGGGCCGCGCCCGCAGGCAGATACAGCGGCAGGCCAACGTTACGCAGTTTTGCCGCAAAACGTTTTGGGCCATATGCTTCCAGCACCTGTACCGCAGGCAAATTTAACGAACGCACCAGAGCTTCGCTCATGCTGACGGGGCCATGAAACCCGCTGTCAAAGTTTCCCGGGCGATAATCGCCGGTACGGCGCGGCACATCCTGTAACAGCGAGGCGGGATGGATCAACCCGTCATCCAGCGCCAGCCCATAGACAAAGGGTTTAAGCACCGATCCCGGCGATCGGATCGCAGTGACCATATCCACATGACCAAAACGACTGTCATCATTCATATCCACCGATCCAACCCAACCACGCACGCTCATATCGGTATGATCGACAACGATCATCGCCAGCGAACTGCGCGCAGGAAGCCGCCCCTTCCAGTTTTGCGCCAGCTCTTCAAGCTGACGCTGCAACCCGGCATCCAGCGTGGTGACGATTTTGTCACTGTTGCTTTTGCCCAGCATCATGCGTGAGAACAGCGGCGCCAGTTGCGGCATTTGTCGGGGCGCCAGCCAGACGGGTTCTTCGCGGGCCTCCTGAACATTCCGGGCCGACCATACGCCCTGCGCCGCCATCCGCTCCAGCACTTTATTGCGCGCCGCTTGCGCGCGATCCGGCCAGCGATCGGGACGCAAGCGGCTCGGCGCCTGCGGTAAAACCGCCAGCAACGCCGCTTCCGAATAGCTCAGTTGCGTCGGTGGTTTACCCAGATAAGCCCAACTGGCGGCGCCGATGCCCTGCAACGTTCCGCCAAACGGCGCACGGTTCAGATACAGCGTCAGAATATCGCGCTTGGACAGGTGCCACTCCAGCTGGAGCGCGCGCCAGAGCTGGCGAAATTTACCACCAAAGGTTCGCGGATGCGGATCCAGCAGTCGCGCCACCTGCATGGTCAACGTACTGCCGCCGGAAATCACGCGTCCTGACGACAGATCCTGCCAGGCGGCACGCAGTACCGAAAACGGATTCACGCCCGGATGCTGCCAGAACCAGCGGTCCTCGTAATTGATTAACGCGTCAAGATAGCGGGGAGAAACGTCTTCAATCGTCACGGGATAGCGCCAGATCCCCTCCGCATCGGCAAAGCGCCACAGCGGTGTGCCGTCATGCGCCACTACCACCCGTGCCGGATTGACCTCGTGCAGCGGCAGCGGCCAGATTTTGTCCGCCGCCCAGACTGTCAGAATCATCAGAAATGGAGCGATGGCCAGCCAGCGCCAGCCACCGCGTAGACTGCGCAGGACGATCATTTATGGCGTGACAATCAAAAGCCCCTCGGTTGATCCCGTCGCCCGCCACTGTGGAACATACATTGACTCCACCTGCGGGATAGGAACCTGATAGGTTCCCGGCGTCACCGCGCGCGCCAGATACACCAGCGTCACCGGCTGCCCCTGGTTAACCGCCACCGCCGCGACAAAGCGATCGTCACGGAATTCCATATGCTGAATATCCGCCTGCTGCATCTGATTTAACAGGTTTTGCACTTCACTGCCGCTGTCTTGCAGGCTGGCGCTGCTGTTTGCCAGGTTCTGGTTTTCCAGCTCCAGACCGGCAGGCAGCAGGTCGACCACCAGCGCGTCTGGCACGTTTTGACTCGCTTTCACTTCGAGCCAGACCAGCACCAGTTCACCGCTGCGCAGGGAACTGAGCGATTTACTCTGACCATCGGTTCCCAGAATCTGGCGCTCGATGTGCAACACATTGCTGGCAGGTACGGGCGCCGTTTGCGGGTATCCGCTGCTGTCCAGACGCAGCCACAGCGGTTGGTCGCCGCTGTTGGTCACCTGCAACGCGGAAAGCCGATCGGCATCCAGATTACGCGTTTGCGCTTTATCGCCCGTCAACGGCTGATCAGCGAGCGAAGTCTGCGCCTGCCATGTCCCCGGCAGATCCTGTAGCGTGCGCGCAGCAAGGAACAGCGCATTACTCTCCTGCGTCGAAAGCCAGCGCTGACCAAATGCCTGTTCAGAAAGCGTCGTCAGCAGCGTATTTTGCGCCTCGGGTTGCAGTTTATTTTCCTCCAGCAGCGACAGCATGAGCGCGTTATCACGCAACGGGCTACCGTAATCCGCCATCCATTGCTGCGCGTCACGGCGCGGCGTGTTCAGCGCCAGCGTCAGCGCCTGTTCACTGCGGCTGGCATCGCCCATATTTTTCAGCGCAATGCCCAGTTGCAGAAGCGGCAAGCCCGACGCGGCCTGACCCCGGCGTTCCCAGATTTCACGCAGCGCGCCAAGCGGCGCTTTTTGCTGACGCGCCAGCACCAGTCCCGCATACGCCTGAACGGCAAATTTGCTGGCCTGGATATCGTCGCTATAGCGAACCGACATCATGCCCGGGTCCTGCAAATAGCGCAGCAGGCGTTCATTTCCCCGGTTAATCGCATCGGCCGGAACGCTGTATCCTTGCTCGCCAGCGCGCACGAGGAAATCCATCGCGTATGCGGTAAGCCAGTATTCTTCCGGCCCGTTGTTATCCCACAGGGCAAAACCGCCGTTATCACGCTGCATTTGCAGCATCCGGGAGATCCCCGTGTCGACTGCCGCACGGCGTTTTTCATCGGTATCACCCGCGATCCCCAACGCCTTCAGTTGCGCCGCGTTGGTATAGAGCGACGGGAACAGGCCGCTGGCGGTTTGTTCCAGACAACCATACGGATAAGCCTTCAGCTCCCGAATATAGCGCGCCAGGTTCAGCGGCGGTTTGCCGCTAAGCAACAGCTGCCCCTGCAACGTTACCGGTGAGAAGTTCTCCAGATTTTGGGCGGGCGCATGCCAGGTTTCCCCCGCCTGAAGCACCGTTCCGCTATTTACCGTCTGCGCAGGCCAGGCCGGACGGACGCCAATTTTCCACTGCTTATGCTGAGCGGGAAGCGTCTCGCCAGGCAGGTTCAGGCCGGTCAGCGTGGCCTGCAATTCTCCCTCGCCAAACCCTTCTTTTGCGCGTACCGGGATAAACAAGGTCGTACGCACGCCCGGCGCCAGGTTTACCGGAGCAGGTTGCTGACTCACCAGTTCCAGTAACCCACTGGCGGCGAGTTCAATCGTCAACATCTGCGGTTTGTCTGTCAGGTTAGTGACATCCAGCGTCAGGCGCGAAGTATCGCCGCCCGCCATAAAGCGCGGCTGATTCAGCTCCGCAATCACCGGAGCGGCAACAATCACCTTGTTTTCACTGCTGCCGAAGTCCTCTGCCGTCCACGCCTGGGCCATAACGCGTAACTCACCGTTAAAATCACCAATCGGCAACGTAACGGAACCTTCGCCCTGCTCATTGAGCGTAACCGGCAGCGCCTGCTGCGCCACGATGTTGACATGGTTGACCGGCGGTTTGCCGCCGCGTTTAAGTTCATCGCCATCGCCGCCAAAACGCAGCGTCGCCAGACGTCCCTGCCCTTCAATCACCTGACCGTAGATATCATAAATATCCGCGCCATAGCGTTTTTGCCCGAAGAATGCCTGCCACGGATCTGGCGTAACGTAATCGGTGATATTCAACACTCCGCTGTCCACCGCAGAGAGCAGTACGTTGATCTGTTTTGGCGTTTCGCCATGTTTAGCGCTGGCTTTGACGTTCACCGTCAGCGGCTGGTTTGGACGTATTTTAGCCGGGCTTTCCAGCGTCAGATCCAGACGACGATTTTCATCCCCCAACGGCAGGTGCAGCAGCCCAACCGCGCGTTTCGGCGTCGCTGAACGCGACTTATCGCCCGGACGCACAACCAGCGCGCTCAGGTAGAGATCGTGTCGATTCCAGGCTTTATCGACGGGAATCGACAGGTCGAGGCCCTCGGCAGGTACATCTATTTCCTGCCACCAGAGCGGGCCGTCGCTTGATTCCACCATCGCGTAGCCTTTACCCGCCACCGGCGCGGCGACATGCAGTTTGATGGTGTCCCCAGGACGATAGGTGGGTTTATCCAGCTTCAGGGTGACGCGATCCGGGCGCGCCGCTCCGCTGCCGTCGCTGTTATCCTGCCAGCTGTAACCTGCCCAGAAGCGCACGCTGCTGATCGCATCGTTCGGGGCTTTCACTTCGAGACGATACGATCCCCAGTCAACCGGGAAGCTCACCTTGCCCGTTTCATCGGCGCTGAGATCCAGCGTCTGCTCCCCTTCAACCAGATCTTTTTGATCAAACTGCGACTGCCAGCCTTCGCTTTCCGACCAGTTCCAGTAGTAATCGCGCCGTTCACGGATCAAACGAACCTGCAAACCCGAAGCGGCTTTTTTATTGCCTTGCGCATCGGCGTAGACAATATCAAAGGCGGCGTTACCGCCCTCATCCACGATGGGTTGGTTAACCGTGGCGTCAGTACGATAGTCATACACCGCTTTAGAGGCGAATTGCGGACGAATACCCGGCAAGGTATCGGCAGGCCAGATAGCCTGTTCCGCACGGCGAGTGACCGGGCGACCACCTGATTCCAGCAGGCTTGCTTGCAGGATCACCTGTAACGGCGAATGCGCTTCCTGCCACTGGCTGTTGGCGGAGACGTCGCCACGGCCATTTTCATCCAGCGTAAGCTGGACTTCGTCCAGACTGCGGGAAAGGTTTTCTTCCGCAATATCGCCAAACTGGAAGCCCGGCAGCGCCTGTACCGCTTCACGCTGCGGGCGCAGGAAGAGTTGCCCCTGTAACGTGTTGCCATTGGCAGGCGCTCCGTACAGGTAGTAACCAACAACGGAGAACGTCACCTCTTCCGACGGGGCTAACGGCGTTTTCTGCGCGCTGAGATTAAGCGCCATTCGCTCCGGCATAAAATCTTCGACATGGAAATCCCACATCCGGGGCTGGTTATCACCCGTGTTCGCGCGGATGTGCCACATGCCGGTTGGCGCACCGCTATCCAGCGGATACGTAAAGCGGTATAACCCGTTTTCAGGCTGGCTGACAACGGTGCGCAGTACCTGACCGTCCGGCTTTACCACTTCCAGTTTGACGGGCTGATCGGGCAAGGTTTTACCGTCGCTGTCGCGCAGCAGTCCGTTGAGGATCACCGTTTCCCCAGGACGATACAGATCACGCGGGCCGAACATAAAGAACTGCTTGCTGTAGCCCGGCGCGCCCGCAATCGCGAACTCCGCCAGATCCAGCGCGGGCAGTTTCAGATCCAACAGCGTGGTTTGCCCGTCTTTTCGCGCCAGCAACAGCGCCGCCTGCTGACTATTTTCCAGCTGTACATGCCCCTGCGCATCGCTGGCGGCTTGCGCCAGCGTCTGACCTTTCTCATCAAGCAGAGCAACCTCAACCCCCTGCTGCGCCGCGCCGTTTTCCAGACTCTGCGTAAAGATATCAAGGCGATTGTGATAACGGTGGGCGGAAACGCCAATGTCGCTGAGGGTAAAGAGCGTGGCAGGATTACTGTAGTTGTAATGTCCGGCCTGATTCATTACCGCAATGTACACGCCCGCCTGTTGCAGGGGCTTAATGTCACTCAGCGGCAGCAGGCGTTTTTCACGCGTATTACGCGCAGGATTGAGATCAAAACGCCCGGTATAGACCAGATCCGCCATTTTGAGCAGGTTGTCAGATTCCCAGTTCGAAAGAGCATTGCGGTATTCCCACTGGCTGACGAATGCCGCCAGCGACTCAGGCTTCACGCGAAAGAAGTTTACATCCACCTCGTTCACGTTCAGCGCCATGACCGGCAAGCCTTCCACCACTTTTCCCGGCAGCAGCGAGCCACGGCTGGCAAAGCCGACGCTCGGCTGAACGTCTCGCGTGGTAATGGTTTTTTCATACGCGCGGCCAAAAGCGGCTTTATTCAGCGCCGTTAAATCACGTTCAACGGACACCACCAGATCGCGGTTGGGTTCCAGGTGGCGCAAGCGCAGCTCTTTCAGATTCGGCGACAGCTCCCAGGCGCCATCAACCTTGCCGCTTTTTTTATCGACCACATGTACGGTGCGGGCAAAATCTTGTTCAGGATCTAACGGAATGGAGAACGTCAGCACCAGCGTCGCCGCGCCGTCCAACTGGACTTCGGAGGCGTCCAGCAGCGTCAGTTCTTTACCTTCGCTCTGTTGCGCCAGCTTTTGCAGTTGTGCCGGATCTTTCGTCGGAGCGGATTGCGCGGCGGGCGTCTCATCGTTTTTCACCGCCGTTGGCGCGTTATCGTTGTTATCGCACCCCGCCAACGCCAGCATGAGCATGCAAGCGGCTACGCGTATGTGTTTCATTCTTTCATCCCTGGCCACAGTGGCCCGTTAGCAACGTAGAGTAACTATTATGCGTGAGATTTCCCGTTGTGAAAGCCAGTATTCGTTATATAAGTTCTGATTTTTTCATCAGAAATGTGGTTTCACCAGCCAAATCAGCCTCTTTTACTTGTCCCTTTGCGGTAAACGTCCGACAATTTGGCATTATTATGGCAAAAGATGGAGACGCCTATGTCCACCTCCTGGTTTGTCGCCGCCGACTGGCTGGCAGAGCATATCGACGATCCGCAAATTCAAATTATCGACGCCCGCATGGCGCCTCCCGGACAGGAAGACAGGGATGTTGCGGGTGAATATCGTTCAGGCCACATCCCCGGAGCACTCTTTTTCGATATTGAAGCGCTCTCCGATCACACCTCGCCGCTGCCGCACATGATGCCGCGCCCGGAAGCCTTCGCCGTGGCGATGCGTGAACTGGGCGTACACCAGGACAGACATCTGGTGGTCTACGATGAAGGCAACCTGTTTTCCGCCCCGCGCGCGTGGTGGATGCTGCGAACGTTTGGCGTAGAAAACGTCTCAATTCTTGCCGGTGGTCTGGCGGGCTGGCAGCGCGATGAGCTGCCGCTTCAGGAAGGCGAAGTGGAACTCCCGGAAGGGGAATTTGACGTTAAATTCACGGCGGAGAAGGTTGTGCGTCTGACCGATGTACTTCTGGCGAGCCATGAAAGAACCGCGCAAATCGTTGATGCCCGCCCGGCGCCACGGTTTAATGCCGAAGCCGATGAACCGCGTCCGGGTCTGAAGCGTGGCCATATTCCCGGCGCGTTGAACGTTCCCTGGACAGAGCTGGTGCGTGAAGGGGAATTAAAAACGACCGATGAACTGGACGTCATTTTCTTCAGTCACGGCGTCAGTTTTGACAGACCGATTATCGCCAGCTGCGGTTCAGGTGTCACTGCGGCGGTCGTGGTGCTGGCGCTCGCCACGCTGGATGTGCCCAATGTCGCGTTGTATGACGGCGCATGGAGCGAATGGGGCGCGCGTAATGATTTACCGGTAGAGCCGGCCTGACGTTTTGTAATGTGCCGGATGGCGCTTGCGCTTATCCGGCCTACAGTGCGGGTTGTCCCGGATGACGTGAACGCCATCCGGCTACCGGGATCAGATAATCCGATTCTGTTTGAAATCGCGCAGGAACCCGCCCCAGCGGCGCTCGTAGAACGGCGCGATGTGCTCGGTAATAAAGTGGCTGATGCCCTGCTCACCTTTTTTCACCTGACAGATATCAATCGGTTCATCGCCGGGCAAGGTATCAGTCGCCACGCTGCCCGCCGCATGAATGATCTCTTCGATGTCGCCATCCGCTTCGATGCCAATCAACAGATTCGGCTGGGCGTCATTGCTCTCTTTAATGGTGCAAAGAAAGGCGCGCTTAACCAGTTTGATGGTTTTAAACAGCGTGGTCAGGGAGTCGATCATCTGCGCAGGTGGTTCTGCCACCTCAGACAGAATCAGCGATTCACCGCCTTCCAGCACTTCCTGTGTACTCAGCGGATTGCCCTCTTCACCGATCAGATGGCTGATCTCACGCGGCATAAACTCTTTGCCGGTAGGCAGTTTTGCGTTCAGGAAGAGCGTTTCGCCGAGCGTCATTTCAAATAACGTGCGCACCGGCATCACCACGAATGCCTGCTCGTCTTCTACCGCCTGCTGCAAGGCTTCCAGAGAGGTAAAAAACGGGATGACCGTCGTGCCGTCTTCTTTTTCCCAGTGCTGCAAATCCAGCGCGCTATCGTCAACAATCGCTTCGCCTTCAGCCGCTGTGCCTGGCACCCAGACGGTGGACTCCAGTAAGGTACGGAAAAATGCCGGACGATGCGCGGGTTCAGTCGCCGCCTTCTCCAGCAGGGTTTCTAATTCGTTTTTTGTTTCGGACATAAGGATCACAATAGAGATGCGTGTAGGGCGGGCAAGCGAAGCGCCCCCGCCGTTATCTTGCCGGATAGCGCTAACGCTTATCCGGCCTACATAATTATGCTGTTAACAGGTTAGCGATGGTGCGCACACCCAAACCGGTCGCCCCTGCCGACCACTGCTCAACCGGCGCTTTACGGTAGGTTGCAGAGCAGTCAATGTGCAGCCAGCCCTGCTGGTAGTTTTCGACAAAGTGCGACAGGAAGCCCGCAGCGGTGCTCGCCCCGGCAGGATACGCCGCGCTACCGGTATTGTTCAGTTCCGCAAAGTTAGAAGGCAACTGATTGCGGTGGAACTCCGCCAGCGGCAGACGCCAGAACGGTTCATTTTCTTCTGCCGCACTCGCCAGCAGACGCCCCGCCAGCGCGTCATCAAAACTGAACAACGCGTGGTAGTCGTTACCCAGCGCGGTTTTCGCGGCGCCGGTCAGCGTCGCCGCATCGATGATCAGCTCTGGTTTTTGCGCACTGGCGTCGATCAGGCCATCCGCCAGCACCAGGCGCCCTTCCGCATCCGTGTTCATCACTTCCACGTTCTTACCGTTGCGATAATGAATAATATCGCCCAGTTTAAACGCGTTGCCGCTGATCAGGTTATCCGCGCAGCACAGGTACAGCTTCACGCGTTTGTTCAGACCACGGGTAATCGCAAATGCCAGCGCGCCCGTTACCGTTGCCGCACCGCCCATATCGGACTTCATCGAGTCCATAAATGCGCTTTGCTTGATGCTGTAACCGCCGGAGTCAAAGGTAATGCCTTTGCCCACCAGACAGGCGTAAACCGGCGCGTCTTTATCGCCGGTTGGGTTGTAATCCAGCGCCAGCAGCACCGGCGCGCGATCGGAACCCCGGCCAACGGTATGCAGCCCCATGTAGTTTTGCTCGCGCAGATCTTCGCCTTTGGTAATGCGGTAAGAGACATGATCGCACGCGACGCTGCACAGCAGATCAACGGCACGCTGCGCCAGCTGTTCCGGCCCCAGCTCTTCCGCCGGCGCGTTAATGATGTCGCGTACCCAGTCAATGATCGTCAGACGGTTGTCCAGTTCTTTCTGCTTCTCATCGTCAAGATCTGGCCACTCGACCTTGCGGCTGCCTTTCGGCCCTTTGTAACCCTGCCAGAATGCCCAGCTACGCTCCACATCCCAGCCAGCGCCGGTCAGTTGTACGTGTTTAATGCCCAGGCCGTCGATTTTACGCGCCGCGCGCTGGATTAAACCGGAATCATCTTTACCGTTCAGGTGCAGGGTAATGCCGTCGTTATTGATGCTGTATGTGGCTTTGTCTCCCCAGCGAGCGTCAGCCGGTTGGGTGGAGAGCGTAATTTTCATCGCTTCAGTCATTGTTCTTTTCCTTCTTCGCGCATACAGGAAAACGGGCCACCCGTGGGCAGCCCGTTTATTTATTCAGCTTCGTCCAGCCAGACCAGCAGGATAGCCTCAAGGATCTTTTCATTTGATGCCTGCGGGTCATCATCAAAATCCTCAAGATCGCAAATCCATTGATGCAGGTCGGTGAAACGAACGGTCTTAGGATCGAGATCGGGGAACGCGTCGTACAGCGCCTCGCCGATTTCGCGGCTATCAGTCCACTTCAGTCCCATACTACCCTCTGTTAATGCTCGCGTGCATGGTTGATTGTGTAACGTGGGATTTCGACCACCAAATCTTCATCGGTGACGCGCGCCTGACAGCCTAAACGGCTCTCCGGCTCCAGACCCCAGGCTTTATCCAGCATATCGTCTTCGTCTTCCGTGCTTTCCGGCAGGGAATCGAAACCTTCACGCACGATGCAGTGGCAGGTCGTGCAGGCACAGGATTTTTCACAGGCGTGTTCAATCTCGATACCGTTACGCAGGGCAACGTCAAGAATGGTTTCGCCGGTCTCAGCTTCCAGAACTGCGCCATCGGGACAGAGATCCTGATGAGGCAGAATAACAATCTTTGGCATATTAAACCTCGTCCACGGAATGGCCTTGCAGCGCGCGACGAACAGATTTGTCCATGCGACGAGCGGCGAATTCCTGGGTTTGTTTGTCTACGTTTTTAATGGCTTGTTCTATCGCGTCAACATCATCGCTCTGCGCAACCTCGCTCAAGTGCGCGGCGGCATCATCAATGACCTGACGTTCTGCGGCGCTTAGCAGCGCGGCATCAGCAGCGAGCGCGCCGGTCAGGCTTTCCAGCACGCGCGCCGCTTCCACTTTTTGCTCTGCCAGCATACGGGCTTTTACATCCTGCTCGGCAAAGCTCATTGAATCCTGAATCATGGTGGCGATTTCGCTGTCCGTCAGACCGTAAGACGGTTTGACCTGGATAGACGCCTCAACGCCGGTGGATTTCTCCATCGCGGTGACGCTCAGCAGGCCATCGGCATCCACCTGGAAGGTGACGCGGATATGCGCCCCGCCCGCTGGCATCGCCGGGAGCCCGCGCAGCGCGAAGCGCGCCAGCGAACGGCAATCCTGCACCAGCTCGCGCTCGCCCTGCATGACATGGATCGACATCGCGGTCTGACCATCTTTAAAAGTGGTGAAGTCCTGCGCGCGCGCCACCGGAATGGTGGTGTTACGCGGGATCACTTTCTCCACCAGGCCACCCATGGTTTCCAGCCCCAGCGACAGCGGAATCACGTCCAGCAGCAGCATTTCGCTGTCCGGCTTGTTGCCGACGAGGATATCCGCCTGAATCGCCGCGCCAATGGCGACGACCTTATCCGGGTCGATTGCCGTCAGCGGCGGACGACCAAAAAATTCGCCCACGCGTTCGCGCACCAGCGGCACACGGGTGGAGCCGCCGACCATCACCACTTCCAGCACCTCCTGCGCCTCAACGCCCGCATCTTTCAATGCGCGGCGACAGGCCATCAGAGTACGTTTAACTAAAGCGGCGATAAGGTCATTAAACTGTTCACGGGTGATGTCACCCTGCCAGCCCGCCACATTGACGCTAACGGAATCGGCATCACTCAGCGCGATTTTTGCCGCGATGGCGGCATCCAGCAGTTCACGCTGAACGCGGTTATCGCTGCGATCGGCTATGCCCGCCTGCTCACGGATGTAATCGGCCAGCAGATGGTCGAAGTCGTCGCCGCCGAGCGCGGAATCACCGCCGGTCGCCAGCACTTCAAACACGCCGCGACTCAGGCGCAAAATAGAGATATCGAAGGTGCCGCCGCCGAGGTCGTAAACCGCGATAACACCTTCTTTGCCGGAGTCCAGACCGTAGGCGATCGCCGCCGCCGTAGGTTCATTGAGCAGACGCAAGACGTGCAGCCCCGCCAGACGCGCCGCGTCTTTCGTTCCCTGACGCTGTGCATCGTCAAAGTAAGCGGGCACGGTAATGACCACACCATCCAGCTCGCCCGACAACGCTTCCGTCGCCCGCGCCGCCAGCGCTTTCAGGATATCGGCAGAAATACGTACCGGGTTGAGCAGACCTGCCGCCGTTTCAATCATCGGCAGACCATTTTCACTGGCCTGGAACTGATACGGCAGATGGGGATAGCGCGTCTGAATATCCGCCAGCGAGCGGCCCATCATGCGTTTTACCGAGCTGATGGTGTTAGCCGTGTCCTGCGCCGCGTTCGCGCGCGCCGCGTAACCGACCGTGTGGCCCTGCTGCTGATAGTGAACGACTGACGGCAACAGATGGCGACCGTCGTGATCGGCCAGCGTTTCTGCCTGGCCGCTGCGAACGGTCGCAACCAATGAGTTGGTAGTACCTAAATCGATGCCTGCCGCCAGACGACGCTGGTGCGGCGCAGCGCTCAGACCAGGCTCACTAATTTGTAATAAGGCCATATTCGCTTCCGGGAATTAAAAATCGAGCAGCTTTTCTTCGAGTTGTTCGGCGCTGCTTCGCAGTTTATCGAGAAAACGCAGTTTACGCACGGTGTCCGCCGCCACGTCCCACGTCTCGTTGTCCAACTGTTCCACCATCAGCTGATGGCGGGCATCAAACATTGTTTTCACGCGCTTGATGAAACTTTCCAGTCGCGCTTCGTCCTTTGCCTGTTCTATTTCATCAAGCTCTTCACGCAGTTCCAGCTGTTCCATCAAAAACGCAGTATCGCGCACCGTATGCTGCTCGCTGGCCAGATCAAAGCCGTGTAGTGACAGTAAATATTCGGCGCGCGTCAAAGGGTGACGCAGCGTTTGCCAGGCCTGATTAATGGTCGCGGAGTGTTGTACGGCGGCGAGTTGCTCAGCCTGCGTACCGCTGGCGAATTTATCAGGATGATACTGACGTTGAAGATCCTGAAAACGGAGGCTCAGCGCCTGGATATCGAGTTGATAGTGGGCTGGCAAGCCAAAGAGGGTGAAGTAGTCCATAACATTCTCAGGGCATCGGCTCTCTGATGTTTCAGGGAGTCAGGTAAAACAAACCCCACGCGCAGGTGACCACGGTGGGGTTATCGGTAAGCACGTTACACGTTGAAGCTTTCGCCGCAACCACACTCGTCTTTTACGTTCGGGTTGGTGAATTTAAACCCTTCGTTCAGACCTTCTTTTACGAAGTCTAACTGCGTACCGTCCAGAAATTGCAGGCTCTTACCGTCGATCACGACTTTTACGCCTTTGTCTTCAAACACGGTGTCTTCTGCCGCCGGTTCATCAACAAATTCCAGTACATAAGCCATACCTGAACAGCCGGAAGTTCTCACCCCCAGGCGCAGGCCAAACCCTTTACCACGGTTTGCCAGAAAGGTATTTACTCGCGCTGCAGCACTGTCGCTAAGTGTAATCGACATAACAACCTCAACTCTTCTTATTTTGCTTCACGTTTGCTTTTGTAATCCGCAATAGCGGCTTTAATTGCGTCTTCTGCCAGAATGGAGCAGTGAATTTTCACCGGAGGCAGTTCAAGCTCGTCTGCGATATCGGTATTTTTAATCGCCTGCGCTTCGTCCAGAGACTTCCCTTTCACCCATTCGGTGACCAGGGAGCTGGACGCGATAGCGGAACCGCAGCCGTAAGTCTTGAAACGCGCGTCTTCAATGATACCTTCATTGTTGACTTTAATCTGCAACTTCATCACGTCGCCGCAAGCCGGTGCACCCACCATGCCGCTGCCTACGTTTTCGTCGCTGTTGTCAAAGGAACCCACGTTGCGTGGATTCTCGTAATGATCGATTACTTTTTCGCTGTAAGCCATTATAAATTCTCCTGATTCCGATACCGATTAATGATGAGCCCATTCGATGCTGTTCAAATCCACGCCCTGTTTGAACATTTCCCACAGCGGGGAAAGGTCACGCAGACGACCGATGGATTTGCGCACCAGCTCAATGGTGTAGTCGATCTCTTCTTCAGTAGTGAAACGACCTAAAGAGAAACGGATAGAGCTATGCGCCAGCTCGTCATTCATGCCCAGTGCGCGCAGCACATAGGACGGTTCCAGACTTGCGGACGTACAGGCGGAACCTGAAGACACCGCCAGATCTTTCAGCGCCATAATCAGGGATTCGCCTTCAACGTAGTTAAAGCTGACGTTGAGAATGTTCGGCGCGCCCTGTTCCAGGTCACCGTTCAGGTAAACTTCTTCGATATCGTTGATGCCGTTCCACAGACGGTTACGCAGCGTGCGCAGACGCGCCATCTCGGTTTCCATCTCTTCTTTCGCGATACGGTAAGCTTCGCCCATACCGACGATCTGGTGTACAGGCAGCGTACCGGAACGCATACCGCGCTCGTGACCGCCGCCGTGCATCTGCGCTTCGATACGAATACGCGGTTTACGACGCACATACAGCGCGCCAATCCCTTTCGGGCCATAGATTTTGTGGCCGGAGAAGGACATCAGGTCCACTTTCAGCTGGCTCAGGTCGATAGGCAGTTTGCCCACGCTCTGGGTGGCGTCAACGTGGTAGATAATACCACGCGCACGGCACATTTCGCCGATGGTCGCGATATCCTGCACCACGCCGATTTCGTTGTTAACGTGCATGATGGACACAAGAATGGTGTCATCGCGCATCACCGCTTCGAGTTCTTTCAGATCGATAATGCCGTTGCTCTGCGGCGCCAGGTAAGTAACCTCAAACCCTTCGCGCTCAAGCTGACGGCAGGTATCCAGCACGGCTTTATGCTCGGTTTTGCTGGTGATGATGTGCTTGCCTTTTTTCTGATAAAAGTTGGCCGCACCTTTAATCGCCAGGTTGTCGGATTCAGTCGCACCGGAGGTAAAGACGATTTCACGCGGATCGGCGCCAACCAGTTCTGCGATCTGGTTGCGGGCGATATCTACCGCTTCTTCAGCTTGCCAGCCGAAACGGTGTGAACGAGAGGCCGGGTTACCAAAGGTTCCGTCCAGGGTCAAAAACTGCATCATTTTCTCGGCAACACGCGGGTCCACCGGCGTGGTTGCGGAGTAATCGAGATAGATCGGTAATTTCATTGCTCTATAAACTCCGTACATCGCTTCAATGCAAGGAATCAGGCAACCGGCTGGATGTACGACCGAGTACACGGGGCGAGTAAACGCCCCGGCCTGATTCTGAAATCTATTATAATTTTTTACCCTAACTGTTTTGCGGTGCAGCAAGGCGACAAGCTTGTGAAACCCAGGCGCTTACATAAGTAAGTGACTGAGGTGAACAAGCGCGGCCAACGCAGCAGCGCCCCGAAACAGGGCGGGTAAATTACGCGCGCAGTTTGACGTCGATTGCGTCTTGCGTGCGGGTGCTACGTGGCGCGTCATGGGTGTGCTGACGATCAGACACATCCAGAACTTCCTGGTTATTCACCAGTTCGCCTAAGGTAATGTTGTTGAGGAAACCGGTCAGACGGTCACTCAAATCACGCCACAGCGCATGCGTCAGGCATTTATCGCCGCCCTGACAGCCGCCTTTGCCCTGACAACGGGTCGCATCTACCGACTCGTCAACAGCGCTAATCACTTCGCCAACCGCGATGCTACCTGCGTCTTTACCCAACAGATAACCACCGCCTGGGCCACGTACGCTGGAAACCAGACCATTTTTACGCAAACGTGAAAACAGCTGTTCCAGATAAGAAAGGGAAATTCCCTGACGTTCAGAAATATCAGCCAACGGTACCGGGCCCGCTTCGGAGTTGAGCGCAACGTCCAACATTGCGGTCACGGCATAACGCCCTTTAGATGTCAGTCTCATGTCTTACTTAACCTCAAACTCGCCCCTGCCCGGGGTTTTTTATTGTAAAATGGGGGTATTGCATAGCAGGGTCAAGTCTGACATTCCCGACTAAATCAGTCAACTATTTACTTGACTAATTTAGTCAGGTATTTAACCTTCAGTGCCGTTTCTGTTTGCCGGATGGCGCTTCGCTTATCCGGCCTACAATATTCGGCCTGCAAATCGTGCAGCCATCCGGCATCAACACGCTTACTTGCCTTTATTCTGCTGCTCAATAGAAGCAAGAATGCCGCGCAGGATGTTCAGTTCCTGGCTTTCCGGGCGCGCACGCGTAAACAGACGACGCAGTTTGTTCATGACCTGCCCCGGATGGCCTTCACGGATGAAGCCGGTTGAAAGCAGCGTCTGCTCCAGATGGCCGTAAAAACGTTCCAGGTCGTCCACCAGCGGATATGGCGTCTCTTCATGTTCCGCCGCCTCGTCGTTTTCCTGCGTTGCCAGCCAGGCCATACGAACTTCGTAGGCGATCACCTGTACCGCCATCGCCAGGTTGAGCGAGCTGTATTCCGGGTTTGCGGCAATCGCCACATGGTAATGGCATTTTTGCAGTTCGTCGTTGGTCAGACCAACGCGCTCGCGGCCAAAGACCAGCGCAACCGGCGTATTCGCGGCTTCCGCCACGCTTTTCAGACCGCATTCGCGCGGGTCCAGCATCGGCCACGGCAGCGTGCGGGAACGCGCACTGGTGCCGACCACCAGGCTACACCCTGCCAGCGCGTCATCGAGCGTATCGACGATCTGCGCATTGCCGATCACATCGCTGGCGCCAGCCGCCAGCGCGATAGCCTGGGAATCCGGCTTGACCAACGGATTTACCAGCCACAGGTTTGTTAAACCCATTGTTTTCATGGCGCGGGCAACAGAACCCATATTGCCGGTGTGAGAGGTTTCCACCAGCACAATTCGAATATTTTGCAGCATTGTCTTTCTTCGGCTAAAGATTATTCGGGCATATTATCATAAAACGGAGACATATTCCGAACTCGCTGCTATACTCTGCGCCGTTTTCCCGTTCTTTAACATCCAGTGAGAGAGACCGATGCATCCGATGCTGACCATCGCCGTGCGCGCAGCGCGCAAGGCGGGTAATGTAATTGCCAAACACTACGAAACGCCTGACTCAGTAGAAACCAGCCAGAAAGGCAGCAATGATTTTGTGACCAACGTCGATAAAGCCGCCGAAGCGATTATTATCGAAACGATCCGCAAATCTTACCCACAGCACACCATCATTACCGAAGAAAGCGGTGAACATGAAGGTACCGATCAGGATGTTCAATGGGTTATCGATCCACTGGATGGCACCACCAACTTTATCAAACGTCTGCCGCACTTCGCGGTATCTATCGCCGTACGCATCAAAGGCCGTACTGAAGTCGCGGTAGTTTACGATCCTATGCGTAACGAACTGTTCACCGCCACTCGCGGTCAGGGCGCACAGCTGAACGGTTACCGTCTGCGCGGCAGCACCGCGCGCGACCTGGATGGCACCATCCTGGCGACCGGTTTCCCGTTCAAAGCCAAACAGTATGCGACCACCTACATCAATATCGTTAGCAAACTGTTCACCGAATGCGCTGACTTCCGTCGCACCGGTTCTGCTGCGCTGGATCTGGCGTATGTGGCTGCGGGTCGCGTTGACGGTTTCTTTGAGATCGGTCTGCGTCCGTGGGATTTCGCCGGCGGCGAACTGCTGGTACGTGAAGCGGGCGGTATCGTCAGCGACTTTACCGGCGGCCATAACTACATGACGACCGGTAACATCGTGGCCGGTAACCCGCGCGTGGTTAAAGCGATGCTGGCAAGCATGCGCGACGAATTGAGCGATGCGCTGAAGCGCTAATCGTTTGATGCCGGATGACGGCTAGCGCCTTATCCGGCCTACCAGGGGAGTTTCCCGTAGGCCTGATAAGCGAAGCGCCATCAGGCATTCATCCTACAACTGTGCTAAAACGGTCTTAATCCCCTGCCCACCGGCACCGCACTCATCCACATCACCACCGCCGCCACAACCAAAATCACGCCACCGGCTAACGCCAGCGTTGTCCAGCCAATCTGTCGCCACAATACCGGCGTTTTATTGCCGCTTAATTTTACCGCCAGCGTGCGGAAACTGTGAACCAGCAACGCCAGAGAGGTAATGGTCAGCGAGGTTCCCGCCGCCATCGCCAGCGCCGACGCCATTCCCCAACTAAAGACGCCAATAACTTTACTGAACAGCAGCACCATAATCGCGCCGGAACAGGGGCGCATCCCCATCGACAGAATAATCATCAGCCGCGCGCGCCAGTCATCGCCATTCCTGAGTTGCTCTGGGTTCGGCAGATGCTGATGCCCACAGCCGCAATGTTCGTGGTGAACATGATGCGGCGTAAATGAGATAAATTTCGGCTTGCGCAGCAGCGCGCGAAGCGTCTTTAGCGCCCGCCAGCAAAGCAATATTCCCAGCACGCCGACTAACGCATAACTGCCCTTCTCCAGCCAGAAGCTGCTCAGATGTAACTGCCTCGCCGGAAGCTGCAATACCGTCAGCACCACAACCACCAGCGCAATGGCCACCAGCCCCTGCAACAACGATGAGGCCAGCGTCAGGCCGATGCTTGATTTCAGCTTTGATGGATGCGTCGCCAGCCATGTGGTAATCACCACTTTTCCATGACCCGGCCCCAGCGCATGGAGTACGCCATACAGAAAGCTAAACAACAGCAGCGAACCGCCCGCCTGCGCCGGATTCGCCGCCACCGCTTTTAATAAGGCGCTCATCTGCTGATTCACTTCCCGCTGCCAGACAATGCTTTTCACCATCACCTGCGGCCAGGCCTGCCATAACCACAGCCCGCCCGCGATGGCCAGCAACAGAAATACCGCCAGCGGCCACAGCGGCAGCCAGCGTCGGGAGCGCGGGCGTTGTTGGGAGATTACTGACATTGCACCGTTACCTTCTGCGCGAACTGTTTACCCAAATCCATATCCTCCGGCGGCGCGTCTTCTTTATCCAGCGACTGCGCAAAACTGAGCGTCTCTTCACTCGGCGTCGGCGTATGCACGCTCATGCTGCATTGTGTGCTTAACGCCTGCGGCAACGAGGCGTCCCGATCGTTGGCATAGCTCATATCCACATAGTATGTGGGATCGAAGGTCGAAAAAGTGTAAGTCTGGCCGCTCAGCGGCTGCGGTTCAGCCAACGGCAGGACAAACGTCAACACCGCCTGGTGCGCTTCCCGTTCCATTCCGTATTCCGTCGGGCGATTTTTAAACTTGACCTTTTGTCCGTTGTGCCACACTTCGGTGAAGTAGTGCTGGCCGAGCACGTTCGCCATCACTTCCGCCGCCAGCTTTTTCCATATCTCCGAACCGGGCTTCGCGTCTCCCGCGTCGTAAAGCAGGTCGGCGGAGGTGATTTCATCCATCGTCCAGCGCATGTTTAGCGCCACAAACCGATCGTTTTCACTCACCAGCTGCGTCTGCAATCGAATAAAGCTATGAGGGTGCGCCTGCGCTGTGAAAGATAAAACAGCGAGAAAGAGTGTTAAAGCGCTGCGTTTAACTAATTGCATCTGTTCCTCACGTTAAAAATTCTGTGATGCTCGCCAGCATTCCTGGCGTAAAGCCCTCTTATAACCATTTCCACGCACAAACTTTAGCTATCCTTATCAAACAAACTAACGGGAGACCAGACAGATGATGCCAACGCTTACTTCGCCGTCTGTACTTTCTGCTCCCCAGCGCCGCTGCCAGGTTTTACTGACGCTTTTCCAGCCGGGGCAAATCGCCACCACGGAAACATTCAGCGCGCTCAATGGCGTCGATGATGAAATTGCCCGTGAGGATATCACCGAAACAGGCCTGGAGATCCAGCGCTATCATCGACTCGCCATCACAACGGGTCAGAACGGACGCTACCGAATCGAGGGGGCTGCGCTCAACCAACGTTTGTGCCTTTTACACTGGCTCAGACGCGGCTTACGCATATGCCCGACCTTCATTACGCAACAGTTTACGCCGGCATTAAAAACCGAGCTTAAACGGAGAGGGATCGCGCGTACGTTGTATGACGATACCAATCTGCATGCGCTGATCAACCTTTGCTCGCGGCGGCTGCAAAAACCGTTTGAATGCCGGGATGTGCAGTTTCTGCGGCTGTTTTTACAATATTGCCTGCTACAGCATCATGCGGGCATCGCACCGGCGTTTAATCCGCTACAGAAACAGTGGGCGCAGTCCTGCGCCGAATACCCGCTCGCGCTGGAGATTGGCCGTCACTGGCAGCGCCGCGTCATGCAAAACGCGCCGCTCGACGAAACGCTGTTTATGGCTTTACTGTTTTCCATGATTCGCATCCCCGACCCTATCCACGACAACCATCAGCAGGATCACCGCCTGCGCCTGGCTGTCGCCCGGCTGGTGTTGCGCTTTCGGGAAATGGGGCAGGTACGCTTCAGCGACGAACAGGGACTTAACGACCAACTCTATGTGCACCTTGCCCAGGCGCTGAGCCGAAGTTTATTCGCCATTGGTATTGATAACACGCTGCCGGAAGAGTTCAGTCGCCTCTACCCTCGGCTGGTGCGCACCACGCGTGACGCCCTCGCCGGGTTTGAAAGCGAATACGGTGTGCGTTTCTCTGATGAAGAGACAGGGCTGGTCGCGGTAATTTTTGGCGCATGGCTGATGCAGGAGAACGACCTGCACGAAAAGCAGATCGTGTTACTGACAGGCAATAACGGCGAACTGGAGGCACATATTGAGCAGCAATTACGAGAACTGACGCTCCTGCCGCTCAATATTAAGCATGTGCCGACGCAGACCTTCCAGAAAGACGGTTCGCCGCGCGGCGTGGCGCTGATTGTCACCCCGTATGCCACACCGCTGCCGCTCTTTTCGCCGCCGTTGATTCATGCGGACCTGTCGCTTACCGCACACCAACAGCAGCAGATCCGCAAAATACTGGAATCATGATGACGCGGCGACGTTAGGCCGTAAGAAAATAGCAGGCAACGCCACCAATGCCATCACCCAGAATACGCCGTTCCCTAAATGCTGATACAGGAATCCGGCGAATACGGTCATGATGGCGATGCTGCCGCCCATCGCCACGGCAGAATAGACCGCCTGTAGACGAATCACTTCGCTTCCCTGGCGAGCGGCGATATAACGCATCGCGGCCAGATGGCAAACGGTAAAAGTGCCGCAATGCAGAATCTGGATCGCTATCAACCACGGCAGCGCGGTGCTCCAGCCCATTAATCCCCAGCGAATGACGCCGCATACGGCGGAGAGCAATAGCAGATCGCGAGCGCTAAAACGGCGGAACAGTTTGTTGCTCAGCGCAAAAATAACCACTTCCGCCACCACGCCCAGCGACCACAAATACCCCACTGCCGAGGCGGAATAGCCCGCCCCCTGCCAGTAAATCGCGCTGAAGCCGTAATAAGCGGCATGCGCGCCTTGCAGCAGGCACACGCAGGCGAGAAAGCGCCAGCTCTGAACGACGAGCGTACGCCAGGCAGGCCAGCCCGCGCTCTCCTGATGACGGCTTTCCCCCTGCGGTAATACGCTCGGTCGCAGCAGCATACCTAGCAGCATCGAGGCCACCCCAAGCGTCAATAGCCCCAGAATCGCCTGATAATCAAAGAGGCTCACCAGCTTCCCGGTCAACGCCGAGCCGATCACAAACGCAATGGACCCCCACAAACGCACCCGGCCATAGTCCATCGTTAACTGTTTTTGCCAGGTATTGGCCAGCGCATCGGTGAGCGGCACCAGCGGCGAGAAGAAGAGGTTAAAACCGATCATCACCACCATCAGCCACGCGACGTGCGTCCCTGCCCAGAATGCAAGGGCAAACACCAGCGTCAGCAACGCCAGAAGGCGTAACGCAGAAATCAAGCGGGAAGGATCGCTCACCCGTGGCGCAATCAACAGGCTACCGAGGAAACGCGCCACCAGCCCCGCCCCTAGCAAGAGACCGATGGTTTCCGGCGTCAGTCCCAGGCCTTTAAGCCAGACGCTCCAGAATGGCAGAAAAATACCGTAGCTAAAGAAGTAGGTAAAATAACCGAGCGCCAGCCAGCGCGTGGAGTGCAAAACCATGATTCCCTCCCGTATGGAGGCGATAGTCTGGCGATAAATGCAGGCTGGCGCAAGAGAGCATTAACAGGCGAATAACATCTTTTTTGGCCTAAACAACAGCGATTTGCATCGCGAAATGGCACTGGTCTCCCTGAGCTAAAGCCTGGAGTCCCGGTTGCCCCGGCATGTTGTGGGCATTTACCGGGTGCGACTGCGGTTCCAGACACAAGAATGACTCCCCTTGCATTCTGAATAGCATAAGCCAGGGCGTTTGCGATAAAAGCGTGACCTTCATCACATCACGCTGCACAATCGCCCGCCCGCTCCAGCCGGAATACCCTACGTTAAGCCACGCATCCTCGCCATATTGCGCGCCGGAAAAATCCGCCTGCCGGGGAATATCGCTTTGCCATTCCTGCGGCAGATGCTGCTTACCTTCCGGCCAGTAACCGCTGGCGGCAAACTGCACAGTACTGTGACGATCAAAAGCAAAGTACGGGTGGAATCCGCAACCATAAAGCATCGGTCGTTCCCCCCGGTGCGTTATCGTCAGCGAGGCATGAAGCACAGAAGCGTTCAGCTGATAGTGAAGATCCGCGACATAATCATAACCGCACGCCATTTGACGACCTGAACGCAGATGACAGGCATCCTCATGAACGGCAATCGTATCCCAGCGCCTGAGCCAGCCGTCACCGTGCAGAAAGAAAACGGCATCCTCCTCATGCCGGGGAAGATTCACCGCCTCTCCCCGGAACAAAAAACGGTTTTCGGCAACGCGATTGGCGACCGGCAGCATGGGGAACAGGCCGCATTCGCCGGGTTTTACGCCGCATCCTTCACGTAAAACGGCCTGCTGATGCGCTAATGAAAACAAACTCAACAATCTGCCGCCCTGCGGATCAACACGCATCCGCAGATGCGTGTTTTGTAATATCAGCGTATCGTCCATTACCGTGCGCTTCGCTGTTGAGTTGACGGGCTGGATTTCACATGCCGCGCCGCCAGTTGCTCTTCCAGCGCCTCCAGCGTCACGCCTTTCGTTTCAGGCACATTGCGCAGCACGTAGAAATACCCCATCGCGCAGATAATGCCGTAAAGCAGGAAACTGCCCGCCGCTCCCAGCCCCGCATTAAGCAGCGGGAACGTGTAGGTCAGCAGGAAGCAGGCAATCCAGAGCGCCAGCGTCCCCAGCGACATCGCCAGACCACGGACGCGATTCGGGAAGATTTCCGACAACAGAACCCAGGTGACAGGCGCCAGCGTCAGGGCGTAAATCGCAATAGCCGCCAGCACCAGCACCAGAACCGGCCAGCCCATAATCCCCATCCCGTAAGCGGCGGCAATCAGTACATAAATCACCGTGAGTCCTGAAGCGCCAAACAGCATCAGTTTTCGGCGACCAATTTTATCGACCAGCGGCAGCGCTGCGAGGGTGAAGACGAGGTTAATGATCCCTGTGGCGACAATGGATTTTAACGTTCCGTTGATATCAAACCCTGCGGAAGCGAAGATCTCCTGCGCATAGTTGAAGATCACATTGATCCCGCACCATTGCTGGAAGACGGCCAGCACCATACCGATGATGACAATCGGTTTAATCTGCGGCTGCAATAGCGTTGACCAGGCCACTTTGTGGTTGTCTTTCAGCAGAGTATGTTCTATTTCCCGCAACGTCTGCCCGGCATACTCCGCTGAGCCAATCCGTTGCAGCATGGCGCGGGCGCGTTCAGGTTTGCCCGCTTTGACCAGCCAGCGCGGTGATTCCGGCACAAAGAACATCAGAACCAGAAACGCCAGCGCAGGCACCAGTTCCGCGCCAAACATCCAGCGCCAGCCCATCTGCCCATTCCAGCTTTCAACAATCGCCTGCCGGGTCGCGTCGGTCGCCACCGGTTCAGCAATCATCAGGTTAATGAGCTGAGCCGCCAGCACGCCGATCACGATCGTGAGTTGGTTGACCGCCACAAAACGTCCACGCTTTTCCGCTGGGCTGACTTCCGCGATGTACAGTGGGCTAAGGGCGGACGCCAGGCCGATTCCTACGCCGCCAACGATACGGTAAATCACAAACATATCGAAATTGCTGGCGACAGCGGTTCCCCAGGACGATGCGCTGAACAGGATCGCGGCCAGAATCAGCGGCATTTTTCGCCCAAATTTATCAGCGCACCAGCCGGACATCAGTGCACCAAAGATACAGCCGACCAGCGCTGAACTCATCGCCCAGCCGGACTGCGCGGGATCGGTAATTGAAAAATAGGCTTCGTAGAACGGTTTGGCGCCGCCAATCACCACCCAGTCATAGCCAAACAGCAAGCCGCCGCAGGCGGCAACCAGACAGATAGTCCAGACATAACCGATTCTTAAATGTGTCTGCGTGTTATTCATTATGATTCCTCTTTCAGGGAAACGCAGGGAACAGCAGGTTTCAGGTGGAGTCGCCTCCACCTGTTCAGGGTCTATTGAAATAACGGTACGTTGAGCGCATGGCGCAGCAGCTGCGCCTTGTCATGCGTCGGATTGCGTTGCAGGAGCGCGTTTAGCGCCTGCTGGCACGCCGGGATATCGCCCAGCCCCAGATGGCCCAGCGCGGTAATGAACAGGCAGTGCTGCTGGTGTTTCTCCTGCGCGGGTGTATCCAGCACGACCAGATCCGGTAACGATACGGCGAAGAAATCGACGTCGGGAACCTTGTCACGCTGCGTCTCCACCCATTGCAGGAAACTCTGGAAAAGAAGGTTCGCTTCAGTGCAGTCACCTGACGCTTTCAGCGCCATCCCCTGCCAGAAGAGATAATCCACCGGCTGGTCATTGTAGTAACGTCCCGCGTCCAACGAGCTGCCTCCGCGAGTCGCGCGGGTGAAATAGCGCTGCGCCTCATCATGATGACCTTGCTGGCGCGCGCAATAGCCCAGCAAATACCAGATGTCATTATCCGTTTGTCCCGGTAAACGCCCCTCGCCGAGATTGTGCGGATAGTGCAACGCCTGCTGAAGCAAAACGGTGGCGTTTTGCGGCTCGCCACGGCGAATAGCCTCCAGCGCCTGATGGATCTGATTCAGTAAATATTGCCCGGTGGCTTTGCCCTCCCCGCCTTCCCAGGGGTGAAAAACACGTTCGCGCAACACCCCGGCGGCCGCTTCGTAGCGACCGAGGCTATTCCATACGCTAAGCAATTCCACGGTCAGATCGTCGCGATGGAAAACAATCTCTTTGCTGGCCTCCAGCCGTTGTAAACGCGCCTCGGCTGGCGCTGCCATCAGTTTGTTCAGATAATCCAGCTCAAACAGGAAGCGGGCATTCTTCGGCTCCAGCGCAACCGCCTGAGACAGGTATTTCAGCGCTTTCTGCGCATCGTGCTGTTTGTTCCAGGCGTAAATCCCCAGCAGCCGATGCACCGGCGCGAAATTCGGTTCCTGCTCCAGCGTAAACTGCCAGCAATTCACCGCCTCTTCATAACAACGCTTGCTGTACCAGAAACAACCCAGCAGATAGCGAGCGAAGGCGCAATCCGACAGCGTTTGCAGCATTTGCACTTCGTCGAGCGTGTTGGGAAAACGAACGCGGTTGTGCAAACAGTCGCGAGCCAGCGCAATAAACGGTTGCGGATCATCACTCAGCGACGCGCGCCACAGCATGGGCAGCGTCTCCTGGCTGTCGAGCAGCGTCAGCACCGCGCGGGCGGCCTCTTTTTGCCCACAAGAGACCAGCCAGCCCGCCAGCTCGCAGGCGTTGGCGCCACGGCGCCCGGTAATGGCGATAAGCGCCTCTTTCGCCGCCTCATCCTGACGGATAGCCCAGCGCGCATAATGCAGGGTATAACTCAGCGGGTACTCAATAAGCTGCTGTGAAATATACGCCAGCGCTTCGGTTGTGCGCCCGAGTCCGGCCAGAGCCAGTGCTTTCAGCCCCATCGCCAGATTATTGCTGCCATTAAAGCGCAAACTCAGATTCACTTTCTCCAGCGCATCGGCGTAATCATTCCGCTTCATGGCGATTCGCGCCAGCGACCAGAAGGCCGCGTCACGACAGTTGCCGCTCCAGCTGGCTTTGTAGTAGTGCTCACGGGCGAAGTCGTCCTTGCCCTGGCGTTCCAGCGCGGCGGCCAGCAGCATACTCGCTTCCCCATCACGCGGGTTTTTATTGAGCTTATGCGCCCGCTGTAAAGCAGACTGCGCACAGCGCTCTGCCTGCGCCCAGTCCGCACGATTCAGCGCCAGCGTACCCAGCGCAACATTGTTGCGATAGTCATGCGGGTCCACGTCCAGCGCTCGCTGGTAATACTCTTCTGCATAGCGGCTGGCATGGTTGTACTGCTCCAGATGCTGACCAATAAAATAGAGCTCATCAGTACAGGACAGCGCCTCTGGCAGTTCGGGCGCGCAGGCCGCTTTCGGCAACGGCAAGTCCTCCGCGATATGCTCCTCATACGCCAGCAGCGTGACGCCATCACGACGGGCAACGGTCATTTTCACCCGCGCGTGGCCCGCGTCAGAAAGATCGGCGCGCCAGCTTTGACCGGGTTCCAGCGTGAGTGTTTTTTCAAAGAACGGTTGCCCCTGGGCACAAAGCGTTACCTGAACGTCATGTAGCGGCGCAACGGCATAAACGCCGGATGAAAGCTGGTTCCCTTCTCGCTCAAGGCGCAGCGCAAGCTGCGTACTGGCGTTTTGCACCATGCCCAGTTCACTGTAGGGCAGGAAATTTTGCACGAAGACTTTCTCTTCATACGGCGCAAGCCAGGTAAAATCAGGCTGGTTGTCGGTGAAGACCCCGGTCATGAGTTCAATGTACGGGCCGTTGTCATCGGTCAGGTTGCGATCCCAGGCCACGCCAAAATCACCGTATCCCCACGTCCACTGTTTTTTACCCGGCGAAATATGGTGGTCGGCCACATGCAGCAGTCCCCCTCGTTCGCCATGATGCCAGGCGCCGACAAAATCATAATCTGACTTTTCAGCCATATAAGAGGTCGGCACCGGTACATTTTTATAACGCGAGATATCCACGCCGGCGGAGTAGTCCACTTTGTAATAAGTGCCCGTCGCGATCGGAAAGGCGGAGACATCCCGTTTACCGTGGTCATATACGGCAGTGACGTCCGGCGGGAAAACGCTCTGGTGGTCGTCTCCGCCTTTCACCGCCGGGTTTGCCCACCACAAAAAATGGCGCGGCGTAGCGTTGCCGTTAAAGACTTTTCCGGTGATTTCAATTAATGCCCGATCGGGGTACAGCGTAAATCCGGTCATCACCTGCAAGCCGCGCATGGGCTCCACTTCCCCCATCCACACGGTTTGTTCTCCGCGTTCGCCCTGCTGACAGGTAAAATCCACCGGCATAAATGTGGTAGGACGGTGATGCTGCGGCCAGTTAAATTCAATCCCACCGGAGATCCACGGCCCCAGCAGCCCGACCAGCGCGGGTTTCACCACTTCGTTGTAGTAAACAAAATCACGCTGCTGCACTTTGTCATACGCGCGATGAATACGTCCGCCCAGCTCCGGCAACAGCATGATGCGAATAAAATCATTCTCCATCCAGACTGCCTGATACTCGCGCATTTCACGTTCACCGGTCAGCGTATCGATGACGCCATAAGGATAAACCGCGCCTGAAGACCCCTGATAAACCCGTTTTTCCAGGAACATCGGGTTCGGATCTTCTTCGCCGGTTGTCCACGTAGGGAGTGAGAGTGTTTCCTGCCAGACCTTAACTGAACCGTACATGTCATTCTCCACTAAACAAACAAAAGTAAAATTTCACCTTGCTGCTATTCTGGGGCAGATAACTGGCGTTAAAATACGCAATGCTCACGCAATATAGTTAAGGGAGTTAAGTGTATGCAGCGTACAGGGTTCAATAACGCCCGGGTCAGGCAAGCCAACAAGCAGATCTTTCTGTCGCACCTGTGGCGTGAAAAACAGCTCAGTAAATCCCGGCTGGCGCAGCTCAGCGGCCTGTCGATTCCGGCGGTCAGCAATATTCTGGAGGAGTTGATCGATGAGGGAAGAATTTGCCATTCCCGGGAGACGTTAAGCCAACGAGGGCTGAGTAGCGGCAGCTATCACCTGCCCGAACAGGGAGACTGGACGCTGTGTATGAACGTGACGCCCACCAGCATCACCAGCCAGTTGGCAGATGCGCGTCTGGTCGCCGTGGGCGACTGGCGCCATGCGGAGATCAATGCCGGTTCGCCAAAAGCCTTGCTGACCGCGCTTGCCGCGCACTGGCGGGAATATCGTCAGCGCTATCCCGACGTGACCATCAATCTGGCATTAGGCGTTCACGGTCAGGTCGATCCCATTACCGGGGCGTCAAAAACCATGCCGCAGGCACCGTGGAAAACCCCGGTTGAGATTAAATATTTGCTGGAGGAGATGCTCGGCGTACAGGTGCGGTTAGACAATGACTGCGTGATGCTGGCGCTGGCGGAGAAGTGGCAAAACCCGGCGGCAAACCGCGATTTTTGCGTCATTAACGTCGATTACGGAATTGGTTCCTCCTTTGTCATCAACGACAACATCTGGCGCGGCAGTTTGTATGGCAGCGGTCAGATCGGACATACCATCGTCAACCCGGACGGGGTGGCCTGTGATTGCGGCCGCTACGGCTGTCTGGAAACTGTGGCCTCGCTCAGCGCGCTTAAAAAACAGGCCCGACGGTGGATGAAAACGCAGCCCACGGCGGATTGCGACCCAGAAACTATCACCATCGATCAACTGATTACCGCCTGGCAACAGGGCGATGTCCGCATCCAGGCCTGGGTGGAACACGCCGCCAGCGCGATTGGCCTGAGTTTATATAACTTTCTGAATATCCTGAATATTAACCAAATCTGGATTTATGGCCGCAGTTGCGCCTTTGGCGAAAGCTGGCTGAATACGCTGGTGCAGCAAACGGGGTTTAATCCCTTTGATCATGGCGATAACCCGCAGGCAAGATCCACCCGGATCGGCTTTGGCACACTCAGTCGTTCGCAACAGTTGATGGGGATCGGCTATCTGTACGTCGAATCACAGCTAAACGCGCTCTGAATATGAGTCCGACACCCTGCGATGAAAGGAGACTCGCTTGTCGAATGAAAAACCACCGGCGCGGTATTAAAATTATTCATATAACCGGGTATCAAAGTCGCGCCTGGATTCGCCCGCACGGCGTGACCCGGAAATAAAAAAGGCTTCCCGCAGGAAGCCTTTTTCACGATGCCAGGCGTATCGCTTACGCGTAAACAGGGAAGCGTGCGCAGATGTCCAGCACTTTGCCTTTGATGCGCTCGATAACCGCTTCATCGTTGATGTTGTCCAGCACATCGCACATCCAGCCAGCCAGCTCTTTGGCTTCTGCTTCTTTAAAGCCGCGACGCGTAATGGCCGGAGAACCGATACGGATACCGGAAGTAACAAACGGGCTCTTCGGATCGTTCGGCACGCTGTTTTTGTTAACGGTGATGTTGGCACGACCCAGCGCGGCGTCAGCTTCTTTACCGGTCAGGTTTTTGTCCACCAGATCCAGCAGGAACAGGTGGTTCTCCGTACCGCCGGAAACCACTTTGTAGCCACGGTTCAGGAACACTTCCACCATCGCTTTGGCGTTTTTGGCAACCTGCTGCTGGTAGACTTTGAACTCCGGTTCCATCGCTTCTTTCAGCGCCACCGCTTTACCGGCGATCACGTGCATCAGCGGGCCACCCTGAGCACTAGGGAAAACGGCAGAGTTCAGTTTTTTGTACAACTCTTCGTCACCGCCTTTCGCCAGGATCAGGCCGCCGCGCGGACCCGCCAGGGTTTTGTGCGTGGTGGTGGTCACAACGTGAGCATGCGGAACCGGGTTCGGATAAACGTCTGCGGCGATAAGACCCGCGACGTGCGCCATATCAACAAACAGGTACGCGCCAATGCTGTCGGCAATTTCACGCATTTTTGCCCAGTCAACGACGCCGGAATAAGCAGAGAAGCCGCCGATGATCATCTTCGGTTTATGAGTCTGAGCCAGCTTCGCCATCTCTTCGTAGTCAATTTTACCGGACTCATCGATGCCGTAAGGCACGATGTTGTACAGTTTACCGGAGAAGTTTACCGGAGAACCGTGAGTCAGGTGGCCACCTTGCGCCAGGTTCATACCCAGAACGGTGTCGCCCGGTTGCAGCAGCGCAGTGTAGACCGCGAAGTTAGCCTGAGAACCAGAGTGCGGCTGGACGTTGGCGTAGTCTGCGCCAAACAGTTCTTTCGCGCGGTCAATCGCCAGTTGCTCAACGACATCCACATATTCGCAACCGCCGTAGTAGCGCTTGCCCGGATATCCTTCAGCATATTTGTTGGTCAGCTGAGACCCCTGCGCCTGCATCACGCGCGGGCTAGTGTAGTTTTCGGAGGCGATCAGTTCGATGTGCTCTTCCTGACGTACTTTTTCCTGCTCCATAGCCTGCCACAGTTCGGCATCATAATCGGCAATGTTCATTTCACGCTTTAACATCCGCATCTCCTGACTCAGCTAACGATAAATTTTTGGCCTAAAAAGGCAATCCCGTGGGACAACGGCCAACAGTATAACCGAATCATTCTGCGATAACAGGTCTTGACAAAGGATTTTACGCAAACGATTACCTTCATGCTGTACAAGGCTTTGTCGAATGAAGACCTTACGAATTTCAACGGATTTCTTTTCAGGTTTGTGATGCAGATTTTTCACGTTGTAACGTTAAAAACGCAAAGTTACAAAGAACCATTTACAATACAGGGTTATTTTTTATAAGATGTATTTGACATACATCATTAAAGTCTCAGATAAAGGAAGACAGTATGCTTGACGCTCAAACCATCGCCACAGTAAAAGCCACCATTCCCCTGCTGGTTGAAACCGGTCCAAAACTGACCGCCCATTTCTACGATCGCATGTTTACCCACAACCCTGAACTCAAAGAAATTTTTAACATGAGTAACCAGCGAAATGGCGATCAACGTGAAGCGCTGTTTAACGCCATCGCGGCCTATGCCAGCAATATCGAAAACCTGCCTGCGCTGCTGCCTGCGGTAGAAAAAATCGCCCAGAAGCACACCAGTTTCCAGATCAAACCAGAACAGTACAACATCGTTGGTGGCCACCTGCTGGCAACGCTGGACGAAATGTTCAGCCCGGGCCAGGAAGTGCTGGATGCCTGGGGTAAAGCGTATGGCGTTCTGGCCAATGTCTTTATCAATCGCGAAGCGCAAATCTACAGCGAAAACGCCAGCAAGAATGGCGGCTGGGAAGGCACTCGTCCGTTCCGTATCGTCGCGAAAACGCCGCGCAGCGCCCTGATTACCAGCTTTGAATTTGAACCGGTCGATGGCGGCCCGGTCGCAGAATATCATCCGGGTCAATACCTGGGGGTCTGGCTGAAACCGGAAGGCTTCCCGCATCAGGAGATCCGTCAGTATTCCCTGACCCGCAAGCCGGATGGTAAAGGTTATCGCATCGCAGTTAAGCGTGAAGATGGCGGTCAGGTTTCCAGCTGGCTGCACAACCACGCAAGCGTCGGCGATATCGTCCACTTAGCCGCTCCGGCTGGTGATTTCTTCATGGATGTCGCAACGGACACGCCTGTTTCTCTGATTTCCGCAGGCGTAGGCCAGACTCCGATGCTGGCTATGCTGGATACGCTGACCAAAGCCAACCACACCGCGCAGGTGAACTGGTTCCACGCAGCGGAAAACGGCGACGTGCATGCGTTCGCAGATGAAGTGAGCGAGCTGGGTAAAACCCTGCCGCGCTTTACCGCACATACCTGGTATCGCGAACCGACAGAAGCCGATCGTGCGAATGGCGCATTCGACAGCACAGGTCTGATGGATTTAAACAAACTGGAGAGTGCGATCAGCGATCCGGCAATGCAGTTTTATCTGTGCGGTCCGGTCGGCTTTATGCAGTTTGCTGCGAAGCAGCTGACAGGGCTGGGCGTGAAAAGCGAAAACATTCATTACGAATGCTTCGGCCCACATAAAGTGCTGTAATTAAGTCATGCCTGATGGCGCTGCACTTATCAGGCCTACGGGATTTTGTAGGCCGGATAAGGTGTTTACACCGCCATCCGGCAAGCACGACGCGGCTTAAATTGCCGCGTCGTCTTCTTCACCGGTACGAATACGAATCACGCGCGCAACGTCAAAGACGAAAATTTTACCGTCACCGATTTTCCCCGTCTGCGCGGTGCGAATAATGGTGTCAACGCAGGTATCCACGATATCGTCGGTCACCACGATTTCAATTTTCACCTTCGGCAGAAAATCCACCATATATTCCGCGCCACGGTACAGCTCGGTATGGCCTTTCTGACGCCCAAAGCCTTTCACTTCGGTAACCGTCATACCGGTAATGCCTACCTCAGCCAGCGCTTCACGGACGTCGTCCAGCTTGAAGGGTTTAATAATCGCATCAATCTTTTTCATGCTATTCCTTGAAAAGGTCGCCTGTCTTTTAATCTGATAAACGTAACATAATTCACGCTACTTTACGGCATGAAAACTACTCTTTGAAATCGTTTGCATCCAACTCATGGCGCGAGAGCAGCTTATAAAATTCCGTCCGGTTACGCCCTGCCATTCTCGCCGCATGGGTGACATTCCCTTTGGTGATTTGCAGCAGTTTACGCAAGTAGTTAAGCTCAAACTGATTACGCGCCTCAACAAACGTCGGCAGCGCCGTATTTTCGCCTTCCAGCGCCTGCTCCACCAGCGCGTCGCTGATGACCGGCGAGGAAGTTAACGCCACGCACTGCTCAATAACGTTCACCAACTGACGCACGTTTCCCGGCCAGCTTGCGGTCATCAGACGCTTCATCGCATCCGTTGAAAACGCCCGCACAAACGGTTTATGCCGCTCTGCTGACTGGCGCAGAAGATGATTCGCCAGCAGCGGAATATCTTCCGTACGCTCCGCCAGCGTCGGGATCTTCAGACTCACCACGTTCAGACGGTAATATAAGTCTTCGCGAAATTCACCCCGCGCCATCGCCTTAGGCAGATCGCGGTGCGTTGCGGAGATAATGCGCACATCAATATCGATATCGCGATTGCTGCCAAGCGGTCTGACTTTGCGCTCTTGCAGAACGCGCAGCAGCTTAACCTGTAACGGCGCGGGCATATCGCCGATTTCATCAAGAAACAGCGTGCCGCCTTCCGCCGCCTGAAATAACCCTTCGCGATTGCTGACCGCGCCGGTAAACGCCCCGCGCGCGTGGCCAAACAGTTCGGACTCCAGTAGCTGTTCCGGCAGCGCGCCGCAGTTAATGGCGATGAAAGGTTTACTGCTGCGCGGGCTGGCGTTATGGATAGCCTGCGCGAAAATCTCTTTCCCAGTGCCGCTTTGCCCGTTAATCAGCACGCTGACATCCGATTGCGCCACCATCCGCGCCTGTTCCAGCAAGCGTATCATCAACGGACTGCGCGTAACGATTGATTCGCGCCAGCTGTCGTCCATTGCCGGCGCCGATTGTTCAAGCGCGTCATCAATGGCCTGATACAGCGCATCTTTATCGACCGGTTTGGTCAGAAAGCTAAACACGCCTTTTTGCGTCGCCGCCACCGCATCAGGAATGGAGCCGTGTGCGGTCAAAATGATGACGGGCATGCCAGGCTGGACTTTCTGGATTTCCGTGAACAGCTGCATGCCATCCATTTCATCCATTCGCAGATCGCTAATGACCAGATCCACTTTCTCGCGATTCAGTACGCGCAGCCCTTCCTGACCTCTTTCCGCCGTCACGACGCTGTAGCCTTCGCTGGTCAGGCGCATCCCAAGCAGTTTCAACAGCCCCGGGTCATCGTCCACGAGCAGCAGATGTGCCGGTTTGCGGCTTATCATGGCGTTACCTCATCTTGTGGCAGTGCGGAAGATGCGCCGTCGTCAGGCGCTGCGGGTTTGTCATTTCCGTGTGTCGCGTCAGGATTGTAGTTGCCTGCGGGTTTGCGCGTGGAGAGCTGGCGCTCAATATCAGTCAGATTCTCCAGCTTGCGCGTCGTGAGATCGAGCTGCGCCTGTAAGTGCTGATGCTGCTGACGCAACGTATCAAGCTCGCTATCCGACGCTTGCTGGAGTTTACTGTAACGCTGGCGCTCTTCGGCAAGCTGTAACTGTAGCGCCTGACCGTCGCGCCAGAGCTGATAAAGCGGGCGCACCTGAGCGGGAATTTGCGCGCTTAGTGCATCGAGGCGAGTGACCATATCGCGCCGTTCAAGGGGTGTAATTTTAGCATCCGCCAGCAGAATCCCGCGTTTGAACGTGTTCTGCCAGCTGCCATCTTCCAGCGCCCGCGCTTCATTGCGTGACTGAACGGGCAACAGGCGATCGGCACAATCAATTGCCCGCTGCCAGTAAAGCGGATTGTTATCCGTCGATGGCCCTTTGAGTAACCAGATATCCGTACAGTCGGTAGAGAGATAATCCGCCAGCTGATACGGTGGAATTTTTTCCTGCGACGCATCATTTACAACATGCTTCGCGGCATGTGGCGCGCACCCCATCAGCACCAGGCAAGGCACACTCGCTAACCATCCTCTTCGGGAAAATAATCGCTTCAGAACTCGAACAAAAACGTGTGGCATACTCACCAGGCTTAGCTTCATTTTTAGTGGTTTTTCGATGCAGATAGCGGCAGTTCGATACGGAAGCAAACTTCTTGCGCATTCTCATCGACCAGATACAGTTCCCCCTGCATACGACGGATGCAGTCCCTGGCGATACTTAACCCTAATCCGCTCCCCTTCACCGCGCCTTTACGCTGATGGCTTCCCTGGAAAAAGGGCTCAAAAATCATGGCTCTTTCCGCTTCCGGGATCGGCGTGCCCGTATTGATCACATCAATGTGCGCCTTTGAACCATATACATTGCTGCGAATACAAATGTTACCGGATTCAGCGCCATAGTGCACCGCATTGGAATAAAGATTGTCCAGCACGCTCATTAATAGCATCGGCTCGGCCAGACAACTGTCGATAGCCAGCCTGACCTCGGTATGCATCATTTTAGCGCGCGCAGGCAAACTGTGAGCGGAAACCACCATATCCACCAGCGGTTCAAGCTCCACGGTTTCCATCTCAATCGCGCTGTCCGCCAGTTTCCTGTTGTAATCAAGCAGTTGCTCAATCAACTTCTGTAAGTTGCGGCTGCTATCGTCCAGAATGCCGACGACCTCTTTTTGCTCCGGCGTCAATGGCCCCACGACCTGATCGGCCAGCAGCTCTGTCCCTTCGCGCATACTGGCCAGCGGCGTTTTCAGCTCATGCGACAGGTGGCGTAAAAACTGATGCCGTTGGGATTCCAGCCAGGACAGACGTTCACTCAACCAGATAATGCGCTGCCCCACCGAACGCAGCTCGCGCGGCCCGGTAAACGACACGGTATTCCCCAGAGAGCGCCCTTCTCCCAGCCGGTTAATCATCCGTTCTATCCCTTTCACCGGCCCAATGATCATCCTTGTAAAAAGCAGCACCATCGCCAGGCTGACCAGAAACAGCACCAGCGCCTGCCAGCCAAAGAATTGTCCGCGCTCTGCGATTTCCTGCTGTAACTGCTGCCCGCGCGAGAACACCACCGTGCGCGTTGCCTGCACCATTTCCGTATTGGCATTGGCAAAAGCCTCCAGCCGCGCGGCGGCGGTAGCGTCAGGGCCGCTATTTTTACACTGTAATTGTGCAAGACCGTTCAGATCATCGCGTAGCGCCTGGTAAAGTTTAGCGTCCGGCAATACTCCCGCATGTGCGTCCAGCATTTCGCTGTAGCGTTTTCGCTGGCTCTGATACACCTTCGCCAGCGTACGGTCGTCGAGCACGCAATATTGCCGGTAGCTGCGCTCCATCTCCAGCGCCACGTTGGTCATCGCTTCGCTGCGCCGGGCATCTATCAGCGTGGTGCGGTTAGTCTGCGCCGCCTGGGCGCTGAGCGCGTTGAGACTTTGCCAGGCCTGCCAGGCCAGTACCAACAAAGGCAACAGAATCAGCAGAAATGCCAGCATAACCAGTTGTCGCAAGGACCGGGGGAAAACAGACCAGCGCTTCAAGGCGTTACTCTCATCGGATAAGGATACAAGGATGCTAACCGAGGGGAACATCAGATACAACAAAGCCGGGATTAACCCGGCTTTGTTATGGAATAAGGCGGTGCCTAACTCGACGTTTCGCCCGGTGGTTGATAAAGCGACGCTATTATCAGAAGTTGGACGGCAGGCACCTTGTTGTGCGTCATTCGAAGTTTATGTAGCGCTTCCCGAAGGGGCTGACATAAGAAGGTGAATGAGCCACTGGTTACTATTATGCAGTAAGTGTGCCAATTCTGAAAACAAATAATTAACATTATGATTTTATTTGGTTTTATAGAGAAACCGTCACCATTACAAAACGAACAAAATTTCATCAAGGTGTCGCCATTCAGAGACACCTAAAAACAAACCTTACGCCATCTTTGTAAATTAATGAGTTAAATGTCTCCTTTTGGCGACACAAACAATCTGCTGATGTCGGCATTTCCCGACACCTTTATGGTTGATGGCTGGGCAAAAAAAAGCTCCCTTACGGAAGCTTCCTTGCCGGATGGCGGCTTCGCCTTATCCGGCCTACGCGTATGTCCAGGCCCGATAGCGCTTTGCTTATCGGGCCATTTACGTGCGGATTAACCTAACTGCTTACGCGCATTGCGGAAAATACGCATCCACGGGCTGTCTTCGCCCCAGTTTTCCGGGTGCCAGGAGTTGCTGACGGTGCGGAAGACGCGCTCCGGGTGCGGCATCATAATGGTTGCACGACCGTTTTCCGTGGTAACGGCGGTGATGCCATTTGGCGATCCGTTCGGGTTGGCCGGGTAGTTTTCCGTAACCTTACCGAAGTTATCGACATAACGCAGCGCAACCAGACCTTTGCTTTCCAGCCCAGCCAGATGCGCATCGTCACGCACTTCAACGCGTCCTTCACCGTGGGACACCGCGACAGGCATCTGTGAGCCAACCATTCCCTGCAACAGCAGAGACGGGCTTTGGGTCACTTCCACCAGGCTGAAGCGCGCTTCAAAACGGTCAGAATGGTTACGCACAAAACGCGGCCACAGCTCGCTCCCCGGAATCAGTTCACGCAGGTTAGACATCATCTGGCAACCGTTACATACGCCAAGCGCCAGCGTCTGCGGGCGGTGGAAGAACGTTTCGAACTCGTCGCGTACGCGATTGTTGAACAGAATCGATTTCGCCCAGCCTTCACCCGCGCCCAGCACGTCACCGTAAGAGAAACCGCCACAGGCAACCAGCGCCTGGAAATTACCCAGCCCAATACGGCCAGCCAGCAGATCGCTCATATGCACATCAATCGCGTCAAAGCCCGCGCGATGGAACGCCGCCGCCATCTCAACGTGGGAGTTCACGCCCTGTTCGCGCAGTACGGCAACCTTCGGACGCGCGCCGGTAGCAATATACGGCGCGGCGATATCTTCATTGATATCGAACGACAATTTCACGTTCAGACCCGGGTCGGCATCGTTGGTTTTTGCGTCATGTTCCTGATCGGCACATTCCGGGTTGTCGCGCAGGCGCTGCATCTGCCAGGTCGTTTCCGCCCACCAGGTACGAAGCGTGGTGCGGCTTTCGCTGAAGACGACCTGCCCGTTGGATTCAATCACAAAACGGTCGCCGGAAACGGCCTGACCTAAATAGTGTACGCAGTCACTCAGACCGTGCTTCGCCAGCAGCGCCTCGACCGCTTCGCGATCGGCCGCCCGCACCTGAATCACTGCGCCCAGCTCTTCGTTAAACAGCGCCGCCAGGCGATCGTCGCCAGATGTTGCAATATCGACCTGAATACCGCAGTGACCGGTAAAGGCCATCTCGGCAAGCGTGACCAGCAGGCCGCCGTCGGAACGGTCGTGATACGCCAGCAGTTTACGCTGCGCCACCAGCGCCTGAATCGCATCGTAGAAGCCTTTCAACTGTGCCACATCGCGCACGTCTGCCGGTTTGTCGCCCAGTTGACGATACACCTGCGCCAGCGCCGTTGCGCCCAGCGCGTTATGCCCCTGACCCAAATCGATCAGCAGCAGCGCGTTATCTTCGGTCGAGAGCTGCGGCGTGATGGTATGACGCACATCTTCCACGCGGGCAAACGCGGAAATCACCAGCGACAGCGGCGAGGTCATTTCGCGCTGCTCGTTGCCTTCCTGCCAGCGGGTTTTCATCGACATAGAGTCTTTGCCCACCGGAATCGTCAGGCCAAGCTGCGGGCAGAGTTCTTCGCCTACCGCTTTCACCGCGTCATACAGACCGGCATCTTCACCCGGATGACCGGCCGCCGCCATCCAGTTTGCGGACAGCTTGATGCGTTTGATATCGCCAATCTGGGTCGCGGCGATGTTCGTCAGCGCTTCGCCAACGGCCAGACGGGCGGAAGCGGCAAAGTCCAGCAGCGCTACCGGCGCACGTTCACCGATAGACATCGCTTCACCGTAGTAGCTGTCGAGGCTGGCGGTGGTCACCGCGCAGTTCGCCACCGGCACCTGCCACGGGCCGACCATCTGATCGCGCGCCACCATACCGGTCACGGTACGGTCGCCGATGGTCACCAGGAATGTTTTCTCCGCCACGGTCGGCAGATGCAGAACCCGTTTAACCGCGTCAGCAATCGTGATATCAGCACGATCCAGCGCATCGCCTTTCGCTGTCAGCGTCTGCACGTCGCGGGTCATTTTCGGCGTTTTACCCAGCAGCACGTCCAGCGGCAGATCGATCGGTTGATTATCGAAGTGACTGTCGTTCAGGGACAGATGCTGTTCTTCGGTGGCCTCACCGATCACCGCATACGGCGCGCGCTCACGCTTGCACAACTCATCAAACAGCGGCAACTGGTCGGCGGCCACGGCCAGCACATAACGCTCCTGAGACTCGTTACACCAGATTTCCAGCGGGCTCATGCCCGGCTCATCGCTGAGGATATCGCGCAGCTCAAATTTACCGCCGCGCCCGCCGTCGCTCACCAGCTCCGGCATCGCGTTGGAGAGACCGCCTGCCCCGACGTCGTGAATAAACAGGATCGGGTTGGCATCGCCTAACTGCCAGCAGCGGTCGATCACTTCCTGGCAGCGACGTTCCATTTCCGGGTTATCACGCTGCACGGAGGCAAAATCGAGATCCGCATCCGACTGACCAGAAGCCATAGAGGACGCCGCCCCGCCCCCCAGACCAATGTTCATCGCCGGCCCACCGAGCACGATCAGCTTTGCGCCAACGACGATCTCGCCTTTCTGTACGTGATCGGCGCGGATGTTGCCGATCCCGCCCGCCAGCATGATCGGCTTGTGGTAGCCGCGCAGCTCTTCGCCGTTGTGGCTGTTTACTTTTTCTTCGTAAGTACGGAAGTACCCGTTCAACGCCGGGCGACCAAATTCATTATTAAACGCCGCGCCGCCCAGCGGGCCTTCGGTCATAATGTCCAGCGCGGTAACGATACGCTCTGGTTTACCAAAATCTTCTTCCCACGGCTGTTCAAAGCCCGGAATACGCAGGTTAGACACGGAGAAGCCCACCAGACCCGCTTTTGGCTTCGCGCCGCGTCCGGTTGCGCCTTCATCACGAATCTCACCACCGGAACCGGTCGCCGCGCCCGGCCACGGCGAGATTGCCGTCGGGTGGTTATGGGTTTCCACCTTCATCAGGATATGCGCGGGCTCCTGGTGGAAGTCATAGCGACCGCTCTCGTGGTCAGCGAAGTAGCGTCCCACGTCAGAACCTTCCATCACCGCCGCGTTATCTTTATAGGCAGACAACACATGATCCGGCGTGGTTTCAAAGGTGTTTTTGATCATCTTAAACAGCGACTTCGGCTGCGGTTTCCCGTCGATAACCCAGTCAGCGTTAAAAATCTTATGGCGACAGTGTTCGGAGTTTGCCTGCGCGAACATATACAGTTCGATATCGTTCGGATTGCGCCCCAGCTTCGTAAAGGCGTCTTGCAGGTAATCAATTTCGTCATCCGCCAGCGCCAGGCCCAGACGCAGGTTGGCGTCAGTCAGCGCCTGACGCCCTTCACCCAGCAGATCCACACTGGCAACCGGCGCAGGCTGGTGATGAACAAACAGTTTTTCCGCATCAGATAAAGAAGAGAACACGGTCTCCATCATCCGGTCGTGCAGTTCAGCGGCAATCGTCTGCCACTGTTCAGCCGTGAGCGTAGCGGCTTCAACGTAGTATGCAACGCCACGCTCCAGGCGACTTACCTGTTGCAGACCGCAGTTATGGGCGATATCAGTCGCTTTGGAAGACCAGGGGGAGATGGTGCCAGGACGCGGCGTGACCAGCAGCAGCTTTCCTTCAGGGGTATGGCTGCTTAAGCTCGGCCCATATTTCAGCAAACGTGCAAGTTGCGCGTGCTCATCCTCGTTTAAGGGGGCGCTCAGGTCAGCAAAATGGACATACTCAGCGTAAATATTGTGGACCTGAAGATTGGCCGCCTGAAAACGCGCCAGCAGTTTGTTAATACGGAATGCAGACAGTGCAGGCGAACCACGCAGAATTTCCATCATAAGTCTCTCGTCTTCGAAGCGCCTGAGGCGCTTTAAGTGTGCGCAAGGGGGGAAACGGGCGACATTATAAAGAATCTGACGCCCCGACGAAACCGTTTGCGTCGAAATAAAATCGCCGCCTTTTCTTATCATACGGTGCGGCCAATCATTCTAATTAGTTGCCAACTGGCGCATTGTTGCGCAAAATGCCGCACATTCATGATGATTTTAACCCACCAAAATGACATTAGCAGGCTGAGATTACGCACGATTCAGAGAATTAACTAATTGAAAAAATTAAAGATTAATTATCTGTTCATCGGCATATTGACTCTGCTGCTGGCAGCGGCCCTCTGGCCATCAATCCCCTGGTTCGGCAAAGCCGACAATCGTATCGCCGCGATCCAATCGCGGGGAGAGTTACGCGTCTCAACAATAGAGTCGCCGCTGACCTACGCCCGCATTAACGGAAAAAAGTACGGTCTGGATTACGAACTGGCGCAGCAGTTCGCCAGCTATCTTGGCGTAAAGCTGAAAATTACCGTACGCCAGAATATCAGCCAGCTATTTGACGATTTAGATAACGGCAACGCCGATCTGCTGGCGGCAGGACTGGTTTACAACAGCGAGCGCGTGAAGAACTATCAACCCGGCCCGACCTACTATTCCGTTTCGCAACAGCTGGTTTACCGGGTAGGACAATACCGGCCTCGCACGCTGGCCACGGTGAATGAAAGCCAGCTCTCTATCGCGCCTGGGCATGTCGTGGTGAATGACTTGCAGGCGCTGAAAGAGACAAAATTTCCCGATCTGAGCTGGAAAGTCGATGACAAAAAAGGGACGGCGGCGCTGCTCAGCGAAGTCATCAGCGGCAATCTGGACTATACCATTGCCGATTCTGTCGCGATCAGCCTGTTCCAGCGCGTACATCCTGAACTGGCCGTCGCGCTGGATGTCACCGATGAGCAGCCTGTCACCTGGTTTAGCCAACTGGACGATGACAACACGCTTTCCGCTGCGCTGCTCGATTTCTTCAACGCTATTAATGAAGACGGCTCACTGGCGCGTATGGAAGAGAAGTATCTGGGGCACGGCGACGATTTTGATTATGTCGATACCCGCACCTTCCTGCGGGCCGTGGACGGCGTACTGCCCGATCTCCAGCCGTTGTTTGAAAAATACGCGCAGGAGATAGACTGGCGCCTGCTGGCCGCAATTTCCTATCAGGAGTCACACTGGGACCCGCTGGCCACCTCCCCGACGGGCGTTCGCGGTCTGATGATGCTCACCAAAAACACCGCGCAAAGTCTGGGGCTGACGGACCGTACCGATGCGGAACAGAGCATCAGCGGCGGTGTGCGTTATATCCAGGATATGATGGGCAAAGTGCCTGAAACCGTGCCGGAAGAGGAGCGTATCTGGTTTGCGCTCGCCGCCTATAACATGGGTTATGCGCATATGCTTGACGCCCGTGCGTTGACGGTCAAAACCAGGGGCAACCCGGATAGCTGGGCCGATGTAAAACAACGGCTGCCGCTGCTCAGCCAGAAACAATATTACAGCAAGCTGACGTACGGCTATGCGCGCGGGCATGAAGCCTACGCTTATGTGGAAAATATTCGGAAGTATCAGATTAGCCTGGTCGGCTATCTGCAAGAAAAAGAGAAGCAGGCGGCAGAAGCGATAAAGCTGGCGCAGGATTACCCGGCAGTGTCTCCGGCCGAGTTTGACACGGAGACATTTCCTTTCTCTTCTTTCTTATCGCAGCCGTCATCGAACTACCTGTCACACTCTCCTTCTTTGCCGTTTTCACTGAAGAAGAAAGACGAAAACTAATCTCACAGGGCTGGACGCTTTCGCGCCCTGGCCGCCCTACAACGATTCTTGCGAAGATTTTTTTAGCGCTTTGATCTCCTGGCGACGCATGCGAAAGAAATCACTGAGCAGCGCTGCGCACTCATCGCGTAACACACCTTCGGTGATCTCTACGCGGTGGTTCATGCCCGGATGATGCAATACGTCCATCAGCGACCCTGCCGCGCCGGTTTTCGCGTCGCGAGCGCCAAATACCACCCGACCAATGCGGCTGTGTACCATTGCTCCCGCGCACATCACGCACGGCTCCAGCGTCACGTAAAGCGTGGTATCCAGCAAACGGTAGTTCTGAAGCACCAGCCCGCCCTGACGTAGCGCCATGATTTCAGCGTGCGCAGTGGGATCATGATGACCTATCGGACGGTTCCAGCCTTCGCCAATGACGCGATTGTTATGCACCAATACCGCGCCAACCGGCACTTCACGCTCATCCCAGGCGCGTTTCGCCAGCGTCAACGCATGACGCATCCAGTATTCGTGGCTAAATTCAACATCAGACAAAGGAGACACTCCGGTAATAAAAGCGGGCGCATTATACATGGGCGCTATCGTTAACTCTATTCGAGTTGCTGGAGCTCCCCTCGCGGCGTGACGCGCCAGCGATGCTGGCAAAAATAGAGAAGCGGGTTATCCTGCTTACTGTCGCTGTAGCCGCTGTACAGACGTAACGGCGCACCAATCTGGCGTTCCAGTTGGGCGACCTTCTCGTGCCCCAGACAGCGCATAGTCAGCAGCCAGCCGCCGTAGCCACGCCGCATCTGGCTGGCGATCAGGTTCACGCGCGGCAGCCAGAGCGTATCGAAATAGACCTGTTCCACCAGCGATTGCGGAGAGCCGGTAATCAGCCAGATATCAGCGTCAGAGCTTAACAGATAGGTCGTCAGGCGCTCCTGAACAACCGGAAACGCCGTGACGTTATCGCGAAACCAGCGAACGAAATCCGCCTGATGCGCCTTGAGCCGCGCTTCACTGTGACCGAAGGTACAGCCCCATAGCAGCAGGCTCATCGGCCAACGCGCCGCCCGACCTTTAATCAACAAGCCAATCCCGATAACCGGCAATAACGGCAGCACGAGCAACGCATTCAGCGGCTGGCGACGCAACAGATAACGCAGGAAACTGCCAAACATATCCTGCTGGTGCAACGTACCGTCCAAATCAAAAAATACGACACGACGCTCGTGATTAACCAAACCCTACTCCTCTGGATTGTTGAAGCCCAATAGCCGGGTCAACCGAAACCCGGCGATAATCGTTACCAAATAGACTAACAGATAGAACCTCAATTTTCCGGTAACGTTAGCGTTCTAACGCCGCCCGTAGAAATCCCTGGTGAGCGGACAATTTCGCCCTTGCGTCTTCGGCATTCAGCCCGGTAAGCGCCATCAGAATGGCCGGTTTAACCTCAAAATCTGTCTGCTTAAGCAGCGCTTCGGCCTCTTCACGCATAATCCCGGTAGCCTCAACCACCATCCGGCACGCTCTGTCGACGAGCTTAACGTTGGTGGCTTTCATGTCCACCATCAGGTTCTGGTACACCTTGCCGAACTTCACCATCGCCCCGGTGGAGATCATATTGAGCACCAGTTTTTGCGCAGTACCGGATTTCAGTCGCGTCGAACCGGTTAGCGCCTCCGGCCCAACGACCGGCGAAATGGCGATGTCAGCCTCACGCGCGATGGGAGAATCGGGATTACAGGAGATAGCCACCGTGACGCAGCCCACCTGACGTGCGTATTTCAACCCGCCAATGACGTACGGCGTACGACCGGACGCCGCCAGCCCGACAACCAGATCCTGCGCGGTCACGTTAAGCGCCAGGAGATCGTCCTCCCCTAACTGCTGACTGTCTTCCGCGCCTTCCACCGCTTTCAGCAGCGCGCCGGGCCCGCCGGCAATCAGCCCGATCACCAGCCCGTGCGGTACGCCAAACGTTGGTGGGCATTCGGAGGCGTCCAGAACGCCAAGGCGTCCGCTGGTGCCTGCGCCCATATAAATAATGCGCCCTCCCGCCTTTAAGGCGTCGGCGGCGGCATCTACCGCGCGGGCAACGTCTGGCAGCGTCTCTTTTACTGCTTGCGCTACAAGCGTATCCTGTTGATTAAAACGATGAACCAGCTCAAGCGTAGGGAGTGCGTCAAGATCCATAGTCTGTGGATTGCGGGTTTCTGAAACTAACGAGCCGAGATTCATTTTTGTTCCTTAGGAATTTTTAATTCATAATAACTATAATAATGGAATATTATATTCTTTCGGGCGAGGGAAAATCTTTTTATGATCCCCGTCATGTTTTTCGCCAGGAGTCCTCATGAACTGTTTGATTCGTATACGTCAGCGTTATCCGGACCTCGCACAAAGCGATAAAAAGCTTGCTGATTATATTCTTGCTCAGCCGGATGATACACGGCATCTCAGCTCACAACAGCTTGCCGTTGAGGCGGGCGTCAGTCAGTCCAGCGTGGTGAAATTCGCGCAGAAACTGGGCTTTAAAGGCTTTCCGGCACTGAAGCTGGCGATCAGCGAAGCGCTGGCCAGCAATCCAAATCCTCACTCTATTCCGGTACATAATCAGATCCGGGGCGACGATCCGATGCGGCTTGTCGGCGAAAAATTGATCGAGGAAAATGTCGCCGCAATGCACGCAACGCTCGATGTTAACAGCGAAGAGAAATTGTTCGAAAGCGTCATGATGCTGCGCAATGCCCGGCGTGTTGTCATAACCGGTATTGGCACATCGGGCCTGGTGGCGCAGAACTTCGCCTGGAAGCTGATGAAGATAGGATTCAATGTCGTCGCCGAACACGATATGCATGCGCTGTTAGCCACCGTGCAGGCGCTGGCGCCGGACGATCTCCTGCTGGCTATCTCCTATAGCGGCGAGCGCAGAGAGTTGAATATGGCGGCGGATGAAACGTTGCGGGTGGGAGGAAAGGTTCTGGCGATCACCGGCTTTACACCGAATGCCCTGCAACAACGCGCCACTCGTTGCCTGTATACGATCGCCGAAGAGCAGGCCACGCGCAGCGCCGCAATCTCCTCTACGCATGCGCAGACGATGTTGACGGATTTGCTCTTTATGGCGCTGGTACAGCAGGATTTGGGGCGCGCGCCGGAGCGTATTCGCCACAGTGAGGCCCTGGTAAAAAAACTGGTCTGAGCAAAGAATGCGCGTATAATGCCCGCCCGGTTTGTGATGTTTTGAGAGTTTCCTGATGGCCCTGTTAATCACTAAAAAGTGTATCAATTGCGATATGTGCGAGCCTGAATGCCCGAATGAGGCGATTTCAATGGGCGACAGCATTTACGAGATTAACAGCGACAAGTGCACCGAATGCGTGGGCCATTACGAAACGCCGACCTGCCAGAAGGTGTGCCCGATCCCCAATACCATTCTCAAAGACCCGGCGCATGTCGAAACGGAAGAACAGCTGTGGGATAAGTTTGTCCTGATGCATCACGCGGATAAGCTGTAACCCTCCCTGATGGAATGACGCCAGGCCGGATGGCGGCGTAAATGCCTTATCCGGCCTACAAAGACCCGAATCTAGCTTTCGATGATCACCGTCGCACAGGCGTAATGACGTTCATCCGCTAATGTCACATGCATATGCGCCACGCCCAGCCTCTCCGCCAGTTTCAACGCCTCGCCCCACAAACGCAAACGCGGTTTACCCAGCTCATCGTTAAACACTTCAAACTGATTGAACGCCAGCCCATTGCGAATGCCGGTGCCGAACGCTTTTGCCGCCGCCTCTTTTACCGCGAAACGCTTGGCGAGAAAACGCACCGGTTGCTGATGCATCTCCCAGATAGCCCATTCGTTGTCGCTAAGCACGCGTCTTGCCAGGCGCTCTCCAGAACGGGAGATCACCGCCTCAATGCGGGCGATCTCCACAATATCCGTGCCTAACCCCAGAATCGCCATTAGCCGCGCGCTTCCAGCATCAGGCGTTTCATCTCGGCGACCGCCTCTTTCAGGCCGCTCATGACCGCCCGCCCAATAATGGCATGACCGATGTTCAGTTCATGCATTTCCGGCAGTGCGGCAATGGCCTGCACATTGTGATAGGTCAGGCCATGACCGGCGTTCACTTTCAGCCCCAGGCTTGCCGCAAACGTCGCCGCTTTGGCGATGCGCGCCAGTTCCTGCGCTTGCTCAGCATCCGTTTTAGCATCCGCATAACAGCCGGTATGGATTTCAATGTACGGTGCGCCAACGTCCGCAGCGGCTTTAATCTGTTCTTCATCGGCATCAATGAACAGCGATACCAGAATACCTGCATCTGCCAGCCGTTTGCAGGCATCACGCATTTTGTCACGCTGACCCGCGACGTCCAGCCCGCCTTCGGTGGTCACTTCCTGACGTTTTTCCGGCACCAGGCAGCAAAAATGCGGCTTCGTCTCAACGGCAATCGCCAGCATCTCTTCAGTCACCGCCATTTCCAGATTCATACGCGTATCCAGCGTCTGGCGCAAAATGCGTACATCACGGTCGGTAATATGGCGACGATCCTCGCGCAGGTGTACGGTTATACCATCCGCCCCCGCCTGCTCGGCGATAAACGCCGCCTGTACCGGGTCCGGGTAAGCAGTACCACGCGCATTACGTAAAGTGGCAATATGGTCAATGTTGACGCCTAACAGTAATTCAGCCATGACAATCCTCGTTAATCATTATTCGTATTTTCTGCCCGCCCTGGCCGTTTCGGCATAAATTGTCGAAACAGTTCCCGGCTTTTTAACGGCTTACCACCAAGATACGGCTTTAGCGCCATGCGGGTAAAGCGTTTCGCCGCGCGCAACGTATCAACATCAGGAAATTCTCGTGCATCCAGCGCTTTCAGATGCCGCCCGGTAAAGGTGCTGTTATCAATGACCACGCTGGCCATGAATCCCTTCTCTTCGCGATAGCGGTAGGTCATGGTGTCATCGACCGTCTCGCCGCTCCCTGCGCAATGCAGAAAATCCACGCCGTAGCCCAGATGCCCCAGCAGGGCGAGTTCGAAACGGCGAAGCGCAGGTTCGGGCGAACCGGTCGCGCCAGCCAGCGACTGAATACAGTTCAGGTAATCAAAAAAGAGTTCAGAGAAGCGCGTTTCGTATTCCAGAACGCGGGAAAGCAGTTCGTTGATGTACAAACCGCTATAAAGCGTGATGCCGCTTAAGGGGAGCGCCAGAGAGACCGCTTCAGCGCTGCGTAAGGTTTTCACCTCGCCGCGCCCGCCAAAGCGGAGCAACAGTGGCGTAAAAGGTTGTAATGCGCCTTTCAGACTGGAACGTTTAGAGCGTGCGCCTTTGGCAACCAGACGCACGCGCCCCGACTCTTCCGTGAAGACGTCCAGCATCAGGCTGGTTTCGCTCCAGGGGCGACTATGCAGGACGAAAGCTCTCTGCCAGCCTTCCACGTAGTGCTAACTCAGAGGTCGTCTACATAACCGAGACTGCGCAGCGCACGCTCATCATCGGCCCAGCCGGATTTCACTTTCACCCACAGTTCCAGGTGTACCGGCGCTTCAAACATTTCCTGCATGTCTTTTCGCGCTTCGATACCGATGGTCTTGATTTTGGCTCCTTTGTTGCCAATGACCATCTTCTTCTGCCCTTCGCGCTCAACGAGGATCAGGCCGTTAATATCATAACCGCCGCGTTCGTTAGAAACGAAACGTTCAATCTCAACGGTCACGGAATACGGCAGTTCGGCACCGAGGAAACGCATCAGTTTTTCACGGATGATTTCAGACGCCATAAAGCGCTGTGAACGATCGGTGATGTAATCTTCCGGGAAGTGATGAGTCGCTTCCGGCAGGTGTTTACGCACGATACCAGCGATGGTATCCACGTTCATGCCAGTTTCCGCAGAAACAGGCACGATATCGAGGAAGTTCATCTGGCTTGCCAGGAATTGCAGGTGCGGCAGCAGATCGGCCTTTTCCTGTACGTTATCCACTTTGTTAACGGCCAGAATGACCGGCGCTTTACCGTCGCGCAGTTTATTCAGCACCATCTCGTCATCCGGCGTCCAGCGGGTGCCTTCCACGACAAAAATGACCAGCTCAACGTCGCCAATCGAGCTGCTTGCCGCCTTGTTCATCAGGCGGTTGATGGCGCGTTTTTCTTCCATATGCAGCCCCGGCGTATCAACATAGATAGCCTGGTACGCCCCTTCGGTATGGATACCGACGATACGGTGACGCGTGGTCTGCGCTTTACGGGACGTGATCGAGATCTTCTGTCCGAGCAGCTTGTTCAACAGGGTGGATTTGCCTACGTTCGGACGTCCGACGATGGCAATAAATCCGCAATAGCTTTTATCTTCGCTCATTCCAGCTCCAGTTTTTTCAGCGCCTGTTCGGCGGCAGCCTGCTCCGCCTTACGACGGCTCGAACCCGTGCCAACCACCGGTTCACTCAGGCCGCTGACCTGGCAGTGGATAGTAAATTCCTGATCGTGTGCCTCGCCGCGCACCTGCACCACCAGATAAGACGGCAGCGGGAGATGACGACCCTGCAAATATTCCTGCAAACGCGTTTTCGGATCTTTTTGTTTATCGCCCGGGCTGATTTCATTCAGGCGCGTTTGATACCAGTTAAGGATCAACTTCTCGACGGTTTGGATATCGCTGTCGAGAAAAACGCCGCCGATTAACGCTTCTACGGTATCCGCCAGAATAGATTCACGACGGTAGCCGCCGCTTTTCAGTTCACCAGGCCCTAAACGTAAGCATTCACCCAGATCAAATTCACGGGCCAATTCCGCCAGCGTATTGCCGCGCACCAGCGTGGCGCGCATACGGCTCATATCACCTTCGTCCACACGCGGGAAGCGGTGATAAAGCGCGTTGGCGATAACAAAGCTCAAAATCGAGTCGCCTAAAAATTCTAAACGCTCATTGTGTTTACTGCTGGCGCTGCGGTGGGTTAATGCCTGCTGCAACAGCTCCTGATGAGTAAAAGTGTAGCCCAGCTTCCGTTGAAGCCGATTAATTACGATGGGGTTCATGCGATACCAATAAATGAATGCGTCAACAATTCAGCACACGAAACAGACCTGAGGAAACCAACGCTGTTTAGTGTGCCGTGGCAACCTGACGGCGCCAACCTAAAACTTCGGGGGAATATTCTATACACAACGACAGGGGATGTCGTTAGTCTGCGGAGATTTATCCAATAAATAATTCATGTTGTCGCCGCAATGACGACAACATGAACGATTATCAGAAATTAATGGATCCCACCAATACGGCTTAAGCGTACGCCGGTCGGCCATTCACCTTCCTGTTTGTCGAAACTCATCCAGATCGCGGTCGCTTTACCAACCAGATTCGCTTCCGGTACAAATCCCCAGTAACGGCTGTCCGCGCTGTTATCGCGGTTATCACCCATCATGAAGTATTGTCCTGGCGGTACGATCCAGGTCGCCAGTTGCTGCCCCGGCTGACGGTAATACATCCCCGCCTGATCCTGTGCGATCGGTACGGTCAGAATACGGTGGGTTACGTCGCCCAGCGTCTCTTTACGCTCCGCCAGACGAATGCCGTTATCTTTCGTTTCGTTTAATGGCACTTCGAAGAACCCACTGCTGGCTTCTCCCCCATTACGGCGGGCAAAGGTCTGCACGAAATCGCTGGGCTGAACGTCGGAGTAAGTCACCGGCAGCGCGTTTTCACATGCCTGACCGGAACGGCACCCTGGCTGTACAGTAACCTCTTTGGCTACCGGATCGTACGTCACTTTGTCACCCGGCAGGCCGACAGCGCGTTTAATGTAGTCCAGGCGCGGATCTTCCGGGTATTTAAAGACCACGATATCACCGCGTTTCGGATGACCCGTTTCAATCAACGTTTTCTGGTAAATCGGATCTTTAATTCCATAGGCGAATTTCTCCACCAGAATAAAGTCACCGATTAACAGCGTCGGCATCATCGAACCCGACGGGATCTGGAAAGGTTCATAAATAAATGAACGCACCACCAGCACAATCGCCAGTACCGGAAAAACCGAAGCCCCTGTTTCCAGCCAGCCCGGCTTAGGCGCCACTTTTTTCAACGTGGCTTTATCCAGTGAATCACCCGCAGCGGCCTGTGCCGCTGCCTGACGTTCCCGACGTTTTGGCGCGAAGATAAATTTATCAACGCACCATAAAATGCCCGTCACCAGTGTGGCAATCACCAGAATCAGGGCAAACATATTCGCCATGCCAACTCCTTAGGATTATTTGCTGTCTTTACCGACATGCAGAATGGCGAGGAACGCTTCCTGAGGCAGTTCGACGTTACCGATCTGCTTCATTCGCTTCTTACCTTCTTTCTGTTTCTGTAGCAGCTTTTTCTTACGGCTGATATCACCGCCGTAACACTTGGCCAGAACGTTTTTACGCAACTGCTTCACGGTAGAACGCGCAATAATATGCGTGCCAATCGCTGCCTGAATCGCAATGTCGAACTGCTGACGAGGGATCAGCTCTTTCATCTTCTCCACCAGCTCACGACCACGGCTCTGCGAATTACCACGGTGAGTGATCAGCGCCAGCGCATCGACACGTTCGTTGTTGATCAGCACGTCGACGCGCACCATGTCGGACGCCTGGAAGCGCTTGAAGTTATAATCCAGCGACGCATAACCACGAGACGTTGATTTCAGGCGGTCGAAGAAATCGAGCACCACTTCCGCCATCGGGATTTCATAAGTCAGCGCCACCTGGTTACCGTGGTACACCATGTTGGTCTGGACGCCGCGCTTCTCGACACACAGCGTAATGACGTTGCCCAGGTATGCCTGAGGCAGCAGCATGTGACACTCGGCAATCGGCTCGCGCAGTTCATAGATGTTATTCAGCGGCGGCAGCTTGGACGGGCTATCGACATAGATAATCTCTTTCGCCGTGGTTTCCACTTCGTACACAACGGTCGGCGCGGTGGTGATCAGATCCAGATCGTATTCACGTTCCAGACGCTCCTGAATGATCTCCATGTGCAGCAGACCCAGGAAGCCACAGCGGAAGCCGAAGCCCAGCGCGGTTGAACTTTCCGGCTCGTAGAACAGAGAGGCGTCGTTCAGGCTCAGCTTGCCGAGCGCATCCCTGAAGTTCTCATAGTCATCAGAACTCACCGGGAACAGACCGGCGTATACCTGCGGCTTCACTTTTTTGAAGCCCGGCAGCGCTTTCTCTGCCGGATTACGCGCCAGCGTTAATGTATCGCCAACCGGGGCGCCATGAATGTCTTTAATTGCGCAAACCAGCCAGCCTACCTCGCCGCACTTCAGTTCGGTACGGTCAATCTGCTTCGGCGTGAAGATCCCCAGACGGTCAGCGTTATAAACCTGCCCGGTGCTCATCACTTTGACTTTGTCGCCTTTACGCATGGTGCCGTTTTTAATACGCACCAGCGACACTACGCCGAGGTAGTTATCGAACCAGGAGTCGATAATCAGCGCTTGCAGCGGGCCTTCCGGATCGCCTTCCGGCGGCGGGATATCGCGCACCAGGCGTTCCAGCACATCCTGTACGCCTACGCCGGTTTTTGCCGAGCAGCGAACGGCATCGGTCGCATCAATGCCAACAATGTCTTCGATCTCTTCAGCCACACGCTCAGGATCGGCGGCTGGCAGGTCAATCTTGTTCAGAACCGGCACCACTTCGAGATCCATTTCCATCGCGGTATAGCAGTTCGCCAGCGTTTGCGCTTCGACGCCCTGCCCGGCGTCAACCACCAGCAGTGCGCCTTCACACGCCGCCAATGAGCGGGAAACTTCATATGAGAAGTCAACGTGGCCTGGGGTGTCGATAAAGTTCAGTTGATAGGTTTCACCATCAGCCGCTTTGTAATCCAGCGTCACGCTTTGCGCTTTGATAGTAATACCGCGCTCACGCTCAAGATCCATTGAGTCGAGAACCTGCGCTTCCATTTCACGGTCAGACAGGCCACCGCAGATCTGGATAATGCGGTCAGACAGCGTCGATTTACCGTGGTCGATATGAGCAATGATCGAAAAGTTACGTATGTTCTTCATATAGAGTAATTATTGTGCCTTACGCCTGCCTGAGCAGGCTCTTAGAAGTCGCTGTTCTGAGCTTAACGTCTGTTTAACTGAAACGCCGCATTCTACACTACAACACTGAGGCGAGGAAATGTTCATACAGCAAGGATAGCGGGAACCGGAAACGGCATCGCTTTTCTGATGTAAAACGTCGTAAGGGAAGCATGATGCCCGATAGCGCGAGCTTATCGGGCCTGGAGAGTCTGCTTATCGTTCCCAGGCCGGATCAGGCGAAGCCGCCATCCGGCAAAAATATCACGGGTTCGTTTCGGAAGATGGTGTTTCAACGCGGACCAGACCGGGAGGAAGAGCAACGTTAAGAATGACCGGCTGCCAGGCCTCGCGTTCAGCCAGTTTACGCGAGTAGCCGCGCGCAATCAGAAAACCCCCGACGCCGCCCAGCACCGCGCCGCTCAACGCGGCAATATCAGAACCAAACAGTACCTGGAACAACGCCGCGAAGATAAACAGCCCAACCAGCGGCGACAGGTAAACCAGCATTGCTGACCCCAGCAGGCTGCCTTCGGCAATTCCCAGTTCCACTTTTTGACCAGGCGCCAGCGGTTCGGCACTTGGCACCACAATAGTATGTGTGGTCTGCGGCCCGAGTTTATTCAGCACACGACTGCCGCATCCGGCCCGTGAGGCGCAACTGCTGCACGATGCTTTGACGTCGCAACTCACCAGTGCCTGGCCATTTTGCCAGGAGACAACGGTCGCCCACTCTTTAATCATTGTGCCGCCCCGAACTTAATATTGTCCGCAATGCGTTTCGCGGTTTGCGGCGGAAGTTCGCCGACAATCGTAATTTCAGCGTTTTCACGCACGCTGGTGCTGACCGTTCTGCGCCCGGTTCGCAGCATCTGATCGGTGCTGTTCTGCGTCGCACGATTCACGTTCACAGAGAAACTGAACAGGCCGTCAGAATAAAGGCGTGACTCGATAGGCAAATTATCCATTGTAGGCAGCGGACGTCGGCTGCTGGAGACTTCGCTAAACCCTTGCGGCAACCACGTCGGGCTCCAGTTAAACTTCGCCTTTTCCCCCACAGGAACAGAGAGCAATGGCGGCAAATTCGCTTTCGCCAGCATCTGCATGCTATTACCAACGTCCTGATTCACAGTGAAGGAAATCACGCGGAACTGCTCCAGCGTTTCACCATCCCGGTCAAGGAGATCCACCCGCATCGGCAGCTTTGTTTCGGTATCCAGCCATACGATATAGCTATAACGGGTGCCGTCGCGCGCGACAACACGAATGACTTCACACAGCCTGTCGGCAATGCGGGTGCGGCCTACGGAAATAAAGTCATACCAGGGAGAAAGACGTTTAAAATCGGCATAGATAAGGGACGGCAGAGAATCGACAATATAGTCGCCGTTCAGGGTGAACGGTTCGAGCCCAGGTTCGAAGTAGCTGATTTCGTTACCACGCTGCACTACTTCCCGGCGCGGGCCATCCATTTGCAACAGTTGTGCAAGAGGACGATTGTCCAGGCGTGCATGTCGATAACGCAGAGACTCAACGCCTTGTTTATTGATGCTGACGAATGACAGCTCGTAATTCAGTGACTGGCTGGCCAGATTCATCTGCTGCAATAACGCCCCGGACGCAGTATTGGCCGAGGCGTTAACAGAGAAGAACAGGCTACCCGCCACAAGTGACATGGCAAACCAAAGTTGCTTCATTACTGCGATTGCGTTCCTAAAGTTTGAATTCCTGGCACCTGTACAGCGGCTTGCTGTGTTTGCGCCTGCTCAAACTGAAGCTGTTCGGAGTGCAGTCGGCGTTGCAGTTCGTAATCCTGCAACATGGCATTAATGCGACGACGCTGCTCCTGCACCTGCTGTTGCTGACCGCCGTTAGCCGTCGCGTCAGAAGGTACTCCCAGGCTCACCGGACTGGCTTTGCCCATCATCGGTAATGTATTGAATACCGGCGTTTCGGGCTGCTGGGACGTTTCAGATTGTCCATTATAGTGCTGGACGCCAACAATAACTGCAAGTGATACGCATGCAGCCACACCCATTTGAGTGAGCTGCGCCGCCCACGGACGCATTTTCTGCCAGAATGGCATTTTCTGCCACTGGTGCGGTGCGGGCTGGGCCTCAGGAATCAGCGGCACCGTCTGGCGTACCGGCTCATTTTCGATGGCGGCCATTACGCGGGCGGAAATATCGAAATGGAGAACGTCAGCGGTATCACCCCGCATGGAATCGCGGATCAGGTGATAACTCTCCCATGTTTTTTGCATTTCCGGGTCGTGAGCCAGTTCTTTCAGCAGCTCACTGTCCAGCGTTTCGCCATCCATTAAAGCGGAAAGTTTTTCTTTCTGCATGCCTAATACCTTTTCCAGTATCCCGCTATCGTCAACGCCTGATAAGCGGTTGAACTTTATTATCAATAGCTTCCCGCGCACGGAAGATACGTGAACGCACCGTACCCACCGGACAATCCATGATAGCGGCTATCTCTTCATAGCTCAGGCCATCCAGCTCCCGCAAGGTTATTGCCATGCGTAAATCCTCGGGGAGGGACTCAATAGTTCGGAAAACTATCTGTCTCAGCTCTTCTGACAACATTAAGTTCTCAGGGTTCGAAATTTCTTTCAATGCGCCGCCACTTTCGAAGTTTTCTGCGTCAATCGCATCAACATCGCTGGAAGGCGGCCTGCGTCCCTGAGCAACCAGGTAATTCTTCGCCGTATTGACGGCAATACGGTACAACCAGGTATAAAAAGCGCTATCCCCCCGGAAAGAATCCAGCGCGCGATAGGCCTTAATAAATGACTCTTGCACCACATCGGGAACATCGCCCGACGGTACATAGCGGGAAACCAGGCTCGCCACTTTATGCTGGTAGCGCACTACCAGTAAGTTAAAGGCTTTCTGATCTCCCTTCTGGACCCGTTCAACCAGGACCTGGTCCGTTAACTGCTCGCTCATCCGAGGTAAAGTCTCCCCAAACCAAATTTCCACGCGCTCTCGAAACGCCACTCCATAAACTGCACTATGAGCAAGCAACAGCTTAGAGTGTCTCTTTTTCGTAAAGTTCCGTTACGCATCTGTTTTTGTTTGTCATGTTGTAGACAGATCATTATCTCTCATTATAAGTCTACAGAGTCTGAACAACGCACTATCTGTATAGAAATGCCCTTTTAGCCGCTTGAAGAGTAACCCAACAGCCACTTTATTTCATCACATAATCTGGCGCTAACGGCCTGCTTCGCAAAATATTTTCTTTGTTTTACTTCCCCTTGAATTTTCCTTTAATGTTTAGCCATTGCAACACATTCAAAAATAAAACGTGCTGTATCGCGCAGTATGGTGCTATGCTGCCCAAACACTGTTTAGTAAATTAAACAAACGCTATGACTACGACTCCTGAACTTTCCTGTGACGTGCTGATTATTGGCAGCGGTGCTGCCGGACTCTCTCTGGCGCTGCGCCTGGCTGAAAAACATCAGGTGATTGTCCTGAGTAAAGGCCCGGTGAGCGAAGGCTCAACGTTTTATGCTCAGGGCGGTATTGCCGCCGTTTTCGACGAGACGGACAGTATCGATTCGCATGTTGAAGATACACTGATCGCCGGGGCCGGTATTTGCGATCGCCACGCGGTGGAGTTTGTCGCCAGCAATGCCCGCTCTTGCGTACAGTGGCTTATCGATCAGGGGGTATTATTTGACACCCAGGTGCAACCGAACGGGGAAGAGAGCTACCATCTGACCCGTGAAGGCGGCCATAGCCATCGCCGTATCCTGCATGCGGCTGACGCCACCGGCAAAGAAGTGGAAACTACCCTGGTCAGCAAGGCGCAGAACCATCCGAATATTCGCGTACTGGAGCGGAGTAACGCCGTCGATCTGATCATCTCCGATAAAATCGGCCTGCCAGGAACACGCCGCGTCGTCGGCGCCTGGATCTGGAATCGGAATAAAGAGTCGGTCGAAACATGCCACGCGAAGTCAGTCGTTCTGGCGACAGGCGGGGCATCGAAAGTGTATCAGTACACCACCAACCCGGATATCTCTTCCGGCGACGGTATCGCGATGGCCTGGCGCGCCGGGTGCCGCGTCGCGAATCTTGAATTTAATCAGTTCCACCCTACCGCGCTGTATCATCCTCAGGCACGAAACTTTCTGCTGACGGAAGCGCTGCGTGGCGAAGGGGCACATCTCAAGCGCCCGGACGGCACGCGCTTTATGCCTGATTTTGATGAGCGTGGCGAACTGGCTCCGCGCGATATCGTCGCTCGCGCCATTGACCACGAAATGAAGCGTCTCGGCGCAGACTGCATGTTCCTCGACATCAGCCATAAACCGGAAGCATTTGTCCGTCAACACTTCCCAATGATTTATGAAAAATTGCTGGGGTTGGGAATCGATCTGACTAAAGAGCCGGTTCCGGTCGTACCTGCCGCCCACTACACCTGCGGCGGCGTGATGGTCGACGATTTTGGCCGAACCGATGTGGACGGTCTGTATGCCATTGGCGAAGTAAGCTATACCGGCCTGCACGGCGCGAATCGCATGGCGTCCAATTCTCTGTTGGAGTGTCTGGTGTATGGCTGGTCAGCGGCAGAGGATATCGACAGACGTATGCCGTATGCCCGTAGCGTTAGTACGCTTCCGGCCTGGGATGAAAGTCGCGTTGAAAACCCGGATGAGCTGGTCGTAATCCAGCATAACTGGCATGAGCTACGTCTGTTTATGTGGGACTATGTCGGCATTGTGCGCACCACCAAACGTCTGGAGCGCGCCCTGCGACGCATTACGATGCTGCAACAGGAAATCGACGAATATTATGCTAACTTCCGCGTATCGAATAATCTGCTGGAGCTGCGCAACCTGGTGCAGGTCGCGGAACTGATTGTGCGCTGCGCGATGATGCGTAAAGAGAGCCGTGGCCTGCACTACACGCTGGATTACCCCGCATTGCTGCCGGAATCCGGCCCGTCGGTGCTTTCGCCGCTCAACGCTTACATGAACAAATAAAACGCCTGGGTCAGCGCCGTGTACCCTTCAGAGTAAAGCTGGTCTGGCCCACGAATCACCAGGCGATCGCTAAAGCATTCCCCCGTTCGCGGGGAAAATGCCAACAGTACCCGATGAGGCAATCGCGACTCCGTTTCGGCTACGTCGGTACGTAAACGCAAATGCCAGCCCATGCTTAACGCCTGCTGCGTGAAGGTGTTGCCAGTCTGTTCCGGCAGCACCACGCAGAAGAATCCCTCTTCCGTAATACATTCAGCCGCAGTGGTAAGTAATGCTTCGTGATCGAGCGTGGTGGTATAACGCGCCTGCTCTCGCTGTGGCGTTGCGCATTCCACCCCTTGTTCATAATAAGGCGGGTTACTGATGATAAGATCAAAGCGCGCGGTCTGGCGCGGCACCCACTGCCGGACATCTTCCGTATGCACCGTTATCCGCTGCGGCCACGGTGAGTGGGCGATATTCTCCTGCGCCTGCGTCGCCGCTTCGCTGTCCAGCTCAACGGCATCAATGGTGACGCTTTCGTCGGTACGCTGCGCCAACATCAGCGCCAGCAGACCGCTGCCGGTACCAATATCGAGGATCCGCGTTACGCCTGCGACTGGTGCCCATGCTCCCAATAAAATACCATCAGTACCGACTTTCATCGCGCAGCGATCGTGCGCCACGAAAAACTGCTTAAAGGTAAATCCATTACGACGAAGTGTGGATGTAGACTGGGACATGAAAGAACAACCTTCCTGGAAAAACGGCAATAGCGTAGGGTGAAAACAATACCTGAGAAGCGATATCCATACAAACAGATGAAGATTGCAGCCGTAACGTCTATAATCAGCGCCCCACACAGAGGTAGAACATGACTGTAACGACTTTTTCCGAACTTGAACTCGATGAAAGCCTGCTGGATGCCCTCCAGGATAAAGGCTTTACTCGCCCGACCGCCATTCAGGCTGCCGCCATTCCGCCTGCGCTCGATGGGCGTGATGTACTCGGTTCTGCGCCAACAGGCACCGGTAAAACGGCGGCATACCTGCTGCCAGCGTTGCAGCACCTGCTCGACTTCCCGCGTAAAAAATCCGGTCCGCCGCGTATTCTGATCCTTACGCCGACCCGCGAACTGGCGATGCAGGTTGCCGATCACGCCCGTGAACTGGCGAAACACACCCATCTGGATATTGCGACAATCACCGGCGGCGTGGCTTATATGAACCATGCCGAGGTGTTCAGCGAGAACCAGGATATTGTGGTCGCCACCACGGGTCGCCTGCTGCAATATATTAAAGAAGAAAACTTTGACTGCCGCGCGGTTGAAACGCTGATTCTTGATGAAGCCGACCGTATGCTGGACATGGGCTTCGCCCAGGATATCGAGCATATCGCAGGTGAAACCCGCTGGCGCAAACAGACCATGCTGTTCTCCGCTACGCTGGAAGGCGGCGCAATTAGCGATTTTGCTGAACGTCTGCTGGAAGATCCGGTCGAGGTCTCAGCGACCCCGTCTACCCGCGAACGCAAAAAGATTCATCAATGGTACTACCGTGCCGATGACATTCAGCACAAAACCGCTTTGCTGGTACACCTGTTAAAACAACCTGAAGCCACCCGCTCTATCGTCTTCGTGCGTAAACGTGAGCGTGTACATGAGCTGGCAGGCTGGCTGCGCGAAGCAGGCATCAATAACTGCTATCTCGAAGGCGAGATGGTACAGGGTAAGCGTAACGAAGCGATCAAACGTCTGACCGATGGCCGCGTGAACGTGCTGATCGCAACCGACGTCGCCGCTCGCGGGATTGATATCCCTGATGTAAGCCATGTTTTTAACTTCGATATGCCACGCAGCAGCGATACCTATCTGCACCGTATCGGCCGTACCGGACGTGCAGGGCGTAAAGGAACGGCGATTTCCCTGGTAGAAGCGCATGACCATCTGCTGCTGGGAAAAGTGGGTCGCTATATTGAAGAGACACTGAAAGCGCGCGTCATTGATGAATTGCGTCCAACCACTCGTGCGCCGAGCGAAAAACTGACCGGCAAGCCGTCCAAGAAAGTGCTGGCTAAACGTGCTGAGAAGAAAAAACAAGAAAAAGAGAAGCCGCGCGTGAAGAAACGTCACCGTGATACCAAAAACATTGGTAAACGCCGTAAGCCTGCTGGTACGGGTACGGACGCGCAGAAGCAGTCCAACGAAGAGTAAAAAAAACGCCGGGGCTAACCCGGCGTTTTTATGTTATCAGTCAGTCTTACAGGCTTTCAGTAAAGGTACGAGCGATAACGTCGCGCTGCTGTTCCGGCGTCAGGGAGTTAAAACGCACGGCATAGCCAGAAACACGGATGGTCAGCTGCGGATATTTTTCCGGGTGCTTAACGGCATCTTCCAGCGTTTCGCGACGCAGAACGTTAACGTTCAGGTGCTGACCGCCTTCAACGCGAACTTCCGGTTTTACTTCCATCGGAATTTCACGGTATTCGATTTCACCCAGTTTGTTCACTGCAACCACTTCATCTTCGGCAAAACCGGCTTTCGCTGCGATGCAACGTGCTTCGCCTTTTTCGCTGTCCAGCAACCAGAAAGAATTCAGCAGGTCGTCGTTAGCGGCTTTAGTAATCTGGATACCTGTAATCATGTGATGCCTCCCCGGCAAAAGTGTTTGATTATGATCGGCCTGTTCGCGGCCAATTGGTAAAACCATTGTTGCTTGAGTGTATATATACCCCTCACACACCCTTGATTCTTTGATTTAAATCAACAAAAACCACACCACAAAGAGGGTGTTGCATGGAATTTATTGTTTTACATCAACTTACGCCACGTCCACACATAAACTTTTTACATAAATTTTCAACTATCTTTAAGGGGTAGCCGGGTTTGTGACGCACGCGATTTTGCACCATAGAAAGAAGCAGTTAAGCTATGCAGATTGAAAAATTCGCAGGAGAGCGAGATGGCCACCGATTTAACCTGGCACGATGTGCTGGCAGATGAGAAGCAGCAGCCCTATTTTGTTAACACACTCCATACCGTTGCGGGCGAACGTCAGTCAGGAATGACTGTCTATCCTCCACAGAAGGATGTATTTAACGCGTTTCGCTTCACTGAACTCGGTGATGTCAAAGTGGTGATTCTGGGGCAAGACCCTTATCACGGCCCTGGGCAGGCGCATGGTCTGGCGTTTTCTGTTCGTCCGGGTATTGCCACACCGCCTTCTCTGCTGAACATGTATAAAGAACTGGAAACGTCCATACCGGGCTTTACCCGCCCGGCTCATGGGTATCTGGAGAGCTGGGCGCGTCAGGGGGTATTGTTATTAAATACCGTGCTGACCGTCCGCGCAGGCCAGGCGCATTCTCACGCCAGTCTGGGATGGGAAACCTTTACAGACAAAGTGATCAGCCTTGTTAACGAACATCGTGAAGGGGTCGTCTTTTTACTCTGGGGTTCGCACGCACAAAAGAAAGGGGCGATTATCGATCGCCAGCGCCATTACGTGTTGAGAGCGCCGCATCCGTCGCCGTTGTCGGCACATCGGGGATTCTTTGGCTGTAACCATTTTGTATTGGCGAATCAGTGGCTGGAGCAGCACGGCGAGAAGCCGATTGACTGGATGCCGGTATTACCGGCAGAGAGCGAATAAGTTTTTGCTTTGCGCCGGGTGGCGGCTTCGCCTTACCCGGCCTACGAATCATTACCGCAGACCCGGATAAGCACAGCGCCATCAGGCGCTTACGCCAAGTACCCGGCCCACGAATCATTACCGCAGGCCCGGATAAGCGCAGCGCCATCAGGCGCTTACGCCGAGTACCCGGCCTACGAATCATTGCCGTAGGCCTGATAAGCGCAGCGCCATCAGGCACTTACACCTGATTATGCTTTATTCTGACGCCACCATTCGCCCAGCAATACGCCGGTTGCGACAGAGACGTTGAGGTTTTCAACATTTCCGGTGCCATCAATTTTCACGCACAGATCGCCAGGTTCACGCGCGGCTTCCGGCAGGGACTCCAACTCACGCCCTAATACCAGCACCATTTTCGCTGGCAACGCCGTACTAAACAACGGCTTGCCCTGATCGCTGGACGTGGTGACGATCGTATAACCCGCCTGACGGAAATCATCCAGCACATCCACAATGCTGTCGCCCGTGATCGGCTGAACATGCTCCGCGCCGCCTTCTGCCGTACGGATCGCCGCACCGGATTCAAGAAGCGCCGCGTCCTGTACCACCACGCCTTTTACGCCAAAGTGCGCACAGCTACGCATCATGCCGCCAAGGTTGTGCGGGTTAGCCACATCTTCCAGCGCCAGCACGCAATCCTGCGCGTCCGCCTGGCTTACCCACTGCTTAACGGTCGTACCGTTACGCTTTTTAATCAGGAAACAAACGCCGCCGTGGTGCTCAGTTCCAGAGGCTTTCGCCAGTTCAGCTTCATCCACAACGTGGTACGCTTTGCGGTTAGCCGCCATCCAGCGTAACGCTTCTTTAAAGCGAGGGGTCACGCTCTGAATGAACCATGCGCGGACAATCGCATCCGGGCGACTCTGGAACAGGGCCTGACAGGCGTTTTCGCCGTAGACACGGGTCTCTTCCGCACGCTGACGACGTAAAACTTCAGGGTCGATAAAACTTTTACCGCTGATTCCACCGTGATCGGCTTTCTCAGGCGTGTCATCGCCTGGCGCACGGGAAACGGTACGCCACGGTGAGTCTTCACGCTTACGATCGCGAATCTGACCGCTTCTTTCATCACGAGCATCGCGGGCGGGGCGACGGCCACCGTCAGTACGAGACTTTCCTGGACGGCCTCCCCCTTTCCCGGTACGCGGGTTATGGGTGCGTTTATCAGAGTCATCATCACTGCGGACATACATCACTTTGACCTTGCCGCTTTTGTTCTTTAATTCATCGTTCATGCTTTTCTCCACCAGCGCTGCGCGAAGCGCGAAGATTACCCGATGTGCACCCGGTTAGCCATTATTTCATTTAAAAGCTAATGACTATTGTACTCATTGAATAAAACACATTGTTGTTTAAAACAGTCTCATCGATAATATGTAACATATTGGAAACATATCGGCGTGATTGCCGGAAAAGTCTACCCTACTCATCCAGAGGTTAGTTATGAATACCGTTTGTACCAGCTGCCAGGCAATCAACCGCATTCCCGATGATCGTATTCAGGATGCGGCAAAATGTGGACGCTGTGGTCACGACCTGTTCGATGGAGAGGTGATTAATGCGACCGGTGAAACGCTGGATAAGCTGCTGAAAGACGATCTCCCTGTGGTGGTCGATTTCTGGGCGCCGTGGTGCGGCCCATGCCGTAACTTTGCCCCGATTTTTGAAGATGTCGCGGAAGAGCGCAGCGGTAAGGTGCGTTTTGTGAAAGTTAACACAGAAGCGGAACGTGAACTCAGCGCCCGTTTCGGTATCCGCAGCATCCCGACCATCATGATCTTTAAGAACGGCGAAGTCATCGACATGTTAAATGGCGCAGTTCCTAAAGCGCCATTCGACAGCTGGCTGAACGAATCGCTGTAATCTCCACGGGGCGCATCTTGTGCCCCGTTTTCACCTCTGCGACAATAGCGTTTTTCACTGTATTCTTCCATGACTGATAACGCTGTTCTCCAGTTACGCGCCGAACGCCTCGCACGCGCCACGCGTCCTTTTCTTGCCAGAGGAAACCGCATTCGTCGCTGTCAGCGCTGTCTGCTCCCGTTGAAACTCTGCCTGTGCGATACGCTCTCGCCTTCTCAGGCGACAAGCCGTTTTTGTCTGGTGATGTTTGATACCGAGCCAATGAAACCCAGCAATACGGGGCGTCTGATTGCCGATATTCTGCCGGATACAACGGCCTTTCAATGGTCGCGTACCGAACCGCCGCAGGCGCTGCTCGATCTGGTTAACAACCCGGATTATCAGCCGATGGTCGTATTCCCCGCCTCCTATGCCGGGGAAGAACGCGAGGTCATTTTCACGCCACCAGCCGGAAAACCGCCGCTGTTTATCATGCTCGACGGCACCTGGCCGGAAGCGCGCAAAATGTTCCGTAAAAGCCCTTATCTCGATAACCTGCCGGTTATTTCCGTTGATTTATCGCGTCTTTCCGCCTATCACCTGCGAGAAGTTCATGCCGAAGGGCAGTATTGCACTGCCGAAGTGGCAATAGCACTGCTGGATCTGGCGGGCGACACGGCCACGGCAACCCATTTAGGCGATCACTTCTCACGCTTTAAAACGCGCTATCTGGCAGGAAAAACGCAACATCAGGGAAGCGTCACAACAGAAACAGCAGAAAGCGTTTAAAATCATTCGGTCACTTCTGCGTAAGGGAGACCGGCATGAGTCAGAGAGGACTGGAAGCACTACTGCGACCAAAATCGATAGCGGTGCTAGGGGCGTCGATGAAGCCCAATCGCGCAGGTTACCTGATGATGCGTAACCTGCTGGCAGGAGGCTTTAATGGCCCGGTATTACCTGTAACGCCCGCATGGAAAGCCGTCTTAGGCGTCCTGGCCTGGCCCGACGTCGCCAGTTTGCCTTTTACACCGGATCTCGCCGTTCTGTGCACCAACGCCAGCCGTAATATCGCGTTGCTGGAGGCGCTGGGGGAAAAAGGCTGTAAAACCTGCATTATTTTGTCGGCGCCCGCAGCGCAGCACGCTGAACTTCTGGCATGTGCCCAACGCTATAAAATGCGGCTACTCGGCCCAAATAGCCTGGGTTTACTCGCCCCCTGGCAAGGGCTTAACGCCAGCTTCTCTCCGGTTCCGATCAAGCGTGGAAAACTCGCTTTTATTTCGCAATCCGCCGCCGTCTCCAATACGATTCTCGACTGGGCGCAACAGCGGGAGATGGGCTTTTCTTATTTTATCGCGCTTGGCGACAGTCTGGACATTGATGTTGATGAACTGCTGGATTATCTGGCGCGCGACAGCAAAACCAGCGCCATTTTGCTCTATCTCGAACATCTGAGCGATGCGCGACGCTTTGTCTCCGCCGCCCGTAGCGCATCGCGAAATAAACCCATTCTGGTGATTAAAAGCGGTCGCAGCCCGGCGGCGCAACGTTTGTTAAATACCAGTGTCGGCATGGACCCGGCATGGGATGCCGCCATCCAGCGTGCGGGGCTTTTACGCGTGCAGGATACTCACGAACTCTTCTCGGCGGTCGAAACGCTGAGTCATATGCGGCCATTACGTGGCGACAGGTTGATGATCATCAGCAATGGCGCTGCGCCCGCCGCGCTGGCGCTGGATGAGCTGTGGTCGCGCAACGGCAAGCTCGCCACCCTGAGCGAAGAGACCCGACTTAAGCTAAGCGAAGCGCTACCTGCTCACGTCGATATCGCCAACCCGCTGGATTTGCGTGATGATGCCAGCTGTGAACACTACGTCAAAACGCTGAATATCTTACTCGCCAGCCAGGATTTTGATGCGCTGATGGTGATCCACTCACCCAGCGCCGCCGCACCTGGCACCGAGAGCGCGCACGCGCTCATTGAAGCGGTGAAACATCATCCCAGAGGGAAATTCGTCACCTTACTCACCAACTGGTGCGGCGAGTTTTCCTCTCAGGAAGCCCGCAAAATGTTCAGTGAAGCGGGATTACCTACCTATCGAACACCGGAAGGCACCATCACTGCCTTTATGCACATGGTGGAATACCGGCGTAACCAGAAGCAATTACGGGAAACCCCGGTGTTGCCAGGCAACCTGACCTCAGACACGGCTCAAGCGCATAACCTGTTACAGCAGGCGATTGCAGAGGGCGCAACGTCGCTGGATACCCATGAAGTTCAGCCTATCTTGCAGGCGTATGGGTTACACACGCTCCCCACCTGGATTGCTGGCGACAGCGCGGAAGCTGTGCATATCGCCGAGCAAATTGGCTACCCGGTAGCGTTAAAACTGCGTTCGCCGGATATTCCGCATAAATCGGAAGTTCAGGGGGTAATGCTCTATCTGCGCACGGCAACGGAAGTTCAGCAAGCCGCGAATGCCATTTTCGATCGTGTAAAAATGGCCTGGCCCCAGGCGCGCATTCATGGTCTGTTAGTCCAGAGTATGGCGAACCGTGCCGGCGCGCAGGAACTTCGCGTCGTCGTCGAACACGACCCGGTCTTTGGGCCGCTGATTATGCTTGGCGAAGGCGGCGTAGAGTGGCGACCCGAAGAGCAGGCCGTCGTCGCGCTGCCGCCGTTAAACATGAATCTGGCGCGCTATTTGGTTATTCAGGGAATCAAAAGTAAAAAAATTCGTGGCCGGAGCGCGCTACGCCCGCTGGATATCACAGGGTTAAGCCAGTTGCTGGTACAGGTCTCGAACCTGATTGTCGATTGCCCGGAAATTCAGCGTCTGGATATCCATCCCCTGCTGGCTTCTGCTGGCGAGTTTACCGCGCTGGACGTCACGCTGGATATCGCCCCTTATGATGGCGACAACGAGAGCCGACTCGCTATTCGCCCCTATCCGCAGCAGCTTGAAGAGTGGGTTGAGATGAAAAACGGCGAACGTTGCCTGTTTCGCCCTATCCTGCCGGAAGATGAGCCTTATCTACAGCAGTTCATTTCTCAGGTGACAAAAGAGGATTTGTATTACCGTTATTTTAGCGAGATCAATGAATTTACTCATGAAGATTTAGCCAACATGACGCAGATCGACTACGATCGGGAAATGGCATTTGTTGCCGTGCGCCGTATTGATCAAACTGAAGAGATCCTCGGGGTAACGCGCGCGATCTCCGACCCGGATAACATTGATGCGGAATTTGCCGTGCTGGTTCGCTCAGATCTCAAAGGGTTAGGATTAGGCCGGCGATTAATGGAAAAATTGATTGCTTATACCCGAGATCACGGACTGAGACGCCTGAATGGCATTACGATGCCAAACAATCGCGGCATGGTGGCACTGGCCCGAAAGCTCGGGTTTGATGTTGATATCCAGCTCGAAGAGGGGATTGTTGGGCTGACGCTGAATCTGGCCCAATACGAGGAATCGTGAGTAAGGTACTGGAAATGTTGACCACTTTAACGGGTACTGGTGTTATCATTGCTCGCTTATGTCGTCTGCATAGCACAGAGGACCCTTCAATGAACAGAGAAGAAATGCACTGTGATGTTGTCAAAATTTAAGCGTAATAAACATCAACAACACCTTGCCCAACTACCTAAGATCTCTCAGCCAGTTGATGATGTAGATTTCTTTTATGCTCCCGCTAATTTCAGGGAGACTCTGCTGGAGAAGATAGCCAGCGCGACGCAGCGTATTTGCATTATTGCCCTGTATCTTGAACAGGATGACGGCGGCAAGGGCATACTCGACGCGCTCTATGAGGCTAAACGGCAGCGTCCTGAGCTGGATGTTCGGGTACTTGTCGACTGGCATCGCGCTCAGCGTGGACGTATTGGCGCAGCCGCGTCTAATACCAACGCTGACTGGTATTGCCGAATGGCGCAAGAAAACCCAGGCATCGATATTCCTGTCTACGGCGTGCCGATTAACACGCGTGAAGCGCTTGGCGTACTGCATTTTAAAGGCTTTATCATTGATGATAGCGTCCTTTACAGCGGCGCTAGCCTGAACGACGTCTATCTGCATCAGCATGATAAATATCGTTATGATCGTTACCAGTTGATTCGTAATGCAAAGATGGCCGACATCATGTATGAGTGGGTCACGCAGAATCTGCTTAACGGTCGCGGCGTAAATCGCCTGGACAGTGCCCAACGTCCGAAAAGCCCGGAGATTAAAAACGACATTCGTTTGTATCGCCAGGAATTGCGCGATGCGTCATACCATTTCCAGGGCGATGCCGACAACGAGCAACTTTCCGTTACGCCACTGGTTGGGCTGGGAAAATCGAGCCTGCTGAACAAGACCATTTTCCATCTTATGCCCTGTGCAGAGCATAAGCTCACAATTTGCACACCTTATTTCAACTTGCCTGCGCTGCTGGTTCGCAACATCATCCAACTGCTGCGCGAAGGGAAAAAGGTTGAGATTATCGTGGGTGATAAAACCGCCAACGACTTTTATATCCCTGAGGATGAACCGTTTAAAATCATCGGCGCGCTTCCCTATCTCTACGAGATTAACCTACGTCGCTTCCTCAGCCGTTTACAGTATTACGTCAACACCGATCAGCTCGTAGTGCGTTTGTGGAAAGATGACGACAATACTTATCACCTGAAAGGAATGTGGGTTGATGATAAGTGGATGCTGCTCACCGGGAACAACCTTAACCCGCGAGCATGGCGTCTGGATCTGGAAAACGCAATTCTGATTCACGATCCAAAACAGGAACTTGCTCCCCAGAGAGAGAAAGAGCTGGAGCTTATCCGCACTCACACCACGGTTGTTAAGCATTACCGCGATCTACAAAGCATCGCTGACTATCCGGTCAAAGTCCGTAAGCTCATCCGCAGACTCCGTCGTATTCGAATCGACAGATTAATCAGCCGTATTCTGTAAATCAAAAAGCCCCGTCCCTGCGACGGGGCTTTTCCTGTGAGGGTCACGGTGCGTTTCCTTATACTTTTTAGCATGTTGTTGCTCTCAGGCTGTAGCCATATGTCCAATGACAGCTGGAGCGGGCAGGATAAAGCGCAACACTTCATTGCATCAGCCATGCTTTCCGCCGCCGGGAATGAGTATGCCCGGCATCAGGGAATGAGCCACGATCGCAGTGCAACCGTTGGGCTGCTGTTCTCCATTAGTCTCGGTGCGTCAAAAGAGATGTGGGACAGCCGCCCCGGAGGGAGCGGCTGGAGCTGGAAAGATTTCGCCTGGGATGTCGCAGGCGCAACCACAGGTTACGCCGTCTGGCAAATGGCGCGGAACTAGAGACGTAACCCTTTTCCCTTGCGGTGCAGCATCAGCGACACCAAAAATGCCACGATAGCCATAATGGTCACATACCAGAAGAATGATGTCTCCATACCAACGGACTTCAGAGACAGCGCAACATATTCCGCAGAGCCGCCGAACAGCGCATTCGCCACCGCATAGGAAAGCCCTACCCCCAACGCCCGCACCTGGGCAGGAAACATTTCCGCCTTCAGGATCCCACTGATTGAGGTGTAGAAACTCACGATCAACAAGGCGCACATCACCAATCCAAAGGCTGCATAAGGTGAAGTGACATTCTGTAATGCTGACAGAATAGGTACGGTGAATAGCGCAGCCAGAGCGCCAAAGCAGAGCATTGATGTCCGTCGGCCGATTTTATCTGAGAGAGCGCCAAACAGGGGTTGAATTAGCATGTAGACAAACAGCGCCGCCGTCATGATTCCGCTGGCGACATTGGCATGCATACCGGCGGTATTCACCAGATACTTCTGCATATAGGTTGTGAAGGTATAGAAACACAGCGAACCCGCAGCGGTAAATCCCAGTACCATGATAAACGCTTTACGGTTACGCCATAGTCCTTTGAGCGATCCAGCCTCTTTCAGCGCGCGGGTTTCTTGTTTTGAGGTTTCATCCAACTGTCGACGCAACCAAAGCGCGACAACGGCCAGTACGGCGCCCAATGCAAAAGGAATACGCCATCCCCATTCTCTGAGGGAAGATTCCTCCAGCGTTTGCTGCAAGATAACCACAACCAGCAGTGCCAGTAACTGACCGCCGATCAGAGTGACATACTGGAACGATGCGTAAAAACCTTTGCGGCCTTCAACAGCTACCTCACTCATATAGGTCGCACTGGTTCCGTATTCTCCTCCAACAGACAGCCCCTGAAACAGACGAGCCAACAGCAGAAGAGCCGGAGCCCAGGTGCCGATCGTGGCATACCCCGGCAGGCAGGCAATGACTAACGAGCCCATACACATCATGCAAACAGAGAGAAGCATTGATTTCTTACGACCATGCTTATCGGCAATCCGACCAAAAAGCCAGCCGCCAATGGGACGCATCAGGAAGCCTGCGGCGAAAACCCCGGCTGTCTGTAAAAGCTGAGTGGTGGTATTTCCCGAAGGAAAAAAGATGTGCGCAAAGTAGAGAGAGCAGAAGGAATAGACATAGAAATCAAACCACTCGACCAGATTCCCTGATGATGCCCCCACAATTGCCCATACGCGACGACGGGTGTCACTGCTTGCCAGCGACCCGTTTACAGTTACACTGCTTTCAGTCATTAGAAATATACTCCCGCCAAAGATCCACCCGAGCTCGTCGGTACTTTTCACTGTCTTTTTTAGTAAATGAAATGTTATATAATTGTTATTATTTATTTTGTGACAGAGATCGATATTTTAGTTAGCAGGAAAACGATTTAGGAGTATACGGAGGGAATAGTCATCCGGCAGAACAGCGCATATATGCCGGGCGCATGAACGCAAAAAGGCTCAGTCTTTCGACTGAGCCTTCTGCTTTATTTGATGCCTGGCAGTTCCCTACTCTCGCATGGGGAGACCCCACACTACCATCGGCGCTACGGCGTTTCACTTCTGAGT
>NZ_JAOWGF010000007.1:0-1690 GCF_030333285.1 Citrobacter sp. CK199 | reverse complement strand
CTTCGGCGTTGTAAGGTTAAGCCTCACGGTTCATTAGTACCGGTTAGCTCAACGCATCGCTGCGCTTACACACCCGGCCTATCAACGTCGTCGTCTTCAACGTTCCTTCAGGACCCTTAAAGGGTCAGGGAGAACTCATCTCGGGGCAAGTTTCGTGCTTAGATGCTTTCAGCACTTATCTCTTCCGCATTTAGCTACCGGGCAGTGCCATTGGCATGACAACCCGAACACCAGTGATGCGTCCACTCCGGTCCTCTCGTACTAGGAGCAGCCCCCCTCAGTTCTCCAGCGCCCACGGCAGATAGGGACCGAACTGTCTCACGACGTTCTAAACCCAGCTCGCGTACCACTTTAAATGGCGAACAGCCATACCCTTGGGACCTACTTCAGCCCCAGGATGTGATGAGCCGACATCGAGGTGCCAAACACCGCCGTCGATATGAACTCTTGGGCGGTATCAGCCTGTTATCCCCGGAGTACCTTTTATCCGTTGAGCGATGGCCCTTCCATTCAGAACCACCGGATCACTATGACCTGCTTTCGCACCTGCTCGCGCCGTCACGCTCGCAGTCAAGCCAGCTTATGCCATTGCACTAACCTCCTGATGTCCGACCAGGATTAGCTGACCTTCGTGCTCCTCCGTTACTCTTTAGGAGGAGACCGCCCCAGTCAAACTACCCACCAGACACTGTCCGCAACCCGGATTACGGGCCCACGTTAGAACACCAGCCATTAAAGGGTGGTATTTCAAGGGCGGCTCCATGCAGACTGGCGTCCACACTTCAAAGCCTCCCACCTATCCTACACATCAAGGACCAGTGTTCAGTGTCAAGCTATAGTAAAGGTTCACGGGGTCTTTCCGTCTTGCCGCGGGTACACTGCATCTTCACAGCGAGTTCAATTTCACTGAGTCTCGGGTGGAGACAGCCTGGCCATCATTACGCCATTCGTGCAGGTCGGAACTTACCCGACAAGGAATTTCGCTACCTTAGGACCGTTATAGTTACGGCCGCCGTTTACCGGGGCTTCGATCAAGAGCTTCTCCGCGAGGATAACCCCATCAATTAACCTTCCGGCACCGGGCAGGCGTCACACCGTATACGTCCACTTTCGTGTTTGCACAGTGCTGTGTTTTTAATAAACAGTTGCAGCCAGCTGGTATCTTCGACTGATTTCAGCTCCATGAGTAAATCACTTCACCTACATATCAGCGTGCCTTCTCCCGAAGTTACGGCACCATTTTGCCTAGTTCCTTCACCCGAGTTCTCTCAAGCGCCTTGGTATTCTCTACCTGACCACCTGTGTCGGTTTGGGGTACGATTTGATGTTACCTGATGCTTAGAGGCTTTTCCTGGAAGCAGGGCATTTGTCACTTCAGCACCGTAGTGCCTCGTCATCACGCCTCAGTGTTAAAGTGCACCGGATTTGCCTGGAGCACACACCTACACGCTTAAACCGGGACAACCGTCGCCCGGCCGACATAGCCTTCTCCGTCCCCCCTTCGCAGTAACACCAAGTACAGGAATATTAACCTGTTTCCCATCGACTACGCCTTTCGGCCTCGCCTTAGGGGTCGACTCACCCTGCCCCGATTAACGTTGGACAGGAACCCTTGGTCTTCCGGCGAGCGGGCTTTTCACCCGCTTTATCGTTACTTATGTCAGCATTCGCACTTCTGATACCTCCAGCA
>NZ_JAOWGF010000006.1:0-254 GCF_030333285.1 Citrobacter sp. CK199 | reverse complement strand
GGGGAGACCCCACACTACCATCGGCGCTACGGCGTTTCACTTCTGAGTTCGGCATGGGGTCAGGTGGGACCACCGCGCTAGTGCCGCCAGGCAAATTCTGTTCGTCTAATGCCTCTCGCATTAAACACTAATCTGTAATCAGGCTGAAAATCGTCTCTCAAATCGCCAAAACACCTTCGGCGTTGTAAGGTTAAGCCTCACGGTTCATTAGTACCGGTTAGCTCAACGCATCGCTGCGCTTACACACCCGGCCT
>NZ_JAOWGF010000005.1:0-205 GCF_030333285.1 Citrobacter sp. CK199 | reverse complement strand
TTCACTTCTGAGTTCGGCATGGGGTCAGGTGGGACCACCGCGCTACGGCCGCCAGGCAAATTCTGTTCGTCTAATGCCTCCGGCATTAAACACTAATCTGTAATCAGGCTGAAAATCGTCTCTCATCCGCCAAAACATCTTCGGCGTTGTAAGGTTAAGCCTCACGGTTCATTAGTACCGGTTAGCTCAACGCATCGCTGCGCTT
>NZ_JAOWGF010000004.1:0-210 GCF_030333285.1 Citrobacter sp. CK199 | reverse complement strand
CCAGATTTTTAAAGAGCAAATATCTCAAACGTCACCCGAAGATGAGTTTTGAGATATTAAGGCAGGTGACTTTCACTCACGAACCAGCAAGTGGCGTCCCCTGGGAGGTCTGACCTCATCAGTTGAACGCTGGCGTCCCCTAGGGGATTCGAACCCCTGTTACCGCCGTGAAAGGGCGGTGTCCTGGGCCTCTAGACGAAGGGGACACTG
>NZ_JAOWGF010000003.1:0-252 GCF_030333285.1 Citrobacter sp. CK199 | reverse complement strand
TCACACTGGGTTTCCCCATTCGGACATCGCCGGGTCAAGGGTTCATATCACCTCGCCGGCGCTTTTCGCAGATTAGCACGTCCTTCATCGCCTCTGACTGCCAGGGCATCCACCGTGTACGCTTGGTCGCTTAACCTCACAACCCGAAGATGTTTCGTGAAACACTTCGCGTTGCGAAAATTTGAGAGACTCATACACACTTTACGTGTGTCGTTTCAATTTTCAGCTTGATCCAGATTTTTAAAGAGCAAA
>NZ_JAOWGF010000002.1:0-376 GCF_030333285.1 Citrobacter sp. CK199 | reverse complement strand
AAAGAGGCTCCCACTGCTTGTACGTACACGGTTTCAGGTTCTTTTTCACTCCCCTCGCCGGGGTTCTTTTCGCCTTTCCCTCACGGTACTGGTTCACTATCGGTCAGTCAGGAGTATTTAGCCTTGGAGGATGGTCCCCCCATATTCAGACAGGATACCACGTGTCCCGCCCTACTCATCGAGCTCACAGCCTGTGCGTTTTCGTGTACGGGACTTTCACCCTGTACCGTGCGACTTTCCAGACGCTTCCACTAACACACAAGCTGATTCAGGCTCTGGGCTCCTCCCCGTTCGCTCGCCGCTACTGGGGGAATCTCGGTTGATTTCTTTTCCTCGGGGTACTTAGATGTTTCAGTTCCCCCGGTTCGCCTCGTTA
>NZ_JAOWGF010000029.1:159866-626847 GCF_030333285.1 Citrobacter sp. CK199 | reverse complement strand
CACTGCAAAGGCAGGTTCTTTAAGGTAAGGAGGTGATCCAACCGCAGGTTCCCCTACGGTTACCTTGTTACGACTTCACCCCAGTCATGAATCACAAAGTGGTAAGCGCCCTCCCGAAGGTTAAGCTACCTACTTCTTTTGCAACCCACTCCCATGGTGTGACGGGCGGTGTGTACAAGGCCCGGGAACGTATTCACCGTGGCATTCTGATCCACGATTACTAGCGATTCCGACTTCATGGAGTCGAGTTGCAGACTCCAATCCGGACTACGACATACTTTATGAGGTCCGCTTGCTCTCGCGAGGTCGCTTCTCTTTGTATATGCCATTGTAGCACGTGTGTAGCCCTGGTCGTAAGGGCCATGATGACTTGACGTCATCCCCACCTTCCTCCAGTTTATCACTGGCAGTCTCCTTTGAGTTCCCGGCCGGACCGCTGGCAACAAAGGATAAGGGTTGCGCTCGTTGCGGGACTTAACCCAACATTTCACAACACGAGCTGACGACAGCCATGCAGCACCTGTCTCACGGTTCCCGAAGGCACATTCTCATCTCTGAAAACTTCCGTGGATGTCAAGACCAGGTAAGGTTCTTCGCGTTGCATCGAATTAAACCACATGCTCCACCGCTTGTGCGGGCCCCCGTCAATTCATTTGAGTTTTAACCTTGCGGCCGTACTCCCCAGGCGGTCGACTTAACGCGTTAGCTCCGGAAGCCACGCCTCAAGGGCACAACCTCCAAGTCGACATCGTTTACGGCGTGGACTACCAGGGTATCTAATCCTGTTTGCTCCCCACGCTTTCGCACCTGAGCGTCAGTCTTCGTCCAGGGGGCCGCCTTCGCCACCGGTATTCCTCCAGATCTCTACGCATTTCACCGCTACACCTGGAATTCTACCCCCCTCTACGAGACTCAAGCCTGCCAGTATCAGATGCAGTTCCCAGGTTGAGCCCGGGGATTTCACATCTGACTTAACAGACCGCCTGCGTGCGCTTTACGCCCAGTAATTCCGATTAACGCTTGCACCCTCCGTATTACCGCGGCTGCTGGCACGGAGTTAGCCGGTGCTTCTTCTGCGGGTAACGTCAATTGCTGCGGTTATTAACCACAACACCTTCCTCCCCGCTGAAAGTACTTTACAACCCGAAGGCCTTCTTCATACACGCGGCATGGCTGCATCAGGCTTGCGCCCATTGTGCAATATTCCCCACTGCTGCCTCCCGTAGGAGTCTGGACCGTGTCTCAGTTCCAGTGTGGCTGGTCATCCTCTCAGACCAGCTAGGGATCGTCGCCTTGGTGAGCCGTTACCCCACCAACAAGCTAATCCCATCTGGGCACATCTGATGGCAAGAGGCCCGAAGGTCCCCCTCTTTGGTCTTGCGACGTTATGCGGTATTAGCTACCGTTTCCAGTAGTTATCCCCCTCCATCAGGCAGTTTCCCAGACATTACTCACCCGTCCGCCACTCGTCAGCAAAGCAGCAAGCTGCTTCCTGTTACCGTTCGACTTGCATGTGTTAGGCCTGCCGCCAGCGTTCAATCTGAGCCATGATCAAACTCTTCAATTTAAGTTTGATGCTCGTGAATTAAACTTCGTAATGAATTACGTGTTCACTCAGAGACTTGGTATTCATTTATTGTCCGAAGACATTAAGAATCCATGTCACTTTGAGTGCCCACACAGATTGTCTGATAAATTGTTAAAGAGCAGTTGCGACGCGCTTTAGCGCTCTGTCGCGAGGTGGCGTATATTACGCTTTCCTCTTTCAGAGTCAACCCTGAATTTCAGGATTTTTCTCTTTAATCAACCGACTGTTTGTGTGAAGTGATTCACATCCGCCGTGTCGATGGAGGCGCATTATAGGGGGTCGTCTCAGGAAGACAAGCGGAAAAATGCATTTTTATCTCAACCGCTCATCTTTTAATCATAACGCTTATTTTTGCTGCTTTCTTATCGCCGATGGCAGGTCAGCAAGGCTATTTAACACCCAATCTGCCGCATTTTCTGCTTCAGGCGTAACGGGCTTACCGGTGCGTACCAATACTTTCGTACCAACATTTGCCGCTGCCGCCGCCTGCATATCTTCTATTTTGTCACCCACCATATAAGACGCGGCCATATCAATGTGCAGAAAATCACGCGCAGAGATAAGCATCCCCGGATGCGGTTTACGACAATCACACGCCTGACGGAACTCTTCTACGCTGCCCTGCGGATGATGCGGACAATAATAGATGCCATCCAGATCGACATCGCGGTCCGCCAGCGACCAATCCATCCATTCGGTCAGCGTCTCGAACTGCGCTTCCGTAAATTTACCGCGCGCAATACCAGACTGGTTGGTAACAACGACAAGCGCAAAGCCCATCTTTTTCAGTTCACGCATCGCGTCAATGACGCCTTCAATAAACTCGAACTCATCGATTTCATGTACGTAACCATGATCCACATTAATAGTGCCATCACGGTCGAGGAAAATTGCGGGTACGGACTTTGCCACCTTTTATAGCTCCTGAATAAGGCATGTGCCGTTAGTATCGCATGTTTCAGCGAGCAAGAAAGTGCTCATCATCGAAAGCCTGATTGATTTAGACGTCTGGATGCCTTAACATCCATTTTGTTGACGGCTTCGACCGTATCAGGCAGAAGAAAATGCCACGGCTAACTTAATTACGATAATAAATAATCAATGATTAAACTTTCGAATATCACCAAAGTGTTCCAACAGGGGACTCGCACCATTCAGGCGCTGAACAACGTCAGCCTGCATGTCCCTGCCGGACAAATTTATGGCGTTATTGGCGCCTCCGGCGCCGGTAAAAGCACACTCATTCGCTGTGTGAATCTGCTGGAACGTCCCACGGAAGGGAGCGTATTGGTTGGCGGCCAGGAGCTGACCACCCTTTCTGAATCTGAGTTGACGAAAGCCCGTCGCCAGATTGGCATGATTTTCCAGCATTTTAACCTGTTATCTTCACGTACCGTTTTTGGCAACGTGGCGTTGCCGCTGGAACTGGACAATACGCCGAAAGACGAGATTAAACGCCGCGTCACAGAGCTGTTGGATCTGGTAGGGCTCGGCGATAAGCACGACAGCTACCCGGCCAACCTTTCCGGCGGTCAGAAACAGCGTGTGGCGATTGCTCGCGCATTAGCCAGCAATCCCAAAGTCCTGCTGTGCGACGAGGCCACCAGCGCACTCGATCCGGCAACGACCCGTTCGATTCTGGAACTGCTGAAAGATATTAACCGTCGCCTTGGCCTGACCATTCTTCTTATTACTCATGAGATGGATGTGGTTAAGCGCATTTGCGATTGTGTCGCAGTTATCAGTAACGGAGAACTGATTGAGCAGGATACGGTCAGCGAAGTGTTCTCCCATCCAAAGACGCCGCTGGCGCAGAAGTTTATCCAGTCCACGTTGCATCTGGATATCCCGGAAGATTATCTGGAACGTTTAAAAGCAGAGCCGTATGCGGACAGCGTCCCCATGCTGCGTATGGAATTTACCGGACAATCCGTAGACGCCCCGCTGCTGTCTGAGACGGCCCGCCGCTTCAATGTGAACAACAACATTATTAGCGCGCAGATGGATTACGCAGGCGGCGTGAAGTTCGGCATTATGCTGACGGAAATGCACGGCACGCAAGAAGAGACGCAAGCCGCAATTGCCTGGTTGCAGGAACACCATGTGAAAGTAGAGGTACTGGGTTATGTCTGAGGCGATGATGTGGTTACTGGCGCGCGGCGTCTGGGAAACGCTGGCAATGACTTTTGTATCCGGCTTTTTTGGTTTTGTTATTGGTCTGCCGGTTGGCGTACTGCTGTACGTTACGCGTCCAGGGCAAATTATTGAAAACGCGAAGCTCTACCGCACACTCTCTGCGGTCGTCAATATCTTCCGTTCCATCCCGTTCATTATCTTACTGGTATGGATGATTCCATTTACCCGTGTGATTGTCGGCACCTCCATCGGTTTGCAGGCGGCGATTGTGCCGTTAACCGTCGGCGCCGCGCCGTTTATCGCCCGCATGGTGGAAAACGCATTGCTGGAAATCCCAACCGGATTGATCGAAGCCTCCCGTGCGATGGGGGCCACGCCGCTGCAAATCGTGCGTAAGGTGCTGCTGCCGGAAGCATTACCGGGTCTGGTCAATGCCGCAACCATTACCCTGATCACTCTGGTGGGCTACTCTGCTATGGGCGGCGCCGTTGGCGCTGGCGGACTCGGTCAGATTGGCTATCAGTATGGTTACATTGGCTACAATGCTACCGTGATGAATACGGTGCTGGTATTACTGGTCGTTCTGGTTTATTTAATTCAGTTATCCGGCGATCGCATCGTTCGGGCAGTGACGCACAAGTAACATTAAACACAACACAAATGACTCATTAAGGAAATAAGCATGGCGTTCAAATTTAAAACCTTTGCGGCAGTGGGAGCCCTGATTGGTTCTCTGGCACTTGTGGGTTGCGGCCAGGATGAAAAAGATCCGAACCACATCAAAGTGGGCGTGATTGTCGGCGCTGAACAGCAGGTTGCGGAAGTCGCGCAAAAAGTAGCGAAAGAAAAATACGGTCTGGATGTTGAGCTGGTGACGTTCAACGACTACGTATTACCGAACGAAGCGTTAAGCAAAGGCGATATCGACGCGAACGCTTTCCAGCACAAGCCGTACCTGGATCAGCAGATCAAAGATCGCGGTTACAAGCTGGTTGCCGTTGGCAATACCTTTGTTTATCCGATTGCCGGTTATTCCAAAAAAATCAAATCACTTGATGAGCTACAGGATGGTTCTCAGGTAGCCGTACCAAACGATCCGACTAACCTTGGTCGTTCACTGCTGCTGTTGCAGAAAGTAGGATTAATCAAACTGAAAGATGGCGTTGGCCTGCTGCCGACCGTTCTGGACGTGACCGAAAACCCGAAGAACCTGAAAATTGTTGAGCTGGAAGCACCGCAACTGCCGCGCTCTCTGGACGATGCGCAAATTGCTCTGGCCGTGATTAACACCACTTACGCCAGCCAGATTGACCTGACGCCGGCAAAAGACGGTATCTTCGTGGAAGATAAAGATTCCCCGTACGTTAACCTGATCGTAACGCGTGAAGACAATAAAGACGCAGAGAACGTGAAGAAATTCGTTCAGGCTTATCAGTCTGACGAAGTCTACGAAGCCGCGAATAAAGTCTTCAACGGCGGTGCTGTTAAAGGCTGGTAATTTTTAGGCGGTTTCCACAATCTGTAATATCATTCAGGACGGGCGCTTGCCCGTCTTGTCATTTATGCAAGCTCCTGATTCAATATCTGACGATTAGATCATTCATTGAGGAAATATTATGCGTGCTTTACCGATCTGTTTATTGGCACTCATGCTGGGCGGTTGTTCCATGCTAAGCAGATCCCCTGTTGAACCCGTTCAAAGCACCGCAACCCCGCCAAAAGCGGAGTCGGAAAAACCGAAAGCGCCGCGTGCCGCACCGGTCCGAATTTACACCAACGCCGAAGAGTTAGTGGGTAAACCGTTCCGCGATCTTGGCGAAGTCAGCGGTGACTCCTGCCAGGCATCTAATCAGGATTCCCCGCCGAGCATCCCGACGGCACGTAAACGCATGCAGATTAACGCCTCTAAAATGAAGGCGAATGCTGTACTGCTGCACAGCTGCGAAGTCACCAGTGGAACGCCAGGCTGCTACCGTCAGGCTGTTTGCATCGGTTCCGCCCTTAACATCTCGGCTAAATGAGCAGTTTTCAGTTTGAGCAAATAGGCGTTATTCGCTCCCCCTATAAAGAAAAGTTCGCCGTCCCGCGCCAGCCTGGTCTGGTAAAAAGCGCCGACGGCGAACTGCATCTTGTTGCGCCCTATAATCAGGCCGATGCCGTTCGCGGTCTGGAAGCGTTCAGCCATTTGTGGGTAATCTTCGTCTTTCATCAGACGATGGCTGGCGGATGGCGCCCGACGGTTCGCCCTCCCCGTCTCGGCGGCAATGCCCGGATGGGCGTCTTCGCGACCCGCTCCACCTTTCGCCCTAACCCTGTCGGCATGTCACTGGTTGAGTTGAAAGAGATTGTCTGTCAGAAAGAGAAAGTCATCCTGAAGCTGGGCAGCCTGGATCTGGTTGATGGCACGCCGGTTATTGATATCAAACCCTACCTGCCGTTTGCCGAGTCATTACCGGGCGCAACGGCCAGCTACGCGCAACAGGCGCCTGTGGCAGAGATGCACGTCAGCTTCACGGCCGACATTGACCAACAGCTTTCACGGCTTGAACAACGTTACCCGCAACTGAAAACATTTATCGGCGAAGTGCTGGCGCAAGATCCGCGTCCTGCCTATCGTAAAGGTGAAGAGACCGGTAAAACGTACGCCGTCTGGCTGCACGATTTCAACGTGCGCTGGCGCGTCACCGAAGAGGGTTTTGAAGTCTTTGCGCTGGAACCCCGCTAATTTCACGCCCTTCTCTTTTGACATCCCTTTCTCGCTGGTAAACTAAATCACTTTTTTTGTGTCAGGCTCGCGTTGAGCCTGTTCGATCGTCCAACTGGAACCGTAACAACATGCGTACTAGCCAATATCTGCTCTCCACTCTGAAGGAGACACCTGCCGACGCCGAGGTTATCAGCCATCAGCTGATGCTGCGCGCCGGGATGATCCGCAAGCTCGCCTCCGGGTTATATACCTGGCTGCCGACTGGCCTGCGCGTCCTGAAAAAAGTCGAAAACATCGTGCGTGAAGAGATGAATAACGCCGGTGCCATCGAGGTGTCAATGCCAGTGGTTCAGCCTGCTGACCTGTGGCAAGAGAGTGGTCGTTGGGAACAGTACGGCCCGGAACTGCTGCGTTTTGTTGACCGTGGCGAGCGTCCGTTCGTACTCGGCCCGACTCACGAAGAAGTTATCACCGACCTGATTCGTAACGAACTCAGCTCTTACAAACAGCTGCCGCTGAACTTCTTCCAGATCCAGACCAAATTCCGTGACGAAGTACGTCCGCGTTTCGGCGTAATGCGTTCCCGCGAGTTCCTGATGAAAGACGCCTACTCTTTCCATACCTCTCAGGAATCGCTACAGGAAACTTACGACGCGATGTATGCCGCTTACAGCAAAATCTTCAGCCGTATGGGCCTGGATTTCCGCGCGGTACAGGCAGACACGGGGTCTATCGGCGGTAACGCATCCCACGAGTTCCAGGTACTGGCGCAAAGCGGTGAAGATGATGTGATCTTCTCTGATTCTTCTGACTACGCGGCTAACATTGAGTTCGCCGAAGCCGTTGCGCCGAAAGCGCCGCGCGCGGCTGCCAGCCAGGAGATGACGCTGGTTGATACGCCAAACGCGAAAACCATTGCGGAGCTGGTTGAGCAGTTCAATCTGCCGATTGAGAAAACCGTCAAAACGCTGCTGGTGAAAGCGGTTGAAGGAAGCAGCTACCCGCTGGTTGCTCTGCTGGTACGTGGCGATCACGAACTGAACGAAGTGAAAGCGGAAAAACTGCCGCAGGTTGCCAGCCCGCTGACCTTCGCCACAGAAGAAGAGATTCGTGCGCTGGTGAAAGCCGGCCCGGGTTCTCTCGGCCCGGTAAATATGCCGGTTCCGGTGGTGATCGACCGTACCGTTGCAGTAATGAGCGATTTCGCGGCAGGCGCCAACATCGACGGTAAGCACTACTTCGGCATCAACTGGGATCGCGATGTCGTGACGCCAGAAGTCGCCGATATCCGTAACGTCGTGGCAGGCGATCCAAGCCCGGACGGCCAGGGCACGCTGCTGATTAAACGCGGCATCGAAGTGGGTCATATCTTCCAGCTGGGCACCAAGTATTCCGAAGCGCTGAAAGCCTCCGTACAGGGTGAAGATGGTCGTAACCAGATCCTGACGATGGGTTGCTACGGTATCGGGGTAACGCGCGTGGTGGCGGCGGCGATTGAGCAGAACTACGACGAACGCGGTATTGTATGGCCTGACGCCATCGCGCCATTCCAGGTTGCCATTCTGCCGATGAACATGCACAAGTCCTTCCGGGTGCAGGAACTGGCGGAAAAACTGTACGGCGAACTGCGCGCACAAGGCATCGAAGTGCTGATGGATGACCGTAAAGAGCGTCCGGGCGTCATGTTCGCGGATATGGAACTGATCGGCATCCCGCACACTATCGTGCTGGGCGACCGTAACCTGGACAACGACGATATTGAATACAAATACCGTCGTAACGGCGAGAAGCAGTTGATTAAAACTGGCGAGATCGTCGATTTCCTGGTGAAAGCCATCAAAGGCTAAACACAAAAAACCCCGCTGATGCGGGGTTTTTTAATGTCCAGACGGGGTCGATACCGCAATTACTTGCTGGAACAATCCTGTCCAGGAACGAATTTAATCTCTTTATCGGCCACCAGCGTTTTTACCTGCGCGCCCGTATCCGGGTTGGCTTCCTGCGTAAAGTGACCTTCCACCGTTAATAATACCGGCTTTTCCGCAGCGCCTCGTGCCGCCAGATAATCACGTTCCAGCTGAGCATTGTTCGCCACCGGCATGCGTTTCCCGGTAGCGCAATCGGTAAAGGTCGCCGCATCCGCCATATAGAAATACATGCCGCGCACCGGCATTGGCGTTACGGGCAAACTGGCAGACACCGACTCAAGCGTGTAATTAAACTGCGACTCAATCGGATTACCTTCACGATCAAGCATTTCCAGAGCGTCGCCTTTCGCACGATAGTAAGACTTCTCGCCTTTGCTGTCGGTCAATACCAGTTTATCGGCTGTACGCGCCCAGGTGCCATACGAGGCAAACGAAGAGGGTTCTTCACGAACGCCCTGATAACGTTCATTCATCACCCATGTTCCATCTTTTTCCAGGAACAAAGAGGTTTCGATCCCTTCACAGTCTGCGCAAGGCAATACGCCACGCCAGCTTTGCTGCATCGGTTTTAATTCTGCCGTCTGCGTCGGCTGTAGCGCCTCCACTTCAGTACGATTATTACATCCGATCAAGGCAAAGAGCGTACATGCTGCCGCTACTGACAATATCGCTGTTTTCACCATAAATTCCTTATGAAATGTTATCCCCGCTCGTCACTCCTGAGGACGACGAACTCTACCGCGAAGCGCCTTCACTGTGGATTTTTGTGCCTTCGATGACAACCTGCGTTCTTTCGACGCGCGCGTAGGGCGGGTTGCCCGTCGGCTTTTTTGCACTGCGGTTAATTCTTTGATGACTGCCACCAGCCGGGCGATAGCCGCCTCCCGGTTGAGCTCCTGGCTGCGATACTCCTGCGCCTTAATAATAATGACGCCATCGCTGCTAATAAGGTGATGGCTGGCAGCCAACAAACGTTCCTTATAATACTCTGGCAGGCCAGAGGCCCGAATGTCAAAGCGCAAATGGATAGCCGTTGAGGTCTTATTAACGTGCTGTCCACCCGCTCCCTGCGCACGAATGGCTGTGATTTCCAGCTCATTGTCGGGAATCGAGACATTTCGGGAGATGACAATCATGAAGGCTGTTGCCATGCAGCCAGATGAATTTCCAGATTATTCTGAGAATCCGACAGCCAGATGGCGCCATCCTGAATCGTTGCCTGCAACGTCATGGTTCGGCCGGCAAAATCACTCAGTTTCACCAGTTGCTCATCATCCAGATACCACACGGACAGGTTAGCGTACTGCGCGCATTTACTCTGGTTCTGCTGCCACCAGATTTGCGCGGCACGACTATTATAGGCAAACAGCGCAACCTCCGCAGCCTGGGTACAGGCTTTCTTAATGCGGCGCTCATCCGGCAGCCCCAGCTCAACCCATAAATCAATCCCCAGATGGTCGTTACGCAGCCATGCCTCAGGCTCATCTTCTGCGCTCAGACCACGCGTGAACTGTAGGCGCTCATCGGCATATTTAATCCAGGCCAGAAGGCGCAGCATCATGCGCTCCTGCGTTTCAGAAGGGTGACGCGCCAGCGTCAATGCCGCGTCAAGAAACTGGTTGCGATCAAGATCCGCCACATTGACTACGGCTTTATAAATCGTCGCTTTAAGCGCCATGAGAGAACTCCTTTCGAATCAGGGACACATTGTAGCGAAATCTGCGTCAAAAGGCTGTTAACGGATGTCGTATACCTGCGCCGTCAACCTGCTGATATTGCCTGGATGGGTATGTTATAGTCACCTTGCTAAACAGAGTTTATCTTCGTAGGCTTAGACTTGCATCCACGGTTAAGTCAGAGTGCTGACAGGAGGGCATGTGGAAAAATATTGTGAGTTAATACGCAAGCGGTATGCGGAAATCGCCAGCGGAGACTTAGGGTATGTCCCGGATGCGCTGGGTTGTGTATTGAAAGTGCTTAATGAAGTGGCAGCAGACGATGCCCTTTCAGAGTCGGTCAGGGAAAAGGCGGCATATGCTGCCGCGAACTTACTGGTGAGCGATTATGTCAATGAATGAAACGTATCAACCCATCAACTGCGATGATTACGATAATCTTGAGCTCGCCTGCCAGCATCATCTGTTACTGACGCTGGAACTTAAGGATGGAGAAGTTTTACAGGCGAAAGCCAACGATCTGGTGTCGCGCAAAAACGTGGAATATCTGATCGCGGATGTCGCCGGTGAAACACGCGAGCTGCGTCTGGACAAAATTACCAGCTTCAGTCATCCACAAATCGGTACTGTAATCGTCAGCGAATCCTGATTCTTTTGTTGCCGGATGGCGGTGCAAGCACCTTATCCGGCCTACTTTCCATGCGATACGTAGGCCTGATAAGCGCAGCGCCATCAGGCATTACGCGATGACGATGTCTCTTCCTTCCATTCCAGCCTGACGCCTGCTCCCTCCTCCGCCAGACCATCACAGGTAACAAAAATACCTGCGGCAGCAATCAACGTCTCGCCATAAAACAGCAGCGGCGTGGTATCCCGCCGCCAGGGCGGTACGCCCAGCTCCTGCCAGATTTTCTTTAGCTTACGCCCGCCATTGCGCCCGATAATATGCAGTAACCCAGATGCCTTAAAGCGTATGCTAACTGGCTCGTCGGCACGCGGCATGCGCAGGTCGCCTCCTGGAACGAGCCGCACCGTCCCAAGTCCAACGGGCAGCGATAACGGTGTTTGCCACGATGACCACGGGATCACCGTCGCGCTTTGGCCGGTAACGGATTTTATCCACCATAGCTGTGACTGATAACGGCGAATGTCGTACTCGCCAAAGCGCAAACAGGGAGCGGCGTCCTCACGCGCCAGCGCCACCTCCTGCCAGATACGTTCCAGCCCGTCGCGGGAAGGCATCGGCGCATGCTTCGCGGCCAGCCAGCGGCGCAATAGCGCAGCACGTCGCGGGCCGCTCATCGCCATTAACGGCGCTAACTGCAATGCTCCATCAGCGGTGATACAGCCCGCTAAATCCTCTGCCAGAAGCTCATCCAGCAGGCGCTCCTGTTCTGCGCAAAGCGCGGCGCTACGGGCAGTCGCTTCAGCAAAATGCGGCCAGCGTTGTTGCAGCAGCGGCAGCACCCTAAGGCGCAGGAAATTACGATCGTAGACATCATCCTGATTGCTTTCATCCTCAATCCAGCGCAGCGCATAGCGTTTTGCCCACTGCTCCAGCGCCGCACGGGTTTCCCCAAGTAACGGGCGGATCAGCTGCGTTCCGGCAAACGACGAGCGTTCCCCCATAGCGGACAATCCCGCCGGGCCGCTGCCGCGCTTCAACGCCAGCAAAAACGTTTCACATTGATCGTCAAGATGCTGGGCCGTGACCAGGACTTCACCGGGATGCAGCGCCTGCGCAAAGGCCGCGTATCGCGCCTGGCGCGCCTGAGCCTCAATCCCCAACCCCTCATCCTGAAGCTGCACTCGTCGGACAACCAGCGGCACCTGCCACTGCTGGCACACAGCCTCGCAATGCGTCACCCAGCTATCGGCATGAGAGCTTAACCCATGATGAATATGGATGGCGCGCAGCGTGACATCAGGCTGCTGTTCTCGCCATTGCACCAGTTGATGCAGCAGTACGGTAGAATCCAGCCCGCCGCTAAAGGCCACCAGAATCTGGCGGTATGGCAGGAGTGAGGCGTTCAGGGTGAGTGTTGTCATGATCATTGCTTAACTGTGGCACTGCCCGGCACGTTACCGGGCAGAAACCGTGATGACAAGTTTTACTGCTCATACAGTTCGAGCGGCAGTCCGTCTGGATCGTTGAAAAAGGTAAAACGTTTATTCGTAAACGGGTCAACGCGAACCGGCTCGCATTTAACGTTGTTCTCCTCCAGATGCGCTACCGCTTTGTCTACGTCTTCCACGCTGAACGCCAGATGCCGCAGACCGCAGGCCTCCGGTCGGCTCGGTCGCGCAGGCGGGAAGGGAAAAGAAAAAAGCTCAATCACATATTGCCCGTTTAACGCCAGGTCGCCTTTCCAGGAATCACGTTCTTCCCGGTACGCTTCACTCAACAGCGTGAAGCCCAGTACGTCACAATAAAACGTTTTGCTCGCCGCATAATCCGTCGCGATAATCGCAATATGGTGAACCTGTTTTAATCCCAGCATAGCGTCTCCTTAATGTGTTATCAGCACGTTACCCGCCTTGCCGTCGCGAGGGCAAGCCATCATGCCGTTTTTAAGACTCTCACTCGGTAAACGCCATCCTCATCCTGTTTTGCGCCATGAATATCGGTCTCAAAGCCAGGGTAATGGTGGCCGATGGAACACAGCATCAGCAGAAAATCGAGTACCGCACGGCTCGCTTCGGTGATCATCTCCCCCGGCATCAGCAACGGCACGCCAGGCGGATACGGCAGCACCATACTGGCGGAAATACGCCCCACCAGTTGATCAATCGCAATGGTCTCCACTTCGCCTTTTATCTGCCTCTGCCAGGCCTGATGCGGCGTCATTTTCATTTCGGGCAATGTGTCGAACGCCCGTAACATCAACCCGGAAAGATCGTGCTGGCGGATCAGTTTATGGATACCCTGCGCCAGATCCTGAATCCGCATATTACGATAAAAATCTGGATCTTCGGCGTACAGATCCGGCAGCATATTTTTAATGCGCAGATTAAGATCGTAAGCGCGTTTAAACTCCGTCAGGCCGCGCAGCAACCCCATCGCCCGGGTTTTATCAATACCAATACTGAACAGGAACAGCAGGTTATAAGGCCCGGTTTTTTCTACCACCACGCCGCGCTCATCAAGGAACTTCGCCACCAGCGCGGCGGGAATCCCCTCCTCGCTCATGTTGCCCTGCTCATCCATACCGGGCGTCAAAATGGTGACTTTCACCGGATCGAGAAACATATGGTCGGCATCCGCATCGGTAAAACCGTGCCACTCCTCGCCGGGCGCAACGGGCCAGCATTCCGCTTCATCCACCTCTTCCGGTTGCCAGATATCAAAGAACCAGCCTTCCGACTCTTCGCGCAGCCGCTGTACCTCTTTGCGAAAATGAAGCGCCCGCTCCACGGAGCGATTGATCAATCGTTTACCCGGATTGCCACGCAGCATTGCCGCAGCCGTCTCAATCGACGCCACGATGGGGTAGCTTGGCGATGTTGAGGTGTGCATCATAAACGCTTCATTAAAGGTATCTTCATCGTAATCCCCTTTAATGTGAATAAGCGATGCCTGGGACAGCGCCGCCAGCATTTTATGCGTCGACTGCGTTTCGAAGATGACTTTTCCCGGCACCCGCTCGCCGCTCATCCCGCTTTTCCCCTGATAAATCGGGTGAAAATGGGTATAGGGCACCCAGGCCGAGTCGAAATGGATCGAAGGGACATCCAGCGTTTGTTTAATCCAGTTGGTGTTGTACAGCAGGCCGTCATAGGTCGAGTTGGTGATAACCGCATGTACCGGCCACTGCGCCTGCGCCGTCTCCGAAACCTTATGTTCAATACTCTCACGCGTAAATTCACGCTTAGGAATGCCCCCCAGAATACCGAGTGCGTTACGCGTGGGTTTCAGCCAGAGGGGCACCACATCGCTCATCATCAACAGGTGCGCGAGAGATTTATGGCAGTTGCGGTCAATCAGCAGCGTGCTGCCCGACGGCGCCGCGTACATGCCGACAATTTTGTTCGATGTGGAGGTGCCGTTGGTCACCATATAACTCTGCTCGGCGCCGAAGGTGCGGGCAATATACTCTTCCGCCTCCAGGTGCGGCCCGGTATGGTCCAGCAGCGAACCCAGTTCGGTCACGGAAATAGACACATCCGCTTTTAGCGTATTCCCTCCGAAGAAGTCATAAAACAGACAGCCAATTGGGCTTTTCTGGTAAGCGGTTCCCGCCATATGCCCCGGCGTACAGAAGGTATACTTCCCTTCCTTCACATAGGTAAACAGCGCCCGGGTGAACGGCGGCGTGATGTTATCAAGGTATTCATTCGTATACTGGCGGATGCGGGTTGCAATATCTTCTGACTGGCCGAGCGCGTATTCAAAAAACCACAGTGCCATCCGCATATCATGCACGCTGACATCCATCGTCGAATGCGTATTGATAAACGCATACAACGGCAGGTATTCATTTAGCTGGTTGATATCGCTACACAAATCGAGGCTGTACTCATCCCAGTCAAAAATGACGCCACAGATTCGCGGATTGTGTTCAATGAATTTCAGCAGGTCGACGCTATTTTGCGGCCAGATAATCTGAAACCCCTGCGACTGTAGGGCAAGCTCAAGTTCCTTGATGGGTTCGTCTTTATAAAAAACGCCATGCGGCCCCATGATGGCAATGATATTCATGCGTTCCTCCTGGAAAAACCTTAGCTAATCATAGCCTGGTCAAACCGCAGGTAAAAAAAAGGGCCACAAAATGTGACCCTTTTTACTCCATGTCCGATAAGCGCAAGCGCCATCAGGCATTGATGATGTTTACGCGTAGCCGTAGCTCATCAGGCGCTGATAACGACGGTTTTTCAAATCGTCTTTGCTCAACACGTCGAGATCGGCGAGATCGGCCAGCAGTTGCGCTTTCAGAGAAGCCGCCATCGCTTCCGGGTTACGGTGCGCGCCACCCAGCGGTTCCTGAATGATAGAATCAATCAGCTTCAGCTCCTTCAGGCGCGGCGCAATAATACCCATCGCTTCGGCAGCCAGCGGCGCTTTGTCCGCGCTTTTCCACAGAATGGACGCACAGCCTTCCGGGGAGATAACGGAATAGGTGCTGTACTGCAACATATTCACTTTATCGCCCACGCCAATCGCCAGCGCGCCGCCGGAACCCCCTTCGCCGATAACGGTACAAATCACCGGTACGCTCAGGCGTGACATTTCACGCAGGTTACGTGCGATCGCTTCAGACTGACCGCGTTCTTCCGCGCCCACGCCAGGGTAAGCGCCAGGGGTGTCGATAAAGGTAATGATCGGCATGTTGAAACGCTCAGCCATTTCCATCAGACGCAGCGCTTTGCGATACCCTTCAGGTGCCGGCATGCCGAAGTTACGACGGATTTTCTCTTTCGTTTCACGGCCTTTCTGATGACCAATAATCATCACTGGACGACCATCCAGACGCGCGATACCGCCGACGATAGCTTTATCATCCGCATAGGCGCGATCGCCCGCCAGTTCGTCAAATTCATCAAACGCCAGGCGAACATAATCCAGGGTGTATGGACGTTGCGGATGGCGCGCCAGTTGAGCAACCTGCCATGCGCCAAGATCGGCAAAGATTTTGCGCGTCAGTTCTACGCTTTTTTCACGCAGACGATGCACTTCTTCATCGATATTAATATCCAGTTTCTCGTCCTGGCGGCTTACCGCTGTCAGAGAATCGATTTTCGCTTCCAGCTCTGCAATCGGCTGTTCAAAATCAAGGAAATTCAGACTCATAGTATTCCTGTATTAGTCAAACTCCAGTTCCACCTGCTCCGAACCAATGAGGCCACGGAGATCGTTTAGCAAACGATCGCTCGGAGAGACACGCCACGTCGCGCCAAAACGCAACCGCGCGCGTGCATCCGCCCTCTGATAGTAGAGATGTACTGGAATTGTCCCCGAGCGGTGGGGTTCCAGAGACTGACGGAGTCGGTTTAAAAGCTGGTCATCAATTTGCCTGTCCGTCAGCGAGATAGCAAGCCCGCGAGCATATTTTTCCCGGGCTTCGTCAATATCCATGACTTCACGGGCCATCATTTTAAGCCCGCCGCTGAAGTCATCAAAGCTGACCTGTCCGCTGACGATAAGTATGCGGTCTTTTTCCAGCAATTGCTGATATTTATCCAGAGCGTCGGTAAACAGCATAACTTCCAGACGTCCAGAGCGGTCATCCAGCGTACAGATGCCGATACGATTGCCGCGCTTGGTGACCATAACCCTTGCAGCAATCACGAGCCCCGCAGCCGTGGTGACTTTACCACGTTCTGTCGGATGCATGTCTTTCAGCCGGTAGCCTCCGACATAGCGCTCAATTTCTTTTAAATACTGATTGATAGGGTGTCCCGTCAGGTAAAGCCCCAACGTTTCACGTTCCCCGTCCAGCACCACCTGTTCCGGCCACGGCTGGCAGCTGGCATAGGATTGTTCAATTTGTTCCGGCTCTTCCGCCAGTACGCCAAACATATCCGCCTGCCCAATCGCTTCCGCTTTGGCATGCTGTTCGGCGGCTTTCAGCGCGTCGCCCAGCGAGTTCATCAGCGCGGCGCGGTGCGGCCCAAGGCGGTCAAACGCCCCGGACATGATCAGTTTTTCCAGTACCCGGCGGTTGAGCTTTTTCGTGTCCGTGCGGGCGCATAAATCAAACAGCTCGCGGAAGTAACCGTCTTTATTGCGCGCCTCGATGATAGCTTCAATCGGGCCTTCACCCACGCCTTTGATCGCGCCGATGCCGTAAACAATTTCGCCATCGTCGTTAACGTGGAAGTGATACAGCCCTGAATTGATATCCGGCGGCAGGATTTTAAGCCCCATGCGCCAGCATTCATCCACCAGACCGACCACTTTTTCGGTGTTGTCCATATCGGCGGTCATTACCGCCGCCATAAACTCTGCCGGGTAGTGCGCTTTCAGCCACAGCGTCTGGTAAGACACCAGCGCATAGGCGGCGGAGTGCGATTTGTTAAACCCGTACCCGGCGAACTTTTCCACCAGGTCGAAGATTTTTATCGCCAGCTCGCCGTCAATGCCGTTCTTTCTGGCGCCCTCTTCAAAGACGGAACGCTGTTTCGCCATCTCTTCCGGCTTTTTCTTACCCATCGCACGACGCAGCATATCCGCGCCGCCAAGGGTATAACCGGAAAGCACCTGGGCAATCTGCATAACCTGTTCCTGGTACAGGATGATGCCGTAGGTCGGCTCCAGTACGGGTTTCAGGCTTTCATGCTGCCATTGCACGTCTGGATAGGAAATCTCTTCACGGCCATGCTTACGGTCGATGAAGTTATCCACCATGCCCGACTGCAACGGGCCGGGGCGGAACAACGCCACCAGCGCGATCATATCTTCGAAGCAGTCAGGTTGCAGACGCTTAATCAGATCTTTCATGCCGCGGGATTCAAGCTGGAAGACCGCCGTGGTTTCCGAGCGTTGCAGCATGTCGAAACTTTTCTTGTCATCCAGCGGGATCGCCGCGATATCCAACGGCGGTTCGCCATTCTTCTCGCGGCGGGCGTTGATCATCTCCAGCGCCCAGTTAATGATGGTGAGCGTGCGCAGCCCCAGGAAGTCGAATTTGACCAGCCCGGCGTATTCCACGTCGTTTTTATCAAACTGCGTTACCGGGTGCTGACCGGCCTCATCACAGTACAGCGGCGCAAAATCGGTGATTTTGGTCGGCGCGATAACCACGCCACCGGCGTGCTTACCGGCGTTACGCGTGACGCCTTCCAGCTTGCGCGCCATATCGATCAGCGCTTTAACTTCCTCATCCGCCTCGTAAATTTCCGGCAGTTGCGGTTCCGCCTCAAACGCTTTCGCCAGCGTCATGCCCGGGTCAGGCGGCACCAGCTTCGAGATACGATCCACGAAACCGTACGGATGCCCCAGCACGCGCCCCACGTCGCGGATAACCGCTTTCGCCGCCATCGTACCGAAGGTAATAATCTGAGATACCGCATCGCGGCCGTACATATCCGCTACGTGTTCGATAACCTGGTCGCGTTTCTCCATACAGAAGTCAACGTCGAAGTCAGGCATGGAGACACGTTCCGGGTTAAGGAAACGTTCGAACAGCAGGTCGAATTCCAGCGGATCAAGGTCGGTAATTTTCAGCGCATAGGCCACCAGCGACCCCGCACCGGAACCGCGCCCCGGCCCTACCGGTACGCCGTTATCTTTCGACCACTGGATAAACTCCATCACGATGAGGAAGTAGCCTGGGAACCCCATCTGGTTAATAACCTGAAGTTCAATGTCCAGACGTTCGTCATAGGGGGGACGCTTCTCTTTACGCACCGCTTCGTCAGGGAACAGGAATTCGAGACGTTCTTCCAGACCTTCTTTCGATTTCTTGACCAGGAAGTCTTCGGTGGTCATGTCCCCCGTCGGAAACTGCGGCAGGAAGTATTCGCCCAGACGGACGGTCACGTTACAGCGTTTGGCAATCTCAACGCTGTTTTCCAGCGCTTCCGGGATGTCGGAGAACAGTTCGCACATCTCGTCTTCGCTACGCATATATTGCTGCGGCGAATAGTTACGCGGGCGTTTAGGATCGTCGAGCGTAAAACCATCGTGAATAGCCACGCGGATTTCGTGCGCGTCAAAGTCCTCGCTGTTAATAAAGCGGACATCATTCGTTGCGACAACCGGCAAGCCACGCGTTTCCGCCAGCTCAACCGCCGCATGCAGATACGTTTCCTCATCCTGCCGACCCGTGCGGATCAGCTCCAGATAGTAGCGGTCGGAGAAATATTCTTCATAGAAGGCGACGCATTCGTCCACCAGCGCACTGTTGCCGCGCAACAAACTGCGGCCCACATCGCCCATCCGGCCACCGGAAAGCAAAATCAGACCGTCTTTTAATTCAGTCAGCCATTCCCTGTCGATCACCGGCCCTTCTGCGCCGTAGCCACGCTGATAGGCTTTTGAGATCAACAGAGTAAGATTCTGATAGCCCGTATTATTTGCCGCCAGCACGGTCAACTGGCAGAGTTCATCTCCCAGCGGAGTGCCGCGAACATGGAAATCAGCGCCGACAATAGGCTTAATCCCTGCGCCGTGGCCCGTTCCGTAGAACTTCACCAGACCGCAAAGGTTGGTAAAATCGGTGATCGCCAGCGCAGGCATGCCTAACGCGGCCGCCTTTTTTACCAGCGGCCCGGTTTTCGCCAGCCCATCGATCATGGAGTAGTCGCTGTGCACCCGCAGGTGGACGAAACGTGGTTCAGACATCTTCAGATTCCCGTTTACTTAATCTCGACACAAGAATCAGGACGCAAGTCCCAGGGCGCGTTTGACAGGAGCAAAACTACGTCGATGATGCTCCGTCGCACCATGTTCAGCAAGCGCCGCCAGATGAAAAGCGGTCGGATACCCTTTGTGCTGGGCAAAACCATACTGTGGGAAAATACCGTCCAGCGCCGCCATTTCGGCATCGCGCGTCACTTTCGCAATAATAGATGCCGCGCTGATCTCGGCCACACGGCTGTCGCCTTTCACCACCGCCATAGAGGGCACGGGCAGTGCCGGACAGCGGTTGCCGTCAATCAGCACATATTCCGGCGCAATATGCAAACCGGCAACGGCGCGCTGCATCGCCAGCATCGTGGCGTGCAAAATATTTAGTTCATCAATTTCATGAGGTTCCGCGCGTCCCAGACTCCAGCTTAACGCTTTTTCTTTGATTTCATCATACAGCGCCAGACGGCGCTTTTCTGAGAGCTTCTTGGAATCATTGAGACCCACGATTGGGCGAGCCGGATCGAGGATCACAGCGGCCGTCACCACCGCGCCGACCAGCGGGCCGCGTCCAACCTCATCCACACCCGCGACCAACTGCGTATGCGGATAAACAAATTCGATCATTGTGCTAACTCCAGGACAGCGTCCGCCGCTTGCTCATCGGCATTACAACGGATTTGCTGGTGCAACTCGCGGAAGGTGTCATGCATCGCATGGCTGGTTTTGCCATTCGCCAGCAGCGGCAGCAAGGCCTCTGCAAGCGCATGCGGCTCACACTCTTCCTGCAACAGCTCTTTGACTAATTCTCTTCCCGCCAGCAGATTAGGCAGCGAAACATAATCGGTCTTTACCAGGCGCTTCGCCAGCCAGAAGGTAAAGGGTTTCATCCGATACCCCACCACCATCGGGCATTTCGCCAGCATACACTCCAGCGCCGCCGTACCAGACGCCAGCAATGCGGCGTCGCTGGCCACCATCGCTTCACGTCCCATTCCGTCGAGCAGATGCACGGAAAGCTCCGGCGCAACCTCAGCTTTAATGCGCTCGAACTGCTCGCGGCGTTTGGCGTTCACCAGCGGTACGACAACTTCAAGGTCAGGATAGGTCTGACGCAGCAGCTGCGCGGTTTTCAGGAAGTCCGCGCTCAGCATCTCCACTTCCGCGCCACGGCTACCGGGCAGTAGCGCCAGGCAGTGTGCATCATGCGAGATTCCCAGCACATCACGCGCGGCGTTTTTATCCGGGTCCAGCGGCATAGCGTCCGCCATCGTATGCCCGATAAAACGGCATGGCACGTTAAACTTGTCGTAAAACGCTTTTTCGAAAGGCAGAAAAGCCAGCACCATATTGGTGGATCTGCCTATTTTGAAAACGCGTTTCTGTCGCCACGCCCAGACGGACGGACTGACATAATGGATGGTTTTTATACCCTGCTTTTTCAGGTTGCCTTCAAGGGTAATATTGAAGTCCGGCGCATCAATGCCGACAAAAACATCCGGCTGAAGCTCGGTAAAGCGGCGGGTCAAATCGGCACGAATATGCAATAAGCGACGCAGGCGACCAAGCACTTCAACAATGCCCATTACCGCCAGCTCTTCCATCTCATACCAGGCTTCGCAGCCCTCAGCCTGCATACGCGGCCCCGCCACGCCGACGAAACGCGCGTTGGGCACACGCGCCTTCAGCGCGCGAATCAAGCCTGCACCAAGAATATCGCCGGAGGTTTCTCCGGCGACCAGGGCTATCGTTAAGGGACGCTGTTCCGCCATTAACGAATCAGACCGCGCGTTGAGCGGGCAAAGAAATCGCTAAAGAGTTGCACTTCCGGGTACTGCTTCGCCAGTTCGGCAATTTCCGGTTTAGCTTCATCCAGCGTTTTGCCGCTGCGGTACAACGCTTTATAGGCGTTGCGGATCGCGGTGATCGCTTCGCGGGTGAAACCGCGACGCTTCAGCCCTTCGATATTGACGCCAAACGGCGTCGCGTGATTGCCCTGAGCAATAACGTACGGCGGAACGTCCTGAGCAACGCCAGAACAGCCGCCAACCATCACATGCGCGCCAATGGTGCAGAACTGGTGCACTGCGGTCATGCCGCCGATGATGACAAAATCATCCAGCGAAACGTGGCCCGCAAGCGTAGCGTTATTGGCCAGAATACAGCGGTTGCCTACTGTACAATCGTGCGCCACATGGGCATTGATCATCAGTAAGTTATCGCTGCCCACCTTCGTCAACCCACCACCCTGCACTGTGCCACGATGAATGGTGACGCTTTCGCGAATGCGGTTACGATCGCCAATTTCCACACGGGTCGGTTCGCCAGCATATTTCAGATCCTGGTTTACTTCACCGATGGAGGCGAACTGATAAATCTCGTTATCGCGACCAATTTTTGTATGGCCATTCACGACAACGTGAGACTTCAGTACGGTACCCTCACCAATTTCGACATGGGGTCCAACAATACAAAAAGGACCAATATGAACATTAGCGCCAATACAGGCGCCGTCTTCCACAATGGCGGTTGGATGAATAAAGGCGGATTTATCAATCACGTATCAGGCCTCCCGGCTACGAGCACACATCATGGTTGCTTCGCACACGACTTTGCCATCGACCAGAGCAACCCCTTTAAAGCGGGTCAGGCCACGGCGCGTTTTCTCGAAAGTCACTTCCATGATCATCTGATCGCCAGGCACGACAGGACGCTTAAAGCGCGCTTCGTCAATACCCGCGAAGTAATACAGTTCACCCGGCTCCAGTTTTCCAACGCTTTTAAACGCCAGAATCCCTGTTGCCTGCGCCATCGCTTCCAGAATCAGCACACCCGGAAAAATCGGTTTACCCGGGAAATGGCCCTGGAAGAAAGGCTCATTTACGGAGACATTCTTCACTGCGCGCAGAAAACGACCTTCTTCAAAGTCCAGCACACGGTCAACCAGCAAAAACGGAAAACGGTGCGGCAGAAGTTCTAAAATCTCTTCAATATGCAGAGTATGAGTGTTAGTAGTCAAAATACTCTTCCTGTCCAAATATACTAAAAGGCAATAATAACACGGCCTGCCGCAATCATATGAATGTGACAGGCCGTAAAAGGATGGCACTACAGGTGGAACGCTAGTCTTGTTGATTAACCTTGCGCTCAATCGCTTTGAGACGCTTGCTCATATCATCAATGTTCATCACCAGTGCAGCGGTTTTACGCCATACTTTGTTAGGCTGCAACGGAATGCCTGAAGAATAGACGCCAGGCTCAGTGATAGGACGCATGACCATCCCCATACCCGTCACCGTGACTTTATCGCATATTTCCATATGCCCGTTAATCACGCTGGCCCCGCCAATCATGCAGTAACGGCCAATCTTCAGGCTGCCCGCCATAATGACGCCACCGGCAACCGCCGTATTGTCGCCAATCACAACGTTATGTGCAATCTGGCACTGGTTATCAATGATAACGCCGTTGCCGATCACAGTGTCATCCAGCGCGCCACGGTCAATCGTCGTACAGGCGCCGATCTCAACACGATCGCCAATAATGACGCGACCAAGCTGCGGGATCTTCACCCAGTTACCCCGATCGTTAGCGTAACCAAAACCGTCTGCGCCGACGACAGTGCTCGACTGGATCAGGCAATTCTCACCGATCTGAATGTCGTGGTAAATCGTTACATTCGCCCACAGACGCGAACCTGCACCGATTTTTGTGTTTTTCCCGACGAAGCAACCTGCGCCGATAATCACGTTATCGCCCAGTTCTACGCCAGACTCAATTACCGCATTCGCGCCAACTGAAACATTGTTACCCAGCGTCGCTGTCGCATCGATCGCTGCACTCGGTGCAATATTCTGCGCAGGCTGCGGCGTGGTATCTAAAATTTGCGCCATTCGCGCATACGTCAGGTAGGGGTTCTTCACTACCAGCGCAGCACTCTTAGCAAAAGGAAGATCGTCCTGCGTCATGACAACGGCAGAAGCCTGGCATACGCCTAAGTGTTCACGGTATTTAGGATTCACCATGAACGTGATGTGGCCTGTTTGCGCAGATTGCATGGACGCAACGCCGGTGATGACGATATCGCCATCACCGTGTAATTCTGCATCCAACTGCTCTGCTAAATCAGCCAGTCGAATTGAAGGCATTACTTATTTAACCTGTTTCAGTACGTCAGCAGTGATGTCTTTCACGTCGCTGCTGTTATAAGCAACTGTGTTGGCATCAACGACCAGATCGATACTCTGGCTGTTAGCAACGGATTTCACAGCAGTCTGGATACGGGTAACCAGTTTGCCACGCTCTTCGTTGGAACGACGCGCGCGATCCTGTTCAAAAGCCTGGGCTTTCTGAGAGAAAGTCTGGCGTTGAGCCATCACGTCTTTTTCCAGCTTAGTACGTTCGCTACCTGCTTTCATGGACTGCAAACGCTGCATTTTAGATTGCAGATCGGTTTCCATACGCTGCAATTCGCTGGCACGGCCTTTGAACTCGTTTTCCAGCGTGTTAGAAACACCCGTCTTCTGTGCGACCTGTTGGAACAGGCTACCCATATTAACGATCGCAATTTTGTCAGCAGCCTGTGCGGACGTTACCATCGCTAAACCGAGACCTGCAGCTAATAACCACTTTTTCACAATAAACTCCTTACCATCCCATTTGTGCCCGCAGGCACAGTTCTTTGCGTGGCCAGGCGATCTCAGACGAGATCGCCAAAAGTCATCGCTACACTACCATTACATTCCTTTGTACAGAACAATTACCAGGTCTTACCAATGTTAAACTGGAACTGTTCCGATTTGTCTCCATCGTACTTTTTGAACGGCTGGGCGTAGGAGAAGACCAACGGCCCCAATGGGGACATCCATTGTAATGCGATACCAGCAGACATACGGATATTACTCGGATCGCTGTAGTCCGGGTAACCGGCATACGCGTTCGAATCCCAGTTCGTATCCCAGACAGTACCTACGTCCCAGAAGAAGGAGGTACGAACCGAGTTAGCGTACTTGTCGCTAATAAACGGCGTCGGGGTGATGAATTCGAGGCTGGCGACAGCCATAGCGTTACCGCCTACTGCGTCATCAGACTTACACGGCGCAGTTTCAGTGCTCTTACAATCGTTATCGTAGTCGTCATCGCCGTCATGACGGCTGCTCGCCGGGTAGTACACCGCTTTTGGACCGATAGTATTGGACTGGAAGCCACGCACGGTGCTTGAGCCACCGGCATAGAAGTTCTCATAGAACGGCATCTCTTTGCCGCCAATACCGTCACCATAACCCCAACGAGTACGACCCAGAACCACCCATTTGTGATCGTCATCGATCGGCACATAGGTCGCGGTATCCAGCGTCGCTTTGTAGTATTCGTTATCAGAGCCCGGGATGGTCACTTTACCATTCAGGTTGACACGCGTACCTTCCGTCGGGAAGAAGCCACGGTCCAGCTTGTTATAAGTCCAACCGTAGTTGAAGGTGAAGTCGTTAGCGCTGAATGAGTTGCGGTCATTCGTATTGGACGGATATTCACCCATCGAGTTCAGGTAACGCCACATGGCAACCTGCGGCTGCATGTTGGACAGGGAGTTATGTACATAACCTAAACCTGCACGCAGCGTGTTGTACTCGTTAATCGGGAAGCCCAGCGTAACGTCCGTACCATAACTTTTGTTGGTATAGTCGGACAGATCTGCATCATCTGCCTGGAAGTCATTATAGAAGATACGGCCGCCGAGGCTGACGCCATCAACGGTGAAGTATGGGTTAGTGACAGACAGTTCAGTATAGGTCTGGTAGTCGTTTTTGGTCCCGTTAATACCCACGGAATAACCCGTACCTAACCAGTTGTCCTGCTGAACGCCCGCCTGGAAGCTCACGCCGCTTTCTGTGCCGTAACCAATACCGAAGTTAAAGCTACCGGTGTTACGCTCTTTCACTTTATAGACGACGTCAACCTGGTCCGGGCTGCCCGGAACGCGCTGCGTGTCGGTATCGACGGTTTCGAAGTAACCCAGACGGTTCAGACGCTCTTTACCCTGATCGACCAGATCGCTGCCTAACCATGCCCCTTCCATCTGGCGCATTTCGCGGCGCAGGACGGAATCTTTCGAGGTGTCGTTGCCTTCAAAACGGATCTTACGCACGTAGAAACGGTTACCCGCATCAACGTTCACACGTAATTTAACGGTTTTGTCGGCATCGTTGATTTCAGGCTGCGACTGCACGCGCGGGTAGGCATAGCCATAACGACCAAGAAGTTTCTTGATGTCGTCTTCCATTTTGGTCACTTTGGTGCCGTTATAGAGTTCACCTGGTTCGATCTTCGTCAGGTTCTCAATCTCGGCGGAGTGTCCAGCCAGGTTACCGCTCACCTGCACACCGGAAAGCTTGTACTGATCGCCTTCGGTGATATTAACGGTGATGTAGATGCCTTTCTTATCCGGCGTCAGGCTGACCTGCGTCGAATCGATGTTGAAACGGGCATAACCGCGATCCAGATAGTAGCTGCGCAGCGTCTCAAGGTCGCCAGCCAGTTTCTGTTTCTGGTATTTACGATCGCCCACGACGTTCCACCACGGCACTTCGTCGCGCAGTTGGAAGTGAGAAATGAGTTCGTCAGTGCTGAAGGCATGGTTGCCGACGATATTGATCTGTTGGATCTTCGCCGATACACCCTCCTGGAACACCAGTTTGAGATCCACACGGTTACGCGGCAGCGGCGTGACGACCGCTTTTACGCTGGCGCTGTATTTACCAACGCTGTAGTAGAAGTCTTCCAGTCCTTTTTCGATATCAGAGAGCGTGGTGCGATCCAGTGATTCGCCAACACGCACGCCAGACGCCTCAAGGTTCTGCTTCAGCATGTCATCTTTCACCGATTTGTTACCGGAGAAAGTGATGCTGGCAATCGTCGGACGTTCTTTTACCTGAACCAGAAGCGTATCACCATCGCGCAGGACGCGGACATCCTCGAAGTTGCCAGTGGCGAACAGAGCACGAATGGTATTACTGATATCTTCATCATTAACCGTGTCGCCTGTGCGCACCGGCATACTGAGGAGGGCCGCACCAACGGCGACTCGCTGTAGGCCTTCGAAATGAATGTCCTTCACCACGAACCCTTCAGCACCGTATACGGTGGCGCTGCTAAACAGCAGCGACGCTATGAGCAACTTTTTCATCGCCATCGTTATTATGCGTTCTTCCTAACTAACTCTCTTACAACCGAGAGAAATCATTGAAAAGTGCAAGCCCCATTAACAACACCAGCAAAATCGCGCCAATGCGGTAACTAAAGTCTTGAACCCGCTCGGATACCGGCCCGCCCTTCAGCTTTTCAATCGCCAGGAACAGCAGATGCCCCCCGTCAAGAACGGGCAGCGGAAACAGGTTGATTATCCCTAAGTTCACGCTGATAAGCGCAAGAAACATCAGGTAATAAATGCCCCCAAATTCCGCTGACATCCCAGCCCCCTGAGCGATAGAAATCGGCCCACTGAGGTTGTTCAGTTTCACATCACCGGTTATCAATTTTCCCAGCATACTGACCGTCAGCTTCATCAACTGCCACGTCTTGTCCGTGGCTTCGAGGATGGCGCTGAATGGCCCATACTGGCGTACAGTCTTGTACTCATCCGGCAGAGGAATAATTTTAGGCACAACACCCGCAAAACCTTCTGCCTTTCCGTTAACCGGCTTTGTATCCGGGATTAACGTCAAAGACAAGGAACTCCCCTGCCTTTCAATTTCCAGCGCTAACGGCTTATCTGGATTGTTGCGCACAAGCGTCACAAACGTCATCCATTGCGTTAACGACTGACCATCGACTTTAACGATCCTGTCGCCTGCTTGCAAACCCGCCTTACTTGCAGCGGAGTTCGCCTGCACTTCTGACAGCACCGGTTCGATCTGTGGACCACGCGGCCGAATCCCTAAAGAAGATACAGGATCTTCTTTATCTGGCTCAAATGCCCAGTGGCGCAAATCTAACGTTTTATCCTGGCGCTGATTACTGCCGAACGGCGCCACGCTGATTGTCGTACGCTCATCGCCGATTTTGGACACCAGCTGTAAGCGCACCGCATCCCAATCAGGGGTTTCGATGCCATCAATGGCTTTAAGTTCCGTACCAGGAAGAATTTGCGCCTGGGCGGCAATCGAGTTGGGTGTTATTTCACCAACCACCGGACGAACGCCAGGGACGCCGATGATAAAAACCAGCCAGTAGGCAAAAATAGCGAAAAGAAAATTTGCAATCGGACCTGCGGCGATAATCGCCGCCCGCTGTCCCACGGTTTTATTGTTGAAAGCGTGGTGGCGCAGTTCCGGCACAACCGGCTCAGCGCGCTCATCCAGCATTTTGACGTAACCGCCGAGGGGAATCATGGCGATCACATATTCCGTACCGTATCGATCGGTACGCCGCCAAAGCGCTTTCCCAAAACCGATAGAAAAGCGCTCGACACGAACACCGCAGCGCCGGGCAACCCAGAAATGACCAAATTCATGCACGGTGATAAGCACACCCAGTGCGACGATGAATGCAGCCAGATTCCAGAGAATACTCAGCATAAAACCTTCCGTTAGAGTGTCCTGAATACCAGTAACAACAGGCAAGCAAAGACCGGTACTGCCGCCGTCAGGCTATCAATACGATCCAGAATACCACCATGCCCTGGGATCAAGTGACCACTGTCCTTAATTCCTGCTTCACGCTTAAACATGCTCTCAGTCAGATCGCCCAGCACTGACGCCAGGGCCGCGATGACAGAACAAATCAGTAAGGTTGAAGGCGCAACATCCAGATTCGCCCACATGCCGTAACCCCATGAAATCACGGCGGCAGTCGCGAGTCCGCCAATAAAGCCCTGCCAGGTTTTACCAGGAGAAACCTTTGGCGCAAGTTTATGTTTGCCGAACAGTTTGCCAAACATATATGCCCCGGAGTCTGCCCCCCAGACGAGGATCATGACATAGAGCAGCCATATGGCGCCACTGTAATGATTCTCATCATAGTGCCAGGCGCGCAGCGCCAGCATTCCCCAAAAAAAAGGAATGATGGTTAACACCCCGAAAATTACGCGTAATGTCTTTGAATTACGCCAGATCGCCGCCGAACCGGGATAAAATAACACCAGTAATAATGCAACGACCCACCAGCCCAACGACGCCCAAAGCGAAACCTCAACAAGCGGCTGATGAATGTTGCGGTGATATTCAGGCAGCAAAAACAGCATCAGCGCCAGCAATAACCCGCACAGCACCGCCAGCCAGACCCGCTGAGTACGCGTGGTAAAACCGCTTAACTGTCCCCATTCCCAGGCGGCCAGCATACAAACGACCAGCGTGACAATGGCGAACCCCACCGGCGGGAGTAAAAAAAGCGCCGCGATGACAACGGGTATTAAAACAAAAGCAGAAATCAGGCGATACTTCAGCAAAAGCGACCCCCATCAGGCTTTTTCATCACCGGGCTCGGTGCCGCCGAAACGACGCTCTCGATTGGCAAAGGCATGCAGCGCCCCTTCAAAGTCTTGTTCATCGAAATCGGGCCAAAGAACATCAGTAAAGTAAAGTTCGGCATAGGCAATTTGCCAAAGCAAAAAGTTACTAATGCGATGCTCTCCCCCAGTCCTAATTACTAAATCTACAGGAGCCAGTTCATGCATACAGATTTTCTGGTTTAGCATCTCTTCGTCAATCTGATCAGGGCGCAGCAGTCCTTCCTGCACCTGTTCTGCCAGTTGCCTGACTCCCTGGACAATATCCCAACGTCCGCCATAATTCGCCGCGATATTCAGCGTCAGCCCGGTATTCTGGGCGGTAAGCGCTTCAGACTTGCGAATACGTTCTTGCAAACGCGAGTTAAATCGACTGGTGTCGCCAATAATGCGCAGGCGAACGTTATGGCGATGCAGGCTTTTTACTTCGCTATCCAGCGCCCACACGAACAGCTCCATTAACGCACTCACTTCCTGCGCTGGTCGGTTCCAGTTCTCACTGCTAAAGGCATACAGCGTTAACGCATCAATACCGTTGTTGGCAGCGAAAGATACGGCCCGACGGACGGATTTTGCTCCGGCCTTATGCCCAAAGGCGCGAATCTTCCCTTGCTTTTTCGCCCAGCGGCCATTGCCATCCATAATGATTGCTACATGGCGACAGCCATGTGCTGGCAAATTTTCGCTTAGTGGTTGAGTTGCAGACAACATAACGCGTTTTTAGTCCCTGAAAGGATTTAACGGTACTCAGGAATACTGAAGCCTTTTGCGCTTCATCCTTCAGGCTGCCTCTTCGTTGGCTATGAATGATGCAACCTGAATGATTTTGTGCATCCACAAAAAAGCCGTGTCAAACCACGGCTTACCTGACCGCATAAAGCCAAATATCTGCGATCGGGTGGCGCAGACTATATCACTGAAGCCCAACGCTAACAAATAGCACGATCCTGTGTAGAGGGATTATCATCAGCTTGCGAGTCGCATCACCTGTTTTCTGGCGACGTCACGCGCGACGGCATCAACCCTGAGAACGTCGTCAACGCTTCCCGGTTCCTGCAAATCCATTTTCTCCAGCACAGATAAATTGAGCTCAGCAATATCTGTAAAGCGAATCTCTTCAGCCAGAAATGCGGCGACGGTGATTTCATTCGCCGCATTCAGCGCGGTTGTCGCGGCCTGGCCTTGCTCAAACGCGTCCATCGCCAGTTTCAGGCACGGATAGCGCTGATAATCTGGCGCAGAGAACGTCAACGCACTGAGCTTGCAAAAATCGAGCGGCTTCACGCCAGAGTTCACGCGATTCGGCCACGCCATCGTATGCGCGATTGGCGTACGCATATCCGGCTCCCCCAGTTGCGCCAGAACGCTGCCGTCCTGATAACGCACCATTGAGTGAATAACCGACTGCGGGTGAATCAACACGTCCATCTGGCTTGCGCTGGCGTTAAACAACCAACGCGCTTCAATGTATTCCAGACCTTTATTCATCATGGTGGCGGAATCGACGGAAATTTTTCGTCCCATAGACCAGTTCGGATGACGACATGCCTGATCGGGCGTCATGGCCGCCAGATCGCACAATGGCGTTTCACGAAAAGGGCCACCAGACCCGGTAAGCAAAATCGACATCACGCCATTTTGCTCCAGCTCAGCGTATCCCAGATCGTTTTGAATAGGTTGGGGCATACTCTGAAAAATCGCGTTATGTTCGCTATCTACCGGTAAAAGCCGGGCTTTACTGCGTTTCACCTCGTCCATAAACAGACGCCCGCAGGTGATCAGCGACTCTTTATTGGCAAGCAGGATGGTTTTACCGGCGCGAATCGCCGCAAGCGTAGGCAGCAGACCTGCCGCGCCCACGATAGCCGCCATCACCTGATCGACCTCATCCAGCGCAGCCATATCGCAGGCGGCCTGTTGTCCGCTCAGGACGTCAGTGCGGCTTCCATGTTCCAGAAGCGCAGTTTTCAGCCGTTGAGCGCTCTGTTCATCGTCCATCACCGCATAACGCGGCGAAAACTCCAGGCACTGCTCTACCATACGGGTGACATTTTTACCCGCAACCAGCGCGACAACACGGAAGCTTTCAGGATTATGGCGCACCACATCCAGCGTGCTGCAACCAATAGAGCCGGTCGAGCCCAGAATGGTTAGTTGCTTCATGAAACGTCCAGAAGAATTGAGACAGGATAGAAAGCAAAACGCCGCCCGGAAGACCCGTCAGGGTCAACCAGCGGCGTTTTAGTCGTACAGGAAAATCAGAACTGCATCAGTTCCGCTTCTTTTTCCGTCAGCGCCGCATCAACTTTCTTGATGGCAGCGTCAGTCAGTTTCTGTACTTCGTCCTGAGAACGGCGATCGTCATCTTCGCTGATCTCTTTATCTTTCAGCAGCGCTTTTACTTTGTCGTTCGCATCACGGCGTACGTTACGCACGGCAACACGCGCCTGCTCTGCTTCGCCACGAACGATTTTAGTCAGGTCTTTACGACGTTCTTCAGTCAGCGGCGGCAGCGGAACACGGATATCGCTACCCGCAGAACTCGGGTTCAGGCCGAGGTCAGAAGCCATAATCGCTTTCTCAACCGCCGGGCTCATGGAGCGATCGAACACATTGATTTTCAGCGTGCGGGAGTCTTCTACCGTTACGCTCGCCAGCTGACGCAGCGGAGTCGGCGTGCCGTAATATTCCACGACAATGCCATCCAGCAGGCTGGGAGAAGCACGACCCGTGCGAATTTTGCTGATTTGGTTTTTAAACGCTTCAACGCATTTTTCCATGCGTACTTCAGCATCTTTTCTGATATCGCTAATCACGTTACGAATCCTTGAAAACTAGTCTCAGTCGACCAGACAATCACACAATACACTTCATCCTTCAGGCTGCCTCTGCGTTGGCTGCGAACGTTCTTCCCTGCCACGTACCAGTGTACGCGCCTCGGGATTCACGCTCTTGCCGCCGTGATGCAGCATGAATGATTTCGTGTATACAGAGTATGCTCAGTATAGTCTCGTTTAATTCATGCCACAGGATATATAAATCCTGCCGGGTAAAGGCGAATCTTACCCGGAATTGGCCATCACGGGAATTATTCCGTGATTAAAGTCCCTTCTTTTTCGCCCATCACGACGCGACGCAGCGCGCCCGGCTTGTTCATATTGAAGACACGAATTGGCAATTTGTGGTCACGAGCCAGCGTGAACGCGGCCAGATCCATCACTTTCAGCTCTTTATCCAGCACTTCGCCGTAGGTGAGTTGCTCATACATCGTGGCGGACGGATCTTTGGCCGGGTCCGCAGTAAATACGCCATCGACTTTCGTGGCTTTCAGCACCACATCCGCTTCAATTTCGATACCGCGCAGGCAAGCCGCAGAGTCGGTGGTGAAGAAGGGGTTGCCGGTGCCCGCAGACAGGATAACCACACGGTTATTACGCAGCAGACTAATGGCTTCTGCCCAGCTGTAGTTGTCACACACGCCATTCAGCGGAATAGCGGACATCAGGCGGGCGTTCACATAGGCGCGGTGGAGCGCATCGCGCATCGCCAGACCGTTCATCACGGTGGCCAGCATGCCCATGTGGTCGCCCACAACGCGGTTCATACCCGCTTTCGCCAGACCAGCACCACGGAACAGGTTACCGCCACCAATCACCACACCAACCTGAATGCCCAGTTCCACCAGTTCTTTGATTTCCTGAGCCATACGATCCAGTATGCTTGCATCAATACCGAAGCCTTCCGAACCCTGCAAAGCTTCGCCACTCAATTTAAGCAGAATACGTTTATAGACGGGTTTTGCATTGGTAGCCATGTTTCTTTCCTGAGACTGTCAACGATTGAGATGAGTTAATTCCGGCGACATTGTATGTCGCTTTTCAGCGCAGCCACTATAGGGGTTGGCTGAATTTACAAGATGGACGCAAAAAGAAGCCGCCCTCAGGCGGCTCCTTTTCGACAATTAAGACTGCTTGGACATCGCAGCAACTTCTGCTGCAAAGTCAGTCTCAACTTTCTCGATGCCTTCGCCCACTTCAAAGCGGATGAAGCCAGTTACGTCGGCGTTGTGCTCTTTCAGCAGTTGACCAACAGATTTGCTCGGTTCCATAACGAAAGGCTGACCGGTCAGAGAAACTTCGCCGGTGAATTTCTTCATGCGGCCTTCAACCATTTTCTCTGCGATTTCTTTCGGCTTACCAGACTGCATCGCGATATCCAGCTGTACCTGGTATTCTTTCTCTACCACTTCAGCAGACACGTCTTCCGGCTTAACGAACTCAGGCTTGCTTGCAGCAACGTGCATTGCCAGCTGTTTAACCAGCTCTTCGTCAGCGCCTTTAGCCGCAACCAGAACACCGATGCGCGCACCGTGCTGGTAAGAACCCAGAACGTCGCCTTCCAGGGAAGCAACACGGCGAATGTTGATGTTTTCACCGATTTTTGCCACCAGAGCAACGCGCTCTTCTTCGAACTGTGCTTTCAGCACGTCAACGTCAGTGATTTTGCCAGCAACAGCGGCGTCCAGCACTTTGTCAGCAAATGCCTGGAAACCAGCATCTTTAGCAACGAAGTCAGTCTGGCAGTTAACTTCCAGAATGATGCCGTAGTTGCCGTCGATTTTGGTTTTGATCACGCCGTCAGCAGCAACGTTGCCTGCTTTTTTCGCTGCTTTGATCGCACCGGATTTACGCATGTTTTCGATTGCCAGCTCGATGTCGCCATTCGCTTCAGTCAGTGCTTTTTTGCAATCCATCATGCCTGCGCCAGTACGCTCACGCAGCTCTTTTACCAGGGATGCGGTAATTTCAGCCATTCTAAAATCCTCGGAAGATTTGATCTGCCCGGCATCAAACCGCACAGATTTAAAAGTGAAAAAGGGGCCTAAAGGGCCCCTAACCAAACGTGATACTACCTGGTTTATAAGGGGGCTCGAACGAGCGTGCCTTATTATTCAGCTTCTACGAAGCTTTCTTCCGCCTGAGAAGCCAGATCCTGAGAACGGCCTTCACGAACGGTTGCAGCTACAGCGCCCAGGTACAGGCTAACAGCACGGATTGCGTCGTCGTTACCCGGGATAACGAAGTCAACACCGTCCGGATCAGAGTTGGTATCAACGATAGCAAATACCGGGATACCCAGGTTGTTTGCTTCTTTGATAGCAATGTGCTCGTGGTCAGCATCGATAACGAACAGTGCGTCCGGCAGGCCGCCCATGTCTTTGATACCGCCCAGGCTGTTTTCCAGTTTCTCAAGCTCACGAGTGCGCATCAGCGCTTCTTTTTTGGTCAGCTTTTCGAAAGTACCGTCCTGAGACTGAGTTTCCAGGTCTTTCAGACGTTTGATGGACTGACGAACGGTTTTCCAGTTAGTCAGCATACCGCCCAGCCAGCGATGGTTCACGAAGAACTGGTCGCAGCTGTTAGCAGCGTCTTTCACCGCTTCGCTTGCAGCACGTTTAGTACCAACGAAAAGGATTTTACCTTTGCGAGAAGCAATCTTGTTCAGTTCAGCCAGCGCTTCGTTGAACATCGGTACCGTTTTCTCAAGGTTGATGATGTGAACTTTGTTACGCGCACCGAAGATGAACGGCTTCATTTTCGGGTTCCAGTAACGGGTCTGGTGACCGAAGTGAACACCAGCCTTGAGCATGTCGCGCATGGAAACAGTTGCCATGATTAAAACCTCTATATATAAAAGTTGGGGTTATGCCTCCACGTATCCCATATTACCGACCCCAAAGGGCACCCCGGAATATGTGCCGATACGTGTGTGTTGTTACACAAAGTGAGATTTGTCGCTTCAGTCCATCTTGTGTAGTCTTCGAATGGAACGGAAGTCCGGCGCGCTTTATACCACAAATACGCCGCGGACACCAATAATTGTTGGCTCGATGTGCTGTTAATGATTCTCAATTTGGCAGGCTACGCTTTGGACTGATACCATTGACAGCACTTACACAATTATTGTCGAAATAATCGACACCGATGGACAGAATTCATGGCTATCTCAATCAAGACCCCTGAAGAAATCGAAAAAATGCGCGTCGCTGGCCGCCTGGCCGCAGAAGTGCTGGAGATGATCGAACCGTATATCAAACCGGGCGTCAGCACCGGGGAACTGGATCGCATCTGCAACGACTACATCGTCAATGAACAACACGCGATCTCCGCTTGCCTCGGCTACCACGGTTATCCGAAATCCGTTTGCATCTCCATTAATGAAGTGGTGTGCCACGGTATCCCGGACGATGGCAAATTGCTGAAAGACGGCGATATCGTCAATATCGACGTAACCGTAATTAAAGATGAATACCACGGCGATACGTCAAAAATGTTTATCGTCGGCAAACCGACGATTCTGGGCGAGCGCCTGTGCCGAGTAACCCAGGAAAGCCTGTATCTGGCGCTGCGAATGGTCAAACCGGGCATCCGTCTGCGCACGCTGGGCGCGGCCATTCAGAAATACGCGGAAGGCGAAGGCTTCTCTGTCGTTCGCGAATATTGCGGTCACGGGATTGGTCGCGGCTTCCATGAAGAACCGCAGGTTCTGCACTACGATGCGGACGACGGCGGCGTGGTTCTGCAACCGGGAATGACGTTCACCGTTGAACCGATGCTGAACGCCGGTGATTACCGCATCCGCACCATGAAAGACGGCTGGACGGTAAAAACCAAAGACAGAAGCTTGTCTGCGCAGTACGAGCATACTATTGTGGTAACCGAAAACGGCTGTGAAATTCTGACGTTACGCAAGGATGACACCATCCCGGCGATTATCACGCACGACGCATAAACTTTTGCCTGATGGCGCTACCGCTTATCAGGCCTACAATCAGCGTTTACCCGTAGGCCGGATAAGGCGTTAACGCCGCATCCGGCTTTTTAATGGGTGGCGCATAATGAATACTCTTCCTGAACAGCACGCGAATACGGCTCTCCCCACCCTACCCGGCCAACCGCAAAATCCGGGAGCCTGGTCGCGTGACGAGCTTACCGTCAGCGGAATTAAAGCCCACATTGATATTTTCCAGCAGTGGCTGGGAGACGCTTTTGACAGCGGGATTTCCGCAGAGCAATTGATTGAAGCCCGCACCGAATTTATCGACCAGTTGTTGCAACGACTGTGGATCGATGCCGGATTCGGGCAAATTGCCGATCTGGCCCTGGTGGCCGTCGGCGGCTATGGCCGGGGCGAGCTGCATCCGCTTTCCGACATTGACCTGCTCATCCTGAGCCGTAAAAAGCTGCCCGACGCTCAGGCGCAAAAAGTCGGGGAACTGCTGACCTTGCTGTGGGATGTGAAGCTGGAAGTCGGGCATAGCGTGCGCACACTGGAAGAGTGTTTGCTGGAAGGGCTGTCAGACTTAACCGTCGCCACCAATCTGATTGAAACACGTCTGCTGATCGGCGACGTGGCGCTTTTTCTGGAGCTGCAAAAGCATATTTTCAGTGAAGGCTTCTGGCCGTCGGAGAAATTTTTCGCCGCCAAAGTCGAAGAACAAAACCAGCGCCACCAGCGCTATCACGGCACCAGCTATAACCTTGAACCCGATATTAAAAGCAGCCCTGGCGGCCTGCGTGATATCCACACCCTGCAATGGGTGGCCCGCCGCCACTTCGGCGCAACGTCTCTCAATGAGATGGTCGGCTTCGGCTTCTTAACCCAGGCAGAACGCGCCGAGCTAAACGAGTGCCTGCATATTTTGTGGCGCATTCGCTTCGCGTTGCACCTGGTGGTCAGCCGTTACGACAACCGCCTGCTGTTCGACAGGCAGCTCAGCGTTGCCCAGCGGCTCAACTACACTGGCGAAGGCAACGAGCCGGTTGAGCACATGATGAAAGACTATTTCCGGGTCACGCGTCGGGTCAGCGAACTGAACCAGATGCTATTGCAGCTGTTTGATGAAGCAATCCTCGCCCTGCCCGCCGATGAAAAACCGCGCCCGATTGATGACGAGTTTCAACTGCGCGGCACGCTGATCGACCTGCGCGATGACGATCTGTTTATCCGTTCGCCGGAAGCGATCCTGCGGATGTTTTATACGATGGTGCGCAATAGCACCATCACTGGCATCTATTCCACCACGCTGCGCCATCTGCGCCATGCCCGCCGCCACCTGACCCAGCCGCTGTGCTACATCCCGGAAGCGCGCTCTCTGTTTCTCAGTATGCTGCGTCATCCGGGCGCCGTCAGCCGCGGTTTGCTGCCAATGCATCGCCACAGCGTGCTTTGGGCTTACATGCCGCAATGGTCGCATATCGTCGGCCAAATGCAGTTCGACCTGTTCCATGCCTATACGGTGGATGAGCACACCATTCGCGTAATGCTGAAGCTGGAAAGTTTCGCCAAAGAAGAGACCCGCCAGCGCCATCCACTGTGCGTCGATCTCTGGCCGCGCCTGCGGCAACCGGAACTGATCCTGATCGCGGCGCTGTTCCATGATATCGCCAAAGGGCGCGGCGGCGATCACTCGGTACTCGGCGCGCAGGACGTGCTCAAATTTGCCGAACTGCACGGCCTGAACTCACGCGAAACGCAACTGGTCGCCTGGCTGGTACGCCAGCACCTGCTGATGTCGGTTACCGCCCAGCGGCGCGATATCCAGGACCCTGAGGTCATCAAACAGTTCGCCGAAGAGGTGCAAACGGAACACCGTCTGCGCTTCCTGGTATGCCTGACGGTCGCTGACATTTGCGCCACTAACGAAACGCTGTGGAACAGCTGGAAGCAAAGCCTGTTGCGCGAACTGTACTTTGCCACCGAAAAACAGCTACGTCGCGGCATGCAAAACACGCCGGATATGCGCGAACGCGTGCGCCATCATCAGCTTCAGGCACTGGCGCTGCTGCGAATGGACAATATAAACGAAGAGGCGCTGCATCAAATCTGGACACGCTGCCGCGCTAACTATTTCGTGCGCCATAGTCCGAATCAGCTGGCCTGGCATGCGCGTCATCTGTTACAGCACGATCTGACCCGACCGCTGATTCTGGTCAGCCCACAGGCCACGCGCGGCGGAACGGAGATCTTCATCTGGAGTCCTGATCGCCCTTATCTGTTTGCCGCCGTTTGCGCAGAGCTGGACAGGCGCAATCTGAGCGTTCATGACGCGCAAATCTTCACCACCCGCGACGGCATGGCGATGGATACCTTTATTGTGCTGGAGCCGGACGGCAGTCCTCTCTCCGCCGACCGTCACGAAGCCATCCGTTTTGGACTGGAGCAGGCAATTACCCAGAGCAGCTGGCAGCCTCCGCAGCCGCGTCGCCAGCCAGCCAAATTACGCCACTTTACCGTCGATACCGAGGTCACTTTTCTGCCTACTCACACCGACAGAAAATCGTTCCTTGAACTTATCGCTCTCGATCAGCCGGGCCTGCTGGCGCGGGTCGGGCAAATTTTTGCCGATCTGGGAATTTCGCTTCATGGCGCCCGAATTACAACCATTGGCGAGCGAGTAGAAGATTTATTCATAATCGCGACAGCCGACCGGCGTGCCCTTAATAATGAGCTACAGCAGGAAGTGCATCAACGGTTGACAGCGGCCCTCAATCCAAACGATAAAGGGTAGTGTGTTTATTCATATGGAAAGAGTTTAACAATGCAGCAGTTACAGAACGTTATTGAGTCCGCTTTCGAGCGCCGTGCCGACATCACTCCGGCGAATGTAGATACCGTGACCCGCGAAGCGGTTAACCAGGTCATTTCTCTGCTGGATTCCGGTGCGCTGCGTGTGGCAGAAAAGATTGATGGCCAGTGGGTGACTCACCAGTGGCTGAAGAAAGCGGTTCTGCTCTCTTTCCGTATTAACGATAACCAGGTTATCGACGGTGCGGAAAGCCGCTACTTCGATAAAGTACCGATGAAATTCGCCGACTATGACGAAGCGCGCTTCCAGAAAGAAGGCTTCCGCGTAGTGCCGCCTGCCGCTGTGCGTCAGGGCGCGTTTATCGCACGCAACACCGTGCTGATGCCATCCTACGTAAACATCGGCGCATTCGTTGATGAAGGCACGATGGTAGATACCTGGGCGACCGTAGGTTCCTGCGCGCAGATTGGTAAAAACGTACACCTGTCCGGCGGCGTCGGCATCGGCGGCGTACTGGAACCGCTACAGGCGAACCCGACAATCATCGAAGATAACTGCTTCATCGGCGCGCGTTCTGAAGTGGTTGAAGGGGTGATCGTTGAGGAAGGTTCCGTGATCTCTATGGGCGTGTACATCGGTCAAAGCACCCGTATTTATGATCGCGAAACGGGCGAAATCCATTATGGCCGCGTACCGGCAGGCTCCGTTGTGGTTTCCGGCAACCTGCCGTCGAAAGACGGTAAATACAGCCTGTACTGTGCGGTCATCGTGAAAAAAGTTGACGCGAAGACGCGCGGAAAAGTCGGGATCAACGAGCTGTTACGTACCATCGACTAACAATGATTTGAAAAAGCGGGCTGAGCCCGCTTTTTTTACATCTGTGGCTGGCGGAAAGAGAACTTTTCGTTAATTATTCATAGGTTATGTTGAGATGAAGGGTACCGCTATGTATGACAATCTGAAAAGTCTGGGCATTACCAATCCTGAAGAAATCGATCGTTACAGCCTGCGGCAAGAAGCCAACAACGATATCCTGAAAATCTATTTCCAGAAGGATAGAGGCGAGTTCTTTGCCAAAAGCGTAAAGTTCAAATATCCCCGCCAGCGTAAAACCGTCGTCGCCGATGGTATCGGACAAGGTTACAAAGAGGTGCAGGAGATCAGTCCTAACCTGCGCTATGTGATCGATGAGCTGGATCAGATCTGCCAGCGCGATCGCACGGAAGTCGATCTCAAACGTAAGATCCTGGATGATTTACGTCATCTGGAAAGCGTGGTCGCCAACAAGATCAACGAAATTGAAGCCGATCTGGAAAAACTAACGCGTAAGTAAGCTGTGTGTTGCCGGATGGCGGCGTGTTACGCCTTATCCGGCCTACAGGTAACTCCCGGTAGGCCTGATAAGCGTCGCGCCATCAGGCAATCAATGCTGCTCGTCCAGTTGCAGCGCGACATACAGCAACAGCCGATCGTCAAAATTGCCCAAATCCAGCCCCGTCAACTCAGAGATGCGGTTCAGACGGTATTCCAGCGTATTACGGTGAATAAAGAGCGCCTTCGACGTTGCCAGCGGCTGCACGTTATGGCGAAACCACGCGGCCAGCGTCCGGCGTAACAGCCCGTTATTATCCATCGCCTTCAGCTTTGAGAGCGGGCGTGCCAGCTCATTGGCCTGCCAGCCACCACGCAGGCTGTCCAGCAGCACTGGCAGCATCAAATCCTGGTAAAAGTAGCTGCGTTGCTCCGGCATACGCTGCTTGCCCACCATCATGGTGGTACGCGCAGTGCGCCAGGAGCGGGCGATACTGCCCGGGCCGGTAAAATAGTTCCCCAGTGCGACCCGAAAGCGCAATTGCCCGTTCTCTTTCATCCGGGCAATCAACTGCTCAATACGCTTGCGATGATCGTCCGCATCCCAGCGCCCAAACTGATTCAGCGCCGGTTTCAGCACAACCATTTCCGTCAAAGAAACGATAGCAATCAAATTGTTGCGTTCAGGCGTCGTTAACGCATTTTGCAGCTGCTGCAACTCCTCCATCGCGCTGTCAACGCCAAGCTGCCCGCTGTCCACTTCGACCACGGCAGCCACACGCGGTTGGTTCAGGTCGATACCCAGCCGCTGCGCCCACTCCGTCAACGCTGGCGTATTTTCCTCGGCCTGAATCAGGTTCATCACCAGTTCTTCACGCAGACGGCTGTCCTGGGCCAGCAGATGCATCAGCCGCGACTGCTCCAGCATCATTTCGGCCGTCATACAGACCAGCTCACCGTATTTTCGCAGGTGTTGCGGCTCACCGGTTAAACCAATAACGCCGACGATCTCCCCTTCCAGGCGCAACGGCAGGTTGATCCCCTGGCGCACGCCGTGGAGATGCCGCGCCACCGCATCATCAATATCGACCACGCGCCCCTGCGACAGCACCAACAGCGCGCCTTCGTGCAATTCACCAATGCGCTCCCGATCGCCGCTACCGATAATACGCCCACGGGCATCCATTACGTTGATATTGGTATCGATGATGCGCATTGTGCGCGCCACAATATCCTGTGCCATTTTGGTATCAAGATGCCAGCCAGCCATAATCCCCTCCTGTGAGCAGAGCTCAAGCATAGGGAAGATGCTAACCTGCATCATTGTGCATCTGCACAAACTAAAGCAGAGAAGTATGGAGTTGTGGGGGGCCTCACAGAATGTGAGAAATGCCCTTTTCCCGGACAGGAAAAGGGCAAGAGAGGAAATTACTGCATCAGCAGATAGATGGTGCTATCGCCACGCTGAATATTCAGCGCCAGAACAGAAGGTTTGCTGTCGAGGATTTTACGCAGCTCAGCGATGTTCTTAATCGCCTGCTGGTTGGCTCCCACAATTACATCCCCTTTCTTCAGGCCAATCTGCGCAGCCGGCGTATTCGGCTTCACGTTGCTGACAACAACGCCTTTATCCTGGCCTTTGTTGCTCATTTCCGCGCCTTCAATACCATTGAAGATGGAGCTGGAATCAACCTGATTCTGGCTGCTCTGTTGCAGTTCCAGGTTGACAGTCACCGGCTTGCCATCACGCAGCAGACCAAGGCTGATTTTGCTGCCTACCGGCATCGTACCCACCTGGGCGCGCAGCGCGGCAAAGCTGCTGATCGGCTTACCGTTCAGGGACGTGATCACATCCCCGGCTTTAATACCGGCTTTCGCCGCAGAAGAGTTCGCCATCACCTGGCTGACAAACGCGCCGCGCTGGGCATCAACTTTCATCGCCTTCGCCAGTTCCGAGTTTAGCTCCGTCCCCATGATACCCAACTCACCGCGTTTAACCTGGCCATACTCCACCATCTGGGAGGTCAGGTTTTTCACCATGTTGCTGGGGATAGCAAAACCAATACCGATGTTGCCGCCGTCCGGCGCAAGAATCGCGGTGTTAATCCCGATCAGTTCACCGTTCAGGTTCACCAGCGCGCCACCGGAGTTACCACGGTTGATGGCGGCATCCGTCTGGATAAAGTTTTCGTAGTTTTCCGCGTTCAGACCGCTACGGCCCAGTGCGGAGACGATACCGGAAGTCACCGTTTCGCCCAGACCAAACGGGTTGCCGATAGCGACGGTATAATCCCCCACGCGCAGCGCGTCGGAATCCGCCAGCTTAATGGCCGTCAGATTTTTCGGGTCCTGAATTTGAACCAGCGCGATATCAGAGCGCGGATCTTTACCGACGACCTTGGCGTCAAATTTACGGCCATCGCTCAGTTGAACTTTGATGACCGTCGCGTTATCCACCACATGGTTGTTGGTGACGACATAACCTTTTGCGGCATCAATAATGACGCCGGAGCCCAGCGCCATAAATTTCTGTTGCTGACCGCCGCCCTGACCCCCGCCCTGGCAGAACGGAGAACTCTGGAACGGCGAACCGTCCTGGCAGAATGGCGAATCATCGCCAAAGAACTGCTGGAAATTACGCGGCATGCGCGGCGTGTTGACGGTTGTGCTACCTTCCACGTTGATACTCACCACCGATGGCATCACTTTTTCGAGCATCGGTGCCAGACTTGGCATCTGCTGGGCAGTCGTTGCCGAAGACGCCGTCTCAGCCGCCGTTGCAGACAGGGGGGACAGCGCCAAACCTAAACTCAGAGCCAGTGCACTCATTGCTAATGTGGTTTTTTTCATGTGTTTCAATCTCGATTAACAGATAACGCAAAATTGCTGTGTACGTCAGATTCGTTTTATAGCGCGAAGTTCCAGAATAAAGTTTCTGGAAAAAGTAAAAATTTATTGTTCATCTTTACAAAAGCGTATTTATTATTCAACCGCCATCAGACGCCGGTATTCATCCCAGGCGTACAGATCCGTCATCCCGCTGATATAATCCTGGATCAAACGGCAGCGATAATAATATTCCAGCGTGGGGTACTCCGGCGCCTCCGGCGATAATTTACTGACGGCCTCCACGTAAGCCAGGCGATGGCGCGTAGAGAGCTTCTGGAATAAACGAGATTCTATTGGAAAGCGCTTCACCCGCTCTTTTTCAACCAGTTCCCTGAAATCGACCAGGGACATACGTAATAACGGTTGGTAAATTTCTAATAACCCGCTGATGACGCGGTAGCCCTGTAATTCCAGTTGTTCAACATCCGGGTGGCTAAACACATGTTTTATCGCCACATTTTTATATAACTCAAGCAACTGGCTGAAGCTGCTGGCGTCTTCCAGCAGCGCATGATTGAAACTGCCGTCAAAGATTTGCGGCAAGTTATCAATAAAACGCTGAGCCGCGTAGGGCACCAGTTTATTTAGCGTATTCACGCGTAAATACATAAAGAACTGATCTTCCGTACTGCGACTTAGCGAATTTGAGCGAGACTTTTCCCAGGCATTCTCAACAACCTGAGTAAACAGCGACCCTTTTTCATGGTGGCCCCATGCTTCGTAAAGATGGTGATATAACTGCTCAACGCTGAAGATTCTTTTCTCGACGGCATCTTCCAGATCGGCCACGCAATAAGAGATATCATCGGCGGCCTCCATAATCCATGTTAATGGGAAACGGCTGTAAGGCGCTAACGCAAGTTCTTTACGTAACCTCTCAATATACGGCGCTTCAGAGAGATAATACCCCGGCTTTTTCATTAAATAACGGTGCGTCGCGGGCGTTTCTCCTCGCCACCATGCCGGGCGAGTGTATTTTAAAATGCCGCCCACCTGCGCCCAGGTCAGATTCATGCGCATTAATGTATGCACCAGGCGGATGCCCTGCGCGTTGCCCTCGAAATGACATAAATCCTGGCGCACCTTGCGACGAATATCATTCAAAGACTCCTCGCCTTCACGCAGACGCAGCGCCGCCACCGCGCAGCGATCGTCGCTAAGCGGCTGGCTTTCCGCATCCGCCGGGTGCAGGCGCTGGCGAAACCAGTCATTGATCGCCGCCTCGCCGAAATGACCAAACGGCGGATTGCCAATGTCATGCATCAGGCAGGACATTTCCACAATGCTCTCAAAGGGGCCGGTCAGTTCATCCAGACCGTATTGTTCCAGCAGCTTTAACTCTTTTAACCGGCTCAGGATCTCTTTCGCGATATAACGCCCGACCTGCTGCACCTCCATAGAATGCGTCAACCGCGTCCGAACGGCGGCGTTACGCTCCAGTGGAAAGACCTGCGTTTTTTGCTGAAGCCGACGGATCGCCGGGGAATTGATGATGCGTCCACGATCGCTTTCAAAGATCCGCAGGATCTCATGTTCGGTCTTCACACCCTGCGGTGAACGATAACGACGATGCCAGTTAATTTTATTTCGGAAATCGATCTGTGCCATGTCCTCTCCCGCCTGAGAAATGCGCTTCCCCTTAAGCGCATGATAGACTATGCCCTCAAATCTGGCTTATCGCGAGTAAATCTATGAAAATCGGCATCATTGGTGCAATGGAAGAAGAAGTTACGCTGCTGCGTGACAAAATCGAAAACCGTCAGACGATCACCCTGGGCGGTTGTGAAATTTACACCGGCCAACTGAACGGGACCGAGATTGCGCTGCTGAAATCCGGCATCGGTAAAGTCGCGGCGGCGCTGGGCGCAACGTTGCTGCTGGAACGTTGCAAGCCGGATGTCATTATTAATACCGGTTCCGCTGGCGGTCTGGCCCCGACGCTGACAGTCGGCGATATCGTCGTTTCCGATGAAGCGCGTTATCACGACGCCGACGTTACCGCGTTTGGTTATGAATTTGGTCAGCTTCCTGGCTGCCCGGCAGGTTTTAAAGCCGACGACGCGCTGATCGCGGCGGCGGAATCCTGCATCGCAAAACTCAACCTGAATGCGGTTCGCGGACTGATCGTCAGCGGCGACGCTTTCATTAACGGCTCCGTGGGCCTGGCGAAAATCCGCCACAATTTCCCGCAGGCGATTGCCGTGGAAATGGAAGCGACCGCGATCGCGCATGTCTGCCATAACTTCAACGTGCCTTTCGTGGTGGTTCGCGCCATCTCTGATGTGGCCGATCAGCAATCCCACCTCAGCTTTGACGAATTCCTGGCCGTAGCCGCGAAGCAGTCCAGTCTGATGGTTGAAACGCTGGTGCAGAAACTGGCGCATGGCTAAATTATTCCCCAGGGCGCTGGCCGCCCTGCTTTTAGCCCTTCCGCTGTGGCTTTGTGCCGCACCGCGCGTCGTTTCCCTCTCCCCTTCCAACACCGAACTTGCCTTTGCCGCAGGGATCACGCCCGTTGGCGTCAGCAGTTATTCCGACTATCCCCCGCAAGCGAAAAACATCGAAGAAGTCTCCACCTGGCAAGGGATGAATCTGGAACGTATTGTGGCGCTCAAACCCGATCTGGTCATCGCCTGGCGAGGGGGCAATGCTGAACGGCAGGTTAACCAGCTGGCGTCCCTGGGCATTAAAATCATGTGGGTGGATGCCGTAACCATTGAGCAGGTCGCCGACGCACTGCGCCAGCTTGCCGCATGGAGTCCTGAGCCAGAAAAAGCCAGACGCGCGGCGCAAACGCTGCTGGACGAGTATGCCGCGCTAAAATCGCAGTACGCTGATAAACCGAAAAAACGCGTTTTTCTCCAGTTTGGCGCGAATCCGTTATTCACCAGCGGAAAAGGCTCCATCCAGAACCAGGTTCTGGAGGTCTGCGGCGGAGAAAATATTTTTGCGGGCAGTCGCGTCCCCTGGCCGCAGGTCAGCCGCGAGCAGGTGCTGGCCCGACATCCGCAGGCGATTGTCGTTACCGGCGATGCGGGCGAAATTCCTAAAATCGAACAATACTGGCAAAATCAGCTAAAAATCCCGGTTATACCGCTGAATGGTGACTGGTTTGAACGCGCGAGCCCGCGTATCATCCTCGCCGCAAAACAACTCTGTAATGCGCTTTCACAAGTAGAATAGAACCTGCGCAGTCAGGTTCTCAGTGGGGATTCGATAATGCTCGTCTATTGGCTGGATATTGTAGGCACAGCTGTCTTTGCTATCTCTGGCGTATTGCTGGCCGGAAAGTTGCGTATGGACCCGTTTGGCGTACTGGTATTGGGCGTCGTGACCGCAGTGGGCGGCGGGACAATCCGCGATATGGCGCTGGATAACGGGCCCGTCTTTTGGGTCAAAGATCCGACCGACCTGGTGGTGGCGATGGTCACCAGCATGCTCACCATTTTGCTGGTGCGCCAGCCGAGACGATTGCCTAAATGGATGCTTCCCGTGCTGGATGCCGTCGGCCTCGCGGTGTTCGTCGGTATCGGCGTCAATAAGGCGTTCCTTGCTGAAACAGGCCCGCTGGTCGCCATCTGTATGGGCGTGATTACCGGCGTCGGCGGCGGGATTATCCGCGACGTGCTGGCGCGTGAAGTGCCGATGATCTTACGCACGGAGATTTATGCCACGGCCTGTATTATCGGCGGCATCGTGCATGCGACGGCGTTTTATACCTTTTCCGTGCCGCTGGAAAGCGCCAGTATGATGGGGATGGTTGTGACGTTAATGATTCGTCTGGCCGCAATTCGTTGGCATTTAAAATTACCGACGTTTGCTCTGGATGAGAACGGGCGTTGATTTCACTGCCCGATGGCGCTGACGCTTATCGGGCCTACATTCAGGAACGCAGCAACACGCACCGTAGGCCGGATAAGACGCCCTGCGTCGCCATCCGGCAATACATCAGATACTAAAGGACGAACCACACCCGCAGGTGCTTTTCGCATTCGGGTTGGTGACCACAAAGCGGGAACCTTCCAGACCTTCGGTGTAATCGACAGCGCCGCCTACCAGATATTGCAGGCTCATCGGGTCAACCACCAGGCCAACACCCTGCTTCTCGATGGTCATATCACCTTCGTTCACCTGATCATCAAAGGTAAAACCGTACTGGAAACCGCTGCAACCACCGCCGGTGATATACACGCGCAGTTTCAGATTCGGGTTATCTTCGTCAGCGATCAGGCTTTTTACTTTCTTGGCTGCTGCTTCAGTAAATTGCAGTGGCAGCGCTACGTCATCACTCATTTTTTGCTCCAAACGACATTGGCAATTGGGCAAATTATAACCCAATCGTTATGGCATTATCTAATACCCTGGTATTTCATTCAAGTATTCTCACCAGCGACCGACCGCTGGCTTTTTGCCGCCTGCTCCGCATCCTGTTTCGCCAGCGTGCGCGCAAGGATGGTGGAGTATAGCGGTTTTCCGCCCATAAATTGTGCTAATAGTGTTGCGCCAAGACAGGTAATAATCATTGGCAAAATGAGCTGATAGTTATCGGTCATCTCCAGCACTAACACGATTCCCGTTAAAGGCGCACGCACCGACGCCGCCAGCAACGCGCCCATTCCGGCAATCGCGAATGTTCCGGCCTCCAGATGGTACTGCGGAAAACACGCCGCAGCCGCCATACCAAATGCGGTGCCGAGCAACGTCCCCAGCGCCAGCATTGGCGCAAAAATTCCGCCCGGCGCACCGGATGAGAAACAAAGCAGCGTGGTAAGGATGCGGGCAATAAAAATAAACAGCAGCAGAGCTACGCTGTAATTCCCCGCCGCCGCAATGGGGATCAAATTAAACCCACCGCCCGCCGCTTCCGGCTCAATTAAGCCGAGAATACCGCACAGGCCGCCGATCGCGCCGCCCATCAGAACCCACTTTTTGATTTCGCCGCCGTGAAAACGCTGGAACATATCCTGAGTGCGTAATACCAGGTGATTGAACAGCGGCCCGACGCAGCCAAAAATCATGCCGAGGATTAAATATAACCATAGCGTATTAACTGGTGCGTTTGAGAGCTTCCCGACCTCAATAATCGGCGCTTCACCGTTAAAAATACGAAACACAATGCTCGACATGATCACGCCCGTAAACACGGCTTTGATCGAAATTAAATTGTAACGAAACTGCGGGCGCATCTCTTCGATGATAAATAAGATCCCCGCCAGCGGCGCGTTAAAGGCTGCCGATAACCCTGCGGCCGCGCCGGTTGCCAGTAAGGTGTGACGCGCCTCAGCGCTACGCATACGGAAGAGATCCAGCACCATTCGCCCGATATTGCCCCCGATTTGTACCGTCGGCCCTTCCCGCCCCAGCACCATGCCAGCGCCCAGCGTTCCCATACCGCCCACAAATTTCACCGGCAGCACGCGCCACCAGCGGACAGGACGCAACTCTTCCAGCGCGCCTTCTATTTCCGGGATGCCCGACCCACCGGCTTCCGGCGCAAACTTACGCACCAGAAAATAACCGACCATCGCCAGCAGCGCAGAGAGGATAAAGGCCAGCGGCCAGACCAGAATCGCGTAATCGGCCGTCTGAACGAGCGCGCCGATACGTAAGTTTTGCACCCAGGTCACGGCTTTCTCAAACGCGACGCCAATAAGACCCGTGACGGTGCCGACCACCGCCGCCGTTAATAAGATGGCCAGCGGCGTTTTATCCCGCTGAAGTAGTCTGCGGATCAGATCCCCGCGCCGTAAGCGCACAACTTGCTGTGCTTCGAAAGTGGGAGTGTCTGTGTTCATCAGATGATCATTAATTGGTAATACAAATACAGAAGCGGCATTGTACCCGCCTGTTTCGGGAAAATCCCCTGTAAATCGTCATGTTTCAAATGCGCAAAATGTTCATAACCTTCTGTGAATAACTTAGAATAAAGGGCATTCACTTTTTCTACGAACCAGGAATCCCATCCATGAGCAAGTCTGAAAACCTCTACAGCGCAGCGCGCGAGCTTATCCCCGGCGGCGTCAACTCCCCTGTTCGCGCCTTCACTGGCGTGGGCGGCACCCCGCTGTTTATCGAAAAAGCAGACGGCGCGTATCTGTATGATGTCGATGGCAAAGCGTACATCGATTACGTCGGCTCCTGGGGTCCGATGGTGCTGGGCCATAACCACCCCGCCATCCGTAATGCAGTGATTGAAGCCGCTGCGCGCGGGCTGAGCTTCGGCGCGCCGACCGAGATGGAAGTTAAAATGGCGGAGCTGGTCACCGAACTGGTGCCGACTATGGACATGGTGCGGATGGTGAACTCCGGCACCGAAGCCACAATGAGTGCGATTCGCCTGGCGCGCGGCTTCACCGGTCGCGACAAGATCATCAAATTTGAAGGCTGCTACCACGGCCACGCCGACTGCCTGCTGGTGAAAGCGGGTTCCGGCGCACTGACGCTGGGCCAGCCGAACTCACCGGGCGTTCCGGCTGATTTCGCCAGACATACCCTGACCTGCATCTATAACGATCTGGCTTCTGTACGCGCGGCGTTCGAGCAATATCCGCAAGAGATTGCCTGTATTATCGTCGAGCCGGTGGCGGGCAATATGAACTGCATCCCTCCGCTGCCGGAATTCCTGCCGGGCCTGCGCGCCCTGTGCGACGAATTCGGCGCACTGCTGATCATCGACGAAGTGATGACCGGTTTCCGCGTGGCGCTGGCGGGCGCACAGGATTATTACGGCGTAGTGCCGGATCTGACCTGTCTGGGAAAAATCATCGGCGGCGGTATGCCGGTAGGCGCATTTGGCGGACGCCGCGATGTGATGGACGCACTGGCGCCGACTGGCCCGGTTTACCAGGCGGGAACGCTTTCCGGCAACCCGATTGCCATGGCGGCGGGTTTCGCCTGCCTGACCGAAGTCGCCCAGCCGGGGATTCACGAGACGCTGGACGAACTGACGACCCGCCTGGCAGAAGGCCTGCTGGACGCCGCGCAGGAAGCCAATATTCCACTGGTGGTGAATCACGTCGGCGGTATGTTCGGCATCTTCTTTACCGACGCGGAATCCGTAAACTGCTATCAGGATGTAATGGCATGCGACGTTGAGCGCTTCAAACGTTTCTTCCACATGATGCTGGATGAAGGCGTTTACCTGGCGCCGTCCGCCTTCGAGGCAGGCTTTATGTCCGTGGCGCACAGCATGGACGATATCAACAAAACCATTGATGCCGCGCGTCGGGTATTTGCGAAGCTGTAAATCGTCATTGCCGGGTGGCGCTTACGCTTACCCGGCCTACATATGGCACCGTAGGCCGGATAAGGCACCATTACCGGCTCTGCTTACGTAACAGATAAATAAAATACGGCGCGCCGATAAACGTCGAGAGCAATCCCGCCGGGATCTGATACGGGAACAACACCATTCTGCCGCACCAGTCGGCGAAAACCAGCAGTATTCCCCCCGCCAGCGCCGACATAATCATATGCGGCATCGTGCGGCGAAAACCGAGCATCCGCGCGATATGCGGCGCCATCAGCCCGACGAAGCTCAGCGGCCCAATGGTCATCGTCGCGGTCGCCGTCAGACAGGCCGCCAGCAACAACAGCCCAACACGCGATGGCGTCAACGCGATACCCACCGCCCGCGCCGTCTCGCCGCCCAGCGGTAAAATGGTTAACCAGCGACGACACAGCGGCGTAATCGCCAGCAGAATCACCATCACAATGCCGGTGCGTACCACCTGTTCTTCCGACGCGTTGTAGGTCGAACCGGAGATCCAGGTCAGCACTCCCGCCATGCGCGGATCGCCGCTCGCCTGTAACATCATCAACAGCATCGTAAACGCCGTACTGAGCGCCATCCCCGCCAGCAGCATACGGTGCGGAGAAAAGCCCCCGCGTCCTGCCGCGACCATGATGATCAGCAACGTCGCCGCCGCGCCAATGCTCCCGGCAGGCAGCAGCCAGCCAAAGGCGTTACCCGGCACCAGGAACAGCATCAGCACCACGCCGAACGCCGCGCCGGAGCTGATCCCCAGCACTTCCGGGCTGGCCATCGGGTTTCCGGTCAGGCGTTGAATAATGCACCCCGCTACCGCCAGCATCACGCCCGCAATCAATGCCGCCAGAATACGCGGCCAGCGCCAGGGCATCAGTTCATCCAGCAGCGCGCCGCTCGCCCAGTTCCAGCCGTGCGCGTCACGGCCAAAAGAGAGCGCCACGAACACCGCTAACAGCAGCACGACACCGCCTGCCAGCGCAAAACTCAACACATGCTGGCGTTCCGCCGCTACGCGGTCATTGGCGTTCATTGCCGGAGCGCTCATGCTGCGCAGACGCGGCAGCAGCCACAGCAACAGCGGCGCGCCAATCAGCGCCGTCACGGAACCCGTGGAGACCTCCATCCAGACGCGGGTCAGCCACAAAATGGTCTGATCGGAAAGCCAGAGGATCAGCGCGCCAATCAGCGGCGCCAGCATCAGGCGCGCCAGTAAGCGACGCGCGCCAAGCATTTTCGCCAGCAGCGGGGCGAACAGGCCGATAAAGCCGATAATCCCAACGGCGTTAACCAGCATCGCGCTGAGCACGATCGCCAGCGATAAAGCCGCCAGACGCGCCAGCGACAAGGCCAGCCCCAGATTGCGCGCCACGCCGTCATCCAGCCCCATCAGGGTCATCGGACGCAGCAATAGCAAGGTGAGCATCACGCCGCCCAGCAGCTGCGGCCACAGCCTCTGCACCCCGCTCCAGTCGGTTTGCGTCAGCGTTCCGGTGCTCCACAGGAACATGCTTTGCAACTGGTCGTGGTGGAAAATCACCATCAGCTGGTTAATCGCCCCGCAATACAGGCTCACCACCAGACCGGCGAGAATCAGCGTAACCGGTGACAGGCGTTTTCCCCAGGCGACGCCAAACACCAGCGCCCCCACCACGCACGCGCCTGCCAGCGCCGCAAATTGCGTGGCCATCGCGCCGGGAATCGCCCATAGCGTCGTTACAGTAATCCCGAGCTGCGCCCCTGTCGCCACGCCGAGCGTCGTTGGCTCCGCCAGCGGGTTACGCAGCACCTGCTGGAACAATACGCCCACCAGCCCAAGTCCGGCCCCGACCAGCAAGGCGATCGCCAGGCGTGGTAGCAGGCTATAGTGGAAAATCATTTGCTCAATGCTGTCGATATCCGGCGACCAGAACGCTTGCTGCCACTGGCTGCGCGGCAATGCGATGGAGAAGTTAAACCAGGTCAGCCAGGCAGCGGCGATAAATAACACCGCCAGCAGCAACGCCGGAAATAGCGCAATACGTCGGCTCACGCTTTACCTCCCAGCGCATTATCCAGAATGCGCACGAAACGCATGCTCGACAGCGTCGCGCCATAAAACCAGACGGCAGGCACGCGCTGAAAACGTCCGGCGCGCACAAACGGCATCGCCTGCCACAGCGGCGTCGCCATCAGCGCAGCCATATCCGGGTTATTGCCGTGATCAAAACAGAGGACGTCAGCGTCTTTATAGGCCGCCAGCCGGTCGATACCAACCGCAGTGCTGCCCCAGAAATTGGTTTCCCCCTGCCAGGCATTGCGAATGCCGAACGCGTCCAGCGTCTCCTGGAATAAGCAGTTCGGGCCGAAAACCAGCATATGGCGCGGATCGAGCAACGTCATCAGCAGCAGAGGCCGGTCGCCACGCCGGGCAAAGCGCGGTTTCTGGCTGTCGATAAAGCTATCGTATTCCGCCAGATGGCGGCTGGCCGCAGACTCAAGATTAAGCAGTTGCGCCATTTCAATTAACGACTGACGCGCTACCGCTAACGGTTTTTTGCCGTCGCTGAAGCTAAAACCGCGCCCCGGCGCGATACGCGCCAGCTTTTCAGGCGAAGGGCCATAGCCTGCCGACCAGACCATAAATGAGGGCTTCATTTCGGTCAGCAGTTCCAGATTAGGTTCGGTACGCAGCCCAACGTCAATGACCGACTCCGGCAATGCGGGCTCGTTAACCCACAGGCGATAATTGGGAATATCCGCCACACCGTAAGGCATGATGCCGAGCGCTAACAGCAACTCTACCGGCAACCATTCCAGGGCGACAATACGATGAGGATCGACGGTTGCGGCCCGGGCTTGCCCCATTTGCCAGAGCAGAGGAGAAAGCGCCATCGCCGTTAACAATCGACGTCGGGTAATAGAATGTAAGCCGCTCATTAATAGACAAAACTCACGGGTGCGGCGCCAGCCGGATGCGGCAAAATGCCCATCGGGATGCCATAAATCAGCTCCAGCGTTTCACCACGCATCAACTCTGCTGGCGTTCCCTGGGCAATCATTTCGCCACCGCGCAGCGCCACCAGATAATCACAGTAGCGGGCCGCCATGTTGATATCGTGCAAAACGGCAATCACCGTCAGCCCACGCTGCTGGCTTAAGCGGTGCACCAGCGCCAGCACATCAACCTGATGCGCGATATCCAGCGCGGAGGTGGGTTCATCGAGTAGCAGACAGCGGCTATCCTGAGCCACCAGCATGGCGATCCACGCCCGCTGACGTTCCCCACCGGAGAGGCTGTCCACCAGACGGTGCGCCAGTGGTTTTAGTCCCACCAGCGTAATCGCCTCTTCCACTTTTTCTCTGTCGGTTACGCCAAAACGACCCAGCGCGCCGTGCCACGGATAACGCCCAATCGCCACTAGCTCGCGCACCGTCATCCCTTCCGCCTGCGGAAGCTGCTGCGGCAGATAGGCGACCTTGCGGGCAAACGCTTTACTGTTCCAGCTGTTCAACGGCTGATCGTCGAGCAACACGTCGCCTTCCGACGGCGGTTGATGCCGCCCCAGCATTTTCAGTAAGGTTGATTTACCTGAACCGTTGTGACCAATAAGCCCGGTAACTTTACCCACCGGAAAGGTCAGCGAAAGAGGATGCAGAAGCGTGCGGCCAGGCACACGAAAGGAGACATTACGTAGGGCGAAAGTCGTGTCGGGACGGGTTATGTTTTCCTGCATAGCGGCCAACTTGTAAAGCGGGCACGGCGAACCGTGCCCAGAGAGAAATTAGAAACGGAAGGTTGCGGTTGCAACGACCTGACGCTCCGCGCCCCAGAAGCAGCCATAGGTAGCAAAACAGCTGGAGACATATTCACGATCAAGCAAGTTTGTTACATTTACTGCAACACTGGAACCCGCCATCCCCAAACGAGCCAGATCGTATTTCACAACTGCATCCATCACAGTTGAACTACCGACCTTAAAGGAGTTCTCCGGATCGCCATAGCTGGAGCCAACTAAACGGCCACCAGTCCCCAGCGTTAAGCCAGAAAGGTAACCTTCGTAAAAGGTATAGTCGCCCCAAAGCGAAGCCATATGTTTCGGCACCTGAACAGGGGTTTTGCCTTTCAGCGTTGTGTCTTCCGTATATTCAGCATCCGTATACGTATAAGACGCTGTCATATTAATGTTCGCATTAACTGCCGCTTTCGCTTCTAACTCAACGCCACGTGAACGCACTTCACCTGCCGGAACCTGAGCAAACGGATTACTTGGATCAGAAGTCAGATTGTTCGTTTTGGTCAGTTCATAGACAGCAGCAGTGACTACAACAGGCAGATCTTTCGGCACATATTTCACACCAGCTTCATATTGCTTACCTTTAGAGGGAGCATAAGCAACGTTGTCCGCAGGTGTAGCAGCCCAGGCTTTAGACGGGTTCGGTTCGAAAGACTCGCTGTAACTGAAATATGGCGTAATGCCATTATCGAAGAGATAATTTATCCCGGCACGCCAGGTAAATTGCTCATCGTTACGTTCAACTTTCTGGTTGCTGGAACGAATTGTTGTTGCCTGCTCAGACCAATCATAGCGCCCTCCCAGAGTTGCAACCCATTTATCCCATTCCAGTTGATCCTGAACATACAGGCCAGTCTGATGTTGAGTATTTAACTGGAAAGGTTTCGCATCCGGGAACACGACATCCTCATATACAGGATTATTCATATCTAACGGAGGCGCTGTACCATAAGCGTTGTCGATATCGTTACGCAGACGAGAATAGTCAACACCCGTCAGCAGAGTATGCGCCACATCACCTGTAGCAAACTTGCTTTCCAACTGTGTATCTACACCAAAATCATTATAGTTTTCATTCGCGACAATACTCTGTCGGGTCAGTTGGTTGCCAACAGCACCAAAACCGTACACTGTTTGCTGAGATGTCTTAATTTGGCTATAACGTAAATTTTGGCGCACGGTAAATGTGTCATCGAAACTGTGCTCAAAGCTATACCCGACCATTCTTTGGTAGCGAGAATAGGTATTGTTAGGAGCAGCATCGGTAAAACTTACTGGAATACGAGAACCGTCAGGTAAGGGTTCTACCGTCCCCTCTTTCGGCAACCAGCCATAAAAACCCGTTGAAGGTTCATTCTGGATATTTGCACGCAGTGTCAGGTTTGTTTTCTCATCCGGTTTCCAGCTAAACACGGGAGCAATGGCATAACGCTTCTGCTTCGCAAAATCCTGTTGCTCATCGTTTGAGCGAGCAAGCCCTGTTAAGCGATAAGAATAGACGCCATCATCATCCAGAGAATCGCTGAAATCAAAACCAGTCTGGAACAGATTGTCTGTTCCCATTTTAAATTGAATTTCTTTTAAAGGCTCTGACGTCGGGCTTTTGCTTACCATAGAGATCAAGCCGCCCGGATTACTTTTTCCATAAAGAACGGACGTCGGTCCACGCATCAATTCCACACGTTCAAGCATATAGGGATCAACAACAGCAGAACTGTAGTAGTCACCCTGTAATTTGATGCCATCCAGGTAATTGTTCGGGGTTGGGCCTGGCGTGTAAAAACCACGAATAATAACAAAATCATAGGTGGTAGAAGCGCCGCGTGTTGAAGCGGCAGCCCCTGGAGTATATGCCAAAGCCTCTTTTACTGAGCCTGGCTGATGAATATCCATCTCTTCACGAGTCACCACCGAAACAGACTGTGGTGTTTTCTCAATCGGGGTATCGGTCTTGGTGGTGGTTGCGGATCGTTTGGCCGCAATCGTCGGTGATGGCCCCCAGGCACTTTCCTGCTGGGCAGGTGCAGCGGTTACGGTGATAGTTTCTTCTTTCGGTTCAACCGCCGCCTGTGCATAGACAGACATGCCGCTAACCGCTGTGGCTACTACGACTGCGATTTTACGCAGCGAAGAGTTTGGCTGAGCAGTTTTAAGACGCGCCATTGGTATATCTCTAATGAAAAGTGAATGATAACGTAAACGAGAATTATTCTTATGACCGCAGCATAATATTCGAAACGTTGGCGCGATAGCAAGCAATACGCGCCCCTATCAAAACTAAGGGGTTAAGAAATAACCAGATGAAAAGGAAGGGTTAATGATTTAGGCTGGAATGTTATTCTGCGGAAATTTGCCGGATGGCGGCGCTGGCGCGCCTTATCCGGCCTACAAGATCCAATGCGTTTATTGGTTCTGTAGGCCTGATAAGCGCAGCGCCATCAGGCGCAACGGTTAGTTACTACCAAACATATCCTTGATCCACCCCGCCACGCCGTCGCTGTCTTTCTTCTCCTGCTGCGCCGGTTGCTGCTGTTGAGGCTGCTGTTGCTGCGAAGAAGACTGATCGAACGGATTCCCGGTCGGCTGCTGCTGTTGCATCATTTCGCCCTGCTGGCACAGCGCGTCCGGGTCGGTCGTCCAGACCGGCAGCGCACGCATTCCACCGCTACAGACGAAATTACCGTCGTAATCAACGCCCATATCCACCACATCTTCCGGCGGCGTCAGCGTCAGCGGCGTTGGCGTTTGGTTCGCCAGATAACGCTGATAAATCGACATCGCGCCGCTGGCGCCGTACAGTTTCGTCGGCTGGTTATTATCGCGACCCACCCAGGTAATCGTCACCTGGCTGCCATCAATCCCTGCAAACCAGGTATCGACATTGTTGTTGGTGGTCCCGGTTTTACCCGCCAGATGCAGACCCGGATACTTCGCACCCAGCTGACGTCCGGTGCCGCGCTGCACAACCTGCTGCATCGTCCATAACGTCATATACGCCGCCTGCGCCGGAACCGCGCGCTCAGCCTGCGGGAAGCTCTGATACAGCACCGTACCGTCTTCCGCAATCACCGAACGCAATGCTGACAACGGCGCCCGGTTGCCGCCGCTGGCGATGGTCTGGAACGCTTGCGCCACTTCGATTGGCGTCAGGTTCAGCGCCCCCAGCAGCATGGCCGGAACCGGATGCAGCTGATCTTTCGGCACGCCCAGCTTCATCCAGGTATCGGTGACGGCAGGAAGCCCCAGCGCCATCCCCAGATTCACCGTCGGCACGTTCATGGAGCGCGTCAGCGCGTCCACCAGCATCACTTTGCCACTTTCGCTGTAACGACGGTCATCATTCTGCGGGGACCAGACCTGCCCGTTCGGCTGACGAAGCGCGATCGGCGCGTCGGCAATCCAGGTGTTCAGGCGATACAGCTTCGGCTGGCTTAACGCCGTCAGATAGGTCGCCGGTTTTGCCAGAGAGCCGATAGAACGGCGCGCCTGCATCGCACGGTTGTACCCGGCGAACTGCGGCTCCGCCCCGCCGACCATCGCACGCACCTCGCCGCTGAAGCGGTCTACCACCACAATCGCGGTTTCCAGATCGCTCAGATTGCGCTGTTTCTTCAGCGCCGGAATGCCCTCAACGGCCGCTTTTTCAGCCGCATCCTGCGCCACGGAATCAAAAGTGGTGAAGATCTTCACGCCAGAAAGGTCTTTCACTTTGTCGCCGAGCTTCGCCTGCAACTCCTGACGCACCATCTGCATAAAGGCTGGCTGTGGCGAGATCACCCCGCCGCGCGGCTGCACGCCCAGCGGACGCGCGCTCAGCATGTCGTACAGCTCCTGGTCGATCACCTGCTGTTGTTGCAGCAGACGCAGTACCAGATTACGACGCTCCAGCGCCAGTTTCGGGTTACGCCACGGGTTGTAGATTGACGCCCCTTTCACCATCCCCACCAGCAGCGCCTGCTGATCGAGACTCAACTCTTCGACCGGGCGGCCAAAGTAGTACAGGCTCGCCAGCGGGAAGCCGCGAATCTCGTTATCGCCGCTCTGGCCGAGATAGACTTCGTTCATGTACAGCTCAAGGATCCTGTCCTTGCTGTAGCGCGCATCCATCAGCAGCGCCATGTAAGCTTCGTTCGCTTTACGCCAATAGGAGCGCTCGCTGGTGAGGAACAGGTTTTTCACCAGCTGTTGCGTCAGCGTACTCGCCCCCTGAACCGTGCGCCCGGCGGTAAGGTTCGCCAGCACCGCACGACCGATGGAATACAGGCTAACGCCATCGTGCTCATAGAAATGACGGTCTTCCGTCGCCAGCAGCGTATCCACCAGCAGATCCGGGAAACCGCTGCGCGGCACGAACAGGCGCTGTTCGCCGTTCGGCGAAGAGAGCATGGTGATCAGGCGCGGATCGAGACGGAAGAAACCAAACTGACGGTTGTTATCCATATTCACGATCGTATCCAGATGGCCGCCGTCAAAGGTCAGACGCGCACGCACCTGCCCTTCTTTGCTGTCCGGGAAGTCAAACGGACGGCGGATCATCTCGATGCTGTTCGCCTGCACGGTAAACTCGCCGGGACGCGTCATTTTCGTCACCTGACGGTACTGGGTGGCCTCCAGCAATTTCACCATTTCATTCTTGCTGACGGGCATTTCCGGCTCAAGGTTAACCATCCGGCCATATACCGCCGCAGGAAGCTGCCAGACTTTGCCATCAATACGGCTACGGATTTTTTGATCCAGATAGACGCCGTAGATCGCAATCAGCACGACAAAAACAATCGACAGTTTTAGCAGTAGCCAGAGCCAGCCACGCTTGCCACGAGGCTTACGCCCTTTGCCCTTACCGTTACGCGGCATCGGTTCTTCATCCTCATAGTCATCATCATAATCGTCGTCGTACTCTTCATCTCTGAGTCGACGACGGCTTACCTTTTGTTTCACCGGACGCGGTGGTTTCCCTTTGCGTCCAATTGGCTCGCGGTCATTCCCGGCCATGCTTTTTCTCCGCAACATACAGGCGCAAAGGCCCGATTCTCTGTTCTTCCGTCAGTCGACAGAAGAAGAAATCTCTCAATTTTCTGCCATGTTTACGCCGGATGGCGGCTTCGCCTTATCCGGCCTACATTTGAGCGAGCAGGCCTGATAAGCACAGCGCCATCCGGCAGTCATGAATACTTCTTCGTGCGCCGCGTTGGCGCGGTATTCGCCGGATCGTCCGGCCAGACATGTTTGGGATAACGCCCTTTCATCTCTTTTTGTACCTCGCGGTACGCTCCCTGCCAGAACGCGCTTAAATCGCGCGTAATCTGTAGCGGGCGTTGAGCCGGTGAGAGCAACTCCAGCACCAGCGGCACGCGCCCCTGCGCGATAGCAGGCGTATTCGCTTCGCCAAACATCTCCTGCATTCTGACCGCCAGCGCTGGCGGGTTATCTTCGTGATAACGAATGGCTATCCGGCTTCCCGTCGGCACAGTGTAATGCGCGGGCAGCTCACTATCCAGACGTTGCAGCATAGACCAGTCCAGCAGGCCGCGTAACGCCTGGGTAATATTCAGGGCTTTCAGGGCGCGCAGCGTATGAACGCCCGTCATATGCGGCAGCAGCCAGCTTTCCAGCGTCGCCAGAAGAGAAGCGTCATCAACGGCGGGCCAGTCGTACTCCGGCAACCATTGCGCCGCGCGCAGCAGACGCAGGCGGAACTGTTCAGCCTCCGGCGTCCAGTTGAGCACACTTAGCCCTTTATCGCGAATGCCATTGAGCATCGCCTGGTGCAGTTCCTCTTCCGAAGGCTTAGCCAGCGGCTGAACTTTTACCGTCAGTTGCCCGATACGCATTCGGCGCAGCGCCTTTAACGTTCCCTGCGCGTCGTCCCACTCTACCGTGTCGGACTGCTGCAACAGCGCCGGACATGCCTGAATAAGCGCCTCAATATCCAGCGGTAAAGCCAGCAGAATACGGGCATCCGGCGACGCGCTCCCCTGCAACAGCAACGGTGCGATAAGCCACTCATGGCGACCCAGCGCATCATCGGCGTCGAGCACCGCGCCCATGCCATTCGCCAGTTGATAGCGCCCTTCCTGACCGCGTCGACGCGCGATACGATCGGCAAACGCCTGCGCAAGCAGCGGCGCCAGCATCGTGCCGTCCACTTCGCCGCCTCGCCCGTTGAGCCGTTTCAGGAGCTGCTGGCTACGCTGCTGCCAGCCCGGTTGCTGGCGCGAAAACGCCACGCTGAGGTCGGTATTGCCCGCGCGCGGCGGCTCCTCCAGAATCGCCGCCAGTTTCGCCGCTGTCGCCTTTTCACTGTCATTGCCGGCGCTGACCAGCATCGCCGCCAGACGGGGGTCGTTGCCAAGCCGCGCCATTTTCTGCCCCGTCGCGCTCAGCCGCTCGCCATCCAGCGCATTCAGCATCTGCAACAGCCGCCGGGCTGCCTGCACGTTGGTAGACGGGGGAAGGTCCAGCCAGTTTAGCTGCGCGGGATCGCTGCATCCCCATTGCAGCAGCTCCAGCAATAAACCGGACAGATCGCTTTGTAAAATCTCCGGCTCGCTTTGCGCCGCCGCCCTTTCCGCCTGCTCTTTCGCCAGCAGGTGAACACACACGCCCGGTTCCAGACGCCCGGCGCGTCCGGCTCGCTGCGTCATGGAGGCCTGGCTGACGCGCTGGGTAATCAGCCGCGTCAGGCCGGTTCGCACGTCATAGCGCGCCACGCGCTCCTGCGCGCTGTCCACCACCAGACGGATACCCTCGATGGTTAAACTGGTTTCGGCAATATTGGTCGCCAGCACGACTTTGCGCATCCCGCGCGGCGCAGGCAGTATCGCTTTACGCTGCGCCTCCAGAGACAACGCGCCATACAGCGGGCATAACAGCACATCATCCGCCACGCGCGCGGCCAGGTGTTCCTGTACGCGCAGAATTTCCCCAACGCCCGGTAAAAACAGCAGCAGAGAGCCGGTTTCGTGACGCAGCAAATCTGCCGTGGCGATGGCCACCGCCTCATCAAAACGCAGTTGGGCCGGAAGTGACTGGTAGCGACGCTCAACGGGCCAGGCACGCCCCTCAGACACCACCTGCGGCGCATCAGGAAGGCGCTGTTGCAGCTTCCCGTTGTCCAGCGTCGCAGACATGATCAGCAGTTTCAGATCGTCACGCAGCCCTTGCTGCACGTCCAGCAGCAGGGCCAGCGCCAGATCCGCCTGCAAACTACGCTCATGAAATTCATCAAGGATCACCAGCCCGACGCCGCTCAGCTCGGGATCGCGCTGGATCATTCTTGTCAACACCCCTTCCGTCACCACTTCAAGCCGCGTCTGCGGGCCAACACAGCTTTGCGCGCGCATCCGATAACCGACCGTTTCGCCAGGCTTCTCGTTCAGGAGTTCCGCCAGCCGCTGCGCCACATTGCGTGCCGCCAGGCGGCGCGGCTCCAGCAGGATAATTCGCCCCTGAATGCCTTTATGCGTCAGAAACTGCAACGGCAGCCAGGTCGATTTCCCCGCGCCGGTTGGGGCGGTGAGCAAAACCTGGGGCGCGCTTTCAAGCGCGGCAAGTAATTCGGGCAGTACGGCGGCAACGGGCAACGACGTCACAAATGGCTCCAGAGGGTTAACATTCTTCGCGCTGCATTGTAGCATCGCGTTAATTCATAACCGAGTACCCATCATGTCTGAGCCGAAAAGGCTGTTCTTTGCCATTGAATTGCCCGACGAGGTTCGTGAGCAGATCATCGCCTGGCGCGCCGGTCATTTTTCCCCGGACGACGGCAGGCCGGTCGCCGCAGCGAATTTGCACCTGACGCTGGCGTTTTTAGGCGAGGTGAGCGCGAGCAAGCAACAGGCGTTATCACAGCTTGCCGGACGCATCCGTCAGCCGAGCTTTACGCTCAGGCTGGATGACGCGGGCCAGTGGCTACGTTCGCGGGTCGTCTGGCTGGGGATGCGACAGCCGCCGCGCGGGCTGCTGCAACTGGCGAACATGTTACGTGCCCAGGCGGCGCGTAGCGGTTGTTATCAAAGCCCGCAGCCTTTTCATCCGCATATTACGCTGCTGCGCGACGCCAGCCATGCGGTCGCCATTCCAGCGCCGGGTTTTTGCTGGTCGTTTCCGGTCAATGAATTTGCGCTTTATGCCTCGTCGTTCGAACGCGGCCGCACACGTTACACACAACTACAGCGCTGGACGCTTGCCGAATAAAATAGTCTGCAAAGCAGGCTTTAAGGAAATCACATGCAGTTCTCTCCGCCATTGCAGCGCGCCACCTTAATTCAGCGCTACAAACGTTTTTTAGCCGATGTCATTACGCCGGACGGCACGGAATTAACGTTACACTGCCCAAATACCGGTGCGATGACCGGATGCGCCACGCCGGGCGATACCGTCTGGTATTCGACATCAGAAAATACTAAACGCAAATATCCGCACACCTGGGAATTAACGCAAACCCGGACAGGCGCACTTATCTGCGTTAACACCCTGTGGGCAAACAGATTAACGAAGGAAGCGATTCAGAATGAGCAGCTTTCAGAACTTTCAGGCTACAGCCTGTTAAAAAGCGAAGTAAAATACGGCGCGGAACGCAGCCGTATTGATTTCATGTTACAGGCAGATTCCCGACCCGACTGCTATATTGAAGTGAAATCGGTCACATTAGCGGAACAAGAGTATGGTTATTTTCCCGATGCCGTCACCTTACGGGGACAAAAACACCTTCGGGAACTGATGAGCGTAGCGGCTGAAGGCCATCGCGCCGTGGTGTTATTCGCGGTGCTGCATTCAGCCATTACACGGTTTTCACCCGCGCGGCATATCGATGCAAAATATGCGCAACTATTGATTGAAGCACAGCTAAAGGGGGTAGAAATTCTGGTTTATAAAGCCGAACTTTCTGCCGAAGGTATGACTCTAAAAGAACCGTTACCCATGACTTTATAATGGCGTAAACAATCGGTTAATTAGTATTCTGGTCGCGTACGCAAATACGCTTTTCCTCACAGGGTTGTCAAGTGTTACGTTTAGATAATTGCTATCCTGAAAAGCATCTGCTATTTATAGCGACCTGATTTTTCCCCCGACAATGGGGATCGATAGTGCGTGTTAAGGAGAAGCAACATGCAAGAAGGGCAAAACCGTAAAACATCGTCCCTGAGTATTCTCGCCATCGCTGGGGTGGAGCCGTACCAGGAGAAACCGGGCGAAGAGTATATGAACGAAGCCCAGCTGTCGCACTTCAAGCGTATTCTTGAAGCATGGCGTAATCAACTCAGGGATGAAGTCGATCGCACTGTGACTCATATGCAGGACGAAGCGGCTAACTTCCCTGATCCGGTTGACCGTGCCGCGCAGGAAGAAGAATTTAGCCTTGAGCTGCGTAACCGCGACCGTGAGCGCAAACTGATCAAAAAGATCGAGAAAACGCTGAAGAAAGTGGAAGACGAAGATTTTGGCTACTGCGAATCCTGCGGTGTCGAAATTGGTATTCGCCGTCTGGAAGCGCGTCCAACAGCCGATCTGTGCATCGACTGCAAAACGCTGGCTGAGATCCGCGAAAAACAAATGGCGGGCTAATCCCGTCAGACCGTAGAACGCCGGATGGCGCTACGCTTATCCTGCCTGGCAACAATTCGTAGGCCGGATGAAGGGTTTGCGCCGCCATCCGGCAAAATCCGGGCGGGGTTATCTCCCGCCTTATTCTTTTATATTGTCCACCGGTATGACCAACGCACACTATATTGGCCGCTTCGCCCCGTCCCCCTCTGGCGAGCTGCACTTTGGTTCACTGATCGCCGCCCTCGGTAGTTACCTGCGAGCCCGCTCTCAGCATGGGATCTGGCGAGTACGCATTGAAGATATCGATCCCCCTCGTGAAGTTCCCGGTGCCGCAGAGACAATTCTGCGTCAGCTGGAACATTACGGCCTGCACTGGGATGGCGATATATTGTGGCAGTCCCAACGCCATGACGCCTACCGCGACGCGCTCGCCTGGCTGCGCCAGCAGAATTTAAGCTATTACTGCACCTGCCCGCGCGCGCGTATTCAACGCATCGGCGGCGTTTACGACGGCCATTGCCGAACCTTGCAGCATGGGCCGGAAAATGCCGCCGTGCGGATTAAACAGTTCAGTCCGGTGATGCAATTTCATGACGTGCTGCGCGGCGATATCCAGGCCGACCCGCTGCTGGCGCGCGAGGATTTTATTATTCATCGCCGCGATGGTCTGTTCGCCTATAACCTGGCGGTGGTCGTGGACGATCATTTTCAGGGCGTCACGGAAATCGTGCGCGGCGCGGATTTAATCGAACCCACGGTACGGCAAATTTCGTTGTACCAGCAGTTCGGCTGGCGCGCGCCGGACTATATTCATCTGCCGTTGGCGCTCAACGAACAAGGCGCTAAACTTTCCAAACAGAATCATGCCCCAGCCTTGCCGGAGGGCGATCCACGCCCCGTACTCATTGCCGCGCTGCGCTTTCTGGGCCAGAACGCCACGGCACAATGGCAGGATATGCATACCGACGAATTATTGCAGTATGCGGTGGATAACTGGACGCTTACGACGGTGCCGGAATCGGCAAGTGTAAATCCAGCATTCTCAAATGCGTCTTGCTGAGCTATGATTAGCCGCTATTTTTACGCAGTAACTTGTCCTGATTGATGTTTGACACTACCGAGGTGCACTATTTTTACCCGAGTCGCTAATTTTTGCCGCAAGGTGCTAAACCGCGAGGAGAGCGAGGCCGAGCTTGCCGTCGCCCGTCCACATATGACGGTAATCCCGCGTGAGCAGCACGCTATTTCCCGCAAAGATATCAGTGAAAATGCTCTGAAAGTAATGTACAGGCTCAATAAAGCGGGATATGAGGCCTGGCTGGTTGGCGGCGGCGTACGCGATCTTCTGCTCGGCAAAAAACCGAAAGATTTCGATGTCACCACCAACGCAACGCCGGATCAGGTGCGGAAGTTGTTCCGTAACTGTCGTCTGGTGGGTCGCCGTTTCCGTCTGGCGCACGTCATGTTCGGCCCGGAGATTATTGAAGTGGCGACATTCCGTGGTCACCATGAAGGCAACGACAGCGACCGCGCCACCTCCCAGCGCGGGCAAAACGGCATGCTGCTGCGCGATAACATCTTCGGCTCCATTGAAGAAGACGCCCAGCGTCGCGACTTCACCATTAACAGCCTCTATTACAGCGTGGCGGATTTCACCGTGCGCGATTACGTCGGCGGTATGCAGGATCTGAAAGATGGCGTGATTCGCCTGATCGGCAACCCTGAAACGCGTTACCGCGAAGATCCGGTGCGAATGCTGCGTGCAGTCCGTTTCGCCGCAAAACTCGATATGCGCATCAGCCCGGAAACCGCAGAGCCGATTCCGCGCCTGGCGACCTTACTCAACGATATTCCGCCAGCGCGTCTGTTTGAAGAGTCTCTGAAACTTCTGCAAGCGGGCTATGGTTTCGAAACCTACAAAAAGCTGCGTGAATACAGCCTGTTCCAGCCCCTGTTCCCCACCATTACGCGTTATTTCACCGAAAACGGCGACAGCGCGATGGAGCGCATCATTGCGCAGGTGCTGAAAAATACCGATAACCGCATTCATAACGACATGCGCGTTAACCCGGCGTTCTTGTTTGCCGCCATGTTCTGGTATCCGTTGCTGGAAATGGCGCAGAAAATCGCTCAGGAGAGCGGCCTGGCCTATTACGACGCCTTTGCGCTGGCCATGAACGAGGTGCTGGACGAAGCGTGCCGTTCGCTGGCGATCCCGAAACGCCTCACAACGTTAACCCGTGATATCTGGCAACTCCAGTTGCGGATGTCCCGCCGTCAGGGCAAACGCGCCTGGAAGCTGCTGGAGCACCCGAAATTCCGCGCCGCATACGATCTGCTGGCATTGCGCGCCGAGGTGGAAAACAACGCTGAACTGCAACGTCTGGCGCAGTGGTGGGGCGAGTTCCAGGTTTCAGCGCCGCCCGATCAGAAAGGCATGCTGAATGAACTGGATGAAGACCCCGCGCCGCGCCGCCGCCATCGTCGTCCGCGCAAACGCGCGCCACGCCGCGAGGGAACCGCGTGACGGTTGCCTATATCGCGCTCGGCAGCAACTTAGCCTCTCCGCTGGAGCAGGTTAATGCTGCCGTGAAGGCTATCGGCGACATCCCGGACAGCCGTATTGTTGCCGTTTCCTCGTTTTACCGCACTCCCCCGCTAGGCCCGCAGGATCAGCCGGACTACCTGAACGCCGCCGTTGCGCTGGAAACCCAACTGGCGCCGGAAGAACTGCTCAACCACACGCAGCGTATTGAGTTACAACAGGGCCGCGTTCGCAAAGCCGAACGCTGGGGGCCGCGCACGCTCGATCTCGACATCATGCTGTTTGGTGATGACGTAATAAACACGCCCCGCCTGACGATACCGCACTACGACATGAAAAATCGCGGTTTTATGCTGTGGCCGCTCTTTGAAATCGCCCCCGACCTGGTGTTCCCGGACGGCGTTACGCTGCATCATTACCTCACACGCCTCGCAGCAGAAAAACCTGCCTACTGGTAAATTGCCCGCCCCTCTTTAGCGTTTACTGCTTTCGGGTTAATCGATTGCTTAAATCCATTGCCCCCATCAATGCTGCTGTTAAAATGCCGGTTAATATGACCTCCACCATCAGGAAACGTTATGAAACCGACGACTATCGCCTTGCTGCAAAAATGTAAGCAAGAGAAAAAGCGCTTCGCAACTATCACCGCCTACGATTACAGCTTTGCCAGACTCTTCGCTGACGAGGGTATCAACGTGATGCTGGTAGGCGACTCGCTGGGCATGACGGTTCAGGGACACGATTCCACCCTGCCTGTTACCGTAGAAGATATCGCTTACCACACGCGTGCGGTGCGCCGTGGCGCGCCTAACTGTCTCCTGCTCTCCGACCTGCCGTTTATGGCCTATGCCACCCCGGAGCAGGCGTTTGAAAACGCCGCCGTGGTGATGCGCGCGGGGGCGAATATGGTCAAAATCGAAGGCGGCGCCTGGCTGGTCGATACGGTAAAAATGCTCACCGAACGCGCGGTGCCGGTGTGCGGCCATCTGGGACTGACGCCGCAGTCCGTCAACATCTTTGGCGGCTATAAGATCCAGGGGCGCGGCGATGCGGGGCAGGTACTGCTGGATGATGCGCTGGCGCTGGAAGCGGCAGGCGCGCAGTTGCTGGTGCTGGAATGCGTACCGGTTGAGCTTGCTAAACGCGTCACCGAAGCGCTCTCTATTCCGGTCATCGGCATTGGCGCAGGCAACGTAACCGACGGTCAGATCCTGGTGATGCACGACGCCTTCGGCATTACCGGCGGCCACATTCCGAAATTTGCTAAAAATTTCCTGGCGGAAGCAGGCGACATGCGCGCCGCCGTGCGGCAGTATATTGCCGAGGTTGAGTCCAGCGTCTATCCGGGCGAAGAACACAGCTTCCATTAATGGGGTGCTTGTAGGCCGGATAAAACGCCCTGCGTCGCCATCCGGCAAAATGCCTGATGGCGCTACGCTTATCAGGCCTACAAACCACGGTCCATCAGGCAACTTAAGGAGTCTTGTTGTGCTAATTATTGAAACCCTGCCGCTGCTGCGACAGCATATTCGCCGCCTGCGCCAGGACGGTAAACGCATTGCGCTGGTGCCAACGATGGGCAACCTGCACGATGGTCATATGAAACTGGTTGAGGAAGCGAAAGCGCGCGCTGACGTCGTGGTGGTCAGTATTTTCGTGAACCCAATGCAGTTTGACCGCCCGGACGATCTGGTACGCTACCCACGAACGTTGCAGGAAGATTGCGAAAAGCTGAACAAACGCAAAGTGGATTTCGTGTTCGCGCCGGCGCCAGCGGAAATTTACCCGCAAGGCACCGACGGCCAGACTTACGTTGATGTTCCCGGGCTGTCCACCATGCTGGAAGGCGCCAGCCGTCCGGGCCATTTCCGTGGTGTTTCCACCATCGTCAGCAAACTCTTCAATCTCGTCCAGCCGGACATCGCCTGCTTTGGCGAAAAGGACTTCCAGCAACTGGCTTTAATCCGCAAGATGGTGGCCGATATGGGCTACGACATCGAGATCGTCGGCGTACCGATTATTCGCGCCAAAGATGGTTTAGCGCTGAGTTCGCGTAACGGTTACCTGACCGCCGAACAGCGCAAAATTGCTCCTGGCTTAAATAAGGTGATGAACAGCGTCGCCGAGAAATTGCTGGCGGGTAATCGCGATCTGGAAGAGATGATCGCCGTCGCCGAGCAGGAGCTGAATGAAAAAGGCTTCCGCGCGGATGACATTCAGATTCGCGACGCGGACACGCTGCTGGAACTCACCGATAGCAGCAAACGCGCGGTGATCCTGATGGCGGCATGGCTGGGTCAGGCTCGCCTGATCGACAATCAGTCCGTTACATTAACCCAGTAGACAGGGGTTAAAAATCAGGCAATACTGCCTGAGAATTTCCTCAAAGCAGGCAACGCCTGCTTCGTTATCGCTAAGATTTAAAGGTAGAAGTTATGATTCGCACTATGCTGCAGGGCAAACTCCACCGCGTGAAAGTGACTCAGGCGGACCTGCACTACGAAGGTTCCTGCGCCATTGATCAGGATTTTCTGGACGCAGCCGGTATTCTTGAAAATGAAGCCATTGATATCTGGAACGTGACTAACGGCAAGCGCTTCTCAACCTATGCGATTGCCGCCGAGCGTGGTTCCAGAATCATCTCCGTGAACGGCGCAGCGGCGCACTGCGCTGCGGTGGGCGATATCGTGATCATCGCAAGTTTCGTTACCATGTCAGACGAAGAAGCGCGTCGCTGGCAGCCCAACGTTGCCTATTTTGAAGGCGATAATGAAATGAAGCGCACCGCGAAAGCGATCCCGGTACAGGTTGCCTGATATTTCCCAAATATATTATTATATTAATAAAAGGAGCCGAAAAACTTCAGCTCCTTTTATTTTAAATAATTCCGGCCTTTCTTATCAGGACAACTAATAATATTAGTTGAGGCGTTATCAGAAAATTTAAACAAACGTTCAACAATCCATCGTTATATTTATTTATATCATTAAATTCTTTTCCTCACAAATTCATCAGATGAATAACCAAAAATAAAAACACTTACCTTTCAACGAAATAACCATCAGTTAAGTTTACTTAAACACCATTTAAGTAAAGATAATTACAATTATCAATAAATATTTTCCTATACTCCGCAAAGTTAATGTAATTCCCCGGCCGGCCTTTACGCTTAACAGACGAAGTACTTTTTCTAAAAACGTAAAGTACACTTATTATCTAATACGGATGTTTATCAAAATGGCATTGAAAAAATACGCATTAGCTGCGGCAGTTCTGGCAACTATTTCCAGTTCAGCATTCGCAGCAGACGCAGATCGTGGCACCATCACCTTCCACGGCCTGGTCACCCCGAATACCTGTAACATCACGCTGAAAGATGATCCACTGAGCTCCCAGACAACTAAAGACTTCAACGTCACTCTGCCGACCGTGTCAGTAGAAGACTTCACCCCAGGTACTGCTGCCGACGTTAACAGCACCCTGGGCCAGGCTAAGTTCGCGCTGTCTATTTCCTGTGCGGATACTGAGTTGCAGTCTGCTGATGCGCAGTTTGATTCCTGGGGCGGTTCTTCCGCAAACAACGAAGGCGCGCTGGTTCCACCAACTGGCCTGCAAGGTTCAGCAACCAACGTAAGCCTGGTTCTGCACAACGATGGCAACACGAAGACCGATCTGATCAAAATCGATCATCCTAACAACACTCAGTCAACCACGCTGACTGATGGCAAAGGCGAATTGAACTACACCGTCGCTTATATGGGCCCGGCTACTGGCGTAACCAGCGGTTCCGTGCAGGCACAGGTTGCCTTCACCATGAACTACCAATAAGCAACAGGACTGTTGTTCTTCATCCTCTGGCTTAAGCCAGAGGATGTTTTCGTTACATCCAACAGGGAGTGGGTAGCATTATGTTCAGCCTGACGTTAAAAACCGGATTAAAAACCCTCACCGCCGCCATGATCGGCATCGCCTCGTTTCAGGCATGCGCCGACGTGGTTATCTCCGGCACACGCATCGTATATCAACAATCCATGAAAGATGTGATTGTGAACCTGGATAACCGAGGCAAAAACCCGCTGTTACTTCAGATCTGGCTGGATGACGGGAGCCCGAACGTTAACCCGCAGGAATTAAAACTGCCTTTTGTCATTACCCCGCCCATTTCACGCATCGATCCAGGGAAAGGCCAGTCTGTGCGTGTGACATATTTACAGCAGCCGCTGCCGCAGGATCGGGAATCCTTATTCTGGTTTAACGTACTGGAAATTCCCAAAAAAGCAACGGCGAAAGACGGCGAAAGCCAGAACCAACTGCAACTCGCTTTCCGTACCCGTATTAAGCTATTTTTCCGCCCGGACGGTTTAAAAGGCACCCCGGGTGAGGCGATGAAGCAGGTTAAATGGTCGCAAACGCGCCAGGGCAACACCCTGTCTTTAGTTGGCCGTAACGACTCGCCCTATAACGTTTCACTCTCCAGCGCAACGTTTAAGGTCGGCGCCAAAGAGTATGAAATTGACAGTAAGTCGATTAAGCCGTTCTCCAGCGAAACCATGACGGTTAAAGGATTAACGAATAACGCCAGCGGAGAAGTGGTGTATATCGCTATCAATGATTTTGGCGGAACGGAAAAACTCACCGCCAACGTTAATTAATAAATTAAAAATATATTTTTTCTTCTTATATAACGGCAACCCGCTTTAATCGACTGGACTTGTTATGATTTTTCGACGATCTCTATTATGTCTCGCCATTAGTGCGGCATTGCCGTTCTCTGTTCATGCGACGGGAAATACGCCTGCACAGTCCTCTGCTCCCGACTCAGAGGAAATGGTAGAGTTTAACGATCAATTCCTGCTGAATATGGGGAGTGCAGTCGATGTAAGCCGTTATGCTCAGGGTAATCCAATATTACCGGGAACCTACCGGGCGAAAATAAGCCTGAACGGTGAAAATAAATCGACGCAAAACATCGAATTTAAAGATAACGGAACGCCACGCGCCACGCCGTGTATTACCGCATTGTTGCTGAAACAAGCGGGCGTTGATAGTAGCGTGCTGGGGAATACTATTTCCGACGATGATACAACCTGTATTGATATCAAAAAATATTATCCCCACTCGTCGGTGAATTTCGATACCTCAAAACTTACCCTGGAATTGACGATGCCGCAGCTTTACGTTCTCAAGCGCCCGGCGGGATATGTCGATCCATCATTATGGGATGCAGGTATTCCGGCGGCGTTGCTGTCGTACAACCTCAACGCCTGGCATAGCGAAAGCGATGGCAATAATTCCGACACGGCTTACGCCGGTCTGCAATATGGTCTGAATTTGGGCGCATGGCGGCTGCGCTCCCGTGGCACCTACAACTGGGATAAAGACAACGGCTCGGACTACTCCAGCCAGGACATTTACCTCCAGCGCGATATTCCGGCGTTAACCGCGCAGGTTGTGGCGGGCGAAACCTACACCAACGGCGATACCTTCGACTCCGTCAGCCTGCGCGGGATGCGCCTGTACAGCGACGATCGCATGCGCCCGGAAGGCCGTACCAACTACTCACCAGTCATTCGTGGCGTCGCCAACAGCAACGCCAAAGTCACCGTCATGCAAAGCGGCAGCAAAATTTATGAAACCACCGTACCGCCAGGCCCGTTTGAACTGAGCGATCTCAGCACCACCGGCTACGGTAACGATCTACAGGTGACTGTAGAAGAGTCTGACGGCAGCAAGAGAACCTTCACGGTTCCTTTTTCCTCGGTTACGCAGATGATGCGTCCGGGAACCTCACGCTGGGAGTTTGGCGCGGGCGAACTGAACGACGATTCGCTGCATGACAGACCGAACATTGGTTACGCCACCTGGTATTACGGTCTCAACAACACCTTTACCGGCTACGCGGGCGTGCAGTACAGCGACATGGATTTTTACGCCGGTTTGCTTGGCGTGGCGATGAACACCGCGATCGGCGCCTTCGCGTTAGACGTCACGCAGTCACATGCACAAATTGACGAGCTGGGAACGCTGACCGGCCAAAGCTATCGCCTGACGTACAGCAAAGTCATCGAAACCACCGACACCTCATTCAATGTGGCGGCATACCGTTTCTCGACGGAAGACTACCTCAGCTTACGGGACGCCGCCGCGCTACAGGACGACGTGAAATACGGCAGCTATAAGAATCAGTCATATGAGTCCAGCGACGAACTCTATTCTGACTATCAGCGTATGAAAAACCAGTTTCAGATTAGCGTCAGTCAACCGCTGGCGTTCAATGGTGAAAACTACGGCTCGCTCTATGTCACCGGCACCTGGGAAGACTACTGGAATGAGAGTGGTTCCACCTCAAACTACAGCGCAGGTTACAGCAATGACTTCCGCTATGGCAGCTACAGCATCTCGCTCCAGCGTACCTATGATGAAGATGGCGAAAAAGATGACAGCGTTTATCTCAACGTCAGCATTCCGTTAAGCACGTTCTCCAGTGAACGTAAAAATATTGCCGGTTTTAACAACGTCAATATGAGCGCGCGTACGGATATGGAAGGCAGCGCCAACTTTAACAACACCGCCAGCGGTAATACTGAAGACGGTAAGATTAACTACTCCATCAGTACGGCAAGCAATACCGGTGATTATGGCGATTTGAATCAGATCAGCGGTTACGGCTCGTGGAGCAGTCCGTATGGCCCCCTGTCAGTCTCTACCTCTTTTAGCGATGACAGCAGCAAACAATATTCCGCCAACTATAGCGGCGGCATGGTGGTTCACACTGGCGGCCTGACGATGGCGCCAGGAACGTTAAGTGACACCGGCCCCATCATTCTGGTTCATGCCAGCGGCGCAAAAGGCGCGCAGCTCGGTTACGGCAAAGGTGAAATAGGTCGTTCAGGATACGCGATTATGCCGTATGCCTCGGCTTACCGTGAGAACCGCGTTGGGCTGAATATCAGTTCTCTGGACGCCGACGTCGAGGTCAAAAACACCAGTGAAACCATCGTCCCGCGTGATGGCGCCGTGGTGCTGGTCAACTTCGAAACCGACGAAGGTCGTTCTCTCATCCTTGAACTTCTACGCAACGATAAAGGCTTTATTCCACTCGGCGCAGACGTCCTGACCGATAAAGGCGAGCTGGTCGGCGCCGTCGGTCAGGCCGGGCAGGCTTATGTGCGCGGCGTAGAAGATCAGGGCACCCTGCGAGTTGTCTGGGGTAAAGAAGCAGGTAGCGCCTGTACGGTGAATTATCACATTACCGACAGCGCACAAAAGGCAGGATTAACCACAATCCTGAACAATCAACTCTGTCATATGCAATAAGTTATTTTTCTACAGGGAGTTCCCTTAATGACTTTAAAAAGTAATAAATATCTCCGCAGTTTACCTGTCGCTATGTTAGCGCTGGCGGTGTGTTCATCCGTTCATGCAGACAACGGCGACAGCATCGACATTACCTTCCGAGCCAATATCCGGGACACAACCTGTGATATGACGATTAATGACTCGGACAGTAGCTCCACCATCATCATCGGCGCCGACGGCAAAGTGTCGCTGGGCGATATCATTAAATACCAGACCAGCGAGGCAGCGTCAGGGCCAACGATGGCGCAATTCGCCCTGAAAATTAAAAACTGCCCGGAATCCGTAACCGGAATTAAAGCCTCCATCAGCGGCACGACCTCCGGTTACGACAGCGGTACGCCGAAAACCATCCTCCTCCCCGGTACGGGTGAGACAGGCCCCACCGGGGTTGGCCTGAAATTCTCTCGTGTCAGTGCGCCAACCAGCTATTTTGCTATTTTTGCCAACGAAACGGAGACCTCAGATAACGATGCCGAGGTGATTAAATGGAGTCCTGCTGAAATAGACAGCAAACAGGTCGACCTTGTGGCGCGTCTGGTGACGACAAGGATCTCCGGTACAACCCCGGCGGTTGGCGCCTTCCAGGCAACAGCAACCTTTAACTTTAGCTATGAATAATTCCTGCGATATAACGGAGCATCATAATGAAATCTAATTCTCTTTTTCTCGCGCTGGCGGTAGCTGGTGGATTATTCAGCGGCCTGACCCACGCCGCCCCGGTGACAGGCACCAATCAGTTGCAGGCTATCTTTACCACTGAGATCCTCCCCGGCACCTGTAACACCCAGGTGACGGATGCAGATGGCCCGACCAGCACGATTGACTTCGGCGATCTGTATAAGAACGAAGTCGGTACGCGTACCGAATCCTTTAATATCGCACTGACCGAATGCGCGGGCGTGTTAACCACAACCGTGGCGGCTCAGCCAGGGGCGGGCAATACCTGTTCCGGCGACTCCTACGCGACAACAGGCGCCACGAATACCGCCGTTGAGATCTGGGAAACCGCCGCAGACTCAGGCACCCAGTTAGCCTGCCAGACGGGCAACCCTTCGAATGTACTGACGCATTCGTTTGGTTCGAAGAATATGAACCAGAGCTACACCTATCCTCTGGTGGCTCGCTGGGTCGTTGCGAACGGTAAAACAGCCGCTGATATCACAACAGGTGAAGCGACGTCGCTTATCACCTTTTTAGTCACCTACCAGTAATGTAGCCAGCGGGCAACTATGCGACAGACACTATTTTTTATGCGATTTACTTTCGCCCTGCTGGTGGGCCTGGCAGGACTGTGGCCTGTCGTCAGTCAGGCTGACGACAGCGGAATGGACGTCAATTTTAAGGCGAAGATTCTGGCCAATACCTGCCAAGTAAGCCTGGAAAATGGCGGTAATGTCGAGTTGCCAACCGTCACGCGCAGTTGGTTTTACAATACGGACAACAGCGATCGCCTGCGGCCGGAAACGGACGCTGGCGGTACAACGTTTACCATTCAGGTTGTCAACTGCGACGTGCCGCCAGCAGGAAGCGAAGGAAGCCAGCAGCTTCATTTTCGATTTGAACCGCAATTCGGTATAAACCCCGACAACAGCCAGGTATTTATCAATAACGCGGTCAGCGATCAGGCCAGAAATGTCGGTGTGGTTGTTTTTTCCGCCACACACCACACGAACGTATTGAATAGCGATGGCAGTTCCGACGTAGCGTATGACCTTAGCGGGCAAGCGGCACCGCTCTTTCCAGCAGATTATGTGTTTTACGCCCGCTACCAGAACACGGGCGATGTCGGCAACGGACTGGTGACCAGCAATGTGGTGGTCAATGTAACCTATCAGTAAAGGGATTTATGATGAAATTACGCTATTTACTGCCGTTATTATTTTGCGTGCTCTCCATTTCCGCCAGGCAAGCGTTAGCAGACACCGCATGTCATTTTACGACACAGCAGGCCAGTATACCTGCTTTCTGGACTGCCAGAACGCTCATTGGCCCCATCGGAGGCATTGATACGCCGCTCATCATTATGAACCCTCAGTCTATGGAGGGTGATTTCCCTTTATTCCAGGGAGCGGCGCCCATCACATGCGGAGGTAATGGGAGCAATGCCGTAACGTTGACCGGCCCTACCGACGCCAATTTGTGGGATCAATATACCACTCAGGGGTCAGATGGCCCTACCGGGCTGCTCAAAACCTCGATTCCCGGCATTGTTTACACCTATTCCGTGAGGTGTATCGGGAACTGCCACAACGGCAACAACACTAACGATCTGGATTTAAACCTGCCGCTGCCCGGAGGAACGTCAACCTTCCCAAGCCATGGCGATGCCCCCTGGACGGGGCCTAGCGCAACACGCAACTGGGATATCTTCGTTACGATGTATCAGACGCCAGACTACCACCCCCGAAATGGTCAGACGGACGGGAACGCGCTGCCAGGGAAAATCGGTACTCTGCACATAGGAGATGCCGGGCAAAACGATCTCGACCTTATGATGAGTGGAGCATCAATGGCATTTTCCGTCATGGAGCCAACCTGCCAGGGGATGGGGATAAATAATGACGAATACGATCGGGACGTGGATTTTGGCGACTTTTACCGTTCCGATTTCGAAAAAACGGGCGAGTCGGTAGAAAAGCCGTTTACGTTTAACTTATTCCGCTGCTCATTGACGACCGTTACCGTCACCCTGACCGGCAATCATGGCGCAGACAATACGATTCTCACCAACTCTTCAGGGAGCGCCGAGGGCGTGGGCGTAAAAATTCGTTCCATTATCAATAACAACACACAAACAATGAAGGTAGACGGTTCGGAGCGTGTCGGTATCACCTACAGCGGAAATCGTGAGTGGTATCATGAATCTATTGGTCTGGATTTCACCGGGCAGTTAATCAAAATCGGTACAATTAAAGCCGGCACTTTTGAAACCGTCGGTACTTTCACCCTCAGCTACGAATAACGTTCCCTGCGGCTGACTGCCTGTCAGCCGCATCATCGTCTCCACGAATTGACCGTCAGTACGCGTACAAATCATGCTTCAGCACAAAAGGCGGATTTTTTTGCTGTTGATGCCAGAGACTGGTGACATCGGGCGCGCCGAGGGAAACAATGGTGTCACGGAACGCCGCGCTGCTCATGGATTCCCGCGCGACAAGCATTTCTTCAAGCAATGAATACGTCACACCGGCAATCACTTCGCAGCCGGAATGTTTATGGCTCATCAGCGACGCCACACGATAAGGCGCGGCGCCGGACGTGTCCGTTAAAAAGATCACCCCATCGCCGGAATCCGCCTGGTGTAATGCTTCACACATCATACGGCTGAGCATATTGGTACTCAGACCACGCCAGAAGTTCACCGCCCGGCACTGCGCCAGCGGGCCATGTTTTTCTTCCAGACGATCCTGTAGCTCCTGCGCGCGATCGTCATGACAGGTAATCACCCAACCCAACATAGCCTACCTCCTTAGCAAGCAAGTAGTTTATCAGTGTGATAAATGAGTAAGGGTGATAAACGTCAAAGTCTGCCTCTCCCCCCGGCGGAGGAGAGGAAAAACATTACGTGCGCAAGCCGCGTCCGCGCTGAATTAAGTACCAGCACAGCAGGTAAAACGCCAGGATAAACACGGCCAGCACGCCGAACGTAGTGACCAGCGGTACGTCGTGAATGCCCAGGAAACCATAGCGGAAGCCGCTGATCATGTAGACAATCGGGTTCAGATGCGACAATCCTTGCCAGAACGGCGGTAGCAGCGTCAGGGAATAAAACACCCCGCCCAGGTAAGTGAGCGGCGTCAGCACGAACGTCGGGATCAGGCTGATATCATCAAAGGTCTTCGCAAAGACCGAGTTCAGCAGCCCTGCCAGCGAAAACAGCACCGCCGTCAGCACCAGCGTTAACGCCACGAACACCCAGGAGTGTACCTGGAACGGCACAAAGAACAGCGAAATCACCGTAACCAGAACCCCTACGCACAGCCCGCGCGCCACGCCGCCGCCAATATATCCGATGATAATGACGTGCGTCGGGACAGGCGCCACCAGCAGTTCTTCAATGTTGCGCTGGAATTTGGCGCTAAAGAAGGATGAGGCCACATTGGCATACGCGTTGGTGATCACCGCCATCATGATTAAGCCCGGCACGATAAACTGCATATAGCTAAAACCGTGCATCTCGCCAATGCGTGAGCCGATCAGATTACCGAAGATAATAAAATAGAGCGTCATGGTGATGACCGGCGGCACCAGCGTCTGCACCCAGATACGCATAAAGCGGTTAATCTCTTTCGCCCAGATGCTTTTCAGCGCGACCCAATACAGCTGCATCATCCGCGATCTCCTTTTTTATCATGCACCAGAGAGACAAACAGTTCTTCCAGGCGGTTTGCCTTGTTACGCATACTGAGAACCTGAACGCCCTGGCTGCTCAGTTGCGAAAAGACGCTATTGATGCCCTGTTCCCGCAATACTTCGACCTCCAGCGTCGAGGTATCCACCAGACGGTACTGATAGCCTTCCAGCCTCGGCAGCGGGCTTTTCGCCGCCAGATCGAGAATAAACGTCTCGGATTTCAGCTTAGAGAGCAGATTTTTCATCGAGGTGTTTTCCACCAGCGCGCCGTGCTGAATGATACCGATGTTGCGACACAGCATTTCCGCTTCTTCAAGATAGTGCGTCGTCAGGATAATCGTGGTGCCTTTGTCGTTTAAATCCTTCAAAAAGCCCCACATTGAGCGGCGAAGTTCAATATCCACCCCCGCGGTGGGTTCATCCAGAATCAACAGTTTCGGCTCATGCATCAGCGCCCGGGCGATCATCAAACGGCGCTTCATCCCGCCGGAGAGCATACGCGCGCGTTCGTTACGTTTTTCCCACAGATCGAGTTGTTTCAGGTACTTTTCGCTGCGCGCAACGGCTTCTTTACGCTCAACGCCGTAGTACCCCGCCTGATTGACGACGATCTGCTGGACGGTTTCAAACGGGTTGAAGTTAAATTCCTGCGGCACCAGGCCAAGCTGGCGTTTGGCGTTGACCACATCTTTTTCAAGGTCGTAACCAAAGACGCAGACGCGCCCGGAGGTTTTGTTAACCAGCGAGCTGATAATGCCAATGGTGGTTGATTTCCCCGCTCCGTTTGGCCCCAGAAGCGCATAAAAATCACCCGCTTCAACCTGCAAATCGATCCCACGGAGCGCCTGAACGCCGCCCGGATACGTTTTTTTAAGTTGCTGAAGTTCCAGTGCAATGGTCATGAATTTTTACTTACCTTACGTTCTTACACTTTATTTACACTCTAAATAATTCGAGTTGCAGGAAGGCGGCAACGCAGTGAATCCCCGGAAGCTTACACCAGTAAGTGACCGGGGTGAGCGAGGAAGCCAACGCACCTGCAACGTGAAGAATGACGAGTATATGGTTTAAATAATCCCGGAGTTGCCCTATATTAGCCCAACGCACTTATTTGGTTACAGGTCGTTAACCTCCATGAAAGACATAGATACACTCATCAGCAACAATGCACTATGGTCAAAAATGCTGGTGGAAGAGGATCCCGGATTTTTTGAGAAACTGGCGCAAGCGCAAAAACCGCGCTTTCTATGGATTGGATGTTCCGACAGCCGCGTTCCCGCAGAACGTTTAACCGGCCTTGAGCCGGGCGAATTATTTGTTCACCGCAATGTTGCCAACCTGGTCATTCACACCGATCTCAACTGCCTCTCCGTGGTGCAGTATGCCGTCGATGTACTGGAAGTTGAACACATTATTATTTGTGGTCACTACGGTTGTGGCGGCGTCCAGGCGGCCGTTGAAAACCCGGAACTGGGGTTAATTAACAACTGGTTGCTGCACATTCGCGATATCTGGTTCAAACATAGCTCATTACTCGGAGAAATGCCGCAGGAGCGTCGAATCGATACCCTGTGCGAGCTGAACGTGATGGAACAGGTATACAACCTGGGCCACTCAACCATCATGCAGTCCGCGTGGAAACGCGGTCAGAAAGTGACGATTCACGGCTGGGCCTACGGTATTCACGACGGCCTGCTGCGCGATCTGGAAGTCACGGCGACCAACCGTGAAACGCTGGAACAGCGCTATCGTCGGGGGGTTTCAAACCTCAGCAAAAAGCATATTAACCACAAGTAAACGTGTATTGCCGGGTGGCGGCTACGCCTTACCCGGCCTACATTTCTACGGACATAGCACCTGTAGCGCCATCCGGCACAACGTTCTTACTCGTCCAGCAACACCACTTTACCAACATACGGCAGATGGCGATAACGCTGGGCATAGTCGATGCCGTAACCCACAACGAACTCATCCGGGATCGAGAAACCGATAAACTCAACCGGGACGTCAACCTCACGGCGAGACGGCTTATCCAGCAGCGTACAAATCGCCAGAGACTTTGGCTCACGCAGGCTCAGGATTTCCCGCACTTTCGACAGCGTATTCCCGGAATCGATAATATCTTCGACAATCAGAACGTCCTTGCCACGGATATCTTCATCCAGGTCCTTGAGAATTTTCACATCGCGAGTGGTGGACATGCCGCTACCGTAGCTGGAGGCGGTCATAAAATCGACTTCATGAGACACCTGTACCTCGCGGCACAGATCCGCCATAAACATAAATGAGCCACGCAGCAGACCTACCAGCACCATGTCACTGCCGCTGTCTTTATAACGTTCAGTAATTTGACGACCCAGTTCGGCAATGCGCGCTTTGATCTCCGCTTCGGGGATCATTACTTCTACAGTATGTTTCATATCTCTAACCATATGATTTAAAAACAAATCACTTCATGCCTGCTCTTGATAAGACAGCATCGAAGCGCAAGGCACGCAGTATACCAGCAAAAGTATTTATTCGCGGCATCTGTTAATAAAGCTCATTTTGTGATGACGATCACACTTGTTAAATCCTATAATTAATTGCTACTAAAAAATTAACAAATTGAGATGGTATCTTTTTATGGCAAATAACAACGCAAAAGCGCCACGGCTTCTCGTGACGCTGACAGCCCTCTTCGCTGCACTCTGCGGGCTGTATCTGCTGATCGGCGGCGGCTGGCTGGTCGCCATCGGCGGCTCCTGGTACTACCCGATTGCGGGCATCGTCATGCTTGGCGTCGCCGGGCTATTATGGCGCAGCAAGCGTTCCGCGCTGTGGCTGTATGCCGCCCTGCTCCTCGCCACTATGATCTGGGGCGTGTGGGAAGTCGGCTTCGACTTCTGGGCGCTGACCCCGCGTAGCGACATTCTGGTCTTCTTCGGCATCTGGCTGATTTTACCGTTTGTCTGGCATCGCCTGAGCGTCCCTTCCAGCGGCGCTGTCAGCGCACTGGTGGTTGCCCTGCTGATAAGCGGCGGCATCCTCACCTGGGCTGGCTTCAACGACCCGCAAGAGATCAACGGTACGCTAAGCGCGGACGCGGTGCCTGCCGAACCGATCTCTCCGGTTGCGGACCAGGACTGGCCTGCCTATGGCCGCAATCAGGAAGGGCAGCGCTACTCCCCGCTGAAGCAGATCACTGCTGATAACGTCCACAACCTGAAAGAGGCGTGGGTGTTCCGTACCGGCGATCTGAAGCAGCCGAACGATCCGGGTGAAATCACCAACGAAGTGACCCCGATTAAAGTCGGCGATACGCTGTATCTGTGTACCGCCCACCAGCGTTTGTTCGCGCTGGACGCGGCGAGCGGGAAAGAGAAGTGGCATTTCGACCCGCAGCTCAATACCGATCCCAGCTTCCAGCATGTCACCTGCCGTGGCGTCTCCTATCATGAAGCCACGGCCGATAACGCCTCGCCGGATGTCGTTTCAGACTGCCCGCGCCGGATTATTCTGCCGGTGAACGATGGCCGTATTTTCGCCCTCAACGCGGACAACGGCAAGCTGTGCGAATCCTTTGCCAACAACGGCATTCTGAACCTGCAAACCAATATGCCGGTCACTACGCCGGGCATGTATGAACCCACATCACCGCCGGTCGTGACCGACAAGGTGATCGTCATTGCAGGCGCCGTCACCGATAACTTCTCTACCCGCGAGCCGTCCGGGGTTATTCGCGGCTTTGACGTGAACAGCGGTAAATTGCTATGGGCATTCGATCCCGGTGCGAAAGACCCGAACGCGATCCCGTCGGATGAGCACCACTTCACGCCAAACTCGCCAAACTCCTGGGCGCCAGCCGCGTATGACGCGAAGCTGGATCTGGTCTATCTGCCGATGGGCGTCACCACCCCGGATATCTGGGGCGGCAACCGTACGCCGGAGCAGGAGCGCTATGCCAGCTCGATCCTGGCGCTCAATGCAACGACCGGTAAACTGGCCTGGAGCTATCAGACCGTTCATCACGATCTGTGGGATATGGATATGCCGTCCCAGCCGACGCTGGCGGATATCACCGTGAAAGGGCAAACCGTTCCGGTCATCTACGCTCCGGCAAAAACCGGCAATATTTTCGTGCTGGACCGTCGCAATGGTCAGCTGGTGGTGCCTGCCCCGGAAAAACCGGTGCCGCAGGGCGCGGCCAAAGGGGATTACGTCACCAAAACGCAGCCGTTCTCTGATTTGAGCTTCCGTCCAACGAAAGACCTGACCGGTGCGGATATGTGGGGCGCCACCATGTTCGATCAGCTGGTGTGCCGCGTGATGTTCCATCAGATGCGTTATGAAGGGATCTTTACCCCGCCATCAGAAAAAGGCACGTTGGTCTTCCCGGGCAACCTCGGTATGTTCGAATGGGGCGGCATTTCCGTCGATCCGAACCGTCAGGTGGCGATTGCCAACCCGATGGCGCTGCCGTTTGTCTCTAAACTGATCCCACGCGGCCCGGGTAATCCGATGGAGCCGCCGGAAGATGCCAAAGGCACCGGTTCGGAATCGGGTATTCAGCCGCAGTATGGCGTACCGTATGGCGTGACGCTGAACCCGTTCCTGTCGCCGTTTGGTCTGCCGTGTAAACAGCCTGCCTGGGGTTACATCTCCGCGCTGGATCTGAAAACCAACGAAGTTGTCTGGAAAAAACGTATTGGTACGCCGCAGGACAGCATGCCGTTCCCGATGCCGTTTAAAGTGCCGTTCAATATGGGGATGCCAATGCTGGGCGGCCCAATCTCTACCGCTGGCAACGTGCTGTTTATTGCCGCGACCGCAGATAACTACCTGCGCGCTTACAACATGAGTAATGGTGAAAAACTGTGGGAAGGCCGTCTGCCCGCAGGCGGTCAGGCAACGCCTATGACGTATGAAGTCAACGGTAAGCAGTACGTCGTGATTTCCGCCGGGGGTCACGGTTCGTTCGGGACGAAGATGGGCGACTATATTGTCGCGTACGCTCTGCCTGACGACGCGCAGTAACGTTTATGCCGGATGGCGGCTTCGCCTTATCCGGCCTACAGGATGCTCATTTTACTGTAGGCCGGATAAGCGTCAGCGCCAACCGGCATGTTTATACCGTAAAACCGAGACTGTAGGCCGGATAAGCGCCAGCGCCATCCGGCATGTTTATACCGTAAAGCCAAGCATCATGCCTGTATCTTCATGCTCCAGCAGATGGCAGTGCGCCATGTAAGCATGTTCTTGCGATGCCTCGTGATCAAACTTCACCAGCACCTCGCTGATCCCGCCTTCAACCCTCACCGTATCCTTCCAGCCTGCGCGATGCGCCGCCGGAGCGCTGCCGTTTTCCGACAGGATGCGGAACTGCGTACCATGAATATGGAACGGATGCAGCATCATGTCGCCTTCGCCGGAAATAACCCAGCGCTCATACTGCCCTTTGGCGGCGGCAAACATCGGTGTCGTCATATCAAACACCTGGCCGTTGATCTTATTGGCATTGTGGAAATCGAACTTCCCACCGTGATTCATATGTCCACCATTGCCGTGATTCATTGAGCCATGATTCATATGCCCCATCATCTGCCCATGATCCATTCCCGCCATCGCCCGGTCGCCATACTTTTGCATCAGCATCTGCATACCCATCATGTCGAGCATCGGGTCCATCGACAGTTGCAGTTTTCGCTGCGTCAGGCCATCAAGAGAAGGCAACGCAGGCATCGTGGTCAGCGTATCCGGCAAAGTGCCGGAGGCCGTGACCGCCAGCGGCTGGATATGCATAACCGGGTGCGGTTTATCAAACGGCGCGATCGTCATCCCCATCTGGCTGACGGGCAGCGTCATCAACTCAAACGCTTTGCCGTCGCTGATGTCGATAAGCACTTCGAAACGCTCCCCCATTAACATGGGCAGTGCGTTTACCTTCACCGGCTCCGCCAGCAGGCCGCCATCGCTGGCGATAACATACAGCGGGCGGTTGTCGCTGGTGGCGATGTTCAGTGAACGCGCGTTGCAACCATTCAGCAGGCGCAGACGCAGCCAGCCTTTTGGCGCAGCATGTTGCGGATAAATCGCCCCGTTGGTCAGCAGCGTGTCGCCAAACCACCCGACGGCGGCAGTCATCATATCCAGCTGATAATTGATTTGTCCGTCAGGAGAAAACTGTTTGTCCTGAATAATCACCGGCACATCGTCTATCCCCCACTGTTTCGGCAGGAGCAGTTTGCCAATGTCTTCATCTTCAATCAGTACCAGGCCCGCCAGTCCCATCGCCACCTGACGACCGGTTTTCCCATGCTGATGAGGGTGGAACCAGCAGGTTGCCGCACGCTGTTCAGGCGTGAAGGTGACGGAGCGCTTGCCGCCCGCCGCAATCCCCCCCTGCGGGCCGCCGTCCACTTCGCCGGGAACTTCCAGCCCATGCCAGTGCAGCGTCGTCTCCTCGGCAAGCTGGTTATGAATATCCACGGTAATACGCTGACCTTTGCGCAGTTTTAGCGCCGGCCCGAGTAGCGTGCCGTTGTAGCCCCAGGTCGCTGCCGTTTTACCCGCGAAGGTCGACTGTCCGGCTTTGACAATCAGCGAAATGTGATTGCGCGCGTCGGCGGTTAAAAGATCGGGAATGGGTAACGCGGGACGTTCCGCAGCAAACACGGCGCGGCTCCACAACGGCAGTGCCGATACGACCCCAAGCGCCACAGAATATTTTAAGAAATCACGACGTTGCATAATCACTTCCTTATTTTCAACCGGCGGGACGCAGTCTGACCTTTGAGCATAGACCCTCCCCTTACGGGAAGGTCAAGTCACAGACGCCCGTCGGATACAATAATAAATGTCGTCGCCTCGCCCGCAGTGTGCTAACGTTTAATTTCCGTGATGCAGTGGTAGAAGCAATGAAGACGTTTTTCAGAACAGTGTTGTTCGGCAGCCTGATGGCCGTATGCGCAAACAGCTATGCGCTCAGTGAATCCGAAGCCGAAGATATGGCAGATTTAACGGCGGTGTTCGTCTTTCTGAAAAATGACTGCGGCTACCAGAATCTCCCGAACGGTCAGATTCGTCGCGCACTGGTCTTTTTTGCCCAGCAAAACCAGTGGGACCTCAGCAATTACGACTCCTTCGACATGAAATCCCTCGGTGAAGACAGCTACCGCGATCTGAGCGGCATCGGTATTCCCGTCGCCAAAAAATGCAAAGCGCTGGCGCGCGATTCCCTGAGTTTGCTGGCCTACGTAAAATAACTCGCGTTATACCCAACGGATACCTTATTGCTGAAATAATGACCGTGCATCATCGGTCATTGTTAGCTATTATGTTGCGCCCATTTTTTACGGGTGTTAACAATGGAGGTATCAGCCAATGGCCGAAAATACGAAGTGGCATGAAACGCTACACGACCAGTTTGGTCAGTACTTTGCCGTAGACAACGTGCTGTATCACGAGAAAACCGATCACCAGGATCTGATTATTTTCGAGAACGCCGCGTTTGGCCGCGTAATGGCGCTGGACGGCGTGGTGCAAACCACCGAGCGCGATGAGTTTATCTATCACGAGATGATGACCCACGTTCCGCTGCTGGCACACGGCCACGCGAAACATGTGCTGATCATCGGCGGCGGCGACGGCGCAATGCTGCGTGAAGTGACACGGCATAAAAATGTCGAAACCATCACGATGGTGGAGATCGACGCAGGCGTGGTCTCTTTCTGCCGTCAGTATCTGCCGAATCACAACGCAGGCAGCTATGACGATCCGCGTTTTAATCTGGTGATCGACGATGGCGTTAACTTCGTGAATCAGACCAGCCAGACCTTTGATGTGATCATCTCCGACTGTACCGATCCGATCGGCCCCGGCGAGAGTCTGTTCACCTCAACCTTCTATGAAGGTTGCAAGCGCTGTTTGAATCCGGGCGGGATCTTTGTCGCACAGAACGGCGTCTGCTTCCTGCAACAGGATGAAGCCATTGACAGCCACCGCAAGCTCAGCCATTACTTTGGCGATGTCAGCTTCTACCAGGCAGCCATTCCGACCTACTACGGCGGCATTATGACCTTCGCGTGGGCGACGGACAATGACGCGCTGCGCCACCTGTCGACCGAGATTATTCAGGCGCGTTTCCATACCTCCGGCCTGAAATGCCGTTACTACAATCCGTCTGTTCACACGGCAGCTTTTGCCTTACCTCAGTATTTGCAAGACGCGCTCGCAACACCGTCGTCCTAAGGAGAAGATAAGAAATTGAAAAAACTGAAACTGCATGGCTTTAATAATCTGACCAAAAGTCTGAGTTTTTGTATTTACGATATCTGCTACGCCAAAACCGCAGAAGAGCGCGATGGTTACATTGCCTATATCGATGAACTCTATAACGCCAATCGCCTGACGGAAATTCTGTCAGAGACGTGCTCCATCATCGGCGCGAATATCCTGAATATCGCCCGCCAGGATTATGAACCCCAGGGCGCCAGCGTCACTATTCTGGTAAGCGAAGAGCCGGTCGACCCGCAGCTTATCGACAAAACAGAGCATCCCGGCCCGCTGCCCGAGGCCGTCGTCGCCCATCTGGATAAGAGCCATATCTGCGTGCATACCTACCCGGAAAGCCACCCGGAAGGCGGATTGTGCACCTTCCGCGCCGACATTGAAGTTTCGACCTGCGGCGTGATTTCCCCGCTGAAGGCGCTGAATTACCTGATCCACCAGTTAGAGTCCGATATCGTCACCATCGACTACCGCGTGCGTGGGTTTACCCGCGACGTCAACGGCATGAAACACTTTATCGATCATGAGATTAACTCCATTCAGAACTTTATGTCCGACGACATGAAGTCGCTGTATGACATGGTGGATGTGAACGTGTATCAGGAAAATATCTTCCATACCAAGATGCTGCTTAAAGAGTTCGATCTTAAGCACTACATGTTCCACACTAAACCGGAAGATCTGACGGAAACCGAGCGCAAAGAGATTACCGCTGCGCTGTGGAAAGAGATGCGCGAGATTTACTACGGCCGCAATATCCCTGCGGTATAAGCGTAACGGCGGAGCACGGAGGCTCCACCGTATTTAGCGTTGTTGAATGAAATGACGGTAAGCCGCAACAACCTGAAGAAAGTCCTCCACGCCGCAGAGCGATAAGCTCTCTTCGTCGTAGTAGTTCATCCCCTCTTCCATTTCGTCGCCGGTAAACTCCAGCTGATTAGCGCGAACCATCACCTCTTCGCCATCCATCCAGAGCGTATATTCATGTCCCGCCCGTTGCCAGGAACGCTCACTGCCCTTTAGCGCACGCGCCGCTTGTTCCACTTCATCAAGCAAGGCCAGGTTCTCTTTCACTTCTTCGTTAAACCAGTGCCCCACCACCTCGTGGCCCATGGACATTCGCACTTTTACCACTCCGGTAATATCGCGCAGAAATTCGTAATCCATAATGTGTTCCTCTGCTCCCGGCAATGCGCCATTACCGCATTGCGCCCATGCTGTAATTATCGCAGCACAACGGAAGAAAAAAAGCGGAACGGGCGGAAGGAATAGAAATAAAAATGCCCGGTGACGCAAGGTTTCACCGGGCATTGATGCGTTTTTACGCAGAACAGGTCGGAGCCGTTACACCGCAGTCTGGAAAATCACGCCGTCGGCTTTCTCGGTGTACTGGGAAAGCTGATCGAAGTTCAGATAACGGTAGGTATCCACGGCGGTTTTATCCACCTGCGCAACGTAGGTCTGGTACTCTTCCGGCGTCGGCAGTTTGCCGATCAGCGCCGCAACCGCCGCCAGTTCCGCAGAAGCCAGATAGACGTTCGCCCCGGTTCCCAGACGGTTCGGGAAGTTACGGGTTGAGGTAGAAACAACCGTCGCCCCGTCAGCCACACGCGCCTGGTTCCCCATGCACAGTGAACAGCCTGGAATTTCAATCCGCGCGCCGCTCTTACCAAAGACGCTATAGTAGCCCTCTTCGGTCAACTGCGCGGCATCCATACGGGTTGGCGGCGCCACCCACAGGCGGGTCGGCAGCTGGCCTTTGTGCGCATCCAGCAGTTTACCTGCCGCACGGAAGTGACCGATGTTGGTCATACAGGAACCGATAAAGACTTCGTCAATCTTCTCGCCCTGCACATCAGACAGCAGACGCGCATCGTCAGGATCGTTCGGCGCGCAGAGGATCGGCTCTTTGATATCAGCCAGATCGATCTCGATCACCGCCGCATAATCGGCATCCGCGTCCGCTTCCAGCAACTGCGGGTCCGCCAGCCATTTTTCCATGCCCTGAATACGGCGCTCCAGGGTGCGGCGATCGCCGTAACCTTCCGCGATCATCCACTTCAGCAGAACGATGTTGGAGTTCAGGTACTCGATGATCGGCTCTTTGTTGAGCTTAATAGTACAGCCTGCCGCAGAACGCTCCGCAGAGGCATCGGTCAGCTCAAACGCCTGTTCCACTTTCAGATCCGGCAACCCTTCGATTTCCAGAATGCGGCCAGAAAAGATGTTTTTCTTACCTTTCTTCTCAACGGTCAGCAGACCCTGTTTGATCGCGTACAGCGGGATCGCGTGTACCAGATCGCGCAGGGTGATACCCGGCTGCATTTTGCCTTTGAAGCGCACCAGCACTGATTCCGGCATATCCAGCGGCATGACGCCGGTCGCCGCCGCAAATGCCACCAGGCCAGAACCCGCCGGGAAGGAGATGCCAATCGGGAAACGGGTATGGGAGTCGCCGCCCGTACCAACGGTATCCGGCAGCAGCATACGGTTCAGCCAGGAGTGGATTACGCCATCGCCCGGACGCAGAGAGACGCCGCCACGGTTCATGATGAAATCCGGCAGCGTGTGGTGCGTAGTTACGTCAACCGGTTTCGGATACGCTGCGGTATGGCAGAAAGACTGCATCACCAGGTCAGACGAGAAGCCCAGGCACGCCAGGTCTTTCAGTTCGTCACGGGTCATTGGGCCAGTGGTATCCTGAGAGCCTACGGAGGTCATTTTCGGTTCGCAGTAAGCGCCCGGACGGATACCGGCAACGCCGCAGGCGCGGCCCACCATCTTCTGCGCCAGCGAGTAGCCGCGAGCGCTTTCCGCCACGTCTTTCGCCTGACGGAACACATCGCTGTGCGGCAGACCCAGCGCTTCACGCGCTTTGGTGGTCAGGCCGCGACCGATGATCAGCGGAATACGACCGCCCGCGCGCACTTCGTCGATCAGCACGTCGGTTTTCAGTTCAAAGCTCGCCAGCAGTTCGCCGGTTTCGTGATGGCGGACTTCACCTTTGTACGGGTAAACGTCAATCACATCGCCCATGTTCAGGTTATTCACGTCCACTTCAATGGGCAGCGCGCCCGCATCTTCCATCGTGTTAAAGAAGATAGGCGCAATTTTGCCGCCAAGACACAGACCGCCGCCGCGTTTGTTCGGCACATTCGGGATGTCATCGCCCATGAACCACAACACGGAGTTGGTGGCGGATTTACGCGAAGAACCGGTGCCGACAACGTCGCCCACGTAGGCTAACGGATAGCCTTTTTGCTGCAACGCTTCGATCTGTTTGATCGGCCCCACCACGCCAGGCTGATCCGGCTCAATGCCTTCACGGGCGTTTTTCAGCATCGCCAGCGCGTGCAGCGGAATGTCCGGGCGGGACCAGGCATCTGGCGCCGGAGAGAGGTCGTCGGTGTTGGTTTCACCGGTCACTTTAAAGACGGTAACGGTGATTTTTTCAGCCAGAGCAGGACGGTTCAGGAACCATTCGGCATCGGCCCAGGACTGCATCACCTGCTTCGCGTATTCGTTGCCCGCTTTGGCTTTTTCTTCTACATCGTAGAAGTTGTCGAACATCAGCAGGGTATGGGACAGCGCTTTAGCGGCAATCGGCGCCAGTTTGGCATCGTCCAGCGCGTCAATCAGCGGATGAATGTTGTAACCACCCTGCATGGTGCCCAGCAGTTCAATGGCTTTTTCTGGAGTAACCAGCGGGGAGGTGGTGTCGCCTTTCGCGACGGCAGCGAGAAAGCCCGCTTTTACATAGGCGGCTTCATCGACGCCAGGGGGAACGCGGTTGATTAACAGGTCTAACAGGAATTCTTCTTCGCCCACAGGCGGGGTCTTCAGCAGCTCGACAAGTGCGGCCATTTGGGTTGCATCTAAGGGTTTGGGCACAATCCCAAGGGCGGCACGCTCAGCTACGTGCTTACGGTATTCTTCTAGCACGACGGTTCTCCTCGCTCTCATTGTCATAGTGCGGCGCTTTTGTATATGGGCGATTCTCTTCACGCTCCTGTGAGACAGCAGTTTGTAGGGTAAATGCCCGATACCGCAACGGGCAGAATAGCAGGATTTTAGTGGGGTGTTAATCTGTTTACAAAAAAGCAACATAAAAAAGTGGCTGAATCGTTACGCATGGTCTATTGCCCTTCGCCTTTTCAGGAAAGAGACATTTTCCCCTGCAACGTTTGCTCACATTATTTCGAACGCTAATCATCACCTGACGGTAGCGATCCCAATATTAGTCAAAAATTAAACTCCCGCCGCCCTATACTCACGCAACACCGCACCCGCTGGCGGCAGGCATAATGACCATGACGATTCTTCAGGAATCGGGAGAGATAAAATGACGTTGCCCTTTAAGCCCCATGTAATTGCGCTGGTATGCAGCGCAGGGTTATTTGCCGCTTCGGGTGTGTTGTATGTAAAAAGCCGCACGCCCGAAGCCCCGCTTCAACCCGCGCCCGTTGCCGTGCAGCCGCAGCCGACCGCCGCCGCGGAACCTGAAGCAAAAGCCGCGTTTACCGCAGCGCAAATCGATCAATGGGTCGCCCCAATAGCGCTCTACCCTGACTCGCTGCTTTCTCAGGTGCTGATGGCCGCCACCTATCCAGCGAACGTGGTTCAGGCGGTGCAGTGGTCGCATGACAACCCAACCCTGCAAGGCGATGCGGCAATACAGGCCGTCTCCGGTCAGCCCTGGGACCCGAGCGTGAAATCACTGGTGGCGTTTCCCCAGTTGATGGCGCTGATGGGCGAAAACCCAACGTGGGTGCAAAACCTTGGCGACGCTTTTCTGGCCCAGCCGCAGGACGTCATGGACGCGGTGCAACGGTTGCGTTTACTGGCGCAGCAAACCGGCTCGCTGAAATCCACGCCGCAGCAAACGGTTAGCAGCACGCCGAAGCAGAGCGCCGCCGCTAACGTACAGAGCACGACGCCGACGGTGATCAAAATTGAGCCCGCCGATCCACAGGTCGTCTATGTTCCCAACTATAATCCCGCGACCGTTTACGGCGCCTGGCCGAACACCGCTTACCCGCCCGTGTATCTGCCGCCGCCTCCCGGACAGCAATTCGCCGACAGTTTCGTGAAAGGCTTTGGTTATAGCCTCGGCGTCGCCACCACCTACGCGTTGTTCAGCAGCATCGACTGGGACGACGATCATCATCACCACGACGATGACCATCACCACCACGATGATAACGACCATCACGGCGGCAATGGCTACCAGCACAACGGGGATAACATCAATATCAATGTGAATAACTTCAATCACATTACCGGGCAAAATCTCAAAGGGCAGACAATGGCCTGGCAGCACAACCCGGCGTATCGCAACGGCGTGCCCTATCAGAACAACGCGGTGTCCCAACGTTTTCATCAAACCGATGTCAGCGGCGGGTTAAGCGCTACTCAACAGACGCCAGCCTCCCGCGACGGCCAGCGTCAGGCGGCGATGGCGCAATTCCAGCAGCATAGCCACGCGTCTCCCGCCACGCGAACCCAACCGCCTGGCGCGACGTCCCGCGATGCCCAGCGCAAAGCGGCCTCGCAGCAGCTAAACCAGATTGCCCAGCGGAATAACTATCGCGGCTACGACACCCGGCAAAACAGCGTTCACAGGGAGTCGGCTCAGTCACATTCACTGTCACAGCAGCAACGGGAGACCGTTCACCAGCGCGTCGTATCCGCCACGCCGCAGCAGCGTCAGACCTTCCGGCAGAACCATGCCAATGTGTTCAGCGGTAACGACAGCCGTTCGCCCTCCTGGCAATCTCAGCAGCAGCGCGGCCAGCAGAGTCGTCACGTCGGCAATCTCAATACTGAACAGCGTGCCGCTGCGCGTGAACACCTTTCCGAGCGCCATGAATTTCGCCGTCGTTAACCGGAGTCGATGATGAAAAAAATCCTGTTAAGCACCCTGCTGCTGTCGCTGCCGTTGTTGAGCTACGCGCAACAACGCTTCCCTTCGCCTGACGACGCGGCAACGGCGTTCGCGACCGCAGTCGCCACGCAAAACGAGGCGCAGTTGACTGCGCTATTGGGCGACAACTGGCGACAGTTTCTGCCGCAGGAAGGCGCCGACCCCGAAGCCGTTGCCCGCTTTAACCGCGACTGGAAAATCAGCCACCGTATCGTGCAGCAAGGCGATACCGCGCACCTGAACGTCGGGCGCGACGAGTGGCAACTGCCTGTACCGATGATGAAAGATGCTGATGGCTGGCATTTTGATATGGCGGCCGCTCAGGACGAGATCCTCACCCGCGCCATTGGCCGCAATGAACTGTCGGCGATAGAAGCGATGCGCGCCTATGTGGATGCCCAATACGATTACTGGCAACGCAAACAGAGGTTCGCGACAAAACTCATCAGTAGCAAAGGTCAGCAGGATGGATTGTACTGGCCGGTACAACCCGGCGAGATATCCAGCCCGTTAGGCCCGGCATTCAGTCCTTCGGCACCCGGTGAGGGTTATCACGGCTACCATTTCCGCATTATTCCTGATAGCGAAAAGAACGGTTTCGCCCTGCTGGCCTGGCCGGTAATTTGGGGGAAGACGGGCGTCATGAGCTTTATGGTGAATCAGGACGATAAGGTGTATCAGGCGAACCTGGGAAGAGAGACGGAGAAGAACGTCGCGAAAATCAATAAATTCAATGCCGATGCCCACTGGCAGACCGTTGAGTAAAAGCGGTTGTCAAAGATTACAGGCCGGATAAGGCGTTGATGCCGCCATCCGGCAAAACCCGGGGCAGGATTTGCCCCAATAAAAAAGCGGCCGCTAAGCCGCTTTTTCTTTATCCACTCAGAAGATTATTTCTTCTTCGCTTTCGGGTTCGGCAGGTCGGTGATGCTGCCTTCGAACACTTCGGCTGCCAGGCCAACGGACTCGTGCAGAGTCGGGTGAGCGTGGATAGTCAGCGCGATGTCTTCAGCATCACAGCCCATCTCGATCGCCAGACCGATTTCGCCCAGCAGCTCGCCGCCGTTGGTGCCGACAATCGCACCACCGATAACACGGTGAGACTCTTTGTCGAAAATCAGCTTGGTCATACCGTCTGCGCAGTCAGAAGCGATAGCACGGCCAGACGCTGCCCACGGGAAGGTGGCGGTTTCGTAGCTGATGCCTTTCTCTTTCGCTTCTTTCTCCGTCAGACCTACCCATGCAACTTCTGGCTCAGTGTAGGCGATGGACGGAATAACTTTCGGATCGAAGTAGTGTTTCTTACCGGCGATAACTTCAGCGGCAACGTGACCTTCGTGAACACCCTTGTGCGCCAGCATCGGCTGACCGACGATATCGCCGATAGCAAAGATGTGCGGTACGTTAGTGCGCAGCTGTTTGTCTACGCGGATGAAGCCACGGTCGTCAACTTCTACGCCAGCCTTGCCAGCATCGAGGTTTTTACCGTTCGGCACACGGCCGATAGCCACCAGCACCGCATCGTAACGCTGTGCTTCTGCTGGTGCTTTTTTGCCTTCCATGGAAACGTAAATACCGTCTTCTTTCGCTTCAACGGCAGTCACTTTGGTTTCCAGCATCAGGTTGAATTTCTTGCCGATGCGTTTGGTGAAGACTTTAACGATGTCTTTGTCAGCCGCCGGGATAACCTGGTCGAACATTTCAACCACGTCGATCTCTGAACCCAGCGCATGGTACACCGTACCCATTTCCAGACCGATGATACCGCCGCCCATAACCAGCAGACGTTTCGGTACGGATTTCAGTTCCAGTGCGTCGGTGGAGTCCCAGACGCGCGGATCTTCGTGCGGAATAAACGGCAGTTGGATCGGACGGGAACCTGCTGCAATAATCGCGTTGTCGAAGTTGATCACGGTTTTGCCGTTCTCGCCTTCCACTTCCAGGGTGTTGGCCCCGGTGAATTTACCCAGACCGTTTACCACTTTCACTTTACGGCCTTTCGCCATACCAGCCAGACCGCCGGTCAGCTGAGTGATAACTTTCTCTTTCCAGGTACGAATTTTGTCGATATCGGTTTTCGGCTCGCCAAAAACGATACCGTGTTCAGCCAGTGCTTTGGCTTCTTCGATAACTTTTGCTACGTGCAGAAGAGCTTTAGAAGGGATACAGCCGACGTTCAGACAAACACCGCCGAGGGTGTTGTAACGTTCTACGATTACGGTTTCCAGACCTAAATCAGCGCAACGGAAGGCAGCAGAGTAACCTGCCGGGCCTGCCCCAAGTACCACGACCTGAGTTTTGATTTCAGTACTCATCATGACCTCTTAATTTATTCCCGGCGATCCCTGGTCTTGTCGCCCATCATCCACCGGGTCGTTCTATCCGCCCGTATTTTACAAAATTGTTAACAATTTTGAAACAACAAACGGCAACCGATTTGTCTTTCGCACGATAACCTCACTCACTTCATGAGATTACCAGAAAAAAGCCGGCCGTCAGGCCGACTTTTTTGCTTGCTTACATCACCAGACGGCGAATGTCAGACAGCGTGTTGTTGATGATGGTGATAAAGCGAGCACCATCAGCACCGTCAATCACGCGGTGGTCGAAGGAGAGAGAAATCGGCATCATCAGACGCGGAGTAAACTCTTTACCATTCCACACCGGTTCCATTGCGGACTTAGAAACGCCGAGGATAGCCACTTCCGGCGCGTTCACAATCGGCGCGAAGTGGGTGGTGCCCAGGCCGCCGATGCTGGAGATAGTGAAGCAACCGCCCTGCATTTCGCCAGCGGTCAGCTTACCATCACGCGCTTTCTTAGAGATGGTCGTCAGTTCACGGGACAGCTCAGTAATGCTCTTCTTGTTCACATCTTTGAACACCGGAACAACCAGACCGTTCGGCGTGTCGACCGCGACACCAATGTTGATGTACTTCTTCAACGTCAGGCGCTGACCGTCTTCAGACAGAGAGCTGTTGAAGCGCGGCATCTGTTCCAGAGCAGCGGCAACGGCTTTCATGATGAAGACCACTGGCGTGAATTTCACGTCCAGCTTACGTTTTTCAGCTTCCGCATTCTGCTGCTTACGGAACGCTTCCAGATCGGTGATATCCGTTTTGTCGAAGTGCGTAACGTGCGGGATCATCACCCAGTTACGGCTCAGGTTAGCACCAGAGATTTTCTGGATGCGGCCCAGTTCAACTTCTTCCACTTCACCAAACTTGCTGAAGTCCACTTTCGGCCACGGCAGCAGACCCGGCAGAGAACCGCCGGTTGCGCCCGCTGGCGCGGATTCAGCGCGCTTGATAGCGTCTTTCACGTAAGCCTGAACGTCTTCGCGCAGGATACGACCTTTACGGCCAGTGCCCTTCACTTTCGCCAGGTTAACGCCGAACTCGCGCGCCAGGCGGCGAATCAGCGGGGTCGCGTGAACGTAAGCGTCGTTTTCAGCAAACTCAGATTTGCCTTCCGCTTTTGCCGCAGGCGCAGCAGCCGGTTTAGCGGCCTGAGCAGGTGCAGCGGCAGGTGCCGGAGCAGCAGCAGCCGGAGCCGCGGCAGGGGTAGCGCCTTCCACTTCGAAGACCATAATCAGAGAGCCGGTAGACACTTTGTCGCCAACGTTAACTTTCAGCTCTTTAACCACGCCCGCGAACGGCGCCGGCACTTCCATAGAGGCTTTGTCGCCTTCTACGGTGATCAGCGACTGTTCAGCTTCCACTTTATCGCCGACTTTAACCATCACTTCGGTGACTTCAACTTCGTCGCCGCCGATGTCCGGTACGTTAACGTCTTTCGCGCCAGCTGCTGCTGCCGGAGCCGCCGCTGCTGGTGCTGCCGCCTGAGCCGGCGCAGCAGCAGGCGCAGCGCCCGCCACTTCGAAGACCATGATCAGAGAGCCGGTAGACACTTTATCGCCAGCGTTGACTTTGATCTCTTTAACTGTACCCGCGAACGGAGCCGGCACTTCCATAGAGGCTTTGTCGCCTTCTACGGTGATCAGCGACTGCTCAGCCGCAACTGTGTCGCCCACTTTGACCAGGATCTCGGTGACTTCAACTTCGTCGCCGCCGATATCCGGTACGTGTACGTCTTTCGCTGCCGCAGCAGCAGGAGCGGCTGCCGGAGCAGCTTCTTTCTTCTCTTCTGCCGGAGCTGGCGCAGCGTCAGCTGCACCGTCGGCGGAATCGAAAATCATGATAAGTGCGCCCGTCGCGGTTTTGTCGCCAACAGAGACTTTAATCTCTTTAACGACGCCCGCCTGCGGCGATGGAACTTCCATAGAGGCCTTGTCGCCTTCTACGGTGATCAGCGACTGTTCAGCTTCAACTTTGTCGCCCACTTTGACCAGGATTTCGGTGATTTCAACTTCATCAGCCCCGATGTCCGGTACGTTGATTTCGATAGCCATTATTCTTTTACCTCTTACGCCAGACGCGGGTTAACTTTATCTGCATCGATGTTGAATTTGGTGATGGCTTCCGCTACCACTTTCTTATCGATTTCGCCACGTTTAGCCAGCTCGCCCAGAGCCGCAACAACCACATAAGATGCATCCACTTCAAAGTGGTGACGCAGGTTCTCACGGCTGTCAGAGCGGCCGAAACCGTCAGTACCCAGTACGCGGTAATCATCAGCCGGTACATAAGTACGAACCTGCTCGGCGAACAGTTTCATATAGTCAGTCGATGCCACTGCCGGCGCGTCGTTCATTACCTGGGCAATGTACGGAACGCGTGGAGTTTCCAGCGGGTGCAGCATGTTCCAGCGCTCACAATCCTGGCCATCACGCGCCAGTTCAGTGAAGGAGGTGACGCTGTAAACGTCAGAACCTACGCCGTAATCTTTCGCCAGGATCTCTGCTGCTTCGCGAACGTGACGCAGGATAGAACCGGAGCCCAGCAGCTGAACTTTACCTTTCTTACCTTCGAGGGTTTCGAGTTTGTAGATACCTTTACGGATACCTTCCTCAGCACCTTCCGGCATGGCTGGCATGTGGTAGTTTTCATTCAGCGTGGTGATGTAGTAGTAAACGTTCTCTTGTTTCTCACCGTACATACGCTCCAGACCATCGTGCATGATGACCGCAACTTCGTACGCGTAAGACGGATCGTAAGAGATACAGTTCGGGATAGTCAGAGACTGAATGTGGCTGTGACCATCTTCGTGCTGCAAACCTTCGCCGTTCAGCGTCGTACGACCGGAAGTACCACCGATCAGGAAGCCGCGCGCCTGTTGGTCACCTGCTGCCCAGCACAGGTCGCCGATACGCTGGAACCCGAACATGGAGTAGTAGATGTAGAACGGGATCATCGGCAGGTTGTTGGTGCTGTAAGAGGTCGCAGCGGCCAGCCAGGAAGAACCTGCGCCCAGCTCGTTGATGCCTTCCTGCAAAATCTGACCTTTCTCGTCTTCTTTGTAGTAAGCAACCTGCTCACGGTCCTGCGGGGTGTACTGCTGGCCGTTCGGGCTGTAAATACCGATCTGACGGAACAGGCCTTCCATACCGAAAGTACGCGCTTCGTCGGCGATGATCGGAACCAGACGATCTTTGATCGACTTGTTTTTCAGCATCACGTTCAGGGCACGAACGAAAGCGATAGTGGTGGAGATCTCTTTGTTCTGCTCTTCCAGCAGCGCGCCGAAGTCTTCCAGGGTCGGCAGTTCCAGCTTCTCAGTGAAGTTCGGCTGGCGGCTCGGCAGGTAGCCGTGCAGTTTCTGACGCTGTGCGTGCAGGTAAGTGTGCTCTTCAGAACCTTCCGGGAAGGTAATGTACGGCAGTTTTTCGATATCAGCATCGGATACCGGCACGTTGAAACGATCGCGGACGTAACGAACGCCGTCCATGTTCATTTTCTTAACCTGGTGCGCGATGTTTTTACCTTCGGCAGTGTCACCCATGCCATAACCTTTGATGGTATGGGCCAGGATTACCGTTGCTTTGCCTTTGGTTTCCTGCGCTTTTTTCAGTGCAGCGTAGACTTTCTTCGGATCGTGACCACCACGGTTCAGTGCCCAGATCTGCTCATCAGTCCAGTCAGCAACCAGGGCTGCGGTTTCTGGATATTTACCGAAGAAGTGCTCACGTACGTAAGCGCCATCTTTGGATTTGAAGGTCTGGTAGTCGCCGTCAACGGTTTCGTTCATCAGCTGGATCAGTTTACCGCTGGTGTCTTTACGCAGCAGCTCATCCCAACGACCGCCCCACATCACTTTGATCACGTTCCAGCCAGCGCCGTCAAAGATGCCTTCCAGTTCGTTAACGATTTTGCCGTTACCGGTTACCGGGCCGTCCAGACGTTGCAGGTTACAGTTGATGATGAAGACCAGGTTGTCCAGTTTCTCACGGGTGGCGATGGTGATAGCCCCTTTGGATTCCGGCTCGTCCATCTCGCCGTCGCCCAGGAAAGCGTAAACGGTCTGTTTGGACGTGTCTTTCAGACCACGGTGTTCCAGATATTTCAGGAATTTAGCCTGGTAGATCGCACCAATTGGCCCCAGACCCATAGATACGGTCGGGAACTGCCAGAATTCCGGCATCAGTTTCGGGTGCGGGTAGGAAGAGAGGCCTTTGCCATGAACTTCCTGACGGAAGTTGTCCATCTGCTCTTCAGTCAGACGGCCTTCCAGGAATGCGCGTGCATACACGCCCGGGGAGATGTGGCCCTGGAAGTATACCAGGTCGCCGCCATCCTGCTCATTGCGTGCGCGGAAGAAGTGGTTGAAGCAAACATCATAAACGGTTGCGGAAGACTGGAAGGAAGCCATGTGGCCACCCAGTTCGAGGTCTTTTTTAGACGCACGCAGTACGGTCATGATGGCGTTCCAGCGGATAGCTGAACGGATACGACGCTCCAGTTCCAGATTGCCCGGGTATTCCGGTTCATCTTCAACGGCAATAGTGTTTACATAGTTGCTAGCCCCTGCACCTGCCGCTACTTTCACGCCGCCTTTGCGGGCTTCAGAAAGAAGCTGGTCAATCAGATACTGAGCACGCTCAACACCTTCTTCACGGATGACCGATTCGATCGCCTGTAGCCAGTCGCGAGTTTCGATCGGATCCACGTCATTTGGGAAACGTTCTGACATGGGGGTATTCCTTATCTATCTAATACGTTGATTTGTCTGGAACCTGTCCCATTGAGCTTTCGCCAGAAAGCGCAATAAGACAGGTTCTGCGTTTAGTTGCCGCGCGCTATAATTTGCGCTTGATTTACAACATCTTCTGGTTAACGTTCTGCCAGAAAAATCACTAATTCTTTCGTTGCTCCAGACGGCGTAAGGCGCGTTCACGACGGCTTTCCTCACGGCTTCTGTCCAGGAGAATCTCTTCGATAAACGCCAGGTGACGATGCGACGCTTCACGCGCATCGATCGGATTACCGGCGATGATCGCTTCAAAAATACGGGTACGATGACTGCTCACCAGCGGAAGCATCTCCCGGCGCGCATACAGCAATTCAAAGTTCTGACGAACGTTTTGCGCCAGCATCGGCTCCATACACCTTAGCAGATGGAGCAGCACCACATTGTGCGCCGCTTCGGTGACAGCGATTTGATACTGGAGAACCGCGTCGGATTCGGCATCCAGATCGCCGGACTGTTGTGCAAGCTCGATGGCATGATGGAGTTCACGAATGCGGGTTTTGTCTTCATCCGTGCTACGCAATGCCGCGTAATAAGCGGCAATGCCTTCCAGCGCATGGCGCGTCTCAAGCAGGTCAAATTGGGATTCAGGATGATCGGAGAGCAGTTCTACCAGTGGGTCGCTAAAGCTCTGCCACAGACTGCTCTGCACAAAAGTTCCGCCGCCCTGGCGACGAAGCAGCAAACCCTTCGCTTCGAGACGTTGGATCGCCTCGCGTAAAGAGGGGCGGGAGACGTCGAACTGTTTAGCCAGTTCACGTTCCGGTGGGAGTTTTTCGCCGGGGCGCAAAGTCCCCTCAAGAATTAAAAACTCCAGCTGCTGCTCAATCACATCGGATAGTTTTGGTTGGCGGATTTTGCTGTAGGCCATGATTTCCTGTCTTAAGCCATTTGCCCGGAGTCAATTGGTCTTACCAATTTCACGTTCGTGACGCTAAAGTAACAAAGTATTCACCTTCTGTCCATACAGGTTTTGATTGAAATCAGTAAACCACGCACATTTTAACAAGATTACAGAAATAACGTTTCAAAGATGTAACTATGCACAAATGTTAAATTTACTCCCCTGGGAGTAGATTTAACGTAATTGAAACGAGGAAAAATTTTATCTGAACCGATTCAACCGCTTATTTAATGCTTTTATATTCACAAATAATGAATAAATATTTATCAGCTAAAATTTGAGGTGGGAGAGGTGGTATTTACAAATGGTTTCTTTTTATTCAACTCGTCATCGTCCCTTCATAAAGCAGGTGCATTAACGCACGCATACCATTATTCTTTAGCCGACGAAAGACTTTCGGTAACAATTAAGATTTCATCAGCGTAAACATATTAATACAACAAATGGAATTGCAAACTTACACACGCGTCACTGCGTAGTTCAAAAATAACCACACACGAGGTTTCATGATGGAAGGTCAACAGCATGGCGAGCAGCTAAAGCGCGGTCTTAAAAACCGCCATATCCAGCTAATCGCCCTGGGGGGCGCAATCGGTACCGGGCTGTTTCTGGGCAGCGCATCCGTTATCCAGTCAGCAGGGCCAGGGATTATTCTGGGTTATGCCATCGCGGGCTTTATCGCTTTTCTGATCATGCGTCAGTTAGGTGAAATGGTGGTTGAAGAGCCGGTTGCCGGTTCGTTCAGCCACTTCGCCTATAAATACTGGGGCGGATTTGCAGGCTTCGCTTCCGGCTGGAACTATTGGGTGCTGTATGTGCTGGTTGCAATGGCGGAACTGACGGCGGTCGGAAAATACATTCAGTTCTGGTGGCCTGAAATCCCCACCTGGGTCTCCGCTGCGGCCTTCTTTGTGCTCATCAACGCCATCAACCTGACCAACGTGAAAGTGTTTGGTGAGATGGAGTTCTGGTTTGCCATCATTAAAGTTATCGCAGTGGTGGCGATGATCCTCTTCGGCGGCTGGCTGCTGTTTAGCGGCAACGGCGGCCCGCAGGCAACCGTGCGTAACCTGTGGGAACAAGGTGGCTTCCTGCCGCATGGTTTCACCGGGCTGGTCATGATGATGGCGATTATCATGTTCTCCTTCGGCGGACTGGAGCTGGTCGGGATCACGGCGGCGGAAGCGGACAACCCGGAGCAAAGCATTCCGAAAGCGACGAACCAGGTTATCTACCGTATTTTGATTTTCTATATTGGTTCGCTGGCGGTGCTGCTTTCTCTGCTGCCGTGGACGCGCGTAACGGCTGATACCAGCCCGTTCGTCCTGATCTTCCACGAACTGGGCGATACCCTCGTGGCCAACGCGCTGAATATCGTGGTACTGACCGCGGCGCTGTCCGTCTATAACAGCTGCGTATACTGCAACAGCCGTATGCTGTTCGGCCTGGCTCAGCAGGGCAACGCGCCGAAAGTGTTTTTAAGCGTGGATAAACGCGGCGTACCGGTGAACACCATTCTGGTTTCCGCACTGGTTACCGCGCTCTGCGTGCTGATTAATTATATGGCGCCGGACTCGGCATTCGGCTTGCTGATGGCGCTGGTGGTCTCTGCTCTGGTGATCAACTGGGCAATGATCAGCCTCGCGCACATAAAGTTCCGTCGCGCCAAACAGCAGCAGGGAGTGAAAACTCGCTTCCCGGCGCTGTTCTACCCGCTGGGTAACTGGGTCTGCCTGCTGTTTATGGCGGCGGTGCTGGTCATTATGCTGATGACGCCAGGCATGGCCATCTCGGTCTACCTGATTCCGGTGTGGATTGTCATTCTGGGCGTAGGCTATCTGTGTAAACAGAAAACCGCAAAAACCGTTAAAGCGCATTAATCCCCACAGCCCTCACTTGCAAGAGTGAGGGTTGCAACCTGCCTCACATTTTCCTCTGTATAGCCATTTTATCCATATCAGCGGCGTTATCCTGCAACGCAATTACTTCGCTTGCGCAGAATAATTCTCTACATCATCTGATGGGAGACGTTTCAATGGAAAAGGGTAAGCTGTCGATAAAAGAAAAAATCGGCTATGGCATGGGTGACGCCGGATGCAACATCATCTTTGGCGCCATAATGCTGTTTGTTAACTATTTTTATACAGATATTTTTGGGCTGGCTCCCGCTCTGGTCGGTGTATTACTCCTCTCCGTTCGCGTGATTGATGCCGTTACCGACCCGATTATGGGCGCAATCGCCGATCGTACCCAAAGCAAATACGGGCGATTTCGTCCCTGGCTACTGTGGATTGCCTTCCCTTATGCGCTGTTCAGCATCCTGATGTTCACCACCCCGGAATGGACATATAACAGCAAGGTTATCTATGCGTTTGTCACCTATTTCCTGCTATCGATTACCTACACCGCCATCAATATTCCCTACTGCTCATTAGGCGGCGTCATCACCAACGATCCGCAAGAGCGCGTGGCCTGCCAGTCATACCGTTTTGTGCTGGTCGGGATTGCCACTCTGCTGTTGTCATTAACGCTGCTGCCGATGGTGGAGTGGTTTGGCGGCGACAATAAAGCCAAAGGCTACCAGATGGCGATGACCGTACTGGCGATTATCGGCATGTGCATGTTCCTGTTCTGCTTCGCCACCGTTCGTGAACGCATTCGTCCTGCCGTTCCTACCCATGATGACATGAAGAACGATTTCAAAGACGTATGGAAAAACGATCAATGGGTGCGCATCCTGCTGCTGACATTGTGCAACGTCTGTCCGGGTTTTATCCGCATGGCGGCAACCATGTATTACGTGACCTGGGTAATGGGGCAAAGCACTCACTTCGCCACCCTTTTCATTAGCCTTGGCGTGGTGGGAATGATGATCGGCAGTATGCTGGCGAAAGTGCTGACCGACCGCTGGTGCAAACTGAAGGTCTTCTTCTGGACCAATATCGCGCTGGCGCTGTTCTCCTGCGCCTTTTACTTCTTCGATCCAAAAGCCACTACGCTTATCGTGGTGCTTTACTTCCTGCTTAACATCCTGCATCAGATCCCTTCCCCGCTGCACTGGTCGCTGATGGCAGACGTCGATGACTACGGCGAATGGAAAACCGGCAAGCGCATCACCGGCATCAGTTTTTCCGGCAACCTGTTCTTCCTGAAACTGGGTCTGGCGATTGCCGGAGCAATGGTCGGTTTCCTGTTATCCTGGTATGGCTACGACGCTGGCGCCAAAGCGCAGAGCGACACGGCAATCGGCGGTATTGTTCTGCTCTTCACTGTGATCCCCGGCGTCGGCTATCTGATCACCGCCGGCGTGGTTCGCCTGCTGAAAGTGGATCGCGAACTGATGAAACAGATTCAGAAGGACCTGGAAAAACGCCGCGCCAACTACCGCGAGCTCAACGATGACCCGCAATTTAACGTCGCTGAAACAGTAAGGAAAGCCTGATGCAAAACTGGCCCAACCCGTTTATTGAACAACGCGCCGATCCGTTTATTCTTCGCGACGGCAACCATTATTACTTTATCGCCTCGGTGCCGGAGTATGACCGGCTGGAGATCCGTCGGGCAAACTCGCTGGAAAACTTACGCACCGCCTCCCCTGTCGTCGTCTGGCGTAAACCTGAAAGCGGCCCGATGTGCGAGCTTATCTGGGCGCCAGAGATTCACCGCATCGACGGCAAGTGGTACATCTATTTCGCCGCCGCGCATACCCAGGCGCTCGACAAACTGGGAATGTTCCAGCACCGTATGTTTGTCCTGGAGTGTACAGATGCCGACCCGCTCAGCGGCGTCTGGGAAGAAAAAGGTCAGGTCAAAACACCATTTGATACCTTCGCGCTGGATGCCACGACTTTTAGCCATCAGGGAAAACAGTGGTATTTGTGGGCGCAGAAAGCGCCGGATATCGCCGGAAATTCCAATATCTATCTTGCCGGGCTGGAAAATCCGTGGACGATCAAAGGCGCGCCGGTGATGCTCAGCAAACCGGAATATGACTGGGAGTGCCGGGGTTTTCGCGTCAATGAAGGGCCTGCGGTTATAACGCACGGCGATAAGCTGTTTATCAGCTATTCCGCCAGCGCCACCGACGAAAACTACTGTATGGGTCTGCTGTGGATTGATATGCATGCCGATCCGCAAAATCCGGCAAACTGGCACAAATCACCGCGTCCGGTCTTTACCACCAGCAATGAAAACCGCCAGTATGGGCCAGGGCACAACAGCTTTACCCAAACGCCGGAAGGCGATGATGTACTGGTCTACCATGCGCGAAATTATACGGAGATTGAAGGCGATCCGCTGTACGATCCGAACCGTCATACCCGCCTGAAGCTGATTCGCTGGGACGAAAACGGAATGCTAGATTTTGGCATCCCGCCTGCGGATACCGTCTGAGCACGTTGCCCGGCGGCGCTGCGCTTACCGGGCCTATAAACCTATAAATGAGTGATGCCGTAGGCCGGATAAGCGCAGCGCCATCCGGCAAAACGACATTACACCAGCGCTCCATAAATGGTCAGAAACGCGATCGCCACCACCACCACCAGAGACGTTTTCTTCGCCATTGAGACAGCGGCTTTCGGCGTTTCGACCTTATCCGTGTGCGGCTCGCGGGCCAGCGAGAACTGTGCCAGACGCGTCAATACCTGGTACTGGGACGTGCGCAGATCCGCCAGCGAAACAAACCAGGCGGGCAGCGCCTTCTCGCCATGCCCCAGCAGCGCATAAACCACGCCAGCCAGACGCACCGGAATCCAGTCCAGAACATGAAGAATCGCGTCAATGCCAGACTGCAAACGTTGATGCGGCGTTTGATAACGCGCCAGCCAGGACTGCCAGGCGCGCAGAAACGCATAGCCGACCAGCGTCACCGGCCCCCACGGGCCGCCGACAATAAACCAGAACAGCGGCGCCAGATAGAAGCGGAAATTTATCCAGAGCAGCGCATTTTGCAGCTCGCGCAAAAACTCCCGTTCGTTGCAGTCTGGCGGCACGCCGTGGATCAGCGTCAGTTCGTTAGCCATCGCTTCACGGGCATGGGCATCATTACGGGAAGCCGCGTTCAGGTACGCGTGATAATGCAGACGAACCTTCCCTGCGCCAATACACAACACACCAATCAGTATCCAGACCACCAGCGTGGGAGCGTTAAACAGTAAACCTTCCAGCGCACGCAGCAGCAGGAACGTCACCGCCATCGCAACAATCGTCATCCCCAGCGTACGCACCATCGAAAAATGCGTCGTCCGGCGGAACAGGACCTCCAGTCGGTGGTCGAGGTGCCAGTGCTCACCCAGCTTGAACAGGCGCTCAACAATCAGCACCAGTAATGTCGTAAACAGCGTCATGTCATCTCCTTGTGTGACGAGGCGGTGACCAGCGCGCGAAACTTCGCCCAGTCGAAAGACGGACCGGGATCGGTTTTACGCTCAGGCGCAATATTGCAGTGTCCGGTCATGTTGTCGGCTATCGCCGGGTAAAGCGCAATCAGCGTGCGCGTCACGGCGGCCAGTTGCTGATACTGCGCATCGGTATAAGCCAGCGTGTCCGTTCCCTCCAGCTCGATACCAATGGAAAAATCATTACAGCGCTCACGCCCCTGATAGTTCGACACGCCCGCATGCCAGGCACGCTTGTCGAAAGGGACATACTGCACAATTTCGCCATCACGGCGAATCAGACAATGTGCCGAAACGCGCAAATGGGCAATCTCGGCAAAAAAAGGATGGGCAGCGGGATCGAGTGTTCCGGTGAATAGCGCATCAATCCACGGACCACCAAACTCGCCTGGCGGCAGGCTGATATTGTGCACCACCAGCAAAGAAGGGGTTTCGTCATCCGGGCGGCAGTCAAAATGAGGAGAGGGGACGCGTCGCGCCTCCGCCAGCCAGCCCTTGTCTAACAGCATACAGAACCTCCTTTTATATGGTGCAGTTATCCGGTTCAGAGTAGCATGTTTCTACCTTATGATTCGTTACCAATTTGGAGTTTTATCATGCCGCCTCGCCGCTACAACCCTGACTACCGACGTGACGCGCTGTTGGAACGCATAAATCTGGATATCCCCACCGCTGTCGCCCAGGCGCTGCGTGAAGATTTAGGCGGAGAAGTTGACGCAAATAACGATATTACCGCGCAGCTTTTACCGGAGAACACCCGTTCTCACGCCACGGTGATTACCCGTGAAGATGGCGTATTCTGCGGAAAACGTTGGGTAGAAGAGGTCTTTATTCAACTGGCCGGCGATGATGTCAGCATCACCTGGCGCGTACAGGACGGCGACAGCATTAAAGCCAACCAGCCGCTGTTTGAACTGGACGGACCGTCTCGCATCCTGCTGACCGGCGAGCGCACCGCGTTGAACTTTGTTCAGACGCTTTCCGGCGTCGCAAGCGAAGTCCGTAAATACGTTGATTTGCTGGCGGGGACAAAAACGCAACTGCTGGACACCCGCAAAACCCTACCGGGTCTGCGAACCGCATTAAAATACGCCGTATTGTGCGGCGGCGGCGCGAATCACCGTCTGGGGCTTTCCGACGCCTTTCTGATTAAAGAGAACCACATCATCGCTTCCGGCTCAGTGCGCCAGGCAGTCGAGAAAGCCTTCTGGCTGCATCCTGATGTGCCGGTTGAAGTTGAAGTTGAGAATCTGGATGAGCTGGACGACGCGCTGAAAGCGGGCGCAGACATCATCATGCTGGATAACTTCGAAACGGATCAGATGCGTGAAGCGGTGAAACGCACCAACGGACAGGCGCGGCTGGAAGTTTCCGGCAATGTCACTGATGAAACCCTGCGCGAATTTGCCGAAACCGGCGTGGATTTTATCTCCGTTGGCGCGCTGACCAAACATGTGAGAGCGCTCGATCTCTCCATGCGTTTTCGCTAACGCCGAATTGTCATGCCCGATGGCGCTTTGCTTATCGGGCCTACAAATGATGCAAATCCCGGCTGATAATGCCCGGTGGCGCTCCGCTTATCGGGCCGACAAATGATGCAACGCCCTGCCAATAATGCCCGATGGCACTTCGCTTATCGGGCCTACAAATGATGCAACACCCTGCCGATAATGCCCGATGGTGCTTCGCTTATCGGGCCGACAAACGATGTAACGCCCTGCCGATAATGCCCGATGGCGCTCCGCTTATCGGGCCTACAAATGATGCAACACCCTGCCGATAATGCCCGGTGACGCTTTGCTTATCGGGCCGACAAATGATGCAAATCCGTAGGCCGGATAAGGCGTTTACGCCGCCATCCGGCACATTTTTTCGGGCTGCCTCGCAAACCTGTTGCCTTGCTATGCAACCCGCCAACAATCTTCTGAATCCCCTTTCCCGTTTCGATTTTTGCCGCTCGCGAATTATCCCCTACGTTTGCCAAAGTAGCGCCTGTTAACTCAAGGAGCAGACAATGGACAAACAACGCGGATTTACGCTTATCGAACTGATGGTGGTGATCGGCATTATCGCCATCCTGAGCGCCATCGGCATTCCGGCCTACCAGAACTACCTGCGCAAAGCCGCACTGACGGATATGTTGCAGACATTCGTTCCTTACCGCACCGCCGTCGAACTCTGCGCGCTGGAACACGGCGGCATTGCAACCTGCGACGCCAGCAGCAACGGCATCCCCTCTCCGACCACCACCCGCTATGTCTCTGGCATGAGCATAGAAAAAGGCGTGGTAATGCTCACCGGGCAGGAGAGTCTCAACGGCCTGAGCATCACCATGACGCCCAACTGGGATAACGCCAACGGCATCACCGGCTGGACGCGCAGTTGCAACATCCAGAGCGACAGCGCGCTGCAACAGGCTTGTGAAGATGTTTTCCGCTTTGACGCCAGCTAAGGAGAACGCGATGAACATCACGCAACTTACGGCGCTGTGCCTGCGTCATCAGGGAATATTGCTCGATGCCGATAACGAGGTGGTTCACGTCGCGGTCGTGGATTCACCGTCCCATGAACTGCTGGACGCCCTGCACTTTGCCACAACAAAGCGGATCGACATTGTCTGCTGGACTCGTCAGCAAATGGAAGGCCATATGCATAAGCCGCGGAAAATGCTCCCGGCCGTCATTGCCGACGATAGCCGCACAGCGGCGGAACTTTTGCAGCAGATGCTGGAATCCGCGCGGGCAAAACGCGCTTCCGACATCCACATTGAACCTGCGGAAAACCACTACCGAATCAGGCTACGCGTGGATGGCGTACTTCATGCCTTGCCCGGCGTGTCATCCGTCACCGGCGCGGCACTGACGGCAAGATTAAAGGTACTGGGCAATCTGGATATTGCCGAACATCGACTCCCGCAAGACGGGCAATTTACCGTGACGCTTGCGGGCAATTCGGTTTCATTTCGTGTCGCGGTCCTCCCCTGCCGGGACGGTGAGAAAGTGGTGCTGCGGTTACTTCACCAGGTCGAGCAGGCGCTTGATCTCAACGCGTTAGGCATGCCTGATACGCAACTCGCCCTGCTCATGCAGGCGCTACGGCAACCGCAGGGACTGGTTCTGGTGACAGGCCCTACCGGCAGTGGAAAAACCGTAACGCTCTACAGCGCGCTACAGGCGCGCAACACCCAGGATGTGAATCTCTGTAGCGTAGAGGACCCGGTCGAAATTCCTGTCGAGGGCCTTAATCAGACACAAATTCATCCGCGCGCCGGACTTACCTTTCAGAGCGTATTACGCGCGCTGCTGCGTCAGGACCCCGACATTATAATGGTGGGCGAAATCCGTGATGGCGAAACGGCAGAAATTGCGATTAAAGCCGCGCAAACCGGCCACCTGGTGCTGTCCACGCTGCACACCAACTCCACCAGTGAAACGCTGATACGTTTACAACAGATGGGCGTCGCGCGTTGGATGATCTCATCCGCCCTGACGCTGGTCGTCGCCCAGCGACTGGTCAGAAAATTATGCCCGTACTGCCGTCATCTTGCCGCAGAGTCTGTCTCGCTTCCCGCCGCGCTATGGCCTACCACGCTTCCCCGCTGGCAAGCGCCCGGTTGCGAACGTTGCTACCACGGATTTTATGGGCGTACCGCGCTCTTCGAGGTTTTGCCTGTTACGCCCGCATTGCGACAGTTGCTTATCAACAATGCAACCGTTGAGGCGCTGGAGTCCTGCGCCCGACAGGAAGGGATGAGTACGCTTTTTGAGAACGGCTGTCATGCGGTTGAACAAGGATTGACGACCTTTGAAGAACTCCTGCGCGTTCTGGGGCTACCCCATGTCAGCTAAACAGCTTTGGCGCTGGCAAGGGATTAACGCCACGGGCCATTCGGAAGAGGGGGCCTTATGGGCTGACGATCGTGCCGCACTGCTCGTTGCTCTGGAACATCAGCACATCATGCCGATACGCGCAAAACGCTTGAGCGTTAAAGCGGCACACTGGCGCGCAGAACAAAGCGCGGAGATCGTCCACCAACTGGCGACGCTTCTCAAAGCGGGGCTTACGCTTTCCGAAGGACTGACATTGCTTGCCGGGCAGCATCCCTGTCGACAATGGCAGGCGCTGCTGCAAACGCTGGCCCATAACCTGGAGCAAGGCGCCCCGCTTTCTTCCGCGCTGGCGCAATGGCCGCAGGTCTTTCCTCCACTCTATCAGGCGATGATCCGTACCGGGGAACTTACCGGAAAACTCGATGAATGCTGCTTTGAGCTGGCACGTCAGCAAAATGCCCAAAAACAGCTTGCTGACAAAGTCAAAAAAGCGCTGCGTTATCCCATCATAATTCTGACGATGGCCGTGATGGTTGTTTTCGCCATGCTGCACTTTGTCCTGCCGGAGTTTGCCGCTATTTACCGGACATTCAATACGCCGTTACCGGCACTGACGCAGGGCATCATCACACTGGCGCAGTGGAGTGCCCAATGGGGCTGGCTGATGGCGCTGCTCGGTATCGCAACGGGGGTAATCTACGGTTTGATAATAAAAAAACCGTACTGGCAGATTCAACGCCAGCGTCTTCTGCTGCGCTGTCCCGTTATTGCACGCCTGGTCAGAGGCCAAAAACTCACGCAGATTTTCACCATCCTGGCATTAACGCAACGCGCCGGAATCCCCTTTTCACAAGGGCTGGAAAGTGTCGCAGAAACCCTGAATTGCCCTTACTGGTCTCAGCGTTTAGCTCAGGTTCATCGCGATATTCATGCCGGAAAACCGGTCTGGCAGGCGCTTAAAAATGCCGGTGAGTTCAGCCCATTGTGCATACAGTTGGTCATGACCGGTGAAACTTCCGGCGCGCTGGATGCAATGTTGCATAACCTTGCCCGGCACCACGGTGAGAATACGCTATCGCTGGCGGATAACCTGGCGGCGCTACTGGAACCCGCCTTGCTTGTTATCACAGGGGTCATTATTGGTACGTTGGTCGTGGCAATGTATTTGCCCGTTTTCCATCTGGGGGATGCAATGAGCGGTATGGGATAATGCTGGCGCATTGTGCTGCGCCAGCGCACGGGATTACAGGCTATTGAAAATGCGGTTTTCTTGTTCCTGTACCCGAATAAACGTCGTGCGTTTCGTCAGCTCTTTCAGACGGGAGGCGCCAACGTAGGTACAGGCTGAACGCAGACCGCCGAGGATATCACGCGCGGTGTATTCCACCGGGCCACGCAGCGGCAGCTTAACGGTTTTCCCTTCTGCTGCACGATATTGCGCAACGCCGCCAACGTGACGGGTCATAGCGGATTCAGAACTCATGCCATAGAACAGCATAAATTTCTCGCCATTCTCTTCAACAATTTTACCGCCGCTTTCTTCATGGCCTGCCAGCATACCGCCCAGCATCACGAAATCCGCGCCGCCGCCGAACGCTTTTGCGACATCGCCAGGCATGGTGCATCCGCCATCGCTGACAATCATACCGCCCAGACCATGCGCGGCATCGGCGCATTCAATCACCGCAGAAAGCTGCGGATAGCCCACGCCAGTTTTCACACGCGTGGTACATACGGAGCCAGGCCCAATCCCGACTTTTACAATATCCGCGCCGGAGAGAACCAACTCTTCACACATTTCACCGGTCACCACGTTACCGGCACAAATGGTTTTTGTCGGCCATGCTTCACGCGCCTTTGAAACAAACTGCACGAAGTGTTCGGAGTAACCATTTGCCACATCAATACAAACAAAGTTCAGTGCCGGGCTCTGCGCCAGAATCTGTTTGGTTTTTTCGAAATCAGCATCGGAGGTGCCTGTTGAAACCATCACATGCCTGAGAACATCCTCAGAGGCGGTACTGGTGAAAGCGTTCCAGTCCTCAACGGAATAGTGCTTATGTACGGCAGTCAGAATGTCGAACGATGCCAGAGCGATTGCCATCTCGAAAGTCCCGACGGTGTCCATATTGGCCGCGATAATCGGCACGCCGGACCAGGTCTGACCTGAATGTTTAAAGGTGAATTGACGTTCCAGTTCAACATCAGAACGACTTTTGAGAGTAGAGCGTTTAGGGCGGATAAGAACGTCTTTGAAACCTAATTTCAGATCTTCTTCGATACGCATGTGCGGATTCCTGGGGTTAATGGCGAAAAAGCGAAACTCACAACTCCAGTGACGTTATCATACGCACTAATCAGGCTTGCGCAAGACTGCGAAATTCTCTTTTTTTACGCTACAATCCCATAAATTTACCTGGCGAATAGTAGATAATGCCTACAGTAATATCGCCTTCGCGCGCTCAACTTTTAACCATTTGATTATCAAACCTAAATCCCAGGATCTGGACTTATGAGGTATACAGTAGCCTTAACCGGCGGCATTGGCAGTGGTAAAAGCACCGTTGCGAATGCATTCGCTGACCTCGGAATAAACGTTATCGACGCCGATATTATTGCGCGTCAGGTGGTTGAACCCGGTCAACCCGCCCTTATGGCGATCGCTGAACATTTTGGTTCTGCACTTATCGCGCCAGACGGTTCGCTACAACGCCGGATGTTGCGCGAACGTATCTTTGCCAGTCCTGAAGAGAAGTCCTGGCTGAATGCCCTGCTCCATCCGTTAATTCAGCAGGAAACCCGGCGTCAGTTTCAGCAGGCAACGTCCCCTTACGTGCTATGGGTTGTGCCCCTGCTCGTCGAAAATGCGCTGTATAAACAAGCCAATCGCGTTCTGGTGGTCGACGTGACGCCCGAAACGCAGCTCTTGCGAACCATGCAGCGCGATGATGTGACGCGTGAACATGCTGAACAAATTCTGGCTGCCCAGGCAACGCGTGAAGCACGCCTTGCCGTGGCAGATGATGTTATTGATAATAATGGCGCACCGGACGCTATCGCGTCGGATGTCGCCCGCCTGCACGCGCGCTATTTACAGCTTGCGTCGCAGTTTGTCTCACAGGAAAAACCGTAATGCACACCCAGGTCCTTTTTGAACACCCTCTCAATGAGAAGATGCGTACATGGCTGCGCATTGAGTTTCTGATTCAGCAACTCTCCGTCAATTTGCCCCTCGCAGATCATGCGGACGCTCTGCATTTTTTCCGTAACATCGGGGATTTGCTGGATGTGTTCGAACGTGGTGAAGTGCGGACCGAGTTGCTAAAAGAGCTTGAGCGTCAGCAGCGCAAACTTCAGGCCTGGGTTGAAGTGCCGGGGGTTGACCAGAGTCGAATTGAGGCTCTGCGCCAGCAATTGAAGATGGCGGGCAGCATTTTGATTTCTGCTCCGCGTATCGGGCAGCAGTTACGTGAAGATCGCCTGATTGCTCTGGTTCGTCAGCGCCTGAGTATTCCTGGCGGTTGTTGTAGTTTTGATTTGCCGACCCTGCATATCTGGCTGCATTTGCCGCAGGAACAGCGTGATGCGCAGGTTGAAACCTGGATCGCCAGCCTGAATCCGCTCAATCAGGCATTAACGCTGATCCTGGATTTGATTCGTAATTCCTCGCCGTTCCGTAAGCAAACCAGCCTGAATGGTTTTTATCAGGACAATGGCGATGATGCCGACTTGCTGCGTTTGCAACTGGCGCTTGATTCACAGCTCTATCCGCAAATTTCCGGGCATAAGAGCCGCTTTGCGATTCGCTTTATGCCGCTGGATAGCGAAAATGGGCTGGTGCCTGAGCGCCTCGATTTCGAACTGGCATGTTGTTAAGGAGTAAAGATGTCAGAAACTATCACCGTTAGCTGCCCAACCTGCGGGAAAACCGTTGTCTGGGGCGAAGTGAGTCCGTTCCGTCCATTTTGTTCTAAACGCTGCCAGTTGATCGATCTCGGCGAGTGGGCCGCTGAAGAGAAGCGTATTCCAAGCTCTGGCGACTTGTCAGAAAGCGACGACTGGAGTGAAGAGCAGAAGTAATTCAACTAAAACGTAGGGCGGGCAAGCGTAGCACCCCCGCCATAATTTGCCGGATGGTGGCGTTGCCTTATCCGGCCTACGAACTACGAACACCATTAGCCAGCAATCAGCTTTTCAATTACTGGCGCATTCGCGGGCGGGAAATCTTCCGCATTCAGAGCATCTTGCGCAATCCACCGTCCCGGTTGCCCCTCTTTTCCCCACGGCTCCCCTTCCCAGTGATCAACTAACCAGAACCACAGTGTGATGTGCCTGTCCGGGAACTGATATTCCAGCTTTTCAAATAGCGTCGCTTCACGCGGGGTGATCCCTACTTCTTCCTGCAACTCCCGGATCAGCGCCTGCTCCGGCGTTTCGCCCGCTTCGATTTTCCCGCCGGGAAACTCCAGTTTATTGGCCATATGAGCATCGGCCGCACGTTGGGTAATAAAAATTTCGTGGTTCGGGTTGCGAATAATCCCGACAGCGATTTGCAGTTTTTTCATACGGTTACATCCATAAAAAAGGCGCAGTCACCTGCGCCTCATTGTCTTTATTCAGACCTTAGCTCAGACGGCCGTGGCACTGTTTGTATTTTTTACCGGAACCGCAAGGGCAAGGATCGTTACGACCCACTTTACGATCGCCCGTTTGCGCTGCCAGAGCAGCCGCCGCTGCGCTGTCGTCATCCTGATGACTAAGCTGCTGCATCTGCGCTAAACGTTCGGCTTCTTCGCGGCGCTGTTGTTCCATCGCCTCCACTTCTTCAGGCATACGAACCTGAACTTTGCTCAGCGTACTGACCACTTCATACTTCAGCGATTCCAGCATTGCTGCAAACATGGAGAAGGACTCGCGCTTGTATTCCTGCTTCGGATCTTTCTGCGCATAGCCACGCAGGTGGATACCCTGACGCAGGTAATCCATCGCCGCCAGGTGCTCTTTCCACAGCGAATCGAGAGTTTGCAGCATGACGCCTTTTTCGAAGTGACGCATCATCTCTGCGCCAACCACTTCTTCTTTACGCTGATACACTTCGATTGAGTGTGCCAGAATACGCTCACGCAGCGTCTCTTCGTGCAGCTCCGGCTCTTTATCCAGCCACTCGGCAATTGGCATATCCAGATCGAAGTCGTTTTTCAGACGTTCCTGCAAACCCGGAATATCCCACATCTCTTCCAGCGACTGCGGCGGAATGTACGCATCGATCGTCACTTTAAAGACGTCTTCACGAATGCTGTTGATGGTTTCGCTGACATCGCTGACATCCAGCAGTTCGTTACGCTGGGTGTAAATGGCGCGACGCTGATCGTTCGCGACATCATCGTATTCCAGCAGTTGCTTACGAATATCGAAGTTACGGCTTTCAACTTTACGCTGCGCATTAGCAATCGCTTTAGTCACCCACGGGTGCTCAATGGCTTCACCTGGTTTCATACCCAGTTTACGCATCATGCCCGACACACGGTCAGAGGCAAAAATACGCATCAGCGCATCTTCCATTGACAGGTAGAAACGGGAAGAGCCCGCATCGCCCTGACGACCGGAACGACCACGCAACTGGTTGTCGATACGGCGAGATTCGTGGCGCTCAGTACCGATGATGTGCAGACCGCCAGACGCCAGCACCGCCTCATGACGAACCTGCCAGTCCGCTTTGATCTGCGCGATCTGCTCTGGCGTTGGGTTTTCCAGCTCCGCCACTTCAGCCTGCCAGCTACCGCCCAGCACGATGTCCGTACCACGACCGGCCATGTTGGTGGCGATAGTGACCGCAGCCGGGTAGCCCGCCTGTGCAACAATCGCCGCTTCGTTGGCGTGGAATTTGGCGTTCAGAACGTTATGCTTGATGCCCGCTTTGGTCAGCTCATTAGAGACCACTTCAGATTTTTCGATCGAGATCGTACCCACCAGTACCGGCTGGCCGTTCGCGGTACGCTCTTTGATGTCTTCAATGATCGCCTGAATTTTTTCCGCTTCGGTCATGTAGACCAGATCCGGCATATCCTTACGGATCATCGGACGGTTGGTCGGAACCACAACGGTATCCAGCTTATAGATGGAGCTGAATTCGAACGCTTCCGTATCCGCTGTACCGGTCATACCGGCCAGTTTCTCATACAGACGGAAGTAGTTCTGGAAGGTGATGGATGCCAGCGTCTGGTTCTCGTTCTGGATTTCCACGCCTTCTTTCGCTTCCACAGCCTGGTGCAGACCGTCGGACCAGCGGCGACCCTGCATGGTACGACCGGTGTGTTCATCAACGATAATCACTTCGCCATCTTTAACGATGTAATCCACGTCGCGGGTAAACAGCGCGTGCGCGCGCAGCGCGGCGGTTACGTGGTGCATCAGCATGATGTTACCCGGAGAGTACAGGGACTCGCCTTCATCCATAATGCCTTCTTTCACCAGCAGTTCTTCGATCAGCACCAGACCGCGTTCCGTCAGGTTGACCTGACGCGCTTTCTCATCAACGGAGAAGTGACCTTCACCCTGGAAGGTATCAGAGTCTTCTTTCTCCTGGCGAATCAGGTGCGGGATGATCTTGTTTACTTTCTTGTACATTTCCGAGCTGTCTTCAGCCGGGCCGGAAATGATCAGCGGCGTACGCGCTTCATCGATCAGGATGGAGTCGACCTCATCCACCAGCGCATAGTGCAGTTTACGCTGTACGCGCTCTTCCGGGCTGAACGCCATGTTATCGCGCAGGTAGTCAAAGCCGTATTCGTTGTTGGTGCCGTAAGTGATGTCGGCGGCGTAAGCTTCACGTTTTGCTGGGGCAGGCATGCCCGGCAGGTTAATACCGACGCTCATCCCGAGGAATTCAAACAGCGGGCGGTTGTTTTCAGCATCACGTTGCGCCAGATAGTCGTTCACTGTGACGACGTGTACGCCCTTACCGCTTAACGCGTTCAGGTAAGCAGGCAGCGTTGCGGTCAGGGTTTTACCTTCACCGGTACGCATTTCCGCGATACAGCGATCGTTCAGCACCATACCGCCCAGCAACTGGACGTCAAAGTGACGCATGCCGAATACGCGCTTACTCGCTTCACGAACCACGGCGAACGCTTCCGGGATCAGGCTTTCAACGCTTTCGCCTTTCTCCAGACGCACGCGAAACTCTGCCGTTTTCCCTTTCAGTTCGTCATCGGAGAGTTTTTCCATCTCCGGTTCCATGGCATTGATGATGCCGACCGCTTTACGCATACGACGCAAGGTACGATCGTTACGACTACCGAATACTTTGGTTAACAATTTGATTAGCATAATAAAATCTCAAACGCCCCGCGATGCGGAGTCTCTATAATTAGTTGAAGGTTTTTTGTTTTTAGCTGAGGCGTTGAGGGCCAGCGCGGATTCCCTGCGCCTGACTTATCCAGGCGGGAACGCTAAATGAGGCCTGAGGCGTAAAGTGCGCACGGGCGACGCGACGTACAATCGTTGGCGGTGTGCCTTCCTGCGTCAGCATCGCGCTGAGCGTGTTCAGTAACGCAATATGGTGCGCCTGAAGTGGCGAAGACTCTTCAACAACCGGCAGCGTTTGCGGCGCCATGGCAAAAGAGAGATGGCGGATAACCGTGCGAATCGCATGCTGATGCCAGTAGTCGACGGTAAAATTCGGGCGGCGGTTACTCGCCTCCAGCAGCGCGAGCTGGCTGAAGTTAACCTTAGCAGATTGATCGTGATTACTGGCGGTCGCTTTCGCCGGCGTATTAGGCTCGGCTGCGTTACTGAGAGCGGGCAGACCAAAGCTAGCCGCGACCATCCCCAATAAGAGATGCGGCCAGAAGTACCGTCTACCTAACTGTCGCCAGCGCGTCAGTATTCCACTCACGTCATTGCCACCCTGATATGCCCGGCATGTGGGCTTACGAATTCAAAACGTTTTTTGCGCACAAATCTTACCATTAAAGCGTACGCTCTACAGCAGTAATGACATGGCGCTGAGGATAAAAATGCTTAAGAAAGCAGCGAACGCACTGTATTTCGGTTCAGCGGCAGAGAAAAAGGCGAAGGCAAACGCCGTACGGAAGAGATAAAAAAACGACTGGCTTACCTGGCCGGAGAGGGTGCCAGATTAACCAGTCGAATTTATGCGACAGGTATACACTTCATCCTTCAAGCTGCCTCTTTGTTGGCTGCCTTCTCTCACCCCAGTCACGTACTGGTCGTACGTTCCTGGGAATTCGCTCAGTTGCCGTCTTGATGCAACTTGAATGATTTTGTGTATAGCTATTATGCCAGTACAGTCGAAGGCGCTTTGAAAGCCAACGGCAGTTCTGCGTCGTCCTGGAAAGTCACATATTCCCAGGCTTCCTGTTTCGCCAGGACAGCCTGCAACAGTTTGTTATTCAATGCGTGACCGGACTTATACGCGGTAAACGCACCAATAATGTTGTGACCGCACATGAACAAGTCACCGATCGCGTCGAGCATTTTGTGACGAACAAATTCGTCTTCAAAACGCAGGCCGTCTTCGTTCAGTACGCGATAATCGTCAACAACGATGGCACAATCGAAGCTGCCGCCCAGGCACAGGCCACGGGACTGCAAATATTCGATATCACGCATGAAACCGAAGGTACGCGCACGGCTGATCTGGCGCATGAATGCATCCGCAGAGAAGTTCATCGCATAGCGCTGGCTGCTGGAATCAATCGCCGGATGGTTAAAGTCGATGGTGAAATCCAACGTAAAACCATTGTACGGCTTAAATTCAGCCCACTTATCGCCATCTTCGACGCGAACCGTCTCTTTGATGCGTACAAATTTTTTGGCGCAGTTCAGCTCATCAATACCCGCATCAAGCAGCAGGTAGACAAACGGAGCAGCACTGCCATCCATGATCGGGATTTCCGGCGCATCGACTTCGATAACGATATTATCGATACCCAGACCCGCCAGAGCAGCGTTAAGGTGCTCTACGGTTGAAATCCGTACATCATGCTCGTTGACCAGACACGTACAGAGCATGGTATCACGCACAGATTTGGCATCGGCCGGGAAATCTACCGGTGGATTCAAGTCGGTGCGACGATAGATGACCCCGGTGTTGGCCGGCGCAGGGCGTAAGGTCAGGGTGACTTTCTTGCCGGTATGTAAACCGACACCTGTCGCCTGAACGATACGTTTAAGTGTCCTTTGTTTGATCATCGTATAATCTCGCCAAATTACCTATCCAACCGAAGTGTACTATACATTCGGTGGGCCAGTTTAGCACAAAGAGCCGTGAATCCCAAATTCCAGCCAATTCTTAATCGGCTTGCTTACGCAGGAACGCAGGGATATCCAGATAATCCGGTTCTTTTGCCGTTTGCGGCGTATTGTCGTTCACCACTTTTGCGACCGGCTTCTGCTCTTGCGTCAGCGGCGCCATGCCGTGCTGCTGGTAACGATCCATCACCGGCTGCTGTACCTGTTTGTTGGTCACCAGGGTGATTTCAGGACGCTTGTCCATACCAATACCGGTTGCCACAACGGTGACGCGCAGTTCGTCGTTCATATCCGGGTCCAGAGAAGTACCGATAACCACGGTCGCGTTATCCGACGCAAAAGCACGGATGGTGTTACCGACGGTTTCGAACTCATCCAGACGCAGGTCGAAGCCCGCAGTGATGTTAACCAGCACGCCGCGCGCGCCAGACAGATCGATATCTTCCAGCAGCGGAGAAGAGATCGCCATTTCTGCCGCTTCTTCCGCACGGTCTTCACCGCTTGCCACGCCGGAGCCCATCATCGCGTAGCCCATTTCGGACATCACGGTGCGCACGTCTGCAAAGTCGACGTTCATCAGACCCGGGCGGGTAATCAGCTCAGCGATACCCTGAACCGCGCCTTTCAGCACGTCGTTCGCCGCGCCAAACGCATCCAGCAGGGAGATACCGCGTCCCAGCACTTTCAGCAGTTTGTCGTTCGGGATGGTGATCAGCGAGTCCACATGTTTGGACAGCTCAGTAATACCCTGCTCCGCAAATGCCATGCGCTTCTTGCCTTCGAAGTTGAAAGGCTTCGTCACCACGGCAACGGTCAGGATACCTAAATCTTTTGCCACTTCCGCAACCACTGGCGCTGCACCGGTACCGGTACCGCCGCCCATGCCTGCTGCGATAAACACCATGTCTGCGCCGTCAAGCGCTGCACGCAGTGCTTCACGATCTTCGTCCGCCGCATTGCGACCGACTTCCGGGTTTGCACCCGCGCCCAGACCTTTGGTGATGCCGCTACCAATCTGAATGGTCTGCCCAACCGCAGTCTTACGCAACGCCTGAGCGTCGGTATTCACCGCGAAGAATTCAACACCTTCGATGCGCTCGCGCACCATGTGTTCAACGGCATTACCGCCGCCGCCACCGACGCCGATGACTTTAATCACCGCGTCGTTGGTCAGTTCCATAGGTTCAAACATAGTTTCTCTCCGTTTTGTGCCTGTCGCCTGAGACCGTTAATAGTCGCCGGTCTCATAAAAATTAAAACTCTTTTCGCAGCCAGCTATTAAGTCGCTTGATCCACGAGCCAACTGATGCCGTAACACGTTTTTCCACTTCCGCTTCGCCACTTAAGTGGGACTCTTTCCCGTAGTGAAGCAGCCCCACCGCCGTTGAGTAGTACGGCTCCTGGGCATAATCCGTCAGTCCGGTAATATTCAGCGGCGCGCCAATACGCACTTGCGTATGGAACACGCGCTGAGCACAGGCAGCAAGACCTTCAATTTGCGCCGCGCCGCCGGTTAATACAATCCCCGCCGCCAGATGATGTTTCACACCCTGCTGGCGAAGCTGTTCCTGTAATTGCAAAATCTCTTCGTTGACCAGGTTGAGCAGCTCGGTGTAACGCGGCTCAATCACCTCCGCAAGCGTCTGACGTTGCAGGCTACGCGGCGGACGACCGCCCACGCTCGGCACTTCAACGCTTTCGTCTTTGCCGACGATAGAGCCCAGCGCGCAGCCGTGACGCACTTTGATGGCTTCAGCATCGCTCGGCGGCGTACCGAAGGCATACGCGATATCGCTGGTCACGACATTCCCTGCGTAAGGGATTACCTTGGTATGGCGCAACGCCCCGCCAGTATAAACGGCGATATCCATTGTACCACCACCGATATCAACCACGCAGACGCCCAGTTCACGTTCATCTTCCGTTAAAACGGAGTAACTGGCCGCTAACCCGGCAAATATGAGTTGGTCAACTTTCAGGCCACAACGTTCCACCGCTTTAACGATGTTTTTCGCCATGTCGTTGTGGCATGTGATCAAGTGCACTTTTGCCTGCATACGCACGCCGGAAAGGCCAACCGGATTCTTAATGCCTTCCTGGTAATCGATCGCATATTCCTGCGGAATGACATGCAGTACACGATGCTCATCACGCACGCGCACCGACTTCGCGGTATGCACGACGTTTTCCACATCTTCCTGCGTCACTTCTTCTTCGGAGATCGGCACCATACCAATTTCATTCTGACAGCTAATGTGCTTGCCAGAAAGCGCCAGATACACCGAGGAGATCTGGCAATCCGCCATCAGCTCCGCCTGGTCAATGGCGCGCTGTACGCACTTCACCACTGACTCGAGGTCGTTCACCCCGCCTTTATCCATACCTCGCGACGGGCAACTGCCCACGCCAATGATATTGACCATACCGTCGGGCAGAACTTCCCCTACTAAAGCGGCAACCTTCGCGGTGCCAATCTCCAGTCCTACTACCAGTTTTCTGTCCGTCGCCTTGATCATTGTTGTTCTGCCTGTGCCTGATTCTGTTGCTGATTAGATTCCTCTGGAGGTAAGGGTGCCCACCCTACTGCCGCCCCCGAGTCATAACGCAAATCAACGTAGCTTATCCGTTTGCCATCGGTTTGCGCCTGCTGCTGTAAAACCGGATAAAGTTCTACAAAGCGAGCCAAACGTTTCATCGTATCGCCCCTGCCGAGGTTGAGCTTAATATCGTTATTCAGCGTCAACTGCCAGGAACGACGCGCGGTCATTGCCGCTTCCTTCAGGGTGAATCTGTCCTTAGCCAGCACCTGCCCCATATCGCGATACCCCTGCAACACTTCACTCGCGCTGCCTTCCGGGCCATACAACATGGGTAATACCTGTTTACTGGTTCGCTCTGCCGGTACGCTGAAGGTATTGCCTTCGGCATCAACCATATGCTGATCATTCCAACGCGCAATCGGCACATATTCAACCAGATGAATCTTCAATTCATCAGGCCATTGCTTTCTGACGCTGGCCTGTTTAATCCACGGTAAACGCTCTATCTGGCTCTGGATAATGTTCACATCCTGAGTCATAAACGTACCCGGCGCGCCCAACGCCAGAATCGACTGGCGGATGTCATCATTGCGCGTGTAATGCCGCTCGCCGGTCAACACCAGTTTCGACAACGGCAAACGCTGCGCGTCTTCCATCCAGCCCAACACAACCCAGCCGCTGACAAACACGGTGCAGAGCACCGTCAGCAGGAACAGTATTCCTGCAAGACGCGTTCCATTATTGCGCCGTGAAGAAGACACCTCTTCATCACTGTTTCGCGTGTTCAGCGCAGCCTGCGACATATCAGTCCGCCAACTCCAGAATTCGTACCACCAACTGCGAGAAGCTCATGCCCGCCTGACGCGCCGCCATCGGCACCAGACTGTGGCTGGTCATACCCGGCGAGGTATTCGCTTCCAGCAGATAAAACTGGCCATCGCTGTCCAGCATGACGTCGATGCGGCCCCATCCTTTGCAACCCAACGCGGTCCACGCTTTCAGGACCAATGTCTGCAAAATAGCCTCTTGTTCCTCTTCCAGACCTGCCGGGCAGAAATATTGTGTCTCATCAGAGAGATACTTCGCCTCATAATCATAGAAGGTTCCGGCGGGTTGGATACGAATTGACGGTAAAATTTCTTCACCGAGTATCGCAACCGTAAATTCCGGGCCACTGAGCCATTTCTCAATCAGTACTTCTTCATCATGCTGAAAAGCCAATGCTAATGCTGCCTGCAAAGCATTTTCTTCTACCACTTTCGACATGCCGACGCTGGAACCTTCACGGCTCGGCTTCACAATCAGCGGCAAACCCAGCGCAGAAATTCGCGTTAGCGCGTCGTCGCTAAGCCCTTTTTCAAACTCAGCGCGCGTCAATGCCACCCACGGCGCAACCGGTAATCCGGCGCCCTGCCACAGCAATTTGCTGCGCAGTTTATCCATTGAAATTGCTGAAGCCATCACCCCGCTGCCGGTATAGGGCAGGCCAATCAGATCCAGCATCCCTTGCAGCGTGCCATCTTCGCCGCCGCGACCATGCAACGCAATAAACACCTTCTGAAAACCCATTGATTTCAGCAGGGTGACATCAACCTCTTTCGGGTCGATCGGATGCGCATCCACGCCGCCTTCGCGTAACCCGGCCAGCACCGCCGCGCCGGAATTCAGCGAAACATCACGTTCGGCGGAGGTTCCACCCAACAGGACCGCGATTTTATCAGCCATGTTGCTCCTCCTCCTGGGTTTGCGGCTTCAGTTTAATTTCAGCTAAGGTGCGCGCAATTTTGCCGATATTTCCCGCGCCTTGCACCAAAATCAAATCATTACCGGTTAATACCGGCGCCAGCATTTGCGCAACCTGCGCCGGTTCGGAGACCAGAATCGGGTCAATTTTACCGCGACCGCGAATCGTACGGCACAGCGAACGGCTGTCCGCTCCCGGAATTGGCGCTTCGCCTGCGGCGTAAACATCCAGCATTAACAGCGCGTCAACCTGCGTCAGCACATTGGCGAAATCGTCGTACAGATCGCGCGTACGCGTGAAGCGGTGCGGCTGGAAAACCATCACCAGATTTTTATCCGGCCAGCCTGCACGCGCGGCCTTAATGGTGGCGTCGACTTCCGTTGGATGATGGCCGTAATCATCGACCAGCATCGCCGTCCCTGCTTTACCGTTTACCGGCTCAAGCGGGAATTCACCGAGGAAATCGAAGCGACGCCCGGTGCCCTGGAAGCTTTCCAGCGCGCGCAGAATCGCCTCGTCGTCAATCCCTTCTTCGGTCGCCACCGCCACGGCAGCCGCCGCGTTCAGCGCATTGTGGCGGCCCGGCGCATTCAGCGTCACCTGCATTGCAGGTTTATCCTGACGCAGCAGCGTAAAATGCCCCTGCGGCCCAACCTGCTGGTACTCTTCCACACGCACGTCAGCGTCGTCGCTAAAACCATAAGTTGTGGTCTGACGGCCCACGCGCGGCAGCAGCTCGCGGATCACCGGATCGTCAACACACATCACTGCACGACCATAAAACGGCAAATTGTGCAGGAAATTAATAAAGGTCTGCTTCAAATTTTCGAAGTCGCCCTGGTAAGTATCCATATGGTCGGCTTCAATATTGGTGACAATCGCCACCATCGGTTGCAGATGCAGGAACGACGCATCGCTCTCATCCGCTTCCGCAATCAGATAACGGCTGTGGCCTAAACGCGCATGCACGCCAGCCGCTTTCACCAGCCCACCGTTGACGAAGGTCGGGTCCAGCCCCGCTTCCGCGTAAATGCTGGAGACCATCGCGGTGGTCGTTGTTTTACCGTGCGTCCCGGCAATGGCGATGCCGTGACGAAAACGCATTAACTCCGCCAGCATCTCCGCGCGGCGGATCACCGGAATACGCGCTTCATGCGCCGCGACAATCTCCGGGTTATCCGCAGAGATCGCGCTGGAAACCACCACCACGCTCGCATCGCGCACGTTTTCCGGGCGATGATTGAAGAAAATGGTGGCGCCGAGGTTCGCCAGTTGCTGCGTAACCGGATTCGGCGCTAAATCAGAACCACTGATCTGATACCCTTCATTGGCCAGAACTTCGGCAATACCGCCCATACCGGCACCACCGATGCCGACAAAGTGGATGTGCCGAACGCGACGCATTTCGGGCACGATAGAACGCAGTTTTGCCAGTTGTTGTGTATTCATTCTTTACGCCATTCACTTCTCAATTCATGCGGTGCAAAAGGCACCGCCACAATTACGCCCGGGCAGCCCGGCTCACTTCATTTGCAACACGCTCGGTGGCATCTGGAATAGATGCAGCGCGGGCACGTTCTGCCATGGTTAATAACGTTTCTCGCGACCACCCGGACAGGGTGCTGGCGACGGCATCCACAGTAAACTGCGGCTGCTCAAAAATTTTGGCGGCCCCCGCTTTCTCCAGCGGCAGGGCATTCCAGTACTGCTGCCGGTCTTTATGCTGAAACGGCACAAACAGCGCGGGCAAACCGGCGGCGGCGATTTCACTCACCGTTAACGCGCCAGAGCGGCAAACGACAACATCCGCCCACGCATAGGCTGCGGCCATGTCATCAATAAATTCCGTCACCTTATGCTGCGGTTGCCCCGCCCCGGCATAAGCCTGCTCTACGGTCTGCTGCGCGCCTTTACCGCTTTGATGCCAGATAGTGACCGTATCGCCCAGTTTTGCCGCAACCTGCGGCAGCGTCTGGTTCAATACCCGGGCCCCCTGAGAGCCACCCACCACCAGCACGCGAATCGGCCCTTCACGTCCGGCCAGGCGTTCTTGCGGCAAGGGGAGCGCCAGTACGTCAGTACGTACCGGGTTTCCGACCACGTCCGCTTTCGGAAACGCGCCGGGAAAAGCCTGCATCACCGTCGTGGCGATTTTCGCCAGCCACTTATTGGTCAACCCTGCAATGCCGTTTTGCTCATGCAGCACAACCGGAATACCCAGCGACCACGCCGCCAGACCGCCGGGGCCAGAGACATAGCCGCCCATGCCGAGCACCACATCAGGCTTAAACTGCTTCATGATCGCCCGCGCCTGGCGCCAGGCGTTAAAAATACGCAGCGGTGCCGCCAGCAGCGCTTTCACGCCTTTTCCGCGCAAACCGGAAATGCGAATGAAATCAATCTCAATGCCATGCTTTGGCACTAAATCCGCTTCCATACGATCGGCGGTTCCGAGCCAGCGTACTTGCCAGCCCTGGTCCATTAAATGGTGCGCGACGGCCAGTCCTGGGAACACATGTCCGCCAGTACCGCCCGCCATCACCATTAACCGCTTCGGTTGACCACTCATCGTGAACCTCGTGTAAACGCCTGCGCTTTTTCCAGACGCGTTTCATAATCAATACGTAACAAAAACATGATGGCCGTCGACATGATCAGCAAACTGGAACCACCATAACTGATCAGCGGCAGCGTCAGACCCTTCGTTGGCAGCATGCCTGCCGCCGCGCCGACGTTGACCAGCGCCTGGAAGCTGAACCAGATTCCAATCGAGCAGGCCAGGAATCCTGAAAAACGGTGATCAATCTCCAGCGCCTTACGGCCAATCGACATCGCGCGAAAAGCGACGAAGAATACCATTAAAAGCGCCAGTACCACACCGATATAACCCAGTTCTTCCCCAATAATGGCGAAGATGAAGTCAGTATGCGCTTCCGGCAGATACTCCAGTTTTTGTACCGAGTTCCCCAGCCCCTGCCCCCACATCTCACCACGGCCAAATGCCATCAGGGATTGCGTCAGCTGGTAGCCGCTGCCAAACGGATCTTCCCAGGGGTTCCAGAAAGAGGTCACACGGCGAATACGATACGGTTCGGCGAGGATCAGCAGGATCACCGCCGATATCCCCATGCCGATGATGGCAATGAACTGCCATAACTTCGCCCCGGCGAGAAACAGCATCGCCAGCGTGGTAACGAACAGCACCACCACCGTCCCGAGATCGGGCTGCGCCAGCAGCAAAATCGCCAGCACCAGAATCACGCCCATCGGTTTTAAGAAGCCGCGCAGGTTATTACGCACTTCATCAACTTTGCGCACCAGATAGTTGGCGAGGTAGCAGAACAGCGACAGTTTGGTAAATTCCGCAGGCTGAATACGCAGCGGCCCCAGCGCAATCCAACGCGATGCCCCGTTAACTGAGCTACCCACCACCAGCACGATCAACAACATGATGATCGACGCGATCAGCATCGTGGTGCTGTACTTTTGCCAGAACTCCATCGGTAAACGCAGCGTGATCATCGCCAGGCAAAACGCCAGGAGTATGTACAGCGCGTCACGCTTGGCAAACAGGAAAGGATCGTTCGCCAGACGTTGTCCGACAGGCATTGACGCCGACGTCACCATGATGAAACCGATCGCCGCCAGGCCAAATGTCAGCCAGAGCAACGTGCGGTCGTACATGATCAGGCTATCGTCGTCTTTATCGCGCGACGCCATCACCCAGCCTTTAAGCGCCGTAAAGACCCATACCAGGATTCCAAATCCCGGCAGGCGCGGCATTCTCAGGCGAGGGAGAGATAAACGCATCAACCTAACTCCTTCGCCAGACGGGTAAAGACATCGCCCCGTTGCTCAAAATTCTTAAACTGATCGAGGCTGGCGCAGGCCGGAGACAGCAGGACCATATCGCCCGGTTGCAAACGCGGCGCCAGCAGACGCATCGCCTCTTCCATCGTCTCAGTTTGTTCTGCGATTTCCGGGCGCAGCGCCGCCAGCTGCGCGCCATCACGACCAAAGCAGTACAGGCGAACGCGATCGCCGCCCAGGTAACGGGTGAGCGAAGAGAAATCCGCCGATTTACCATCGCCGCCGAGCAGCAGGTGCAGCGTACCGTCTACGTGCAGGCCATTCAGCGCCGCTTCCGTGCTGCCTACGTTGGTGGCTTTGGAGTCGTTAATCCAGCGCACGCCGTTATGCTCCAGCGCCAGCTGGAAGCGATGCGCCAGGCCGGTAAAGGTCGTCAACGCTTTCAGGCTGCTGGCGCGCGGTAAACCCGCCGCATCGGCCAGCGCCAGCGCCGCCAGCGCATTGGTGTAGTTGTGCTGGCCGGAAAGCTTCATCTCTTTCACGTTCAACACTTTTTCACCCTTCACCCGCAGCCAGGTCTCGCCCTGCTGGCGATTGAGGTGATAATCCCCCATGTTGACGCCAAAACTGACGCAACGCGCATCCGCGCCGCGTACCGGCATGGTCAGCGCGTCATCGGCATTCACCACGCAAACTTTCGCATTCTCATACACGCGCAGTTTTGCCGCGCGATACTGTTGCAGACCAAACGGATATCGGTCCATATGGTCTTCGGTAACGTTCAGGATGGTTGCGGCAACGGCCTGTAGGCTGGATGTCGTTTCCAGCTGGAAGCTGGAAAGCTCCAGTACGTACAGCTCGCGAGCGGCGTCCAGCAGCATCAACGCAGGCAGACCGATGTTACCGCCAACGCCCACGTTCACGCCCGCCGCTTTCGCCATCTCACCTACCAGCGTGGTCACGGTGCTTTTCCCGTTCGATCCGGTGATCGCCACGATCGGCGCCTGCGCTTCGCGACAGAACAGTTCGATATCGCCGACAATCTCAATACCCGCATCGGCGGCAGCGCTCAGTGAAGGGTGCGCCAGAGCAATACCAGGGCTGGCGACAATCAGATCCGCCGCCAGTAGCCAGTCATCATTCAGGCTGCCGACGTGACGCTCTACCGCTTCCGGTAATTTGTCCAGACCCGGCGGCGTCGCACGGGTATCCATTACGCGCGGCGTTACGCCGCGCGCCAGGAAAAAGTCCACGCAGGAAAGTCCGGTCAATCCCAGACCAATAATGACGACTTTTTTACCCTGGTAATCAGCCATGATTAACGTACCTTCAGCGTTGCCAGGCCAATCAGGACCAGCATCAGCGAAATAATCCAGAAGCGCACGATAACGCGCGGTTCCGGCCAGCCTTTCAGTTCATAGTGATGGTGAATCGGCGCCATGCGGAAGATGCGCTGCCCGCGCAATTTAAAGGAACCGACCTGCAAAATGACTGACAGGGTTTCCACGACAAACACGCCGCCCATAATCACCAGCAAAAACTCCTGACGCAGCAGCACCGCGATGATGCCCAGCGCGCCGCCCAGCGCCAGCGACCCGACGTCTCCCATAAAGACCTGCGCCGGATAGGTGTTAAACCACAGGAAACCTAAGCCCGCGCCGACAATCGCCGTACAGACAATCACCAGTTCACCAGCATGACGTAAGTACGGAATATGCAGGTAGTTGGCGAAATTCATGTTGCCGGTTGCCCACGCCACCAGCGCAAAACCGGCGGCGACGAATACGGTCGGCATAATCGCCAGGCCGTCCAGTCCATCGGTCAGGTTAACCGCGTTGCCCGTTCCGACGATCACGAAGTACGCCAGCAGCACGTAGAACAGACCCAGTTGCGGCATCACGTCTTTAAAGAACGGCACCACCAGTTCGGTGGCCGGCGTATCTTTCCCTGCCAGATACAGCGCGAACGCCACGCCCAGCGCAATTACCGACATCCAGAAATATTTCCAGCGAGCGATCAGCCCTTTGGTGTCTTTACGCACCACTTTGCGGTAATCATCGACAAAACCAATAATGCCGTAGCCCACCAGCACCACCAGCACGCACCAGACGTACGGGTTAGACGGGTAAGCCCACAGCAGGACGGAGACCACAATCGCCGTCAGAATCATAATCCCGCCCATTGTCGGCGTACCGCGCTTGCTAAAGTGCGATTCCGGGCCGTCATTACGCACGACCTGGCCAAAAGACAATTTTTGTAAGCGGGCAATCATACGCGGGCCCATCCACAAGGAGATGAACAGCGCGGTCAGCAGGCTGACGATGGCGCGAAACGTCAGATAGGAAAAGACGTTAAAGCCGGAATAATATTTGACCAAATGTTCGGCCAGCCAAACTAACATGTTCCATTCTCCTGTAATGCGCGTACTACCTCTTCCATGGCGGCACTACGTGAACCCTTCACTAAAATAGTAATAATCTGATGCTCCGCAATCAGCGTGTTAAGACGCGCGACCAGAGCCGATTTATCCGCAAAATGTTCGCCAACGCCGCTGGCATTGCCGATCGCCTGACTCAGTTTTCCTGTACTCAGCACGCTGTCGATACCCGCCGCTTTTGCCGCTTCACCGACCTGAACATGGCATGCTTCGCTTTCCGCGCCCAGCTCCGCCATATCGCCGACCACCAGCACCCGGTAGCCTGGCATTTCAGACAGCACCTGCACAGCGGCGGTCATCGAACCGACGTTGGCGTTATAGGAGTCATCAAGTAACAGCTGGTTGTCATTCAACTGGATGGGGAACAGGCGCCCCGGCACGGCTTTCAGGTTCGCCAGACCGGTTTTAATGGCGTCAAGGGTCGCCCCTACCGCCATCGACAGCGCAGCCGCCGCCAGCGCGTTTGCAATATTGTGGCGACCAGGCAGCGGCAGCAGGACATCAATGTCGCCCGTCGGCGTTTGCAGCGTGAATTCCGTACCGTGCGAGGTCACATGGATATTGGTCGCGGTAAAATCGCTGTTAGCGGCATTCGGTGAAAAACGCCACACTTTGCGATCGCCAATAATGCCCTGCCAGTTCAGCCAGTCGTTGTTATCGGCGTTCATAATGGCGATCCCATTCACCGGCAAGCCGGTATAGATTTCGCCTTTCGCTTTCGCCACGCCCGCCAGCGAACCGAATCCTTCCAGGTGCGCTGCCGCCAGATTATTAACCAGTGCCGCTTCAGGACGCGTCAGGCCGACGGTCCAGGCAATTTCGCCCTGGTGATTGGCGCCTAACTCAATGACGGCATAGTCATAATCGTTGTTTAACCGCAGCAACGTCATCGGTACGCCGATATCGTTATTCAGGTTGCCCGCGGTGTATAAGGTGTTGCCACACTGACTCAGAATGGCGGCGGTCATCTCTTTAACGGATGTTTTGCCGGAGGAGCCGGTTAACGCCACGACGCGAGCGGGAACCTGCGCCCGAACCCATGCGGCCAGTTCGCCGAAGGCCAGCCGCGTATCTTTGACGATCAGCTGCGGCAGATCGCAATCCAGCGGGCGACTCACCAGCAGCGCACCGGCGCCGCCCTCTTTCGCGTTATCCGCAAAATCGTGGGCGTCGAAACGCTCGCCTTTCAGCGCCACAAACAGGCAGCCCGGCGTCACCTTACGCGTATCAGTCGTGACCGCGTCAATCGTCAGGTCAGCGCCCTGTAATTCGCCGTGCAGAATACCGGCCAGTTGGCTGAGCGTTACGCTAATCATGCGATCACCCCCAGCAGACGTGCAGCCGTTACGCGGTCGGAGTAATCAAGGCGCTGAGTACCGACAATCTGGTAATCCTCATGCCCTTTACCCGCGACCAGAACCACGTCGTTTTCTTTCGCCTGCATAATGGCGCAGGTCACCGCCTCTGCGCGGCCTTCCATCACTTTCGCGTGCCCGGCATCCAGCATACCCGCCAGAATGTCGTTGATGATCGCGCGCGGCTCTTCGGTACGTGGGTTATCGTCCGTCACGACCACCACGTCCGCGAACTCTTCGGCAATCGCCCCCATCAGCGGACGTTTACCTTTATCGCGATCGCCGCCGCAGCCAAAGACGCACCACAGTTGACCAGTACAGTGCAACCGCGCAGCCTGCAACGCTTTTTCCAGCGCATCCGGCGTGTGGGCGTAATCGACCACCACCGTGGTTTTGCCCGGCGCGCTGAACACCTCCATCCGCCCGCAAACCGGTTGCAGTCGAGGGGCGGTTTTCAGCAGATCCGCCAGGGGGTAGCCAAGCGCCAGCAACGTTGCCAGCGCCAGCAGCAGGTTGCTGACGTTAAACGCGCCCATCAGACGGCTTTCAATCTCGCCTTCGCCCCAACTGGAGTCGAAACGGATCGTCGCGCCGCTATCGTGGTACTTCACCTCAACCGCTTTCAGCCAACGTCCGTGGCAGTTCGGGTTGATATGATCCTCCATCGAGACCGCAACGGCATCCGGCAACCTCACCAGCCATCGGCGTCCGACTTCATCATCGGCATTGATGATAGCCTCGCCGTAATGGTGCGTTGAATAGAGCATCCATTTCGCCGCTTCGTAATGTTCCATGTCACCGTGATAATCAAGGTGATCGCGGCTTAAATTCGTGAAAACAGAGGCGGCAAATTTCAGCGCGGCGACCCGGTGCTGCACCAGACCGTGGGAAGAGACTTCCATTGCACCGAATGTTGCGCCCTGCTCAACCAGACTGGCCAGCACATGCTGTACGTCAACGGCGGAACCGGTTGTGTTCTCCGTCGGGATCACTTTGCCCAACAGACCATTACCCACCGTTCCCATTACCGCGCTGGTTTCGCCAAGCAGTTGGCTCCACTGCGCCAGCAGTTGCGTGGTGGTGGTTTTTCCGTTCGTTCCGGTCACGCCGACCAGACGCATATGTTCAGATGGCTCGTGGTAGAAGCGGCCCGCCAGTGCAGATAAACGCTCGTTGAGCTGGCTCAGATAGATAACCGGCACACCGTGCATTTCACGGATTTCCCCGTCGGTCGCCTCATCTTTGGCCTCTGCAATAATGGCAGCCACACCTTGCGCTATCGCCTGCGGGATATATCGACGCCCGTCCGCCTGATGACCCACCACTGCCACAAAGAGATCGCCCGATGCAGCCACACGGCTGTCGAGTGTCATCTCCCGCAGTGCTCGCTCCGGTGCGCCAGGCACCCACGGAGCGAGAAGGTCGCGCAAATTACGATCTGCCACCTGTTCCCTCGCCTTGGTTAATTACAAATTCACTTTTTTCGCCCGTTGCCAGCGCATCCGGTTCGATGTTCATGGTGCGCAGTACGCCGCCCATAATGGCACCGAATACCGGCGCGGAAACGGCGCCGCCGTAGTATTTACCCGCCTGCGGATCGTTGATAACAACCACCAGCGCGAAGCGCGGCTGACTCGCAGGCGCAACGCCTGCGGTATAAGCAATGTATTTGTTGATGTAGCGGCCATCCGGCCCCACTTTTTTCGCCGTACCGGTTTTAATGGCGATGCGATAACCTTTGATCGCCGCCTTCACGCCGCCGCCGCCCGGCAGCGCCACGCTTTCCATCATGTGGACGACGGTACGAACGGTCGCTTCCGGGAAGACGCGCTCGCCCGGTACAGGAGGATCAACTTTGGTAATCGACAGCGGACGATAAACGCCGTAGCTGCCAATCGTTGCGTAGACTCGCGCTAACTGTAACGGGGTTACCATTAGCCCATAGCCGAAAGAGAAGGTGGCCCTCTCTATGTCAGACCACCGTTGTTTTTGAGGATATAAGCCACTGCGTTCTCCGACCAACCCCAAATTGGTCGCCTTTCCTAGCCCAAAACGTGAGTAAGTATCTACTAACGCTGAGGACGGCATCGCTAACGCCAGCTTAGAAACGCCGACGTTACTCGACTTCTGTAAAACCCCGGTCAGGGTCAATTCGCTGTAACGCGCCACGTCTTTGATTTCGTGACCATTAATTCGATATGGCACCGTGTTCAGCACGGTGTTTTCACGCACAACCCCGCGCTGTAACGCGGTCATCACCACCATCGGTTTGACGGTTGAACCGGGTTCAAACACGTCCGTGATGGTGCGGTTACGCATAGCGTCTTTCGGCGTACCGGTCAGGTTATTCGGGTTGTAGGACGGGCTGTTCGCCATTGCCAGCACTTCGCCAGTATTGACATCCACCAGCACGGCGCTGCCTGACTCCGCTTTGTTGAAGGCCACGGCGTTGTTCAGTTCGCGATAGACCAACGCTTGCAGACGCTCATCAATGCTCAGCGCCAGATTGTGCGCGGCCTGGCTGTCGGTAGAAGAGATATCTTCAATAACCCGGCCATAGCGGTCTTTACGTACAATACGTTCACCAGGCTGGCCGGTCAGCCATTTATCAAAACTCTTCTCAACCCCTTCGATCCCCTGGCTGTCAACGTTGGTAAAACCGATAAGGTGAGCGGTCACTTCCCCGGAAGGATAGTAACGGCGGGACTCTTCGCGCAGATGAATGCCTGGCAGCTTCAGTTTTTTGATGTAGTCGCCGAGATCCGGGTTAACCTGACGCGCCAGATAGATAAAGCGGCCTTTCGGGTTCGCATTAACGCGAGCCGCCAGTTGGTCGAGCGGCATTTTCAGCGCGTCCGCCAGCGCTTTCCAGCGGTTGTCCAGCGTGATCCCGCCTGCATCATGCAGCTCTTTCGGGTCCGCCCAGATGGCTTTTACCGGCACGCTCACCGCCAGTGGGCGACCAGAGCGATCGGTGATCATGCCGCGAGAGGTGGAGACTTCCTGTACACGCAAAGAGCGCATGTCGCCCTGACGCACTAACATGTCAGGCGCAATAATTTGCAGCCAGGCCACGCGCCCCAGCAGGAAACCCAGCGCCAGCAGAATGCAGCCGCACAGCAACGCAAAACGCCAACTGACAAAGTTGGCTTGTTCTTCCTGGCGTTTTGGTTTGAGCGTCTTTGCCGCTGCTTTCATGCGTCGCGTTTATCCTTATTTTTGCACTACGATATTTTCTTGTGAGGGATCGACATGCTGCATCTGCAACTTTTCCGTTGCGATCCGTTCTACCCGGCTATGATCGCCGAGCGCGTTTTCTTCAAGAATCAGGTTGCGCCATTCGATATCCAGCGCATCACGCTCCAGCACCAGTTGCTCGCGCTGCGCGGTTAACAGGCGCGTATGGTGCGCCGTTGTCACGACGGTGACCGCCGTTAAAATAATGCAAATGAACAGGCAGAGTGGCAGCTTCCCAAATCGCAAAAGATCGTCACCGATCACGCCAGGCAAAGCATGGCGATTGGTGATTCCCGTCGATCCCTTCACTTTGCTCAGGGCTTCTGTCACTCTGCTGATCATGCGTTCGTCCTCTCTGCAATACGCAGAACTGAACTACGGGCGCGTGGATTTTCCGCCACTTCTTCTTCGCCCGGCATCAACTTGCCTAATGCTCTTAGCTCACGACCGCCCAGTTTTTTGAGCTGCTCTTCCGTCATCGGCAACCCTGCTGGAACCTGTGGACCGCGGCTTTGCTCACGCATAAAGCGCTTCACAATACGATCTTCCAGCGAGTGGAAACTGATAATGGAAAGCCGCCCACCCGGGGCCAGCACGCTGAGCGAGCTTTTTAGCGCCTGCTCTATCTCCTCCAGTTCACTGTTCACCCAAATGCGCACCGCCTGGAAGGTACGGGTCGCGGGATGTTTGAATTTGTCCTTCACCGGCGTCGCCGCTGCGACCACTTCCGCCAGTTCTTTGGTGCGGGTCATGGGCTGTTCGCGGTTGCGCTCCACAATGGCGCGGGCAATACGTTTCGCAAAACGCTCTTCGCCAAAGGTTTTCAGCACCCAAGCAATATCGGCTTCTTCCGCGGTTTGCAGCCATTCTGCGGCAGACTGACCGCGCGTTGGGTCCATACGCATATCCAGCGGGCCATCGCGCATAAAAGAAAAACCACGTTCGGCATCATCGAGTTGCGGTGAAGAGACGCCAAGATCAAGGAGAATCCCGTCGATCTTGCCGATAAGTTCGCGCTCACTTACATAATCAGCAAGCGCAGAGAAAGGTCCATGAATGATGGAGAAGCGAGGATCATTGATGGCCTGGGCTTCGGCAATAGCCTGCGGATCGCGATCGATCGCCAGCAAACGTCCCTCTTCGCCAAGCCGGGAGAGGATCAGACGTGAGTGGCCGCCGCGACCAAATGTCCCATCAATGTAGATGCCGTCAGGGCGAATGTTCAGACCGTTTACGGCCTCGTCCAACAGCACCGTAGTGTGTTTAAAATTTTCCATCATCATTATAGAGACAAGTCCTGCAGTCGTTCCGACAAGGTTTCGGTTACTGACTGCTCAGCGTCGATATCTTCCTTGACCTGTTGATACCAGGTCGTTTCATCCCACAGTTCAAACTTATTGAACTGTCCAACCAGCATCACTTCTTTCGTCAGCCCGGCATGTTGCCGCAGAATTGGCGCGATCAATAAGCGACCCGCGCTATCCATCTGACATTCGCTGGCATGCCCCAACAGTAAACGCTGCACGCGGCGCTCAACCGGGTTCATGCTCGACAGACGCGATAATTTTTGCTCGATAATTTCCCATTCAGGCAGGGGGTAAAGCAGCAGGCACGGGTGATGGATGTCAATGGTACAAACCATTTGACCGGTAGCGTTCTCGATCAGTTGATCCCGGTAACGGGTGGGCACAGATAAGCGCCCCTTACTGTCGAGATTGACTAACGTTGCTCCCCGGAACATGCCAGCCTCACCCCTTATTACCACTTTGCCCCACAAATTCCCACTTAAAGGAGTTTACGGAGCGGAGGAAAAGCTTGTCAAGCAAGTCAGGACGCTTACCGGAGTAAAAAACCCAATGTATACGGCTAATATCAGCGTTGATTAAATTCCGTCCAACGAGCGAAGCAAATTAACGTCATGAATATTTGTAAGAAAAAAGATCCAAAAACTCATCACCGTTTAAAACGACTCAATATCATCTGATAAAAATATAAAGTGTCAGTTTGCGACGCGAGCGGCATTTTAGGACAATATGCAGCGAGATAACAGTACCTGTTTATCGCTCTCTACGCCCCGCACCGACAAGCCAGCCGCGACGTGAAGGCCACATCGAAAAAAAGTGTTTGTTAATTCGGCAATTCGTCGCCCGCATGTAACAAAATAATACAAAACGGGTTCAATACGACGTCTCAATAAACCTGAAGTCGGTATCGACAGGTTTAAAATCAGCATATTTGAAAGATAAGTCGGATAATTCTAAGGAATAATCTTAATTATGGTGTGAGTATTGTTGGCAGGTGAATATTTGCCCGGTCAGCGACAACGCGCCGGGCGATTTGCCGGATGGCGGCATAACCGCCTTATCCGGCATACAGAAATGGACTAACTGCGGCTAAGAATACCGCGGCGGTACAAATTACGTTTGATTCGCGTTAAACCTGGCTTCGGTTTACGCGGCTCATCCAGGCTGGCCAGGACGATCTCCAGGACGCGTTCAGCAACATCACGATGACGCTGTGCGACCGCCAGAACCGGACACTGCAAGAAGTCGAGCAGTTCATTATCGCCAAAGGTGGCGATCGCCAGGTTGGAAGGCAGCTTCCCGTCACGACGTAACGTCACATCCATCACGCCCTGCAAGAGCGCAAACGACGTGGTAAACAGCGCCTGCGGCATCGGGTGAGTTTCCAGCCATTTTTCGAACAGGTGCGCCGCCGCTTCCCGCTCGTAGCTGTTGGCGTACAGATAGTGTACTTCGCGCGGATCGTCTTTCCATGCGGTACGGAACCCCTGCTCGCGCAGGAAACTGACGGACAGCTCCGGCAACGCGCCCAGGTAAAGCACCGTTTCCGCCGGGAATTTACGTAACTCTGCCGCCAGCATTTCCGCATCATCCTGATCCGCCCCGACAACGCTGGTGAAATGTTCGCGATCCAGCGCGCGATCCAGCGCCACGATGGGGAATGAACCATTGGCCCAGCGCTGGTAGAACGGATGCTCCGGCGGTAACGAGGTTGATACAATGATCGCATCCACCTGGCGTTGTAGAAGATGTTCGATACACCGCATTTCGTTATCCGGCTGATCTTCTGAGCAGGCAATCAGCAGTTGATAACCGCGCTGGCGCGCCTGGCGCTCCAGGTAGTTTGCGATACGGGTATAACTCGTGTTCTCCAGATCGGGAATGACCAGTCCGATAGAACGTGTGCGTCCAGCACGCAGCCCGGCGGCCACAGCATTCGGGTGGTAATTATGCTCACGCACCACCGCCATGACTTTCTCGACGGTCTTGTCGCTCACGCGGTATTGCTTTGCTTTTCCGTTAATAACGTAGCTTGCAGTCGTTCGCGATACACCGGCCAGCCGAGCGATTTCATCCAGTTTCACAATTGCCCCTTGCGTAAAATGTACAAACCATAACCATTGTGACGGCATGGGTTAAATTTCTTAACATCTAAGCGCAGAATAGTGACTGCGGCAACCGCTTTTATTCCGGGTTACCACTGATTTCGCAAAAAAAAGCCAACGGGTAGCGTCGGCGGAGGTCGAGACGTCACCTGTAGGCCGGATAAGCATTAGCGCCATCCGGCTGGGTATAATTGCCTGATGGCGCTTCGCTTATCAGGCCTACAATTGAAATACAACACAATGACTAACGCATGATCTTGTCGCCGCGCGAAAGCCCGACGACGCCGGAACGGGCAACTTCAACAATTTTCGCCACTTCACGCAGCGTCGCCAGAAACGCGTCCAGCTTATCGCTGGTGCCTGCCAGCTGGACGGTATAAATAGAAGGCGTGACATCAATAATCTGCCCACGGAAAATCTCCGTGTTGCGCTTCACCTCTTCCCTTCCGTATCCGCTGGCCTGAATCTTCACCAGCATGATTTCTCGCTCAACGTGCGCGCCCTGCCCAAGTTCGCTTACGCGCAGAACATCCACCAGCTTGTGCAGTTGCTTTTCGATCTGTTCCAGGACTTTCTCATCGCCAACCGTCTGGATGGTCATACGCGATAACGTCGGATCGTCGGTCGGCGCGACGGTAAGGCTTTCAATGTTGTATCCACGCTGGGCGAAGAGGCCAATCACACGCGACAATGCACCCGACTCGTTTTCCAGCAATACTGATAATATCCGGCGCATAATCAGGTCCTCTCCGTTTTGCTTAACCACATTTCATCCATCCCGCCCCCACGAATCTGCATCGGGTAGACATGCTCACTGCCATCGACGGTGACATCGACAAACACCAGACGATGGTTACGCACATGTTCCAGCGCTTCGCCCAGCTTGCTCTCCAGTTCATCTGGATGATTAATCTGGATACCGATATGCCCATAAGCCTCAGCAAGGCGTACAAAATCGGGCAGCGACTGCATGTAAGACTGGGAGTGGCGCCCGGAGTAGATCATGTCCTGCCACTGTTTGACCATGCCGAGATAGCGGTTATTCAGGTTGAGCACCAGTACCGGCAGTTCATATTGCAGCGCCGTCGACAGCTCCTGGATGTTCATCTGAATGCTGCCATCTCCCGTGACGCACACCACCGTTTCATCCGGCAGCGCCATCTTCACGCCCAGGGCCGCTGGCAGGCCAAAGCCCATCGTGCCGAGACCGCCGGAGTTAATCCAGCGACGCGGCTTATCAAAGGGGTAGTAGAGCGCGGCGAACATCTGGTGCTGACCGACATCAGAAGTGACATACGCATCGCCTTTCGTCAGACGCCAGATAGCCTCGATCACCGCCTGCGGTTTAATGCTCTCGCTTTGGGTGTCATATTTCAGGCACTGACGGGCGCGCCAGCGTTCAATGTGTTGCCACCAGTCGCGAATATCATCCAGCGGCTGCTGTGCGACTTCCTGCGGCAGTAATTCCAGCATTTGCTCCAGAACCAGGCGCGCATCGCCCACAATGGGAATATCCGCCGTCACGGTTTTAGAGATAGACGTCGGATCGATATCGATATGCAGCACGGTCGCATTCGGGCAGTATTTCGCCAGATTATTGGTCGTGCGATCGTCAAAACGCACCCCGACGGCAAAAATCACATCGGAATGATGCATGGTCATGTTGGCTTCATAGGTGCCGTGCATCCCCAGCATCCCTAACGACTGACGATGCGTGGCCGGGAATGCGCCCAGCCCCATCAGCGACGAGACGACCGGCAGGTTGAGCGCTTCAATGGTTTGCCGCAGTTGTTCATGACAACCCGCATTCACTGCACCGCCGCCGACGTAGACCACCGGTTTTTTTGCCGCCGCCAGCGTTTGCAGCGCGCGCTTAATCTGCCCTTTATGCCCTGTCGTGGTCGGGTTATAAGAGCGCATACTGACCGACTCCGGCCAGACGTAGGGCAACTTTTTCGCCGGATTCAAAATATCTTTCGGGAGATCCACGACCACGGGTCCAGGACGCCCGCTTGCCGCCAGCCAGAACGCTTTTTTCAGCACCTGCGGGATGTCTTCCGTCTGTTTAACGAGGAAGCTGTGTTTCACCACCGGACGTGAGATCCCCACCATGTCGCATTCCTGAAAGGCGTCATAGCCAATCAACGACGTCGCCACTTGCCCGGAAAGGATGACCAGAGGAATGGAGTCCATATAGGCCGTGGCAATACCGGTGATCGCATTCGTGGCGCCTGGCCCGGAAGTGACCAGAACGACCCCGACTTCACCTGTTGCCCGCGCCAGGCCATCCGCCATATGCACAGCCGCTTGTTCATGACGGACAAGCACATGATCAATACCACCGACCGTGTGCAGCGCATCATAAATATCGAGGACCGCGCCCCCGGGATAACCGAATACCTGCTTCACGCCCTGATCGATGAGCGATCGGACGACCATCTCGGCTCCAGACAACATCTCCATGGCTTGCTCCACTATTATGATGATTTACCTTTTGCTAACACATTAACTGCTCACCATGACGCAGGCAATTCAGGCTGATGTCGTCGTTCGAAGATAAATAAGAATAAATGAGATGAAAGCGCAGAAGAAACGGCGAATTACACCAGGATAAGCAGATGTGATGATAAATAATCGCTTAAAAATGGGGACTTACAGCAATATCGCCATTTTTTGCGATATGCGTAAAGCGCCTGGATGCACAATTCAGTATAAAATTTCACACACAGACGAAAAAGCAGAATAAACCAGATATTTCACTCTGATTTATTCCGCCCGTATTCACTTTTGACAGACAGAAACCAATAACTCTTCCATCCATTGATGACCCTTATCCCGACCCGCGGCATCATGCCAGGAAAGATAACAGGTCCGGCTATTCAGTTTTAAAGGCAACGGTAATATCTGTAACGCTAATGACTCGGCAAATTCATCGGCTAACCAACGCGGCGCAACTGCCACCAGTTGCGTTTGAGAGACAACATTAAGCACGCTGATCAACGCCATTCCCTGATAAGCGATGCAGCTTTGTCTGTCTGGCGTGTCATACCACGGCTGGCTAAATGAGGCATAACGATCGAGTGAAACGACCGCATGTTGTTCATTATAAACATCGCTCTCCAGCAACGGACCGCTGATACGCGGATGTTTTCTGCTGGCGACCAGCACCATTTCATCTTTAAATAACGATACGCTGGTAAACTCAGGACGGCGAAACTCTTCATACCCAATAACAAATTCCGTTTCCTGATAACGCAGCTGATGTTCCGTATTTTGATTTAACGATGATTTAAAAACGACATGAATATTCGGCGCAATCTTTTCAACGCGATTATAAATAAGCGACGTCAGAATATTATCCAGCGGGCTGCACACGCAAAGATGGAATACACGCTCGCTGCTGGCGGGTTCAAAACCTGAACCGGGCAACTCATTTTGCACCAACTGTAACGCCTGGCGAACGGAACCAAATAGCTGATAAGCGCGCGCCGTTGGCTGGATACCGCGTCCGTACCGGACAAACAGCTCGTCATTAAACATGACTTTCAGACGCGCCACCGCATTACTGACTGCGGGCTGCGACATCCCCAGGGAGTGGGCCGCCCGCGTGATATTCTGCTCTTGCATCACGGCGTCAAAGACGGTCAGTAAATTCAGATCAACCATACGAAGCTGAGGCTTAACCATTTCTATCGGATGCGGTTTATCTATTTCTATCTCTGGCATAGTTAACTCCACTGTCACACTAAACTCCCTTTTTCTTGACGAAATGCAGAAATAATCTCAGGAAATATGATTTATCATGCATATAAAATAAGAAAAAGAGAAAACATAAAAATTAGGAAAACATAAAGGCATCGTTCAGGAAAAGGCGAAAGCCCATGCCAGTATAATACGGCAGAGGCCACAGCACGATGATTCATAATGTTTAAATTACAAAAGCAATATAAACATAAGCGTGGCGAATACACAATCATGCTTTTGGTGAATAATAAATTAAGTTTTAATTAATTGTTTATATTAGTTGTGCTTTTACTCTTAACAATAATTTATCAATAACGTGTGCAACGGTTTCATTAATTTATTCACGAAAGATATAAAAATAAATAAAATCAAAAAGATAAGTACGACCTTTGCAATACCTTTACTCCCCTTTCAGCTTGCTGTAGTTGCAAATAAACATGCTCAAATATGTCAAACAGTGAAAAGTATGTACGCACCTCCTGTCGATTTATTTTGCATTCGCCTGAAAGTTCAGCACAATTAGCTAAAGTACAGAACGCAAGATCCCCTCTGCATGGGAGGGTTTATCTGCAACAGGGTTGACATCGCGCAGCGTATCCAGTACCACTAAAAGCATATCGCATTCATCTGGAGTTGATTTAATGATTCGTATCGCTCGCTTTAACGGTCTACTACTACTAAACGCATCTTCGTTGCGCGGTAGACTGGTGAGCGACATTCAGCATTAAGTCAGCATCAGTAAGTAAAAACCCGCGCCGTTGCGCGGGTTTTTTTATGCTCGAAGCAAGGCGCCCTAAAGAGACAAGGACCTAAACCATGAGCCAGCAAGTCATTATTTTCGATACCACTTTACGCGACGGTGAACAGGCGTTACAGGCTAGCCTGAGTGTGAAAGAAAAGCTGCAAATTGCCCTGGCCCTTGAACGTATGGGCGTCGATGTGATGGAAGTGGGTTTTCCCGTCTCTTCACCTGGCGATTTTGAGTCGGTACAGACTATCGCCCGCCAGGTCAAAAACAGCCGCGTTTGCGCGTTAGCCCGCTGCGTGGAAAAAGACATTGACGTCGCGGCAGAATCACTGAAGGTCGCGGACGCTTTTCGCATCCATACCTTTATCGCCACCTCGCCGATGCATATCGCCACCAAGCTGCGCAGCACGCTGGATGAAGTGATTGAGCGTGCTGTCTATATGGTTAAGCGTGCGCGTAATTACACTGATGACGTGGAGTTCTCATGCGAAGACGCAGGTCGTACCCCGATTGACGATCTCGCTCGCGTCGTGGAAGCGGCGATCAATGCGGGCGCGAAAACAATCAACATTCCCGATACCGTGGGCTACACCATGCCCTTCGAGTTCGGCGGTATTATTTCCGGGCTGTATGAGCGCGTACCGAATATCGACAAGGCCATCATCTCCGTACATACCCATGATGATTTAGGTCTGGGCGTCGGCAATGCACTGGCGGCCGTCCACGCGGGCGCGCGTCAGGTTGAAGGCGCCATGAACGGTATCGGCGAACGTGCCGGTAACTGCTCGCTGGAAGAAGTCATCATGGCGATCAAGGTACGCCAGGACATTCTGAATGTGCATACCCGCATCAATCACCAGGAGATCTGGCGCACCAGCCAGTTGGTCAGTCAGATCTGCAATATGCCGATCCCGGCGAACAAAGCTATTGTCGGCAGCGGCGCGTTCGCCCACTCCTCCGGCATTCACCAGGACGGCGTGCTGAAAAACCGTGAAAACTACGAAATCATGACGCCAGAGTCTATCGGCCTGAACCAGATCCAGTTGAACCTGACCTCTCGCTCCGGGCGTGCTGCCGTAAAACACCGTATGGACGAGATGGGCTATAAAGAGAGTGAATACAATCTGGATAACCTGTACGACGCTTTCCTGAAGCTGGCGGATAAAAAAGGTCAGGTATTCGATTACGACCTGGAGGCGCTGGCCTTCATCAATAAACAACAGGAAGAGCCAGAGCATTTCCGTCTGGACTATTTCAGCGTGCAGTCCGGCTCTAACGATATCGCCACGGCCTCCGTCAAACTGGCCTGCGGCGACGACATCAAAGCGGAAGCCGCGAACGGCAACGGCCCGGTCGATGCCATTTACCAGGCCATCAACCGCATCACCGATTACAACATTGAACTGGTGAAATACAGCCTGTCGGCGAAAGGCCACGGCAAAGATGCGCTGGGCCAGGTGGATATCGTCGCCAACTATAACGGCCGTCGCTTCCACGGGGTCGGTCTGGCGACCGATATCGTCGAATCCTCCGCGAAAGCGATGGTGCATGTCCTGAACAACATCTGGCGCGCCGCCGAAGTCGAAAAAGAATTGCAACGCAAAGCTCAGAATAAAGAGAACAATAAGGAAACCGTGTGATGTCGAAGAATTACCATATTGCTGTTTTGCCGGGTGACGGTATTGGCCCGGAAGTGATGGCGCAAGCCCTGAAAGTCCTGGAAGCCGTTCGCAGTCGTTTTGCCATGCGCATTACCACCAGCCATTATGATGTCGGCGGCGCCGCTATCGACAACCACGGTCAACCGCTGCCGAAGGCGACCGTTGAAGGCTGTGAACAAGCGGATGCCATTCTGTTTGGCTCCGTCGGCGGCCCGAAATGGGAAAATCTGCCGCCGGACAGCCAACCGGAACGCGGTGCATTGCTGCCGCTGCGTAAACACTTCAAATTGTTCAGCAACCTGCGTCCGGCAAAGCTGTACCAGGGGCTGGAAGCCTACTGCCCGCTGCGCGCCGACATCGCGGCCAACGGTTTCGACATCCTGTGCGTGCGTGAATTAACCGGCGGGATCTATTTTGGTCAGCCGAAAGGCCGCGAAGGTAGCGGGCAACATGAAAAAGCCTTCGATACCGAGGTGTATCACCGTTTTGAAATCGAACGTATTGCGCGCATCGCCTTCGAATCGGCGCGTAAACGTCGCCGTAAGGTTACGTCGATCGACAAAGCCAACGTCCTGCAAACGTCTATTCTGTGGCGCGAGATCGTCAATGAGGTCGCCAAAGCGTACCCGGATGTCGAACTGGCGCACATGTACATCGACAATGCCACGATGCAGTTGATTAAAGATCCCTCTCAGTTTGACGTGCTGCTGTGCTCCAACCTGTTTGGCGACATTCTGTCTGACGAATGCGCGATGATCACCGGCTCAATGGGGATGTTGCCTTCCGCCAGCCTGAACGAGCAGGGTTTCGGCTTGTATGAACCTGCGGGCGGTTCTGCGCCGGATATCGCCGGGAAAAACATCGCCAACCCGATCGCGCAGATCCTGTCGCTGGCGTTGCTGCTGCGTTACAGCCTGGATGCTGACGATGCGGCAACGGCCATTGAAAGCGCCATTAACCGCGCATTAGAAGAAGGTATTCGCACCGGTGATTTAGCCCGTGGCGCTGCCGCTGTCAGTACTGATGAGATGGGCGACATCATTGCCCGTTATGTCGCCGAAGGGGTGTAATCATGGCTAAAACGTTGTATGAAAAATTGTTCGATGCGCATGTGGTTTATGAGGCGCAGAACGAAACCCCGCTGCTGTACATCGACAGGCATCTGGTGCATGAAGTGACCTCCCCGCAGGCGTTTGACGGCCTGCGCGCCCACGGCCGCCCGGTTCGCCAGCCCGGTAAAACCTTCGCGACGATGGATCATAACGTCTCTACGCAAACCAAAGACATCAACGCCTCTGGCGAGATGGCGCGGATTCAGATGCAGGAGTTGATCAAAAACTGCAAAGCGTTCGGCGTGGAGCTGTATGACCTGAACCACCCGTATCAGGGGATCGTCCACGTAATGGGGCCGGAACAGGGCGTGACCTTACCGGGGATGACCATTGTTTGCGGCGATTCCCATACCGCCACGCACGGCGCATTCGGCGCGCTGGCATTTGGCATCGGCACCTCCGAAGTTGAACACGTTCTGGCGACGCAGACCCTGAAACAGGGCCGCGCAAAAACCATGAAGATTGAGGTGAAAGGCACGGCTGCGCCGGGCATTACGGCGAAAGATATCGTGCTGGCGATTATCGGTAAAACCGGCAGCGCGGGCGGTACGGGCCATGTGGTCGAGTTCTGCGGCGAAGCAATTCGCAATCTGAGCATGGAAGGTCGTATGACCCTGTGCAACATGGCGATCGAGATGGGTGCCAAAGCCGGTCTGGTCGCGCCGGATGACACCACCTTCAACTACGTAAAAGGGCGTCTGCACGCCCCGAAAGGCAGCGATTTTGACGATGCCGTCGCATACTGGAAAACCCTGAAAACCGACGACGGCGCAACGTTCGATACCGTCGTGACCCTGCAAGCGGAAGACATTGCGCCGCAGGTTACCTGGGGAACCAACCCGGGTCAGGTTATCTCCGTCAACGACAATATCCCCGATCCGGCCTCGTTTGCCGATCCTGTCGAGCGCGCAAGCGCCGAAAAAGCGCTGGCCTATATGGGGCTGAAACCGGGCATTCCGTTAACCGACGTGGCGATCGACAAAGTGTTTATCGGTTCCTGCACCAACTCGCGTATTGAAGATTTACGCGCGGCGGCGGAAATCGCCAAAGGGCGTAAAGTTGCACCGGGCGTTCAGGCTCTGGTGGTTCCCGGCTCCGGCCCGGTAAAAGCGCAGGCAGAGGCGGAAGGTCTGGATAAGATCTTTATCGAAGCCGGTTTTGAATGGCGTTTACCAGGCTGTTCTATGTGCCTGGCGATGAACAACGACCGACTGAATCCGGGCGAGCGCTGCGCCTCCACCAGCAACCGTAACTTTGAAGGTCGTCAGGGGCGCGGCGGACGCACGCATCTGGTTAGCCCGGCGATGGCTGCCGCTGCCGCCGTCACCGGTCATTTCGCCGATATTCGCAGCATCAAATAAGGAGCACACCATGGCAGAGAAATTTACCCAACACACCGGCCTGGTCGTCCCGCTGGATGCTGCTAACGTCGATACCGACGCGATTATACCGAAACAGTTTTTACAGAAAGTCACCCGCACCGGTTTTGGCGCGCATCTGTTCAATGACTGGCGTTTTCTGGATGAAAAAGGTCAGCAACCGAACCCGGAGTTCGTGCTGAACTTCCCGGAATATAAAGGCGCATCGATTCTGCTGGCGCGGGAAAACTTCGGCTGCGGTTCATCGCGCGAGCACGCGCCGTGGGCGCTGACTGATTACGGCTTTAAAGTGGTCATCGCGCCGAGCTTCGCGGATATCTTCTATGGCAACAGCTTTAACAACCAGCTGCTGCCGGTGAAACTGAGCGATGAAGAGGTCGATGAACTGTTCGCCCTGGTGAAAGCCAATCCGGGGATTAAATTTGAAGTGGATCTGGAAGCGCAGGTAGTAAAAGCGGGCGATAAGTCCTACAGCTTTAAAATCGACGACTTCCGCCGCCACTGCATGTTGAACGGTCTGGACAGCATCGGCCTGACGTTGCAACACGAAAGCGCAATTGCGGCATACGAAGAGAAACAACCGTCGTTTATGCGCTGATTCTCAGCATACCTGCCGGATAGCACTTCGTTTATCCGGCCTGCCACTCTGTGTAGGCCAGATAAGGCGAAGCCGTCATCCGGCATTTTTTACACATCCTTCACCCGCCCGGTCATCACCAGCGCCACCAGCGAAATCGCCGCTATCACCCAGTAAACAGCGAAATGCCCGTAGCTTTGCGCGACCGCGCCCTGAATCACCCCCGCCAGAATCACTCCCGTGGAGATACTGTTGGTAAACAGCGTGGTGGCTGAACCGGCGCGGCCAGGCATTAAATCCTGAAACCACAGCATACCAATCCCCGCCACAATGCCGATAAACACCGCGTTAAACAGTTGCAGGATAAGCAACGCCGTCTGGCTGTGAAAGAAAATCAGGCCGAGATAAAACAGTACCCCCGCAGCCACGGCGATAACCATCATCCGCCGCTTACCGAAGCGCTTCACCGAGTAGCCAGCCAGAATCATCGCCGGGATCTCCAGACCTGCTGCGGTTCCCATCAATATTCCGGCCAGTTTATCCGGTAAACCCAGCTCAAGGCTTATCCATAGCGGCATATCAATGATGTACATGGTGTTGCAGGTCCACATCAGCGTGGAGGCGATAAACAGCATACGGACGTTTTTATCCTGCCAGCCGCCCGCTTCCGTGACCGGAACATCGGCAGGCTGCTCAACGCGCGCCACCGAGGGCAGAATAAAAGCAATCAACGCCAGGCTGATGGCGAATATGCCGGCGGCAATGGAAAACATCGCCGTGAAGCCATAGTTCAGCGCCAGCATAAAAGCCAGCGGCGGGCCAATCACCCATGCCAGTGAAAGCTGCGCACGCATTACCGAGCTGAACATCACCACTTCACGCGCGGAGTTATCGGCATATTCCCGCGCCAACGCAAATAGCTGCGGCATGGCGGTATTGGCCAGCGACGCGAATAACACGCCGCAGGTGATCAGGGTGAGATAATGGCGATTGAAGGCGAACAGTAGCGCGTTGCCAATCGCCATCAGGCAGCAGAACATAATCAGCTTACGGCGATCGCCTTTACTGTCCGAGCGTTTTGCTAATGCAAGGCTGACCAGAATCCCGGCAATCGCGTTGACCGTGTAAAAAAGGCCGACCCAGAACGGCTGCGCACCCACTTCACGACTTAAAAACAGGCTCAGCGTCGGTGCCTGCAACGCTCCCGCCACGCCCATCATAAAGGCAACCAGCATAAAAGCGGCATAAACACCGTTGAGGCGCCGTCCCATCGTCATTAACCAGAGCATACTTTCCCTTTTTATGGCTAAACGCAGCCGAAACGAAAAAAGCCAGCAGGAATTATCTGCTGGCGCGGCGATAAACACCAATACTCAGTCACACATGATGTCTGCAATTCGGAAATCCGAGGTCAGGCAGTCACCTCCCACTGCATCAGTTCTTCAAGCATCTTTAAGCGCTGCGGCGCGCTCGGACAAGCCAACCAGGACAACCCTTCTGTCGCGGTAAAGTACTTCAAATAAAACTGACGCATCGAAGACCTCTCCATATTGCTTCATCGGAATTCATTATTGACCTAATATGGGGATAGTAAAATTGCTGAGTTTTGCGCAGGAGTTCCCCTTTTATGTCTTCAGGTCGTCTGCAACAACAGTTCATCCGTCTGTGGCAATGCTGCGACGGCAAAACGCAAGACACCACGCTCAACGAGCTGGCGGACCTGCTGAGCTGCTCCCGCCGCCATATGCGTACGCTGCTAAATACCATGCAGGAACGTGGCTGGTTGACGTGGGAGGCGGAGGTCGGACGCGGGAAACGCTCCCGTCTGACCTTCCTCTATACCGGGCTGGCGCTACAGCAGCAGCGGGCGGAAGACCTGCTGGAGCAAGATCGCATCGACCAGCTGGTACAGCTGGTGGGCGACAAAACCGCCGTGCGGCAAATGCTGGTGTCCCACCTGGGGCGCAGCTTTCGCCAGGGGCGGCATATTCTGCGCGTGCTCTACTATCGTCCAATGCACAACCTGCTGCCTGGCACCGCATTGCGTCGTTCAGAAACCCATATCGCCCGGCAAATTTTCAGCGCACTGACGCGCGTAAATGAGGAAAATGGGGAACTGGAAGCCGATATTGCCCACCACTGGCAACAGATTTCCCCTTTGCAGTGGCGTTTTTTTCTTCGTCCGGGGATTCACTTCCATCACGGACGTGAGCTGGAGATGGAGGATGTCATTGCCTCACTGACGCGCATCAACGCCCTGCCGCTCTACTCGCACATTACCGAGATAGTCTCCCCCACCGCCTGGACGCTGGATATTCACCTGTCGCAGCCGGATCGCTGGCTGCCGTGGCTGCTGGGTCAGGTTCCGGCGATGATCCTGCCGCGGGAGTGGGAAACGCTGAATAACTTCTCCAGCCATCCGATCGGCACCGGCCCTTACGCGGTGATGCGTAATACGCGCAACCAGTTAAAAATCCACGCCTTTGATGATTTCTTCGGCTATCGGGCGCTGATTGATGAAGTGAACGTCTGGGTATTGCCGGACATTGGCGACGAGCCGAACGGCGGTCTGACGTTAAAAGGGCCGACCGAAGATGAAAAAGCCATCGAAAGCCGGCTGGAAGAGGGCTGCTACTATATGCTGTTCGACGCCCGGACGAATCGCGGCGCGAATCAGGAAGTCAGAGAGTGGATAAGCCGCGTGCTCTCCCCCAGCAATTTGCTCTTCTATGCCGACGAGCAATACCAGCGCCACTGGTTCCCGGCTTACGGATTACTGCCCCGCTGGCACCATGCCCGCCCGGGACACGGCGAAAAACCCGCCGGGCTGGAGACAATCACGCTGACCTACTACCACGACCACATCGAACATCGGGTGATCGCGCAGATCATGAGCCAACTGCTGGCTGAACATCAGGTCCATCTGGATATCCATGAGATCGACTACGATCAATGGCATGCGGGGGAGGTCACAAGCGACATCTGGCTCAACAGCGCCAACTTTACGCTACCGCTCGATTTTTCCCTGTTTGCGCACCTGTGCGAAGTCCCGCTGTTGCAGCATTGCATCCCGCTGGACTGGGAGGGCGACGCCGCGCAGTGGCGAAACGGCGAGATGAACCTGGCAGTGTGGTGCCAGCAATTGCTCGCCAGTAAAGCGATCGTCCCGCTGATCCACCACTGGCTGATCATCCAGGGGCAGCGCAGTATGCGCGGGCTACGTATGAACACCCTCGGCTGGTTTGACTTTAAATCGGCATGGTTTGCGCCACCCGACCCATGATTGCCGCTTAGCAACAAAATCACTACACTAACGCCGTCCTCAACGGGGTGCTGATAAACATACGCAAAACCATTCGTGAAGTGTATGGGCTGAGAAAATACCCGTCGAACCTGATCCGGATAACGCCGGCGAAGGGATTTGAGACTGCTTCTCAAGTCCTTTGCCACCCACTTTATGAGGTGCAAAGTGTTAAAAAAATGTCTTCCCTTGCTACTCCTGTGCGCAGCGCCTGCCTTCGCCAAACCTGTTCTGACCGTCTATACCTATGACTCCTTCGCTGCCGACTGGGGGCCTGGCCCGACAATCAAAAAAGCCTTTGAAGCTGACTGTGATTGCGAACTGAAGCTGGTGGCGCTGGAAGATGGCGTGTCGCTGCTCAACCGCCTGCGAATGGAAGGGAAAAACAGCAAAGCCGACGTGGTGCTTGGCCTGGACAACAACCTGCTGGAAGCCGCCACGCAAACCCGCCTGTTCGCGAAAAGCGGCATTGCGCCTGATGCGGTTAACGTGCCAGGCGGCTGGCATAACGACACATTCGTGCCGTTTGATTATGGCTACTTCGCCTTCATCTATGACAAAAACAAACTGAAAAACCCACCGAAAAGCCTGAAAGAACTGGTAGAGAGCGATCGGAAATGGCGCGTGATTTATCAGGACCCGCGTACCAGTACACCGGGGCTGGGTCTGCTGCTGTGGATGCAGAAAGTCTACGGCGATAACGCGCCGGAAGCCTGGCAAAAACTGGCGGCCAAAACGGTCACCGTCACCAAAGGCTGGAGCGAATCCTACGGCCTGTTCCTGAAAGGCGAAAGCGATCTGGTACTGAGCTACACCACCTCTCCGGCGTATCACATCATCGAAGAGAAGAAAGATAACTACGCCGCCGCCAGCTTCAGCGAAGGTCATTACCTGCAAGTGGAAGTGGCTGCGCGCACTGCCGCCAGCAAACAGCCGGAACTGGCAGAAAAATTCCTCAAGTTTATGGTTTCACCGGCATTCCAGAACGCCATTCCCACCGGCAACTGGATGTATCCGGTCGCTGACGTCGCCCTACCCGCAGGATTTGAACAACTGACGAAGCCATCCACCACGCTGGAATTTACGCCTGCGGAAGTGGCATCCCAGCGTCAGGCATGGATTAGCGAATGGCAACGCGCCGTCAGCCGCTAATTCCCGGCTGGCTGATACCCGGGCTTTCTGCCGCCGCGCTGATGGTGGCAGTGGCTCTGGCGGCATTTCTGGCGCTATGGCTTAACGCGCCGCAGGGTGAATGGTCGTCGCTGTGGCAGGACAGCTACCTGTGGCACGTCGTGCGTTTCTCGTTCTGGCAGGCGTTCCTGTCGGCGCTGCTCTCCGTCATCCCGGCGATTTTCCTCGCCAGAGCGCTCTATCGTCGCCGTTTTCCCGGACGTCTGGCGTTATTGCGCCTGTGCGCCATGACGCTGATTTTACCGGTGCTGGTCGCCGTTTTCGGTATCCTCAGCGTCTACGGTCGTCAGGGCTGGCTGGCCTCGCTGTGGCATACGCTGGGGCTGGAGTGGCATTTCTCGCCCTACGGCTTGCAGGGGATTTTACTGGCGCACGTCTTTTTTAACCTGCCGATGGCAAGCCGCCTGCTGCTTCAGGCGCTGGAAAACATTCCCGGCGAACAGCGACAGCTCGCCGCGCAGCTAGGTATGCGCGGCTGGCACTTCTTCCGCTTTGTTGAATGGCCGTGGCTGCGTCGTCAAATCCCGCCGGTGGCGGCGCTGATTTTTATGCTCTGTTTCGCCAGTTTCGCCACCGTGTTGTCACTTGGCGGCGGCCCGCAGGCTACCACTATCGAGCTGGCCATCTATCAGGCGCTGAGCTACGACTACGATCCTGCCCGTGCGGCCATGCTGGCGCTGATCCAGATGATATGTTGTCTGGCTCTGGTGCTGCTGAGCCAGCGGCTGAGTAAAGCCATTGCCCCCGGCGTCACGCTGGTGCAAGGCTGGCGCGACCCTGACGATCGGCTCCACAGCCGCCTGACGGACAGCCTGCTGATCGCCCTGGCGCTGCTGTTGCTTCTCCCGCCGCTGCTGGCGGTTATTATTGATGGCGTCAATCGCAGCCTGTTGGACGTGCTGGCGCAACCCATTTTGTGGCAGGCGCTGTGGACCTCTCTGCGCATTGCGCTGGCGGCGGGAGTGCTGTGCGTCATCCTGACGATGATGCTTTTATGGAGCAGCCGCGAACTGCGCGCCCGCCAGCAGGTACTGGCAGGCCAGGCGCTGGAACTGAGCGGGATGTTGATCCTTGCTATGCCCGGCATCGTGCTGGCGACCGGCTTCTTTTTACTGCTCAACAACAGCGTTGGACTACCGGAGTCGGCTGACGGTATTGTGATTTTCACCAACGCGCTAATGGCGATTCCCTATGCGCTAAAAGTGCTGGAAAACCCCATGCGCGACGTGACCGCACGTTACAGTATGCTGTGTCAGTCATTGGGCATTGAGGGATGGTCGCGGCTGAAGGTGGTGGAACTGCGCGCCCTGAAACGCCCTCTGGCGCAGGCGCTGGCCTTTGCCTGCGTGCTCTCCATCGGTGATTTTGGCGTGGTGGCGCTGTTTGGCAACGACGATTTCCGCACGCTGCCGTTTTATCTGTATCAGCAAATTGGCTCCTATCGCAGCCAGGACGGCGCGGTTACCGCATTATTACTGCTGATGCTCTGCTTTATGCTGTTTACCGTTATCGAAAAATTACCGGGGCGAAATGTTAAAACTGACTGATATCACCTGGCTTTATCACCATTTGCCCATGCGCTTCACACTGTCGGTAGCGCGCGGTGAACAGGTGGCGGTTCTCGGGCCAAGCGGCGCCGGGAAAAGTACGTTGCTGAATTTAATCGCCGGGTTTCTGACACCGGCCAGCGGCACAATAATGATTGAAGGTCAGGATCACACCACGACCCCGCCCTCCCGCCGTCCCGTTTCCATGCTGTTTCAGGAAAATAATCTGTTCAGCCACCTCAACGTGCGGCAGAACATCGGGCTGGGGTTAAACCCTGGGCTAAAGCTGAACGCGGCTCAGCGGGAGAAGCTGCATCATATTGCACGCCAGATGGGGATCGAAAATCTGCTGGAGCGCCTGCCGGGCGAGCTTTCCGGCGGGCAACGTCAACGCGTGGCGCTTGCGCGCTGCCTGGTGCGCGAACAACCGGTATTGCTGCTCGACGAGCCGTTTTCCGCTCTCGATCCCGCCCTGCGTCAGGAGATGCTGACGCTGGTCAGCGACGTCTGCCGCGACCAGCAATTAACCCTGCTGATGGTGTCACATAGCGTGGAGGATGCCGCGCGCATTGCGTCACGCTCGATTGTCGTGGCCGACGGGCGTATCGCATGGCAGGGCAAAACGGATGAGTTATTAAGCGGTCAGGCCAGCGCCTCGGCATTGCTGGGCATTAAAGCGTAATGGGATGCCCGGCGGCGTTACGCTTACCGGGCCTACGGACAGGCATCCGTTGTAAGCCGGATAAGCGTCAGCGCCATCCGGCAAAAGATTCCTCAGTAACCCACGACTTTACGCAGAATATCGATATACACCGGCATCAGCGGATGACGAAGCAGCATCACCAGCGCGACAATGCCCGCGCCGAGCATCACCGGCGCCAGCCATAACAAGCGGCCTCGCGGTAAAAACGGCGTTAAGCGATCGGCGGCGGCCTTACCGCTACGCCATAACCGCCAGCACAGCCAGGCCGCCAGCCACAGCAGCAGCGCCGTTGCCAACAACAGCCATTTGAAATAGCCGCTCTGCATATCGGCCGGAATGTCGATCGCAGCGCCCGCCAGAATCCCCGGCAAGAAATAGAACGGCGGCCACAGCACGCAACCAATAATATTCGGCACGATAAATTTCGCGACGGGCAGATCCAGCATCCCCGCCACCATCGGCACCAGCGGCCGCGTCGGGCCAACAAAACGCCCGACCAGAATAGTGAACATGCTGTGTTGATGCAGCGCGTGTTCGGTTTTGTCCAGCAGCGCTTTGTTCTTTTTCATAAAAGACCAGCGGTGCAGCGGCTTTTTGAAGCGCCAGCCCAACCAGAAGGAGATCCAGTCCCCCAGCAGGCAACCGATAATGCCCGCCAGCCACGCATGCCAGAAATTCAGCTCACCGCTGCCGATAAGCGCCCCCAGCCCCGCCATCATCACCGTACCGGGCAGAATCAGACCGACCAACGCCAGCGACTCCAGAAAGGCCACCAGCGCCACCGCAATTAGCGAGTACAGAGCGGATTGGAGAATAAAGTGTTCCAGCAATGCTTGCATAATGTGTCCGTCAGATTTACGAAGCAGCGATTCTGCTAACCCTCACCCGCTTCGTCAAGTCGCCAATTGTCTGAATAGATTACGCGTTATGACATCTTTGCAGACACATCATTCACTTTTTATTCACAACCAGCGCGGAACTCGCTCGGGCTGGCCCCGGTACATTTTTTAAAGACGCGAGAGAAATAAAGCTGATCGTCAAACCCGACATTGCGCCCGACGGTGGCTATCGGCATCCGCGTCGTGCTGAGCAGCAGCTTCGCCTGGCTGATGCGCTGATCCTCGCGCCAGCTCAGTACGCTAATGCCTAACTGTTGGCGGAACAGGTGCGACAGGCGGGACGGCGACAGGCAGACGTGCTGCGCCACGCTGGCAATATCAAACTGGCTGTCCGCCAGATGATCGCTGATGTACTGACAGGCGTCGCGCACCCGGCTGTCCATCGGCGGATGCAACGATTCATTGATCGCCTCCATACGTCGCAGCAGAAGCTGCTCCAGCAGGTTAATCGCCAGCAGTTCAGAGTAGCGCCCTTCCCCCTGCCCGGCATTGATGATTTGACCAAAAAGCTCATTAAAGCGCGGCTGGTGCGCTTCGTCAGGGCGGAAAAAACCGGTCTGCGCAAAAATCGTCGGCCAGGTGAGCCACTCCTGCCAGTAGGCGCGCGGTCGGAAGTACACCCACTGGTGATACCATTCGCTCGCGTTGGGATGGCGACCGTAGTGGTGTACCTCGCCAGGCGGAAACAGCAAAATATCCCCCGGACGGCAGACAAACTGTTTGCCGTGGTTATTGATCACCCCTTCCCCGCGAATCGTAAGATTAAGGATATATCCCTTCATCCCCAGCGGGCGGTCGATAAAAAAATCCAGATAGCCGTTCGCCTCAATGGGCGTCAGCCCGGCAACCAGATGCGCATTAAACGAATAGCCCGGCAGCAGGGGATCATTTTGCGTTTCAGCCATAAATTCAATACTCCCGGCGTTCTGAGAAGAAACCAATTGTCCATATTGAGTGAGACATCTTCACCTTCCCCTCTGCGCCCCGCCGTCATTGCGGTTACGGACCATCAACCCCGCTTGCGAAAAGAGATTTGTAACAAAGGCCGATTGCGAAGGCGATAAAAACGGGTAACAAAAGTGTCTATAACTACGGCAGAAATGTCCACATTGAATATTTGCACAGCGTCACACTTTGCAATGCCATAGCATTTTAATCCATAAGATTAGCGGATCCTGCCTGACGATTTTTATCCCCGCTATCTACTGTTTCTCCATACCTGTTTTTTTCGATGGAGTAAGACGATGGCGATTGCAATTGGCCTCGATTTTGGCAGTGATTCAGTTCGTGCTCTGGCGGTGGATTGCGCCACCGGGGAAGAGATCGCCACCTGCGTAGAGTGGTATCCCCGCTGGCAGGAAGGGCGCTATTGCGACGCCCCGAACAACCAGTTCCGCCATCATCCACGCGACTACATAGAGTCAATGGAAGCCGCGTTGAAAAACGTCCTCGCGACCCTGAGCGCGTCACAGCGTGGCGAGGTGGTCGGCATCGGCGTCGACAGCACCGGCTCCACCCCCGCCCCTATTGATGCCGACGGCCACGTACTGGCGCTGCGTCCTGAGTTCGCCGAAAACCCGAATGCGATGTTCGTCCTGTGGAAAGATCACACCTCGGTCGAAGAAGCGGAAGCCATCACCCGCCTGTGCCATACGCCGGGCAAAACCGATTATTCCCGCTACATCGGCGGCATTTACTCCAGCGAATGGTTCTGGGCGAAAATTCTGCACGTTACGCGTCAGGACAGCGCCGTCGCGCAGGCCGCCGCCTCCTGGATTGAGCTGTGCGACTGGGTGCCTGCCCTGCTCTCCGGCACCACGCGCCCGCAGGATATTCGCCGTGGTCGCTGTAGCGCCGGACATAAATCGCTGTGGCATGAGAGCTGGGGCGGTTTGCCGCCCGCCAGTTTCTTCGATGACCTCGATCCCATCATCAACCGCCACCTCGCCTGGCCGCTGTTTACCGACACCTTCACTGCCGATCTGCCGGTTGGCACGCTGTGCGCGGAGTGGGCGCAACGCCTCGGCCTGCCGGAAAGCGTGGTCATCTCTGGCGGCGCGTTTGACTGCCATATGGGCGCGGTTGGCGCGGGCGCGCAGCCGAATGCGCTGGTGAAAGTGATCGGCACATCGACCTGCGACATTCTGATTGCCGACAAGCAGAGCGTCGGCGACCGCGCGGTGAAAGGCATTTGCGGCCAGGTAGACGGCAGCGTCGTGCCTGATTTTATTGGCCTGGAAGCGGGACAGTCGGCATTCGGCGATATCTATGCCTGGTTTGGCCGCATTCTCGGCTGGCCGCTGGAGCAGCTTGCGGCGCAGCATCCTGAACTGAAAGACCAAATCGCCATCAGCCAAAAGCAGCTACTCCCGGCGCTGACCGAGGCGTGGGCGAAGAATCCATCGCTGGATCATCTGCCCGTAGTGCTCGACTGGTTTAACGGTCGCCGCACGCCGAACGCTAATCAGCGTCTGAAAGGGGTGATTAGCGATCTGAATCTCGCCACCGATGCGCCAGCGCTGTTTGGCGGCCTGATCGCCGCCACTGCCTTCGGCGCACGCGCCATTCAGGAATGCTTTACCGAACAGGGCATTGCCGTCAACAACGTGATGGCGCTGGGCGGCATCGCCCGTAAGAATCAGGTGATCATGCAGACCTGCTGCGACGTGCTCAACCGTCCGCTACAGATTGTCGCCTCAGACCAGTGCTGCGCGTTAGGCGCCGCCATTTTTGCCGCCGTCGCCGCAAAAGCGCATGTCGATATCCCTGCCGCACAACAAAAAATGGCCAGCGCCGTAGAGAACACCCTGCAACCGCGCCCGGAACAGGCTCAACGCTTCGAACAGCTTTATCAGCGCTACCGGCAGTGGGCGGTCAGCGCTGAACAACACTATCTTCCGACTGCCGCCCCGGCGCCAAAAACCCCGGTCAGCCAGGCAACCCTGACCCATTAAGGACACGACAATGACGATTTTTGACAACTATGAAGTGTGGTTTGTGATTGGCAGCCAGCATTTGTATGGCTCTGAAACGCTGCGCCAGGTTACTCAGCATGCCGAACATGTGGTAAAGGCGCTGAATACCGAAGCGAAACTGCCCTGCAAACTGGTGCTGAAACCGCTGGGGACGTCGCCTGACGAGATCACCGCGATTTGTCGTGACGCCAGTTATGACGATCGCTGTGCGGGCCTGGTGGTCTGGCTGCACACCTTCTCGCCCGCGAAAATGTGGATTAACGGGCTGAGTATTCTCAACAAGCCGCTGTTGCAGTTCCACACCCAGTTCAATGCCGCCCTGCCGTGGGACAGCATCGACATGGACTTTATGAACCTGAATCAGACCGCACATGGCGGACGCGAGTTTGGTTTTATTGGCGCGCGTATGCGTCAGCAGCACGCGGTAGTGACCGGTCACTGGCAGGATAAACACGCGCACGCGCGTATCGGCTCATGGATGCGTCAGGCGGTCTCCAGACAGGATACCCGCCACCTGAAAGTGTGCCGCTTTGGCGACAACATGCGTGAAGTGGCCGTGACCGACGGCGATAAAGTGGCGGCGCAGATCAAGTTCGGCTTCTCGGTGAATACCTGGGCGGTGGGCGACCTGGTGCAGGTCGTGAATGCGGTTAGCGACGGCGACATTAACGCGCTGGTGGATGAATACGAAAGCCGCTATACCCTGACGCCCGCGACGCAAATTCACGGCGACAAGCGGCAGAACGTGCTGGAAGCCGCGCGTATTGAACTGGGCATGAAGCGCTTTCTGGAACAGGGCGGCTTCCACGCGTTCACCACGACGTTTGAAGATTTACACGGCCTGAAGCAGCTTCCAGGGCTGGCCGTACAGCGCCTGATGCAACAGGGCTACGGTTTCGCTGGCGAAGGCGACTGGAAAACCGCCGCGCTGCTTCGCATCATGAAAGTGATGTCTGGCGGTTTGCCGGGCGGCACCTCATTTATGGAGGATTACACCTACCACTTTGAGAAGGGCAACGATCTGGTGCTCGGCTCGCACATGCTGGAAGTATGCCCGTCTATCGCGGTGGAAGAAAAACCGATCCTCGACGTGCAGCACCTCGGCATCGGAGGTAAAGACGCGCCCGCCCGTCTGATCTTCAACACCCAAACCGGCCCGGCGATCGTCGCCAGCCTGATCGACCTCGGCGATCGCTATCGTCTGCTGGTCAACTGCATCGACACCGTAAAAACGCCGCATGACCTGCCGAAGCTGCCGGTCGCCAACGCGCTGTGGAAAGCCCAGCCGGATCTGACCACCGCATCCGAAGCGTGGATTCTCGCCGGGGGCGCGCACCACACCGTCTTCAGCCATGCGCTGGATCTGAACGATATGCGCCAGTTCGCAGAGATGCACGATATTGAAATCACCGTCATCGATAACGATACCCGCCTGCCCGCCTTTAAAGACGCGCTGCGCTGGAACGAAGTTTATTACGGTTTCAAACGTTAACAGTTGCCGGATAGCGGCGTAAATGCCTTATCCGGCCTACAGGTCGCACCAACCTCGTAGGCAGGATAAGCGCAGCGCCATCCGGCGTGGAGACAGCTATGTTAGAAGATCTCAAACGTCAGGTGCTGGAAGCCAATCTGGCGCTGCCAAAACACAATCTGGTGACTCTCACCTGGGGGAACGTCAGCGCCATCGATCGCGAGCGCGGCGTCTTCATCATTAAACCTTCCGGCGTCGACTACAGCGTGATGAGCGCAGAGGATATGGTGGTGGTCAGCATTGCCACGGGTGAAGTGGTGGAAGGAACGAAAAAGCCCTCCTCCGATACGCCGACCCACCGTCTGTTGTATCAGTCTTTCCCGTCGATTGGCGGCATCGTCCACACCCATTCGCGCCACGCGACCATCTGGGCGCAGGCCGGGCAATCCATCCCGGCGACGGGGACGACCCATGCGGACTATTTTTACGGCACGATCCCCTGCACGCGCAAAATGACCGATGCGGAGATCAACGGCGAATATGAATGGGAGACGGGCAACGTCATCGTCGAAACCTTTGAAAAACAGGGTATCGATGCCGCGCAGATGCCGGGCGTGCTGGTGCATTCACACGGTCCGTTCACCTGGGGAAAAAACGCCGAAGACGCGGTGCATAACGCCATTGTGCTGGAGGAGGTCGCCTGTATGGGCATCTTCTGCCGCCAGCTTGCGCCACAGTTGCCGGATATGCAGCAAACGTTGCTGGATAAGCACTACCTGCGCAAACACGGGGCGAAGGCCTATTACGGGCAGTAATGGATAACCCGACGGCGCAACCATACCTGTATAAAACCACAGCAAAACGTTCCGAACCAGGCTATAATCATGCCTGGTTTTTTAATGAGTACGCAGCGTGGCGCAGGCAGGTTTTATTTTAACCCGGCACTGGCGGGATACCCCGCAAGGAACGGAGGTCTCATTCTGGCTGGCAACGGACACTGGTCCTTTGCAGGTCACGCTCGCGCCGCAGGAGTCGGTCGCGTTTATCCCTACGCATCAGGCCGCCCGCGTCACCTCGCTGCTGCGCACAGAAAACGGCTATCGCCTGACGCCGCTCAATTTGCAGGATTTTCATCGCCAGCCTGTCTCGGGGTTGTACTGCCGCTCGCACCGACAACTGATGCGTCTGGAAAAACAGCTGAAAGAACAGGGTGTAACGGTCTATGAAGCCGATGTGCGCCCACCGGAACGTTACCTGATGGAGCGGTTTATCACCGCTCCCGTTTGGCTGGAGGGCGACACAAAAGACGGCGCGATCGTCAATGCTCGCCTGAAACCGCACCCAGACTACCGCCCCCCGCTGAAATGGGTATCGCTGGATATTGAAACCACCCGACACGGCGAGCTGTACTGCATTGGCCTGCAAGGCTGCGGGCAACGCGTCGTTTTTATGCTCGGCCCGGCGAATGGCGATGCCTCGGCGCTGGATTTCCAGCTTGAGTATGCGGCGAGCCGCCCGCTGCTGCTGGAAAAACTCAACGACTGGTTTGCCCGGCACGATCCTGATGTGATCATCGGCTGGAACGTGGTGCAGTTTGATTTACGTGTCCTGCAAAAACATGCCGAGCGCTATCGTATCCCTCTACGTCTGGGGCGCGACAACACCGAGCTGGAATGGCGCGAGCACGGTTTCAAGAACGGCGTGTTTTTCGCCCAGGCCAAAGGGCGGTTGATCATTGACGGCATTGAGGCGCTCAAATCCGCGTTCTGGAATTTCTCATCATTTTCACTGGAAACCGTGGCCCAGGAGCTGCTTGGCGAAGGGAAATCGATCGATAATCCCTGGGACAGAATGGACGAAATTGACCGCCGTTTCGCCGAAGATAAGCCCGCTCTCGCCACGTATAACCTCAAGGACTGCGAGCTGGTGACGCAGATTTTTCATAAGACGGAGATCATGCCGTTTTTACTGGAGCGCGCCACCGTTAACGGTCTGCCCGCTGACCGCCACGGTGGTTCTGTCGCCGCCTTCGGTCATCTCTATTTTCCCCGTATGCATCGCGCCGGTTACGTTGCGCCGAATCTCGGTGAAGTCCCGCCGCATGCCAGTCCTGGCGGTTACGTGATGGACTCGCGCCCTGGCCTGTATGACTCCGTACTGGTGCTGGATTATAAGAGCCTGTACCCGTCGATCATTCGCACGTTCCTGATCGACCCGGTTGGGCTGGTGGAAGGGATGGCGCAACCGGACCCGACACACAGCACCGAAGGCTTTCTTGACGCCTGGTTCTCGCGAGAAACGCACTGTCTCCCGGAGATCGTCACGCAGATCTGGCACGGGCGCGATGAGGCCAAACGCCACGGCAATAAACCGCTGTCTCAGGCGCTGAAGATCATCATGAATGCGTTTTACGGCGTGCTCGGGACGACGGCCTGCCGCTTTTTCGATCCCCGACTGGCCTCGTCGATCACCATGCGCGGCCACGCGATCATGCGTCAGACCAAAGCGCTGATCGAGGCGCAGGGTTATGACGTGATCTACGGCGATACGGATTCTACTTTCGTCTGGCTGAAAGGCGCGCATTCTGAAGACGAGGCGGCAAGGATTGGCCGCGAGCTGGTGCGTCATGTGAATGACTGGTGGACGCAATCCCTGCAACAGCAAAAACTGACCAGCGCGCTGGAATTAGAGTTTGAAACCCACTTCCGCCGTTTTCTGATGCCGACCATTCGCGGGGCGGACACCGGCAGCAAAAAGCGCTATGCCGGGCTGATTCAGGAAGGCGAGAAGCAGCGAATGGTATTTAAAGGGCTGGAGACCGTGCGCACCGACTGGACGCCGCTGGCGCAGCGATTCCAGCAGGAGCTTTACCTGCGTATCTTCCGCCAGGAACCCTATCAGGAGTATGTCCGGGAAACCATCGATAACCTGATGACGGGCAAGCTGGATGAACAGCTGGTTTACCGCAAGCGACTGCGCCGCCCGTTGAGCGAATATCAGCGTAACGTTCCGCCGCACGTTCGCGCCGCCCGACTCGCCGATGAACAAAACATCAAGCTGGGGCGCCCGGCGCAGTATCAGAACCGCGGCACGATCAAATACGTGTGGACGACTAACGGCCCTGAGCCGCTGGATTACCGGCATTCACCGCTGGATTACGAGCACTATTTAACCCGCCAGCTACAGCCGGTTGCAGAGGGAATACTTCCCTTCATCGATGATAATTTTGCTACACTACTCACAGGACAACTGGGGTTATTTTGACGCGTGACGAATGCGCCGCCATCCATTACCATAGCGCCCTTTCCATTCCTGGACCCAATTAACACTGCTGCCATTCTATTTTGGTAGCGGGTGATTATTGCCTGCAATTAAAGATATAGAGCCGAACATATATGCCTTTTACACTTGGTCAACGCTGGATCAGCGATACAGAAAGCGAACTGGGACTTGGAACCGTCGTCGCGATGGATGCGCGAACTGTCACCTTACTTTTCCCGGCGACAGGTGAAAACCGTCTGTATGCGCGCAGTGACTCCCCCGTGACCCGCGTGATGTTTAACCCTGGTGATACGATTACAAGCCATGAAGGCTGGCAGCTACAAATCGATGAAGTAAAAGAAGAAAACGGCCTGCTTGCCTATACTGGCACCCGCCTTGATACCGAAGAAACCGCCGTCACGCTGCGTGAAGTCCTGCTCGACAGCAAGCTGGTTTTCAGTAAACCGCAGGATCGCCTGTTCGCCGGGCAAATCGACCGGATGGACCGATTCGCCCTGCGCTACCGCGCACGTAAATTTCAGAGCGAGCAGTACCGCATGCCGTGGAGCGGTCTGCGCGGTCAGCGCACCAGCCTGATTCCCCACCAGCTCAACATTGCCCATGATGTCGGTCGCCGCCACGCGCCGCGCGTCCTGCTGGCGGATGAAGTGGGCTTAGGAAAAACCATCGAAGCCGGGATGATCCTGCACCAACAACTGCTGTCTGGCGCGGCGGAACGCGTGCTGATCATCGTCCCGGAAACCCTGCAACATCAGTGGCTGGTTGAAATGCTGCGCCGCTTCAACCTGCGCTTCGCGCTGTTCGACGACGAGCGTTACACCGAAGCCCAGCACGATGCCTACAACCCGTTTGAAACCGAGCAACTGGTTATCTGCTCGCTGGACTTCGCGCGTCGCAACAAACAGCGTCTGGAACATCTGTGCGACGCACAATGGGACCTGCTGGTCGTCGATGAAGCTCACCACCTGGTGTGGAGCGAAGACGCGCCAAGCCGCGAATATATGGCGATTGAACAACTGGCGGAACGCGTGCCTGGCGTCCTGCTGCTGACCGCAACGCCTGAACAGCTGGGCATGGAAAGCCACTTCGCCCGCCTGCGTCTGCTCGATCCAGGCCGTTTCCACGACTTCGAACAATTTGTCGAAGAGCAAAAAAATTACCGCCCGGTCGCCGACGCCGTCGCCATGCTGCTGGCAGGCAACAAGCTGAGCAACGAAGAGCTGAACATGCTCGGCGACCTGATTGGCGAGCAGGACATCGAACCGCTGCTGCAAACGGCGAACAGCGACCGCGATGGCGCGCAGAATGCCCGCCAGGAGCTGGTCTCCATGCTGATGGACAGACACGGCACCAGCCGCGTACTGTTCCGCAACACCCGCAACGGCGTCAAAGGCTTCCCGAAACGCGAGCTGCACACCATCAAGCTGCCGCTGCCAACGCAATATCAGACGGCGATTAAAGTCTCCGGCATTATGGGCGCGCGTAAAAGCGCGGAGGACAGAGCGCGCGATATGCTCTACCCGGAGCAGATTTATCAGGAATTCGAAGGGGATAGCGGCACCTGGTGGAACTTCGACCCGCGCGTGGAGTGGCTGATGGGGCATCTGACCAGCCACCGCTCGCAGAAAGTGCTGGTGATCTGCGCGAAAGCCGCCACCGCGCTGCAACTGGAGCAGGTGCTGCGCGAGCGCGAAGGCATCCGCGCCGCCGTATTCCATGAAGGCATGTCCATCATTGAACGCGACCGCGCCGCCGCGTGGTTTAGCGAAGAAGACAGCGGCGCGCAGGTTCTGCTGTGCTCGGAAATCGGTTCTGAAGGCCGTAACTTCCAGTTCGCCAGCAACCTGGTGATGTTTGACCTGCCGTTTAACCCGGATTTGCTGGAGCAGCGTATTGGCCGTCTGGACCGTATCGGCCAGGCGCACGATATTCAGATCCACGTTCCGTATCTGGAAAAAACCGCGCAGTCCGTGCTGGTTCGCTGGTATCACGAAGGGCTGGATGCCTTTGAGCACACCTGCCCGACCGGTCGCGCCATCTACGATACGGTGTATCACGATCTGATCGCTTACCTGGCGACGCCTGAAAATACCGACGGTTTTGACGCGCTGATCAAAACCTGCCGCGAGCAGCACGAAGCGCTGAAGGCGCAGCTGGAGCAAGGGCGCGACCGTCTGCTGGAGATCCACTCTAACGGCGGCGAGAAAGCGCAGGCGCTGGCAGAGAGCATTGAAGAACAGGATGACGACACCAGCCTGATCGCCTTCGCCATGAACCTGTTTGATATCGTCGGGATTAACCAGGATGACCGTGGTGAGAACCTGATTGTGCTGACGCCTTCCGATCATATGCTGGTGCCGGACTTCCCTGGCCTGCCGGAAGATGGCTGCACCATTACGTTCGAGCGTGATGTGGCGCTGTCGCGTGAAGATGCGCAGTTTGTTACCTGGGAACATCCGCTGATTCGCAACGGACTGGATCTGATTCTGTCTGGCGATACCGGCAGCAGCACGATTTCGCTGTTGAAAAACAAAGCGTTGCCGGTGGGAACGCTGCTGGTGGAACTGGTGTATGTCGTTGAAGCGCAGGCGCCGAAACATTTACAGCTTAACCGTTTCCTGCCGCCGACGCCGGTGCGCATGCTGCTGGATAAAAACGGCAATAACCTGGCCGCGCAGGTGGAGTTTGAAACCTTCAACCGCCAGCTGAGCGCCGTTAACCGTCATACCGGCAGCAAGCTGGTCAACGCGGTTCAACAGGACGTACACGCGATTCTGCAACTGGGCGAAGCGCAGGCGGAGAAATCGGCCCGGGCGCTGATCGACGCCGCGCGTAGCGAAGCGGATGAAAAACTGTCTGCCGAACTGTCGCGTCTGGAAGCGCTGCGCGCCGTTAACCCGAACATCCGTGATGATGAACTTGCGGCGATCGACAGCAACCGTCAGCAGGTAATGGAAAGCCTGGATCAGGCCAACTGGCGTCTGGATGCCTTGCGTCTTATCGTCGTCACGCATCAGTAACGGAGCAAAAAATGGGGATGGAAAACTACAATCCGCCGCAGGAGCCCTGGCTGATTATCCTGTATCAGGATGAGCACATTATGGTGGTCAACAAGCCCAGCGGCTTGTTGTCCGTGCCGGGCCGCCTTGAGGAGCACAAAGATAGCGTGATGACGCGTATTCAACGCGATTATCCGCAGGCGGAGTCGGTGCATCGTCTGGATATGGCGACCAGCGGCGTGATTGTAGTGGCGCTGACCAAAGCGGCGGAACGGGAACTGAAACGCCAGTTCCGCGAGCGTGAGCCGAAAAAACAGTACGTTGCGCGCGTGTGGGGGCATCCAGCCCCTGCCGAAGGGCTGGTTGATTTACCGCTGATCTGCGACTGGCCGAACAGGCCGAAACAGAAAGTGTGCTATGAGACAGGTAAGCCTGCGCAAACCGGGTATGAGGTGGTGGACTTCGCTGCGGATAACACCGCACGGGTGGTGCTTAAACCGATTACCGGGCGTTCTCATCAGCTACGTGTGCATATGCTAGCGTTGGGACACCCCATTCTCGGCGATCGCTTCTACGCGTCGCCAGAAGCGCTGGCGATGGCGTCGCGTCTGTTGCTGCATGCCGAAACGCTAACCATCACCCATCCCGCGTATGGCAACAGTATGACCTTTAAAGCCCCGGTAGATTTTTAAATTCTGTACCCATTTTTGCCGGGGGCGCTTCGCTTGCCCGGCCTACCGTTCTCAACGTAGGCCGGATAAGACGCTTTACGTCGCCATCCGGCAAAACCATTATTTAAAACCTTTCTGCTCTTTAATCATTTCATACGCTTTCTGAATTTCCTGCGCTTTTTGCTTCGCCATCTCCATCATCTCCGGCGGCAACCCTTTTGCGACCAGTTTGTCCGGGTGGTGCTCGCTCATCAGTCTGCGGTACGCGCGTTTAATGGTTGTCGCATCATCTGTCGGCTTAACCCCCAGCACATTGCAGGCATCTTCCAGCGTAGGGCCACGCTGCGCCTGCTGCCAGCCGCCGCCGGACTGCTGTTGCTGATAACCGCCGCCAAACTGCGCCCCGCCCTGCATCATGCGTAAGAACTGATCGAACTGAGCGCGGGAAATCCCCAGCTCCTCGGCGATAACGTACAGCACTTCCCGCTCGTTCGGATGGAGCGTTCCATCCGCAAACGCCGCCTGAATCTGAATTTCCAGAAACATCCGTATCAGATCAAACCGCCCAAAGCAGACGCTGCGAAACTGGCGCATTTTTTCACGTAACGGGTAATTATCCGATTTTCCCACGCGAAACGCGTGTTGGGCGGCGGTACGTGATTCGCCGTGTAAGTTCATCCGGTCCATCAACTGGCTGGCAATATGGATATCCGCTTCCGTCACGCGCCCTTTCGATTTGGTTAAATGCCCCATGACCTCAAAAGTGGTGGCGAAAAACAGTGCCTGCCGTTCACGCTGATTGGCGAACCATGCCATTTTGCGGCTGCGGGCTTTGTCGAACATGTGGCCTATCAGCAGACCTAATACCACGCCCCAGAAGCCGCCTCCCATCATCAGCGCCACTGCGACACCTACAATCTTTCCCCAGTACTGCATAGACTCCCCAAATCTTTACGCTGACAGTGAGGCTATGTCCCACAATATAGAGTGCTTTTCCTGGAATGAAGGCTGCGGTCAATTGTGGGACATCGCCTATAATTTGCATTATCATACCTGTCATTCAATGCCGTGCCTAACACCACAGACACATACCCATTGGATTTCACGTTGCAGCAAGACCGCCGCACAGCCGCCAGACGCTTATCCAGGCAAGTCGCCGGGGGCATGCGAATAACGTCCACGAAAGCGCAACCTGAAAGACGACGGGTAGAAAAGGGACAGGATTAACACTAGCGTAGTGAAGATGAGTACGTTAGTCTCTGACCGTTTGTCACGCGCAACGCTACTGATGATGGAACAATAAATACAACGTATGAAAAAACGTATTCCCACTTTCCTGGCCACCATGATCGCCAGCGCCCTTTATAGTCAGCAGGGACTGGCCGCCGACCTTGCCTCGCAGTGCATGTTGGGTGTGCCAAGCTACGACCGTCCTCTGGTGAAAGGCGAGACGAACGAATTACCCGTGACGATCAACGCCGATCACGCGAAAGGGAACTACCCGGACGACGCGGTATTCACCGGTAATGTCGATATCAACCAGGGTAACAGTCGCCTGCAAGCTGACGAGGTGCAACTCCATCAAAAAGAGGCGCCAGGCCAGCCGGAACCGGTGCGTACCGTCGATGCGCTCGGCAACGTCCATTATGACGACAATCAGGTTATTCTGAAGGGGCCGAAAGGCTGGGCGAACCTGAACACCAAAGACACAAACGTGTGGGAAGGCGACTACCAGATGGTCGGCCGTCAGGGGCGCGGGAAAGCGGATCTGATGAAGCAGCGTGGCGAAAACCGCTATACCATTCTGGAAAATGGCAGCTTTACCTCCTGTCTGCCAGGCTCCGATACCTGGAGCGTTGTGGGCAGCGAAGTGATTCACGATCGTGAAGAGCAGGTAGCGGAAATCTGGAACGCCCGTTTTAAACTGGGTCCGGTTCCCGTCTTTTACAGCCCTTATTTACAGCTGCCGGTCGGTGACAAACGCCGCTCCGGTTTTCTGATCCCGAACGCGAAGTACACCACCAAGAACTATTTTGAGTTCTACCTGCCGTATTACTGGAACATCGCGCCCAATATGGACGCCACCATTACGCCGCATTATATGCACCGCCGTGGCGGTGTCATGTGGGAGAATGAGTTCCGCTACCTCAGCCAGGCGGGCGCGGGTTTAATGGAGTTCGACTATCTGAATTCCGATCGCGTTTACGACGATGAGCATCCGAACGACAGCAACTCCCGTCGCTGGTTGTTCTACTGGCGTCATGGCGGCGTGATGGATCAGGTATGGCGCTTTAATGTCGACTATACCAAGGTCAGCGACTCCAGCTACTTCAATGACTTTGACAATAAATACGGTTCCAGTACCGACGGTTACGCCACGCAGAAATTCAGCGTCGGCTATGCCGTGCAGAACTTTGATGCCACGGTGTCGACCAAACAGTTCCAGGTATTCAGCGATCAGAATACCAGCAGTTACTCCGCTGAGCCGCAGTTAGACGTTAACTTCTACCAGAATGACGTTGGTCCATTCGATACGCGTATTTACGGCCAGGCCGTGAAGTTTGTGAACACCCGAGACAACATGCCGGAAGCGACTCGCGTTCACCTGGAGCCAACCATCAATCTGCCGTTATCGAATCAGTGGGGCAGCATCAATACTGAAGCGAAGCTGCTGGCGACGCACTACCAGCAAACCAATCTGGACTCGTACAACAACAATTCGCGAAACGTCAATAAACTCGATGAGTCGGTTAACCGCGTAATGCCGCAGTTCAAAGTCGATGGCAGGATGGTGTTTGAACGCGATATGACGACGTTGGCACCTGGTTACACCCAGACGCTAGAGCCGCGCGCGCAGTATCTGTACGTTCCCTATCGTAACCAGAGCAGCATCAATAACTACGACTCCTCATTATTGCAGTCCGACTACAGCGGCCTGTTCCGCGACCGCACATATGGCGGTCTGGACCGTATCGCCTCCGCAAACCAGGTCACGACCGGCGTCACATCGCGTATTTATGATGATGCCGCAATTGAACGTTTTAATGTTTCCGTGGGTCAAATCTACTATTTCACGGAGTCTCGCACCGGCGATGACAACATAACCTGGGAGAATGACGACAAAACGGGCTCACTGGTTTGGGCGGGCGACACCTACTGGCGTATCTCCGACCGCTGGGGACTGCGTAGCGGCATTCAGTACGACACGCGTCTGGACAGCGTCGCGACCAGCAGCAGTACGATCGAATACCGTCGCGATGAAAATCGTCTCTTACAGTTGAACTACCGTTATGCCAGCGCGGAATATATTCAGGCTACGCTGCCGTCTTATTCCACTGCGGAGCAGTATAAAAACGGGATTTCCCAGGTCGGGGGCGTTGCCAGTTGGCCGATTGCCGATCGTTGGTCTATCGTAGGCGCTTACTACTTTGATACCAATGTGAATAAGCCTGCCGACCAGATGCTCGGCGTGCAGTACAACTCCTGCTGCTATGCGATTCGCTTCGGTTATGAGCGTAAGCTGAACGGTTGGGATAACGATAAAGAACACGCTGTTTATGACAACGTGATCGGCTTTAACATTGAATTGCGTGGTCTGAGCTCCAACTACGGTCTCGGCACCAAAGAGATGTTGCGTTCGAACATTTTGCCGTATCAAAGCTCTCTGTGATTTGATTGATTTACCACGTAATCCGCATTGCGGTTAATTGAAATGGAAAAAGTATGAAGAACTGGAAAACGCTGCTTCTCGGTATCGCCATGATCGCGAATACCAGTTTCGCTGCCCCGCAGGTGGTCGATAAAGTCGCAGCCGTCGTCAATAACGGCGTCGTGCTGGAAAGCGACGTTGATGGCTTAATGCAATCAGTAAAACTTAATGCGGGTCAGGCTGGTCAGCAGCTTCCTGATGATGCCACGCTACGTCATCAGATCCTGGAACGTTTGATCATGGATCAAATCGTTCTCCAGATGGGTCAGAAGATGGGGGTGAAAATCTCTGATGAACAGCTGGATCAGGCTATCGCCAATATCGCTAAACAGAACAACATGACGCTGGACCAGATGCGCAGCCGTCTGGCTTACGATGGTCTGAGCTACTCGACCTACCGTAGCCAGATCCGCAAAGAGATGATCATCTCCGAAGTGCGTAACAACGAAGTGCGTCGTCGCGTCACCATCCTGCCGCAGGAAGTGGATGCGCTGGCCCAACAGGTCGGTAACCAGAACGATGCCAGCACAGAGCTGAACCTGAGCCACATTCTGATCCCGCTGCCGGAAAACCCGACGTCGGATCAGGTAAGCGAAGCGGAAGCCCAGGCGCGTTCGATTGTTGATGAAGCGCGTAATGGCAGCGATTTCGGCAAACTGGCGATCACCTACTCCGCCGACCAGCAGGCGCTGAAAGGCGGCCAGATGGGCTGGGGACGTATTCAGGAGCTGCCGGGCATTTTCGCGCAAGCGCTGAGCACGGCGAAAAAAGGCGACATCGTTGGCCCGATTCGTTCCGGCGTTGGCTTCCACATTCTGAAAGTGAACGATCTGCGCGGCCAGAGCCAGAGCATCTCCGTCACTGAAGTTCATGCCCGCCATATTCTGCTGAAACCCTCGCCGATCATGACCGATCAACAGGCGCGCCTGAAACTGGAAGAGATCGCAGCAGACATTAAGAGCGGCAAAACGACCTTTGCTGCCGCAGCGAAAGAGTTTTCACAGGACCCAGGTTCTGCCAACCAGGGCGGCGATCTGGGCTGGGCGGCAGCGGATATTTTCGATCCTGCCTTCCGCGACGCGCTGACCCGCCTCAACAAAGGCCAGATGAGCGCCCCGGTGCACTCCTCCTTTGGCTGGCACCTGATCGAACTGCTGGATACGCGTAACGTTGATAAAACCGACGCGGCGCAGAAAGACAGAGCTTACCGTATGCTGATGAACCGTAAGTTCTCGGAGGAAGCGGCGACCTGGATGCAGGAACAACGCGCCAGCGCTTACGTTAAAATCCTGAGCAATTAATGGCTACTGTTCAACGCGTTGTTATCACTCCCGGCGAACCCGCCGGGATTGGTCCTGACTTAGTCGTTCAGCTCGCACAGCGTGAGTGGCCGGTCGAACTCGTCGTCTGCGCAGATGCCCGTCTGTTAACCGACCGGGCCGCGTTGCTCGGTTTGCCCCTCTCGCTTCTTCCCTACTCGCCAAATCACCCTGCAAAACCGCAATCCGCCGGCACGCTGACCCTGTTGCCGACAGCACTTCGCGCTCCTGTCACCCCAGGTCAACTCTGCGTTGAGAATGGGCAGTATGTGGTGGATACGCTGGCGCGCGCCTGCGACGGTTGTCTGCAAGGGGAATTTGCGGCGCTGATCACCGGTCCGGTTCACAAAGGCGTCATCAATGACGCTGGCGTACCGTTTACCGGACACACGGAATTTTTTGAAGCGCGTTCGCAGGCGAAGAAAGTGGTGATGATGCTGGCCACCGAGGAGCTGCGGGTCGCGCTGGCGACAACGCACCTGCCGTTAAGAGCGGTTGCCGACGCCATTACGCCCGCTTTGCTGCATGAGGTGATCGGCATTCTGCATCATGATTTACGCACGAAATTCGGCCTTGCCGATCCGCATATTCTGGTGTGCGGGCTAAATCCGCATGCGGGTGAAGGCGGCCATATGGGAACCGAAGAGATCGACACGATCGTTCCGGTACTGGATGATCTGCGCGCTCAGGGGATGCGCTTAAGCGGCCCTTTACCCGCCGACACGCTTTTCCAGCCTAAATATCTCGATCATGCCGATGCCGTGCTGGCGATGTACCACGATCAGGGTCTCCCCGTGCTAAAATACCAGGGATTTGGTCGCGGCGTGAATATCACGCTGGGCCTGCCTTTTATTCGAACATCCGTAGACCACGGCACCGCGCTTGAACTGGCGGGTCGGGGGCAAGCGGATGTCGGCAGTTTTATTACGGCGCTTAATCTCGCCATCAAAATGATTGTTAATACCCAATGAATAATCGAGTCCATCAGGGCCACTTAGCCCGTAAACGTTTCGGGCAAAACTTTCTCAACGATCAGTTTGTGATCGACAGTATTGTCTCCGCCATTAACCCGCAAAAGGGTCAGGCAATGGTCGAAATCGGCCCCGGTCTGGCAGCGCTGACGGAGCCTGTCGGCGAACGTCTGGACCAGCTCACGGTGATCGAACTTGACCGCGATCTGGCCGCGCGCCTGCAAACGCACCCGTTTTTGGGGCCGAAACTGACGATTTATCAGCAAGATGCCATGACCATGAACTTTGGCGAGCTGTCTGAAAAGATAGGTCAGCCGCTGCGCGTATTCGGCAACTTGCCCTACAACATCTCCACCCCGTTGATGTTCCACCTCTTTAGCTATACTGATGCCATTGCCGACATGCACTTTATGTTGCAAAAAGAAGTGGTCAATCGTCTGGTTGCAGGGCCGAACAGTAAGGCGTATGGTCGATTAAGCGTCATGGCGCAATATTATTGCCAGGTGATCCCGGTGCTGGAAGTGCCACCATCCGCCTTCACGCCGCCGCCTAAAGTCGATTCCGCCGTTGTGCGCCTGGTGCCTCACACGACGATGCCGTATCCGGTGAAAGACATACGCGTGTTGAGCCGCATCACCACCGAGGCGTTTAACCAGCGTCGTAAAACGATTCGCAACAGCCTCGGCAATCTGTTCAGCGTCGAGGTGCTGACGGAACTGGGCATTGACCCGGCATTGCGAGCGGAAAATATCTCTGTCGCGCAATATTGCCAGATGACGAACTATCTGTCAGAAAACGCGCCTTCGAAGGAGAGTTAAGCATGATCAATTCGCCCCGAGTGTGTATTCAGGTTCAGAGCGTCTACATTGAAGCGCAATCTTCACCTGATGATGAACGTTACGTATTCGCATACACGGTAACCATCCGCAATTTGGGGCGAGCGCCAGTGCAGTTGTTGGGGCGTTATTGGCTGATAACCAATGGTCATGGCCGCGAAACCGAAGTACAGGGCGAAGGTGTGGTTGGCGTGCAACCGCACATCGCGCCCGGAGAAGAGTACCAGTACACCAGCGGCGCCGTTATTGAAACGCCGCTGGGCACCATGCAGGGTCACTACGAAATGATCGATGAAAAAGGCGTCGCCTTTACTATCGATATTCCCGTGTTCCGACTCGCCGTTCCAACACTTATTCATTAAAACTAAAGCAATGGCAACATACCTCATTGGCGACGTTCACGGTTGCTACGACGAACTGATCGCATTGTTACACCAGGTGGAATTTACCCCCGGTTCAGATACCCTGTGGCTTACCGGCGATCTGGTCGCTCGCGGCCCTGGTTCTCTGGAAGTGCTCCGCTACGTGAAATCACTGGGCGACTGCGTGCGTCTGGTGCTTGGCAATCACGATTTACATCTGTTGGCCGTCTTTGCGGGCATTAGCCGCAATAAGCCGAAAGACAGGCTGACTCCGCTGCTGGAAGCGCCAGACGCCGACGAACTGCTCAACTGGCTGCGCCGTCAGCCGCTGTTGCAGGTAGACGAAGAGAAGAAGCTGGTGATGGCGCATGCGGGCATTACGCCGCAGTGGGATTTACAGACAGCGAAAGACTGCGCGCGCGATGTTGAAGCCGTACTGTCGAGCGACTCCTATCCCTTCTTCCTCGACGCGATGTACGGCGATATGCCGAACAACTGGACGCCGGAGCTAACGGGTCTGGCGCGGCTGCGTTTTATCACGAATGCCTTCACCCGTATGCGTTACTGTTTCCCGAACGGCCAACTGGATATGTACAGCAAAGAGTCGCCGGAAAACGCCCCTGCGCCGCTGAAACCCTGGTTCGCCATTCCGGGACCGGTTAGCGAAGCATACAGCATTGTCTTTGGTCACTGGGCGTCGCTGGAAGGTAAAGGGACGCCGGAAGGCATTTATGGTCTGGATACCGGCTGCTGCTGGGGCGGGGATTTAACCTGCCTGCGTTGGGAAGATAAGCGCTACTTCGTGCAGCCGTCGAATCGTCATCTTGATTCAGGCAAAGGAGAGGCGGTAAACGCCTGAGCGTTATTTTGTAGGCCGGATAAGGCATTTACGCCGCTATCCGGCATTCACGCCACATTATTGCCTGATGGCGCTTCGCTTATCAGGCCTACAAATCCGCATTACAACATGCCGGATTAACGACGTTCCAGAATCTCGAAGCAGTAGCTGTGAGAATTCTGCTCATCGGCGTCGTGGAACTCGCTGAAGACCGATTCCCAGTCATCCGGTTCGTAGTCCGGGAAATGGGTGTCCCCTTCCACTTCGGCATCAATATGCGTCAGATACAGTTTCTGCGCTTTCGGCAAGAACTGTTCGTACACGCGTCCGCCGCCAATCACCATAATCTCTGGCGCATCGCCGCAGGCGGCAATCGCTTCATCGACCGATTTCACCCACTGCACGCGATCGTCAGTGCCAGGCTGGCTGCTGATGACGATGTTTTTACGCCCTGGCAGCGGTCGTCCGATGGATTCCCAGGTATGGCGCCCCATAACCACAGGCTTGTTTAAGGTGTTACGTTTAAACCAGGCGAGATCGGCAGGCAGGTTCCACGGCATGGCGTTTTCCATGCCGATAACGCGATCTACCGCTAACGCCGCAATCAGACTGATCATTGAATATTTCCTGGATACAAAAAATTGTCGCCACTATACGGAAAGAGCAATCTTTCGTCGACTAACGAAAAGAGGAATAGCACGAAAATTTTCCGTTCTGCTGGCAACCCGACTTATTTAAAGCGGTGTCAGCCCGCAGGCCGCCATCAGGCCCAATGCCGGATGGCGGCATAAATGCCTTATCCGGCCTACGATGGTTTGTAGGCCCGGTAAGCGCAGCGCCACCGGGCAAATTGCCGGATGGCGGCGTAAACGCCTTACCTGGCCTACGTTGACGGTTTCACTTCCGGCTCATCATCTGCATCCCCCGTATGTTTACCTTCATCCGTGCCTTGCCAGCCGTGGCGTTGAATTAACGATAAATGTTCACGGTCTTCAGTAATAATCTCGCTCAACATAGCGCTGGTGCGTTTATAGACAGCCGCGCGGGACGTTGGATCGTTTTCCCCTTTCGCCATCTCTTCCACCATCTGCGTATTAAAACGACGGAACAGATCGGCACGCTCGCGCGCCTCGTAGCGTCCCAGCCCTAATTTCTCCAGCGCCTGACGCCCTGTTTTTAACGCGCCTTCAAATGTTTCACGCTCCGGCATCTCAACACCGGCCTGTCGCAGACGGATGTAGTGATCGACATCGCGGGCGCGGGCAATAATTTGCAGGTCGGGGAAATGGGCTTTTACCATTTCTGTCAGTTGTAAACTGGTTTGCGGATCGTCAATCGCGTTGATCAGCACTTCCGCTTTTGCCGCACCGGCGGACTCCAGCAGATCCATGCGCGTCGCGTCACCGTAAAAGACCTTCATGCCAAATTTGCGCAGCGTTTCAATATGATCCGGGTCATGGTCGAGAACCACCATTTTTACTCCGCTCGACAGCAGCAAACGCCCCGTAATCTGCCCAAAACGGCCAAATCCGGCGATGATCACGCGCGGTTGCTCCGCATCGATCTCATCCGCTTCACGCGCTTCGCCGATTGCGGATTTTTCCAGACGGCTCAGGAGCACCAGAAAAATGGGCGTCGCCGCCATTGAGAGCGCAACGGTGAGCGTCAACGCCTTCGCCCATTCCGGGTCGAGTACATTGGCCATTTGCGCCGCGCCGAATACCACAAAGGCAAACTCACTCCCCTGCCCTAATAATACGGCAAACCAGAGACGTTGCTTATTCGGCACCCGTAGCGGCCTGGCGACAAGCCACAGCATTACCGTTTTAATTACCAGGAAACCGACCAGCAGGATAAGAATGCGTAACGGATTATCGATCAGCGTGCCAAAGTCGATAGACATGCCGACGCCGATAAAGAACAGCCCCAGCAGCAGCCCTTTAAACGGTTCTATGTCGCTTTCCAGCGCATGCCGGTATTCCGAGCTTGCCAGCAACACGCCCGCCAGAAACGCCCCCATCGCCATCGACAGCCCCACTTCTTCCAGCAGCAAGCCGAAGCCAAAGACCAGAAACAAGGCCACGGCGCTGAACACTTCACGCAAACCGGAACGCGCGACAAAACGCAACGCCGGGCGCGTGACATAGCGCCCTAACAGCACCACCAGCGCCAGCGCCCCTGCCACTTTTAACGCAGACAGTGCAAAGACGCCCAGCGTCGTTGAAGCGCTGCTGGCGGCCAGTAAGGGGATCATCGCCACCAGTGGAATAGCGGCAATATCCTGAAACAGCAGCACGGCGAATGTGCTACGGCCCATTTGCGAGACGGTCAGGTTACGCTCATCCATCGCCTGCATCGCAATCGCCGTGGAAGAGAGCGCCAGCGTCATGCCGATCAGCTCCGCCACCTGCCAGCGCAGACCGAGGAACATACAGAACAGGCCAATCAACCCACCGCATACCACCATCTGCAACGCGCCGCCGCCAAAAACCGACGCACGCAATTTCCACAAACGCTGCGGGTCCAGCTCCAGCCCAATCACAAACAGCATCAGCACCACGCCAATTTCGGCGAAATGAAGAATAGCTTCAGCGTCCGTCACCAGACGCAGCCCCCACGGGCCGATAATACACCCGGCAATGAGGTAGCCCAGCACCGACCCTAAGCCCAGCCGGACGGCAATCGGCACAATCAGCGCGGCCGATCCCAGATAAATCAGCGCCTGTATCAGCGTATGGCTATCCATGATTTGCCTCCTGCCACGCCAGCAAACGTTGCTTGTAGTGGCGCGCCTGCGCCTGGAGCGTTTCGTCATCACAGACAAACGTACAGTGCATCGCAAAAGGCGGCAGCCAGTTGAGCCCACAATAGAGCGCGGTAGCCTGTAACGGCTGCGAGAGCACGTCAAAGCCCGGATAGGCGCCAATAGCGAAGTGGCTTTCGCCTCCGCCGGTCGTCACGGCCCACATCAGATCTTTGCCCCGGAGCGCCGTGCCGCCATGCCCGTAGGCCCAGCCATGCGCGAGGACTTTGTCCATCCAGAGTTTGAGTAAAGGGGGAACGCTGTACCACTGCATTGGATGCTGCCAGATGATAAGACGCGCGCGCGCCAGCGCCTGCTGCTCGGCGGCAACATCAATATTGAAGTCAGGATAAAGCTGATAGAGCGAACGAATTTCGACGCCATCCAGCGTCCTTGCCTGTTCCAGCATCCGTTTATTCGCATGCGAGTGCTGCGGATACGGATGGGCATAAATAATGAGGATCATGAAGTAGCCTGTTATTTTACATCTCTGTTTTATCACAGAGTGTAGTCAGTAATTTAACAGGCTAATAGTGAATATTATTGAGCAGCTAAATGGATAAAACTGAATTAATTATCCAGTTCGCTCATGTTCTTCACCTGATCGCGGTTGATCTGTTCCGTTTTACCGGTTTCTGCGTTTTTGTAGGACACCAGTCCGGTATCATCATCGACCTGTGGTTTACCATCGGTGACGATCGTTTTGCCGTCGGTGGTTTTTATGGCCTGGTTTGATGAACAGCCCGCTACGGTAAATACCGTCGCAGCGGCAAAAAGAGACGCAATAAGAAGTTGTTTTTGCATGGTGTTCTCCCTGCTTTTCAGTCATTTTCAGTGGCATACCCATTAACTATAGACTAACTGACTGACCTTAAAAGAAAATACAGAACACTCTGAAGATATCCCCTAGCACAGGGGCTTGTTGCGAATCGTCATACTGCTCGTCTGGGCAAGCGTCAGTCCACGCGTCTCCGGCGCAAAGGCGATGGAAATAAGCAGACCGATAAGTGAAATTCCCGCCCCCATCAGCATGACGTAGCTGATCCCATATCTGGTGATGAAGATCGGCAGCGCCCACGTTGAAAGGATGGTGCCAATTCGACTCAGGGACATAATGACGCCCACGGCAGACGCGCGAATATCCGTCGGGAACAGCTCATTCGGGTAGAGCCACTGAAGGTTCCCCGGGCCGCCGGAGAAAAAGGCGTACACCGCAAAGGCCGCAACCACCAGCCAGATCCCCATTTCTGGGATCAACCCCAGCACAGCCAGCGCCAGCGTCATCATAACAAAGCTGCCGATCAGCAATGGCCGTCGCCCTATGCTGTTCAGCCAGTACATCGGCGGAATACAGCCCAGCATAAAGAACAAACTGATCACCACATTACCCAGCGCCGCGCTTTTCCCGACGCCCAGCCCCAGCAGGCCGACAATCTGCGGGCCAAAGGTATAGATGGCGAACATCGGGATGACCTGGCAGGTCCAGATGGCGGCGACAAACAAAACAAACGGGAAGTGACGGCGATTAAACAGCTGTAAGAAGCGCGTCTCCTGGGGCGGTTCTTCATCGAACGCCACCGGCTCGCCAAACAGTTTAATCATCATCTCCTCACACTCTTTCACCCGCCCCTTACGCAACAGCCAGCGCGGTGATTCGGGAAGATCGAAGCGCCCGATCAGGATCATAATGCAGGGAATTGCCGCGCTCCCCAGCATCCAGCGCCATCCGCCCGCCACATCGTACAACCAGTAGCCGACCAGGTCGGCGCAGGTGGCGCCGACGTACCACATCGCGGCAATAAAACTGATCGAGAAGGCGCGCTGGCGGGTGTTGGAAAACTCGGTAATCATCGAGGTGGCGATAGGATAATCCGCGCCAATCACCACCCCAATCAGCACGCGCATGACGAGCAACTCCATCGGCGATGAGACAAACATCGTCGCTACCGATATCACCCCAATGGCGATGATATCGATGAGGAACATTTTACGTCGCCCCACTTTGTCTGAGATATAGCCGAACAGCGACGTACCGACAAACAGCCCGGCCAACGTGCCTGCCCCCAGCAATCCCAGCCACTGCGCATCCAGCTTCAGCGCAGGCGTGAGCTGCTCCAGCGCCACGCCAATCATGACCAGTACGTAACCGTCCAGGAACGGCCCGCCGCTTCCCCACAGCATAATTCTGCGGTGAATAGAGGAGAATTTAATGTCGTCAAAGTTCCTGGGCTGCTGCATAGCCGCGTCCTGTTTTGTTTTCACTTGATGCCTGATGGCGCTACGCTTATCAGGCCTACGAATCACGTATTTTGTAGGCCGGATAAGACGCATCAGCGACGCCATCCGGCATCAACCTCAGCCGTAGCGAAATTCCACGCCAAAGGTGCCGCGCGGGTATTCCCATTTCTCCAGCGCCGTCCCCAACCCGAGAATTCGACAGGTGCCGCACTCCAGGCACCCGGCGTAATCAAAACGTACGCTGCCGTCGTCCTGCTGTTTATACAACCCGGCCGGACACGCCTTGATCAGCACCTCCAGCGCCTGCTTATCCGGTTCGGTTTTCAGGATGATGTGCGGATTGTCTTCATCCACATTGAATTTATTGACGCCCAGTTTGACGTCCACATTGACGGGAGAAGTCATAATACGGTCACTCCTTTGATGCCATCCTTCATCAGGTTGATGAAGCCCACTTTCTTCGCGTGGCGCAGGATTTTTTTACGCACAGGGACGGGAGCGCTGCCATCGACGGTAAACAGATCGCGGGCAATGCCCACCGCCATTTCAGGGTAGCGCGTGAACATACGCGGGTTGTCCAGAAACGCCGGTAAGCGCTGGTACATACGCATATCCCGCATCGGCCCGTTGTCGAGATGCTGTCGATATTCCGCCAGCCCCTGTCGGCTGAAATCGTTGCTCTGCATGGCCGAAAGTACGGTCTTCGCCGCCGCTTCCCCTGCCGCGACGGCCAGGTCCATACCGCGAATCGTAAAACCGAGGTTCATACACATACCGGCGGCGTCACCGGCAATCAGCACGCCGTCGCCCACCAGCTCCGGCTGCATATTCATTCCCGCTTCCGGGACGACGTGCGCGGCGTACTCCAGCAGTTTTCCGCCCGCAATCAGCGGCGCCACCGCCGGATGCTGTTTAAAATCTTCCAGCATTTGTGGAACCGACTTTTTCGCCTCTTTCAGATGATGCAGACCGCAAACCAGCCCCAAAGAGAGGGTCGTTTTATTGGTATAGAGGAAGCCGCCGCCCATCAGACCGTCGGTCGGAGAACCGGCAAACAGACAGGCCGCGCCTTCATTTCCCTGTAATCCGAAGCGATCCACAATGACCGATTCAGGCAACTCAATTAACTCTTTTACGCCTACCGCGACATGGGCGGCATCTACACGTTTCGCCATTCCCAGTTTTTCCGCCAACAGCGAGTTCACGCCATCAGCGAGAATGACCGTTTTCGCTTCAATAACGTCGCCATCCGCCTCAACGCCCACCACTTTGCCGTCGCGCTGAACAAGATTATCCACGCGGATGCCGGTTATCAGCTGCGCGCCCGCCTCTTCAGCCTGTTCCATCAGCCAGGCGTCAAATTTACTGCGCAATACGGAATAAGAGACCTGCGAAGGCGCGGCATCCTCGCCATTGACGTAATCCACCGCCATCGCCCCTTTTTCGGTCATAAAAGCGAGTTTTTCATGGGTGATCACGCGTTCAACCGGGGCATGTTCAGCAAAACCGGGGATAATGCGCTCCAGACTGTGCGCGTAGATGCGCCCGCCGGTGACATTCTTCGCGCCAGCGGAATTGCCGCGCTCAATAACCAGCACCTGCGCCCCTTCACGGGCGAGCACCAGCGCCGCGACGGAACCCGCCAGCCCGGCCCCCACGATGATGGCATCAAAGATATCTTCGGACATAAGAACTCCAGATTTACCTGTCAGCGGCAGGGCCGATACCCACAAGCCCTGCCCGAGTGGATCAGCGTGCTAAAGCGCTCGTAAGCGCAGGCAGAATCTTCATCACATCGCCGACAATGCCGTAATCAGCGTATTGAAATATCGGCGCATTTTTATCTTTGTTGATGGCGCAGATGGTTTGTGAACCGTTCGCGCCCACCATGTGCTGGATCTGCCCGGAAATGCCCACCGCGAGGTAAAGCTCTGGTTTAAGCATCAGGTTGGAGATGCCGACATAACGCTCGTGCTCCATCCATTTTTCGTTTTCCGCCACCGGACGAGAACACGCCAGTTCCGCGCCTATGGCCTGACACAGCGCCTGGGCCAGCGAGATATTCTCTTTGCTGCCGATGCCGCGCCCGACGCTGACCACCAGTCGCGCTTTATCAAGATCGACCGTGTTGCTCTGGCGCGCCTGCGTTGCGGTGCGCGTTACGACGACATCTGGCGACTGCCACTGCACGTCATGCGACTCGCCGTGGCGGGACGCGTCCGCCTGTTGCGCCTCGAACGTGCCGCTGCCGACGGTGATCACCGCATACGGTGATGTAATGGTCTCTTCGCCAATCGCCAGCCCGCCGTAGACCATATGCCGGACGGTCGCATGGCCCTCCTGCTGCGTTACCGCACTGGCGTCGTTAGAGACGGCCGCCGCGAGACGAAATCCCAGCTTTGCCGCCAGCAGTTTGCCACGGCGGGTATTAGGCAGCAGCACCAGACCCGAATCCCCCTGCTGGCGAATCGTCTGTGCCATCACCCCGGCGTAATCTTCCACCATGCGGTCGTCCGGTTTACCGCGTAAATGCCAGATGTGATTCGCCCCCAGCTGGCGTGCCGTCTCGCCCTCGGCGTCGTGCTGCACAAACGCATGAATCTGCTCGCCTGAAGCCAGTGCGCCGCTCATCAGCTCCGGCAGACGAGAAGGGGTATCGCTGAATACCCAGACATGAGAAAACGTGTTCATAATATCCCCCGGTAATTAAATGATTTTGCGCAGATGTTCGGCGAACGCGGCGATCTGTTCTTCACCATCGCCTTCAATAACAATGCGCTGACGCTCGCGTTGTTTCGGTGCGGCGACCTTCTGGACGGAGTACGCGTCTGGCGCACTGAAACCAATATCCGCCGCAGACCAGACCTGCACCGGTTTTTTCGCCGCGCCCAGAATCGCTTTCATCGACGGGATCTGCGGAGCGTTAATGTCTGTGGAGACCGCCACCACCGCAGGCAGGGGAATACTCAGGGTTTCAATTTCATCTTCCAGTTCACGCTCAACGGTAAGCGCACTTTCCGTCAGGGAGAGGATTTTGCTCACGCCGTTGATGGCCGGAATGTTCAGCGTTTCACCCACCAACAGGCTGACCTGCTGGGCATAAAGGTCGGAGGAACCGTCGCCGCAAACGATCAGATCAAAGCCCGATTTTTGCGCGGCGGCGGCAAGCGCTGCGGCGGTGCGTTGCGGCAAAGCCTGTTCAAACTGGTCGTCTATCACCACGACCAGTTCATCTGGCCCACGGGAAAGCACATCTTTACGCCCTTTGGCGTTGGTCAGCGCCTTGCCGCCTACACTCATGGCAATCACCTGGGCATCGCTTGCCTGCTGCTTTAACTGGCAGGCAGCTTCAATCGCATTCAGATCGTACTGACTGATTTTGGCATCCGCTTTGCTGATATCTAATGAACCATCGGCATTATTGATCGCAATATCCTGCTCATCAGGCACGCACTTGTAACAAGTAATTATCTTCATTGCATCTCCAGAAATCATGAAGGAAACGTCATCCATATCGGCGGTGTTAAATACAGATATCACGCTCTTTAATTCGGAAATAAAACTTTAATCACCAATATTGAAAATGTCACACGCTGATATTTACAACTTTCAATATTGTTAAGCACTTCACTAATATTGAACAGCACCCGTAGAACATAAAAATTTTCAATATTGCTTGATGGATCACCAATATTGAATGAGAGATGCGCGCAATTCGACCAAAATACATCACATCCAATTGTTTTAAATTGATTTTATTTGAAAGTAAGGGTCAAAAACACCAGACAAAAAAGTGTGATCAACATAACGGATTACCGCAAAATGAATACCCATTATGAGTTACTCGCCAAAGCGACTCTGAGGTCTAACTGTCATCAGATTATTACTAAGAAAAATAAACAAAATATAACAAACGGGAACGTAACATAAATTTCGTTTTGACACTGGAATTGACTCATGAAAAATGAAAAGAGAAAGTCCGGGATTGAACCTAAGGTTTTTTTCCCGCCGTTAATAATTGTAGGGATACTTTGTTGGCTAACCGTCAGAGATCTCGACGCTGCGAATATTGTTATTAATGCCGTCTTCAGTTATGTCACAAATATCTGGGGTTGGGCATTTGAATGGTACATGGTGGTGATGCTTTTTGGCTGGTTCTGGCTGGTCTTCGGCCCTTACGCTAAAAAAAGATTAGGTGATGAACCGCCTGAATTCAGCACCGCCAGCTGGATTTTCATGATGTTCGCCTCCTGCACTTCCGCCGCCGTGCTGTTCTGGGGCTCAATCGAAATTTATTATTACATCTCGACGCCGCCCTTTGCTCTGGCACCTGGCTCCAACGGCGCCAAAGAGATCGGCCTCGCCTACAGCCTGTTTCACTGGGGGCCGTTACCGTGGGCGACTTACAGCTTCCTCTCCGTCGCGTTCGCCTACTTCTTTTTTGTTCGCAAAATGGACGTGATTCGTCCCAGCTCAACGCTGGTGCCTTTAGTGGGCGAGAAACACGCGAAAGGGTTATTCGGTACTATTGTCGATAACTTCTATCTGGTGGCGCTGATCTTCGCGATGGGCACCAGCCTCGGTCTGGCGACGCCGCTGGTGACAGAGTGTATGCAGTATCTGTTCGGCATCCCTCATACGCTGGAACTGGACGCCATCATCATTACCTGCTGGATCGTTCTGAACGCCATTTGCGTGGCCTGCGGCCTGCAAAAAGGGGTGAAAATCGCCAGTGACGTGCGTAGCTATCTCAGCTTCCTGATGCTCGGCTGGGTGTTTATCGTCAGCGGCGCCAGCTTCATCATGAACTACTTCACCGATTCCGTCGGTATGCTGTTGATGTATCTGCCACGCATGTTGTTCTACACCGATGCGATCGGCAAAGGCGGCTTCCCGCAGGGCTGGACCGTTTTCTACTGGGCATGGTGGGTCATTTACGCCATCCAGATGAGTATCTTCCTCGCGCGTATTTCCCGCGGCCGTACCGTGCGTGAACTGTGCTTTGGGATGGTGCTCGGCCTGACCGCCTCCACCTGGATTCTGTGGACCGTTCTTGGCAGCAACACCCTGCTGCTGATGGATAAAAATATCCTCAATATTCCACAACTGATCGAACAGCACGGCGTGGCGCGCGCCATCATCGAAACCTGGGCCGCACTACCATTCAGCACGGCTACGATGTGGGGATTCTTCATCCTCTGCTTTATCGCCACCGTCACGCTGATTAACGCCTGCTCCTACACGCTGGCCATGTCCACCTGCCGCGAAGTGCGCGACGGTGAAGAGCCGCCGCTGCTGGTACGTATCGGCTGGTCGGTGCTGGTTGGCGTTATCGGCATCGTCCTGTTAGCGCTCGGCGGGTTAAAACCCATTCAAACCGCGATTATCGCCGGAGGATGCCCGCTGTTCTTCGTCAACATCATGGTAACGCTCTCCTTTATCAAAGACGCCAAAGTGCACTGGAAAGATAAATAAACTCAATAAACTCCTTACAAATGAGGCTGGAAGATGGATTTTAATTTGAATGACGAGCAGGAACTGTTTGTCGCCGGTATTCGTGAACTGATGGCCAGTGAGAACTGGGAAGCCTACTTTGCCGAGTGCGATCGCGACAGCGTCTACCCGGAACGTTTTGTGAAAGCGTTGGCGGATATGGGCATCGACAGCCTGTTGATCCCGGAAGAACACGGCGGGCTGGAAGCAGGTTTCGTCACCGTTGCCGCCGTATGGATGGAACTGGGGCGTCTGGGCGCGCCAACTTACGTGTTGTACCAATTGCCGGGAGGTTTTAACACTTTCCTGCGTGAAGGGACCCAGGAGCAAATTGATAAAATCATGGCGTTCCAGGGAACCGGCAAGCAGATGTGGAACTCGGCGATCACCGAACCGGGAGCGGGATCGGATGTTGGCAGTTTAAAAACTACCTATACCCGTAAAAATGGTAAGGTTTATCTTAACGGCAGCAAGTGTTTCATCACCAGTAGCGCCTACACCCCCTACATCGTGGTGATGGCACGGGACGGCGCCTCCCCGGACAAACCGATTTATACCGAATGGTTTGTCGATATGAGCAAACCCGGCATCAAGGTTAACAAACTTGAGAAGCTCGGCCTGCGCATGGACAGCTGCTGTGAAATCAATTTTGACGATGTTGAGCTGGACGAAAAAGACATGTTCGGCCGGGAAGGTAATGGCTTTAACCGCGTAAAAGAAGAGTTCGACCACGAACGTTTCCTGGTGGCTTTAACCAACTACGGTACGGCGATGTGCGCGTTCGAAGACGCTGCGCGTTACGCCAATCAGCGCGTGCAGTTTGGCGAGACGATCGGCCGCTTCCAGCTGATTCAGGAGAAGTTCGCGCATATGGCGATCAAATTAAACTCCATGAAAAACATGCTGCTGGAAGCCGCGTGGAAAGCGGATAACGGCACCATCACCTCGGGCGATGCCGCGATGTGTAAATACTTCTGCGCCAACGCCGCGTTTGACGTGGTAGACAGCGCCATGCAGGTATTGGGCGGCGTCGGGATTGCGGGCAACCACCGCATTACGCGTTTCTGGCGTGACCTGCGCGTTGACCGCGTCTCCGGCGGCTCTGACGAAATGCAGATCCTGACGCTCGGCCGCGCCGTGCTGAAGCAATACCGTTAAACATTGCCCGGTGGCGGGCCTACAAACCATCCGGCAATTTGCCCGGTGGCGCTACGCTTACCGGGCCTACAAACATCGTAGGCCAGATAAGGCGTTTACGCCGCCATCCGGCAACATGCCCGGTGGCGCTGCGCTTGCCGGGCCTACAAAAAATGCAGGAATTTATTTATGAACCGTTTACCGATGCCCACTTTCGGGCCGCTCGCCGGATTGCGGGTCGTGTTCTCCGGGATTGAAATCGCCGGGCCGTTCGCCGGACAAATGTTCGCAGAGTGGGGCGCGGAAGTGATCTGGATTGAAAACGTCGCCTGGGCCGATACCATTCGCGTCCAGCCGAACTATCCGCAGCTTTCACGCCGAAACTTGCATGCCCTCTCCCTAAACATCTTCAAAGATGAAGGTCGGGAAGCGTTTCTGAAACTCATGGAAACCACTGACATCTTCATTGAAGCCAGCAAAGGCCCGGCGTTTGCCCGTCGCGGAATTACCGATGACGTGCTGTGGGAACACAACCCCAAACTGGTGATCGCCCACCTTTCCGGTTTCGGTCAGTACGGCACGGAGGAGTACACCAACCTCCCGGCTTACAACACCATCGCCCAGGCCTTTAGCGGCTACCTGATTCAGAACGGCGATGTCGATCAACCCATGCCCGCGTTCCCGTATACGGCGGACTATTTTTCCGGGATGACCGCCACCACCGCCGCGCTGGCGGCTTTGCACAGAGTGCGTGAAACCGGCAAAGGCGAAAGCATTGATGTGGCGATGTATGAAGTGATGCTGCGCATGGGTCAGTACTTCATGATGGATTACTTCAACGGCGGCGAAATTTGCCCGCGCATGACCAAAGGCAAAGACCCCTACTACGCCGGATGCGGGCTGTATAAATGCGCAGACGGTTACATCGTGATGGAGCTGGTCGGCATTACGCAGATCAACGAGTGCTTTAAGGATATCGGTCTGGCGCACATTCTGGGTACGCCAGAGGTGCCGGAAGGCACCCAGCTTATCCATCGCGTTGAGTGCCCTTACGGGCCGTTAGTCGAGGAAAAACTGGATGCGTGGCTGGCAACCCGTTCCATCGCCGACGTGCAAGCACGTTTCGCCGAGCTGAATATCGCCTGCGCGAAAGTGCTGACCATTCCAGAACTGGAAAGCAACCCGCAGTACGTCGCCCGCGAATCCATTACCGAGTGGCACACGATGGATGGCCGTACCTGTAAAGGGCCAAACATCATGCCGAAATTCAAAAACAACCCAGGGAAAATCTGGCGTGGCATGCCGTCGCATGGCATGGACACCGCCGCCATTCTAAAAAACATCGGTTACAACGAAGCAGATATACAGGAACTGGTCAGCAAGGGTCTGGCCAAAGTTGAGGATTAAACGCAAAGCGCTAACCGGTTTATCCGGTTAGCGCGCATGCCTATTTTCGAACGGATAACAGTGCAATGGATATCGTTGGCGGACAAAACTTACGTCAGATGTGGGACGACCTGGCCGAGGTATACGGAAATAAAACGGCGCTTATTTTTGAATCCAGCGAAGGCGTTGTCCGGCAATTCAGCTACGCGTCGCTGAATGAAGAGATCAACCGCACGGCGAACCTTTTCCTCGCCTCAGGCATTCAGAAAGGCGATAACGTCGCGCTGCATCTGGATAACTGCCCGGAGTTCTTTTTCTGCTGGTTTGGTCTGGCCAAAATTGGCGCCATCATGGTGCCGATCAATGCCAGGCTCCTGCGCGAAGAGAGCGCCTGGATTTTACAAAACAGCCGCGCGCAGCTCATCGTCACCAGCGCTGAATTTTATCCGATGTATCGCCAGATACTGCTTGAGGACGATACCCTGCTCAATCATATCTGTCTGATTGGCGAAAATGCGCCCGTTGAAGATAACGTTAGCCATTTTTCTCAACTGAAAGACCAGCAGCCTGCCACATTGTGCTATGCGCCGCCGTTATCCACTGACGACACGGCGGAGATTCTGTTTACTTCTGGCACCACCTCGCGGCCAAAAGGCGTGGTCATTACCCATTACAACCTGCGTTTTGCGGGTTACTACTCCTCCTGGCAGTGTGCGCTGCGTGAAGATGACGTCTATCTGACGGTGATGCCCGCCTTTCATATTGACTGTCAGTGTACTGCGGCAATGGCGGCATTCTCCGCAGGCAGCACCTTTGTGCTGATCGAAAAATACAGCGCCCGCGCGTTCTGGGGACAGGTACGAAAGTATCGCGCCACCGTCACGGAATGTATTCCGATGATGATCAGGACGCTGATGGTGCAGCCCGCTTCCCCGGAAGAGAGGCAGCATTGTCTGCGCGAAGTGATGTTCTATCTCAACCTTTCCGTGCAGGAAAAAGACGCTTTTATTGCACGTTTCGGCGTCCGGCTGCTGACCTCTTACGGGATGACGGAAACCATTGTCGGCATTATTGGCGATCGTCCCGGCGATAAACGGCGCTGGCCATCTATTGGTCGCCCTGGATTTTGCTATGAGGCGGACATCCGCGATGAGCAGAACCGCTCGCTGCCCGCCGGAGAAATCGGTGAAATCTGTATTAAAGGCGTGCCGGGAAAAACCCTCTTTAAAGAGTATTACGCCAGGCCGGAAGCCACCGCCAAAGCGCTGGAAGCCAACGGCTGGCTGCATACCGGTGATTCCGGCTATCGGGATGAGGAGGGATTTTTCTATTTCGTTGACAGGCGTTGCAACATGATTAAACGCGGCGGCGAAAATGTCTCCTGCATCGAACTGGAAAACATTATTTCGGCTCATCCCAAAATTCAGGACATCGTCGTTATTGGTATTCACGATTCGATCCGCGATGAAGCCATTAAAGCCTTTGTGGTGCTTAATGAAGGTGAAACATTAACGGAAGAGGAGTTTTTCGCTTTCTGTGAACAGAATATGGCGAAATTCAAAGTCCCCTCTTTTCTTGAGATAAGAAATGATCTGCCCCGAAACTGTTCAGGAAAAATAATTAAAAAGAACCTGAAATAAGCATTCTTACCCGTCCGATTTTAAATAATGGAGTGAAGATATGAGTGAATCATTACATTTGACCCGTCACGGCCCGATTCTGGAAATTACGCTGGATCGCCCGAAAGCGAATGCAATAGACGCAAAAACCAGTTTTGAGATGGGCGAAGTTTTTCTCAATTTCCGTGACGATCCCGAATTGCGTGTGGCGATCATCACCGGTGGCGGCGAAAAATTCTTCTCCGCAGGCTGGGATTTAAAAGCGGCAGCCGAAGGCGAAGCCCCGGACGCCGATTTTGGCCCCGGCGGGTTTGCCGGTTTAACCGAGATCTTTGACCTGGATAAACCGGTGATTGCCGCCGTTAACGGCTATGCCTTCGGCGGCGGGTTCGAACTGGCGCTGGCGGCGGATTTTATCGTCTGCGCCGATAACGCCAGTTTCGCGCTGCCTGAAGCAAAGCTCGGCATTGTGCCTGACAGCGGCGGCGTGCTGCGCCTGCCTAAGCTGTTGCCGCCTGCTATCGTCAACGAAATGCTGATGACCGGCAGACGAATGGACGCAGAAGAAGCCTTGCGCTGGGGAATTGTGAACCGGGTTGTCAGCCAGCAAGCGTTAATGGACAGCGCCCGCGAACTGGCGCAACAGTTGGTGAACAGCGCGCCGTTGGCGATTGCCGCCCTCAAAGAGATCTACCGCGCAACCAGCGAAATGCCGGTGGAAGAAGGCTATCGCTACATTCGCAGCGGCGCATTGAAGCATTACCCGTCGGTACTGCACTCTGAAGATGCGATCGAAGGCCCGCAGGCGTTTGCCGAAAAACGCGATCCGGTCTGGAAAGGCCACTAGCGCCGCGCTGCCGGATGACACTAACGCTTATCCGCCTACTGCCGTAGGTCGGATAAGGCGCAGCCGCCATCCGACAATAATCACGGAGGAATAACCATGAGCTATTACGCCTTTGAAGGCCTGATTCCGGTAGTACATCCAGAGGCGTACGTGCATCCCAGCGCCGTGTTGATTGGCGATGTCATCGTCGGCGCCGGCGTCTACATCGGCCCACTTGCATCGCTGCGCGGCGACTATGGGCGTCTGATTCTTGAGGCGGGCGCTAACCTTCAGGATGGCTGCATCATGCACGGTTATTGCGATACCGACACCATCGTGCATGAAAACGGGCATATCGGGCACGGCGCAATCCTTCACGGCTGCGTGATTGGTCGTGATGCGTTGGTGGGCATGAACAGCGTAATCATGGATGGCGCAATCATCGGCGAAGAGAGTATCGTCGCCGCCATGAGTTTTGTAAAAGCGGGTTTTGTCGGCGCGCCCAGGCAGCTGCTGGTTGGCGCACCTGCGCGCGTCAAACGTGATGTCACGAATGAAGAGCTGCACTGGAAACGGCTCAACACGCAGGAATATCAGGATCTCGCGGTACGCTGTCGGGCATCGCTATGTGAAACGCAACCCTTAACCCAGGTCGAAAAGAACCGGCCGCGCCTGAAAGGCACGACGGAGGTGAAGCCAAAATCGGCGTAGCGCTTTGTGCCGGATGGCGCTGACGCTTATCCGGCCTACGAGTCAACACACCGTTGCAGGCCGGATAAGGCATTTACGCCATCATCCGGCACACCGACATTACCGACGCATACTTTTTGATAGCATCATCTGCCATTTCTGCTCACGGTTTAGCTCTGCGGGCGGAACCGGCATTCGCGGGGTTCTCTCCGCTTTTACCATCTTCTCCTGCGCGCGATGACCCAAACGCGCATAGAGCTGCGCGTCAATACGCTTAATACGCACCAGACGCTGGCACTGGCATCCTCGCCCTTCCAGCTGATTAGGGATCGTCCTGGTCTCGCACTCTATTTCCCCCACTTCAGAAAGAATATACGAAACCGTATTAATCGCTTTGCAATAATCCATATTAAATTGCTTCGCGATCTCTTTGGCGCTCACCCACCGGTTTTCTGCCATTACCCAATCAGCAATTAACAAATAAAGTGGTTTCTCAACATATTTTTCACTCATAAGCACACCATTTTACAAATTAAAAATCTTGCTACGGTTCGTTATGGCCTGAATATAAATAACGCCATTAACCATAAATAAATTGTGGATATAAGGGGATAGTATGCGACTTAATTGTTGATTAGTGTGAGCGAAATCGTGCTTGTTACATTGAAAACCACATCCAGGAAGCGTATGTGACCAGGAATGACCTTATGGCGTAAAAAAAGGTTCCTTTGCAGGAACCTTTTTATATCACCAGATAAATGCGTCTGCCGCTTACTTCGTAATTTGCGCGTGCATTTCCTGTACGGAGATCACCTTTTCAGTCGCATCGGCGTTCAGCGCCATCGTCGTGGCGAAGCCGCCGTTCAGGGTCGTGTCGTAATGCACTTTATACTGCAACGCGCTGCGGCGAATCAGTTTAGAGTCCTCAATCGCCTGACGACCTGCGGTGGTGTTGATGATGTAGGTGTATTCGCCATTCTTGATACGGTCCTGAATGTGCGGACGACCTTCATGCACCTTGTTGACCAGACGCGGGTTGATACCCGCCTCACCCAGCACAATCGCCGTACCGTGAGTCGCATCCAGTTCGAAGCCCTGTTTCAGCAGCTTCGCCGCCAGGTCCACCACGCGTTCTTTGTCGCCTTCACGGACGGAGAGCAGCGCACGGCCCGATTTCTTCATCGTCGAGCTGCTGCCAAGCTGCGCTTTGGCGAACGCTTCAGCGAAGGTGCGGCCGACGCCCATCACTTCCCCGGTAGAGCGCATTTCCGGCCCTAACAGCGGGTCAACGCCCGGGAATTTGTTGAACGGCAGCACCACTTCTTTCACCGAGTAGTACGGCGGGATGATTTCTTTCGTCACGCCCTGCTCGGTCAGCGATTTTCCTGCCATCACGCGCGCCGCCACTTTCGCCAGCGGTAAGCCGGTCGCTTTGGAGACAAACGGTACGGTACGCGCCGCACGCGGGTTCACTTCAATCAGGTAGACTTCGTTGTCTTTCACCGCGAACTGCACGTTCATCAGACCACGCACCTGCAACTCAAAGGCCAGCTTCTGCACCTGCTGGCGCATCACGTCCTGAATCTCTTTGCTTAACGTGTAGGCCGGCAGAGAACATGCGGAGTCACCGGAGTGCACGCCCGCCTGTTCGATGTGTTCCATGATGCCGCCAATCAGCACCATTTCACCGTCGCAGATAGCATCCACATCCACTTCCACCGCGTCATCAAGGAAGCGGTCCAGCAGTACCGGCGCATCGTTAGAGACGCTGACTGCGGTCTGGAAGTAACGACGCAGGTCAGCTTCGTCGTAAACGATTTCCATCGCGCGGCCGCCCAGCACGTAGGACGGGCGAACCACCAGCGGATAGCCAATCTCTTTTGCCTTCTCAACGGCCTGTTCAATCGCCGTCACGGTGGCGTTAGCAGGCTGTTTCAGTTTCAGACGGTCAACCGCCTGCTGGAAGCGCTCACGGTCTTCCGCGCGGTCAATCGCATCCGGGCTGGTGCCGATAACCGGCACGCCTGCCGCTTCCAGCGCGCGCGCCAGTTTCAGCGGAGTCTGGCCGCCGTACTGTACGATGACGCCTTTCGGTTTCTCGACGCGCACGATTTCCAGCACATCTTCCAGCGTGACCGGCTCGAAGTACAGGCGGTCGGAGGTGTCGTAGTCGGTGGAGACCGTTTCCGGGTTACAGTTGACCATAATGGTCTCGTAACCGTCTTCGCGCAGCGCCAGCGAGGCGTGTACGCAGCAATAGTCAAATTCAATCCCCTGGCCGATACGGTTCGGGCCGCCGCCGAGCACCATGATTTTGTCGCGATCCTGGTTCGGATTCGCTTCGCACTCATCTTCATAAGTGGAGTACATGTAGGCGGTGTCGGTAGCAAATTCCGCCGCACAGGTGTCCACGCGCTTGTAAACCGGGTGCAGGTTGAACTGGTCACGCAGTTTGCGCACTTCCGCTTCGCGCACGCCCGCCAGTTTAGCCAGGCGCGCATCGGCGAAGCCTTTGCGCTTCAGCATCCGCAGGAAGTCAGCGTCGAGGCCGGTGATGCCAAGCTCTGCCACTTTCTCTTCCAGACGAACCAGTTCCTCAATCTGCACCAGGAACCAGCGGTCGATGTTGGTCAGGTTAAAGACGCCATCGACAGACAGCCCCGCGCGGAACGCATCAGCGATGTACCAGATACGCTCGGCGCCCGCATCTTTCAGCTCGCGACGAATTTTGGTCAGCGCTTCCGGGTCATCCAGGCTGACTTTCGGGTCAAAACCGGCGGCGCCCACTTCCAGACCGCGCAGCGCTTTCTGTAAGGATTCCTGCTGAGTGCGGCCAATCGCCATCACTTCGCCGACGGATTTCATCTGGGTGGTGAGACGGTCGTTGCTGCCCGCGAATTTTTCAAAGTTGAAGCGAGGAATTTTGGTGACAACGTAGTCGATGGACGGTTCGAACGATGCCGGAGTACGGCCGCCGGTGATGTCGTTCATCAGTTCGTCGAGGGTGTAACCCACCGCCAGTTTCGCCGCCACTTTGGCAATCGGGAAGCCGGTGGCTTTTGACGCCAGCGCCGAGGAGCGGGAGACGCGCGGGTTCATTTCGATGACAATCAGACGACCGTTTTTCGGGTTCACCGCAAACTGAACGTTGGAACCGCCGGTTTCCACGCCGATTTCACGCAGTACCGCCATCGAGGCGTTACGCATGATTTGGTACTCTTTGTCCGTCAGCGTTTGCGCCGGAGCCACCGTGATGGAATCACCGGTGTGGATGCCCATCGCGTCAAAGTTCTCAATAGAGCAGACGATAATGCAGTTGTCGTTCTTATCACGCACCACTTCCATTTCGTACTCTTTCCAGCCAATCAGCGACTCATCAATCAGCAGTTCGTTGGTTGGGGAGAGATCCAGACCGCGCGCGCAAATTTCTTCGAACTCTTCGCGGTTGTAGGCAATACCGCCGCCGGTGCCACCCATCGTAAAGGATGGACGGATAATGCACGGATAACCGACGTCAGCGGCAACCGCCAGCGCCTCTTCCATCGTATGCGCAATACCGGAGCGGGCAGTGTCGAGGCCGATTTTCTTCATCGCCACGTCGAAACGGCGGCGGTCTTCGGCTTTATCAATCGCATCGGCAGTGGCGCCGATCATGGTCACGCCGAACTCAGCCAGCACGCCCTGACGCTCCAGCTCCAGCGCGCAGTTCAGCGCCGTCTGGCCGCCCATCGTCGGCAGCACCGCATCCGGGCGCTCTTTCTCAATAATTTTACGCACCACTTCCCAGTGAATCGGCTCGATGTAGGTCGCATCGGCCATTTCCGGGTCGGTCATGATGGTCGCGGGGTTAGAGTTCACCAGGATGACGCGATAACCTTCTTCGCGCAGCGCTTTACACGCCTGGGCGCCAGAGTAGTCAAACTCACACGCCTGGCCGATAACAATCGGGCCCGCACCCAGAATCAGGATACTTTTTATGTCTGTACGTTTTGGCATGGCTCTGTTTACTCCTGATTATTTCGCGGACTGACAGTACTGCTCAATTAACTCGATAAAGTGGTCGAACAATGGCGCGGCATCATGCGGACCAGGGCTCGCCTCAGGGTGTCCCTGGAAGCTGAACGCCGGTTTATCGGTGCGATGAATCCCTTGCAGAGTGCCGTCGAACAGCGATTTGTGCGTCACTCGCAGATTTGCAGGCATAGAAGCCTCATCCACCGCAAAACCGTGGTTCTGCGCCGTAATCATCACGGTATTGTTATCGATATCTTTTACCGGATGGTTACCGCCGTGGTGGCCGAACTTCATCTTGATGGTTTTCGCGCCGCTCGCCAGCGCCAGCAGCTGATGGCCGAGGCAGATGCCGAAAACCGGAATATCGGTTTCGAGGAATGCCTGAATCGCCTCGATAGCGTAGTCGCACGGCGCCGGATCGCCAGGGCCGTTAGAGAGGAAGATACCGTCCGGGTTCATCTTCAGCACCTCTTCGGCGGAGGTCTTCGCCGGAACCACCGTCAGGCGGCAGCCTCTGTCTACCAGCATACGCAGGATGTTGCGTTTCGCGCCGTAGTCGTAAGCCACAACGTGGAACGGCAGGTCAGTTTCTGATTTGGCTTCCGGCAGGTCGTCTGCAAGCGTCCAGCTTCCCTGCGTCCAGCTATAGGATTCAGCGGTGGTCACTTCTTTCGCCAGATCCATTCCGTTGAGGCCCGGGAAGGCTTTCGCTTTCTCCAGCGCCAGTGCCGCATCCGGGTTATCACCCGCGATAATGCAGCCGTTCTGTGCGCCCTTCTCACGCAGCAGGCGCGTCAGCTTACGGGTATCAATATCGGCAATCGCCACGATGTTATGGCGTTTCAGGTAAGAAGAGAGGTCTTCAGTATTGCGGAAGTTGCTGGCAATCAGCGGCAGATCGCGAATGACCAGACCTTGCGCATGAACCTGAGAGGATTCTTCATCGGCTTCATTGGTGCCGACATTACCGATATGAGGATAAGTAAGAGTGACAATTTGGCGGGAATAGGAAGGATCAGTGAGGATTTCTTGATAACCGGTCATTGAAGTATTGAAAACGACTTCCCCAACCGCCGAACCTGTTGCCCCTATGGCCCGACCGTGAAACTGGGTTCCGTCTTCCAGAACCAATAGCGCTGACTTAATCAAAACACCCTCCAGAGAATATTCACTCACTTTATTTGCATATTAATTCATTTGTATAACCTGAATCAATGCAAATCTGCTTACCCGTGGATTTCTGGCAAACGGCGGCATTCTGAAGATAAGGCGGGTAAAAGTCAACTTAAAGGCGGTATTTTTTGTATTGTTTTACGACTCAGGGAAGGATGTTCTGATTTAACAGGCAAAAAGATCAGCTAACTTGTCCTGGAAAACGCTTGCGTGGCTGAAAGAATGCATTATGAAACCAGAGAGAAGGAAAAAGTGGACCATTTGGTCAAAATTTACATAAAAGCAACAAATAAACAGAAGAAAACAGATAAATTCACAAGTTTAAATAAAAAACAGAAAGATAATGCTAAAAATAATAGGGCAATAAATTATTGCCCTATGTAATCAACAAATTATGATTACTATAACCACATCACGAAGGGTAAAAACAGGCTATAAATTGTTTAAATCCAGCACATCTCGCATATCAAAAAGACCATTTGGCTTTGATTTTAGCCAGATAGCCGATCTGACCGCACCATTCGCAAACGTCATACGGCTGGAGGCCTTATGCGTGATTTCAATACGTTCACCAATATCAGCAAACATCGCGGTATGTTCACCCACAATGTCGCCAGCACGAACCGTCGCAAAACCGATGGTGCCCGGCACGCGTTCGCCGGTATAACCTTCACGACTGTATACCGCGCACGCTTTCAGATCTTTGTCCAGCGCGTGGGCGATCGCTTCCCCCATCGCCAGCGCGGTGCCTGACGGCGCATCCACTTTATGGCGATGGTGCGCTTCGATAATTTCAATATCGGTATAGTCGCCCATCACTTTCGCCGCTTTCTCAAGTAGCTTCAGCATGACGTTAACACCGACGCTAAAGTTGGCGGCGAACACAATGCCGATATCCTGTGCGGCATCGCGAATGGCCTGCTTGCCTGCGTCATCAAATCCCGTCGTGCCAATGACGATGCCTTTACCGTGCTGATGGCAAAACGCCAGGTGCGACAGCGTCCCTTCCGGGCGAGTGAAATCGATAAAGATGTCAAAATCATCTTTTACCGCTTCCAGGCTACTTTGCACGGTGACGCCCGTTTTCCCTGCGCCTGCTAATTCACCGGCATCGCTGCCCAGTAACGAAGAACCTTCCCGCTCCAGCGCCGCGCCGAGTTGAACGCCGTCCATCCCCAGGGCGGCCTGAATCAGCTGACGTCCCATGCGTCCCCCGGCTCCCGCGATGGCAACGCGGATTTGTGCATCATGCATAGCTATTCTCTTTTGTTAATTTTGCGTAAATCGTTTTCAGATTAACCAGCGCCACGCCGCGCCGCTAGCCAAAAACGTCGATAATTAGAATTTAATGATAAACAGGGAGAGATATCAGTAAAAGCTATATGCGGGAAAAGCGGGACACCGCAGGCAACTCTGCCTGCGATCAAGAGCAAATGGACGCTATTCAATGGAATAGTTAATGATGAGCTGCCCTTTCTTCATTTTGATCCCACCGATCGTTATACGACCAAGTTGGCCGAGCGAAGTGACATGTGTTCCTCCACAGAAGTACATCGGAAGTTCACCAAACCCCACTTTACGTCGCTCACCGTCAAACTCAATTCGGCGGGCATAATCCTTCGCCTGCCACTGTTCAATACACGCCAGCAGATTTTCAGCATCAGGAAGACGAGCATGTGCACCTGCTGAAAAGGTAATGCGCCCCTCACCCGGCCAGTGGTGTGCTTTCACTGGCGACCAACCCCATGTTTCTCCCGCACACCCGATAAGATGGCCTGCTGAATGCAGACGAGAGTTGAGCAAACGCGTCTGTGCATCGACTTTTAGCTGCACCATTCCCGCTGCAACAGGTTGCGGCAGAATATGTATAATTTGATTATCACGTAACATGATTCCGCAAACCGGAATATCCGCAATCCAGCCTTTGTCTGCGGGTTGCCCACCTCCCTGAGGGTGGAATAATGTTTTATCGAGCGTAACGGCATACAGGCCATCCATTTGTGGAGAGCACCCCGTCACACATGCCATACCTTCTGTATCATCGGTGTTGTAATAAAGACGTTCTGTCATATGTCCTCCTGTCGTGAAGGGCAGTATATTATTTATCCCGGAGCAGATAATCCGCCTGCCCGGCAATGAATCTTTGCCTGAGAAACACAAATGAATTTGACACTCCTTCCCGATCTGGCCACTTTTGTGTTGATTGTTGATCACGGTAGCTTTTCTGCCGCAGCGCGCGCAGCAGGTGTGACCCCATCAGCCATGAGCCGCAGCGTTTCACGCCTTGAACGCGAAACGGGCAGCCAGTTGTTGCATCGTTCAACACGTAAGCTGGCATTAAGTGAAACAGGAAAGATGGTGTATGAACATGCGAAAATGATGCTGGAAGCAGCGCGACAGGCCATTGATTCCGGGGGAAGCGTACAACACGTTCCTCAGGGAAAGATTACGCTCAGCGTACCCAAAGCCGTCGGACGCTTCGTTATTCATCCACTGATCCCGCAATTTCTTGAACGTTTTCCCCTGGTTGATGTTTGCCTGAGGCTCGAAGACCGCTATATGGATCTCATTGATGATGGTGTCGATCTGGCGCTGCAAATCACCAATACCCCCTCGCCCGGGTTGCATGGCAAGCCGTTAATGCCAATCACCCACATCCTCTGCGCCACGCCAGAGTATCTGCAAAAACAGGGGACACCGAAGCACCCGGAAGATTTACGTCAGCACAGTTGCATTAGCCTCGGAGAGACGCCAACGGACTCACGCTGGAAATTTCGTAAACAAGGTAAGACAGAAGTCGTTCAAACAACGGGGCGCTATGCGGCTAATCATACGGGTGTAAGACTGGACGCAGTAAAGCGCCATCTGGGAATTGGCAGTCTCCCCGCATTCACGGCCAGAGAAGCGTTACAAGACGGCGAAATCATGCAGGTGTTGCCGGAGTGGACGTTCATCAGCAACTACTCCGGCGAGCTATGGCTTTTGTGGGCTGGAAACAAGCATATGCCGCTCAAAATACGGGCCATGATTGATTACCTTAGCCAACAACTAAAATCCTAGGGTGCCAGCGCCAGCACGTCGGCGACCCACTGCTGGAAGCCAGCCACATCAATCTCCAGCGCCACCTGCACGTTAGGGCTTTTACCCAGCCGGCCTTCAATATCAACAACCGTTGTGCCTGCGGTGTATTCCCCCTGCGTCTCTACCGCGACAAAACAGGGTTTAACGGTGAACAGATCCGGGCGAACCAGCCAGGCGATGGCGCAGAGATCGTGCATACGCAGCCCGGTGTTCATGCTGCCGCTGCGGTAGTGGCTAAACAATGCATGCAGCATTTTTCCCGTCCGGTTAAGTTCGGGCAGTTTTGCCAGATAATCCGGCGCCAGCAGGGCCTGGTTGGTCACGTCCAGCCCGCACATCACAATCTCTACCCCACTCTGAAAAACGCGGGAAGCGGCTTCCGGGTCGACGGCAATATTGAATTCGGCGTTCGGCGTAAAGTTCCCCCGCTCCGCAGAGCCGCCCATGATCACCAGACGACGAATGTTAAAAGCGCATTCCGGGTAGTGAATCAGCAGCAGCGCAATATTGGTCAACGGGCCGATCGCGACCAGCGTGACGGGTTCCGGGGCGCTCATCAGGGCATCCCGAATGGCGATAAAGGCCGGTTTTGCCAATGGCTGGCAATCATGGGCGACAAAGTCATAGCCTTCCATGCCCGACTCGCCGTGGACGTAAGCAGCATCGCGCAACGGGCGCAGCAGCGGCGTGGCGGCCCCCTGCGCTAGCGGGATATCCACGTTCCAGAAATGCAGCAGTTGCAGCGCGTTGCGGGTGGTTTTCTCTACGGAGACATTCCCCGCGACGGTGGTCATCAGTTGCAGGTCAAGCTGCGGGGCAAACAGGGCGGCGGCGATGGCGGCGGCATCGTCTATACCCGGATCGGTATCCAGAATAATGGGCAGGCGCATGTTTCCTCCATAAAAAGATGACAAGCTCCAGGGTTGGCATCCGATTATTGGCAAACCTTTTGCCGGTTGGCAAGCGACCGACCGACAAAAGGAGACGAAACAAAATTTGTCATTAATCCCATACGCCAAAACGTGTTGGCTCATCGTATTAATGCGCCGCCGCAAAGGCCTGTAGCGGGGCTTCCATAATGACATTACTCAGATGGCCAATGTGCTCAATCTCCACCTCAATACGATCGCCTTCCTGCATGAATAACGGCGGATTCCTCTTTTTCCCTACGCCGCCCGGCGAGCCCGTAATGATGACGTCACCGGAATTAAGACGGGTGAAAGTGCTTATATACTCAATTAATTCAGCAACTTTATGGATCATACTGCTGGTGTTATCTTCCTGTACCATGCGGCCGTTGAGCCAGGTGCGGATCGCCAGCTGATGCGGATCGGGAATTTCATCGGCAGTGACCATCCACGGGCCAAAAGCGCCGGTCTGCCGCCAGTTTTTCCCCGCAGTAAACCAGCTGTGCTGCCAGTCGCGTGCGGAGCCATCCATATAGCAGCTGTATCCGGCGACATGGTCAAGCGCATGGTTGCGGGAGATATTCTCGCCACCGTTACCGATGATCACCGCCAGCTCTCCCTCGTAATCAAACTCATGCGAATGACGTGGCTTGAGTACCGGCATGTTGTGCCCGGTTTGCGAATCCGCAAAACGAACAAACAGCGTCGGCGCGGGGTCATGCTGATCGAACTCCTGGCGCTTTTCGGCGTAGTTCATGCCGACACAGAGTATTTTTTCCGGTCGCTCTATCACCGGTAAAAAGGTGATTGCATCCATTTTTAGATCGACCGGCGTCTGCGCGAAGCGCCGCGCCTGCTCCAGACCATCCCCCTGCAGTAGCGCCTTCAGGTCCCGATACTGGTCGCCGATGCGGTTCCCCAAATCAATAACGCCTCCGGCAGTAACGATGCCATAGCTGCGAGTACCCTGATAAAGAAAGCTTGCGAGTTTCATAATTATCAATCCTGCATACTTCAATTAAATAAGAAAGTTACCCAGCACCAGCAGCGAAATGGAAACATTTATCGCCCCGCCGATACGCGTCGCAATTTGTGCGAATGGCATCAGGCTCATGCGGTTGCCTGCGGTTAAAATCGCTACGTCGCCCGTACCGCCTTGCCCACTCTGACAGCAGGAGACAATGGCGACATCAATAGGATGCATACCGATTTTTTTACCAACGAAGAATCCTGTCGCGACCAGCGCAGCAACGGTACTGATAATGACCAGAAGATTGGTCAGGGTGAAGGCGTTCACCAGCTCCTCCCACGGCGTAATGGCGACGCCAACCGCGAACAGAATGGGGTAAGTCACTGAAGTCTGGAAGAATTTGTACACCACTTGCGAGCCTTCAAGAACGCGGGGCGATACGCCGTTAACTAACTTGACCAGCACAGCCACAAACAACATGCCAACCGGTGCGGGCAAGCCAATCAGCTTGTGCCCTAACATCCCCAGCATATAGAGCAGTATCGCCAGCAGCGCGCCTGCGGCAATCGTGGTCACATCCGTTTTGCCAGAGACGCCTTCCGCCAGTGACGGAGATTGTTCATCGGCATTCGCACGATTTGGCATCAATTGACCTTCGCCGGTCAGATGCGGGAAGCGCTTGCCCAATTGGTTCAGGCAGCCGGAGATGATAATGGCGGTCAGACTGCCCAGCATCACCATCGGTAAGATACGACCGAGCGCCACCCCTTGATCCATGTGTAACAGGGTCGCATAGCCGATTGAAAGCGGAATGGCGCCTTCGCCAACGCCGCCGGCCATGATGGGCAAAATAATAAAGAAGAAAATCTGAAAGGGTTCGAGGCCAAGCGCCAGGCCGACGCCCATACCAACAACCATGCCGACGATTTCACCGCATAACATTGGGAAGAAAATACGCAGAAAACCCTGAATCAGCACGGTGCGATTCATACTCATAATACTGCCGACGATAATGCAGCAGATATAGAGATACAGGATGTTGGTAGATTTATAGAACTTGGTCGTCGACTCCACCACCACATCCGGCAGCAGACCATAGTAAACTAACGCGGAAGGAATAAAGGTCGCGCAAATTGCGGCGGCCCCCAGTTTGCCGACGATGGGCAAACGCTTTCCAAACTCTCCGCAGGCAAAGCCAAAAAAAGCCAGCGTGGCGACCATCACGACAATATCGCTCGGCAGCTTCCCGCCCAGGCAATCAATCGCGATTAATGCGCCGGCCAACAAAAACATCGGTAATGGAATAATACCGATTTTCCATGTATCCATAATGTGCCACCAGCGCTCTTTAAGTGACAAGCGCTGAATGTTTAACGGTTCATGAGTAACAGAGAAAGAATCATCAGTCGTGCTCATTATTAAGCCCTCGGTTATTTTTCAGGGTTAGTTTATGGGCTTCAATATTTACTTTGTGTGAGTACTGACGAATTCAAAAAGAAGTTTTAATGGTCTCTATAGTTTTAATGGTTTCTATTATTTTATGTGATTTATCTCTTATTTAACGCCGTGGTTTTTATGGTTTCTTTTCAGCGCGTATTTAAAGCAACGTTTGGTAACACCGTTGCGCCTGCGCGCTGCCTACTGCAATATATTCTGCTGTGCAAAAGATCACAGGTTTCTGGCAAAATCGCTTCATTCAGGCCAAAAGATGATACAGTGACGTATCCCTGATGACGATGCCTGAACATTATGAAAGTTTCATTTCAGATCAAACTGTTTATATCGCTGATTGCTTTTTTCTCCATATTATTTGCCTTACTGGGTGGATACTATTATATGCACGTAGAAAAGCAGCTTTATCAGGAGATGGGAGCCAGGGCAAAAATACAGGCGGAAGAAATTGCGCTTATTCCGAATTTGCGAAAAGAAGTCGTGGAAAGAGATACCACGGCGATTCATCAATTTATGCAAAAAATAGCCGCGCATAGCGACGCCAGTTTTATTGTTATCGGAGATAAAGAAGGCATCCATCTGTTTCATTCGGTTTATGCCGACAGAGTAGGAAAAAAGCTGGTTGGCGACGATAACACTGAAGTGCTTCACGGAAAGAGCACCACGACAATTCGCCGTGGCGGCCTGGGCATCTCCCTGCGCAGTAAAGCGCCCATTGTTGACGATCAGGGCGAGGTTATTGGTATCGTCTCCGTTGGATACCTCACCAGTTACCTCAACACCATTACGGTGAATAAAGCCGTCAGTATCCTGGTTGCCGCCATCCTGCTGCTGATATCCCTTTTTGTCTTTTCCTGGTTCTTCACCCGCAGTATTAAAAAACAGATTTTTTCACTGGAGCCGCGAGAGATAGGCCTGCTGGTTCGTCAGCAAAAAGCGATGATGGAATCGATTTATGAAGGGGTAATCGCCATTGATAATAATTTGCACATTGAGGTGATCAATCAGGCTGCCCGCGAGCTGCTGGGTTTAGGCCAGCCTGCGCAGGCGATACGCGGTCAACACATTACCGAAGTGATTACGCCATCCCCCTTCTTCCTTAAAGAGGTAATGCTGAAGAATGACACTCATGATGAAATCTGCCGTTTCAATGAATTGACGGTTATCGCCAGCCGGGTGCGCATCATGCTGGAGAACTCGCTTCAGGGATGGGTGATAACCTTCCGCGATCGCAATGAAATAGACAGTTTGAGCGCTCAGCTAAGCCAGGTAAAACGTTACGTAGATAATTTGCGCATCATGCGCCACGAGCAGCTCAATTGCATGACGACCCTTTCTGGTTTACTGCATATGGGTCGTTACAATGAAGCCATTGATTATATTCAGGCCCAGTCAGAACATGCCCAGGAGCTGCTGGACTTTATCTCATCGCGCTTCAGTTCACCGACGTTGTGCGGCCTGCTGTTAGGTAAAGCGGCAAGAGCGGGTGAAAAAGGGGTGGAACTGAATTTCGATCCCAGCTGCCGGATGGATGGGCCTTTTCCGCCACTTGCAGAATCAGAACTGATTTCGATCCTGGGCAATTTACTCGATAACGCGATCGAAGCAACGCAGCGATCGACATTACCGCATGCGCCAGTGGACGTGCTGATCAGACTCAACGAGCATGAGTTGATTATCGAAGTGGCCGATCAGGGAGTCGGTATTAAACCGGAGATTCGCGAGCATATTTTCGAACGTGGCGTCACCACGAAAACCCGGGGCGATCATGGCATTGGATTGTATCTGATTGAAAGTTATGTCACTCAGGCGGGAGGGGTGATAGAAGTCGCTGATAATTCGCCGCGCGGCGCCATATTTACGTTGTTTATTCCCGCTACGGGAATTTCCCGCAGTCCCGTACAGGAACTGGAAGGTACCGATTATGCAACCTGAACTTATCGATGTCCTGATCGTTGAGGACGAGAACGAACTGGCGCAGCTGCACGCTGAACTGATCGACAAACATCCGAGACTCCGACTGGCAGGCATTGCCTCCACGCTTGCCGATGCCCGGCAAAAACTCAACCAGCTGCGGCCTCAGCTACTGCTGCTGGACAACTATCTACCGGATGGTAAGGGTATTACGCTCATCAGCGATCCGTTAGTCATGAACACGAATTGCTCAGTGATCTTTATTACTGCCGCCAGTGATATGGATACCTGTAGCCTGGCGATTCGCAACGGCGCGTTTGACTACATCCTGAAGCCAATCTCGTGGAAACGGCTCAGCCAGTCGCTGGAACGTTTTGTCCAGTTTGCCGAACAGCAGCGGGTATGGAAAATTGTCGATCAGCAAAACGTCGATTCACTCTACCTGTTACAGGCGAAAAATTACCGTCAGGAGAATGGCAGTAAGGGGATTGAAGAAATCACGCTGGCGCTGGTGCAGAAGCTTTTTACAGAAAACAGCACACGCAGCTTCTCCGTTGACGATGTGGTTGCCGGAACGGGGTTAAGTAAAACCACGGCACGCCGCTATGTTGAACACGGTGTCGAGACGGGGTTTCTTCGCGTCGAGATGCTGTATGGCAAGCCAGGACATCCGCGCAGGATGTATCGCCTGAGCGATACGTAATGGCATAAAAGATGCCGGTCGGATAGCAGACCGGCGTCAAAGCGTAATTACTCTACTTCACGAACATCCACACGCAGTTCTTTCGGCACTTCGAAAACGATGTTCTCTTCGCGGCCTTCCAGCGGAATGGCTTCGCCGCCGCCAAGCTCTTGCAGGCGAGCGATCACGTTCTGCACCAGAATATCCGGTGCGGAAGCGCCAGCGGTCACGCCAACGCACTTCGCCTCTTTCACCCAGGCTTCCTGGATGTCGGTGGCATCGTCGATCAGAAACGCCGCTTTCCCCATACGCTGCGCCAGTTCAGCCAGACGGTTGGAGTTGGAGGAGTTTTTCGAACCGACCACCAGCACAACATCGGCCTGTTCCGCCAGCGCGCGCACCGCTTCCTGGCGGTTCGTCGTGGCGTAGCAAATGTCATCTTTACGCGGCCCGACAATTTTCGGGAAGCGTTGACGCAGCGCGTCAATCACATCAGACGTGTCATCGACAGAGAGCGTCGTCTGGGTCATAAATGAGAGTTTGCCTTCGTTTTTGACATCAAGCGACAAAACGTCGTCCGGCGACTCGACCAGATACATGCCCCCTTCCGGGTTGCTGTACTGCCCCATCGTCCCTTCCACTTCCGGGTGCCCGGCATGACCGATCAGGATTGACTCTTCGCCGCGACGGCTGGCGCGCGCCACTTCCATATGCACTTTTGTTACCAGCGGACAGGTGGCGTCAAAAACGGTGAGATCGCGGCTTTTCGCCTCGTTACGTACCGCCTGGGAAACCCCGTGTGCGGAGAAAATCAGGATCGCGCCGTCCGGCACTTCACTGATCTGCTCGATGAAAATCGCCCCGCGCTCACGCAGGCTATCCACCACGTAGCGGTTGTGCACCACTTCGTGACGGACATAAATTGGCGCGCCGTAAATAGCCAGCGCGTTTTCTACAATGCTGATAGCGCGGTCTACACCTGCGCAAAAGCCGCGCGGGTTGGCCAACAGGATCTGCATTTTACGCCTCCAGTGCCGGATCGATTTCCAGCACTTCAATATCAAAATGAACGGTATGCCCGGCCAGCGGATGGTTGAAATCGACGGTAATCGAGTCACCGTTAATTTCGCGGATCACGCCAGGCATCTCACTGCCGTCCATTGCGGTAAAGAGCATAATTGCCCCTACTTCAGGCTCGCCCGCGTCCATAAACTCGCGGCGAGAGAAGTATTGAACCAGGTCCGGGCTCGGTACGCCAAACGCGGCATCCGGTTCCAGAGAAAACGTGGTTTTATCGCCGTCTTTCAGTCCCAGAAGATGCTGCTCCAGCCCTTCAGACAGGGAGCCGTCACCCAGGCGGAATAGCGCTGGCTTACCATTGTTACGCGTTGACTCAGCGGTAGAGCCATCGTCAAGCTTTAAGGTGAAGTGCACCAGCACCGCACTGTTACTCTGTACTGATTTAGACATGCAGGTTTGCTCACTTGTTTTGGGTCACCTGTTTGCCCGGTGGCGCTTACGCTTACCGGGCCTACAAGAGGCTTGTTTTGGGCTACCTGTTTGCCCGGTGGCGCTACGCTTACCGGGCCTACAAGAATCGCGCTATTTTGTAGGCCGGATAAGGCGTTTACGCCGCCATCCGGCATTTTATTACGCCTGCTTTTTCGGCAGGAAACCCTCCAGCACAATCAACGCCGCACCGATACAAATCGCGCTATCGGCCAGGTTAAAGGTGGCGAAATGCCAGTCGCCAACATAGAAGTCGATCATATCGACAACGAAGCCGTGCCACAGACGGTCGAACAGGTTGCCCAGCGCACCGCCAATGATTAACGCATAAGCGATGTTGTTCAGCTTTTGCGTCGCCTTCGAGCGATACATCATCACCATCAGGATAACGCAAATACCGATGGCGATACCGGCAAAGAACCAGCGCTGCCAGCCGCCGCTGTCGGCGAGGAAACTAAACGCCGCACCATAGTTGCGCGCGTAGTGCAGATTAAGCGACGGGAACAGCGACACCGTATCCCCCAGAGCAAAGTTCTGGAGGATCAGGTACTTGCTGCCTAAATCGATAATCAGCACGACCACCACCAGCCACAGCCAGCGCAGTCCTGTTGAACAAAGAGGCTTACTCATCAGGCAAACTTACGTTTTTCGCCATCACCGGCGATGTTGCTGACACAGCGGCCGCAGATCTCTGCGTGTTCCGCTACCTTGCCGACATCCGTGGTGTAGTGCCAGCAGCGTGGGCACTTCTCACCTTCGGCTTTACTCAACGCGACTTTCAGCCCTTTGAGCAGTTCGCTCTGCTGCGCATCAGCAGAAGCCTCCGCATAGTCAGCGACTTTCGCGCCAGAGGTCAACAGGACAAATCGTAATTCATCGCCCAGTGCAGTCAGCTTCGCCGCCAGTTCCGGTTCAGCGTACAGGGTGACAGCCGCTTCGAGAGAACCACCGACTTTCTTATCCGCACGCGCCTGCTCGATAATCTTGTTCACTTCGCCACGCACTTTCAGCAGCTCGTCCCAGAAACTATCGTTCATCGGCTCAGTCGCGGCCAGGCCAAACAGACCTTCATACCACTCACCGGTAAAGACGTACTTCTCACGATCGCCTGGCAGATAACCCCAGATTTCATCTGCGGTGAAGGACATGATCGGCGCCATCCAGCGCACCAGCGCTTCTGCGATATGGTACAGCGCGCTCTGGCAACTACGACGCGCCACGCTGTCGGCTTTCGCGGTGTACTGGCGGTCTTTGATGATGTCGAGGTAGAACGAGCCCATCTCAACGGAGCAGAAGCGCATCAGACGCTGTACCACTTCGTGGAAATCATAGGCTTCGTAGGCTTTCAGGATATCGTCCTGCGCCGCTTTCGCGCAGCCCACCGCCCAGCGATCCAGCACCACCATATCTTCCGGTTTCACCATATCTTTTACCGGATCAAACCCGTTCAGGTTCGCCAGCAGGAAGCGCGCGGTGTTACGGATACGACGATAGCTGTCGGCAGCGCGTTTCAGGATCTCGTCGGAAACGGCCATTTCGCCGGTGTAGTCGGTAGACGCCACCCACAGACGCAGAATATCCGCGCCCAGTTTGTTCATCACATCCTGCGGAGAAACGGTGTTACCGATGGATTTGGACATTTTGCGGCCCTGACCATCCACGGTGAAGCCGTGGGTCAGTACCTGACGGTACGGCGCTTTGCCCTTCATCGCAGTGGAGATCATCAGGGAGGACATGAACCAGCCGCGATGCTGGTCGGAACCTTCCAGATACATATCCGCCGCATGACCGGCAAACTCAGGACGCACATCGACCACAGAAGCGTGCGTCGAACCGGAGTCAAACCAGACGTCCAGCGTATCCGGCACTTTTACGTACTGGTCAGCGTCGTCGCCGAGGATCTCTTTCGGATCGAGATCCCACCATGCCTGAATGCCGTCCACTTCAACGCGCTTCGCCACTTCTTCCATCAGTTCGATGGCGCGCGGGTGCAGCTCTTCGGTGTCTTTATGTACGAACAGAGACATCGGCACGCCCCAGGTACGCTGACGGGAAATACACCAGTCAGGACGGTTCGCAACCATTGATTCAATACGTGCCTGACCCCAGTCCGGGATCCACTGTACGCCTTTGATCTCTTTCAGCGACTGCTCGCGCAGGCCTTTCTGATCCATGCTGACGAACCACTGCGGCGTCGCACGGAAGATGATCGGCGTTTTGTGACGCCAGCAGCACGGATAGCTGTGTTGCAGCTTCTCAACGTGCAGCAGCGCGCCTTTTTCACGCAGCAGCGCAACGACGATATCGTTCGCTTTGAAAACGTTCACACCATCGAGCGTCGGATACGTGCCTGGCAGGTAAGCGCCGTCCGGTCCGACCGGGTTAGCGGTTTCCAGACCGTATTTTTGACCGATGACATAGTCGTCCGGGCCATGACCAGGCGCGGTATGCACCGCCCCCGTACCGGCATCCAGCGTGACGTGATCGCCGAGGATAGCCGGAACGTCGAAGTCCATAAACGGATGGGTAAAGCGCAACAGCTCCAGCTCCGCGCCTTTTACGGTGCCGAGGATGGTATAGTCAGCCGCGCCAAGGCGCTGCATCACGCTTTCCACCAGGTCTTTCGCCAGAATCAGCGCCTGGCCGTCAATTTGTACCAGCGCGTAATCAAAATCCGGCGCCAGAGAGATCGCGCGGTTCGCAGGCAGCGTCCACGGGGTGGTGGTCCAGATAACCAGCGAGATCGGGCCGTTGACGCTGGAAACGCCAAACTTCGCTTTCACCGCATCCTGGTCAGCGGCGTGGAACGCCACGTCGATAGACGGAGACGTTTTGTCATAATATTCAACTTCCGCTTCCGCCAGCGCGGAACGGCAGTCCACGCACCAGTGCACCGGTTTCGCGCCTTTATGCAGATGGCCGTTGCCGATGATTTTACCCAGCGCGCGAATGATGTTGGCTTCAGTTTTGAAGTCCATCGTCAAATACGGATGCGACCAGTCGCCCAGCACGCCCAGACGGATGAAGTCTTTACGCTGGCCGTCAACCTGGGTGGCGGCGTATTCGCGACACTTCGCACGGAATTCCGCAGCCGTGAATTTTTCGCCCGGCTTACCGTATTCCTGCTCGACTTTCAGCTCGATCGGCAGACCGTGGCAGTCCCAGCCCGGAACGTAAGGCGAGTCAAATCCCGCGAGTCCTTTGGACTTCACGATAATGTCTTTCAGAATCTTATTAACCGAGTGACCAATATGAATGCTGCCATTCGCATAAGGAGGGCCATCATGCAGAATGAAGGTTTTTTTGCCTTTTTTGGCCGCACGAATGATGCCGTACAGGTCATCATCGGTCCAACGCGCCAGCATTCCCGGTTCACGCTTGGCGAGATCGCCGCGCATCGGGAACCCTGTTTCCGGCAAATTCAGGGTTGATTTATAGTCACTCATCAGATTCTCGGTTCCGTATTTAAAACTCGTATAGGCATTAAGCCGGTTTTGATAGCCCAAAAAAATCGCGGGCAGTTAACTCATCACGCGCAATCTGCGCTTTTAGTTCATCCAGCGATGCGAATCGCTGTTCGTTGCGTATTTTTTTACGCAGTATTACATCTATATGGCGACCATAGAGGTCCATTACAACGTCCAGCAGATGCACTTCTAACTGTTGGCGTACGCCTGCCACTGTCGGACGCGTGCCGATATTGGCAACGCCAGGCATGGGTTTATCACCCAGCCCCATCACTTCCACCGCATAAACCCCTTTTACCGGGGAGACCTGACGACGCAGCGGTAAATTCGCCGTCGGGAAACCAATGGTGCGCCCTAACTCATCGCCGTGGACGACACGCCCGGAGATGGTAAATGGATGCCCCAGCAAACTTTCAGCCAGCGGCAGGTTGTCCTCCGCCAGCGCCTGACGCACGGCCGTACTGCTGATTCGTACGCCACCTTCGCAAAAGGTCTGCGTGTTGGTGATGTCAAAACCGTACTCCGCTCCGGCTTTCTGTAATAACAAGAAATCGCCTTCGCGACCAGCGCCAAAACGGAAATCATCACCGACAGCGAGGAACCGCACGCCGAGACGCTTCACCAGCAGATCGCTGATAAAGTTTTGTGCGGTCAGGGCGGCAAAGCGGCGATCGAAGCGTACGCACAGCACGTAGTCCACGCCGCATTCCGCCAGGTAACGCAGTTTTTCCCGCAGGCGGGTCAGGCGCGCAGGGGCCTTTTCCGTAGCGAAGAGTTCCAGCGGCTGCGGTTCGAAAATCATTACCATCACTGGTAAACCCCGCTTGCGCCCTTCTTCCCGCAAGCCCTGCAGCAATGCACGATGGCCACGATGCACACCGTCGAAATTACCAATAGTCAGCACACACCCATGCGGGGCCTGACTGAGATTATGTATGCCGCGTATCAGCTTCATGTCTGGCTCAAAACAGTGAAAATCGTCAGAGTATACCTTGTACAGCGGTCAAGGTTAACCGACGATTGCCCCTGTGAAACATAAAGAAGATTGTTTTCATTGTTATGGGGCAAATCAGAACAAGAAACTGCCCATTCAATGTAATTTTTATCGTGGAAAAGCTGTATTCACGACCCGCAAGCTGGTAGAATCCTGCGCCATCACTACGTAACGAGTGCCGCCATATTAACGGCGCTTATTTGCACAAATCCATTGACAAAAGAAGGCTAAAAGGGCATATTCCTCGGCCTTTGAATTGTCCATATAGAACACATTTGGGAGTTGGACCTTGGCTAATATCAAATCAGCTAAGAAGCGCGCCGTTCAGTCTGAAAAGGCTCGTAAGCACAACGCAAGCCGTCGCTCTATGATGCGTACTTTCATCAAGAAAGTATACGCAGCTATCGAAGCTGGCGACAAAGCTGCTGCACTGAAAGCATTTAACGAAATGCAACCGATCGTGGACCGTCAGGCTGCTAAAGGTCTGATCCACAAAAACAAAGCTGCACGTCATAAAGCAAACCTGACTGCACAGATCAACAAACTGGCTTAATCGCCCGCTCGTTATCAGCTTTGTAAAAAAGCCCGCGCAAGCGGGTTTTTTTATGTCTGGCGGATGGCGGGCAAACGCCTTATCCGGCCTGTAGCGCTTACCCTTTGTGGCTAAATAGCGCCGAGTAATCCGCGTGACAAATGCGCTGTACGGCCGGGTGCTGAATCATCCTCTCGGCAAAAATAGCGTGGTACTCTTCCATGACTTTTTCCACACGGCCAATCTCAACGATCGATTCATCGGCGTAAAAGTCATGCGCATAGAGCGTCGGCGCGACGAAAATCGCATTGTGGGTAGCGCCAAACGCTTTCATCAGCGCCGCATCATCAAACTCGCCGAGGATTTCGACATTTAAGCCCTGCGAATTAAACCAGTTTAATAATTTGCGACCGAGCATAGAGCGACGGCCAGGGATCAGCAGCCGACGCTCTTCCAGACACGCCGGGAAGGGTTTTGCAGGCAGCGGTTTCGTACACCAGAAGCTCACGCTGCATTCACCTATTTTCACCGAAAACAGCCCTTCCTGCTGGGTAGAGTCGATTGGGCAATCCGAGATAATCATATCCAGCTTATGCTGGCTAAGCTGCTCAAGCAGCATCTCATGGGTGGATTCAAAACAGCGCAAATGAATTTGTTCGTCGTCAACCACGGCCGCGTCCAGCACATTGCTGACCAGACGTTTTGACAACGCATCCGCCACGCCGACATCAAACAGCAGGTTAGACTCTTTGCGGTAGTTAACGATATCCAGCATTTCCTGGCTTAAGGTAAACATTTTGTCCGCATAGCGAAACACCAGTTCCCCTAATTCACTGGGCTCCAGCCCACGCCCTTTACGCTTGAATAATTTTCCCTGCAAGCGCTCCTCAAGGGCTTTGATCTGACCGGTGATGGTTTGCGGCGTCAGGTAAAGCGCTTCTGCCGCCCCGACAACGGAACCTTCTTTATACACATGCCAAAAATAATAAAGATGGTTGTAGTTAATATGAGACATGCTCACTCCTCTCCCTGATCTGTGTCGCAAGGGGGGGCCACATCAGCCCCCCTAACCCTCTGTCCCCACTCAGACCACCGGGCTTAAACGTGTACGTAACCAGCTATAGCCGATCACTGCCGAAAGCAGAGAACCAATCAAAATCCCCAGCTTCGCCCAGTTAATCAGTGCCGGATCTACACTACCAAACGCCAGACTGGCGATGAAAATCGACATCGTAAAACCGATCCCGCACAGAATACCGACCGCCATAATTTGCTGAAAACGTGTTCCTTCCGGCAGCTTCGCCAGTTTGAGACGCAGCGCCAGCCAGCAAAACAGGCTAATCCCCAGCGGTTTACCGATCAGCAACCCGGCAATGATCCCCAGTGGGAGTATTGAGGTCAGCCCGTCAAGCGTTACCCCCTGTAGCGAGACGCCCGCATTGGCGAAGGCGAACAGCGGCAGAATCAGATACGCCACCCACGGGTGCAGCACATGTTCCAGACGCTTCGCCGGAGAACGGCCATGCTTCTCCTTCAATGGGATGAAGAAGCCGACGATCACCCCGGCAAGAGTGGCATGGACGCCAGATTTCAATACTGCAGTCCACAGCACCACGCCGACCAGGATATAAACCCCTGTTCGTCTGACATCACACAGGTTCAGCACGGCCAGAAGCACAATCGCAAATGCCGCCACCCCCAGCGAGACCATCGAAAGATCGCTGGTATAGAACAGCGCAATGATCACAATCGCGCCCAGATCGTCAATAATAGCCAGCGCCATCAGGAATATCTTCAACGCCAGCGGCACCCTGCTGCCCAGCAAGGCCAATACGCCCAACGCAAAAGCAATATCCGTTGCCGCCGGGATCGCCCAGCCTTCGCGCGTAATCGGGTCGGAATAGTTAAAAGCCAGATAGAGCAGCGCCGGAACAATCATACCGCCAATGGCGGCAATCACCGGAAACGCCGCCTGACGTAAACTGGCAAGCGAACCCTGCATAAGCTCGCGCTTGACCTCCAGACCAATCAGCAGGAAAAATACCGCCATTAGCGCGTCGTTGATCCACAGCAGCATATTTTTGTTGATCTCAAGCGCCCCGACCCGCAGCTGAACGGGCGTCTCCAGAAAGGCGTGATACCATCCGCTGGTGAATCCGCTGTTCGCCATCAGCATAGCCAGCACGGCGGCGATAATGAGAATGATGCCCCCGGAGGCATCACTGCTAAAAAAACGATGCAGGTGTTTCACTTTTTATTCTCTCAATATAATCAAACCTCGTGGCGTCTATCTTACCTCGCATGATCTATCGTTAAAATTAGATTATTTATGGTGAAATATTCGGTTTTTACGAAATAAAATCATCACCGCCGACAAACAAAAAAGCCCGGGATTGTGCAATCCCGGGCTTTTTATGCAATGTAACAACGGTGATTAACGCGTCAAATCGTCAAAGAACTTCTTCACGCCGTCGAAGAAACTCTTCGAACGCGGGCTGTTTTTCTCGCCTGTCGGGCCACCGAAGCTTTCTTGCAGATCTTTCAGCAACTGCTTCTGCTTCTCGTTCAGACCTACCGGCGTTTCGACCACAACACGGCACAGCAGATCGCCCTGCGCGCCGCCGCGTACGGATTTCACGCCTCTTCCGCGCATACGGAACAGCTTGCCGGTTTGCGTTTCGTGCGGCACTTTCAACTTCACACGGCCATCCAGCGTCGGGACTTCAATCTCACCACCCAGCGCTGCCATTGCAAAGTTAATCGGCACTTCGCAATACAGGTTGTTGCCTTCACGCTCGAAGATCGGGTGCTGCTTCACCTGCACCTGAACGTACAGATCGCCCGCTGGCGCGCCATGCTCGCCCGCTTCACCTTCGCCGGAGAGACGAATACGATCGCCTGTGTCCACACCCGCCGGGATTTTAACCGACAGGGTTTTGGTTTTCTCTACGCGGCCATGACCGTGGCATTTGTTGCACGGATCTTTAATCAGCGTACCGCGCCCCTGACAGTGCGGGCAGGTTTGCTGCACGGCGAAGAAGCCCTGACGCATCTGCACCTGGCCGGAACCATGACAGGTTGGACAGGTCTGCGGCTGAGTGCCTGCTTTCGCACCGCTGCCGTGGCAAACGTCGCACTCTTCCAGCGTCGGAATACGGATCTCTTTGGTCACGCCACGTACGGCTTCTTCCAGGGTGAGATCCATGTTGTAACGTAAATCAGCACCACGCGCTGCGCGCTGACGACCACGTCCGCCGCCAAAGATATCGCCGAAAACGTCACCAAAGATATCGCTGAAGTCAGCGCCGCCGCCGAAGCCGCCGCCAAATCCACCACCGCCCTGTTCAAACGCGGCGTGCCCGTACTGATCGTATGCCGCACGTTTTTGCGCATCGGTCAGAACTTCGTAGGCTTCCTTGATCTCTTTGAACTTGGCCTCGGCCTCTTTATCACCCTGGTTACGGTCCGGGTGATATTTCATGGCCAGGCGCTTGTACGCCTTTTTGATTTCACGCTCTTCCGCTGTTTTGGAAACGCCTAAAATCTCGTAATAGTCTTGCTTAGCCATCTTTTTTTTATCTGCCCCTAACATGCGTGCACGGGCGGAGAGGAACCCTCTTCGCCCGTGCCAGTATTTTACCCGTTCAAAGGGCGATTATTTTTTGTCTTTCACTTCTTCAAACTCAGCGTCGACAACATCGTCATCTTTCGCGTTGTTTGCAGAAGCGTCAGCGCCGCCAGCCTGCTGCTGTGCATGCTGCTGCTGAGCGATTTCCATCAGTTTCTGGGAAGCCTGCGCCAGTTCCTGCATTTTCGCTTCGATAGCCGCTTTGTCTTCGCCTTTCAGCGCCGTTTCCAGCGCGCTCAGTGCAGACTCGATAGCCGTTTTGTCGTCTGCTGGCAGCTGATCGCCCGCTTCTTCAACCTGCTTACGCGTGCTGTGCAGCAGATGGTCGCCCTGGTTACGCGTCTGAACCAGCTCTTCGAACTTACGGTCAGATTCTGCGTTCGCTTCAGCATCGCGAACCATTTTCTGAATTTCGTCCTCGTTCAGACCAGAAGAAGCCTTGATGGTGATCTTCTGCTCTTTACCGCTGTTTTTGTCTTTCGCGGAAACGTGCAGGATACCGTCAGCATCGATATCAAAGGTGACTTCGATCTGCGGCATACCGCGCGGCGCCGGGTTGATGCCATCCAGGTTGAACTGACCCAGAGATTTGTTATCAGACGCGCGTTTACGCTCACCCTGCAACACATGGATGGTTACCGCAGACTGGTTGTCTTCAGCGGTAGAGAACACCTGGCTGTGCTTGGTCGGGATAGTGGTGTTTTTGCTGATCAGCGCCGTCATTACGCCGCCCATGGTTTCGATACCCAGAGACAGCGGGGTAACGTCCAGCAGCAGAACGTCTTTCACATCACCGGTCAGTACGCCGCCCTGCACCGCTGCGCCGATAGCAACAGCTTCGTCCGGGTTAACGTCTTTACGCGGTTCTTTACCAAAGAACTCCGCCACTTTTTTCTGCACCATCGGCATACGCGTCTGACCACCAACGAGGATAACGTCGTTGATATCAGATACGGACAGGCCAGCATCCTGCAACGCGACTTTCAGCGGCTCGATGGAACGGTTCACAAGGTCTTCGACCAGGCTTTCCAGTTTCGCGCGAGTCACTTTGATGTTCATGTGTTTCGGACCGGTGGCATCTGCGGTGATGTACGGCAGGTTCACGTCGGTCTGCTGTGCGGAAGAAAGCTCGATTTTCGCTTTTTCTGCCGCTTCTTTCAGACGCTGCATCGCCAGCGGGTCGTTACGCAGGTCAATGCCCTGATCTTTCTTAAATTCTTCAACCAGGTAGTTGATCATACGGCTGTCGAAGTCTTCACCACCCAGGTGGGTATCACCGTTGGTTGCCAGAACTTCGAAGGTTTTTTCGCCGTCAACTTCGTCGATTTCGATAATAGAGATATCGAAAGTACCACCACCGAGGTCGTAAACCGCGATAGTACGGTTGCCGACTTCTTTATCCAGACCATAAGCCAGCGCGGCGGCGGTCGGTTCGTTGATGATACGTTTTACTTCCAGACCTGCGATACGACCGGCATCTTTCGTTGCCTGACGCTGAGCATCGTTGAAGTAAGCAGGCACGGTGATAACAGCTTCAGTTACCGGTTCGCCCAGGTAATCTTCTGCGGTTTTCTTCATTTTTTTCAGCACTTCAGCAGAGATCTGCGGCGGTGCCATTTTCTGACCTTTCACATCAAGCCATGCGTCGCCGTTATCGGCGCCGATGATTTTGTACGGCATGATGGAAACGTCACGCTGAACTTCTTCGTCCTGGAAGCGGCGGCCAATCAGGCGTTTAATCGCAAACAGGGTGTTTTGCGGGTTTGTCACTGCCTGACGTTTAGCCGGCTGACCAACCAGAGTTTCACCATCCTGGGTATAAGCAATGATAGAAGGCGTGGTGCGATCGCCCTCGGCGTTCTCCAGCACACGTGCAGTTGTGCCATCCATAATCGCTACACAAGAGTTGGTAGTACCCAGGTCGATACCAATAATTTTACCCATCTAAACGTCTCCACTAAAAATTCGGTCATCATGTGGTTGTGAATCTGTAATAAGGGCGAAACGTGCGGTTTCAACTACCCTGAATCGTTTTTTTTCAGACTCACTCACTGCGGTTGACTACAAGATGGGGTCGTAACCCACGTCATCAAGGGGGGCATGAAAAATTTTTTTTGCGAAAAACGATAATTTTCTTCACCGGGCATATGGAAAACACCTCTGCCAGCGCGACGGTTAAGCCTTTTTCTTCCGTGATCGTCATCACAAGGGGAAATATTTCATTTTCCCCCTATTAGATCATAGACAGCCTCTATTCCCCTGATTATCATGCCGCGCCCCGAATACGGTATCGGTTGTTCGGGGAAACTATTTCACCATTCGATTAATGATGATTTTGAGGAATTATGGGCAACACTAAGTTGGCTAACCCGGCTCCGCTGGGCCTGATGGGCTTCGGCATGACCACCATTCTGCTTAACCTGCACAACGCGGGTTTCTTCGCTTTAGACGGCATTATTCTGGCGATGGGCATTTTCTACGGCGGTATCGCGCAAATTTTTGCTGGCCTGCTGGAATATAAAAAAGGCAACACCTTCGGCTTAACCGCATTTACCTCTTACGGTTCTTTCTGGCTGACGCTGGTCGCGATCCTGTTAATGCCGAAAATGGGTCTGACAGAAGCGCCGAACGCGCAGTTCCTGGGCGCCTACCTGGGGCTGTGGGGCGTGTTCACACTGTTCATGTTCTTTGGCACGCTGAAAGCCGCTCGCGCGCTACAGTTTGTCTTCCTGAGCCTGACCGTACTGTTCGCCCTGTTGGCCTTCGGCAACATCGCGGGTAATGAAGCGGTGATCCACGTTGCGGGTTGGATTGGCTTAGTGTGTGGCGCCAGCGCCATTTACCTGGCGATGGGCGAAGTGCTGAACGAACAGTTTGACCGCACCATCCTGCCAATCGGTGAAGCGCACTAATCTTCCGTTATCCCCCCGACCGGGGGGATAATTTTTACAGCTGTTGTAATTCTGCCTGCACATCCGCATCGCGATAATAAATATCCTGTCGCAACCAGACGCCCAACCCCAGCCCCACCAGTGACAACGCCAGCACATACCAGGCCGGCGCCATTGGCGACACGCCCATCAACATGGTGACCGCAATTGGCGTCAGGCCGCCAAAAATGGCATACGAGACGTTGTAAGAAAAAGAGATGCCGGTGAAACGCACTTCCGCCGGGAAGGCTCGCACCATTACGTACGGCACCGCGCCAACAACACCAACACACAGCCCCACCAGCCCGTATAATAAAAACAACTGCTCGGGATGCGCGCCAGACAGGTGATAGAAGATCCAGCTTGAGCAGGCCAGCAGAAAACTGCCTACAATAAAGGTTTTGCTGGCGCCAACCCGATCGACAATGAACCCTGCCAGCAGGCATCCCACGCACAGCATAATGGTCGCCACGCTATTTGCCTGTAAAGTTAACGCGGGCGCAAACCCGTACTGCTTTTGCAACCAGACCGGCGACATCAAAATCACGACGACAATGCCGGCCGATAACAACCAGGTCAGCAGCATCGAAATCGCCACCGCTTTTTTATGTTTCACCACTACCGCTTTGACGGGCAATTCCTGCGCGAGCGTTTTGCGCTGCTGCATTTCAAGGAAGATGGGCGTTTCCTGCAACCAACGACGTAAATACATCGCAATCAGACCAAATACGCCGCCGAGCAGGAAGGGAATACGCCAGCCATAATCATGCACCGCCTGCTGGGTCATACTGGTATTCACCAGCGTCGCCACGACAGAGCCAAGCAGGATACCGACCGTCAGTCCCGCAGTCAGCGTGCCGCAGGCGATGCCGATACGGCGCTCCGGCACATGTTCAGCCACAAACACCCACGCTCCCGGCACTTCGCCGCCAATCGCTGCGCCTTGCAAAATACGCATCAGCAGCAATAACAACGGCGCAAGGATGCCCATTGAGGCGTAAGTCGGCAGCAGGCCAATCGCCAGCGTTGGAACAGCCATCAATAGAATACTCAGGGTGAACATCTTCTTGCGCCCTACCAGATCGCCAAAGTGCGCCATGATAATGCCGCCCAGCGGGCGCGCCAGATAACCGGCGGCGAAGATCCCAAACGTCTGAACCTGACGAAGCCATTCAGGAATATCGGCGGGGAAAAATAGTTCGCCCACAACCGCTGCGAAGAAAACAAAGATGATGAAGTCGTAAAACTCGAGCGCGCCGCCGAGAGCGGCAAGTGAAAGAGTCTTATAATCCTGGCGATTCAGAGGTCGTGTGTGTCGTGACATAGCAAACCATGAGTCAGTGGAGTTATTGAGGGCGCTTATCGATATGTGTAAATCAAAAATTACTATATCGTAAACAATTCAATACTCCACCACCTGCGTAATTTATGTCACAGAAAGGCCAACTTCAGGCGTTTATGTCGCATCTGGCATTTTTCGGGCGGAAAGATGCTACCACTTCCGCTGCGGTTTCCACATAAGGCCCTTCAAGCAACTGTACACAATACGGTACGCTTGCGAAAATTCCCGGCACAACAACCTTACCCTCGGCATCTTTCACCCCTTCCAGGGTCTCTTTGATGGATTTTGGCTGCCCCGGTAAGTTCAGGATCAGTGCCTGCTTACGGATCACACCAACCTGGCGGGAAAGGATCGCCGTAGGAACAAAGTGCAGGCTGATCTGGCGCATCTGCTCGCCAAAGCCGGGCATTTCTCTGTCGGCGACGGCCAGAGTCGCGTCAGGCGTGACATCACGACGCGCCGGTCCCGTACCGCCCGTCGTCAGTACCAGGTGACAGCTCATTTCATCCACCAGCTCACACAGCGTTTGCTCAATGATCGCCTGCTCATCCGGGATCAGTCGGGTTTGTACGTCAAAAGGGGTGGTCAGCGCGGAGGCCAGCCACTCTTCAAGAGCAGGAATGCCTTTATCCTGGTATACGCCGCTGGACGCGCGGTCAGAAATGGAAACTAAACCAATACGTAAGGTGTTCATGATTATTCCGTCTAAACAGTCTCGTTAAACAGAATGATACACTGCAAAGGGAAGGACAGACAGGTTTCAGAAGAGGTAGCGTGACCAGAAACCTGTCTGGTCACGCCGAATGATTACAGCAGATCGCCGATCATTTTTTCCAGTTTTTCCTGGTCAATAGCAAACTTACGGATACCGTCCGCCAGTTTGTCTACCGCCATCGGGTCCTGGTTGTGCTGCCACAGGAACTCAGACTCGGTGATGCGTTCTGGACGCGCTTTCACTTCGCCAGAGAAGGACAGTTTACGTTCGATAGCGCCTTCGCTTTCTGCCAGCTCTTTCAGCAGCGCCGGAGCGATGGTCAGACGATCGCAACCCGCCAGCTCCAGAATTTCACCGACGTTGCGGAAGCTCGCGCCCATCACCACTGTCTCATAACCGTGCTGTTTGTAGTATTCGTAGATTTCCGTAACGGAAACCACGCCCGGATCTTCTGCCGGAGCGTACTCTTTCTTGTCGGTATTGGCTTTGTACCAGTCAAGAATACGGCCCACGAACGGAGAGATCAGGTATACACCCGCTTCCGCACAAGCACGCGCCTGCGCGAAGGAGAACAGCAGAGTCAGGTTACAGTTGATACCTTCCTTTTCCAGCTGTTCAGCAGCACGAATCCCCTGCCAGGTAGACGCCAGTTTGATCAGGATGCGATCGTTGCTGATGCCCGCGTCGTTGTAGAGCTTGATGATGCGTTTTGCTTTGGCGATAGACGCGTCGGTGTCGTAGGACAGACGAGCGTCAACTTCGGTGGAGATACGGCCCGGAACCAGTTTCAGGATCTCCAGACCAATGTTCACCGCCAGCTTGTCGGCCGCGTCAACAATCTGCTGCGCGCGATCGCTGCTCTGCTGTTTCGCCCAGGCAACGGCATCGTCAATCAGCTTACGGTATTCCGGGATCTGTGCTGCGTTAAGAATGAGAGAAGGGTTGGTTGTGGCATCCTGCGGCTGGTACAGCTTCATTGCCGCGATGTCTCCGGTGTCGGCCACCACGGTGGTGAACTGACGAAGGGAGGTCAATTTGTCCGTCATGATAGTGTTTCTCTTTAAACAGCTTGTTAGGGGGATGTAACCGGTCTGCCTTGATGATAACACGACGCACTCACAGCGCAACCGCAGACAATGCGGTTATCCCATACCCCTCTTTGTTTGCCCCCTTTTCAGCCCCTCGCCAGGGCTGCGCGCAATTAAAGGATATTGCCATATAGTATGGTAGACTCCCCCCATTCAATAGCCTGACAGGGTCTATACTATTCGTGAATTGGTAACGCTTACACTGGAACCCAAAAGCGTACCGGCATCAACAAGAGGGATGTTAATGCCTGATTTCTTCGCCTTTATTAATGAAATACTCTGGGGTTCGGTAATGATCTACCTCCTGCTTGGCGCAGGTTTTTGGTTTACTTACCGTACCGGATTCGTTCAGTTTCGCTATATCCGCCAGTTTGGCAAAAGTCTTAAAAACAGCATACATCCCCAGCCGGGCGGGCTTACGTCATTTCAGGCGCTGTGTACCAGCCTTGCCGCGCGTATTGGCAGCGGCAACCTGGCAGGCGTTGCGTTGGCCATCGCCGCAGGCGGGCCAGGCGCCGTATTCTGGATGTGGGTATCTGCGCTTATCGGCATGGCGACCTCGTTTGCCGAATGCTCTCTGGCCCAGCTCTACAAAGAGCGCGACAGCACAGGACAGTATCGCGGCGGCCCGGCATGGTATATGGCGCGTGGTCTGGGTATGCGCTGGATGGGCGTTCTCTTCGCGATTTTCTTACTCATTGCGTATGGTCTGATTTTTAATAGCGTACAGGCGAACTCCGTCTCGCGGGCGCTCGCTTTTGCCTTTGACATACCGCCCATTATCTCCGGTATCGTGCTGGCGCTGGCGGCCTTTTTTGTCATCGTTCGCGGCATTAAAGATGTCGCAAAACTCATGCAATGGTTCGTCCCTGCGATGGCCCTTCTGTGGACGCTCACCGGTTTAGTGATTTGCCTCTGGCACATCGAACAGCTGCCCGACATTATCGCGTCGATTGTGAAAAGCGCATTCGGCTGGCAGGAAGCCACTGCCGGGGCGGCTGGGTATACGCTCAGCCAGGCGATTACCAGCGGTTTCCAGCGCGGCATGTTCTCCAACGAAGCGGGAATGGGTTCTGCGCCTAACATTGCGGCCGCCGCTTCATCCTGGCCGCCGCACCCTGCCGCGCAGGGAATTGTGCAGATGATCGGCGTCTTTACCGATACCATTATTATCTGCACCGCCAGCGCGATGATTATTCTGCTGGCAGGCAATGGCGCCTCGCATATGCCAACGGAAGGCATCCAGCTGGTGCAACAGGCAATGATTTCACTGACCGGCGAATGGGGCGCAAGCCTTGTCGCGTTTATTGTGGTGTTGTTCGCCTTCAGCTCGATTGTCGCCAACTACGTTTACGCCGAAAATAACCTGATTTTTCTGCGTCTGGACAGTCTGCGAATGCGCTGGGCGCTGCGTATTGTCACCGTCGGGATGGTCGTGGCGGGCACGTTACTCAGCTTTCCGCTCGTCTGGCAGTTGGCCGACATTATTATGGCCTGTATGGCCATCACCAACCTGACGGCGATTCTGCTGCTCTCGCCGGTGGTGCATACGATCGCCAGCGACTATCTGCGACAGCGTAAGCTCGGCGTACAACCCGTGTTCGACCCGTTCCGCTACCCTGAAATTGAGCAACAACTGGCGCCGGATACATGGGATGAGTTGCCGCGTCACTAGCGCGGCAATCACAACCATCGATCAAATCGGTCGGTTTTTTTGCTAAAGTCGCAGTAAATCTCCTGCAAGGACTGGATATGCTGATTCTGATTTCACCTGCAAAAACGCTCGATTACCAAAGCCCGCTGGCCACGACGCGCTATACGCGGCCTGAACTGCTGGATTACTCCCAGCAGTTGATCCGCGAGGCGCGCAAGCTCTCGGCGCCGCAGATTGGCAAGCTAATGGGCATTAGCGACAAACTGGCCGATCTGAATGCCACCCGTTTTCATGACTGGCAGCCTGACTTCTCCCCTGAAAACGCCCGCCAGGCGATTCTGGCGTTTAAAGGCGACGTCTATACCGGACTACAGGCGGAAACGTTCAGCGAAGCCGATTTTGATTTCGCGCAGCAGCATTTGCGTATGCTTTCCGGGTTGTACGGCGTCCTGCGTCCGCTGGATCTGATGCAGCCTTACCGTCTGGAGATGGGCATTCGCCTTGAGAACGCCAAAGGGAAAGACCTTTATCAGTTCTGGGGCGATGTGATTACCGATAAGCTGAACGAAGCGCTGGCTGCGCAAGGCGATAAAATCGTCATCAACCTGGCCTCGGATGAATATTATAAATCCGTGAAGCCGAAGCAGCTGAATGCGGAGATTATCAAGCCTGTGTTCCTTGACGAGAAAAACGGCAAATTCAAAGTTATCAGCTTCTACGCCAAAAAAGCGCGCGGCCTGATGAGCCGTTACATCATTGAAAACCGGCTGACGAAGCCGGAACAGCTCACCGCATTTAACAGCGAAGGCTATTTCTATGATGAGCAAGCGTCAGGAAAAGGCGAACTGGTGTTTAAACGCCACGAGCAAAACTGATGCCCTGAAGCGCAGGCCGGATAAGACGCCTTTTGTAGCTATCCGGCGCTAAAATCGCATAACTGCCTGATAGCGCTACGCTTATCAGGCCTGCGTACTTAATGGCGGTGGTCGTCGCGGCGATCATCATGACGATGCTCGTCATGCTTATTATGATGCGGTTGCGGACGTGGTCCATGCGGCTGCCAGCGGTTTTCTCGCCACTCATAATGCTTCTGCCACCAGCCGTGGTCGCGCCAGTGACCGCCATCCCAGTAGTTACCGTGGTTATCGCGATCGCCAATCTGAAGTTTAACTGCCGGTACGAGAGTAATTTCGGCAGCCTGTGCTGCGAGGGGAGCCACCAGCATCATGGAAAGTGCAAGAAGCACGGGTTTCAACTTGTTCATGAGGTACTCCTTTTTACCATTGCCCGATTTGGGTCGATGAAAGGAGATTACTTGATGAGAACGCGGGTTGTTATTCTCTGCAATCCTAATCTCTAAGTTACCGCATTTATTGAGAATTACTCCTTTTTACCTGCTAAATTTCTCCTTATTTTCTCCATAAAAAAGCCGGATGGCGGCTAACGCCTTATCCGGCCTACATTAGCTACAATAGCCCCGAAGCGCCACCGGGCACAACTGTTAGCCGCGTGTCATCATCAGCTTACGCAATTCGGCAAAATCGGCAGGCAGATTATGCGAGAGCAGCGGCAGATCGGCACGATCCGCCAGCTCTTTTGGCAGATCCAATGTTTCACCAAGAATCGCCTCCACACTCTCTTTGAATTTCGCCGGATGCGCAGTCCCGAGGAACAAGCCATACTCCCCCGGATGCAGCTGATCACGCAGCGCGCGGTACGCCACGGCAGCGTGCGGTTCAGAGGTATAACCTGCCGCTTTCAGTTCGCGCATGGTCTCCTGCGTCGTCTCATCGTCAACCGCAGCGTAGCCCAACTCCGTCAGACGCCATATTTTACGGCGGAACAGCTCTTCCACACGCGGCCAGTTATTGGGCTGGCTGACATCCATCGCGTTCGACAAGGTAGCCTGCGTCGCTTTTGGCGACCACTGCCCCTCTTTCAGGAAGCGCGGCACCGTATCGTTGACGTTAGTAGCGGCGATAAAGCGTTTCACCGGCAGGCCGAGCGACTTCGCCAGCAGCCCCGCCGTCAGGTCGCCAAAGTTACCGCTGGGCACGGAAATCACTAACTGATTACGCGCGTCCTGCGGCAGTTGAGCGACCGCTTCAAAGTAATAGCAAATCTGCGCCAGCAGACGGCTGATGTTGATGGAGTTCGCCGAATTCAGCCCCAGCGCCGCCTTCAGTTCTTCATCATCAAACGCCTGTTTTACCAGCGCCTGGCAGGCATCGAAATCACCGTCAATCGCAACCGTTTCGATGTTGCCGCCCAGCGTACAGAACAGTTTTTCCTGCAACGGGCTGATCTTGCCGCGTGGGTAGAGGATCACGACGCGTACATTTTTCAAACCGTAGAATGCGTGAGCAACTGCCGCGCCGGTATCGCCAGAGGTCGCCGTCAGGATAGTCACCGGTTTGTCGCCGCTGATGTGCGTCAGCATTTGCGCCATAAAGCGACCGCCAAAATCCTTAAAGGCCAGCGTCGGGCCGTGGAACAACTCCAGGCACCCGACATCGCCTTCCACCTGACGCACCGGCGCCGGAAAAGCGAATGCCTTACGGACGCGCTCTTCTAAGATTTCCTGCGGGATCTCATCCCCGATAAACGCGGAAAGGATCTTTGCGCTACGACTCACAAAGTCCTGATTCAGCATCTCATCAACTTCAGTCAGGCTAAATTCCGGCAGGTCGTGCGGGAAAAAGAGCCCCTGATTCTTGCCAAGCCCCTGCGTAACGGCCTGCGCAAAGCTGACCTGCTCATTATGATCTTTCAGATTGTAGAGTTTCATTGTTTATCCCAGTACTCGTGCGCCCGCCGTATCCAGCTGACAAATATGAACAAAGCCTTCCTGATTTTGCAGGTAATTTTTACCCAGCCAGTCTGCTACACGCTGCGCCGTATCCGGCTTATCACAGAGCGCGAAAAGCGTCGGCCCGGACCCGGAAATACCGCTGGCCAGCGCGCCAATTTCCGCCACCGCCTGACGCGCCTGGCTGAAGCCCGGCAGCAGACGAGCGCGGTACGGTTCGGCAATCACATCCTTCATCAGCTTCGCAGCAAGCTGCGGCTGACGGGAATAGCAGGCATGAATAAACCCGGCCAGATGCCGCCCGTGGGCGATACAGTCCTGACGGCGATACTGCGCGGGTAAAATCGCCCGCGCTTCAGCCGTCGAAACGTTAATCCCCGGATAGGCCAGTACCCACAGCCACTCATCAAATCCTGGCACCTGCTGGCTGATAATGCCGTTTTCTTCGATCATCAACTGCATGCCGCCGAGAAAGCACGGCGCGACGTTATCGTAATGAATGCTGCCAGAGATACGCCCTTCCAGTTCCCCCATGATCGCCAGCAGACGCGTGTCGTTCAGCGGTTTGCCACAGAACTCATTCATCGCCACCAGCGCGGCGACCACGGAACAGGCGCTGGACCCTAACCCGGAGCCAATCGGCATGTTCTTTTCCAGCGTCATCGCCACCGGAATCTGTTTACCCAACTCCTGGCAAAAACGCTCCCAGCACTGATAAACGATATTTTCACGCGGCGCTGACGGCAACTTGTCGGCAAAACGCCCTAAATTATTCAGCGTGAAGCTTTCTGCCGCATCCACCGAGACCACATCGCCCAGCAGTGAGCCATCAACCGGCGTGACGGCCGCCCCAAGCACATCAAATCCGACGCTCATATTGGCACTGGAAGCCGGAGCATAGACTTTCACCATTTTAGACTCCTAACTTCCATGAAAGGGTGCGCAGCAGATCGGCAAAAACACCCGCCGCCGTCACATCATTCCCCGCACCGTAACCGCGCAGAACCAGCGGCAGCGGTTGATAATAGTGACTGTAAAACGCCAGCGCATTCTCCCCGTTTTTCACTTTAAACAGCGGATCGTTGCCGTCAACCTCGGCGATCTTCACGCGACACACGCCGTCGTCTTCAATGTTGCCAACATAGCGCAATACTTTGCCTTCATCACGGGCTTTCGCCACGCGGGCGGCAAACGCGTCGTCAAGCTGCGGCAGATTGGTCATAAACGTGGCGACATCGCCGGAATCGTCGAAACCTTCCGGCAGCACCGGCTCAATCACGATATCGGACAGTTCCAGCTCACGTCCCGTTTCACGGGCGAGGATCAGCAATTTGCGCGCCACATCCATCCCGGAAAGATCGTCACGCGGATCGGGTTCGGTATAGCCCAACTCGCGCGCCATCGTGGTCGCGGCCGAAAGGCTCATGCCTTCATCCAGCTTGCCGAAAATAAAAGAGAGCGATCCAGACAGGATACCGGAGAAGTGTTGCAGTTCGTCACCCGCGTTCAGCAGGTTTTGCAGGTTCTCGATAACCGGTAAGCCCGCGCCTACGTTGGTGTCGTACAGGAACTTACGTCGGGATTTCGCCGCGGCAAAACGCAGTTGATGGTAGTAATCCATCGACGACGTGTTGGCTTTTTTGTTCGGCGTTACCACATGGAAGCCTTCACGCAGGAAGTCGGCGTATTGATCCGCCACCGCCTGGCTGGAGGTACAGTCGACAATAACCGGGTTAAGCAGGTGATACTCTTTCACCAGGCGAATTAAGCGCCCTAAATTAAACGGTTCTTTCGCTTCCGCCAGTTCCGCCTGCCAGTTATCCAGGTTCAGGCCATGCACATTGGTCAACAGCGCTTTCGAATTCGCCACGCCACAAACACGCAGGTCGATATGCTTGTTTTTCAGCCAGGACTGCTGGCGTTTCAGTTGCTCAAGTAACGCGCCGCCAACGCCGCCAACGCCGATAACGAACACTTCAATCACCTGATCGGTGTTGAACAGCATCTGGTGGGTAACACGTACGCCCGTTGTGACGTCATCGTTATTCACGACCACCGAAATCGATCGTTCGGACGAGCCCTGCGCAATCGCGACAATATTGATATTCGCGCGCGCCAGCGCCGCAAAGAACTTCGCCGAAATGCCACGCAGCGTGCGCATACCGTCGCCAACCACCGAGATGATCGCCAGACGTTCAGTCACCGCCAGCGGTTCCAGCAACCCTTCTTTCAGTTCCAGGTAGAACTCATCCTGCATTGCACGCTGGGCCCGCGCGCAGTCGCCCTGCGGTACGCAGAAACTGATGCTGTATTCAGAAGAGGATTGCGTGATCAGCACCACGGAGATCCCCGCGCGGGACATTGCCGCGAAGACACGCGCCGCCATCCCGATCATCCCTTTCATTCCAGGGCCGGAAACGCTGAACATCGCCATATTGTTCAGGTTCGAGATCCCTTTCACCGGCAGTTCGTCTTCATCGACGCTGGCGCCGATCAGCGTACCAGGGGCTTGCGGGTTTCCGGTGTTTTTAATCAGGCATGGGATTTGGAACTGGGCAATGGGGGTGATGGTGCGAGGATGAAGGACTTTGGCGCCGAAGTAAGAAAGCTCCATCGCCTCCTGATAGGACATCGACTTCAGCAACCTGGCGTCCGGCACCTGGCGCGGATCGCAGGTATACACGCCGTCGACGTCAGTCCAGATCTCACAACAGTCGGCGCGTAAGCAGGCAGCCAACACCGCAGCGGAGTAATCAGAACCGTTGCGGCCCAGCACGACCAGCTCGCCTTTTTCGTTACCGGCGGTGAAACCTGCCATCAGCACCATGTGGTCAGCCGGAATGCGGCCCGCCACGATACGGCGCGTAGATTCGACGATATCAACGGTCGATTCGAGGTAATGCCCGACCGCCAACAATTTTTCGACCGGATCGATAACCGTCACGCCATGACCGCGCGCTTCCAGCAGGCCAGCCATGATCGCGATCGACATCTTCTCGCCACGGCAGATCAGCGCAGCATTGATGCTATCCGGGCACTGGCCCAGCAGGCTGATTCCGTGCAGGATATGTTTGATTTGCGCAAATTCTTGCTCAACGAAAACTTTCAACTGCGCCAGCGGGAACCCCGGCTGAGCGGCTGCAAGACCCGTAAGAAGTTCGGAAAAAATACGTTCGGCATCGCTGATATTCGGTAAAGCCTCCTGACCGCTGATGGTCTTTTCAATCATCGCCACCAGATGGTTAGTAATTTTGGCGGGGGCAGAGAGAACAGTCGCTACCTGCCCCTGCCTGGCATTGCTTTCCAGAATATCGGCAACACGCAGAAAGCGCTCTGCATTTGCCACTGATGTACCGCCGAACTTCAACACTCGCATGGTTGTTACCTCGTTACCTTTGGTCGAAAAAAAAGCCCGCACTGTTCAGGTGCGGGCTTTTTTCTGTGTTTCCTGTACGCGTCAGCCCGCACCGTTACCTGTGGTAATGGTGATGGTTGTGGTAATGGTGGTGCTGATGCGATTCATGGATGTTGTGTACTCTGTAATTATTATCTGTCTGTCTTGTATCTTTAAAGGGTTAAAGTATCTCGTGACCTAAGTCAATAAATTTTTAATTTGATCACATTCCGCAACATGTTCACGAGCTGCTGCTTGCGCATTTATTTTCAACCAATACGGAATGAAGCAACCTCTTGAAACCAGATTTAAAATCTCACATCAAGCAATTCAACAAGATTTTATTTTGTTATATTTTTCTCAATATCATGCAATAAACGGTGCAGCATGGCCGTGTCGCGCTGCCCTGACAGCCCCAGTCGTTGTTGCAGCCAGTCCGCCAGTTTGATGTCATCAGCAACATCCAGCGTCGCCAGTAACTGCGAAACGCGTGTGCGTAACGCCTGCAATTGAGGCGCGTCAGTCACCTCTGCTTGTTTCGCCGATTGTTGCATTAAACCTGCTAATTGATAGCAATACACCATTACTGCCTGCCCTAAATTGAGTGAAGGATAATCAGCAACCATTGGCACGCCGGTTAAAACGTCCGCCAGCGCCAGTTCTTCATTCGTCAGGCCCGAATCTTCCCGGCCAAAAACCAGCGCCGCATGGTTCATCCACTGCGATTTTTCCTGCAACAGCGGCAGCAGTTCTGCGGGCGTTGCGTAGTAGTGGAACTTCGCGCGACTGCGGGCCGTGGTGGCGACAGTGAAATCAACATCGTGCAGCGCTTCCGCCAGCGTTGGATAAACACTAATATTATCAATAACATCAGCGGAACCATGTGCGACCCAACGGGTCGCCGGCTCCAGGTGCGCCTGGCTGTCGACAATACGCATATCGCCAAAACCCATCGTCTTCATTGCCCGTGCCGCCGCGCCAATATTTTCCGCTCTGGCCGGCGCGACCAGAATAATTGTTACACGCATTTCGATTCTCTTTTTGACCAGCCGCTGGCAATAATGTGACCAATGTCAACATATTACGCAGCACGAATTTACAATTTTTTAACGAAAATCGTTGAAAAACCATTTCACATTCAGTAAAAGGCACTAAACTATTTCTTATCTTTACTATTGCGTTTTATGTTAAGAAATACTACATATCCTTCTGTTTATTTAGGATAATTTAATTTAGAATGAATCACACCTATTGGATTCATTACATTTATTAGTTGGCATGCGCAACTAGTTGGATTATTGCAAATTTGTGATGAACGCTAGCATTTGGATACGATGATTTCATCAAACTGTTAACGTGCTACAATTGAACTTGATATATGTCAACGAAGCGTAGTTTTATTGGGTGTCCGGTACGTCTTAGCCTGTTATGTTGCTGTTAAAATGGTTAGGATGACAGCCGTTTTTGACACTGTCGGGTCCAAAGGGAAAGTACCCACGACCAAGCTAATGATGTTGTTGACGTTGATGGAAAGTGCATCAAGAACGCAATTACGTACTTTAGTCATGTTACGCCGATCATGTTAATTTGCGACATGCATCAGGCAGGTCAGGGACTTTTGTACTTCCTGTTTCGATTTAGTTGGCAATTTAGGTAGCAAACATGCAGACCCCGCACATTCTTATCGTTGAAGACGAGTTGGTAACACGCAACACGTTGAAAAGTATTTTCGAAGCGGAAGGCTATGATGTATTCGAAGCGACAGATGGCGCGGAAATGCATCAGATCCTCTCTGAATATGACATCAACCTGGTGATCATGGATATCAACCTGCCAGGGAAAAACGGTCTTCTGTTAGCGCGTGAACTGCGCGAACAGGCTAACGTTGCGTTGATGTTCCTGACTGGCCGCGATAACGAAGTCGATAAAATCCTCGGCCTCGAAATCGGCGCAGACGATTACATCACCAAGCCGTTTAACCCACGCGAACTGACTATCCGTGCGCGCAACCTGCTGTCCCGTACTATGAATCTGGGTACGGTCAGCGAAGAGCGCCGTAGCGTCGAAAGCTACAAGTTCAACGGTTGGGAACTCGATATCAACAGCCGTTCTTTGATCGGCCCAGATGGTGAGCAGTACAAACTGCCACGCAGCGAATTCCGCGCCATGCTTCACTTCTGCGAGAACCCGGGCAAGATCCAGTCTCGTGCAGAACTGCTGAAGAAAATGACCGGTCGCGAGCTGAAGCCGCATGACCGTACTGTTGACGTGACTATCCGTCGTATTCGTAAACATTTCGAATCCACGCCGGATACCCCGGAAATCATCGCGACCATTCACGGTGAAGGTTACCGTTTCTGCGGTGATCTACAGGACTAATCGGTTACCACCGGCAGCAAAAACGGCGCAAAACGCGCCGTTTTTTATTGTCTGTCAATGGTTTATCCGACCTGAACGGGAATCACTTCCAGAGACGCGTCAGGAACGTTACCGCCACGGCATAACGGGCACCGCGCTTATGGCATTTTTTGGCGACCCTTCAACGACCTTGTCAGAATAGGCCAGATACGCCAGCGTATTGCGTTTGGCATCATAAAAACGCACGACCTGTAATTTTTTAAACACCAGCGACGTGCGCTTCTGGAAAACGACATCCCCTTGCGCTTTCCCGTTCTTAATTTTATCGCTCAGCTCAATCGGCCCTACCTGCTGACAGGAGATCGCCGCGTCGGAGGTATCTTCGGCCAGTCCCAGGCCGCCTTTAATCCCCCCCGTTTTCGCCCGACTTACATAGCACGTCACATTTTTGACGTCGGGATCGTCAAACGCTTCGACGACGATTTTATGGTCAGGCCCAAACATTTTAAATACGGTATCGACGGAACCCACCTGTTCTGCATGCGCAAACTGCCCCAGCATCAACAGAATTGAGGAAAGTATTAAGCTCTTGTATTTCATATTGTTACCATTCATAAAAGTTACACTGCGCAATTATTCGACACGTCTGGATAAACTGTTTACAGATCACAGGATTAGAATAATCATGCTTTAGTGTGCCCCAAAAAAGCACAGATGAGCAAAAAAAACACCGAATGCTAAAACAGCAAAAAATGCTATTATCCACTTACCTGATGTCAGGTGCTCGTTGTGGAAAGGATGAGGATATTTTATGGATCAGGCTGGCATTATTCGCGACCTCTTAACCTGGCTGGAAGGCCATCTGGATCAGCCTCTGTCGCTTGACAATGTGGCGGCAAAAGCAGGTTATTCCAAGTGGCACCTGCAAAGAATGTTTAAGGACGTGACGGGCCATGCTATTGGCGCTTACATCCGCGCTCGCCGCTTATCTAAATCCGCCGTGGCCCTGCGCCTGACGGCGCGTCCGATTCTGGATATCGCGTTGCAGTACCGCTTCGATTCTCAGCAAACCTTTACCCGCGCGTTTAAAAAGCAGTTCTCTCAGACGCCGGCGTTATATCGCCGTTCTCCAGAATGGAGCGCCTTTGGCATTCGTCCGCCGATGCGTCTGGGTGAGTTCGCCATGCCTGAGCATCAGTTTGTCACCCTGGAAGATACGCAACTGCTCGGCACCACCCAGAGCTATTCCTGTTCGCTGGAGCAAATCTCCGATTTTCGACACGAAATGCGCGTACAGTTCTGGCAAGACTTTCTCAGCCAGGCGCCAACGATTCCTCCGCTGCTCTACGGCCTTAACGAAACGCGCCCCAGCCTGGAGAAAGATGACGAACAGGAGGTGTTCTACACCACCGCGCTACCGCAAGAACATGCCAACGGGTATGTGCCGTCAGCGCAGCCTGTTACCCTACAGGGCGGCGAATATGTGATGTTCACCTACGAAGGTTTAGGAACCGGGGTACAGGAGTTTATCCTGACGGTATACGGCACCTGTATGCCGATGCTGAACCTGACCCGCCGTAAAGGGCAGGATATAGAGCGATACTACCCGGCAGAAGATACCAAAACAGGCGGTCGCCCTATTAACCTGCGTTGCGAATTCCTGATCCCCGTTCGCCGTTAACGCTGTAGCTCATCTAACGCAGGGGCATCGAGATGCGAGACGTCCCCTGCCGTTTCAACGACCCAACCAGGCGCCAGCCACAAACTTTCCTGATAATCGACGCGGGAAATAGAGCAGTTACGCAGACGTAACCGACGCTCCGCCCAGGCCGGTAATCCCAGAATGGTGCTGACCAGGCAACCCAGCGCGATACCGTGACTGACCAGCAGCGGGCGGCTGCCCTGCGGCAGTTCCAGACAGGACGCGAGAGCGGCATTGACGCGATCGCTCAGTTCCTGCATGGATTCGCCATCAGGAATGCGCCCGTCAACCGTGCCGTTCACTAACTGGCGACGCCAGTTCTCTTCTTCTTCGGTGAGGGTGTCGATGTGCCGTTTTTCCAGCACGCCCATGTCCAGCTCACGCAGACGGGCGTCGAAAGTGATATCGCAACCGCATGCCTGGGCGATGATTTCAGCCGTGCGGCGGGTGCGACCGAGATCGCTACTGACGATATGGGTGATGCCGAGCGTTCTGGCGCGTTCTCCCACTTGCATAGCTTGTTGCTCACCTTTAGCGGTCAGCGGACTGTCAGACTGGCCTTGAATACGTCGCTCGGCGTTCCACTGCGTTTCACCGTGGCGAACAAGGTATACCTGTAACATGCTTTTTATCCGTTATACTGCGATGACATTCATTTCTGAGTAATTCTGATTATGCACCATGTTGTCTCAGCAACCACCAATCCCGCTAAAATTCAGGCAATTCTGCAAGCATTTAACGAGATTTTCGGTGAAGGATCCTGCCATATTGAGTCCGTCTCCGTCGAGAGCGGCGTGCCGGAACAACCTTTTGGAAGTCAGGAAACGCGCGCTGGCGCACGGAATCGGGTAGAAAATGCGCGCTGTCTGCGTCCTCAGGCCGATTTTTGGGTGGCTATCGAAGCGGGGATTGATGATGACAGTACGTTCAGTTGGGTGGTGATAGAGAATGCCGCCCAGCGAGGCGAGGCGCGATCGGCAACGCTGCCGCTTCCTGCTGTTATCCTTGAAAAAGTTCGTCAGGGCGAAGCGCTCGGCCCGGTGATGTCGCAGTATACCGGTATTGATGAGATTGGCCGTAAAGAGGGGGCTATCGGGGTGTTTACCGCCGGAAAACTGACCCGCTCCAGCGTTTATCACCAGGCGGTGATTCTGGCGCTCAGTCCGTTTCATAATGCGGTGTATCGGTAGGGCTCGCGATCCACGCCGGATGGCGGCTTCGCCTTATCCGGCCTACGTTCACCGTTTCTGTAGGCCTGATAAGCGTAGCGCCATCAGGCGAAATTACCTTTCGCTCTTGAGCAACACCTGCTCCAGCCACTGGCGTAACTCTACCGGTGCGGATTTCAGGCTGTTGGAACCGCGCGTAATGGTGGCGATGCCCGCCCCCAGCTCATTTTTAAGCTCGCGCTGGCTCATTTCACCGCGTAACAACTCTTCAATGATACGCACGCGCGTTCCCAGCGCCTCACGCTCATCCGGCGTCAGCATCAAATTGAGTAAGGGAAGATGCAGGTCTTCCGCACAAGCGTGCTTGAGCAGCTCAACAAAGCGTAACCACTCCTGGTGACGCTGTTCTGCCATCGCTGCTGAATAGGGTGATTGCTGAGTCATAGAATGTCGCCATCGTTGCAGGGGGAAACGTATCTGCCTCCCCCGATTGTACTCTTTAACGAGTACGATAGCATAACATAACCGATGCGATCAGTAACGGCGCTGCCATTCTGCGTCATTCATCAACGTTGGTTTATCGCCCATGAAGTAGCGATAGTAGGCATCATAAGCCAGCACGTTCTTCACGTAGCCCCGCGTTTCTGAGAACGGAATACTTTCAACAAACGCGACGGCGTCGATGCGCCCTGCGCTGTTGCCAAGCCAGGTACGAACACGCCCCGGCCCGGCATTGTAAGCCGCTGAAGAGAAAATACGGTTATTACCAAACTGTTGATAAACGTATTGCAGGTAACTGGTGCCAATGTTGATGTTCGTCTCCGGGTCAAGCAGCTGGCTGGGGCTGCTGTAGCCCGGTATCGAGAACATTTTCACCGTATGCGTCGCCGTGCCCGGCATAACTTGCATCAGACCGCTGGCTCCTACCGGGGATTTCACTTTCGGATTCCAGGCGCTCTCCTGACGCGCAATCGCCATAGCGTAACTTTGCGAGATCGCTTTGCCGCCGGTGTAACGGGCGAAAAGATCCTTGTACGCCAGCGGGAAACGCTCTTCCAGATGATCCCACAGTTTTCCTGCGATCGTCGCCTGTACGCTCAGATCCCACCAGTGGTTATTGAAGGCATAACGCGCCAGCTGCGCCTGCTCCGACTTCGTCCTGCTGGAGACCAGATTCGCCCACTCGCTGCGCGCCGTATTATCCAGGTTCCAGTACATCAGTTCGCGTACTCGCGCCATTTCCGCGCCCTGCGTAAGCGAAGCGTCCACTGTCGTCGGCGCTTTGTCGATCTTCAGCACATACGCTTCACCCAGCTTTTGTGCGGCGACCATCGGGTAGAAACCACGCTGTTGCATCAGCGCATGGAGGATCTCTTTTGCCTCTGCCTCACGCCCGCGCTCAAGCAACAAATCCGCCTGCCAGTAGCGCCATTCATCCTTCTCCTTCGCTTCCATCGGCAGTCGGGCAAGCCAGGTATTCAGCCCACGCCGATCGCCGGTGCCCAGCGCCATCCGCACGCGGCGTTCCACCAGCGTGGTGGATTGCGAGCGCATAATCGCATCATCGCGCCACTTCGCCTGCGCATCGGTCACATCGTTCCCCATCAGCCGCCAGGCGACGATATCGCGCAGTTCCTGAGTTTGCTCCTCATTAAGCTGCTGGGCCTGCACCAGTGACGGGATCATCAAACGCGCATTCTCTGCGTCCTGACGCGCGACGCTGGCAAAGGCCACTGCCGCCATCTGACGGGTAAAATCGGTCGCGCCGGTCGTACGCGCAAAAGTCATCACGCTATTGGGATCGTTCGCCAGCGCGATGATCGCCGAAGCAATGGTCTGGTACTGCGCAGGCATCTGCCCGGCCAGCACCGTTACCAGCCCCGTGTTGCCTGCTTTCATCGCCAGGCGGATGCGCTCCAGCCAGGCCAGCGGGTCCTGGGTGCCGGAAGCGCGCCAGACGCTGAACAGTTTGTCACAGGCGTTCGGCTGGCTTTTCCCGGTCAGCCAAAGTGCTTTCGCCCCCTGCCAGGCCTCTTCCGTCTGCCCGGTATTCCATTTCGCGTAGTAGTAATTACATTGCGCTTCGGTGGTGCCCGGCTTCTCGGGGCTGAACGCTAGCAGTCCACGCCAGTCTTCACGACGCGCCAGCTCATTAACGAAACGCGATTGCAGCGTACGCGCAGGAGGAAGCGTAGGGTTGGCGCGCACAAACTGGGTAACGGTGACCGCAGGCTGGTTCATCAGATCGTCGGTGATCTGGCGATACTCAAGATAGGGATACAGCGGGTAATTCTTCAGGCCAGGCATCATCTGCTCAACGACATCCATCTGTCGGTTATCCCAGGCCTGTTTGATTTGCGCATAGCGATTGCGCTGCTCATCCAGAGAATCCGCTCGCGCCGCCTGACTTACCGTCAGCAGACATACGCTGGCGGCGATAAGACGCCAGGTAAATGGTTTGGCTTTGTCCACAAGCTCTTCCTCTTGTCGTGATACATCAATGCAGCATCATGCCGCGTAATGAATTTATGCTAACCAGACATTGCTAAATGCGCCATGTTACGGACACTTTTTTACTTTTATTGCGAGTGAGAGTTGCTGGCTGGGATTAGCCCGGGAAAAAGGCTACACTTCGCCTTTGAAAATTATTCTTCATCACGATAAACCTATAGAGGCGAAGTCCAACGTGGCTCAATTCGTTTATACCATGCATCGTGTCGGCAAAGTGGTTCCGCCGAAACGTCATATTTTGAAAAACATCTCGCTGAGCTTCTTCCCTGGGGCGAAAATCGGCGTACTGGGTCTGAACGGCGCCGGTAAGTCTACCCTGCTGCGCATTATGGCTGGCATCGATACAGATATTGAGGGCGAAGCTCGCCCACAGCCAGGCATCAAAATTGGCTACCTGCCGCAGGAACCTCAGCTCACCCCTGAACACACCGTTCGCGAATCGATCGAAGAGGCGGTGGCTGAAGTGGTCGGCGCCCTGAAACGTCTGGATGAAGTGTACGCGCTGTACGCCGATCCAGATGCGGACTTTGACAAGCTGGCCGCCGAACAGGGCAAGCTGGAAGAGATCATCCAGGCGCATGACGGCCACAACCTGAACGTACAGCTGGAGCGCGCCGCTGACGCCCTGCGTCTGCCGGACTGGGATGCCAAAATCGCGAATCTTTCCGGTGGTGAGCGCCGCCGCGTCGCGCTGTGCCGTCTGCTGCTGGAAAAACCGGACATGCTGCTGCTCGACGAACCGACCAACCACCTGGATGCGGAATCCGTCGCGTGGCTGGAACGCTTCCTGCACGACTTCGAAGGCACCGTTGTGGCGATTACCCACGACCGTTACTTCCTCGACAACGTGGCGGGCTGGATCCTCGAACTTGACCGTGGCGAAGGAATTCCGTGGGAAGGCAACTACTCCTCCTGGCTGGAACAGAAAGATCAGCGTCTGGCGCAGGAAGCCTCTCAGGAAGCGGCCCGCCGTAAATCCATTGAGAAAGAGCTGGAGTGGGTGCGTCAGGGTGCTAAAGGCCGTCAGTCTAAAGGCAAAGCCCGTCTGGCGCGCTTTGAAGAGCTGAACAGCACCGAATACCAGAAACGTAACGAAACCAACGAACTGTTTATTCCACCTGGACCACGTCTGGGCGACAAGGTCGTTGAAGTCAGCAACCTGCGTAAATCCTACGGCGATCGCCTGCTGATCGACGATCTCAGCTTCTCAGTACCGAAAGGCGCGATTGTCGGCATCATCGGTCCGAACGGCGCGGGTAAATCCACCCTGTTCCGCATGATGTCCGGTCAGGAACAGCCGGATAGCGGCACCATCACGCTGGGGGAAACCGTAAAACTGGCTTCCGTTGACCAGTTCCGTGACGCGATGGATAACAGCAAAACCGTGTGGGAAGAAGTTTCCGGCGGGCTGGATATCATGAAGATCGGCAACACCGAAATGCCAAGCCGCGCCTATGTGGGCCGCTTTAACTTCAAAGGCGTCGATCAGGGTAAACGCGTGGGCGAACTGTCCGGCGGTGAGCGCGGTCGTCTGCATCTGGCGAAGCTGTTGCAGGTTGGCGGCAATATGCTGCTGCTCGATGAACCGACCAACGACCTGGATATCGAAACCCTGCGCGCGCTGGAAAACGCCCTGCTGGAGTTCCCGGGCTGTGCAATGGTTATCTCGCACGACCGTTGGTTCCTCGACCGTATCGCCACGCACATTCTGGATTACCAGGATGAAGGCAAGGTGGAGTTCTTCGAGGGTAACTTTACCGAGTACGAAGAGTACAAGAAACGCACGCTGGGCGCCGACGCGCTGGAGCCAAAGCGTATCAAGTACAAGCGTATCGCTAAGTAATGTATCAGATGCCGGATGGCGCTACGCTTATCCGGCCTACACCTTGTAGGCCGCCATCCGGCGCTTCAGGCTTAACCCTGCTCGCCCATCATCTCTTTCACTAACTCCACGCAGCGCAAAAATCGACCATCGTAATCGGCCTCTTCTACGTGGACGAAATTGATGTTGTTCTCCCGCAGCATATCCACCAGCAGATTCTGGAACTCTTTACGATCCACCGAACTGCCCAGACTCCGTAAGCCATCCGCGACCCAGGGCGTATTGTTCTCCAGCAGGATCACCAGATCAAAGCGGTATTCATCGATCAACGCCTGTACAAACGGATGCTCGCGCCCTTCGTATTTTTTACAAAAGGCCTGCGTGGTAACGAAATCGGTATCGATAAAGGCCACTTTATTGGCGTATTTCACCGCAAAATCAATATATTGTGCATGGCCCAGCGCGATCTTATCGTAATCAGAATACTGTAACGCCATCTCGTCACCGCCCAGATGCGAGAAGACATAGTCGCGCCCGTACTCCCACGCGCTGGTGGTATTAAAAATATTGGCGAGCTTGTTCACCAGCGTGGATTTCCCGCTCGACTCCCCGCCTAATATCGCCACGGTGCGCACGAAAAAGGGCTTCACTTCCGTCGGAATGTATTCCCAGTAGCGGAACGGGTTTTCACGGATCTGCGCCCCGCTGATACTCATAAAGGTTCGTTTCGGATCGACCAGCACCGTTTCAATAGCCAGGTGTTCGAGATACTGCGGCGCATCGGTTTCCTCGGACGTGTAGATCCAGTTGGGCTGAATCCCCTTCTCTTCCATAAAGGCTTTGATGCCGTTGCTCCACACATCCCAGCCGTGCGGGTACGGCTCCATCCCTTCCTCATTGAAGGCATGAATACGAATATTCTTCTGATATTTAAAGGTCTGTAGTAGCCAACGCAGACGATCCGACACGGTAGGCTGTTGCGACATGGCGCTGTCTTCAAACAGTTCGCGGTCACGGGTATCGTCATAACCCATAATGATATGCAGTTCATCCACCTGGCTACAGGCGCGCTGAATCAAATAGATATGCCCGGTATGCAGGGGGTAGAACTTGCCAAACACCACGCCGATGTTTTTCCGCTGCCGGGGAAACTCCAGCCCCAAAAAACGATGCAGCGCCTCCAGCTTTTGCGCACTGGGGCTTTTAATCTTCGCGTTCAGAAGTTGGCTCAAATACCCTTTGGTCATGCCGCTGGCATCCGCCACCTGTTGAAGGGTACACCCCTTTTGCTTGATCGCGGTTTTGAGATAGTCGAACGATGACACAAGAGCCTCCTGCTAAAAAACGCGTAACAATGCCTGATGGCGCTTCGCTTATCAGGCCTACAACATCAATCCGTAGGCCGGATAAGACGCACTGCGTCGCTATCCGGCAAATTATACAACATCAGTGCATACAGATGATTATAAGTCGTCAAACACACTTAACGCATCCGCAAGCTTTTTAACGCCAAAAACCTGCATCCCTTCCGGCGGCTTTTTCGGCACGTTGGCAGCCGGTACGATAGCACGGCGGAAACCGTGTTTAGCCGCTTCAGAAATACGTTCCTGACCGCTGGGCACCGGGCGAATTTCCCCTGCCAGCCCCACTTCGCCAAACACCACCAGATCCTGCGGCAGCGGCCTGTCGCGCAGGCTGGAGACCATCGCCAGCAATAGCGCGAGATCCGCGCTGGTCTCCGTGACCTTCACGCCGCCCACGACATTGACGAATACATCCTGATCGGCCATCTGCAATCCGCCATGACGGTGCAGCACCGCCAGCAGGATCGCCAGACGGTTTTGTTCCAGACCGACCGCCACGCGACGCGGATTCGCCATCATCGAGTGATCGACCAGCGCCTGAATTTCTACCAGCAGCGGGCGCGTCCCTTCCCACACCACCATGACCGAACTGCCGGAAGTCACCTCATCGCCACGGCTTAAGAAAATTGCGGACGGGTTGCTGACTTCACGCAGCCCCTGCTCCGTCATCGCAAAAACGCCCAGCTCGTTTACCGCGCCAAAACGGTTTTTATGGCTACGCAGCGTGCGAAAGCGGGAGTCAGCGTCGCCATCCAATAGCACCGAGCAGTCAATGCAGTGCTCCAGCACCTTCGGGCCAGCCAGCGAGCCGTCTTTGGTTACATGACCAACCATCACGATAGCCACGCCGCGCGTTTTGGCAAAGCGCGTCAGATAAGCGGCCGTCTCACGCACCTGGGCCACGCTGCCCGGCGAGGACTGGATATCCGCCATATGCATCACCTGGATGGAGTCGATCACCATCAGCTTCGGTTGTTCTTCTTCCGCAATCAGGCAGATCTGTTCAATACTGGTTTCTGACAGCATATTCATGTTAGCCGTCGGCAATCCCAGCCGATGCGCGCGCATCGCTACCTGTTGCAGGGACTCTTCGCCCGTGACGTACAGGGTTTTCATCTGCTCGGCCAGTTTGCAAAGCGTTTGCAGCAGCAGCGTGGATTTCCCCGCACCGGGGTTGCCGCCGATCAGGATGGCGCTGCCGGGCACGACACCGCCGCCCAGCACACGGTCGAACTCTTTAAACCCGGTGGAAAAACGCGGCAGCTCCTCAAGGCTGATGTCAGACAATTTCTGCACCTTTGCCACACCTGCGTTACCGGCATAGCCGCTGAGTCGCTCATTACGCGCCACCGTTGGCGACGCGGCAAGACGCACCTCGGTGATGGTGTTCCAGGCATGACAGGCGCTGCATTGCCCCTGCCAGCGCGGATAATCGGCCCCGCATTCATTACAAACAAAGGCGCGTTTTGGAGCTTTTGCCACGGTTTACCTCTTTATTTCATGCAGTTGCCGGATGGCGCTGGCGCTTATCCGGCCTACAGAATACTTATCCGGCCTACAGTCACTTTTCCGTAGGCCCTGCGCCATCGGGCAATTCAATCATTTTTGATTCATACTGCCGGAGAGAATGCAGAACACCCCCATCAGGTCAGCGTGACGAATCGTGATTTCCGTTTTTTCATTCACTTTCGGTTTGGCGTGGTACGCAATCCCCAGCCCGGCCGCTTTGATCATCGGCAGATCGTTAGCGCCATCGCCAATCGCCACCGTCTGCGCCACGGGAATTTCATACTCCTGCGCCAGTCGGGTCAGCGTGTTAGCTTTGTACTGGGCATCGACGATATCGCCAATGACATTGCCGGTAAATTTCCCGTCGATGATCTCCAGCTCGTTCGCCACCACCGCGGTTAAACGCAGCTTTTCACGCAGGTATTCTGCAAAAAAGGTAAACCCGCCGGAGGCGATCGCCACTTTCCAGCCGAGCGTTTCCAGCTTCAGCACCAGTTGCGTCAGACCCGGCATCAACGGCAAATTCTCGCGCACCTGGCGCAGAATATCGGCATCCGCGCCTTTCAGCGTCGCCACACGGCTGCGTAAGCTGGCGGTAAAATCCAGTTCGCCGCGCATCGCGCGTTCCGTGACTTCCGCAACCATTTCGCCCGTCCCGGCCAGCTTCGCGATTTCATCGATGCATTCGATCTGAATCGCCGTCGAATCCATATCCATAACCAGCAGGCCTGGCGTACGCAGATGCGGAATTTTGCCCAGCGGCGCGACGTCCAGCCCGGCGCCGTGCGCCAGCTTCGTCGCGCGCGGCGTTAAGGAACCCGCCAGACGAATCACCTGATAATCTTCGACGCACCAGGCCGCCACGATCACCATCGCCGCGCCCAGCTTGCTCTGGTACTGCGTTAAGCGCTGCTTATCCAACCCGCGACCGTACAGCAGCCAGCCGCTACGGCCTGCGTGGTAATCCAGTGGCATCACCTCGTCACCACTTAATGAAAGGGGTAAACCAGGCCACAAAGAAACATCTTCAGGCAGATCGCACCAGGTAATGTTAGGCATTAAAGCTCCTGTAAAATCGTTCGGGTCGGGAATCATCCTGGGGAAAATAACGCATGAGGCTACCCTGTAACCATCGCTTCTGGCAACATTAAGCCTCAAATTTTCAGCAGGTGGAATATGGCTCGCGCAAAACTGAAATTCCGGCTTCATCGTGCAGTGATTGTATTGTTCTGTCTCGCACTGCTCGTCGGGCTGATGCAGGGGGCGTCCTGGTTCAGTCAAAACCATCAACGGCAGCGCAATCCGCAGCTCGAAGAACTGGCCCGCACGCTGGCGCGCCAGGTGACCTTAAATATCGCGCCGCTGATGCGCACCGAAACGCCGGATGAGAAGCGGATCGCCGTCGTACTCCGCCAGCTAACGGAAGAGAGCCGCATTCTGGATGCCGGTGTCTACGACGAGCAAGGCGATCTCATTACGCGCGCAGGCGAAAGCGTCAATGTGCGCGACAGGCTGGCGCTGGACGGTAAAAAAGCGGGCGGCTATTTTAATCAGCAGATTGTCGAACCTATTCAGGGTAAAAATGGCCCGCTGGGCTATCTGCGCCTGACGCTGGATACGCATACGCTGGCGACCGAAGCGAAACAGGTCGATAACACCACCAACATTTTACGCCTGATGCTGCTCCTGTCACTGGCAATTGGCGTGGTGCTCACGCGCACCTTGCTACAGGGCAAACGCACGCGCTGGCAGCAATCACCTTTCCTGCTCACCGCCAGCAAATCCGTACCGGAAGAGGAAGAGAGCGAGAAGAAAGAACCATAGGATAGCCGCCGCTTTGTCGTTAATATAGTTGAGACCACGAAAAGGAATGCTGCCATGACGACATTACGTCTGCTTATCTCTGACTCTTACGATCCCTGGTTCAACCTGGCGGTTGAAGAGTGTATTTTTCGCCAGATGCCCGCGACACAGCGCGTTTTGTTCCTGTGGCGCAACGCTGATACGGTCGTCATCGGCCGGGCGCAAAACCCGTGGAAAGAGTGCAACACCCGGCGCATGGAAGAAGACAATGTCCGGCTGGCGCGTCGCAGCAGCGGCGGCGGCGCGGTGTTCCACGATCTCGGCAATACCTGTTTTACATTTATGGCCGGGAAGCCGGAGTACGACAAAACGATCTCCATCGCGATAGTGCTCAATGCGCTGAACGCGCTGGGCGTTAGCGCAGAGGCTTCCGGTCGTAACGATCTGGTGGTGAAAACGCCGGAAGGCGACCGCAAGGTTTCCGGCTCCGCCTATCGGGAAACCAAAGATCGCGGCTTCCACCACGGCACATTGCTGTTGAATGCCGATCTCAGCCGTCTGGCGAACTACCTCAATCCTGATAAGAAAAAATTACAGGCCAAAGGGATCGCTTCCGTGCGCGGGCGCGTCGCCAATCTGGTCGAACTGCTACCTGGCATTACCCATGAACACATCTGCGACGCCATTACCGAGGCGTTCTTCAGCCACTACGGCGAACGCGTGGAAGCCGAAATAATCTCTCCAGATAAAACACCGGATCTGCCCAATTTTGCCGAAACGTTCGCTCGCCAGAGCAGTTGGGAATGGAACTTCGGCCAGGCGCCAGCCTTTACGCATCTTCTGGACGAACGCTTTATCTGGGGCGGCGTTGAACTGCACTTCGACGTTGAAAAAGGGCACATCACGCGCACTCAGGTTTTTACCGACAGCCTTAACCCTGCGCCGCTGGAAGCGCTGGCAGGCCGTTTACAGGGGTGTCTGTACCGTGCGGATATGCTGCAACAGGAGTGTGATGCGCTGTTAGTCGATTTTCCAGAGCAGGAAAAAGAGCTACGGGAATTGTCGGCGTGGATTGCGCGGGCGGTGCGTTAACCCTCTCCAGGACGTGCCCGTTTACCCTTAACAAGGGCGGCACGTTACTTTCTCAATAACCATCAGCAATGCATTAAAAGCCTGCCGATTAACGCTCAGGCTGGCATATTATTTATCAATAATATTCACCACATGAATATATAAACATACAATCTCGCCATATTCCAACCGCATACAAAATAGCAGCAACTCTAAAACAAAAAATAACAAAGATCACCAGAAATCAGTTTTAAATAAAACTAAAACCACTGTCTGCTGTGTCCAGATAATATATTACTTCTGGAATATAACTCTATCCCAACCATATTCCATAGCTATCTGGTTGATATAAAACGTATTCAGAAGGCAAGTAACATGCCTTTTCGTACCATCACACAATTCAAGTTAAGGATCAACAAATGAAAAAAGCACTTCTTGCCACCGCAATCGCGGCACTGACCATGTCTAACGCATGGGCGGCCGACGGCGCCACCACTGAACTGCGCGTAACGGGGAAACTGCTGGTCGGTGGCTGTACCGCGACAGTCAACGGCGGCAACGCACTTGACTTCGGCTCGCATCTGATCAGCGACCTTAGTTCAACGGCCGTCAACGATATCGCCACGAAAGACACCGATCTGGTCATCGAGTGCCCCAGCGCCACGAAAGTAGGCTGGACGCTGACCGATAACAAAGCGGATAGCAACGCAGAGATCTGGATAACCGGCATCATTAAAGGTAAAGGAGTCTCATTCGGCGTAGGTAAAACAGCAGGCAATGTCAACATTGGCGCCTATGCCGTATCCATCGATTCTGTCAAGGCTGCAAGCGCGAAAGCCGTCAATGGCGAAGACACTTTTGACGCTGACTATATTGTAAGCGCCGCCGCAAGTACGGGTTTGTGGGCTAAGGCGACAACGGAAACTTCTTTTCGGAACCAGGAAGGGACGCAGGATATCATCACCGTCGGCGCCAAAGGCACGCTGGAACCAGCAGCCTATAACAATGCAACTTATCCGCTTAAGGTTTCTCTGGCTGTAGATAATACCACCAAACTGGCCATTAGCGATGATACCGATATTTCAGGTTCCGCCACCATTACCCTGAGATATATCTAATCACATCGTTATTAATCATATCTGTACAACAACTCCCTACATGGATGGGTGGGGAGTTTTTCCAATAGAAGGAATTACAATAATGTCTGACAAATCTTGTACCGTTAAAGCGTATATATTTGCCGCCACGCTTCTCTGTTTACCTTTATCTCAGGCTTATGCGGCAGGAATGGTTCCCGCCTCCACGCTACTGGTTATTGAAGAAAGCCATAATGGCGGAACGATAAATGTCAAAAACAGCGATACGGTTCCGATGTTGCTGTACACCACAATAGAAGATGTAAAAGATGACAGTGGCATCACCGTCAACGTCACCCAGCCCGTCGTACGCGTGGAACCTGGTCAGGAACAGCAGGTCCGCTTTATTATGGAAAGCAGCGCCCCGCTAACCAAAGAGCACTATAAACGCGTCACCTTTGAAGGCATCCCGCCATCAGGCGTGTCTAAAGGCGCAATGAAAGTTAACTTCAATTTGCGTCAGGATCTGCCGGTATTAATTCGCCCCAAAAATTTACCGGTCGTCACCGATGCGTGGAAGCTGCTGAAATGGTCCGGCTCCGGGCAGCATATTAAAGTCAGCAACCCTTCCGCCTATGTGGTGCGTCTGGCGCAACAGGTGATTTTTTTACCTTCGCAAACGGCCGGGGAAATCGCAAAAACCTATATTTTACCCGGAGAAGTTCTGGATGTAACCGTCAAGAAATCCATCATTTCCGATCAATCTGTACGCTTCTTCCCAGCCAGCCGCTACGGCATCGACATACCCAATTTCACTGCGCCGTTAACACCATAATCAATAAAAAACGGGGACAAAGTAAGTGTATATGAAAGGAATCAACCTGCTGTCTCGCCATATTCAGATCGCGTTATATTCATGTACGTTATTAACCTCAACGGCGTTAGCCCGTGAGGTAACGTTCAGTACCGATATACTCAATACGCGGGGCATCAGTAAAAATATCGCAAATTACTTCGCAGAAGAGCCGCGTTTTTTGCCCGGTGTACATAGCGTTCTAATCAACGTAAACGGGTCAGAAAAAGGTTCGCTGGGCGCCAAATTTGACGAACAAGGGCAACTCTGCGTAGATGACGATTTTCTGACAGCGATCGGGCTACGTCCTCTGGGGATTTCCCTGCAAGAACACTGTCATGACCTGCAAAAAGATTATCCCTCCGCCGTCATAAAGTCCCTTCCCGGTAAGGAGATGCTGGAGTTAACTGTCCCGCCCGACGCACTGGAAAATAGCGCGTCCCGGGAGAAAAACTATAGCCACGGCGGCAGCGCCGGGCTGCTCAACTACAGCCTGTTTTCCACGCGAAATGAATACAACGGCGGCGACAGCCATAACTACACGCAGGGCGATCTCGAAGCGGGCGCCAATCTGGCCAACTGGGCATTGCGCAGCCGCTATTTTCTGCTGGACTCTGACGGCGATCGCAGCGCTAAAAATTTATTCACTTATGGCGAACACGTTTTTGAAGCGCAACAGATGCGTGTCCAGGTTGGGCAGATCAGCTCCAGATCGGCGCTGTTTTCTGGAACATCCCTCAGCGGCATTCAGTTACTCCCCGAGTCCAGCATGACCTCTGATAATTCAGGCGTCACCGTGACGGGGATTGCCCGCACGAACCAGGCGCGAGTAGAAGTCCGCCAGGCGGGGCAGCTTGTTTATTCCACGCTGGTAAACGCGGGGGCATTCAGGCTGGACAATGTCCCCATCCTGTTAAATAACGCCGATCTTCAGGTCAGCATCGTCGAAACCGACAACGTCACAACCAGTTTCATCGTACCTGCCTCCTCAATCAACCTGAACGGCCTTCCGCGACCACAAGGGCTTATGATGTCAGTAGGCCAGGTGCGCAACGTCGACAGCGATTACAGCGACCCCTGGGTATATAACATTTCAGACGGCTGGCGCCTTACCCCACAAACAAGTTTACTGGCGGCAGGGGTTCTTGCCGAGGATTATCAGGCAAGCGGTGCAATGCTGGAGTGGAGTTCAAACGAGAAATGGCAAGTATTTGCCAGTCTGCTGGGCAGCCGCGAATCCTTCGGTGATACGCGCAGCGGTATAAAGGCGGAAATTCAAAACCAGCTGACGCTTCCCGGCCATGTCTCTGTTGGGGTCAGCACCGCACGTTATTCTGACGACTATCGTGAGTTGTCCGAGGCGATGGACGACGACAGCGCAAGCTATCAAAGCAGCTATAGCGCCAATGTGAACTGGAGCGGCAGAACAGCAGGAACCTTCTCGTTAGCCTATAGCTATAATCAGGCCACGGATGATTATGAAGACTCCAGTTACGTGAGTCTTTCATGGGGAAAAACATTTAAATACGCGTCAATAAACGTGAACTGGCAGCACTCTGTTAGCAACGATAACGATAATGACGACATCAACGATGACAGCTATGACGATGATGTGTTTTACATCAACCTCAACATTCCTTTCCAGTCGCAGTCGATTAACGCATATATGCGCAATCAGGGCGACCGAACGACATATGGCTTACGCAGCAGTGGCCCTCTCAGCGACAATACCAGCTACTCCGTTTCGGCGGATCGCGATATCGGAAACGATCTCAACACCCTCAACGGCAACATCAACAGCAACCTGCACTACACGCAGATGAGCGTTGGCGCAACAACCAACAATGACGATCAGCGTAGCTACAGCGCAATGCTGTCGGGCGGCATTGCCCTGCATCGCCAGGGGGTAACCTTCTCCCCCTATACCATTAAAGATACTTTTGGCATTGCCCACCTGAGCGAACCGGAAAGCGGCATCGAAATCGCAACGCCGCAAGGCCCGGTCTGGACAGATTTCTGGGGGCAGGCCGTGGTGCCAGGACTGACGGAGTGGCGTAAGTCACGTATTGAGGTGAACGCAAATACGCTGCCCAAAAATATGGATCTGGCTAACGGAACAAAGCTACTGGTGCCCGCTCATGCCACCGTCAGCGACCTGGATTTTAACGTGCTAAACACCCGTCGCGTCATGCTGAAGATAAAACAGCAGGATGGCTCCTGGCTTCCTAAAGGCACGTCTGTTGTTGATGAAAAAGGAAACTACCTGGTCAGCGCAGTGGACAGCGGCCGCGTCTTTATTAGCAATATTGACGAAACGCCAACGCTCTATAGCGTTGATGACAATATGAACCGTATCTGCAAAATCACTTACACATTAAGCAATGTGCAGAATAAAGAGGCGTTTTACGAAACGGCGGAGGGTATTTGCCAATGAAGTCATACGGAAAGTGGATCATTGCATTATGTACGTTAGCAGCGCTGGGATCACGCATGGCATGGGCAGACGAGAACTGCCAGGTATCGCTCTCTCGCGCTACCGTGGCCTTTCCCCCGATGCAGCGAAATGACAACGTCGGCTCACAGCAAAACTGGTTTAAAATGCCCTCGCGCGATATCAATGTCAGCATCGATTGCCCGCAACCACAGGTGATGGCGCTATTTGTACATGGCGCCGCAGGCCCACAAGGGCGATTTCTTTTCGGTAACGGCGGGGGGCTGGCGTTGAAAGCCAGCCAAATGATACTGGATGGCCGCAGCTATATGATCGGGAAAACAACCGATCGCAATGAGTTCATTCCCGCAGACGGCCATGCCGATACACAGCTGCTGCACAATAATGAAGCCATTATCGCTATCGAGAACAATGAAGCCGCGCGCGGGCAGCAGTTGAACTTTACGTTAACGCTAACGCCAGTGCTGAACGAAAAGCAGTTCCGTAACGTCAGCGACAATACTGAGATGGAGAGTAATTTAAGCTGGGAGTTGCTAACGCATTAATCGCCAAAGGGCGGTAAATAAACAGGCAAGAAAAAGGGGCAAACTGCCCCTTCAGAGTGCTGACAAAGGATTGTGCAGCATTTATGTCGGGTGGCGGCCAGGCCTTACCCGACCTACAAATCACGTAAAATATTTTGTAGGCCTGATAAGCGAAGCACCATCAGGCGTAAGGGGCAAACTGCCCCTTCTTTTTTACGCTTTATCGCCCAGCAGAACAGATTCCAGCGCGATTTTGATCATGTCGTTGAAGGTCGTCTGACGTTCAGCGGCAGTGGTCTGCTCGTGAGTACGGATATGGTCAGACACGGTGCAGATGGTCAGCGCTTTCGCACCAAACTCAGCCGCCACGCCGTAGATACCCGCCGCTTCCATTTCCACGCCCAGGATGCCGTATTTTTCCATCACGTCGAACATTTCGCCGTCAGGAGAATAGAACAGATCGGCAGAGAACAGGTTGCCCACGCGTGCGTCAACACCCAGCGCTTTCGCCGCGTCTACCGCGTTGCGCACCATGTCAAAGTCAGCGATCGCCGCAAAATCATGATCCTTGAAGCGGATACGGTTAACTTTGGAATCAGTGCAGGCACCCATACCAATCACCACATCGCGCAGTTTCACGTCGTTGCGTACCGCACCACAGGAACCGACACGAATGATTTTCTTCACGCCGAAATCGGTGATCAGCTCTTTGGTATAGATGGAGCAGGACGGGATACCCATACCGTGACCCATGACGGAGATCTTACGGCCTTTGTACGTCCCGGTGAAACCTAACATGCCGCGAACGTTGTTCACTTCACGCACGTCTTCAAGGAAAGTTTCAGCAATGTGCTTCGCACGCAGCGGGTCGCCCGGCATCAAAACGACGTCAGCGAAATCACCCATTTCTGCGTTAATATGTGGAGTTGCCATCTTTTATCCTTATCTCGTTGTTATTGCCTGATGGCGGCTACGCCTTATCAGGCCTACAAAACCGTAGGCCCGGTAAGCTTGCGCCACCGGGCAATTGCATCACAGCATGTTTTTGCCGTAGTCCATCGGCGACGTACCGAAGTACGTTGCCAGCGTCTGACCGATATCCGCGAAGGTTTCACGGTGACCGAGCGAGCCCGCTTTCACTTTCGGGCCATAAATCAGCACCGGAATGTGCTCGCGAGTATGGTCCGTACCGGTCCAGGTCGGGTCGCAACCGTGGTCGGCGGTCAGGATCAGAATGTCATCTTCACCGACCAGTTCCATCAGTTCCGGCAGACGACGGTCAAACAGCTCCAGACCCGCAGCATAGCCCGCTACGTCGCGGCGATGCCCCCAGGAGGAGTCGAAATCAACGAAGTTGGTAAAGACGATCGTCTCGTCGCCCGCTTCTTTCATCTCTTTAAGGGTGGCGTCGAACAGCGCGTCCAGGCCAGTGGCTTTCACTTTTTTGGTGATGCCGCAGTTGGCGTAGATATCCGCAATCTTACCGACGGAAACCACATGCCCTTTTTTCTCGTCGACCAGTTTCTGCAAGATGGTCGGCGCCGGCGGTTCAACGGCCAGATCGTGACGGTTGCCGGTACGCTGGAAGTTACCGGCCTTATCGCCGATAAACGGACGCGCGATAACGCGGCCAATGTTGTAGCCGCCTTCGGTCAGCTCTTCACGGGCGATTTCGCACAGCTCGTACAGTTTATCCAGCCCAAAGGTCTCTTCATGGCAGGCGATCTGGAATACGGAGTCAGCGGAGGTATAGAAAATCGGTTTACCGGTTTTCATATGCTCTTCGCCCAACTGATCCAGAATGACCGTACCGGAAGAGTGACAGTTACCGAGATAACCCGGCAGGTTGGCACGTTTTACCAGCTTATCCAGCAGTTCCTGCGGGAAGCTGTTTTCGTGGTCGCTGAAGTAGCCCCAGTCAAACAGAACCGGAACACCCGCAATTTCCCAGTGGCCAGACGGGGTATCTTTACCGGAAGAGAGCTCGTGTGCCCACGCGTACGCGCCAATCACTTCCGCATTGCCGTCCATACCCGCAGCAATTTTACCGGTAGAACCTTCATGCGCTTTCACCAGACCCAAGCGGGTCAGGTTAGGCAAATTCAGTGGGCCTTTACGGCCATTGTCGGCCTCGCCCCTGGCGCAGGCTTCTGCAATATGGCCCAGGGTATCTGAACCTACGTCGCCAAAGCGATCCGCATCTTCAGTTGCACCAATACCAAAGGAGTCCAGCACCATAATAAATGCACGTTTCATCTTGTTCTCCATACATCTTGCGCTGCAAAAAAGCGATCAGATCAGTATACAGCTATTCGGTAATACGACGATAGACTGTCGGTGTAATTTCAGGCGCTTTGTCGTCAAGGCTGATTGCCGCTTTGACGGCTTTCGCAGCTTCCTGCCAGCTGGCTTCGTCTTTGGCGTGGATAACAGCCAACGGACGCTGCCCGTCAACGCTGTCGCCCAGACGCGCCATGTCGGTAAAGCCGACGCTGTAATCAATGGTGTCCGACGCCTGGCGACGACCGCCGCCCATTGAGACCACCGCCATGCCCAACGCGCGAGTGTCCATCGCGGATACAAAACCTTCAGTATCGGCATAGACGGCTTTGCTGAGCATCGCCGTCGGCAGGTATTTCGCGTAGTTTTCCACGAAATCGCTCGGCCCTTTCTGTGCCGCTACCATGCGACCAAAGATTTCCGCCGCTTTGCCGTTATCCAGCACCGCCTGTAGTTTCACTCGCGCATCAGCGTCATCTTTCGCCAGTTTGCCGGAGATCAGCATCTCCACGCACAGCGCCATCGTGACGTCGAACAGACGCGGGTTGCGGTATTCACCTGTCAGGAACTGCACCGCTTCGCGCACTTCGACGGCGTTACCGGCGCTGGAAGCCAGCACCTGATTCATGTCGGTGAGCAGCGCAGTTGTGCGCACGCCTGCACCGTTGGAAACGCCAACGATGGCTTCAGCCAGCGCTGCAGAGAGTTCGTAGGTCGGCATAAAGGCGCCGCTGCCCACTTTCACGTCCATCACCAGTGCATCCAGCCCTTCCGCCAGTTTTTTCGCGAGGATTGAAGCGGTGATCAGCGGGATGGAGTCCACCGTCGCGGTAATGTCGCGGGTGGCGTAAAAACGTTTATCCGCCGGTGCGAGCGAACTGGTCTGCCCAATAATCGCCACACCCACGTCTTTAATGATTTCGCGGAAACGGTTGTCGTCCGGGAAAATATCAAATCCCGGGATCGCTTCCAGTTTGTCGAGCGTACCGCCGGTATGACCGAGGCCGCGCCCGGAGATCATCGGAATGTAGCCGCCGCAGGCCGCCACCATAGGGCCAAGCATCAGCGAAGTCACATCACCCACGCCGCCGGTGGAGTGTTTGTCAACAATGGGGCCGTTAAGGTTGAGACTCTTCCAGTCCAGAACGGTTCCTGAATCTCGCATCGCCATGGTCAGCGACACACGCTCAGGCATCGACATATCGTGGAAGAAAATGGTCATCGCCAGAGCGGCAATCTGCCCCTCAGAGATGGTGTTATCACGAATACCATTGATAAAGAAGCGGATCTCTTCGTCGCTTAACGGATGACCATCACGTTTTTTACGAATAATTTCTTGTGCGAGAAACACGGTAACCCCCAGGGGAAAAGAGTAGAAGGCCATTGTAGGCCGGGTAAGCAACGCGCCCCCCGGCAGTCGTATTGATGCCGGATGGCGGCTGCGCCTTATCCGGCCTACGTCACTACAACTCCGGCAATATAAGGCTTAGTAGCTGCTTGCGCTCTTGCCGTCCCCGTGACCCAGCGCTTTCAGCAGGCTTGCCAGCAGGCTGGATGCGCCGAAACGGTAGTGACGGGAATCCGCCCAGTCAGCGCCAAACAGTTCGTCAGCAATGGCCAGGAACTGCTGTGCATCTTCAGCGGTACGCACGCCGCCAGCCGGTTTGAAACCAACGGTTTTGGAAACATCCATATCGCGGATCACTTCCATCATGATGCGTGCGCTTTCCGGCGTTGCGTTAACCGGGACTTTACCGGTAGAGGTTTTGATGAAATCCGCACCGGCTTTGATGGAAATTTCAGACGCTTTACGGATTAATGCTTCTTCTTTCAGTTCACCGGTTTCGATGATCACTTTCAGCAGCACGTTTGCCGCCGCACAGGCGTCTTTACAGGCTTTCACCAGATCGAAGCCCACCTGCTCGTTACCGGCAATCAGCGCGCGGTACGGGAATACCACGTCAACTTCGTCCGCGCCGTACGCGATGGCTGCGCGGGTTTCTGCCAGCGCGATGTCGATGTCGTCATTACCGTGCGGGAAGTTGGTGACGGTCGCAATGCGGATATCCGGCGTGCCCTGCTCTTTCAGAGTCTTACGCGCAATCGGAATAAAACGCGGATAGATGCAGATAGCGGCAGTATTCCCAACCGGGGTTTTCGCCTGATGACACAGCGCGATCACTTTTTCATTGGTGTCGTCGTCATTCAGGGTGGTCAGGTCCATCAGTTTCAGCGCACGCAGGCTGCTTGCGGTTAAATCAGTCATTACATTCTCCTGGCTCATCGCCGGTATAAAATTTCACCTTGCGAGTTTGTTAGTATTCTAACATCCGCTCGCCATTACACTTCGATATACATCACAGTTAATGAAAACTACGTACAAATTTGCATTACTGTAACGAGATCTACTTCAAATAAATGACCTTTCCCGGCCTCGCGAGTGGGCAACAGGCGCATCCTGATCAAAAGCCATCATCACGCAACTTCCTACAATGGCGCTTAACCTTCGGCACAAAAAGGAAACGAAGATGCCCACTTCATGCGAAACCGCGCTGCAACATCGTTGCCAGCAAATTGTGACCAGTCCGGTGCTCAGCCCCGAACAAAAACGCCATTTTCTGGCGCTGGAAGCTGAGAACGCGTTGCCTTATCCGGCCTTGCCACCAGAGGCTCGCCAGGCGCTGGACGACGGGGTTATCTGCGATATGTTCGAAGGTCATGCCCCGTTCAAACCTCGTTATGTTTTGCCCGATTACGCCCGTTTTCTGGCTAATGGCTCACAGTGGCTGGAACTGGAAGGCGCAAAAGATCTGGATGACGCGCTATCTTTGCTGACCATCCTCTACCATCACGTTCCTTCCGTAACATCGATGCCGGTCTATCTGGGGCAACTGGATGCGCTGTTGCAGCCGTATGTTAAAATTCTAACACAAGACGAGATCGATATTCGAATAAAACGTTTCTGGCGCTATCTCGACAGAACGCTGCCGGACGCCTTTATGCATGCCAATATTGGCCCGGCCGACACGCCTGTCACCCGCGCTATTTTACGTGCCGATGCTGAGTTAAAGCAGGTTTCACCTAACCTGACGTTTATCTATGATCCCGATATCACACCGGATGATTTACTGCTTGATGTCGCTAAAAACATTTGTGAATGCAGCAAACCTCATATTTCTAATGGCCCGGTAAATGATAAAATTTTCACAAAAGGTCAATATGGCGTCGTCAGTTGTTACAACTCTCTGCCGCTTGCGGGCGGCGGCAGCACGCTGGTCAGGATCAATCTGAAAGCCGTTGCAGAGCGCAGCACCTCTGTCGATGACTTCTTTACGCGCACGCTACCGCACTACTGCCAGCAGCAGATCGCCATCATTGATGCCCGATGTGACTTCCTCTATGAACAATCACATTTCTTTGAGAATAGCTTCCTGGTGCAGGAAGGGTTGCTTGATCCCGGACGTTTTGTACCGATGTTTGGGATGTATGGCCTGGCCGAAGCGGTAAACCTGCTGTGTGAAAACGCGGGGATGAACGCACGCTACGGGAAAGACGACGCGGCCAATGCGCTGGGCTATCGCATCAGCGCGCAGTTGGCCGATTTCGTCGCAAACACGCCTGTTAAGCATGGCTGGAAACAGCGGGCGATGCTGCATGCCCAGTCAGGCATCAGCTCCGATATCGGTACGACGCCGGGCGCGCGTTTACCGTACGGCGATGAACCCGACCCCATTACCCACCTGCAAACCGTCGCCCCCCATCATGCGCACTACCATGCCGGGATCAGCGACATCCTGACGCTGGACGAAACCATCAAGCGGAATCCTCAGGCGCTGGTGCAGCTTTGTCTGGGCGCGTTCAAGGCCGGCATGCGTGAATTTACCGCCAACGTCAGCGGCAACGATCTGGTGCGCGTTACCGGGTATATGGTGCGCCTGTCGGATCTGGAAAAATATCGCGCCGAGGGATCGCGGACAAACACCACCTGGCTGGGGGAAGAAGCCGCGCGCAATACGCGCATTCTGGAACGACAAGCACGCGTAATAAGTCATGAACAGCAGATGCGCTTCCTAACGCAAAATCATTCGAGAGGCATCGAGGCGGCAAGCGAATGAATCCCCAGTCACGTACACGTAGTACGTGACTGGGGTGAATAAGTGCAGCCAACAAAGAGGCAGTTCGAAGGATGAAGTGTTTAGTCAGTAAAATCATACCGTTCTCCTGCGTGGACGGCCCCGGCAGTCGTCTGGCTCTGTTCTTACAAGGGTGCAATCTGCGCTGTAAGAATTGCCATAATCCGTGGACGATCGGGCGCTGCAACGACTGCGGTGAGTGCGTTCCCCAGTGCCCTCATCAGGCGCTGGGCTTCAGCGCGGGGAAAGTGGTGTGGCAGGCTGACGTCTGCGAGCAGTGCGATACCTGTTTGCGGATGTGCCCGCAGCAGGCCACGCCGATGGCGCAGACGATGAGCGTCGATGAAGTGCTGGGCCATATCCGTAAGGCATCGCCATTTATTGAAGGCATCACCGTCAGCGGGGGCGAAGCCACCACTCAGTTACCGTTTATTTGCGCGCTGTTTGCCGCGATCAAGGCCGATCCGCAGCTGTGTACGCTGACGTGTCTGGTCGACAGCAACGGTCTGTTGAGCGAAACCGGCTGGCAGAAACTGCTGCCCGTTTGTGATGGCGCGATGCTCGATCTAAAAGCCTGGGATAGCGCCTGCCATCAGCGTCTTACCGGGCGGGATAACGCGCAGATCAAGCACAGCATCAGGATATTGGCAGAGCATGGCAAGCTGGCCGAGCTACGGCTGCTGGTGATTCCTGGTCAGGTGGATTACCTGCAACAGATAGCGCCGCTGGCCGCGTTTATCTCCCGTCTGGGCGATATTCCCGTCCGGTTAAACGCTTTCCATGCGCATGGGGTGTATGGCGAAGCAAAAGCGTGGCCGGGCGCAACGCCTGACGACGTGCAACAGCTGGCAAACGCATTATGGGCGCACGGGGTGCATAACCTGATTTTCCCTGCTTTATATTTATGAATCGCCGGATGGCGGCTGCGCCTTATCCGGCCTACAAATGATGTCGACCCGTTGGCCGCCTTATCCGGCCCACAAATGATGTCGGCCCGTAGGCCGGGTAAGACGCTTTTGCGTCGCATCCGGCAATCAGAGACGAAATAACGCCGCCGTATTGCGATACAGCGTTTCGGCTATCACCTCAGAGGGTTCATCGCGTAGCGCACACAGCTCGCTGAATACCCGTGCCGCCTGTTCCGGGCGGTTTGGCTGCCCCTGAAAACCATTTAACGGCATATCCGGCGCGTCGGTCTCCAGCAGCAATGCGTCCAGCGGCAGTTGCGCCATCACATCACGCGTTTTACTGGCGCGCGGATAAGTAATCGTGCCGCCAACGCCAATTTTGTAGCCTAACTGAACAAAGCGTTCCGCCTGTTGCAGACTGCCGGAAAAACCGTGTACCACCCCGGTTCGCGCCAGGGCGTGGCGTTTGAGATGCATTGCCAGCTTGTCATGGGTGCGACGCGAGTGAAGGATCACCGGCAGATCGTAGCGTTTCGCCAGTTTAAGCTGCGCCTCCAGGAGCCGTTCTTGCTCATCAAACTGAGGATTATCGCGGTAAAGATCCAGCCCGATCTCCCCTACCGCCACGACTTTCTGCGGGCGTTGATCCAGCGCCTGTTGCAGGCGATCCAGACTGTCATCTGCGTGCTGCTCAATAAACACAGGGTGCAGCCCCAGCGCCGCAAACAGCGGCGGGAAGCGCTCCGCCAGCGCCAGCACGCGTGAAAAACAGGCCGCAGCCGTCGCCGGAACAATGATTTTGCCAATCCCCGCGTCAGCGGCACGCTGAATGCTGGCCGCTTCATCACCGGTGAAAGGCGGAAAATCAAAATGACAATGCGTGTCGATAAATCGGCAACTCACGCCAGATCCTCATTATTGAAGGTAGTGTCGTTGGCCTGCGCCGCGCCGCTGACCGTTGCTACGTGCATATCGTTGGCCACCGCCGCCGGAGGCACCACCACCGGGCCAGGAATGACAATCTTCGGCGTGTGGCGGGAGAGCGGCGGTTTCTCCGCCAGCAGTTTCCCCACCGTCGCCAGAAAATAGCGCCCGCACAGGCGTCCAATTTTGTAATCTTCGCGCAGCGCAGGAAGACGGCTGCCCAACGCCATACTTTGCAGCGGTTTCGGCGGGTAGATTTCAATGATACGCAGCTTACCCGGCGGCTTCTCAATAAAACGCTGAATGGCGCTATAGCTGGTTTCGTGGTGCTGTACCAGATTCACCAGCGGCTGCAAACTGCTCTCCCCCAGCCAGCGCTCCATGCGCTTAAACCACTGCGGCGTATAGTACATTTGCGAAGGCACCGTGCGGATCACCACGATCGTTTTCGCGCCACGCTTTGCCGCCTCCTGTACCGGGATCGCATCGCTGATCCCGCCGTCCAGATAATTGATGCCATCCAGCGCCACGCCTGTACGGTAGAACCCCGGAATCGCGCTGGTCGCACGAATAATATCGAGCCAGTTTTGCTTCGTTGGCGAGAAATAGTTCGCCGTGTAGTCATCCCCACGACAGGCGCACATATAGAAGGATTTTCCGCTATCGAACAGACGCGCGGCGGTGTCCATCTCCAGCGGCATCTGCCCGGATGTCGCGTCCACCAGCCAGTCGAGATCGATCAGGTTCCCCCCGCGAACAAAACGCACCGGATCGAAGAACTCCCGCTTCGTGGTGTAACGCATAATAACTTTGCGCCCATAGCCGGGCTGGTTACAGAGATAGGCAGAAAGGTTTTGCGCCCCGGCAGAGGTGCCGAGGTAGAGGTCGAATGGATTGAACTTCGCGCGCATAAACTCATCCAGCACGCCAGCGGTAAAGATTCCCCGCTGCCCTCCGCCCTCGCACACCAGAGCCATTCGGCCTGGTCGGAACGCGTTTAATGATAATGGCGCAATATTGCCGAGCGTCACGGGTATTCGCTGCCCCACCTCTGCCTTCCTATGTTTTATTTTATAGAATGACAAAGTAACGCAAATTCGCGATAGCTAAAACCGTAAAAGCCAGTCCGATGGACTGGCTTAGCATGAATCATGGGTATTACGGGTGACGTGCTAGGGTCGTTTACGGCCCATAAACAGGCTGATCAGGAACAGGACAATCCCGACGACGAAGACAATTTTCGCTGCGCTAGCCGCGGTGCCTGCCAGTCCACCAAAACCCAGAGCGGCGGCAATTAACGCGATAACCAGAAATATAATGCCCCAACGAAACATAAGCTTCTCCTTTACCATAGTTAATGTCGACCGCTTGATATGAGCGTTCAGGTTGCTCATTCGCGATATTTTTAGTGTGGTGTACATTGCGCCTCCCGACAAACGTCGGGAGGGCGAATTAAGACGAATTACTGAGTTTTCAGGTCATTTTTGACGCTTTTCACACCATCAACCGCTTTTGCGATACTTTCAGCACGGTCGATTTGCGCCTGAGAATCTACGGTTCCTGAGAGCTGCACCACGCCGTCGGTGGTTTCGACTTTCACTTTGCGGGAAGGCACGATGTCATCCGCCAACAGTTTCGCTTTGATCTCGCTGGTAGTGGCCGTATCCCCGGCATAGCCTTTCATCGTGCCGGACTTGCTGTCGCGAACATGCAGTTTGTCGCTGACGGAGGTCACACCCTCAACGCCTTCCGCTACTTTCACGGCTTCTTCAGCCTGAGCCTGGCTTTCAACAAAGCCGCTTAATGTCACCACTTTGTTATCGGTTTTGACCGAGATATCGGTGCTCTTAATACTTTCATGATCCACCAACGCCGCTTTCACTTTTGCGGTGATGGCGCTGTCATCCATGAAGTTACCGACTTTATTCATAGAGCTATCGACTTTCTGTCCCGCGCTTTCTGCGCTGGACTGTGCCTTATCCAGCGTAGAGGTTTCCGCAAATGCAGAACCGGTCGCGACAGCGGAGGTCAACATTACGGCCAGGAGAGTTTTAGAAATCTTCAGTCTTGTCGTCGTCATCGATTCATTCCTGTATGGATGGCAGCCGTCACAATCAACATACTTATGCAGAATCGCGGCGCTAATCCCATCTTTATTCAGTTATTAATATCGCAGACAAGATAAATGACGGCCTTAACAACCAGTATTCACGCATTGAACAGTGTTAAAAGTCGTCATTTATGTCATCACTTTGTTAAATATAGATCACAATCGCAAAATCGCTTGCTGATACGCTTAAAAAACAAGCAACCATAAGAAAAACTGAGGGATTTAAGAACATTCCGCAAGCGGTTAAAAAGGCAGGGAAAGTAACAGGGCGCGCCGGATGACGCGCCCTGGAGGGACAATTAGTGCTCGCGCGTTTTGCGGAACTGAACGTCAGGGTAGCGTTCCTGCGTCAGGTTCAGGTTAACCATTGTCGGTGCGATATAGGTGAGGTTATCACCGCCATCCAGCGCCAGTTGTACTTCGTTCTTACGCTTGAACTCTTCGAATTTCTTCGCGTCAGTACATTCAACCCAGCGTGCGGTGGCGACGTTGACGGACTCATAGATAGCCTCAACGTTGTATTCGCTCTTCAGACGGGCAACCACCACGTCAAACTGCAACACGCCGACAGCGCCCACGATCAGATCGTTGTTGGCGATCGGACGGAACACCTGTACCGCGCCTTCTTCAGACAGCTGAACCAGCCCTTTCAGCAGCTGTTTTTGCTTCAGCGGATCTTTCAGGCGGATACGACGGAACAGCTCCGGCGCGAAGTTCGGTATACCAGTGAACTTCATCATTTCGCCCTGAGTGAAGGTGTCGCCGATCTGAATGGTGCCGTGGTTGTGCAGGCCCAGAATATCGCCCGGATACGCCTCTTCAACGTGAGAACGGTCGCCCGCCATAAAGGTCAGCGCATCAGAAATCACCACGTCTTTGCCGATACGTACCTGCCGCATTTTCATGCCTTTCTCGTACTTACCGGAGACCACTCGCATAAACGCCACGCGGTCGCGGTGTTTTGGGTCCATATTGGCCTGAATCTTAAACACGAAACCGGTGAACTTCTCTTCTTTCGCTTCTACCGTACGGGTATCGGTCTGGCGCGGCATCGGCGCAGGCGCCCACTCCACCAGGCCATCCAGCATATGGTCAACGCCGAAGTTACCCAGCGCAGTACCAAAGAAGACCGGGGTGATTTCACCTGCCAGGAACAGCTCATGGTCGAACTCGTTGGACGCGCCCTGCACCAGTTCCAGCTCGTCGCGCAGCTGCTGCGCCAGGTCTTCCCCTACGGCAGCGTCAAGTTCCGGGTTATCCAGACCTTTTACAATGCGCACTTCCTGGATAGTGTGGCCTTTACCGGTCTGGTACAGGTAAGTTTCGTCTTTATAAAGGTGATAGACGCCTTTGAACAACTTCCCGCAGCCAATCGGCCAGGTGATCGGCGCACAGCCGATTTTCAGCTCGTTCTCAACTTCATCCAGCAGCTCCATCGGGTCGCGGATGTCACGGTCAAGTTTGTTCATAAAGGTGAGGATCGGCGTATCGCGCAGGCGGGTTACTTCCATCAGCTTACGGGTACGATCTTCGACGCCTTTTGCCGCGTCAATCACCATCAGACAGCAGTCCACCGCCGTCAGCGTGCGGTAGGTATCTTCCGAGAAGTCTTCGTGCCCGGGGGTGTCCAGCAGGTTGACCAGGCAATCATGATACGGGAACTGCATTACCGACGTGGTAATAGAAATACCACGCTGCTTTTCCATTTCCATCCAGTCAGATTTTGCATGCTGGCTGGAGCCACGGCCTTTTACCGTCCCGGCAGTCTGGATAGCCTGTCCGAACAGCAATACTTTCTCAGTGATAGTGGTTTTACCGGCATCCGGGTGAGAAATAATGGCAAAAGTGCGGCGCTTAGCCACCTCTTGCAAATAAGGAGACAACGTCATAGTTCAATCTTCTTGAGTAAGCGCGGCGTCTGACCACGCATGTTGAATACGAAAAATTGCGGCTATTTTACCCATCAACGGGGGGGAGGCAATCAGTGTTTACACAGGAGTTGCTCCAGTTCGCTTAATGACGCCACGGTCCAGGTCGGTTCAATGCCCGCAGGCTGCTCGCGATGGTGCGCATTCAGCCAGCAGGTGGAAAGCCCGGCGTTAATGCCGCCGAGAATATCAGACTCTGCGGTATCGCCGACCATTAACACGCGAGAGCGGTCAGGGCTGCCTGCCTGCTCCAGCGCGTAATCAAAGATGCGCGGATCGGGCTTCGCCACGCCCACTTCTTCAGAAATAACCAGCAGATCAAAACGATCGCGAAGCCCTGTTCGTTCAAGGCGAATTTGCTGCAATGAGGTGAATCCGTTGGTGATGATGCCCATCTTCACCTTACCGTGCAGGGCGTTAACCAGCGAAACCGCACCCGGCAGCGGTGCGCAAATCTCCGCCATAGCATTCATAAACGCATCATTTAACTCTTCAGGCGGGACGTTCAGCTGCTCGCCCCAGCCGACAAAGCGCTGGCGCTGAAGCTGAAGCGAAGTGATAGCGCCGTTCTGATAATCCACCCACAGCGGTTTATTGACAGCCTGGTAGTCCTGAAAATCTTCAGCGGTAAAGGTGACGCTATAGTCGAGAAACATCCGCTGCAAGCCGGTAAACGAGTCAAACGTAAACAGCGTTTCGTCGGCATCAAAGAAAATCCAGTCCCACTTCATCATTCCACCTTGTCTTACATACTGATTGGCAATGCCATGATTATCGCGTCCTCACGCCCGTCAACCGTCGGGTAGTAATTACGGCGCACCGTTGCCTCATTAAAACCTAAACTTTCATAGAGTGCGATGGCGGCGGCATTTGAGGCGCGCACCTCCAGCCATAACGTCAGGACGCCGCGTTTTTCCAGTTCATCAATCAGATGTTCCAGCAGTTCTCGCCCCAGCCCCCGACGCTGAAAATCCGGGTCGACCGCAATATTGAACAGCGTCGCCTCATCCAGCACCACCTGCGTAATCGCGAACGCCGCCATCTTTCCGCCGACCGTCAGTTGATAGTTGAGGTAACGTTCGCCCTGATTGCTGGCAAAGGTTTTTTCACTCCACGGAAACGCATGGGCGCGTTTTTCAATCAGAAACGCAGCAGGTAAATCAGTCGGATTGAGGGAAGAAATCGTGTTCATATGCGCAAATTTGTTGCCATAGTGCGGCGCGTGCCGTTGGGTTTGCCCGTAATTCATTAAACGCAGGACTTGTCACCTGAGCGCCTTCCAGCAGCAAAGGCTCTTCAGTACCCAGCCGCCAGCTGTTGCACCGGCTGCCTTCCGGCAGCATGGCGATGCGGTCAGGCGTCAACGGTAATACCTGGTCGGGACTGACGGTCAATGCGCGCAAAATATCGCTCATCAAGGGTTCGGTCAGCGCCGGTAATTCTTCCGCCACGACCACCAGACGAACGTGCGCCGGAAGGGAAATCGCGATTTCCCCCTGTAGCGCGCCAGGGCGACGCAGCGACCACTGGGTAATGCCCAGTTGCTGTAATTGCCAGTCTCGTCGGGATGTCATAGCGAAACGCTCCTGTCTGTCAGGGGCGCAAATATAGCAAATTCGTCGAAACTGCGCCAACAAACAACTATAATCGCCGCCAGGAACAATAGAGGAACCTTTCATGTCTGCTTTTACCCCGGCAAGTGAAGTCTTGCTGCGCCACAGTGATGATTTCGAACAAAGCCGTATTCTGTTTGCCGGAGATTTGCAGGATGACCTGCCAGCCCGCTTCGAAAGCGCCGCCAGCCGCGTGCATACGCAACAATTCCACCACTGGCAGTTGTTAAGCCAGCTGATGGGCGAGAAGGCGCGCTTTAGCCTGGTCGCCCACGCTGACGACGTCGCGGACTGCGACACGCTGATCTACTACTGGCCGAAAAATAAACCTGAAGCCCAGTTCCAGTTGATGAATATCCTGTCGCTGCTGCCGCTCGGCACCGACATCTTCGTGGTGGGCGAAAACCGTAGCGGCGTTCGCAGCGCAGAGCAAATGCTGGCCGACTACGCGCCGCTGAACAAAATCGACAGCGCGCGCCGCTGCGGGCTGTATCATGGCCGTCTGGAAAAACAGCCTGTCTTTGATGCGGAAAAATACTGGGGCGAGTACCGCATTAACGATCTGACCATCAAAACGCTGCCCGGCGTTTTCAGCCGCGACGGTCTGGATGTCGGCAGCCAGTTGCTGCTTTCCACGCTGACGCCACATACCAAAGGCAAAGTGCTGGATGTCGGTTGCGGCGCAGGCGTGCTCTCTGCGGCCTTAGCCAGCCACTCGCCAAAAGTGCGTTTAACCCTGTGTGATGTTTCCGCGCCTGCCGTTGAGGCCAGTCGCGCAACGCTTGCGGCAAACGGCGTTGAGGGTGAGGTGTTCGCCAGTAACGTCTTTTCTGACGTAAAAGGGCGTTTTGATATGATCATCTCTAACCCGCCGTTCCACGATGGAATACAAACCAGCCTGGATGCCGCGCAAACGCTGATTCGCGGCGCGGTTCGCCACCTCAACAGCGGCGGTGAGTTGCGCATCGTGGCTAACGCCTTCCTGCCCTACCCGAAAGTGCTGGATGAAACGTTTGGCTTCCACGAAGTGATTGCGCAAACCGGGCGCTTTAAAGTTTACCGCACGGTGATGACGCGCCAGGCGAAGAAATAGAGTGGTCATCGTAGGCCGGATAAAGTGCCTGCACCGCCATCCGGCATGGTTTGCAGATGCCGGATGGCACTTCGCTTATCCGGCCTGCGGTTAGCGCCCATTTTTGCAGCAATCAATCCATCCTGCGTAATTAACTATTGACGAAAAGCTGAAAACCACTAGAATGCGCCTCCGTGGTAGCGATTCTTTTTAAGAATCGATGGTATGCGAAGGTGGCGGAATTGGTAGACGCGCTAGCTTCAGGTGTTAGTGTCCTTACGGACGTGGGGGTTCAAGTCCCCCCCCTCGCACCAAAACCACGTTGATATTGCTCGCACTGGGCGAAGGTGGCGGAATTGGTAGACGCGCTAGCTTCAGGTGTTAGTGTTCTTACGGACGTGGGGGTTCAAGTCCCCCCCCTCGCACCAACGAGGCGATATCAAAAAAGTAAGATGACTGTGCGAAGGTGGCGGAATTGGTAGACGCGCTAGCTTCAGGTGTTAGTGTCCTTACGGACGTGGGGGTTCAAGTCCCCCCCCTCGCACCAATTATCTTATTTCCCTTCTCTGTTTTACGCCTTGTTTGTTCATCCCTGATTCAAATTCATCATAACCAGCACCATGCCGCTGATCAGCGCGACACATGACGGCAGCAGGACGAAATGCCGTAAGCGTTTGTGATACAGCATCAACGAAGTCAGCAGTAATCCTAATACAATCAGTACCTTCCATGCGTCAATGGAGAGGCCGGCAAACGCCAGTCCGGTAATAAAAATACCCGGCAACAATATCCCCCATCCACTGCCCAGTGTACGCTGCAACATGGCTTTACCTCTGATACCGATAATGATAACCAATAGCATATGATAAAATTTCTCATTTGTCAGCAGTTCGTCACACTTCCTTGTATGAGATTGTCTTAACAATTGATGACATGAATTCAGCAAGGTGATAGATTGAGCAGTGGTTAACTTACAAACAATAAAAACGTTTATTTATGCGGGCTTTTTCCCGCACGTTATTTTTCATTTTGGCCCCAACCAGCGTAATTCATAGATAAATAACGACATTCAGATATGACAGCTCAATCCTGGCGCGCATTACGCACCAAAAAATATCAATTCTCTTTACGCCTTTTTCTGTTTCTCAATGCGGTGTCCGGGCTGTTTACGCTTGTCTTTCCTCTTTATGAGGTCAGGGCTGTCTCAGTCCCGGCAATACTGCTCTTTGTTGCAAGTACGTTACTTCTGATATGGCACGGAAAATATACACATAAAAAGATTAATATCCCCTTTATTTCTGTTATATCAGGCATATTGTGGGCCTGGCATATCACACTGAAATATAATGCTATGAACCATAGCGATTATACTTTTCTACTCATCGCCCTTCTCTGCGTGTTATTTATTGGCTCCATCGCTTTTGCTAATAATATCATTGCGTTTACGTTCCATTCATTGCCTTCCGTTCTGGCCTGCCTGTGGCTTAATGGCAGCGAACACGGCATACGGATTATTTATCTCATGGCGCTCCCGATGGCGGGCATTGCCATCCAGCATGTTATTCAAAAACGCTATGACGATTTCGCTCAACAGCTGATGTACAAACTGCTGGAAGAGAGAGAAACGCTGAACGGGCTGAGTATGCTCGATCCTTTGACTGGCCTGTATAATCGCCGCGGCCTGCAAAATAAGCTGAATACGCTCCTTGCTCTGGAAACGCACGAAGAACACTACGTATTGCTGCTGGATATCGATCACTTCAAAGCTTATAACGATCACTATGGGCACATGATGGGCGACCAGGCTCTCATTCGCGTTTCAGCCGCGATTCGTGACGCTGTCCGTTCCCGGGATATTGTCACCCGTTTTGGCGGTGAAGAGTTTATGGTTCTGCTGACCGCGACCGATCCACAGGAGGCGCGCACGACCGCCGAACGTATTCGCCAGAAGGTCTACGATCTCAAAATCCCACATATGTTTAATGTCAGCGTGGCGACCAATGTCACCATCAGCGTTGGCATCGCGCCGCTACTGGGTCAGGACATGGAGGCTGCAATCGTCAAAGCGGATAAAGCGCTGTATGAAGCCAAAAACCTGGGGCGCAACAACATTCTTGCGAGTGACGAACTGCGTACGGTCTGACACAGGGCGATATCATCGTGCTACCGCGCACAGCGTCACGACAAAGCGCTTGCCATCGACTATCGCTATCATTAGGATTAGCAATCATTATCATTTAGATTACTATCCTTATATACAGCGCTATGCCTTACCGTTCCGCACCGATTATTGAAGATGTCACCTGGCGAGCCCATCTCCAGCCTGAGATGCCCTCGCTGGCTGAAGCCGTGCGTGAAACGATAACCCGGACGCGCGAACATCTGCTTGATTTTATTCGGCTGGACGAACCGCACCCAACGGGCGCCATGACGCTGGCGCAGTGGGCTCGACCGGGTACGATGCGCTCCCTGCTGGCTATCTATTCCGACCATATTTATCGTCATCAACCGACGCAACCACGCGAAAATAAGCCGCTCATTTCGCTTTGGGCGCAATGGTATATCGGTCTGATGGTACCGCCTCTGATGCTTGCCCTGCTCACCCAGGAAAGGGCCATTGACGTTTCGCCCGAGCACATGCACGTTGAGTTTCACGAAACCGGACGCGTAGCCTGTTTTTGGGTTGATGTGCATCAGGACGAGCGGGCAACCGCGCATTCTCCTCAACAGAGAATGGAAACGCTGATCGTCTCTGCGCTGATGCCGGTCGTTCAGGCACTGGAATCAACCGGCGATATTAACGGTAAGCTTATCTGGAGTAACACCGGGTATCTGATCAACTGGTATCTGACCGAAATGAAACCGCTGCTTGGCGAAGCATTGCTGGCAACGCTGCGCCAGAGCTGCTTCTTCGAAAAGCAGCTTTCCAGTGGCCAGGATAACCCGCTGTGGCGTACCGTCGTCCCTCGCGAAGGTCTGCTGGTGCGCCGAACCTGCTGTCAACGCTACCGGTTGCCAGACGTTCAGCAATGCGGTGACTGTACGCTGAAATAAACAAGGCGCCGCAGCGCCTTGTTCAACACGTCAGGCCATCTGCTGGCTCTCCTCTTCTGCACGCCCGGCCTCTTCGGCCTCTTGCGCCAGAAGCTGCTTCTCATAAACCTTAAAGAACGGGAAGTATATGATGGCGGACACCAGCGCCAGTATGACCACCAGGATCGCCGCACGGTAGTCCCAGCCCAGTGCCCACGCAGCGCCAACCGGTGCGGGCGCAGTCCACGGTACCACGGAAATCACCCGCCCAATCAGATCCAGTTTCATCGCCGCCCACGCCAGCACGGCGTTCACCATTGGCGCCAGCAGGAACGGGATAAAGAACACCGGGTTCATCACAATCGGCGTCCCGAAAATAACCGGTTCGTTGATATTAAAGATACTCGGCACGACGCTTAAGCGGCCAATAGAGCGCAAATGTACGGAACGGCTGCGTAAATAACAAATCACCAGCCCCATCGTGGCGCCAGAACCGCCAATGACGATGAAGAAAGTCCAGAAGGCTTCCATGAAAATGTGCGGCAACGGCGCCCCCTGCGCCAACGCGGTCTGGTTCATACCGAGATTGGTCAGCCAGAACATTTGCAGCATCCCGGAGACAATCGCCGCTCCGTGAATCCCCGCAAACCACAGCAGATGCCCAATCAGCACCGCCAGCAAAATAGCGGGCAACGAATCCGCAGCGGAAACCAGCGGTTTAAAGATCGCCATGATCGCCTGTGGGATCAGCATATCGAACTGCGACTGGATCGCCAGGCTCAGCGGATACAAGGTCAGAACCACCACCAGCACCGGAATCAGCAGATCAAAGGAGTTCTTGATCATCGGCGGCACCTGGTCGGGCAGGCGAATGCCAATGTTATGCGCCTTCAGGAAGCGCATCATTTCAACACAGTAAATCGCCACCAGAATCGCGGTAAAAATCCCCGTTCCGCCCAGGCTGTCAACTGGCATAGTGCCGTTTGTTTTCGGCGCGGCAACCAGCAAGAAGGCCATGATCGAGAGCATGGCGCACATAAACGGATCTAACTGATGCGATTTAACATAGTGTTTGCCCAGGTTATAGGCAATGGCCGCACAGATATAGATGGACATGATCCCCATCGTCATATCAAACGGCGTCAAAATCTGGCTTTCAAACTGTTTCGCCAGCGCCAGCCAGCCACGGGCAAATCCCCAGGTGGTGTCCGGTGAGAAAGGAGGATAGGCGAAAACCAGCAGGAAGGAGCCGACAATCATAAACGGCATTGCCGAAATGAAGCCATCACGAATCGCCATAACATGACGTTGTGAGGAAATACGTCCGGCAACGGGACTTACGTAGTTTTCGACAAACCGAAAAATCACATTAAACACAGCATGGTTGGTAGACATAGCGTTCTCCTGTCAGTCAAAACAACATAGACGTGCTGGCAGCAGCACCGCCGTGTAAGGGTCCATTACTACTTTTCGCGACCGCGCCGGGGAGAACACCAGCGATACAGCAGAGAGAATGAAGTTTCATAAATGGCTCTTATTATGTGATACAGAGGAAGTGACAGGTTCAGTATTAATCCCCGCCCGCCGGACTGCAACCGGTTACTGTAACCGGTTTCCGTGAATGTGAAGACGATCGAAAAATCGTTCATGCTGCTGGTTTATTACATAAATTATTTACAGTGCCGCTTTCCTTATGACAAATTACGCCACGCGGTTTTCTGAAAAACAGGACTGCTAATACAGCGTCAGGAGAAAAGAATGAGTCTGCAATCGGTACGGCAGTTTCTGGCCGAACGTGCCCCGGATATTGAAATCATCGAATTAAATCAGAGTACGGCGACGGTGGAACTGGCAGCGAAAGCGCACAATGTCGCGCCAGGACAGATAGCGAAAACGCTTTCGCTTAAGGTGAAAGACGACATTATTCTGGTTGTCGCCAAAGGCGATGCTCGCCTGGACAATAAGAAACTCAAGAGCACGTTTGGCGCGAAAGCGCGAATGCTCAGCAGCGATGAAGTCGTGATCGCCACAGGGCACCCGGTCGGCGGTGTCTGCCCTTTCGGGCTGGAAACGCCTCTGCCCGTCTATTGCGACGTCTCATTAAAACATTATGCTGAAGTCTTACCAGCAGCAGGGGCAACGCACAGCGCAGTCCGAATCTCCCCCGACAGAATGGCAGAACTCACTTCAGCAACCTGGATTGATGTGTGCCAGTGATGCTATTTGTGCCCGGGCGATAAACCCGGCACAAGCAACCTGTAAATACAGAGCGACTACAGAATTACGCGGATAAGCGACCTGGCTTTTCGGCGCGCAGAGACAGCAGGATATCCGCCGCATCAAGCAATCCAGCATCTGAGCTGACGCCCAGTTTAGACATCACATTAAATTTATGGGCGCGAATCGTCTTGATATTGCGTTCCAGCTGAACGGCTATCTGTGGCATCGAATAACCATTCGACATAAAACGCAGAATTTCACGCTCAGTGGGGCTGATCATTCGGCTCTGATTGAGATACCAGAGGTTCAGAGTGTGTTCCGTCACCTCTCGCTTACTGTTCAATAATAAAAAGAGCTTTTCCTGCAAACTGGCCAGTGACGACGCTTTACTTAAGACCCCATCTAACGGCGAAGGCGACAGCGAATCAATTAACCGGGCTTCCGCATCATCATCCGCGATGACCAGTCGGCGCACACGAGGAAAATTCACAGCCAGTTCCGCCAGATAAGCCAGCCCCATCCGGCGATCTTCCCGCATCGCAGAAAGTGAAAAAATAACGACGGAAAAAGGAGTACTTAACATCGCTTTCTGGAAAGCAGATTGAGTTGGAAAAATATGAAGTTTATATTGGCAATCAGGAAACGCGTCAAATAAACTTTTCATTCCAATACTGCTCATTACACACTTCTCTATGAGTGCGACATTTCCCTTGGCAATTCTGTTTTCCATTCAGTAGCATCTCCATAAACTGAAGGTAAATTCAATTCTCTTGCTCCCTGAGAACTGTTTATCCAGGCATACATCTCAGCATTGCTGTGTATTGACAGACGCCGCATCGCACTGTTTTTCTGCGCGCTAATCGTTTTATTACTCTTCTTAAGCAACATCGCTATCTGATTAATCCCCCAACCCTTACCCAGAAGCCGTAACACTTTCCGTTCCGACAGCGTAAGAACAACCGGACGATGGCCAAAACTCGAGACGTCTGGCAGAGCGGGAGATAGCAGCGTCTTACTGATCCTGTCCGTATGGGCATTGCCTGCTTCAATCACGTTTACCAGATTCTCAACCGGTTCAACGTCAGACAGCAACGTACTGAAGGGGCTCATCAGAAGCTCAATCGCCTGTGAGTAAAACGCACGGGAAACAAGAAATATCCAGTGAATATCATGGTATTGAGATAATAAAGCGTAAAATTGCTCGCAGACAGCGCGGGGATGTTTACATTCTCCCGTTAAATCCGTAATCACTACATCGGAGCGGCGCAACTGCATTAATGTCAGTTCTTCTACGGAACGGCAGTACATCAGTTCATAAGCAGGGAAATGGCCCAGCACCACCTCTTTTAACCCCGTCTGTATAACAGGTATTTTACTGATAATAATTATGTTTTTGCGGCATCCTGGCAACATATCTCCTCCATATCCACAGGTCTCCCCTCCTGTTCACTCATTAATAAATAATATAATTAATGAGAAAAACAGACGTGGTAATAGACGAAGTGAATTGTTTATCCTTGGCTTTTATTTGAAATGTTATAGCAATAACGACTCTATACAATGATCCGCATAGTATAAAATCACCAAACTATTATTGCATAATTACCGCTAAAAATAATTGCGGTACAATTAAATTAACTAAATTAGATCATTAGCATTTCTAACATATGCAAGGGGAATTTAATAAACTCACGCTATGTTTCGCATCAGATAGTTATGCTTTCAGGAAGCACAAGAAAAGAATATCGTCTCATTAATTTCAGAGGTTACAGACGATACTTCATTCCCTGTCATTCACGTTCGATGTAAGGCATTCAATATACTGCAATTATGACATTCAGCGACTGATTGTCTGGCATCCTGCCTCTTTTTTCATCACAAAATTGATCTTAGCCAGAGCCAAAAGGGTCGGGCTTCATGATACAAAGAAGACTTTCGTCATTCAGATGGTACGCAACGCGTCTTTTCAGTCAGGGCGAGTCATGCAAACAGAGCAGTCGTTACAACGAACGGTTACACGGTTATGTATTCAATGCGGGCTTTTTTTATTGCAACACGGCGCGGAGAGCGCGCTGGTTGATGAACTCTCCACCCGCCTGGGGCTGGCGTTAGGGATGGACAGCGTGGAAAGCGCCATCTCCTCCAACGCTATCGTTCTCACCACCATTAAAGATGGGCAGTGTCTGACATCGACACGTAAGAACCAGGATCGCGGCATTAATATGCACGTTGTCACGGAGGTGCAGCATATTGTCATCCTGGCCGAACATAATTTGCTGGATATAAAAGGCGTAGAGAAGCGCTTTAGCCAGCTCAGACCGTTGCGCTACCCGCGGTGGCTGGTGTCGCTGATGGTCGGGCTTTCCTGCGCCTGTTTCTGCAAACTGAATAACGGCGGATGGGATGGCGCGGTGATCACCTTTTTCGCCAGCATGGTGGCGATGTATATTCGCCAGATGCTGGCGCACCGGCATTTACACCCACAAATCAACTTTTGCATCACCGCTTTTGTCGCCACCACCATTTCCGGCCTTTTGCTTCGCTTGCCCACTTTCAGCCATACCCCGACCATCGCCATGGCCGCCAGCGTCTTACTGCTGGTGCCGGGGTTTCCGCTGATTAATTCCGTCGCGGATATGTTTAAGGGCCACATTAATACCGGTCTGGCGCGCTGGGCGATTGCCAGTCTGTTAACGCTGGCGACGTGCGTCGGCGTGGTGATGTCGATGACGCTGTGGGGGCTACGCGGATGGGTGTAATCGATTTTCTTCTGGCGCTGATGCAGGACATGATTCTCTCCGCAATCCCGGCAGTGGGCTTTGCGATGGTGTTCAACGTGCCGCACCGGGCGCTCCCCTGGTGTGCGTTGCTCGGCGCGCTGGGCCACGGCTCACGCATGGTGATGATGACCGCCGGGTTTAATATCGAATGGTCGACATTTATGGCCTCACTGCTGGTAGGGAGCATCGGCATTCAGTGGTCGCGCTGGTATCTGGCGCACCCCAAAGTCTTTACCGTCGCGGCAGTCATCCCGATGTTTCCGGGGATATCCGCCTATACGGCAATGATATCCGCCGTCAAAATCAGCCACTTTGGCTACAGCGAACCGTTGATGATCACATTGCTGACCAATTTCCTGAAAGCCTCCTCTATTGTCGGCGCACTTTCCATTGGGCTTTCCGTTCCCGGTCTGTGGCTGTATCGCAAACGCCCACGGGTGTGATGCTTTTCTCCCTGCGCTCAGGCAGGGTGAGGCTGCTTTCCCTCACCCTGCCGATATCTCCCGTCTGTGTGTTACTATAAAAACAGTATTCCTTCTCGGTTGTGGTTCCCTGTTGAGAAACATTATGTCTTCCAGAATTTTGACCCCGGACGTCATCGGTATTGACGCCTTATTACACGATCACAACGCGGTGCTGGCAAAATCGGCAAGCGGCGCGGTGGCGGTCTTCGCCAATAACGCGCCCGCGTTTTATGCCGTGACGCCGGCACGTCTGGCGGAACTGCTGGCACTGGAGGAAAAGTTATCGCGTCCGGGAAGCGATGTCACACTGGATGCTCAACTCTACGAAGACTCCCAGGCCGCGCCTGTGGCCGTTCCGCTGGGGAAATTCTCCATGTACGCAGACTGGCAGCCGGATGCTGACTTCCAGCGGCAGGCCGCGCTGTGGGGCGTCGCGCTAAGGGAACCCGTCACCGCCGAAGAGCTGGCCTCGTTTGTGGCTTACTGGCAAGCGGAAGGTAAGATTTTTCACCACATCCAGTGGCAGCAAAAGCTGGCGCGCAGCGTGCAAATCAGCCGGGCCAGTAACGGCGGTATGCCGAAACGTGATGTGAACAACGTCAGCGAACCTGACGACCATATTCCACCTGGTTTTCGAGGGTAACGATGAAAAACGTTGGCGACCTGATGAAACGTCTGCAAAAAATGATGCCAGCAAATGTTGAGCCTGCATTCAAAACGGGCGAAGAACTGCTGGCATGGCAGAAAGAGCAAGGCGAAATGCGTGCGGCAGCGCTGGCGCGTGAAAACCGGGCGATGAAAATGCAGCGCACGTTCAACCGTTCCGGCATCCGTCCGCTGCATCAAAACTGCTCGTTTGATAACTATCGTGTTGAGAACGACGGGCAGATGAACGCGCTGAGCAAAGCGCGGCAGTACGTCGAAGAGTTCGACGGCAACATCGCCAGCTTTATCTTTTCGGGCAAACCCGGCACCGGGAAAAACCATCTCGCGGCGGCAATCTGCAATGAACTGCTGCTGCGCGGAAAATCGGTTTTGATCATTACCGTCGCCGATATTATGTCCGCGATGAAAGGCACCTTTAGCAATCGCGAAACCAGCGAAGAGCAGTTGCTCAACGATCTCAGCAATGTGGATCTGCTGGTGATCGACGAGATCGGCATGCAGACCGAATCCCGCTATGAAAAAGTGATCATTAACCAGATCGTCGATCGCCGCTCATCATCCAAACGCCCTACCGGGATGTTAACCAACAGCAATATGGATGAGATGACCAAACTCCTTGGCGAACGCGTAATGGATCGTATGCGTCTGGGAAACAGTCTGTGGGTGATCTTCAACTGGGAAAGCTACCGTAGCCGCGTCACCGGCAAAGAGTATTAAGACCATTCCGACCCAGGCAAGCGCTATACTGCGACGAAAGGTACACACACACGAGTCATAACGATGAAAACCACAAAACGTCTTCTGTGCTGCGCGGTTGCCGCCAGCGCGTTTATCGCCACCAGCGCCTTCGCCGCGTCCTGGCAGGATTCTCTCTCCAGCGCCGCCAGCGAACTGAGCAAACAAAGCAGCTCTTCACAGCAGGGCGGCATGTCGCTGTCTTCTCTGACCAGCCTGCTGAATGGCGGCAATCAGGCATTAAGCGCTGATAACATGAACAACGCGGCAGGTATTTTGCAGTATTGCGCGAAACAGAAACTGACTTCTGTTACCGATGCGGAAAACGTTAAAAACCAGGTGCTGGATAAACTGGGGCTTGGCGCCGCCGAACAGAAGCAGGACACCAATTATCTGGATGGCATTCAGGGTCTGCTGAATACCCAAAATGGCGAACAGCTTAGTCTGGATAACATTGGCAGCACGCCGCTGGCGGAAAAAGTGAAAACCAAAGCCTGCGACCTGGTGTTAAAACAGGGGATGAACTTCATTTCCTGATGCGCCAACATGCCGCGTTTCAACCGTTTAGCGTTGAGCGCGGCCTGACCTCTCTCTTTCTACTTCTCTCTGTCTCGCCTTCCCCGCATCACGGGAAGTGACGACGATCAAAAAAGCCAGGTTCTAAACCAATTCTTAATCACTGCACATTTTAATGTCACCATAATTGCAGCAATATGACATCGCCATTACATTGTATGTCCTGAAAAGAGATTACGCCGCCTGCCGAATGCGGGTTTATTGAGGATCATCAGTTGTCTGAGTTACTTTCCATCGCCCTGTTTCTCGCATCCGTGCTGATTTATGCGTGGAAAGCGGGTCGCAACACCTGGTGGTTTGCCGCCATTTTAGCGGTACTTGGGCTTTTTGTTGTCTTAAATATTACGCTCTATGCCAGTGATTACTTTACCGGTGACGGCATTAACGATGCGGTTCTCTACACGCTGACCAACAGCCTGACGGGTGCCGGCGTCAGCAAATATATTCTGCCCGGCGCCGGCATCGTACTTGCGCTGGCCGCCGTATTTGGCGCGTTAGGCTGGGTTCTGCGCAGGCGTCGCCACCATCCTCACCATTTTGGCTACAGCCTGCTGGCGCTCTTACTGGCGCTGGGATCGGTGGATGCCAGCCCGGCATTTCGCCAGATCTCCGAACTGGTCAAATCCCAGTCGCGCGATGGCGACCCGGACTTCCCGGCTTATTACAAAGAACCGTCGAAAACGATCCCGAATCCACAGCTCAACCTGGTCTATATCTACGGTGAAAGCCTGGAGCGCACCTATTTTGATAACGATGCCTTCCCGGATCTCACGCCGGAACTCGGAGCGCTGAAAAACGAAGGGCTGGATTTCAGCCACACCATGCAATTGCCGGGCACAGATTACACCATCGCCGGAATGGTCGCCTCGCAGTGCGGCATCCCGCTGTTTGCGCCGTTTGAAGGCAACGCGTCGGCTTCCGTATCCAGCTTCTTCCCGCAGAATATCTGCCTGGGCGATATCCTGAAAAACTCCGGCTATCAGAACTATTTTGTGCAGGGCGCAAATCTGCGTTTCGCCGGAAAAGACGTGTTCCTCAAATCCCACGGTTTCGACCACCTGTATGGTGCGGAAGAGTTAAAAACCGTGGTGGCTGACCCGAGCTATCGTAACGACTGGGGCTTTTACGACGATACGGTGCTCGACGAAGCATGGAAAAAGTTTGAAGAACTCTCTCGCTCCGGCCAGCGTTTCTCGCTGTTTACGCTGACGGTGGATACTCACCACCCGGACGGGTTTATCTCACGCACCTGTAACCGCAAGCGTTACGACTTCGACGGTAAGCCGAACCAGTCCTTTAGCGCCGTCAGTTGCAGCCAGGAGAACATTGCCGAATTTATCAATAAAATCAAAGCATCGCCGTGGTTTAAAAATACCGTCATCGTGGTTTCCTCCGACCATCTGGCGATGAACAACACCGCGTGGAAGTACCTGAACAAACAGGATCGCAACAACCTGTTCTTCGTGCTGCGCGGCGACCAGCCTCAGCAGGATACGCTGGCGGTGAAACGCAACACGATGGATAACGGCGCGACCGTGCTGGATATTCTGGGCGGGGATAACTTTATCGGCCTGGGGCGCAGCAGCCTCTCCGGTCAGTCGCTGTCGGAAGTCTTCCTGAACAGCAAAGAGAAGATCCTGGCGATGAAGCCGGACATTATTCGCCTGTGGAACTTCCCGAAAGAGATGAAGGATTTTACCGTCGATCGGGATAAAGACATGATCGCTTTCTCAGGGAGCCACTTCCGCCTGCCGCTGCTGTTGCGGGTGTCGGATAAGCGCGTCGAACCGCTGCCGGAAAGTGAATACTCCGCCCCGCTGCGTTTCCAGCTGGCTAATTTTGCCCCGCGCGATAACTTCGTCTGGGTCGATCGCTGCTACAAAATGGCGCAGCTGTGGGCGCCGGAGCTGGCGCTCTCCACCGACTGGTGCGTTTCACAAGGGCAACTGGGCGGGCAACAAAGCATCCAGCACGTCGATAAAGCACAGTGGAAAGGCAAAACGGCGTTTAAAGATACGGTTATCGATATGGAACGTTACAAAGGCAACGTTGATACGTTGAAGATCGTCGATAACGATATTCGTTACAAAGCCGACAGTTTTATCTTTAACGTGGCTGGCGCGCCGGAAGAGGTGAAGCAGTTCAGCGGTATTTCACGACCGGAATCGTGGGGGCGCTGGTCTAATGCGCAACTGGGTGATGAGGTGAAGATTGAATACAACACGCCGTTACCGAAGAAATTCGATCTGGTGATCACCGCCAAAGCCTTTGGCGCGAATGCTAATCGCCCTATTCCTGTTCGCGTAGGCAAGGAAGAACAGACGCTGGTGTTAGAGAACGAAGTCACCACAACAACGCTGCATTTTGATAACCCGTCAAATGCCAGTACGCTGGTGATTGTGCCGCCCGACCCGGTATCGACCAATGAAGGCAATATTCTCGGCCACTCCCCGCGTAAGCTGGGTATCGGGATGGTTGAGATTAAAGTGGTGAATGCCGAAGGCTAATCCTTAGTACAGGCCCGATAACACAACGTTTATCGGGTCTGCGCAATCCACGCTATACTCCCACGCATGAAGATGACTTTTCGCCCTACCACGCTGGCTGATATCACCGTCATGCCCGCCATTGAACGCTCTGCGGGTCAACGCTTTCGGGACGTGCCTGCGCTGGCATGGATAGCCGACGGCCCTGTTATTTCAGTTGAACAACACCGGGAACACGCCGCAAAAGGATTGAGCTGGCTGGCGCTGGCCGATGAGCGTCCTGTCGGTTTTTTACTGGCCGAAGCGCTGGATTCATCGCTGTTTATCGCCGAGGTGTCTCTGCTGCGTGAATGGCAGGGAAAAGGCATTGGCCGTCAACTGATTGCGTACGTCGCGGAGCAGGCGCGCAGCAGCGGTTTTGATGCGCTGACGCTTACCACCTTTCGGGACGTGGCGTGGAATGCGCCGCTCTATGCGCGAATGGGATTTGTGGTGCTGGATGATGAGCACCTGTCGCCAGGGTTACTTCAAAAGCGAGAGGAAGAAGCGGCGCACGGTCTGGCGTATGAATCACGCTGCGCCATGCGCCTGAGGCTGGTTTGAAGCGCCCGATGGCGGCTGTCGCCTTATCGGGCCTACATAGCACCGCATCCATACCGTAGGCCGGATTCATCCGGCAACACAGCAACTCCCTACCCGTAGGCCGGATAAGCGTTAGCGCCATCCGGCATCACAGCAGCTCCTTACCCGTAGGCCGGATAAGCGTTAGCGCCATCCGGCATCACAGCAGCTCTCTGCCCGTAGGCCGGATAAGCGCCAGCGCCATCCGGCATGACGGCTTAGAAGGTTTCCCAGTTATCGCCGCTATCCGCGACGGCTGCTTTACGCGGCAGTACAGACGCAGAAGCCGGTTTCACCGCTGCGGCATCACGCGCACGCTGCTGTTCCTGCTGAATGCGGAATACGGCAACGGCCTGCGTCAAGCGGCTGGCCTGCTCTTCCAGCGCGGCAGCGGCGGCGGCAGACTCTTCCACCAGCGAGGCGTTCTGCTGGGTAACGCGATCCATCTCCGCTACCGCCAGGCCAACCTGGTCGATACCACGGCTTTGCTCATCAGATGCCGAGGCGATTTCCCCCATGATATCGGTCACACGCGTCACCGCGTTCACGATTTCATCCATCGTTTCACCGGCGCTTTCGACCAGCGTTGAGCCCACATCCACACGGCTGACGGAGTCTTCAATCAGGCTCTTGATCTCACGCGCCGCCTGCGCACTGCGTTGCGCCAGGTTGCGAACTTCACCCGCTACCACGGCAAAACCACGCCCCTGTTCGCCCGCGCGCGCCGCTTCTACCGCCGCGTTCAGCGCCAGGATGTTGGTCTGGAAAGCAATACCGTCGATCACACTGATGATGTCGGCAATTTTCTGCGAACTGGAAGCAATATCACGCATCGTTTGCACGACGTTATCCACCACTTTACCGCCTTTCTGCGCGGTTTCAGACGCGCTCAATGCCAGATGGCTGGCCTGGCGCGCGTTCTCGGCGTTCTGTTTCACCGTAGCGGTCAGCTCTTCCATGCTGGCGGCGGTCTCTTCCAGAGAGGCGGCCTGCTGTTCAGTACGGGAAGAGAGATCGTTGTTGCCCATCGCGATTTCGCTGGCGCCGCTGTAAATCGCATTCGCGCCGTTACGCACATCACCGACGGTACGAACCAGCTCGCCCTGCATATGACGCAGGCTCTGCGCCAGTTGTCCCATTTCGTTAGAGCCTTCCACATCAATGCGTTTCACCAGATCGCCGTTCGCAATATGACGAATACTTTCGATCAGACGGTTCATCGGCGCGATCAGAGAGAGCTTAATGCCGAACCAGACGGCGACGATCACCAGCAGCACAACGATTAACACGCTCGCCAGTACCCACATCGCCTGGCTGTATGAACGGTTATTATCTTCTACCGCAATGTCATACAGACGATCGTTCTGCTGCATGTAGTTAACATACTGCTTCTCAAAACCGTCCTGATAACCCTGAGTCGGCTGATCGAAGAAGTCGTTGATCTTACCTGCGCCCAACAGTTGGATCAGCTCCGCCAGCGCATTGTGGTAGATATCGTAGTTACGCTTGATCTCCACTGCCGCCGTTTCACTCTGGCGCGGATCGCGAGGCAACGCCTCGTACTCAGCCCAGTGTTTTTCCGCCAGTTTCAGAGAGGTCGTCGCAATTTGCATCAGATCGGTAACGGTCGCGCCGCTGCCAATATTGTTCTGATCCATCATGTAACGGATACCCGCCCGGTTCAGGGTGTTTCGCGTTTGCAGCAGCGCAACCCAGCTGGCGTTCAGTGTGGACTGTTGCTGACGAATGGTTTGCAGAACGGTGAAGTTCTCTTTGTCATTCTTCAATGAGTTAAAGAACAAACCGCCTGAGGTGAGTTGTAAAAGGCCAAATATTGCCAGGACCAGCAGCAAGCTGGTCACAATCTTGATTCGTTTTAACATGTTTTCTCTTTCCGCTAGACAGATACCAGAATTTTCGGCCTGGAAAGGGAAAACTTTACCGAATTCGTACTGGTTGGGACGATATCAGCACGAATGATTCTCCGTTCACGATCGACGAAAAAGAAATGCTGGATTTTAATTAGTGATCTCAATCACATAAATGACCGCATCCCTCCGTCGGAAAAACCACTCACTGACACTCCTGACCGCTTAAGCCCACATATAACCACTCACTTATTTACCTTACTTTACGCGCGCGTATCTCTGGCAGGATCACCTCAGCATAGCAGTCAATTTACCTCCTCAAACACAGACTCAAACCCAACGGCTTCGGCCAATTATTAATCTTAAAAACCAGGTTTTACTATGGATACGAAAAAGATATTCAAGCACATACCCTGGGTGATTCTTGGAATCATCGGTGCATTCTGCCTCTCGGTCGTCGCCTTACGCAGAGGTGAGCACGTCAGCGCCCTGTGGATCGTGGTCGCTTCCGTCTCTGTTTATCTGGTGGCTTATCGCTACTACAGCCTGTACATCGCCCAGAAGGTGATGAAACTCGACCCAACGCGTGCTACGCCTGCGGTCATTAATAACGACGGACTGAACTACGTACCGACAAACCGCTACGTACTGTTTGGTCACCACTTTGCCGCTATCGCTGGCGCCGGCCCGCTGGTCGGCCCGGTTCTGGCCGCGCAAATGGGCTACCTGCCGGGTACGCTGTGGCTGCTGGCGGGCGTAGTGCTGGCCGGTGCGGTACAGGACTTCATGGTGCTGTTTATCTCTTCCCGCCGTAACGGCGCGTCTCTCGGTGAGATGATCAAAGAAGAGATGGGCCCGGTGCCGGGCACCATCGCCCTGTTCGGCTGCTTCTTAATCATGATCATCATCCTCGCGGTACTGGCGCTGATTGTGGTAAAAGCGCTGGCCGAAAGCCCGTGGGGCGTCTTCACCGTTTGCTCAACCGTACCTATCGCGCTGTTTATGGGGATCTACATGCGCTTCCTGCGTCCGGGACGTGTGGGTGAAGTCTCCGTTATTGGCATCGTGCTGCTGGTTGCCTCTATTTACTTCGGCGGCGTAATTGCGCACGATCCGTACTGGGGCCCGGCGCTGACCTTTAAAGACACCACCATTACCTTCGCGCTGATCGGTTACGCGTTTATTTCCGCACTGCTACCGGTATGGCTGATCCTCGCCCCGCGCGACTATCTGGCAACCTTCCTGAAAATCGGCGTTATCGTCGGTCTGGCGCTGGGGATTCTGATCCTCAACCCAGAGCTGAAAATGCCGGCGATGACCCAATACATCGACGGTACCGGCCCGCTGTGGAAAGGCGCGCTGTTCCCGTTCCTGTTCATCACCATCGCCTGTGGCGCGGTATCTGGCTTCCACGCGCTGATCTCTTCCGGTACGACGCCGAAACTGCTGGCTTGTGAAACCGACGCGCGTTTCATCGGCTATGGCGCAATGCTGATGGAGTCCTTCGTGGCGATCATGGCGCTGGTTGCGGCGTCTATCATCGAACCGGGTCTCTACTTCGCGATGAACACCCCGCCAGCGGGCCTCGGTATCACCATGCCGAACCTGCACGAAATGGGTGGCGAGAACGCGCCGCTGATTATGGCGCAGCTGAAAGACGTCACCGCGCACGCGGCGGCAACTGTCAGTTCCTGGGGATTTGTGATTTCGCCTGAGCAGATCCTGCAAACCGCGAAAGACATCGGCGAACCGTCGGTACTGAACCGCGCAGGTGGCGCACCGACGCTGGCGGTCGGTATCGCTCACGTATTCCACAAAGTGTTGCCGATGGCTGATATGGGCTTCTGGTATCACTTCGGTATTCTGTTCGAAGCGCTGTTCATCCTGACCGCACTGGATGCGGGCACCCGCTCCGGCCGCTTTATGTTGCAGGATCTGCTGGGTAACTTCGTCCCGTTCCTGAAGAAAACCGACTCTCTGGTTGCTGGCGTCATCGGTACTGCGGGTTGCGTCGGTCTGTGGGGCTACCTGCTGTATCAGGGCGTGGTTGATCCGCTGGGCGGCGTTAAGAGCCTGTGGCCGCTGTTCGGTATCTCCAACCAGATGCTGGCCGCCGTGGCGCTGGTTCTGGGCACCGTGGTACTGGTTAAAATGCAGCGCACCAAATACATCTGGGTTACCGTTATCCCGGCAGTATGGCTGCTGATCTGCACCACCTGGGCGCTGGGTCTGAAACTGTTCAGCACCAACCCGCAGATGGAAGGCTTCTTCTACATGGCTAACCAGTACAAAGAGAAGATTGCCAACGGCAGCGAACTGACCGCGCAGCAAATTGCCAATATGAACCACATCGTCGTGAACAACTACACCAACGCAGGCCTGAGTATTCTGTTCCTGGTGGTAGTGTACAGCATCATCTTCTATGGGTTCCGTACCTGGCAGAAAGCCCGTACCATCAACGGTCGTACCGATAAAGAGACGCCGTATGTACCGGTGCCGGAAGGCGGCGTGAAGACCTCTTCACACCATTAATCGGATGCCGGGTGGCGCTACGCTTACCCGGCCTACAAAATGCAGTTAACGTAGGCCGGATAAGGCGCAAGCCGCCATCCGGCAAAACCAACGCCCGGTTCGCTGGGCTTTATTCATATCTGGATGAGAAAATGTTTGGTAACTTAGGTCAGGCAAAAAAATATCTCGGCCAGGCGGCGAAGATGTTGATTGGCATTCCAGACTACGACAACTATGTCGAGCATATGCAAACCAACCATCCAGACAAGCCGTACATGAGCTATGAAGAATTCTTCCGCGAGCGCCAGCAGGCACGTTACGGCGGCGACGGAAAAGGCGGCATGCGCTGCTGTTAATGGAGGCACTGATGACCCCGATTGCAGTTACCCTACTCACCGGTTTTCTCGGCGCGGGTAAAACCACCCTGCTGCGCCACATTCTTAACGAAAAGCACGGCTACAAGATTGCCGTTATCGAAAACGAATTTGGCGAAGTTTCCGTTGACGATCAGTTGATTGGCGATCGCGCCACCCAGATCAAAACCCTGACTAACGGCTGCATTTGCTGTACCCGCTCCAGTGAACTGGAAGACGCGCTGTTAGACCTGCTCGACAACCTCGACCAGGGCAACATCCATTTCGACCGTCTGGTGATTGAGTGCACCGGCATGGCCGACCCCGGCCCGATTATTCAGACCTTTTTCTCCCATGACGTGATTTGCCAGCGCTACCTGCTGGACGGCGTGATTTCGCTGGTCGATGCGGTACACGCCGACGAGCAGATGAACCAGTTCACCATCGCCCAGTCGCAGGTCGGTTATGCCGACCGCATCCTGCTGACCAAAACCGACGTGGCGGGAGTTAGCGAAAAACTGCGTGAACGCTTAGCGCGCATCAACGCCCGCGCCCCGGTTTACACCGTCACGCACGGCGATATCGACCTCTCCCTGTTGTTCGACACCAACGGCTTTATGCTGGAGGAGAACGTGGTCAGCGCCACACCGCGCTTCCACTTTATCGCCGACAAACAAAACGATATCTCATCAATTGTGGTGGAGCTGGATTATCCGGTAGACATCAGCGACGTTTCCCGCGTCATGGAAAACCTGCTGCTGGAGTCCGCCGAGAAACTGTTGCGCTACAAAGGAATGCTATGGATTGAAGGCGAACCGAACCGCCTGCTGTTCCAGGGCGTCCAGCGCCTGTACAGCGCCGACTGGGACCGCCCGTGGGGCGACGAACAGCCGCACAGCACGCTGGTGTTTATCGGTATTCAACTGCCGGAAGACGAGATCAGAGCCGCATTTGCGGGGTTGAAGAAGTAATGCGTATCAGGGCCATCACGGGATGATGGCCCCTGCTGAGCTGATAAGAAACACCCCATTCGCCGTTGTCGTACTCTTCCCATCACCAGCACACCACCACATAAGGATAAATACAAGCTACCTTAACCACGAGGGTATATTATATTCCGGCAAAGGTTCTACAATATAAGAATCTCTCCTGTCACTCCCTTTTTTGCAGGTAAGCTCATAGAACCCCCATTTTTCATTTTTATCTGAATAAAAGACTGTATATTTATTAGTATTAAAACCAAAATACTTTTCGTTTTTATTCTTAATTTTTAGCTCACCACATTTTGCTTCATCACGCCATTCATAGTTGATGGTCTTTTTTAGCACAAAATAAGCGGCATCACCGATCAGCATAGGAACAAGCAGAAACAAAAATATTGACATGATAAAAGCACCCGTTAATGTAAAGATTCGATACCCTTTTGCTTTATCACCGTAACGCAGAAATAGCCCATAGCAAATAGGTTGTGATAACCACAAGAAAAACATAAGAAATGCGGTGGCTTTCCAACAATATTCTAACCACGGAGAAGAGGATAGCGCCAGATTACTAATTTGCCAGAAAATGCTGGCAGAGTAACTACTAGTAAAAGCAAAAATACCTGAAAATGCGGTAACAGCCAGGCCGATTACCTTAAGGGTTTTTGCTGTATTATTTCTGGCAAGATCTAAAACAGTCAAAATGCTACTAATGAGGATAGAGACTGAAAATAAAATTGCTAACCAATACGTTATGGTGTTAACAAACACATTAGCAGACAACAACAAAAGCAAAAAAATTGACCATGCAGTTAGCGATAGAATACCAGCAAACCGAGTCAATAAATGGTTATTGTCTGTACGTATAAAGAAACTAATATATTCCCTGACTCGATTTTCTTGAGTACAAGAGAATATCAGAATAGATATAAAAAGAAATGCAACCAGGTAACTTTTTAAAGGAAACTTATAGGGAATTAAATAGATTGCGATCATGCCGTAGACAACCACCGCAGAGTCTAATTTTTTCTGTTTAAAATGTTTAAGAAAGGATCTCCAAATATTAATAACTTCCATATTAAAACCTTATATGTTGGGTACAAAATTCACGAATTCATCTAAAACAGAGACTTAACACCAATAATGCACATAGCGTGTAATGATTTCATCTGATTTTTTGTGTAGAATTCGCGCATCGCTATTTGATGAGAATCCCCAATGGCTGACCTGAACCTGAGTACCCTGACGGAAGCAGACATCATCACCAAACGCGTTATGCCCGCCATCCTTGATGCTGGCTGGAACGACACAACGCAAATCAGACAAGAGGTCAAACTCCGGGACGGTAAGGTCATTGTGCGCGGCAAAGTCGCGGCGCGCAGAACGGTGAAATCTGCCGATATCGTGCTGTATCACAAATTAAACATGCCACTGGCGGTGATCGAAGCCAAAGCCAATAAACATGAAATCGGCAAAGGCATGCAGCAGGCACTGGGTTATGCCCACCTGCTGGACGTTCCCTTTGCGTTTGCTTCTAACGGCGATGGCTTTATCTTCCACGATAAAACGGCAATCGGCGCGATTGAGCGAGAAATTACCCTCGACGAATTCCCAACGCCTGACGAATTGTGGCAAAAATACTGCGTCTGGAAAGGTTACACCGAAACTCAGCTTCCGGTTATTACCCAGGACTACTACGATGACGGCAGTGGCAAAGCGCCGCGCTACTATCAGCTACAGGCCATCAATAAAACCATTGAAGCCGTGTCCGCCGGGCAGAACCGCGTTCTGCTGGTGATGGCGACCGGAACGGGGAAAACCTACACCGCCTTCCAGATTATCTGGCGTTTATGGAAAGCGAAAAGTAAGAAGCGGATCCTGTTCCTCGCCGATCGCAACATTCTGGTCGATCAGACCAAAAATAACGACTTCCTGCCGTTTGGCACGGCAATGACCAAGGTCACCGGGCGCACCATCGACCCGGCATTTGAAATCCACCTCGCGCTGTACCAGGCCATCACCGGCCCGGAAGAAGCTCAAAAAGCCTTTAAGCAGGTAGCCCCGGATTTCTTTGACCTGATTGTGATCGACGAATGCCATCGCGGCAGCGCCTCCGAAGACAGCGCGTGGCGCGAAATCCTCGACTATTTCAGCGCCGCCACGCAGATTGGCTTAACCGCCACGCCGAAGGAGACTCATGAAGTCTCCAGCACCGATTACTTCGGCGACCCGGTCTATATCTACTCGCTGAAAGAAGGCATCGAAGACGGCTTCCTTGCCCCTTATAAAGTGGTGCGCGTCGATATCGACGTCGATCTCCAGGGCTGGCGCCCGACTAAAGGCCAGACGGATAAAAACGGCGAGCTGATCGACGACCGTATCTACAACCAGAAAGATTTTGATCGCACGATGGTGATTGATGAGCGTACCGAACTGGTGGCCAAAACCATTACCGATTACCTCAAGCGCACCAACCCGATGGATAAAACCATCATCTTCTGTAACGACATCGATCACGCGGAGCGGATGCGCCGCGCGCTGGTCAATCTCAACCCGGAACAGGTCAAGAAGAACGACAAGTACGTGATGAAAATCACCGGCGATGACGACATTGGCAAAGCCCAGTTGGATAACTTTATTAACCCCAAAAAAGAGTATCCGGTTATCGCCACCACCTCCGAGCTGATGACCACCGGCGTCGACGCAAAGACCTGCAAACTGGTGGTGCTGGACCAAAACATTCAGTCGATGACCAAATTCAAGCAGATCATCGGCCGCGGCACCCGCATCGATGAACGCTACGGCAAGCTATGGTTCACCATCCTCGACTTCAAAAAGGCTACCGAACTGTTCGCCGACGAGCGCTTCGACGGCATCCCGGAAAAGGTGATGGACACCACGCCGGAAGATATCGCCGACCCGGACTCTGATTTTGAAGCGCAGTTCGACGAGCACGAAGAAGAGGCCGAAGACGACATCACCGGGGCCGATGAAGATCCTGCGCCGTATACCGTCACCGGCTCAGACGATGTCGGCCCGCTGCCGGAAGACGACGAGAACAAAGTACGTAAGTTTCACGTTAACGGCGTGGCCGTCGGCGTGATCGCCCAGCGCGTGCAGTATTACGACGCCGACGGCAAGCTGGTCACCGAATCCTTCAAAGATTACACCCGCAAAACGCTGCTCAAAGAGTACGCCTCGCTGGATGATTTCACCCGCAAGTGGCAGGACGCCGAACGCAAAGAGGCCATCATCAAGGAACTGGAGCAGCAGGGGATCATCTGGGAAGTACTGGCGGAAGAGGTCGGTAAAGAGCTCGACCCGTTCGACATGCTGTGCCACGTGGTGTATGGTCAGCCGCCGTTAACCCGCAAAGAGCGGGCGGAGAACGTGCGTAAGCGCAACTACTTCACCAAATACTCCGACGCCGCGCAGGCGGTGCTGAATACGCTGCTGGATAAATACGCCGATGCGGGCGTGCAGGAAATCGAGAGTATTCAGGTGCTGAAGCTCAAGCCGTTCGACAGCATGGGTACGCTGCCGGAGATCATTAAAAGCGGATTCGGCGACCGTAACGGGTATAATCAGGCCATCAGCGAGCTGGAGAGCGAAATCTACCACCTACCGCCCCGCTCCGCGTAACCACTCCCCTTTTGCGCCTTCTGCTGCCACCGCGTAGCAGAAGGCCTTATTGTTAATGAAACATGGAATACATCATGTCAATCAGCTCAGTGATCAAATCCTTGCAGGACATTATGCGCAAAGACGCCGGCGTGGACGGCGATGCGCAGCGCCTCGGCCAGCTCTCCTGGCTGCTGTTTCTGAAAATCTTTGACGCCCAGGAAGAGGCGCTGGAACTGGAGCAGGATAACTATCAGTATCCGATCCCGCAGCGCTACCTGTGGCGCACCTGGGCGGCAAACGCTGAGGGCATTACCGGCGATTCCCTGCTGGAATTCGTCAACGATGACCTGTTCCCGGCGCTGAAAAACCTCACCGCGCCTATTGATAAAAACCCGCGCGGCTTTGTGGTTAGACAGGCGTTCAGCGATGCCTATAACTACATGAAAAACGGCACCCTGCTGCGTCAGGTGATCAACAAGCTCAACGAAATCGACTTCACCAGCGCCAGCGAACGCCACCTGTTCGGCGACATTTACGAACAGATCCTCAAAGATCTGCAATCGGCGGGCAATGCCGGTGAGTTTTATACCCCGCGCGCCGTCACCCGCTTTATGGTCGATCGCGTCGATCCGAAGCTCGGCGAGTCGATTATGGACCCCGCCTGCGGCACCGGCGGCTTCCTCGCCTGCGCGTTCGATCACGTAAAAAACAACTACGTGAAGAGCGTGGCCGATCACCAGACGCTGCAACAGCAGATCCACGGCGTGGAGAAAAAACAGCTCCCGCACCTGCTGGCGACCACCAATATGCTGCTGCACGGTATCGAAGTGCCGGTGCAAATTCGTCACGACAACACCCTCAACAAGCCGCTGTCGTCGTGGGATGAACAGCTGGATGTGATCGTCACCAACCCGCCCTTCGGCGGCACCGAAGAAGACGGCATCGAGAAGAACTTCCCGGCAGAAATGCAAACCCGCGAAACGGCGGATCTGTTCCTGCAACTGATCATTGAAGTGCTGGCGAAAAATGGTCGTGCGGCGGTGGTGCTGCCGGACGGCACGCTGTTTGGCGAAGGCGTGAAAACCAAGATCAAAAAGCTGCTCACCGAGGAGTGCAACCTGCACACCATCGTGCGTCTGCCGAACGGCGTGTTTAACCCGTACACCGGGATCAAAACCAACCTGCTGTTCTTTACCAAAGGCCAGCCGACGAAAGACATCTGGTTCTACGAGCACCCGTACCCGGCGGGCGTGAAGAACTACAGCAAAACCAAGCCGATGAAGTTTGAAGAGTTCCAGGCCGAGATCGACTGGTGGGGCAACGAGGCCGACGGCTTCGCCAGCCGCGTCGAGAACGAACAGGCGTGGAAGGTCAGCATCGACGAGGTGATTGCCCGCAACTTTAACCTCGATATCAAGAACCCGCACCAGGCGGAAACCGTCAGCCACGATCCGGACGAACTGCTCACGCAGTACGCGAAGCAGCAGGAAGCAATCCAGACTCTGCGCCACCAGCTGCGCGATATCCTCGGCGCGGCGCTCTCCGGCAAGGAGGCTAACTGATGGCGGTGGAAAAACTGATTGTCGACCATATCGATACCTGGACCACGGCGCTGCAAACCCGCTCCACGGCGGGGCGCGGCAGCTCGGGTAAGATTGACCTGTATGGCATCAAGAAGCTGCGCGAGCTGATTCTGGAGCTGGCGGTGCGCGGCAAGCTGGTGCCACAGGATCCGAACGATGAACCGGCGTCGGAGCTGCTGAAACGCATTGCGGCGGAAAAAGCCGAGCTGGTGAAGCAGGGGAAAATTAAGAAGCAGAAGCCGCTGCCGGAGATTAGCGAAGAGGAGAAACCGTTTGAGCTGCCGGTGGGGTGGGAATGGGTTCGTCTAGGAGAAATAGTAGAAGTTTTAGACTATATGAGGAAACCCATTTCAAAAGATGAGCGAACACAGGGTATATATCCTTATTATGGCGCTTCAGGCATTGTTGATCATGTCAGCGATTATATATTTGATGATAAATTAGTGCTTGTTGGAGAGGATGGTGCTAAATGGGGGAAGGGTGATAAGACTGCGTTCTGTATTTCAGGAAAAAGTTGGGTAAATAATCATGTGCATGTCCTAAAAGTATTCAACTCAATTATAACCAATGAGTTTTTAGTTAATTACTTAACTATTTCCGATCTAGCACATTTTATTACTGGAACAACTGTTCCAAAACTTAACCAAGCAAAATTAATATCTATCCCTGTTATTATTTCACCAATTAAGACACAAATTAATATTAACGCCAAGATCGAACAGTTAATGTCCCTCTGCGACCAGCTAGAACAGCACTCCCTGACCAGCCTGGACGCCCATCAGCAGCTGGTTGAAACCCTGCTGACCACGCTAACCGACAGCCAAAACGCCGATGAACTGGCCGAAAACTGGGCACGTATCAGCGAACATTTCGATACGCTGTTTACCACCGAAGCCAGCATTGATGCCTTAAAACAGACCATTCTACAGCTGGCGGTGATGGGCAAACTGGTGCCGCAGGATCCGAGCGACGAACCGGCCTCTGAACTGCTCAAACGTATTACGCAGGAAAAGGCGCAGTTGGTAAAAGACGGGAAAATGAAAAAGCAAAAGCCGTTGCCACCGATTAGTGATGAGGAAAAACCGTTTGAACTGCCAGATGGGTGGGAATGGGTTAAATTGGGAAATATACTCCATGATATAAAATATGGAACTTCTCAAAAATGTGATTATAATATTGCAGGCTATCCTGTTCTAAGAATTCCTAATATTGTAAAAGGTATTATCGATCTTACCGACATAAAGTATGGTGTATTAACCGATTCTGAATTAAAAGATCTTACACTAAATAAAAATGATCTTTTATTTATAAGATCTAATGGCAGCACTAATATTGTCGGTCAAAGTACATTAGTTCAACACGATTTAAAAGACCATGCTTATGCTGGTTATATAATTAGAGTGCGACTACATAACGAATATATTAATGCCAGATATATAAACATGGTAATGAAATCAAATTTAATACGTGAGCAAATTGAAGGTCCGATTAGAACAACTACAGGCGTCAAAAACATTAATTCAAATGAACTTATGGGACTTCTTGTACCTCTTCCATCAAAAAATGAACAAGGGGTAATCATTAAAAAAATTAGTGAGATAGATACAACTTTATCAAATTTGAAAGTTAGCATCCAATCCGCCCAACAAACCCAGCTCCACCTGGCCGACGCCCTCACCGACGCCGCCATAAATTAACCCGCCCCCAGAAACCAATAAAGCGGCTAAATAGCCGCTTTATTCCCATCACCAGAAATAATCCATCCCCGTATCCCCGCCCTTATTTTCATTCATTTTCAGCTGGACTTTCCTTCTATTCCCTGATGATATATCCAGGTATTTTTCGCAAGACGCCCGTGCTGGAACACGAGCGCCTCGCTAATCACAATCACTATTTAGAGAGAATAGCCATCATGACTACCCCGCATTCTATTGCAGAATTCACCGATCCAGAAGTCTCCCCAACAAATAACCGCGTTGCCACCGTCAGTTATGCGAGCCGCTACCCGGAATACACCCGTATTCCCGCCATTACCCTGAAAGGCCAGTGGCTGGAAACCGCCGGTTTTACCACCGGCAGCAAAATGGATATCAAGGTGATGGCAGGCTGTATTGTGCTGACGACAAAGCAGTCGGAGCCTGAAGAACCGGCGTTATTGCAGTCGCTGCGTCGGGTGTGCAAACTGTCCGCGCATAAGCAACAGCAGGTGCAGGAGTTTATCGACGTAATTTCGGCGAAGCCTGCCAGGCAGAAATAACCGCCCGAATGCCCGGCGGCGCTGCGCTTACCGGGCCTACAAATCAACTACGTAGGCCGGATAAGGCGAAGCCGCCATCCGGCACTCACTCCCCCTCCCCCCACTCACTCAGTAATCACAAACCGCGTCGCAGCAAAGCAGTTGAGGATGCGGTGGACCAGAAACACCATCGTCAGCGTCGCCACCAGCGCGACGGTGACTGAGGTGATGCGGTACAGATCGCTGAACACCAGATCGCTGTCCGGGTGCAGGTTCTGGCCGAACATAATGCCGATGGTGGTGATACTGGCAAAACCGACGCCCGCGCCAACCTTTTCCATCACATGCAGACGAGCGCTGAAGCCTAGCCCGAGGCCGATCAGCGGCATCATCAGTAGCATATGGTTGCTGAAGTCATAAATGAGCAGTTGCACCAGCAGAATATACAGGCAGGCCAGCACCACGCCGACGACACGCCAGATAGAGCTGATCACCGCGCCACGATAATGCATCGGAAACAAAATCAAAATTCCCGCCATCAGCGCCGACAGCGAATCGCTCAAATCGCAGATCTGGAAAATCACAAAGATCATCGTCGCCACGGTGCCGGAAAGCAGCGACTCATGGCGAATACGGGCGGCATCTTTCTCAATACGCGGCGGCGGCTGACGCGGTTCGACATCCGGGATCAGATAGTGCAGCAGCGCGCTCAGGGCTACCGCCATCACGCAGGCCTCCATATTGGAGAACATCAGCGTGTGCCAGTTGGTGCCAGGGTAACTCATAAAGTTGAGCATCGTGCTCTGGCACACCACGCCCATCGAACCGAGCAAAAACAGCGGCCCCTTGCTCATAAAACGAAAGCGCATCACGTACAGGCCAAACACCACCAGCGTCATAATTACCGGCCACTGCGAGAGATAGCCGACAATCAACACCATTTCAACGCAGTTCACCGCCGCGCTGAATACAAACTGACGAGCCACATGGCGGTTAAACACCGGCACCAACGACAACAGCATCAGCGGATAAACCACAAAAAACACGCCGTACTGCACGTTGTAAAAGGTCGAGATACTCAGCGCTATCGTCCCGGCAACGGAAATACGCACGGTCTGGCGAAAATCATTGGCGGTGTAGACAATATTCCCGTGCGGCGTAAAGACGTGGGCCAGGGTGTTAATAGACATAGTGAAGCCAGCTTACCAGGTGGATCTGCGCCCCTGCAAAGGTGCGGGCAAACATCCCCTCGCTGTTATACAACTGCACCGTAGCGCGGGCGCCGGTCGGCAGGGGGTTCTCCAGCGGGGTATCCAACGCAACGTGAATGCGCATACGCTGGGCATCGCGCACCCAGCGCGTTGACTGTTCCGGCTGCGACAGCTGTCCGTTAACCGCTTCCTGCCCGGCCAGAATCCCGGCGTCGCTGCTGGTCACATGCGCAGGAAACACTTTGCCCGGCATGGCGTCAAACACCACTGCGGCATCGGTATTTACGCGGGTGTGACGCAGACTTTTCTCACGAAAATCGGCCACAATATCGGTCTGGTTACTGACCAGCGCCATCAAAGGCGTGGCAGCGGTGGCGTAAAGCCCAGGGTTGAGCTGGAGATTGCTCACCGTCCCGTCGGTTTCCGCCCGCACCTTCGTCCAGCCCAGGTTCAGTTGCGCCTCCTCCAGCGCATTGCGGTATTTTTGCAGCGTCACATTGCGACTGTCGTCGCGTTCACCGCGCTGGATCAGCAGGTTCTGGATACTGGCATTCAGCGCCGCCACCGACTGCTCGCTGGTCTGCCAGGTGGTGCGCACTTTATCCAGATCCGACTGAGAAACATTCTGCATCGCGCTCAGCCGCTGATAGCGGTCAAGCGTGAGCTTATCGTTGCGGGCGGTGTATTGCGCGGTGCGCAGGTTGGCGCGCGCAGAGGCGATCTGCGCATCCAGCTGTTGGTTGCTCAGTTTCGCCTGCTCAAAGGCAATCTGTGCGGCCTCAACTTTATTGATAAACGGCGTTGGGTCCAGTTCATACAACAGGTCGCCCTTTTTCACCTGGCTATTGTTGCGTACGTAGACGTGAGAGACATAGCCGGAGACGCGCGAGGAGACCGGCGTCACCACGCGCATCACGGTGGAATCCGGCGTCAGCGGGATCCAGATATCGGCAACAATAAACCAGGCGAATATTGCAAGGAAAGCGGCAATACTCACCCTTACCCAACGGGCAAATTTTTGTTCTGGGGTCATCATAGTTTTTTAGAGTTAATTATCTTCTTCGCGGATTAACCGCAGATTGCAGGCGATTTGATTTAATGTGGCGCTGAAGGCGGCAAGTTCCGCTTCCGGGATAGTGCGGGTGACGCGTTGCTGATAGGTCTCAATCACCCGGTTCAGTTCTTCCAGCCTTGAACGGCCTTGCGCTGTCAGCGTCAGCAGGCGGATGCGTTTGTCATATGGCGATGTTGAACGCACCAGATAGCCCTGTTTTTCCAGTTGCGTGAGGGTACGCATCAGCGGTGGCAGCTCAATGCCCTGCACCTCCGCCAGTTCGCTGACCGAGACGTTGTCTCCCAACTGATGCAGTTGCATCAGCACCGTCCAGCTTGACTGCGTCAGGCCGGTATCGGTGATGGCAGCATCAATAATTGCACGCCACTGGCGTACCACCATTGCCATGCGCATCCCCATCGGACGTCGGGCAAACAGTTCATCTTCAGTCATCTCTCTTTCCCCTCTTAGCAGATGGGAAAATAATACTTATCAGGATAAGTATCAAGAAACAGCTGATAAGGAAGCATCAATTGATAAATTACGTGAATGTAAAAAAGGCCGGACTGAATACAGCCCAGCCTCTGTGATGTTACGGGGGATCACTCAATCTGATCCCGTCGCAGCCCCACATCCTTTAACTGTTCATCGTTCATGCGTTGCAATACGCGCTGCGTCTGCGCCCGCAGTCGCCATCTTTTTAGTGCTCGCCAGACCTGAACAAAACCAATAAACGGCTGTTTTGCGCGATTCTCGTGAAATTCCATACTCCACCTCCCCACCTGGTCAGAGGCTTTATCTTCCCGGATCTTCACCACCACAATACAGATTCAAAAAATACTTTTCTTTGCCATACAGATTGGCTAAAACGGTATCTGAACGCGATTTCGACCACCGTTCTGTACTGGTTTTTCCATCTGTATGGCAAGAGTGAGGGATACAGCATGACGCGTTACCAACATCTGGCTAATCTGCTGGCCGAGCGTATTGAGCAAGGGCTGTATCGCCACGGGGAAAAATTGCCCTCGGTGCGTAGCCTGAGTCAGGAGCATGGGGTGAGCATCAGTACCGTACAGCAGGCATATCAGACGCTGGAGACGTTGCAGCTCATCACTCCACAGCCGCGCTCCGGCTACTTTGTCGCCCCGCGCAAGGCGCAACCGCCGGTGCCGCTGATGTCACGCCCGGTACAGCGACCGGTAGAGATCACCCAGTGGGATCAGGTGCTGGACATGCTGGAAGGGCACAACGACAAATCAATCATTCCTTTCAGCAGCGGCGTCCCCGATATCCACCAACCCAGCCTGAAACCGCTCTGGCGCGAGCTAAGCCGCGTGGCGCAACATAACCTGGGGGCGGTGCTGGGCTACGATGAACTGGCCGGATACCGCGAACTGCGGGAACAGATCGCCCGCCTGATGCTTGACAGCGGTTCGGTCGTCAACGCTGATGATATCGTTATCACCAACGGTAGCCAGAGCGGTTTGTCGCTGGCGCTGCTGACCGTCTGCCAGGCAGGCGATATTGTCGCCGTCGAATCCCCCGCCTATTACGGCACCATGCAGCTCCTGCGCGGCTTAGGAATAAAAGTCATTGAAATCCCGACCGACCCAGATACCGGTATCAGTATTGAAGCACTGGAACTGGCGCTGGATCAGTGGCCGATTAAAGGGGTTATCCTCGTACCAAACTGCAATAATCCCCTCGGGTTTATTATGCCGGACGCACGCAAACGGGCAGTGCTCAGCCTCGCGCAGCGCCACGATATTGTGATTTTTGAAGATGACGTGTATGGCGAGCTGGCGACGGATTACCCGCGCCCCCGCACCATCCACTCCTGGGATATCGATGGTCGGGTGCTATTGTGCAGTTCGTTTACCAAATCCGTCGCGCCGGGCCTGCGCGTGGGCTGGGTCGCTCCGGGTCGTTACCACGATCGGCTGCTGCATATGAAATACGCCGTCATCGGCACCAACGTTCCCGCCACGCAACTGGCGGCGGCCACCTTCGTCCGCGAGGGCCACTATCACCGTCATGTCCGGCGAATGCGCCAAATCTACCAGCGCAACATGGAGATCTATACCTGCTGGGTACGCGAATATTTTCCCTGCGGGATCTGCGTCACCCGACCAAAAGGCGGCTTTATGCTATGGGTCGAGCTGCCGGAGCATATCGATATGGTCTGCGTCGCCAGACAGCTATGCCGCCTGAAAATCCAGGTCGCGCCGGGGTCACTGTTTTCCGCCTCCGGGAAGTATCGCAACTGCGTGCGCATCAACTGTGCGTTACCGCCGAACGAGAAACATCGTGAAGTGATGCAAAAACTTGGAGAGGCGGTGAAGGTGGCGATGGAATAAGCCCGCCCGGCAGAACGGCGTTTACCGGGCCAGTGATGCGCTGGCGAATATGTATTTAGTGGTTCAGCGCGATAACCTCTTCAACAGCAAGTCCGGTGATACGTAAAACCGTATCGCGATCGATGCCGTCTTCCAGCATTGTACGCGCGATACGCTGCGCCTCAGCCCGTTGGCCTTGCTGCATACCCTCCTGGCGACCCGCTTCATGTAATCGTTCAGCTATCGTCATCAGACTCTCCTTGTGTTGGGGGGAACGTTCGGCTACCTCGTGAATAAACTGGCTAAAACGAGATGCATCGCCGCACTGCATCATATAATTAAACAGCACTTTAAGCTGGCTGTCAGTAGTGTATCCCATCACCAAAAGTGAGGCCAGTTGCTCCACCAGCCCCATCAGGTCACGCTGGCGGATATGTTTTTGTATCAACTCCAGCAAGGCAATACGCCGATGTTGCATGATCTCACTATCCGGCGTCACGGTGATATCCACCAGCGGAAAGGCCGCAGCATAAAGCTGCCTCGCCAGTTCCGGGTCGGCAAACTCATCCAACCAGCATAAGGAATAGGGATAGGGATAGGGATAGGGGCTGTCGATACCGTGATAAAACAACATCGGCACCACCAGAAGGAGTCGTTTATGCCCGGCATCCAGGTGATGTTGCATCGCGGCAATCGCATAACGCATCAAACGAAACGCCATATGCGCATCCGGTGAACTCTGATGCTCAATCACAACATAAATATAGCCATCTCCCTCTGTCGTTTTCAGCGACCAGAGCACATCAGAATAATAAGCGCGCAAATCCTCCTCGATAAAGCTGCCGGACTCCAGCTTCAGCGTGCTCAAGTCACAAAGCTCAAGCAGCGCAAGAGGAAGATGAATTTCAAGAAAATCACGTGCGGTATTGGGGTGACATAAAAACGTTTTGAAAACCGCATCATGCGGGGTGGATGTCGTTCCTTTTTTCATGGCAATCCATCGCGTGTTAAACAACCCGGCGTCACCTTACCTTGTCAGGATGCCAACGACATTCGGTATTATGCGTTGCTGCGAGGCGCTATCAACGATAAATTCACCTTTCTGCAAGGCGTACATTTTTTCTGAATACGCCACGCAGAAATATTTCACTGTACCCGTTCAGGGTTTTCTCCGACATGGAGTGCGATTTATATGCAACGGATACGTCAATTCTTCTCCCGGCGCGCGACAACGCTATTTTTCCCGATGGCGCTGATTCTGTACGACTTTGCCGCCTACCTGTCGACGGATTTGATTCAGCCGGGCATCATCCATGTCGTGCATGATTTCAATGCCGATGTCAGCCTGGCTCCGGCATCCGTCAGTCTCTATCTGGCCGGAGGGATGGCATTGCAGTGGTTGCTCGGCCCGCTTTCCGACCGGATTGGCCGCCGACCGGTGCTGATTACGGGCGCGCTTATTTTCACCATTGCCTGCGCCGCCACGCTCCTTACAACGTCAATGACGCAGTTTCTGGTCGCGCGTTTCATTCAGGGCACCAGCATCTGTTTTATCGCCACGGTCGGTTACGTCACCGTGCAGGAAGCCTTCGGCCAGACCAAAGCCATAAAACTGATGGCGATCATCACCTCAATAGTCCTGGTTGCGCCGGTTATCGGCCCGCTCTCAGGCGCTGCGCTAATGCACTTTGTTCACTGGAAAGCCCTGTTCGGCATTATTGCGCTGATGGGGCTGATCGCCCTGTGCGGCCTGGCGCTGGCGATGCCAGAGACGGTACAACGCGGCGCGGCGCCGTTTAGCATTCCCGCTGTCCTCCGTGATTTTCGCCACGTCTTTCACAACCGGATTTTCCTCTTCGGCGCCGCAACGCTTTCGCTGAGCTACATCCCGCTAATGAGTTGGGTGGCGGTCTCGCCAGTAATCTTAATCGACACGGGCGGCATGACTACCGCGCAGTTCGCCTGGGTGCAGGTGCCGGTGTTTGGCGCGGTAATCATCGCCAATATGATGGTCGCTCGGGTGGTGAAAGATCCCGGCGATCCGCGTTTTATCTGGCGCGCACCGCCGATACAGCTTGTCGGTCTGGCCATCCTGATCGCAGGAAATCTGTTGTGGCCTCATGTCTGGCTGTGGTCAGTGCTGGGCACCAGTCTGTACGCTTTCGGGATCGGGATGATTTTCTCGACGTTGTTCCGCTTTACGCTGTTTTCCAACACTCTGCCTAAAGGCACCGTCTCAGCATCGCTGAATATCGTCATCCTGACAGTCATGGCCGTCGCTATCGAAGTCGGACGCGGGCTGTGGTTTAACGGCGGCAAGATTCCGTTTCATCTGCTGGCGGTGGTGGCAGGAATTGCGGCGGTGTTCACATTGAAAGGGCTATTACAGCGCGTGCGTCAGTATGAGGTAACAGAACTGGCAACTGAGAAATAAACTCATGCCTGATAGCGCTACGCCAGAAGGCCTTCACCGCAGGTAGCCCGGGATGATCTTTTGCACGATCCCCCCGTCTGGCTCTATCCTTAACGCTATGAATAAAATTGCTGAACTCAAACGCGCCAAACGACTGGCGCTCTCGCTGCTGCTGATTGCCGCCGCCACGTTCATCACGACGCTTTTCCTGCCGCCAAATTTTTGGGTACTCGGCATTAAAGCCATTGCGGAAGCGGCAATGGTGGGCGCACTGGCAGACTGGTTCGCCGTCGTGGCGCTGTTTCGTCGGGTGCCGATCCCGTTTATCGCGCAGCATACCGCCATTATCCCGCGTAATAAGGATCGAATCGGCGAAAATCTTGGCCAGTTCGTGCAGGAGAAATTTCTTGATACCCAGTCGCTGGTCGCGCTCATTCGCCGTCATGAACCGGCCTTGCTGATCGGCAACTGGTTCAGTCAGCCGGATAACGCCCGGCGGGTTGGGATGCATTTGCTGCAAATCATGAGCGGTTTTCTCGAACTGACGGACGACGCCCGTATTCAGCGCCTGCTCAAGCGGGCGGTACACAAAGCGATCGATAAAGTGGACTTCTCTGGCACCAGCGCGTTAATGCTGGAGAGTATGACCAAAAACGATCGTCATCAGGTACTGCTGGACACCCTGATCGCGCAGTTGATCGCCCTGCTTCAGCGCGACAGCTCACGCGCGTTTATCGCGCAGCAAATCGTGCGCTGGCTGGAGACGGAACATCCGCTAAAAGCAAAAATTTTACCGACCGAATGGCTGGGGGAACACAGCGCAGAACTGGTTTCCGATGCGGTGAATTCGCTGCTGGATGATATCAGCCACGACCAGGCGCACCAGATCCGCCACGCCTTCGATCGCGCCACCTTTAAGCTGATCGACAAACTCAAAAACGATCCAGAGATGGCCTCCCGGGCGGAAAGCATCAAAGCGTACCTGAAAGAAGATGAGGCGTTTAACCATTATCTTGGTGAACTCTGGGCTGATTTACGCCAGTGGCTGAAGGCAGATATTAACGCAGAGGGTTCCCGCGTGAAGCAGCGGATCGCCCATGCCGGGCAATGGTTCGGCGAAACGCTGGTGGCGGATGATGCCCTTCGCGCTTCGCTCAACGGCCATCTGGAACAGGCTGCGCACCGGGTCGCGCCGGAGTTCGCCGCGTTTCTGACGCGCCACATCAGCGACACGGTAAAAAGCTGGGATGCCCGCGATATGTCACGCCAGATAGAGCTGAACATCGGCAAAGATTTGCAGTTTATCCGCGTCAACGGCACGCTGGTCGGCGGCTCCATCGGGCTGGTGTTGTATCTGCTGTCACAAATACCGTCCCTGCTGACGTTACCCAACTTTTAAGCAGATCAATAAACACCTGGTTTTTACAGGGTTATAATGCGTGGTCTTTTCATTGTCTCCCGTGTTACGGGGAAGGAAAACCATGTCGCTTATCACCGATCTACCCGCCATTTTTAACCAGTTCTCCGACGCCCGTCAGAAAGGCTTTCTCACCGTCATGGATCTTAAAGAACAGGGGGTTCCACTGGTCGGCACCTACTGCACGTTTATGCCGCAGGAGATCCCAATGGCGGCGGGCGCGGTTGTCGTTTCCCTGTGTTCAACGTCGGACGAAACCATCGAAGAAGCCGAAAAGGATCTGCCGCGCAACCTGTGTCCGCTGATCAAAAGCAGCTACGGCTTCGGCAAAACGGACAAATGCCCCTACTTTTATTTTTCCGATCTGGTGGTGGGCGAAACCACCTGCGACGGCAAAAAGAAAATGTACGAATACATGGCCGAATTTAAGACAGTACACGTCATGCAACTGCCCAACAGCGCCAATGACGCCGCCTCCCGTGCGTTATGGAAAGCAGAGATCCTGCGTCTGCAACAGGCTGTGGAAACGCGTTTTGGCCGCCCCATCAGCGAAACCGCCCTGCGCGACGCGATCGTATTGAAAAACCGCGAACGCCGCGCGCTGGCCAATTTCTACCGCGTCGGCCAGCTTAATCCTCCTGCTCTTAGCGGCAGCGATATCCTGAAAGTGGTGTACGGCGCGACGTTTCGTTTTGATAAAGAAGCGCTTATCGACGAGCTCAACGGCATGGCTGACCGCGTGCGCCAGGAGTGGCAGGACGGCAAGCGGCTGGACGCCCGCCCGCGCATTCTGATCACCGGCTGCCCGATTGGCGGCGCGGCAGAAAAAGTGGTACGCGCCATTGAAGAAAACGGCGGTTGGGTCGTCGGATTTGAAAACTGCACGGGGGCAAAAGCCACCGAACAGTGCGTTGAAGAGACGGGCGATGTCTATGACGCGCTGACCGACAAATACCTCGCAATTGGCTGTTCCTGCATTTCGCCCAACGACCAGCGGCTGACGTTGCTCAGCCAGATGGTAGAGGAGTATCAGGCGGACGGTGTCGTGGATGTGATTTTGCAGGCCTGTCATACCTATGCCGTTGAGTCTATGGCGATTAAGCGCCACGTACGCCAACAGCACAACATCCCTTATATCGCCATCGAAACGGACTACTCCACTTCGGATATCGGGCAACTCAGCACCCGCGTCGCGGCCTTTATCGAAATGCTGTAAGGAGCGCCCGTGACGTATTCGATTGGCATTGATTCCGGCTCCACGGCGACAAAAGGCGTTTTGCTGGCGGAGGGCGTTATCACACGCCGTTTCCTCTGCCCCACGCCGTTTCGCCCCGCCGATGCTATCCACGAGGCGTGGGAAACGCTAAACGCAGGGCTGGACACGCGCCCGTTTCTGACGCTAACCGGCTACGGACGCCAGTTGGTTGATTTTGCCGATAAACAGGTGACAGAAATCTCCTGTCACGGGCTGGGGGCACGCTTTCTGGCTCCTGAAACCCGCACGGTCATCGACATTGGCGGCCAGGACAGCAAGGTTATTCAGCTGGATAACGACGGTAATCTCACCGACTTTCTGATGAATGATAAATGTGCCGCCGGAACCGGGCGTTTTCTGGAGGTGATTTCGCGCACCCTCGGCGCCAGCGTGGATCAACTGGATACGATCACCGACGGCATTGAGCCTCATGCTATCACCAGCATGTGCACGGTTTTTGCCGAGTCTGAAGTGATCAGCCTGCGCTCTGCGGGCGTTGCGCCAGAAGCCATTCTTTCCGGCGTGATCAACGCGATGGCCAGACGTAGCGCCAATTTTATCGGCCGACTGTCTGCCGGGGGACCTTTGCTGTTTACCGGCGGCGTCAGCCACTGTGCGGCATTCGCGCGTATGCTGGAAAGACACGTTGCGATGCCGGTTTACACCCATCCTGACGCGCAGTTTGCCGGGGCCATTGGTGCGGCGCTGATTGGTCAACGCCAGAGAAAACGCGGATGACGGAATATCTGTTTTTATTTCATTCGACGGTGGGCGTCATTCAGACCCGCAAAGCGCTTCAGGCTGCGGGAATGACCTTTCGGGTGGCGGATATTCCGCGCCAGCTACGCGGCGGCTGCGGGTTATGTATTTACCTGCACTGCCCCCCCGGCGAAGAAACGCAGTGGATTATCCCCGGTCATACCGAATCCATCTATCGCTGCGTGGATGATGGCTGGCACTGCGTAAAAACGATCGACGCCTGCTGAATTTCCCAACGCGTATACCTTGCCGGGCTCTCACATACCCTCTATTTTTTACTTTTTATTATCATTTACACATGTAATATAACAAACACAAATTAACGCGCTAAGTGAGAGCAAGTATGGTTCAGGGCAATGCCGATTCAAACCGTCATGCCATCAGTACGGCACTCTTCGGCTTAATGGTACTAACGCTGGGAATGGGGATCGGACGTTTTCTGTATACCCCGATGCTACCGGTCCTGCTGTCTGAAGGTCAGTTTACCTTCGCGGCGCTTTCCTGGATTGCCAGCGCCAACTACGCGGGGTATCTGGCGGGCAGCCTGTTGTTCTCCTTCGGCGCCTTTCACCTCCCCTCTCGCTTACGGCCAATGCTGTTGACGTCGGCGGTAGCAACCGGAGGATTAATCCTTGCGATGGCGATATTTACGCAACCTGCCATCGTGATGCTGATCCGTTTTCTGGCCGGGGTCGCCAGCGCCGGAATGATGATTTTTGGCTCGATGATCGTCCTGCAACATACCCGTCACCCGTTTGTGATTGCGTCGCTTTTCTCCGGCGTTGGCGCCGGTATCTTGCTGGGCAACGAGTATGTTATCGCCGGTTTACGCTATGCGCTTTCTTCCCATGCACTGTGGTCAGGCGCTGCCGTTATCTCCGCCGTGTTACTGCTGCTCCTGGCGTTCCTCATCCCTGCCCGCGCCCACGCGTTGCCGCCCGCTCCTCCGGCGCCGACGCATCATCCGCTGATGCGCTGGTGGCAACTGGCGCTGCTGTATGGCTTCGCCGGATTTGGCTACATCATCGTCGCCACCTATCTGCCGCTGATGGCGAAAAACGCGGGCTCGCCGCTACTCACCGCCCATCTCTGGTCACTGGTAGGACTGGCGATCGTTCCCGGTTGTTTTGGCTGGCTGTGGGCGGCAAAGCGCTGGGGCGTATTACAATGCCTGACGGCGAATCTGCTGATTCAGGGGGTCTGCGTCATACTCACGCTCGCCAGCGACGCACTGCCGCTTCTTATTATCAGCAGCATTGGTTTTGGCGCGACGTTCATGGGGACAACCTCTCTGGTGATGCCGCTGGCGCGGCAACTGAGCGTGCCGGGGAATATCAATCTGTTGGGTCTTGTCACGCTTACCTACGGCATCGGTCAGATCGTCGGCCCACTGTTAACCAGCCTGCTAGGCAGCGGCACGGAGGCGATCGCCAGCGCAACGCTTTGTGGCGCTGCGGCCTTATTTTTCGGCGCCGTCATCAGCATGATTCAACTTGTTAAGCAGCGGCAGTTTACGCAAAAAAGAGAATGCTGAAGAGCGCTGATGGCAAGCAGAGTGAACAGGTTGCCCATTAACAACCCTGACATAGCAGGTTTACCCCTGCGCTTAACCGTGATACGGTCATTTTTATGAACAAACAGACTGCGATTCCCCAACGCCATAACCGCTGGTGGCTGCCTGACTAAAGGCGGCACGGTTCTGTTTTATCCCCGTATTAATAGCCGCCGAAAGGCGGCTATTGCGTTCCAGAGACGTCTTTCGGTTTTTTCACGTAAAGGAGTCTTTAATGAACACAAAACCCACCATTCTGACCGGCGATCGCCCTACGGGCGCCCTGCACCTCGGGCACTACGTTGGCTCACTGCGCCAGCGCGTTGCCTTGCAGCATACCCATCAACAATTTGTGCTGATTGCTGACCTGCAAGGGCTGACCGATAACGGTACGAACCCGCAAAAGATCCGCGACAACATCCCGGAAGTGCTGGCGGATTATCTGGCCGCCGGAATCGACCCTGAACTCACCACGCTCTGCCTGCAATCCGCCTTACCTGCACTGGCGGAACTGACCATGCTGTATATGAATGTCGTTACTGTCGCCCGCGTAGAGCGTAATCCGACGGTGAAAAATGAAATTGCGCAGAAAGGCTTTACCCGCTCGTTACCGGTCGGATTTATGGTCTACCCCATCAGCCAGGCGGCGGATATCACCGCGTTTAAAGCGGAATATGTGCCCGTAGGAGACGATCAGTTGCCGATGATCGAGCAGACTAACGAAATCGTACACAAGATGAACAGCCTGCTGCCTGCCCCACTGCTACGTCACTGTCAGGCGATTCTGAGCGACACCAGCCGCCTGCCCGGCATCGATGGCGGCGCTAAAATGTCAAAATCTCTCGGCAATACCCTGCAACTCTCCGCCAGTGAAGAGACGATCCACAAAGCGGTTAGCGCCATGTACACCGATCCTCACCACCTTAACGTCAGCGATCCGGGTCAGATCGAAGGAAATGTCGTGTTCACCTGGCTGGATGCCTTTCACCCGGACAAAACGAAAGTCGCGGCGATGAAAGCGCATTATCAGCAGGGCGGGCTTGGCGATCGCACCTGTAAAAACGAACTGGAAACCTGTTTGCAGGAGTTGATTGCCCCAATGCGCGAGCGGCGGGCAACCTATATTCAGGATAAAGGCATGCTGATGCAGATACTGCAACAAGGCAGTGAACGGGCGCATGAGGTCACACAGACAACGCTACGGGAAGTGAAACGCGGGCTGGGATTGCCCGTACTATTTTAACGCTTGTCAACCCGGCGGCAGGGTTGCCGATCGTGTTACTCCTCCACATTTTGCAGAGTGAACAAAAAGCTTTACACCACGCACACGATAAGAACGATGCGGCGATCTTTTACGCAATGCCTGCGCTGACTAAAATAGCGCCTGCATTTTAAACAGAGGATTGTTGTTATGTTGTTCTGGAAAAAGATGGTGAAGAAGATCGACGCATTCTCAACGTTGATTCCACCACGCTACTTCCGGGTGTAAATCCAGGCAGGCCTGTCAGCGACAGGCCTGATTGCTTTTGTGAGTTTTATTCTTGCGCAGTCCGCATTTTCTTAACACCACCACCCACACCCTCAGCCAGGCGTAACGATAAACCAGCGGATGCTGTAACCTGAGTAATGTCAGAAACATAGCGCCTCCCGCTAACGGAACGTCGGCAGCAAACCAAACACATCCAGCACCACCGTCAGATACACAATCCCTCCGCCGACAATTACCAGATTCAGCACCGTATTGTTACAGGGGGCGGTATAACGCGCCGTGGCAAAACGCTTACGGGACGCTTTCACCAGAAATGGCGGCAGGATCACGCTCCAGATGGTAAACGCCAGTCCCGCATAGCCAATCGCGTGGACAAAACCATTCGGGAAAAAGAAACAGACGGCAGCGGGCGGGAAATAGGTCACCAGCGCGGTTTTCAGTCTGCCGATGCCGTTATCCGGGAAGTGGAACAGATCGGCAATATAATCAAACAGACCCAGCGTAGCGGCCAGCAGCGAACTGGCAACGGCAAAGTTACCGAAAAAGGTCAGGATTAAATCCATATAGCGACTGGTAAACAGCCCACTGATGGCTTCCACAAACACATCAATATTGCCGCCTTTGGCAATGATCGGCGAAAACTCGGCGCGGCTGATATTGCCCATCGTCACCGCCAGCCAGAAGATATAGAGCAGCACGGCAAACAGGGTGCCAATCACGATGGAGCGCGTAATATGGGACACGCCGTGGGTGCCATACAGTTTCACCAGACTCGGCACATTGCCGTGAAAACCAAAGGAGATAATGCAGAACGGCAGCGTCATCAGAATATAGGGAAGATATTGCGTATTCGGCAGTGCGATGGCGACGCTATCGACCAGTTTCGCCACCTCAATATGGCCGATTAGCCCGGAGAACGTGGCAAAGAACGCCACAAACTTACCGACGATCAGAATGGTGGTGATCCGCCCGACCAGCAGCGAGCTGTACCAGGCGATTACGCCAACCAGCATACTGACGACAATAACGGAGATGTTTGCCGGGAAACGAAAACCGCTATATTTAAACACCGTCTGCGCCATCACCGCCGATGACCCGGAGATATACGCATAGGTTAAAATATAGAGTACAAAACCAAAGGCGATGCCAACCACGATATTCCACTTTCGCCCTAATAGATCCTGAGTAAAGGTGTTAAAACTGGCTCCGGCACCATAGTGAAGGTTCACTTCAACCAGCATCAGGCCGGTTAATAACATCATGATGGCAATAACGATCAGAATAACAGAGGCGCCGGGAAACCAGACTCCCGCCATCGCAATAGGCAGGGAGAACATTCCCCCGCCGACTACCGTTGCGATGACAAGCATCGTCCCGCTAATAAGTCCGGGGGAACTCTGTCGTTCAATGGCATTAATATCCATGATAAATGTTCCTGTTGACTATTAATTATAATTACGGCTGTCATTTGTACATCTTCGGATAATAAAAAACAAAAAGCCCCATTTAAAAATGGGGCTATCAATATCATTAAATATAATCAAAACGTGCAGTAAAGAAGCGCAACTGCTTAGGCTCATAAATAAACTTCAGCCCGCGAATATCCTCTTTATGCTTATAGAGTTTAATAATGCCATCGGCCACCACATCCATATGCGCATAAGTATAAACGCGGCGTGGAATAGTCAGGCGTACCGTTTCCAGTTTTGGCCGGTGGTGATCGCCCGTCTCTTTATTACGCCCTGCGGAGATGATGCCACGCTCCATGCTGCGCACGCCCGTTTCCATATAGATGCTTGCCGCCAGACTCTGCGCCGGGAACTGATCCTGGGTCAGGTGTTCGCAGAAGCGACGAGCATCGAGGAATACCGCATGGCCGCCTACCGGTTCAACAATCGGCACACCTGCCGCCTTCAGCTTATCGCCCAGATAACGAACCTGCTTCACACGGTGCTCAATGTACTCAAACTGCATGGATTCACGCAGACCAATGGCCATTGCTTCCATGTCGCGCCCGGCCAGACCGCCGTAGGATGGCATCCCTTCATATACCACCACCAGCTCTTTAGCCGCCGAGAACATCTCATCATCGTTCATGCACAGGAACCCGCCGATATTCACCAGGCAGTCTTTTTTCCCGCTCATGGTACACCCATCGGCGTAGCTGAACATTTCATGGACGATCTCTTTGATGCTCTTGTTCTCAAAGCCTTTTTCCTGCTCTTTGATGAAATAGGCGTTCTCTACGCAGCGGGTTGCATCGTAGAAGACTTTAATGCCATGCGCCTGCGTCAACTCCCTGACGGCACGCATATTCGTCATCGAGACCGGCTGACCGCCCGCAAGGTTCACCGTCACCGCCAGACAGATATAGGCAATATTTTCGGCGCCCTTTTCGTCAATCAGTTTTTGCAGCTTTTTAAGATCGATATCGCCTTTAAAGGCGATATTCAGACCGGCATCGTGCGCCTCATCACGGACGATATCCACAAAGGTGGCGCCATTTTTTTCCTGATGATAACGCGTGGTGGTGAAATACATATTCCCTGCAACATATTGCCCCGGTTTAATCGCCAGCTGCGATAGCAGGTTTTCCGCCCCGCGCCCCTGGTGCGTAGGAACAATATGTTTAAAGCCAAACAGCTCCTGAACCGTTCTTTCCAGATGATAAAAGTTTTCACTGCCTGCGTAGGCCTCATCACCAATCATCATCCCGGCCCACTGCTTATCACTCATGGCGTTCGTACCACTGTCCGTCAGCAGGTCGATATAGATATCTTTCGAGTTCAACAGGAAGGTATTGTAGCCCGCTTCCTGCATTTTTTGGATGCGCTCATCACGCGAGATCATAGATACAGTTTCAACGCTTTTAATACGGAAGGGTTCTGCCGGATAATTCATTTTGTTTCTCCAGTTAACAGTGGTCATGTTCGTATTAATGTGAAGTAAAGCATACCTGGCCCATCAATAAAGTTTGATGGAATATAACTATCCGCCTCCTGATTCAGGGGGAGAAATAATGTGAGGGCACTATGCAAGATTTAATTCATGAAGAAAATAGCTCCGTCAATATTCGCCATTGGCGTAAATCATAAAATCTGTAAATACGCGTGATTTAAATCACATAGCATTTTTTTACTGACTCAATTTCAACAAGTTATTTTTTATCTTTTGAATTGCAGTTTCCCTCCAGACGCGGTAAAAGAGAGAAAGCAGTGAAAACTTAACTTTCCAGCCTCTTTTCCGCTCACATTGTCGATTTTGTATACCAGGATATTGTGAGATTGCGATCACCCTCCGCGCTTAATTTTGTGACTAACATCACTAAAAGTGTAAAGTAAAGTTTACGACACAGATCGATTTCAGAGATTACGATTTGCTTCAGGGATGAGGTTCACATTTTTTGGCATGAATTTGGGGAGAGTAGATAAGCAGCAAAGTTCACGTAGTTTGAGAATAAAAAGAGACCGTCGAACACAACGTTGCCAGTGGTTTTGATGAAGAACATGACTCTCTGCTGACGAGGTAGGATTCGCTATCCAACAGACACGCAAACAATGTGGCCCATCATAAAAGTTTTGATAAAGGAACGATTGGACCAGACGAGACTATGCACATACAGATGTCGAAGATGATGAATGGAGGCAGGATTGTCGACAGGCTGTTCTGTGTTCTGCCGACAAGCTGATTGACGTGCCGTAAGGGCTTGTAGAATGGTACATGAGAGAGGTGTTAAGGGGATAAGTGCGAAGGCCGGACTCGAATTTCACACCCAATAGACTGATATCAATGTAGTTTATAAACAGGAATAAAAAGTTATACCCGCACTTGTACCCACACGTTGTAATCCGTATAAAAGATAGACATTTCGAGTGGGTATAAAGCCATAGCAGTAGAACACTGTTATGGCTGTCGAAGCAAGACTCAGGCAGGCAGGAACGTTTTCTTCAGAGGCACCAAAAGTTTAGTCTCGATATCAACTTGTTCGTAGTTCTCAATAAGCGCACGGACGAGATCATCAAGCGTCCAGAGCGTTAGTGGTATCGTCGAACGGTCGGCTTCATATCGAGCATCTTTTGTAAAACCACCGGTACTGACATAAAGCCCGCGATCGTCTTTATGGCGACCTCCGATAAAGCTGCGGATCTGTTGGCTTCCCATTTGCTCCCTGCGATGTTTTACCTCAACGATAATACGTGGATTTTCAAAACCGAATCCATCAGGTGAAGCAATGATATCTTTACCCCGATCGGCTCCCGCAGGTGACACCTGCGTTTTATAACCCATACTGCGTAAAACTCCGGCAACCAGATTTTGCATCTCGTCCCAGTCAAGAGAGTTGATGCGATCTTTGATACCTTCAAACGCGAGCATTTCCATATCGCGGAGCGGATCAGAAACGACCTCATCTTCATCCATCGCAATTGGATTCTGAGTAATTACATCTGCAGTGGGTTTCTTATCCTGCAAAAGCTCTTCTAGCGCATATTCTGGAAGCTGGAAAACCGTCAGCGTAGAACCCAATGTGTTTTTGGTAGCAACAGACAGTCTATCGCGGTCGATTTCTTGAGTATTCCATTTAACCTGCCGAGCGATACCCATCCCCTCTTCCACCCATTCAGGATGATACTGGAAGTCTGAAGTAACTTTGCCTAGCAAATAAGTACGGTTGGCTGGCGAATAGGTAATAACCCAATCACCCTTTTGGATCTCATTCACAAAACGCCAGACCTGCGATGCGCCAGAACGGGCTGTTCCGAGCTTTGTTAAGGGATCAGCCTCCTGGTATAAGGCGAGTAACTGGGCTCGGGATAGGCCGGGTTTGACTAATGGAGCCAGCTGAGACCAACCGATGCCTACAATTTGCTTATCGCGAAAATCGTCATAGAGCTTGCCGCCGTCACCGCGGATCATCCACATTCTGTTGCCCATACCAGTCCCTTCATGAGGAAAAGAAATTATGCTGGATCATAAGCTTGTTCGTAGTATGCGTCAAAACCATCAACAACGACGGCCCAGCATTCCCGGATTGTGCTTGCGATAATGTGCCCAGTTAAAATTACAGCTTCAATTTGCATGATATTTCGTCCATATAAGTAAAAGCACCAACCAGCATCGGCAGGTGCTTTTTGGAATGAGTAAATTAAATAAGTAAGGAAAGCTGCAGTGTGAATCAGGAAGGCTATTCCCAATGTTCACCGTGCCGCGCTTTCAATAAACCTGTTGCCTGTCGCGCCCGCAGAATATCGACTGCCCGCAGATATGGAGACTGTTCTTGCCAGCCGAATCCCCTGCGATCAATACGAACCAGCCCGTACTTTTCCACCAGAAAATTAACGGCATCGGCCAAAGATATACCGGCATCGATATGTTCCTGAATTACCGTTTCATCACTGAATGGCGTGTCGTTGAGTGTCAGGCCATAATGTTGTTCCAGCAGGCGTGCAAGCAGCATTTGCCAGACAGCCACGGGCGACAGACATAGCTTCGCCGCCTGCGGATTTGTTGCAGGTAGAGTTTTCATATTTGCTCTTGTGAAAGTAGTTAACGATGGGTGGAGTAAACGGCGATGTATACGTAGCCGCAACTGCCAAGGGTATCGGCTTCGCAGGTGAAACCATTGTGGTACAGGGTGACACAGTGGGCATGGCGAGGATTCATTTCACCAGTAGTCAGCATCGATTCCATCTGGCTGATAAAATGCGGGAATGCCACATCCAGCTTAAGACATTCTGCTTCGCTGAACTTACCGGTGATACTGGCCCGGTCAGCCAGATAGTGCAGCCGGTTTCCCTCCTGTACCAGACGAGCGCCAAAGCAAGGTGTCACATTACGATTCAGACCCCACTTGAGAAATGAATCGTTCTCTGAGTCAGTAGATTTCATTGAAGTGCCCTCATATCCAGCCTCGCTCTGCAAACGACACTATGCCCTCTGAACCGATGACTAGATGATCGAGCGTGTTCACATCAACCAGTGCCAGCGCTTCTTTAAGCCTGCCCGTAATGTTGCGGTCACACTGACTGGGCTCCGGATCACCGGATGGATGGTTATGCGCCAGTACGACAGCTGCAGCATTGAAGCGAAGCGCTGACTTCAATACCTCACGGGGATGGACCTGGACATGGTTAATCGAACCGGCAAATAGCGTTTCACTCTCCAGTAAACGGTGCTGGTTATCGAGATAGAGCACCATAAACACTTCCCGTTCTTGTCCTGCCAGATGTAACCGAAGCCAGTCACGGGCAGCAGTACTTGAGGTAAAGGATATACCGGGCTGGCGCAGATATTTATCCAGTAGATTGGTAGCGCGTCGGATGGTCCGTTGAGCATAGGGTGTTAATCCGGATGTCGCAGTAAGCAGGTAATCATGTTGAGCCATAACCGCCAGCGGAAAAAGTTCAGGCTGAGATGACAGCGGGGATAATGCGGTATTCATGTTCGGTATCCCTCAGTCGATAAGATGCATAATGGCGCTGCATTCCGGATGGTTCAGCGCGAAGTCGCGTAAGCGATAATAGTGTTCAGTCATCGCGTCACACTCGGTGCGGCAAGCGTGGTGGCTGTATGCCATCAGGCAGGCGACTATCCCTGCCGCTTCTCCAGTAAGTTCCGCGCCGTTGCCATTCATCGGGTTGAACAACGTCCATTTCTCACCGTCAGGCTCCGGAGCCACAAATGCGCCGCTATTGTTGAGTGTGTAAAAGCTCCAGACGCCGCCGCTGTAATCAGCGCACAGGCGATCCATCCAGCCGAAGATTTGGGGCTCAAGGGTTATCCATTGTGGGATGGAGCCAAAGTGCTGCGGCCAGAAGCCGATGCGTAGCTCGTCAGGGACCACCGAGGCAGTAATTGCGGAATGCTCCGCAACCTGATGATTTTGTGTATTCATTAAACTATCTCCTTATGCCGGAACCGTTGTTTAACGCCCGAAAAAATCGAGCATGTTTTCTGCCATCTCCCAAAGAGCACGATTGAGCTTCACATCGCCATCAATACCGGTAACAGCACGGGTGCGGCTGCTTTTCCCCTGTGCGGTTCGCCCTGACAGACCACCTTTCATCAGGTTCTCCTGTACGCGCTGGTAGACGGTCCACAGGTCATCGCTGTAGTCCTCCCGACGACGCGGAGTCAGCAACTGCGATACCGTGACCGGCTGGTGATCCTCACCAAATCGATACTTCAGTGCGGCATGAGCCAGCGCGTGACGAGCCGGCGCTGGTAACGCCAGTGACTGCATTGCATCGCGCTTCTCCTCTACCCGGTCAAACACCCCGAGCACTTCGTAAGCCCCTTCAATCACCTTCTCAACAACATTCCCTTTATGCGGTACTCGTACTTCTCCGAATGACTGACCGCAGACCAGACCATTGGTACAGACGCCACGAAACAGCCCCGGCAGCATCTGGTAGCTTGATGAGCCGTCATGGCTGTTGAGAAGAATGATTTCCGGCACCTGATGGCCGGTCAGTTGTCCGGCCCGACGCAGACGCAGCATATGCTTGGTGTGCTCCCGCTTGCTCTGGTCGCGAACCTTCGTCTGGCAGGCAAAGAACGGCTCAAAGCCTTCACGCTGCAGGCTTTCGAGGATGGTAATGGTAGGGATGTAGGTATAACGGTCTGAACGAGATTCATGCTTGTCACTCCCGAACACGCTGGGGACATGACTCATCAGCTCTTCGTGGGTCAGAGGTCGGTCACGGCGTATCTGGTTTATACGGCCAAAGCGGCTGGCTAATCGCATGGGTAACTCCTTATGCAGTGAGTAAAAATACAAAAGGCCACACTTCCCGAGGGAGGTGTGGCCTGACTTTGTTTATAACGGTGAAGCGCTGGTGGTGGTTATGCAGGGAATTTGCGGATGCCATAACGAGCGATATACCGGTTCAGCCAGTAACCGGCATCCTGCTCAAAGTTCCAGGCCCGCCAGACCATGCAACGCTCATGACGGATAACCAGACGGAAATGCGACCCCTGGTCATCCTCTATCGCAACGTTGGAATATTGAGACGCAACTGACTCTGCCTGCTGGCGTGTAAACGGCCCATCAGGCAATTCAGTGAATTCAGTCATACAGGCTCCTTAAAACAAAAAGCCCCTGCGGCATGTGCGACAGGGGCTGAATCAAACGGATAACGAATCGGCTAAGATGCCTTGCCACCGACAACCGTGACTTGCAGCGGTTGGTAATACTGCGGGTCGAAAACGGACAGTGGCAGGTCAATCTGGTAACCATTACGCTCTTCCGTTGCCTTCATGATTTCGACCGAGTTGACGTTTTCCACGCATTCGTTCTCCAGCGAAGCTTCCTGAGAGCGGGTGGCATCGCTGTCGCCAAATGCAGCCACCCCCATATTCCCCATCGCCAGCGTGTTTCCCCCTTTATCTTTCAGACGCAGGGAGAGTGTCAAAGGCCCGAACTCTTCACCATTTCCGCCGTTGTCCAGGCGAAACTGCCAGACGCAGATATTGCCCGGCACCCAGACCATGTCGGTATTACGGATACTGATGTAACGCTGTTCTTCGGCCTGAGCCGGTGACAGCAGGCAAAGGCTCAGAGCGCAAACTGAGAGAACGCATTTCAGTTTCTTCATGGATTTTTCTCCTGATTCTCCGGCAGATAGAGTTTCCCCATTTCCTTGCCATCGTGCGAATACACCACCGATTTTTCACCCGTGTAGCTGTCGGTTTCAATCCGGAAGCTCAGGGTGATATTGTCCGCAAGACACAGGGCAGCAATCAGAGGCTGCACCGTTTTCTGCTGCATATCCGCAATGTAGTAATAATTGCCTGACTCACAGCCTTCCGGCGACTGGCGGGTTTTCATCACCGTATATTGCGGTGTACCGAAGGCATCCTTTTTTACCCACTCCTGGGCGATATCAGATTTATGCGAGACAACCTTGCTGAATGGTGGTGGAGTCAGGTCTTTAAACCTGGCTATCGCTTTCACGCCAGCATCTTCCTTGCTGTCGCAGCCAGAGGCACTCATTGCACCGATAACTGTCAGAACGGCAAGCACAGGTGGATACAATTTCTTCATGGTGCAGATTCCTTATTATTCGTCCGTTCCGTTGCTTCAGCAGTTGCCAGTTCGTCGGCACAACTCAGCCAGACTCTGTTGGGCTACCCACTGCTGCAGTTTCTGCTCTGAGGCAGAACGCTTCGCCGCCAGGGCCGCCTGCTGCCGTTTGTTGACACAGTTTTCCGGGAATGCAGCAAGTACCTGGTTGCTGTGAGGTTCGTTAGCCAGCTCCAGTTGATACTGGGTGTCGATGATAGTGAAATAACACCCTTTCCCCTGGTCTTCGCCCTGATAGACCGATGTCAGGTCGGAGTAATAACCGCTGGCAGGTTTCAGATTCAGCTTGCGCACGGTATGCGTTTTCTTGTCGGCGAGAAAATAAGCACCACCACCTCGCTGACGCAGCAGAAATTGCCTGGTCCAGGGATAATTGCCAATGACACTGGCCTGATAGAGCGTATTGTTTAACGTGTCGTTATCTATGCCATCGGCCGATTTCCAGCCATCCGCCTGCATGTACTGCCAGAATTTGACGGTACCCACGACAGTTTCAGCAGACGCCGGAAAAACAGTGCCAGCGCAGAGACTGACGGCCAGCGCCGTTGTAGCCAGTAATTTTTTCATCATGATTCCTTATGAGGTAAAAGACCGTCGCCGGTTCTGGCGAGCAGTGAGTGAAAAACGTGAAAATGGGGAAGAGCTCTGAGGAATTCCGGTTCGGCGAGAACATTGCGAATCTGAAGGTCAGGAACGAACAGTTCCGGGTGCAAGGTAACTGCATGGATATCGTTTAGCGGAAACACTGCCACGCGATGATGATGCTCTCCAGTCAGATACCAGTGCCCGCCACAGAGTACGAGGCGGTATGGTGCAAGCCCTGAACAGCGACAACCTTCAGCCAGCAGTGTCACGCGACGATGCTCTGATATAGCCCTGACAAGGCGTGTAAATATGCCTGGCCTGGGCGGCGACAATGACTCCGATTCTGCCCATATGAGGCACGGAGACTCACCGGGCCCACTCAGCAGTGAGCTGACCATGTGGTTATCCATGTCAGGAAACAAGGCCTCCACACCTGACTGACGAGCAAAAGTCAGCACCGCCAGTTCGCGCTGATGGCTACCTGAAAGCAGACGACAGGTGCCGTCGCGATATTCCAGGTCCAGGTACATCAGTCGCTCACGAAAATCCCGGCGGAGGGTACGGAGCGATACACCAAACTCTGCGGCAAGAAGGCCCATATCCAGTGTTTCGCCAGCAACAAGGCGGCTGATAATGAGGGACAGTCGAACCGCCAGCCGCTCATGGCGACGCTCAGTCTGGGACATTAGATTTTCTCCATCCCGTTAACAGGCTGAAAATTAAGTGATTAGTGTAACGAAGGGGTCGGACAGGGTATGGACATGGGAAGGCGTATTTTTTCAGTGCGAGGATTACAGCTGTAATGCGCCTTTACGCGTTGAAGGTGCATTAATCGCTCATTAATTGAGCACGAAAAGGACAGGAAGTGTCCGCTATACGCGGTTTTTCAGAAGAAAATCCAGTCCCAGACGGCACGAGCAACGGTCACCACGGCTTCCCGCACGGTTCGAATCACAGCCCTTACAGGCGCTGGCAGAAAAGATGATGACTCCACATTGCCAATCATTTCATCAACTGCATGACCAAAGCGCTCACGTGCCTGCTTTTTTACCGGCTCGGTGCAGAGCCTTCCATGCAGTTGTGTTGTCAGTGGACTGGTGGCCCGGTCAGGCAGGCTATGCATCATAATATAGACAAGGGTTTCCACGCCCCACCCTGTGCGGGCTGACACCACACAGACAGGATGGTGCGGCAGGAACAACTGCTGCATCGCGATTCTCTTAGTCTCAATCGTTAACTGCTGAGCAGGTGAAGGCGTGCTATCGGTGGTACACCATTCATGACAGGGTTCGGCCTTGTCGACCTGATTAACCACGAACAAAACCCGGTACTGATACGCCAGCATCACCTTGCGATAGAAGTGTTCATCCACTGACAGTGCCCGATCATCAGCCTTGATGACCCATAAAACTAAATCCAGTTCGGGTAGGATGCGGCGATACAGTGCAGTGTATTCTTCATCGCGTTGCTCGCTTTCACCCACACCCGGTAAATCAACAATCATCAGGCTGTGATTGCCATTGCGGAGCCTGAAGCGCAGCACATCGCGGGTGCAGGCCTCCACATCGCTGACCGACGTGACTTCTCCCTGGAACAGGGCATTGCAGAGAGACGATTTGCCTGCCCCACTTTTGCCCATAATGCCAATAACCGGCTCGTAATGGGTCAGGTTCTGGATACGTTCAAGAATAAGCTGGCGAAGCGTGTGCGGAAGCGACGCGAGCGGTTGTTCAAGGGCTTGAAAGCCATCAGGTTTATTCATACAGTAGTCTCAGCGTGAAAAATAAAAAAACCCGAGTTCCAGTCAGGAAAGCGGGGATTCACGGAGATAATATCTATCTGAAATTATTTGGAATTTTAGATTAATACATATAGGACCTTGTGTAGCCCAGAACTGAACGATTTCCGCTTAGTGCCAGAAGCGGACATCGACGAGACATAGTTTATGTTCGTTAGCAGGGAATCGGTCAGTAGACTTCTTCCTGGCTCCTCGGGTAGTTCGTTATATGTTTTGCATGCCCTTACTTGGCACACAATCCTCTCCGGAGGTTCGGACTGACCGTACCCGCCGTAAAAACAGCATTTACAGCCTCAACCACACCCACGGTGCTCGCTATAGTGTGCTAGCTCAGTGTCTGCCATTACTGTTCTGCGACTGCAGAAGTCATCTATCAGGAAATACAGATCATGCTGTTTAACTGGAAAGATCTTATCACACCCATTGTGACCGTCACTGCGGTCTGGCTCGGGGCCAAACTCGCGTTAAGTAATGATATGCGTAAGAAAGTGCTAGAGCTCGAAACTACCAAGTTGGAGCGGTTGGCATTTGAGTGCGACAGCTGTGTGAACAATCTGCACATGAACTGCATGAGAATCTATAAAATTATTGAAGATTTATCCGGGGAATATACCAAGAGAATCACCTTGGCGGAGGTTACTCAATGCCTGAAAAAATCAGCTGAAGCAGGAACAGTAATCGATACTAAAGCTGGACAACAATTTCAGAATACGCTGGAACTTCACCGTCAGGCCGACTTTGAAGAATGGAAAATACTCATCCTTCCACTGCTACTACATATTAACAAGGTACTTGCCTCCCCATCGCTGGCCAACGATGACTGTACGAAAGAACTCAGCCGCCTTTACTGGAAGCCAGAGCAAGCAAAAAGCTACAATGAAGAGCTTGCCGTGCTGGCAGGCCCATTGCCTAGCTATCGGCAACAGCTGTTTAAACGCATCGCCGATGATTACCAAGCATTACTGCAACCCGCACCGCTTAATATATGGGTGATTACACGTAAAACTTGCCACTCAATCCGGGATTTCGTCAAATACACCCCGTTAGCGTCGCGAAATAATATGCGGCAATGATATCAGTTTTGCTGGCAGCGTTTCACTCATAGTGAACCTGCAATACGACGGTACCTCATGGTTATTTCCCAAAGCATGACTCTGTCAGGCTAGCTTTTTAATGTAGTACTTATGTAACTAGACCCGTTTTGGTTCCATGCATTTTTTGAGATCCCCGCCAAATAATGGTGCTGCCGGTATTCCTCCGGTGTCATATTGTTCAGTGATTCATGCGGGATACTTACACTTAGTTCACATTTACGACGCAGAGACGTAAATCATATGGATGATTATTATGACATTTATACATAAGCCACAAACAATCCATTCAGTACAAAATACTGAATCTTTAGATGCTCAGGAATTCAATGAGCTGATAACAGAGTTATCCGAACTGGGCTTTACGCATAGCTCGGAGGTTTCTGAATATATTGTTAAGAATAATCTCGGCAATAAGTATAAAAATATATCTGGGATTATACAGATGACGAAACATAGCGATAAATGGTCGTTCGATGGAGGTTTTCCTCCAGATGTTTATGGACGATTATGTCGAAAGCTGAAACTTAAAAATAAAGGTTCACAATCTCGTCCAGGAAAATTTACTCCATATAAAAGCGTCAAGTAATCGGTGGTCGTTGATACGTCGATGAATAAGCCAAAACTGCGAAATACTTATCGTCAGCACTGATCGTAACTGGCGGTCCGTCCCTATAAAGTCGGAGGGGCCGAACGTCCTCAGAGTGCCAGGAGGGGACGTTGCTCACCTATAAATATCCCAGCAAAACGGAACACTCATCTTTGCAATCTTTTTATGTTTATATAAAGTTCCTCAATCAGCTCTTCCGAATTTTGACTGTAATGCAATGCCCGATGGCAATTCGGGCATAGTGCAACACAATTGCTTATGGTGTCAGCACCAGATAAAGAAAGAGGTATCACATGATACACTTCGAGATATGGGATATCGCCATTTATTAAGAACGGTGTATTTTCACTACATCTTTCACAAACGCCCTTACTCCCTTGCAATACACAAGATTTAACAGCAGGATCCCGAATATAAACCTTCTGAACTCTTTCTAATGTTCCAGTTTTTTATGTCCCTCGGGCTCGTTCAAAGGAATTTATATTAGCTTACTGACCATTTTACTTAGAACACTCTCATCATTAGTGGCTCGAAAAGCACTGATGTATCTCCGTAGATGATAGGTTTCCAAAATTCAGCACTATTAACACTAGGAACATTTATCATTACTCGCTCAGTTCTGTTCCCTGATGGTGCATCTTTTTTAGCAGTACTGTTCAAATGAGTCTGATACATACACATTTTTTGGGAAATATCGGAAGGGTAGTTTCCCACTAAAGAAAATCACATCATCAGGATGTATTTTTCTTTCCGCTATAGATGGTATATGTCTTCCGGTTGATGATGAGGCCAAATACACAACGCCTTTGTTTACCCCGGAATCAATAAGTCGTCCAATGATATAATCGAGGGCAACATTATAATCTTTGTTTCTATGCGCCGGTCCTCAGGGCTCAAATATCAGGCCATATACCCCATCTTCTTCACCTACTAGGCACTCAACGTTCAGTTCCATACCATTGTTATCAAGAGATTGCTATGTATTGCGCGGGAAACGTCTAGTTTGAATTAAGGAATTGTGAGGCGGAAGATGGGATTTAGGAATTTGGTTAGAGTTAGCAATGTTAATAAATGGGCCTAATTTCACTTTAAATCAAATTCCTAAATATTAAAGAAAGCAAGCTGGCCTACATAAACAGCCAGCCTTGGATAATTCAATTCACTTCTTACATAGAATACTGGGTTTTACTCCGTACTCAACACATGCACTCAAAAATGTATTTATAAGCCAGATTAGCTGAACAGTATAAGGTTTGGCTGACTGATTTCTCTTGATGATTTCCACCTCATCGATTAACATTTCTTTTCTTAAAAATGGAGCAGCTAATATTAACTCCCTACTAGTTTTCGGACTCTCATTAATTTTGTCAAGAGCTAACTCAATGTCATTCCTGGAAGTGTCAATTGGTCTAACTCTACTAATCTGCGTTTGTAAATATTTTGAAGACCATTCATTATCATATTTATCAAGGTAAAGTTCTTTTGGTGAATGTAATCTGCCAATATTTTTTAAAGCTTGACTTATAACTTCATGAAATTTACTGGCGCCATAGCTCTCTTTTTTAATATATTTAGAATGAATAAACTTTATGGATGGATTTCCTGTCGTGATATCCAGCACAATATGATCGGCCCACTCATCATTCATATCATCACAAATTACAATAGCATCTTTATTTGAATAGATATTCTCCACTCGTCTAAATAGCGATCTCACTGGAAATCTTTTAATATTTTCTGGATAAGATTGTTTGTCATCTTTCTCTTTTTCCGATCTGATTGTTGAAAAATCAAAGCTATCATCAAAAACGGACAGGAAAATATTCAAATTATTTAACATCGTCTTATCTTCAAAACACGAACGACCATGATAGCAATATTGGGGGGAATCGAAGGTTATAGTGAATGGCTTAAACTTGTTAATATATTTACTAAGCGACATTAACTGAGAACCATTTTCACTAATCATTATACCATCGAGATATTTGGATACTATAGTCACAACCTTAGTATTGAATCTCAGACGACATTTGAATTTGAATCTTAAATTGGTTAGCGTTTCACCATCTAAGAAATATGATGATTTAAATCCATTGAAAAATTTATCAAGTTCAACAGAACTTAACGTCACCGTTCCATGAGGCACATTTTTTGTTAGTGTAAAAGTATGGGACGTGCCACGCACCATATCATCCAACTCGCTAAGATCTATAAAAATAGCTTTTGGCTTGACTTTTTTTGCTAATAATTCACTCAAAGTAATAGGGGAAGAGAAACCTGCCATTAGCTTACTTGACAAAGAGGCTGTGTTAGATAATTCATTTACTGTAGCTATTGCCCATGAGCAGAAATTAAAAAAATCCACTTTTTTATCTTTGTAGCCTATTCGTGAAGTATTTGGTGTTAAAGTAAATATGTCATTTCCTGTCTTGACTCTAAATGTCCCTGGAATTGAACGTCCAGTCGTGTTAGGAGAAAGAATGCCACTTAGATTTTTTGCTTCCACTGTTCTATTTCTTATCACTGAATCTGACAGTGACATATTCCTCATGCTAATCTTTTCATACTCAGGATTCAGCCTTCCATTAAAATTTGAAAATTTATCAAACTCAAAGTATTCTATGAACCTTTCCAACTCGCTTTCAATTGCATCAACATTTTTCTTCGAAATTATTAAAAAATCCTGAACCTCCAAGATCATTAGATACGCATACTTGCTTTCTGAAATGCTAGTGCCTTGTAGAAATGAAGGCTCTTCTAGAACTTTAAAAGACACCAAAGAGTAAGTTAAATTCCCATTATCTACAACAACTTCAGATTTAATTTTATTTATAAGAAAAACACCATCTTTTATCGAGGATATGCTTCTAAATAGATTTTTTATTTTATTTCTAGATAAAGGTTTTTTTATCTTAAAAAATTGTGCATTTTTTGATAAAATTAAATCATTGATACTGAAAATATATTTAGTCACTTTGATGTCCTTATAATTAACATTTGATTATTCAAGAACAACTAGACAGCACTTCAGAGAAAATCAAATGGGAAATGGAATAGTTTAGATTCAGAAAATTACATTAACACGTAATATATTAAAAGTAATTATCTAAAACAATATTAATTATTGACTCGCGCAGTATTTAACTGCAAAAATTTGATTTAGGTCGTTTTTTTCTTACAAAGGCCAAGCCGCCAGGCCCGAAATGCCGCCTCTGCCGGTTAGCGCAATTGGGCTGACGCCCCGGGGCACTGGGGAGCCGAAACTTTAAGAAATCCGGAGAATTGACCGTTATTTGAAATAAAAATGCCATTGTAACTTTCGTGTTTAGGCATAGAAAAAATTTCCTTTTAACAAAACATAGTAATACTAGTAATGTGCCTTGTGCGGTGATCAAAATTGCGAACTTCCGCTCCTCGCTCATATAAGACCTTCGTCCTGCCCGTCAAGTGCCGTGAGTAGATTGTGCGAGCGTATGGATACATTAGATACCTAAAGGCTCTTGAGTAGACCTACAAACATTGTCTGTCGCTTGGGTTGAGCATAAAATACCCATTCAATTTTATGCGGGTATTTGTATGGAATACGTGGCTTTTGGTGATGAGAGTGGTACGACAGGGAGTGACCGCTGTTATGGCATTGGTTTGCTGTGTGTGCGTAAAGACACGTTGCACATCTTCAATGAGCGAGTCCAGAAATTAAAAGATAAGTACGGGATTGTCGGTGAGTTGAAGTGGTCCAAGATTAAGAACAGTGCAGGGCAGGCAAACATTTGCATTGAGCTGCTGGCTATGGTGCTCAAGAACTCGTGCTGCTTCCACTCAATTGTTGTAGTTAAGAACATTTACAACAACTGGCAGACGGACAGGGAGTTGGCTTTTTACCAGACGTACACAATGCTCGTTAAGAACGTTGCTAAGCAGATTAAGAGTGACGTTGAGGTGATCATCGACCAGAAGATTGATAAATACAAAAAGAACGATGAAGTGACAGGTATTGTTGCTAACAACATGCTGGCTAGGGCAGGGATGAAGAAGCTGGTTAAGTCTGTGACGATGCACGACTCTAAGCATCATCTTGGATTACAGGTTGTCGACATTCTGACCGGATCTGTGAACTCTGGGTACTTGAAGTACCTTAATCCTCGGCTAGAACTATCAGTGGCTAAGGAGCTTGCCTTTGAACGTATGGCTGCTCTGCTTGGCTGGGATTTTTTCCATTACGATACATTCCCGAATAAGGATTTTAATATCTGGCATTTCCCGCAAGAGATGCGAGCTATGCCGGGTTCAAAGAGTATTCGACCTGATTACAGCGTTCCATTGGTTAAGCGGGAAGAGCTGCCCTAACCTTGACTTCAAAAATCGATGTTTATGCATAGGCCGACCAGATTTAAAGGATAGGTGTCAATCGATACTGTAGTAGTGCACTAAATTTGGCCACTGGAACAAATATGTAAATGTCCACTTCTCGCTCAGACTGTGTGAAAACCCTACCTGAAAGCCGAAGTGCGTGAGGTTATGCAAAATTTGGAGTCGATCGACTGGTCAACCTGCGTCAAATTTTACGTAGGAGCGCATTTTTCGACTCTGTTCTACACCCTTTCTACGATCGCTAACGTTTTCACACAGCCTGCGCTCACAGCGGACCTTTAGCACCTCACCTGATGCCTGCCAGCATCGCACCTCGCTTCATGTCTAACCTCTCTGTTAGCCCGGCATGTTCAGTGGCTCTGTTGACAATGGTGCCACTTTCCAATACGTTAAGCACAAGGTTAGCGCGACCCGGCAGCTCACGGCCAAAGCGGAATGCAGCGCAGACTTATCAAATCTTTTTTGGTTAAGTGTCTTTGATTCTTATGGTTCGTGAGCACATAAGACAGATTAGAGACTTAAACCATGAAACAACTCCCTACATGCGCTGAAGCAAAAGCCCACGCTAAATACCTTTCACGGTCGCTCAATATCAATCTAAGCTACGCCCGGGATGCAGTGGCATTACGCTATAACTGCCATAACTGGTCGGAACTCAGCACAGTATTTGGTCAGCTTAGCGATAAGTACATGTCGTTCTATGGCCTTGCCAGCCATGAAGAAAAGCGTGTTTTTAGCCAGCTTCTGGCACCGTATATCGCAGAATTGCAAAATGCCATTCATCCTGACCGCCATGTGCCGGAAAGCTTGATACGTAAGATCGCTGAAGGCCATATTTCCCGGGTATCCGGTAAAGTCATGTCGGCTGTAATACGTGAATGCGAGGATTTTCCTCCCACGACAGTTAAAGACATCATTGAACTTATTGAATTTTATGATGAAACGGTCAGCCGGGTATTAGCAGGACATCACAAACAGATCCCGACCAATAATCCTTGGCTGGAACCTTGGGTATTTGGTGTGCGCTTTTATGCCTATTACCACTTTAATGGCAAGCAGGTCACCATCTTAAGCCGGGAATGGGATTTAGATATTCATGATGCCTACCTGCCACATGCCTGTGACAGAGTATTTTCACGCCCATGGTTTCAGGACTATATGATCGGCTATCTGGCCTACCTCGTGAAGCAATTTATCGGATTGGGTTACGACGGTACCGTTAAGATTTGTTGCATTAATAATTATAGCGCGCTGGATTACCATCAGAAAAAAGCAGCCCCCAACGGTCGTGTGGGGCTCAATCACTTATACAGAGAGTTACTTAATCGCGGGGGAGAGGAAAAGTGGTCGTTTAGTCAAAATGGTCATAAACATGATTTTGGTATCGAGCTCCCGTTTGCCACATTGACCTCATTGAAGAAAGGAAGAAAATGAGATGAACAAAGCCGGAAAAATAGCGTATTCATGGCTAAAGGCACAGAGCGATAGCGAAAAAATTCGATTTATTGCACAAGCGCTGGGGAGTGTCGAATATCAGGCGTTTATAAAAAAACATCAGCCTGAAAAGCAGCATACCCACAATCTACCTTTAAGTTTTTTGAAATGGTATTTGCCTCAGAAACTAGTGGCCTCCTTTCACGGCAAGGAGATCGGCCTAAGAAGTGTGCCGAAGACGGTTGGCGATAAGCTGGAAATTCGGCATACCTGGATGCCAACAGGACAGTTTGCTCCTTCGCGTCATGGATCTTACATACCACTGGGAACCCACTTTGCTTGTACTGCTCTGATGCAACCCTTTTTGCAAAAGCAGCAGGAAAAATGTCTGGAGCAGGCCTGGCAGGCAGCGCTTCCCCTGCTTCTGTCACCTGACATCAGCAATGGCAATGAATTCACCGCTCCATGGCTGGATTACGAGCCCTATCTCAATGGTGAAACGGATGTCTACTTTTTACTGGATGAACCTCAGGAAAGAGTCAAGATTGGAATATCAGGTAATCTCAGGCAACGCGTGGATACCTTGAAGCAACAACATAATACCAGCCTGAGTCTTATCTCCATAATACCCGCAGGGGGTATTGAGACAGAATCTGCATTACATCTTTTCTTTAAAAAATACAGGTTGGATCAGAAGGGACTTGGTAGAGAGTGGTTTTCTTATACGGATGAATTATGCGAATTTATCAATACCCTGAACACCTATGCAATCAGGAGCAACTGCCTAAGAGCTTACGGCATTATCTGACATCAGATCGTATCTTTAGGGCCCGTGGCGCTACGCACCTACAGGTGTGAAAAATGGATTATTTAACCCCAGTGCCGTATGTAACCATTAAGCCAGTACAGGTCTGACAGAGCCAGACAACAACTTGACAGAATGAATGCTACAAGCCATCTGTCTTGGCAAGAGAAATTATATCTTCTTCGGGAGCGACACGATGGTGAGTACAACGAAAACCTATCTTTTTACGCCACATCTAGATCGCACCAACTGCCTTTATGCGCTGGTGCGTATCAGATATCAAGACTTATGCCCTGGAACCCCGGTTCATGTCAGACAGAGCGTTGACAGTGCCGCATAATATATTCTTTGTGACTTTGCTGACTTTCATCCGCACTTGGTAAATAACCCTAAATGAGGATAAGGTTGCCACGGGATAAATGAAAACGCGTGGCATGGCAGGAACAAGAATCAACGTTACTTTTTGCCCTGGTAGACCACTGTTATGTTGTCTGGTTTTCTTAACGTCGGGGCCGTAGCAGGGTCAATCAGGTACACAGGTACTATCACGGCATTTTTCCCACTAAACAGGATTGGCACCCAGCAGTGAACTCGTGGGTCTCCTGTCGTCTCCGGGATACCACTTGTACCGTATGACATAAGATCAACCACATTGATAAAAAGCGCCTTACCTATATCAAAGAAAAACTCGTTAAAAACCACATCTTTTGCCAGCAAAATCACAGCGTCACCTGCCGCAAATTTGACTGGCGATGAGGGGAGTTCTGAGGTCTCGGCATCAGCAAATATAATCCTTTCGGTATAGATAAAACAGGCGTAACGGGCATCCTGTTCTGACCTATCCAGGATAAACTGACAGAGCTCTTTGATATGTCGATTTTCGACCCTGCCAACTGCATTATCCCGACGGTAGTGTCGTTTATGTTCGCGAACATGCACCTTGCCATTGACGCTGTCAAAGTCATACCCTTTTCCAACCTGAAGCTTACTCTCCCAGATCTCCATACAATACTTTTCAGCAGCTACAACATTTCTTCGGCGAGGCAAATCCTGCTGGTAGACACCAGACAGTAGCCGAGCCTTAAGTTCGTCCGCTAGCTGATAATAGCGATTAATATCTTTCAGTACCGGAACGGTAGCATCCAGCAATGTGGAAATAACCTGCGACCGTGAGATCTTCTGTTTTTTGCTGTATTCATCAACAACACGCAGAGTCTCAGAATTGGTTACATTGAAAGTGATTCGTTCTGACATGCCAATCACCTATTAAGCATTTTATAAAAAGTGCATAACAATCAACCTTAAACACCTTTATTATCAACAAGTTTATTTTATTGATATTTCTATTTCGTTATCAATTCATAGTAATATGCTCTCACGTAAAAATACTGAATATGATGCTGTCAGGACAGCCTGTATACCAGGAACGAACATTTGGGTTTTTAGTATAATTAAGGTCTTCATGTTTTAAGAACTTCCTCTTCATATCCCCTCCCGCAGTGATCCGCTTAACCCGTCTGTATATCTCCAATCCCCACAGTACTGCTCAGTAAACAGAAATACTGTGACTTTCCTGCATAAAAAATTACATATCACCACCTTCCTTTGTACACACACTACAGAGGATTAAATCATGGACTTTCCCTGGCCCTGGAACCGCAAATACACAATGAACTGGTTCCTGTTGTCGTTACTGAACCACCATCTAGATCAGCTACTGGGACGTTACTCCCGCCTTCAGCCCCTCAGACTCGATGTGTTCTATCAGAATGACACATGGCGTTATAACCATCACGGATGGTACGAGACAGAAAGGGAGGTACGCCAGTTAACAGAACATCTGATGTTAGAGAGCAACATCGTGGGTCACTTCTGGGTGCTGGAGTGCACTTCCCGACACAAATGCCATGCCCATATTGTGATGTATCTTGATGGTCACCATAACCAGGCCACCTTTCCGGTGGCTGAACAGGCAGGGGCTGTCTGGCAGAAGATTACACAGGGTGAGGGGTACCACAATCGCTGTGATCCTAAGAAATGCTACGAAGCCGATATCACCCGCCCCGTCAATTACGATGATGCTACAGCCATCAACAACCTGCGCTACATCATCAGCTATCTCGCCAAGGAGAAATCAAAACACGGGCAGACTTACTACGGGGCCAGCGAGGTACCACCCGCAAGTGGACTGGGCAGACCGCGAGGGCTTCGATAAAACGACGCACTTTTTTACGTCAGTTCCGGTTGTTATGCCGGAGAAGGCTACAGTGATTCATCACACGACTCCGGTACTTACTTAGCTACCGGAGAATCTCATCATGACAATTAAACCTTCCCTGCTTGAAGACCAGTTTGTCGATATGGCTTTTATCACCCGGCTCACAGGGTTAACCGATAAATGGTTCTACAAGCTAATCAAAGACGGTGAGTTTCCGGCACCCATCAAGTTTGGTCGCAGTTCCCGCTGGCGACAGAGTGAAGTCGAAGCCTGGCTGCAGGCCCGTATTGATGCATCCCGTGGGGAGAATTCCTCCCTGCCAACGACCCACAAACTTACCGTAACTCCCGTGGAGACGTTGTCATGAAAACACCGAATTCCCGTCATGACTTCCTGTTGCAGCATTACCAGCGCTGGCTGGACGATTTCACGCGTCTGGCTGTACGACATGGGTTGTGTCACCCGAACATCCAGGCCAGCCATCAACTCACCATAGGCTCGCTCCGCTTCACGGGTACGGGGCAGGTCACTGCCGTGGTACCCCATGCTTTGTACCGGTTGTTCTGCGGTAATCAGCCTCCGGTCATCACGGTGACAGAGGACATGTCCACCCGGCTGGATTCAGACACCACGCTGCTGCTTCACCATCCCATGCTGGAAGGCATATTGCTGAGTGAATGTGCCCGACTGAAGCAGTTCCCGGTACAACGGGCACTGCTGGTGATGTTACAGCGACTGACCAGCCGGGAAATCCGACACAAAATCGTCTGGCTGTGCTGGCGCGATTTGATGTGCGGAAATGACCCTTGCGACTGGCTGGAGCGTCTGGTCGGACAGCCAGACGACGCGCTGTATCTCTGGCTGGGTGACCGCCAGGATAGTGATCCCGTTTTAACCCTGATGATGGATGAATACCTGCTGTTTACCGGCAACTGATGCCAGAGACGAAAGTACATCCTCCTCCCCCAATCCCGCATTACTTTCCACAGATGCCGTTTCCCGCACCGCTTCACACTAGCGGAACGGCGCTGTCTGCGATTCAACGATAAGGATTTACAGATGAACTCAACCATTTTTACCGCGCACTGTCAGGCCTGGCTTGATGACCTCACCCGGCTGCAGGTCACTCATGGGCTCTGCCAGCCTGAAATTAAAAAGTGGCACAGGCTGACCGTGACGTCCTGCTCGTTACCGAACGGGCTTACCGGACTGCTCATTATTCCGCAGTTTTTGCTGACGGTAACGCAGGCTGCTTGTGTGGAAGAAGAATCAGTAGCGGGACGTATCATTAAACGTGCTGAGGGGCCAGCGCTGGCGGGGATGTTGCGCAGTGAATGTTACCGACTGGGACTCAGTGCCCTTGCTGAGCAGTTATTGCTGCTCTTCCGCCAGTATCCACAGCCCGGTATACGTGAATCACTGATGTTGCTGTGCTGGTGTGAGCTGGTGAAAGGGATTGAGCCGGAAGCATGGTACGCACTGCATCTGCTGCTTCCGGCCACGCTGAAGAAATGGATCAATACACGACAAAAAGAGTTCAATGGTTTATCGGCACTGACTGAGGATTACATTCGTGCCACCCGGCCACTGTGAAGGTCGGATACCTGTCCGTAACAGCGATCCGGTACCGAGCGGCATGCGCAATGTACCGGAGCATATGACCTGGATTGAGCAGAAAAATACGCGCTTACTGTATGGCTGTAACGGAGTAGCTGACCATCAGTTAACCGTGCGCCGACGAAGTATCGATTTCTGAGTCTGACAGTTTTTTACGTCAGCATTCCATTATGTGACAGCCACACCAATCCCCCCCTTTAATCATCTAATCGCAAGGCACAGGCTTCCCTTTTCGGGACGACTTGCGCCTGCCCTCAGGAGTCTGAAGATGTTTGCCAAATTCTTCCTCGCACACAACGGTAAACGGTGCTGTGTGACCTGCCATACCGATAGATACATTACAGTACATAACATCCAGATCGAGGTACTGGCATGCGCATGCTGAAATGTTACATTGCCAATAATCGTGACGGGCACGTTGTGACTGCTAAAGACGCGATGCAGTCACCAGGCAGGGTACGCGGCCCGCAATGCGGCACTAGACATTTATCGAGGAAGTAGGTGATTTTCCTCGACGAAGATATTGTCTACGGATTCAATGAAAAACGATGGCAAGTAGCAAGTGCGTCGCAAGCCGACATAGTGATCTTTGACGACAGGCATTCGGGTGCAGGGCAACATCGAAGAGGGGTTCACAGAAAGCAACCCTATGCCGGGGCGGGGTCAGTCCACAATGGACTCAGAAGTGTATAGATTATCTATGGCGACTCAAGCCTCACAATTGAAAACCAACTGGTTTGGGTTCGACCGGAAATATTTTTGTCTATCACCAGAGAGTTAGTAGATAACTCAGAAATGCTAGAAAATTTTGCTTCTTATTGTTACTGTATAACAAAAAAAGGGGGCACCATGAAAACTACGTTGTATAAAGACTTTACCTTTGAAGCCGCACACCGTCTTCCCAATGTTCCGGAGGGCCATAAATGCGGTCGCTTACACGGTCACTCTTTTTTAGTGCGCCTTGAGATAACCGGTGAAGTGGATAAACATACTGGTTGGATTATCGATTTTGCCGAACTGAAAACCATTTTTAAACCCACACTAGATCGTCTGGATCATAACTATCTCAATGATATTACTGGATTAGAGAATCCCACCAGCGAAGTGCTGGCGGAATGGATTTGGCACCAAGTGAAGCCGCAACTGCCACTCCTTAGCGGAGTAATGGTGAAAGAGACCTGTACAGCGGGTTGTATTTATCGTGGGGAGTGACAATCACCTTAGAGATTGAGCAAAGGCTGCGACTATGCTAGATGCGCCTTTTCCTGCTGGATAAATAATATCTTTGCGATAATCTGATACCGTATAAAAAGCCTGATGTTTTGAACTATCACTGGAAAAAATAAAGAAATCGGCTTTTTTTGCCAAATTTATCAATGCAGGGGTAGAGACGTGATCATGGTTAATTTCAACCTTCAACCCAGGATAGAGTTCCATCAATACGTCCTTTCCACGTCGCGCCGCACCTTCAGTCAGGCTGTAAATCGCCAATATTTTCCCTTTCAATACGTGTTGTAGCGATGACGTTACCGCGTTCTGCTCTGGTGGCGACGGAAACGCACTGTCAGCCCCTGCCCCCAAATAACTGCAGGACAAAATGCGGATCAGAATTTGCGAGTTGTTATCCAGTCGTTCCCAGCGTCTTAACGCCTCAGTCTGTAGACTCATCCAGTATTTTTGCATCATCGAGTGGTCAATAGATGGTGTATCCAGTATTATTTCAGCTGTTTCAATCGCATAGGCCAATGCACGCATTGAAGCATTTTTACTCCAGATGGCTTCACAAGCATCAAGTGCATCGTGATATTCGCTGCTAGAAAACTGTCCAGCCAGACATTTATCCAACAGCAGGCCTCCCAAGCGAACATCCTGTTCAAAATGGATGTCGTCCGCAGCCAGCAACGTCAACCACGCCAGCCAAAGTTGCGATGAGCCACATACCATGTTGTTTTCCATCCATGTCAGGAACAGCGGCAAAACGTTGCGCAGAAGCTTACCTTGCTCTTCGCTTAAGCCGCTTTCAAGAATATCGATCATCTCATACTCATCGAATGACGAGATAAGCCATTCACGCCACTGTCCGTCCATTCGCTGTCGCAACTGCTCCAATCGATCCAACTGGCTAGTATTACGGATATCCTGCAACCATGGCATCCAGCCATACGAGCCCACCCGATACTTATTTTGCAGTTCCTCCCAGAACGCCCATAACCTCTCGTTTTGGCGCAGGACCTGCTGCGTCGCATCAGGCATTGCTAATAGTTGCGAGTAAATTTCCATTTCATTTTCGGTACTAATGCCTCCGAAGATGTCCAACAACATTCGCTTCGCCTGTTCCGGCGAGATTAACAGTACTGGCGGTTGCTCTGCGCTGATTTCCTTGCTGGTATTGTCAGTAAAATGCATACCCCCAATCCACTCCCGCAACTTAGATTTCCAAGTCTCGGTTAGCAGTGGCGACGAATATTCCCACTCGGTATAACCCAGAGTCGCTGCCCCAAGTGTCCAGAGTTGCCAGTCACGCAAACTGCTAGCCATGTGAGAAAATGCGGGGGTTTGTTTAAACAATGGACGTAATCTTTGGCTTAATGCGCGGGCCTCTTCGAACTTTAATGCGTGAAAGCCCTCCAGTAAAAGGCGATCTAGCCCCATATGGCCAAGGGTCCGCACCAGCAAACTCTGTATATTTAATGGGATCCGTCCGCCCAGTACATCGCCAATTTTTTCATGAGCGACAATTTCCTCCCACTTAGAACCCGCCGCCAGCGCCAGCAATTCCAAAAAAAGAGTATTTCTAGGCGACAGCGCGTTATTGTTGCGAATCTCATCCAGATAAGCGCTGGCAGCGATGTAGTCATGGGAATGAACTGCAGTATAAAAATCACGCAAGATGCGCCCCGTCTGGCGCCGAGCTGTCGATGACAGTTGCGGACGACAGGCGTACAAATTCAGTAACTCCTGCAACAAGCCAAACACTCTGTCGCGGCTATCAACCTGCTTGGCCAACCAGGGAAACAGGGAGAATTTGATAAAGCCGTCCGGGAATTGCCTTAACAACAACTTCTCACTGTTATTTTCTGAATGTTGGCGTATCAGAAAGTCAGAAGGCGTATCAGCTGAACCTAAACCCGCAATTAAAAAACGGCGTAGTTCATCGAGACTCCTTCCGTCAGGTGCTAAGGCATAGAATGTTAAATCGGGTCTTGCTGATGGGATAAAGCATGGCATCTGTTTTCTACAAGCTGCTTCAATAAGCGGCGGCAGCCACTCATTAAATTTATGATGCTTGTAACTCTTCTCAAGCACTTTTTTTAAGTCAATCTTTTCGTCGCAGTCCGCATAAAAGGCTTCCAGCCAATCTGGTAGAGTGATCATTTGATAGTCTCCTGCGGCTTAGCAAAAAAGTATTGCTTTTCAAACTCAGTTCGCGCTTCTGTGATGATATGTTGATCGCAGGTTAGCACCACACTTTCCTCATTGCGATTGGCCCCGCGCCATGTGAAATTCATTGACCCCTGAATAAAAAAATGCGGTGATAACATGCCCTTGGTATGGAGATCATGGCTGCAGGTATGGTGGAAAACAGCTTTGCTATGAAGACGATTATATAATTGCTTGACGAAATCTCGATTGAGGGGTAAATCACGCGTAACCATCTTCAACTCAACGCCATAATTCACCATGCCGGCTAGAAGTTCTTGAAAATAGATTTCGCGGTTTCCCCATGCCGGTTCAACAAAGCTCCAATTGCCGGAACGATTATCCAGCACAGCAAAATTGCTGACCCATGGTGAAACCAGCCACAGCGGTTGAGGATTCATCATTAATCCAACTAATTGCGCACCCAGTACTTCTCGTAATACACGCTGCCCTTCTGAACCATGAACAAAAATTTGTCGATGCGTTGTCTTATGACTCATTGTACTACCTCCGCCATTTCCACCCGCAAAATTACTATTCCTTTCTCACGCCGCAATTCACCTATACGTGGATAAAGCAGCAGCCCTAAGTAATCCAAGGGCTCGATCAGTAAGATCGCTATGTAAGTGTGAATGGCTTCGGGGTCCATCTTGGGAAGCAACAGATCAACACGCCCATGCTTGCGCAATGCTATGTGAACATCTTCTAACCAGTGGGAAGAGTCGCCTTCAACTCGAACAATATTGGCATCAAACAGCACGCCAGCCAGCAACCGCTCAGTCACTGAACTCCGCGAGCTGAATGGATTGTAATGGTTCAATTCTGCCTGGCGGATCGTGTAACCGCGCGGCCAGAGTAAGTTCTGGTTACGGCATTGAGTCTGAAAAGTATCCGAGAAAGAGGCATGTGGACCGCACTCCCCGAACGCAAGTGCATGCGCCACGATATTAAGGTTGAACTCGATTTCAGCGCGATCCTCGAGTTGACGCCAACCTGCAAGCAGTGTTTGTAAATCCGCATCTGTACTCTCAGAACTACCCGCGCGCAAAATTCGGGAATAGAGTACAGTAGTGAAACTGTGAGACAGTCTAAATCCCAAACGACGCAGTTCGAGTTGGAGTTGTTTGTTTGATTCCCTGCGTGCCTCATAGTTCTCAGCCTCGCGTACTTTGCGAAATACTTCGCGAAGCACTGAAGAATCCTTAAGCGTTTCTAAAAGACTCTGCAGATCGAAATCGATTTGTTCGTAATCTCCCGGAGCAAGATTCCTGACCATTATATTCAGAAATTGAACCGGATCACTGAACCAAGTTTCCTGGAGCCGGATAAGAATACCGCATCCTCCTGATTCCACCTCAGTAAGCCAAACTTCAAGCCATTCTATATCATTGGCAGCATCGCGATCCCAACGTGATTCCGTCACCACGGCGCGTTCATCTACATCCGGCAGCAGAGAACATAATGTCTGGTGTACGCCGGCGCATAGAGTATCAGCCAGCACCTGACGCGCCCATTCGATAAAACCGTCAAGATATTCGACCGGTTTCCAGAGTGCATCTGCGCAATTCAGCAGTTGCTGCTGGACGATTGCACTTGAAAGTAAGTCCTGAAGAGCTAATTGCAGTTGCTGCTCATTTTTATCTTCATCAGATAGATCCGGCTGGAATAGGCTAGCCGGAATTTGCACGAGACGTTCAACTCCACTTTCAGTGGCAATGAAAGCAAGTGCTTCCCTTAAAGACATATCCGGTTGCATGACCATGATCTCTGCAAGACATGCCTGAAAACACTCCATTACCCAGTTAGCTTTGAATTCATCGAACTCAAATTCTGGCATCATGCTGACCAGATGCTGGAAATAGACTGGACGTAGACCGCGTAACACATCAGGCTGGTTGACGAGGTGCGTGACAGTGTCGCGGTCTAGCACGAACCGAAGGCGCATAGCATCCACCCACTGCCTAGCGCCAATGCCAGCCGACTGCGTTCCATCAGTCCACAAGAAATCAATATGGGCCCGATCTTTCTGCTTATTTTTGAAGCGTAGTGAGGCCAGAGCGCCAGTTGTATAGCGTACAACCTCCAATGGAGTCATATGCTGATGGCTAAAGAAGCTTACATCTCGCAATGCCGGATACCACGCACCTTTAGGCACATCATGCCTAATGGCTGAGAACGGATTGACTAAATACAAATGCCAGTAAAGTTGTGAATTACTCTTATCGCTTATGCGCGTGATATCCGCTCTTTTGGTCATTACCCGGAATGGTTTAATGATATTGAGTGGCCTTCCCTCATGCTCAATAGAACATTCTAGTTGCAGTACATCACCAAAAGCGTCATTAATCGGGAAATTGACCGTGTAGTTACCCGGAGTTGGATTAAACCCTTCAGGCACCAACCAGTCAGTATTTCTGTTGGTAGTCACCGCATAGCGTTTGGATAAACGCCCCGGCGCAAACTCTCGCATTCCTTGCCAAAAAGATAGCCCTTCCCACTTATCACCTGTTCTGATACCACGCTGCAGACGAATCAACAAAGTCGGCAAGTTCAATTCGTTGAACAAAGTTTGAGGAATAAATTCTGGCACCGGCGAACCGCGACTACTGTCAGTCATCGACCAGGGTTTCCCGTTCTCAGCCCAATAGCTTTTCAAATAACGTTGTACAGTAGGCAGAAATTCGAACATCAACGAACGGGGCGAGTTCCACAATAACGGTTGAATCTCTGCGTCTTTGAGTTGCAGCGCATGTCCCAGATAGCGGGTAAGTGAATTTAAAACTGCTCCCCCCAGCAGAATCTTACCAATAAGCACCTGTAAGGCATGATATTGTTTGCGGTTATATTCTGTATTGTCTGGATAGCGTAACATCGCCCAAATATCGCGGAAATTCCCGTTCTGGCTAAGCCAATCAAGTGTCGCCATTGCCGCCTGCATTTTTTGGATGTGCTGGTTACACATCGGCAAGCCTTGGCGTTTTACTTCCGGGCTAATAAGCTCTTCATAACGCTGGAACGCTACTCGGTCACGACCGAATTCAGAAAGCACGATCAGCATCCATGGACGCATGCCTCTGAGACGGCCAGCACGGCCTTTACGCTGAAGATACGAGGCAACATCGCTCGGTGATTTATGCTGGATCACTGCCCCCACCAAGGGATCGTTATAGCCTACTTCTAAAGACGCTGTTGCCACCACAATGTCCGCCAACTGATCGACGCCAGCATCCTGACTGGATGTGCGTGACACTCGTTTACGTTCACTCAATAGGTGTCCAATATTCTCTGAAATTCGCCAGTTCTGACCCAATTCGGTCTGTTTTTTACCGCTATTCTGCGATGCACGTAATGACGCCAGTGGCGCATGTTCTGCGACAGGCACGTCACCGCTGACATCCCAACCTTCTGCGTCACTCAATTGAGAATAAAGACGGTTTATACCATCGAGATTATCAGTAAAAACAAAAGTTTTTTGTCCCCAAGTCCCTTGTGCAACAGCCTCTTTGCTATCCAGCAAACGCGATGTAAGCATACTGGTCTGGATGGTAGTGGAAAGCAGTGCAGTTTCCGATACAGGGTCTCCACGCAACGCCAGCAAATATTCTGCGCCTTCCGCCTTCATCTCTTCTTCATGCGGTTGAATGAGCGCAACATTATCTACTGGTGAGCCAATCAACTGTGCAAAGAACGACTGCGCGTCCGCCAACGTGGCTGATAAGCCAACGAAATGTGGAAGACAGGCACCTCGTTGCATCCATCGGCGTAACAGGAAGGCTGTCTGCGCGCCCGTAGAACCACCATAGGTATGCACTTCATCCAGCAATACCAAGGTCGGACCTGCACCTTTGCCGATGCCAAACAACGCATGACTGGTCTTGTTGTTAAGTTGCTGGTTGAGCATTTCTGTAGTAGTGAAAATGATATCTGGCGCGATATTCTTGTATTGCGCATAACGCGTAAGCATGACTTCGCTGTTATCTACAGTATGGCGGCATTTCACACAGGTCAGGATTTCGTTATTGGCTTCTATGTCTTCACGCCGCCACTGCATTTCTCCATCGCAATGCTCTACCGGACATCGCAGCAGTTCGAAAGGAAGACCCGCGAGGTTATGAAGTTTATTTTGCGCATCTTGTCTGTTTTTTACCGTATCGCCGTAATAAGAGCCAATACGAATTTTTCGCGCGCCTTGCGCCTGAAGAAACCCATCCAATTTGCGGCACTGGGCATAGGTCTCAGCAAACTGATCCTTGAGGAGTTCCTTACGCGGATAAATCGCCAGAATACGTACCCGGGCTTGCGGATTGCCGCAGATTTCATTAGCAAGGCTGGTTAGCGCAGGCAAATAAAACGAGAGCGTTTTTCCACTACCGGTCCCAGCACAAACTATGGATCCACTGGAGCTATCTACACTGCCGGAATGACGTCGCCAGAATTGGATAATGCGTTCAGTCGCTCTCTTCTGAAAACCAGCCAGCCGGAAACTATCCATAGGCTCCAATGCGGCACGCATGATGCCAACCTCACGTTCATTCAGCGGCAGCGATTCCCGCCACTGCTTCAATAGCATTTCGGGAATTTCTTCACGCTTGGGATATGTACGCTGCTGACGGATAAAACGAAAGTCAGATACCAGAGTTCGGCTCTCTTCTAATGGCTTATTCAGGAACCATTGACGCAAGTTGCGGTAAAGATGCACTGACTCGCCCATACGACTGCGCCAGATTTTCAATCCTGAGGAATGAGGCACCTGAATCAGCATAGCTGCATCAATCATTTGTACGATGACATCATCACAATTCTCATCACCCGCCTCTTGCTGAATGATCTCCCTTAACTCGTCATCATTGAAAAATCCGCCCGTGTCGCCCCAAACCAGTAACGCATTCTCTTTGGATTCTAGCGCATCAAGCACTTTGTGAAGTTTTTCTAACGGGACATTACTCATCCATGCAACCCTTTACGTATAACAACCATTGAGGATTGAATATCGTGTTTTTCTAGCCAATCCATGACCCTCGGCGTGAGTAGATTTAGCGGTGCACGTTGCTCCGTATTCAACGCCGTTAAAAAAGCCAAAACTTCAGGTGGCGCATCAGGTTGCATTTTGGTCTTGATGGCCATTAAATTTTTGGTGAGTTCAATGATTTTATCAGCCACAACGGGGGAGTCCGGCGACATTTTTATTGTCTGCAGGAATATTTTTTCCTGTTCGTAATAAGCGTGATACACGTCCGGTTGCAAATGCATTAGCTGATCCATAATTGCTTTGTCCTGCAACGCTAGACTTTTGTGATGCTCAAGAAACGATTGCCATGTATCGTTAATTTTTTTTGCCAGTGTTGTGTTACTTCCCGCCAGTGCATTCTCTGTTACACCCAATTGGTGGTTCTGAGAGGCCTGTTCGCCATCCTGTTGCAATATTGCCATAAAACTTTGCAGGTGCTGATGAGCGACTTTAAGCGAGTCTAGTTCCTTCTCGGTCATCACAAAGTCGTGAGGGACATTTTCCGGCAGTTGGCTAAGCATTTCAGCGCGTTTTTTCAGTTGACGTGCAGTCAGTGCTAGGGACAAAAAATTCACCATGATTTTTTGATACTTATTCAGCACCACTTCCACACTACTGGAGTGACTTTTTATCTCATACTGCTCGCGAAGTGTGCTCAATTGTGTTTTAAGCGTGAGCATTTTCATCTCCTGCCAAAATGCATATTTTAGTCATATCGTTATCGAGCTCATTGAACATGGCATCAATTTCTGCTCGGTATTCAATAATCTTGCCCCCACCCATTTCGGCGTTATATTGAGACATGACATTAATCAACCGGATACTAACCTGGGTCCATTTATTCAATGTATCCATTGCTCGTTTAAGTACATCCCGATCCAAATTGCAAAGCAGGCGCCACTGACGGATCGCATCATCACTCTGCTGGACTTGTCGCAAATTCTGTAACGTACTCCAAATATTGCCTTGAGTTAATGAATTCATTGACGCAATTAACTCATGTGCCTGCGGTAACGCCTCAGGAACATGATAATCCCCTGCATTACTCATTTCCATAAAAAGCTCACCAAAACCAGCAATCAATCCATTGAATTCGCTAGCATTTTCGCAATCACTTAGGCATTCCAGCATCTGAATTGAAGACCTCAATTCTTTTAAAGAGTCAGCAATGGCCCTTGTCAACTCTTTATCCGCTGGAGATCTGAAAGCTTCCTGAAGAATTTGCGGCAGTATGTCGCCTTCCAGCGCATGGTCATTCGAGGCCACAAGATCAAGCCAAGCTGAACGTGCCGCCGACCATTCACGTAGTGATTTCTGACAAATGGCTTTGACAGCATCGGTCACAGGAGCAACCATTTGCTTCTTAATGTCCCTCTCTTTGAGTAGCAGTCGCGACAGAATATCTTTATTGCCATCCCCGTTTCTAACCACGCCGAGCGCGCGCGCTAATTGAAGTTGAGCGGTCAACAATTCAGATAATTTAGTGCGCTGTTCTTCGATTAAATCCCGGACAGCGTTCGGCACCCATTCGGCAGCAAAATTTTGAATATATAGAAAATCGTTAGCTGCTTCCGGATAGGACCAGTCATCTTCCTTGCGTTGTGAACGGAAATATTCCGCACGAATGAGCGCAATCGCGACATTATAAAGAATAACGGAATACCGGCTGTTTTTAAATTTATCTACAGAACAAAACCATACCGTTTTCTCACCACGGTTAGAATCGGCGTTATAAATGTAAATATTAACCTGTCCTTTGATCGCAGCTCTTATTGATGGCAGAGATTTGATACCAGACCATTCAGCCTGACCGTAATGTTCATAAACGTTTGCAAGACTACTACGAATCAATCTCGCAAACTTTTGATCTAGCCTCTGGTCATTGTTAATCCAAGCATCAATCGCTTTTGCTGCTTCCTCAAAAAATACGACAGAGGGTGATTGCGGCTTTGCTTCTGTTTTTATTTTGGTTTCTGTTTCTGTTTCTGTTTCTGTTCCTAAAACTGTTTCAAGTTCTTTCCCTAGTACAACATGTTTGAATGCCCCCGCCAACTGGTCAAAACCAAAACTACTTAAAATGTCGGAACTAAGCGTTTCGCGCAATTTAACTTCATTTTCAGCAGGATAACCCCAGATAGCCAATAACGACTCGGCACGCTCCTGATGGGGAACGTTCTGACGATAAAGCCAATTACGCACGGCGGCTGTTGGTGATATCTCGGCTAGCCTGAGGGGCGGGAAACAGTCGTTTTCGGCATCACGTCGAGTTAACAATAAGATATTCAACAATATATCCCTGATAATGTTCCTCGGGTTGAATCGTAACAACCCCGCATCACGGCAATACTTATTCGCAAGCGCGCATATCGCATTCGCATTAAAGGGGTAAAGCGAGATACCTAAATTGCTAGTGCCAAAAGCCTGTAATTCTTCATCACTATCGTCATGCCGCCATATAGGCGGCCAGTCTGCACCTGGCTGTCTGTCGAGCCAAAGTTGACGTAATTTATCACTGCCAAACCGGGCTGCATTAAGATAACGGCTGCAAAAATTAATTATTCGTTGCTGTGTGACAGTATTGCCGGCATCGCTAATATCTTCGATAACCCACTCGCCCCTTGCACGATCACGTATACCTTGGCGGCGACGCTGATAACCCGAGTAACCATCCGTGACCGCAATTGCTGAACATACAGGGCAAAGCACTTCTTCACCATCACGGATACCTTCTCGCTCCAAGCTGTCGATCAGTACGTCTTCAATAGCTGAAATCAATGACATATCTTCAACCAGCACCATCAACGTTTTACCCTGCTGGTGTAAGGCTTGACGAATCAGGTTAAACAACTCAGAAAAGCTACGCCCCTGGAAGCTATAAAGTTGATTAAAAAGTGTTCTTGTGGCATCTCCAAGGACCATATTAAGAATATCAGCAGCGGACTGACGGACTTCTTCATGGGTAATAAGCTTCGATGTTGAAAAATATGCAAAGGCCGGAGCACTCAGATCAGCAGCATTAAATTCAAAATCAAGGTCAGAAGCCTTTAGTTGATGATCATTTTCGCCTAACTCTTCACTTGATGCACCGGAGGTCAAGCGCTTAGTTAATCGAAATAAGCAGTGTTGTTCGTTAAGCAGAAATCGTTTGAAAAACACATCGTTAATTAGGGTCGGCAGTGCATTTTCCGCCGCATGGATGTCGATTACTCTAAGCGCATCCATCCGAGGTTTAAGCTCCAACTTCTGCTCAGCTGTTAGGTTTTTCTGCTGACGCAGAGCTTCCATCTCCTGTCCATTTTTTTCATGCAGGCGGCGAAGTTGTTGCCCCATGATCACTAGCAACCATTCAGCCAACTCTTTATCAGTCAGTTTTTCGCTAACCTGATGAATTTGCGCACGAGCATCCTCAAATGCCTTACCGTCCAATCCCGCCAGCAAAAGTGTCAATACTTCCCGAAGGCTGGCGCTTTTCGGTATTCGCACAATGTGCCAGTCTTTTGATTCAGGCATTAAACGCAGATTGGCGTCTAACCAGCGTATAATATGCGATTTTCCCGCTCCGACCTTACCAATGATGGGCAACGGACGCGGTGTTGCCAAAAAATGGCGGAGTAAATCTTCCTGTGTTTCATAGCCGACCGCATTACCGTTCGCATCATGACGCAAAAATTTCATCGGCTCATGTACCGCAAGCAGTGTATGCTCGGCCAACTCTTCCGCTTCGTTGCGGATGCAATCATTAATATTATGTAGGCTTGGCCAGTATTCCATTAATTTCATTTGGCAATGACCTCGCGCAGCGTAATTAAGCTGACTTGTCTTAACGTTCCATCTGGATGTTGAATCGTGAGCGCCTCACTATCATCCGAAAGGCTCTCAAAACTGATAGTCATCGAGGTTTCAAGGCGGATCAGTGCATGGCTAAGAGCTTTACTGATTTGATGACGCTCATTACGCCCTTTAATATTATTCATTTGCGCCGCTACTTCCTGCCGATAGCTTCCGCAGTCCAGCATCGGTAATAATTCTGCTAGTCGCGCTATAAACTCTTTTATCCTCAGACGAGTATCGTGATTAAAAAGTGTAGGCAATACAGGTGTAATGGCGCGCGTTGGGTCGAGGATAAAACCATTTTTGAATGGCTCAAGAAAACCTAGGAATAGGCCGTAATTCAATACTTCTTTATCTTCTGATTCGTTGACCGTTCTATGTTCATCTTTCCCAGCCTTAGTATCAACAAGTAATGGCCCCACTAAATTAGAAACGTTTTCTCGAACCAACAGATTATTACCGCAAAAAGTAAACTGATCATGAAGTAGTAAGGCGGTAATAGTTAACAGGCATTGCTCTCCGCGTAAGCCTGTCAGCAAATTTCCTTTCTCATTTTGGATAAGTAAACGCAGTACACGAGCGGGCAGATCGTTTTCATTTGCTGTGATAAATTGGCTGCTGATTCCACTTTCATCGCTTTTCCATAGCCCTTCTTCAATCCAGAAATCAAGATTTCGTGGCAGACGGAGATGTCCGTTATCAGTGGCTTTCAACGCTTCCGGACGCAATTGGTCGATTAAATCATCCCGGCGAATAGGTTTTTGTCGGCGGCGGTTCAATACTCGGTCTATCAGACACAGCAAGCGTATCTGACTCCCCGGTTGTGCGGTATTAATGATTGACATAGCTTAATGTCCTTTGAAAATGTTCCAAGCTCTGCGCCTCGCTATCACCTTCCCACCATTGCCGGCCAGGATGACGCACGTCTTTACGTTGACGGGGAGCAACGATAATACGATTTACTTCACTATAGTTGTCAGGAAATTGGAAAACGTCTTCCGGCATGACCAGCAACAGTTCATCCCAGTGATTGTTGGCATCTTTAGGTTCCAGCGAACACCAAAACGGTGTGCCTTTAGGTAAGATTTTGGCGAGCTCATCGAGTACCATACGATTGGCACGGATCGCTGCGATCTGTTTTTTGTGTAGCAGAGTGGAAATCCAGTATTGCCATTCGCGAAGCAGCAACTTAGCAGGTTTCGATTCGTTGTAATAAATATTTTGGTGTCGACCAGGCCAAGCCTCTGCCCGTAGTCCGGTGGTGCAAACGTTGTTACCTAATGTTGGCGTAAATATACCGCGATGGTCCGCACGACATCCAGGGCATCCACCACATGCCATTTGAGGCATGATGCCATTGAGTGTATAAAATGCTGCCAATTCCCGGCAAAATGCCCGCCGATCCGTGGCCATAAGCCAATCGGCCAACACTTCATAACCTCGCTCACGAGCCGAAAATTCTTGAGAACGATAGCGATTAAAAGTTTCATTCCAGATGCTGTCAACCCGCAAATCTCCACGCAGTACTTCAACCTGAACATGGTTAAAATAGTCGCGGTAATAGTCATCGACCGCATTTTCATCTGTAAGATCGTCAACAACGGCAGCCACATTCGGCACCGAAAAGTGCATACGTAGAAATCCTGCCCGGCGCATTAACAAAAGAGTACGCCAGTTCCACGCTACATTGTTTTTGGAATCAAGTGTCAGTTTGTCATGTTTACTGGTCAGCGTAACGGTAAGGTGATGACGAGCTGTCAGAGTGGCATCCTGATGCAGCGCTTGCCAACGCATCCTTCCTTTTCGCGCACCAATCAGTTTACGCCGGTTCAGTTTGCTTGCTACACTTAACTGCAATGGATGGTAAATCATCCATGCTATGCAGGCATTTCCATCGCGCCCGCCACGCCCGCTTTCCTGATAGAAACGATCGATATTTTCTGGTACTGCGACATGTAGTACTGAACGGACATTGCTTTTGTCCATTCCGACGCCGAACGCAGATGTTGCCACAACAATATCTAGTTGATCCCCCTGCCAGCATTCAATCAGTTGCTCACGCTGTTTTATCGGTGTATTTCCATGAAACAGACCGCTTCTCAGATAACCTTGTTCTAGTAACCATTGATGCCAGTATTCTGCTTCAGCCACTTTTGTTGCGTAGATGATCAATGGCCTTGGCAAAGTGGCAATCGCCTCTACCACACGTTGATGGTGATGGTGTTCATCGACTTCACGATTAACGAACCAAACTGGTTCAGGGCGCAAAAAGCTACCGTTGATCTCTATACAATGTGCAGTATCGCCGATAAACAGGTGTTTAAGCGTATCCAAGGTAGTCTGATGCCAAGTAGCGGAGAGTAGCACCGTACGAAATCCTCTGCTGGAAACATCTTTCAGAGAGTGCACTAAAGGTGAAAGTAGTTGGAATTCCGGGCGAAATTCAGCGCCCCACTGGTCGATCAGATGAGCTTCATCAACTACCAATGCACCCAGCATTCCTTTTTGAGCCAAATAAAACAGTGAAGTCAACAGACTGCCGCGTGCAGATTCCGGCGAGCAAAACAGAATGCGCTGCTCGCCGGATTTAAGGCGCTGGTGGATATCCGCCTTCTGCTCGGTGCTTTGATCGCCATACCACGCGTATGCACCGCCGTGATCTTCCTTTGCCTGTGCCAGTATCTCTTTCGCTCGTTGGGCCTGCTCAATCGCCAACCCAATCGTTGGAACGATCACCAGCGTTAAACGATCTTTTTGGGTATTAAGCATGAGAGCATGAATGACGAATGTCTTGCCTGCACCTGTTGGTAAATTGATCACAAGCGTCTTATCTTCGGGACTGGTAAGCACTGCCCTGACCGCCATCTGCTGGCCCGCCGTTGAATAGTGATGGTACTGTGGATCTTTGAGTTGGTTAGCGAGTAGGCTATCCAACGGCGGCGATGATAATGTGCGCCGTTTATCCAAACGCCAGACAGCGTCAAATTCCGCCGGCACTGCAGTGGCGTCTATCAACATTATTTCCGATGGCATATCTTGGCAACGAATCAGGCCAAAGGGTGCCAGTAATGAATTAGTGATTCGCCGATCCGGCAGGGGTAAGCGCAATATCCTTGCGCCGGATGCTCTGGCGCATTGTAGCGCATCGTAAAAAGCATGAAGTTTATCGCCAGCCCCGCAGACATCCCCTTCAAGAATCGCCAATAAACGTCGATAGAAAGGCTGGGTTATTTCATGTATACGTTCATACTGACCTTTAAGGACATTACGCAATAAAGGCCATTGAGCGTCCTCGGCTTCCATTATTTCTCCTCCATGAACGTTTCACGTGTACAGAGAATGACCGCCTTCATGGCCATCAACTGGTAACGCAGCGCCACGCAGTCCGGTGCTTCACAATGTTGCTGCACCTGCAGCTTAGCTTTCTCCGCCATTTGCAATATCGTCGCCTGCCATGAGTCTGCTGAAAACCAAGGCTCCACTGCCCTCCATCGTTCAGAGCGAAGGTTATAATCTTCGTAAAGCGAGTTGCCGTTAGGATCGTAATTTTTTTCGAGCAATTGCGCGCCAGTCTCGCTAACTTCTTTACCTAAATCGTCTAGCCAAAAACTAACAATACGTGGTGGCCAGAGCGCGTCAGATCTGCGCTGGGCAGACGCTGAATGATCCGTTCCGGTATCAGCACAAACCAGCCATTGAAAATGGCAATAAAGCGCGGGTGAGTAAAGTTTGATCGCCGGATTTTTCACCATTCGTAAAATGCACATAGTGGTTCCACGAGGATCACTTTGCATTAACTCCCAAATAGTTTCGATAAAAGGTTGACCGTATCGAAATGGGAATACAGCGTGCTTACTGCTGGTAATTTCTTCACGCTTAAAGCTCATTGCGGCACTAGTTGGCGGATAACCCTTGCTAAAATCCAATCCTATCATGCACTTATCTATAAACGTCGCCGTATCAATTAGCGTTTTTTCATGTTTATCTCCACGCTCGAAACGCAGTCGAAAACCCTGAGTTTCATCCGAATACTTAACAAAGTGCAGTGCATCGGTAATCCACTTCAATAGATCAATTGATTGATTTTGAGCATCTTCTTCCGCCTGTAAAAGTTGTCCAGCGAATTCCCTAACCTCAATAACATCTTGTTCCATGGAATGTAGGTTTTCTTGCGCATTAATTCTTTTACGCTCCTGCGCGATCAAACCTGAATGCCCACTAAACTCTACTTTGGCCTCGTCCAAGGCTTTAATACCTTCATGAATATAACGCTGCCAAGTGCCTTCCATTTTTGCTTCGAGCACGAACTGCAGACTGGCGACACTTTGGCGGAACAGCCCAATACCTTGGTCCAACAATTCCAACCATGACTGTGTCAAGCTTGCGCGCGAAGGAAGTACGACAAGGCTTTCAACCTTACTCACCCCACGTAACATTGCGCTATAACGGTTAAAGCGTCCAAGTCTCTGTTCGAACCTGTTAAAATCACGACTTAAAGCATAATGAACGGCTAAACGGTGGCCACCATGCAAATTTAATCCATCCTCTCCACGCTTATCGCACACCAACACTTGCCAATGCTCATCCAGTTCCGCCGCATTGACAGGATCGTCCGGATTATGACGTACTACTCGCTGAGAAATAGACATATTAAGCTTAACGAAGAAGCTGAGAGCAACCGCCTCGTCTGTGCAAAAAATGACGGCTTTACCCTGAGGGTGCTCATCAAACCAATGAGATATTTTCGCAATGACAGCATCGTCTTTCTGTTTTTGTTCTAGTTTCGCTAACGCAACAATTTGCTCCAGCAAAACCTGCTCTTCTTCACTACCAGCACCGACATCCAACACCCGACGAGCCATTCTAGCGAGGGTTAGCGGGCTAGTGAAATGCGCATCTAACCACTGTAGTCCGTTTTGAACACTAAAATGCAAATAGCGTTCGGGGTAAACCGTAGCAAAGCTACGATACTCCTCAAGCAATTCATCAAGCGTGACGTCATTGGATGTAACCGGCCAGTGGCCCGTCCTCACACCAGCTAACCCTGGGAACATATCGACTAGGGCAGGATTTTCTCTTCTATTTCGTAAAAGGCGGTGGTACAAACGATAATTTTCACCAATCCAGTCACGCAAAGCTGCAATTTTTCTTGCCCGTTCATAACCCGACTCTTCAGCAAAGAAATCGACAAAGGGACGTAATGCTTCGACATGCGTCATCAGGCCATGATCGGCACTGAAAAGTTCGCTAAGTTCTTCAAGACTGGATTCAAGCACTGCATTAGGAGTTTCCGCTCTCAATGCGCTGTATATGCCGCCTATACGTTCACGTTCTGCTGCCTTTTGCATAAATTGCGCATAGCCAGATTCGTTAAGGCTCCAACCTTCGGGATTCAAGCAATGCAGCATCGCCAGATAATTGCGTTCATTACCATTCATTGGTGTGCCGGAGAGCAATAACCCAATTTTCGCCTGATGGCAGAATTCGGCCATTTTGTCAAAGTGTGATCGCTGTTCATCTTTCCAAGCGAGGCAGGCTAGTTGATGGGCTTCATCTATTGCTACCAGTGTAGGGTGCCATTTTTCCAATTCTGCCTGGTCTATTTGCTGATGAGTACGTAACAGAATCTGGGTGGTGCGTCCATCCTCCATCACATCTGCAAGGTCAAAGCGATCAACCAACTCCTGACGCCACTGCGGTAATAGGGCTTGCGGGACCAGAATAAGTACCCGCGCATTACGTTTAAACTCGAGAATATGTTCTCGGATTACTAATCCAGCTTCGATGGTTTTCCCCAGCCCCACTTCATCAGCTAACAGATACTTTGGATTAGGGTCGCGGAGAATGCGGCAAGCTATAGCTATCTGGTGGGGTTCAATCTCAATGCGACTGCTGAACAACGATGACATTGATAGGCATGCTGCACGTTGCTTAATCCATGCGCTGACAAATCGCTCACGCAGGGGATAAAAAAACGGAGCATCGTTTGAACGGGCGGCAAGAAAATGGGCGGGGTTCATTACCAAACCCTGCCCATAGTTGGGATAAAATATGTCCGCTAAATCCACAACAGCAACTTGCCCAGAACGAATAATCAGCAAGTGTTTATTATCAGGCCTTGGTCCGCCATAGCGTCCACGACACCATAGACCACTGTCCTTCGAACGGAAGTAAACGGTACTTTCTTCATAAAGTTTTGCTGGCACCAGCGTACAAATCTCTGCTATCTGGCGATTGACCTCTGATTCCAGTGGAGAAAAAAACCATGCGATTTCGGCCATTTCAGCTGAGTGTAAATGCAGAATTTTAGCAATCCCACTGAATAACGAAGAAGTAACCAAGTCACCTTCTGAGAATGTACTAGATTGTGTAGTCATTGCATTTTTTGGCCATGAAAGGAATCGTCGTTACGATCAGATAACTGCATACCGTAATGAAAAAAAAATAATACACGTGAAGGATAAGTTGAATCAATTCTAACTGGTGACTACCGCCAACAAGAGGACTACGAAGGCGTGACATAGATCACAGAATAAAAAGGGCAATGATATCAATCATATTTATGTATGGAACTTATGCATTGACGTAAAGAATATATAGCCTGTGATATTAAACCAGAAGTGAAATTGTTACATTAATAAATAAAAAGCCCCCTATTAATAATAGGGGGCTACTATTTAAATTATGGATTAAATATCTGCATTTACAGCTTTCATATAGCTGGTTACCAAGTAGTCAGTAACCAAAGCTATATCTTTTGAAAGATTCTGCAACTCATTCCATTTACGAACAACGGGCTGACCATCAATATCTGTGCCGAAGTTCCACACGCCACTACTCCATGCACAAAGCGGCTTAATGCGATTTAATTCTTCGACAAAACGAGAATAGGAAGGGATCTCAGTCCAGCCTGATTCACCTTTATAGTCCTGATGTACCTGATCGATTTCATCCATCAGGCTACCCAATGCAAGAATACCGACGCCGTGTAATAAGCGGGAATAGCGCGGCTTTTTGTCCCAGTCATCGGTAAACACGGTTTCCACCGCCGACCAGAAGTTATGCAGCAGTTTCACCATCTTCCCTTCATCCCCCAACCCTGTTGCCGGGTCACGGAAGCGATACAATGCTCCCTCACGAAGACTAGCATCGATCATTTTGATCATCGAGTTGTCAGCAATAACTCCATCAGGATTGGTTGCCGTTTTGATGCGCCCCGCAAGTGGACCTTCTCCGAAGTTCAGTCGTTGAGTCAGCAGTGAAGGAAACTTACGCATTTGCAGATCGGATGGCAAACGACCGTGGGTATGCGGTGCCAGTTCGTATAACAACGTTTTGGGCAGCGGTTTTGTGGAGTTAACCAGCATAAATTGCTCGCGTTGTTCCTCTGCATCATTAGCGATAAATGCAGAGACCGGCATCATAAACGAGTCGATTTCCGCATCCCGCAAAGCAGCGGTACGTTGTTGACCATCCACAATAAACCCTGGCTTCTCAAAATCCTTATCTTCGGAGAAAGGTATCACCAGATGCCCCATATCGCCATTATCTGTAAGAGGTTCATAACGCACACGCTTATCAAAAGCGATAATCACCGGGTTTGGTATCATCGGGTTTTTGCTCTCAATATAGCGCTGAATTTCGCGAATATGGTTACGTACTTCTGGACGCTGATAACCAACCAAACTCTCTTCACCGCGACGAATACGCGAAATCGCTGCAATTTTGCTGATCTGTTTACCTTCTATCGCAAGGCTATAGAGTTGCCTCTCCTCACCCTGTCGGATTCGCAGGGCGGGAACACGATATTCACTCATGACAGTTCCTCTGAGCGTAATGACAATGTGTGCTGTAAACGGTTGTACAACACCTGAATATTATGGAAACCGCGGCGACGGTTACGTTCTGCTCCGCGGAAAATGATGACGTTGATACCGATGGTCTGGCAAATATTGCACTGGCATTGTTTCCAAGGACGTTCTCCCAGAGTACGCTCATAATCCGCACGGATTTTATCGGCCTCTTTTTCACCCGAATGGAGGCGTTCATAAGCCAGGACTGCATCAAGAGCCTTCTCAAGGGACAAAGCCCCTTTATCGTATTCAAACAGGGCAGTCATGGCATCCTTTTCCAGATGTCGTGCAATATCCTGATCAATTACGCCAGATTTTATTTTGCGACTCAAACTTGGATTCGCATCAAACTGAGGGACACGCACAGCGGTATAGGCCGGGCCATCAGGCGTATGATAGTTGTTTTTCCGATCTTTGAAGGCCTGCTGCAGCGGTGTTGTCGAGTCAATACTGGTCACACCAAACTTGATAAAGTCGGCGAAACTCTCAGGACGGGCAATGCCAAGTAAGTGAACATGTGTATCACTTTTCAGCAACGGTTTAATCTCTTCGAGAGTCTCAAGGATCTGCGCCGTTTTCAACGGCACCATCCCCCCCATGGTGATATTTTTGTATCCCATGGCCAGCAGGGCCTCTACAGACTGACGGTAGGAGATTTTGCTCCATCCATGTGCAACGCCAAAGGGAGTGAAACAGGACTTTTGAGACTTGTTTAAAAACTCTTGAGCCAAGGTTAGCGTGATATCCTGACGTCGGCGACACTCAGCCAATACTTCGCCACTGAATACTTCACCAGGTTTCTCATAGCCAAAAACAATATGATCGAGAGACACGCCATGGTTAAAGCGGGAAGTTTCGTAGAACTCAATCACCTCTTCCACACGGTATGGCGGAACATTCTGGTTAACATAGGTGAAGGCTCCGCAATCACCCATAGTTTCCATATTCTCCGGCAGGCGGAAAAAATGCTTCATTCCATTACGGAAGTAACGCAAACGCTGGGCACGGGTATATTTGCTCTCGCCACCGCCAAGACCATCTACTACAGCCTTAGAAACCAGCATACCATCGTAAGGATGAGGAAAAACCTCATGCGGATAATGATCGTCACGTTGACGCACGCGATGTTCGTTTCGCGTTTCGCGGAAGAAGTCGAAACTGGGATCGATAAAATCCTGACTATCAGGGAAAAAATACTTTAGCTTCGACAACTTACTCTCCTGTGACGCCACTGCAAAGCCTCAAAAAACGAGGGATTCTACCATGAAACCCAGGCAAGTGGCATTAAGGTTTAGCCTCTCTCAGGGCCTTAAACTCAGCCCGAAAACGTTTTTCCTCAAATGAATTTCCCGAGTCACGAAATTCACGCAACGCATGTGTTGCACTGATACTAGGATTTTGTTCCATAAGCTTTAAAATGAAAGACTTAACTTCCTCCGGACTACGGCGAATTCCTTTTTTTACTTCTCGATCAGGTAATTCCTTGAGTTCTTCACATAGATTTTTAGAAAACTCGTTTAAATCGCCAAACTGCTTTGACGTAAACTCCTTCACAAAATATTTTGCCACACTGATATTAAGCATGAGCATATTGCATTTCAACCACTGAGCCATATTTTGGTTTGTTTGGAAAAGATATGTACTCAATCTGTCATTGATTTTTTTCGAAGTTATAATAAGCAATTGTTTTCTTGCATCAACCAGATATTCAAGACCACTAATAATATCTAATTCAATAGCATTAATATAATCTGGAGACCCGCAGATTATATAATAATCTTTTTTGTTTTTTTTCATTAAATCTAAAATAGATGTAGGATGTTTAGACTTAAAAATAGATCTATTGGTTATTTCTTTCCACCACGTTCTATGAAAACTCTTCCCTACATATTCTTGAGAATACAATGGTATCGATTCGTCATATCCAACAGCAAAGGTAGCTTTATAAGGTACAACATTGTCTTTGTGGTGAAGGAGCCCTATACCAGCAGAAAGAACCCATAAATCAATAGGATAATCATTTAATATCGCTTTAGCTGTCGCCCAATGCCCTCCTTTGTAAAGATCCTCTACACTTACAGTTGCAGATGTAGATATAGCTTCATTCAGAGCATTACACCAAGAATTGACAAGAACACTTGAAGGGATTCGGCCTGATGAAAATTGACTCAGGCTCAATATATCTCTGTTTCCACAGTGTTTGCCATTTGTGCATGTAGTTATTAAGTTGATATTGCTCACAATCGCTCCCCCAAAACCGTGCTACACAAGCTACCTCAGAAAAAGGGGGAAGACAAGAACGGAGTTATCAGTCCCTGAAAAATTTTTTCAGGGACTGATATCAGTGAGGAATGTATTCGAAATACTCATCTTGAGAAAATGAGCATCTTTGGCATCGCCTCAAAACTCCTTTTTCCTCAAGAGAAAGACAAAAAATACGACATGACTCAAGCAAAGCTTCTGGGCTCTCACCTTTATCTTTAGAAATCAATGCTCTGGCAAGAGTATCGTAACTAAAACCGCCAGTAGAATGCGATACAATTCTCATCGCCTGTTTGGTATCGAAAGTTTTCATAATGCACCTCTGAGCCGCCAGAATAATACTGTTATAAAAAAGTATTGATAGAAGTTCAAGATGACTTTGTCGTTCGAACATAGTATTTATAAGAAATAAATCTACTTACCAAATTCATAAGGGCTCACTTCCCTTTCTCTGTTAGCCTCCAAAAAATCAGCCCACCACTGCAGCATTAGTCTGCGTTCGTCAAGATGTTCGGCCTTATGGATATAAGCCGCACGCACAGAGTTTCGCTCCATATGACTCATCTGCCGTTCCACTGCATCCCTAGACCACAATCCCGACTCAATCAACGAACTACAAGCCATTGTCCTGAAACCGTGACCACACACTTCCGTTTTCGTGTCATACCCCATCACACGCAGAGCCTTGTTCACCGTGTTTTCACTCATCGGTTTACGAGAATTGTGATCGCCAACGAAAACAAAATCTCGATTTCCGCAGATCTTATGAACCTGTTTGAGGATGTCCAGTGCTTGCCGAGATAATGGCACAAGGTGAGGTGTGCGCATTTTAGAACCACGTTGAGAATGCTTAACACCTTCTATAGCTTCTCGTTCTGCCGGGATTGTCCACATTGCCCTTTCAAAATCGATCTCTGGCCAACGGGCAAAGCGCAACTCACTGGAACGAATAAAGATTAATAACGTGAGCTCAACAGCCAGACGGGTTAAAAGTCGTCCGGAGTAGCTATCAATTCGCTGGAGTAGTTCAGGTAAGCGTTTCAGTTCAAGTGCTGGTCGATGGACACGATTACTTGAAGCAACTGCCCCAGCCATCTCCTGAGCAGGATTGTAATCGATCAAACCGCTTTGCACTGCATAACGCATAATCGCATTGGTACGCTGCTGAAGACGCGAAGCCACTTCAAGACGCCCTGTAGCCTCAACTACTTTGATAGGGACAAGGAGATCGCGCGTACTAAAACTATCAATACTGCGCTTCCCAATTGCTGGGAACAAATTATCTTCCAGGCTCTTCAGCACCCGTCGGCTATGTTCTTCTGTCCATTTTTTATTTGCTGCGTGCCACTCTCTGGCAACTGACTCAAAGGTAATAGCCTCTTTCGTCTGCTCTTCTTTCACTGCACGTTTGTGTTCACGGGGATCGATGCCTGCAGCAACAAGCTTTCTGGCCTCTTCCCTTTTTTGACGAGCATCAGCCAGGGACGTTTCAGGATAAACCCCAAATGCCATCAGGTGCTGCTTACCACCAAAGCGAAAGCGGAACCGCCAGTATTTTGAGCCGTTAGGGTGAATGAGCAAAAACATGCCATCCCCATCGACCAGGGTGTACTCCTTTTCCTGTGGTTTTGCAGAACGCACTTTGATATCTGTCAGAGCCATAAAGTTCTCCTTCCATGTACCGAAGTGAGTATACAACCATTATCGAACCAACATATATACTCGGTTCTATACTCACAAGCGACTTGATGTGGGTTGACTCAGATTGACTTCTGTTGAGTGAAAAAGCGAGGAAAGCCTTGCGGATACTGGATTTCAGGCACAAAAAAAGACGTCCGTTGACGTCTATTGATGTTCCGATGGTGCCGAAGGCCGGACTCGAACCGGCACGTATTTCTACGGTTGATTTTGAATCAACTGCGTCTACCGATTTCGCCACTTCGGCACTGAAGAGGTATGCGGAAAACGTTGTGGATTATACCTGTCACACGCCACCATGCAAGCGGTAGCATATGCCCGGCTCGCTAAGTGTTGAAAAAATCAGCACAACCCTACGGCGGGCACCTCCTTAACCCCTCCTTCTGCGAAGCGACTCCGTTTCCCATGCTCTACACTTCCAGTTCAACACCACACTGAGGGAAACACGATGTCTATTATAAAAAGCTATGCCGCAAAAAAGGCGGGCAGCGAACTTGAACTCTATGAATATGATGCGGGTGAACTCAAGCCGGAAGATGTTGAGGTACAGGTAGATTACTGCGGTATCTGCCACTCCGATCTGTCGATGATCGACAACGAATGGGGCTTCTCTCAATATCCGCTGGTTGCCGGGCATGAGGTGATTGGCCGCGTCGTGGCACTCGGCAGCGCCGCGCAGGATAAAGGTCTGAAGGTAGGTCAACGCGTCGGGATTGGCTGGACGGCGCGCAGCTGCGGGCACTGCGATGCCTGTATCAGCGGCAATCAGATTAACTGTCTGGAAGGATCGGTGCCAACCATCCTCAATCGCGGCGGCTTTGCCGAGAAGCTGCGAGCAGACTGGCAATGGGTGATCCCGCTTCCAGAAAGCATCGATATTGAATCCGCAGGTCCTCTGCTGTGCGGCGGCATCACCGTCTTCAAACCGCTGCTGATGCACCACGTTACCGCCACCAGTCGCGTTGGGGTGATCGGTATCGGCGGCCTCGGCCATATCGCCATTAAGCTGCTGCACGCGATGGGCTGCGAGGTTACCGCATTCAGCTCCAGTCCGGCCAAAGAACAGGAAGTGCTGGCGATGGGTGCCGATAAAGTGGTCAACAGCCGCGATCCAGAGGCGTTGAAAGCGCTGGCAGGTCAATTTGATCTCATCATCAACACCGTCAATGTCGATCTCGACTGGCAGCCTTACTTCGAAGCGCTGGCCTATGGCGGCAACTTCCACACCGTTGGCGCGGTGCTGAAGCCGCTACCGGTTCCGGCGTTTACCCTGATTGCAGGCGATCGCAGCATCTCCGGTTCGGCAACCGGTACGCCGTATGAACTGCGCAAGTTGATGAAATTTGCCGGGCGCAGCAAGGTCTCGCCGACGACCGAGCTGTTCCCGATGTCGCAAATCAACGAGGCTATCCAGCACGTTCGTGACGGTAAAGCTCGCTACCGTGTGGTACTGCAAGCCGACTTTTAATTGCCTTCACCGGGCGGCATTCGCTGCCCGGTTTTGCTCCCCCTTTTGGAATTCTTCTCGCAATCTCCGCAATTTAGCGGTGAAGAGTATGCCGCAGTTGCCTATACTCCAGGCAGGATAAATGGAGAAAATCTCATGAGTGCACCCCTGTTAATTGCCCGCACGTTGGAAAGCGAACTGTTCCTGTTGCCGGGCATGACCAACCGTCACGGGCTGATTACCGGCGCAACCGGAACCGGCAAAACGGTTACCCTGCAAAAACTGGCTGAGTCCCTATCAGACATCGGCGTTCCGGTATTTATGGCGGATGTGAAAGGTGACTTAACCGGCGTCGCGCAGGAAGGCGAACCTTCTGAAAAACTGCTCGCACGGCTGAAAAATATCGGCATCACCGACTGGCAACCGCACGCTAATCCGGTGGTGCTGTGGGATATTTTTGGCGAAAAAGGTCATCCACTACGGGCGACCGTCTCCGATCTTGGGCCGCTATTGCTGGCTCGCCTGCTGAACCTGAACGATGTGCAGTCCGGCGTGCTGGATATTATCTTCCGCATCGCCGATGACCAGGGGTTGTTGCTGCTGGACTTTAAAGATCTGCGGGCGATCACGCAGTATATCGGTGATAATGCCAAATCCTTCCAGAACCAGTATGGCAATATCAGCAGCGCATCGGTCGGGGCGATCCAGCGCGGGTTGCTGTCGCTGGAACAGCAAGGCGCGGCGCACTTCTTCGGCGAACCGATGCTGGACATCAAAGACTGGATGCGTACCGATGCCAACGGCAAAGGCATTATCAACATCCTCAGCGCCGAAAAACTCTACCAGATGCCCAAACTGTATGCCGCCAGCCTGCTGTGGATGCTCTCCGAACTGTATGAGCAACTGCCGGAAGCGGGCGATCTGGAAAAACCGAAGCTGGTGTTCTTCTTCGACGAAGCTCACCTGTTGTTCAACGACGCTCCGCAGGTGCTGCTGGATAAAATCGAACAGGTTATCCGCCTGATTCGCTCCAAAGGCGTGGGCGTCTGGTTCGTCTCACAGAACCCTTCCGATATCCCGGACAACGTGCTCGGTCAGTTAGGCAACCGCGTACAGCACGCCCTGCGCGCCTTCACCCCCAAAGATCAGAAAGCGGTGAAAGCCGCCGCGCAAACCATGCGGGCGAATCCGGCGTTTGATACCGAGAAAGCGATTCAGGAACTGGGCACCGGCGAGGCGCTAATCTCCTTCCTGGATGCCAAAGGCAGCCCATCAGTGGTTGAACGAGCGATGGTCATCGCGCCGTGCTCACGCATGGGGCCGGTGACGGACGATGAGCGTAACGGGCTTATCAATCACTCCTCGCTGTACGGCAAATATGAAGACGAAGTCGATCGCGAATCGGCGTATGAAATGTTGCAAAAAGGCGTTCAGGCCACCACCGAGCAGCAAAACAATCCGCCAGCAAAAGGCAAAGAAGTCGCCGTTGATGACGGAATTCTTGGCGGGCTGAAAGAGATATTGTTTGGCAGCACCGGGCCACGTGGCGGCAAACGTGATGGCGTGGTGCAGAGCGTCGCCAAAAGCGCAGCGCGTCAGGTAACGAACCAAATTATCCGGGGGATGTTAGGTAGCCTGATGGGCGGTAGAAAACGCTAGCAGAAGGAATCCTGCTTTGCTAAGCGCAGCGCCTGATGGCGCTGCGCTGTATCTGGCCGGATAGCGGCGTAAACGCCTTATCCGGCCAACAACGAGAGAGATCGATTTTACGACTTACGCATCATCAGCCAGAGGCTAATCAGGAAGAACGAGGCGCTTGGCAGCAGCGCGCCGATAATCGGCGGAATGCCATAAACCAGCGTCAGCGGGCCGAAAATCTGGTCCAGAACGTAGAAGACGAAACCAAAGCTGATCCCGGTCACCACACGCACGCCCATCGGCACGCTACGCAGCGGGCCAAAAATGAACGACAGCGCCATCAACATCATTACCGCCACGGAAAGCGGCTGGAAGATTTTACTCCACATATTGAGCTGATAACGTCCGGCGTCCTGGCCGCTCGACTTCAGATACTTCACATAGTTATGCAAACCGCTGATGGAGAGCGCATCCGGGTCCAGCGCCACCACGCCCAGTTTGTCCGGCGTGAGGTTGGTTTTCCAGGTGCCACTCACGGTCTGCGAACCGGTGATCTGTTTCGGGTCTTTCAGGTCAGACTCGTCCACCTGCGACAGACGCCAGACCTTGTTGTCTGCGTCGAACTTCGCAGACGCGGCATAACGCACTGACTGTAAGCGACGCTGATCGTTAAAGGCGTAGATGCTAATGCCCGCCAGCTCTTCGTCGCCCTTCACCCGCTCGATATAGACGAAATTGTTGCCATCTTTCGCCCACAGGCCTTGCTGAGTAGAGAGCAACGAACCGCCGTACATTGCCTGCGCACGGTAGTTACGCGCCATCTGCTCGCCCTGCGGAGCGACCCATTCACCGATGGCCATTGTCAACAGCACCAGTGGAATGGCGGTTTTCATCACCGACAGCGCCACCTGCATCCGGGTGAAACCCGAAGCCTGCATCACCACCAGTTCACTGCGCTGCGCCAGCATCCCCAGCCCCAGCAGTGCACCAAGCAGCGCCGCCATCGGGAAGAAAATCTGCACATCTTTCGGCACGCTGAGCAGGGTATACATCCCCGCGCCCAGCGCATCGTAGCTCCCCTGCCCGGCTTTTTTGAGCTGGTCAACAAACTTGATGATGCCGGAGAGCGACACCAGCATGAACAACGTCATCATGATGGTGGTTAAAATGGTTTTACCGATATAGCGGTCAAGTACACCAAACGGCTGCATTATACCGCTCCTTTACGCAGAAGACGGGCGCGCAGGCGGCGTACCGGCACCGTATCCCAAAGGTTCAGACCAACCGCCAACGCCAGATAGATCAGGTTGACCGCCCACATCCAGATAACCGGGTCCAGTTTGCCCTTACCGCCGTTTGATTTCAGGGAGGTTTGCAGGAGGAAGAACAGCAGATACAGCAGCATAGCTGGCAGCATCGACAGCACGCGCCCCTGTCGCGGGTTAACCACGCTCAGCGGTACAACCATCAGCGCCATCATAAATACGGTGAATACCAGCGTAATACGCCAGTGCAGTTCCGCACGGGCGCGATTGGTATCAGTCTGCCACAGCGTGCGCATATCCATCTGATCGGTATCGTTCGGGTCCAGCGCAACGGCCTGATGACCAATAATCGCCTGATAGTTCTGGAAATCGGTGATGCGGAAGTCACGCAGCAGGGCAGTGCCTTCAAAGCGCGTCCCTTTGTTCAACGTCACAACCTGGGAGCCGTCGCGCAATTGCGTCAGATGTCCAGAATCGGCCACCACCACAGAAGGACGGGCGTTGCCTTTCGGGCGGATTTGCGCAAGGAACACATCTTTAAAATCGCTGCCGTCAACGCTTTCAATAAACAGCACGGCGCTGCCATTGGTCGCCTGCTGGAACTGCCCTTGCGCCAGCGCGGCCATGCCAGGATTGGCTTTTGCTTCCGCCAGTACCTCATCCTGGTGTCTGGATGACCAGGGCCCCGCCCACATGACGTTGACAGCGGCGACGACGCCGGTAAACAGCGCCAGCACCATCGCGGCTTTCACCAGCACAGCCCGGCTCAGACCACAGGCGTGCATGACCGTTATTTCACTTTCGGTATACAGTTTGCCCAGCGTCATCAACAGCCCGAGGAACAGGCTTAATGGCAGGATGAGCTGCGCCATTTCCGGCACGCCCAGCCCCAGTAGCGAGAGCACCAGATTTGCCGGAATGTCACCGTCAACCGCCGCCCCGAGGATCCTCACTAGCTTTTGACAAAAGAAGATTAAAAGCAGGATGAAAAGAATCGCCAGTTGGCTTTTGAGCGTCTCCCGCACCAGATATCTTATGATTATCACTTTAAATACGCCCGTAAAAACTCGTCTTTTGCAGGAATTTAGCTTGTTTCATGGCTTAAACGTCATTTATTCTCTTGAGTCGTCGAAATCGTCGCTAAAATTATTATACTCAGCGGATTCGCCACTCAGAACGCGTTCTGACGTGCCAATGCCGTAATAACGTTAAGATTAACACGAAGTCACCGCAACTGCGGACATGAGTTACGAAAGCTTGCAATTCTAACTGTAGCCGCCGCCGTTGTCTTTAAGATTCAGGAGCGTAGTGCATGGAGTTCAGTGTAAAAAGCGGTAGCCCGGAGAAACAGCGGAGTGCCTGCATCGTCGTGGGCGTCTTTGAACCACGCCGCCTTTCTCCGATTGCAGAACAGCTCGATAAAATCAGCGACGGGTACATCAGCGCCCTGCTGCGTCGTGGTGAACTGGAAGGAAAACCGGGGCAGACCCTGTTGCTGCACCATGTTCCTAACGTTCTTTCCGAGCGAATCCTCCTCATTGGTTGTGGTAAAGAGCGCGAGCTCGATGAGCGCCAGTACAAGCAGGTCATTCAGAAAACCATCAATACGCTGAATGACACCGGCTCAATGGAAGCGGTCTGCTTCCTGACCGAACTGCACGTCAAAGGCCGCAACAACTACTGGAAAGTGCGTCAGGCTGTCGAAACGGCCAAAGAGACGCTGTACAGCTTTGATCAACTGAAGACCAACAAGAGCGAGCCGCGTCGCCCGCTGCGTAAAATGGTCTTCAACGTGCCGACCCGCCGCGAGCTGACCAGCGGCGAGCGTGCGATCCAGCACGGTCTGGCGATTGCCGCCGGGATTAAAGCGGCGAAAGATCTCGGCAATATGCCGCCGAATATCTGTAATGCCGCCTACCTGGCCTCTCAGGCGCGCCAGTTGGCCGACAGCTACAGCAAGAACGTCATCACCCGCGTCATCGGCGAACAGCAGATGAAAGAGCTGGGTATGCACTCTTATCTGGCGGTCGGCCACGGTTCGCAGAACGAATCGCTGATGTCGGTTATCGAATACAAAGGCAACCCGTCCGAAGACGCGCGTCCGGTTGTGCTGGTCGGCAAAGGGCTGACCTTTGACTCCGGCGGCATCTCCATCAAGCCTGCCGAAGGCATGGACGAGATGAAGTACGATATGTGCGGCGCGGCGGCAGTGTACGGCGTGATGCGCATGGTCGCGGAACTTCAGTTGCCGATTAACGTCATCGGCGTGCTGGCAGGCTGCGAAAACATGCCTGGCGGGCGAGCGTATCGTCCGGGCGACGTGCTGACCACCATGTCCGGCCAGACGGTAGAAGTGCTGAACACCGATGCCGAAGGCCGCCTGGTACTGTGCGACGTGTTAACCTACGTTGAGCGTTTTGAGCCGGAAGCGGTGATTGACGTCGCGACCCTGACGGGCGCCTGCGTGATTGCGCTGGGCCATCACATCACCGGTCTGATGTCGAACCACAATCCGCTGGCGCATGAACTGATTAGTGCGTCCGAACAGGCGGGCGACCGCGCATGGCGCTTGCCGTTGGGCGATGAGTTCCAGGAACAGCTGGAGTCTAACTTTGCGGATATGGCGAACATCGGCGGCCGTCCTGGCGGCGCAATCACCGCCGGTTGCTTCCTGTCGCGCTTTACCCGTAAGTACAACTGGGCGCACCTGGACATCGCCGGCACCGCATGGCGTTCCGGTAAAGCGAAAGGCGCAACCGGTCGTCCGGTGGCGTTGCTGTCGCAGTTCCTGCTCAATCGCGCGGGTTTTAACGGCGAAGAGTAAGTTTGCATGATTGCCGGATGGCGACGCATATGCGCCTTATCCGGCCTACATGGAGTATTTAACCGTAGGCCGGATAAGCGTAGCGCCATCCGGCTTCGCATTTAAATTCACCACAAGAAGCCCCATATATGAAGAATGCAACGTTCTATATTCTGGACAATGACACCACCGTTGATGGCCTGAGCGCCGTTGAACAACTGGTGTGCGACATTGCCGCAGAACGTTGGCGCAGTGGTAAACGCGTGCTGATTGCCTGTGAAGACGAAAAACAGGCCATCCGTCTGGATGAAGCGCTGTGGGCAAGACCGCCGGAGAGTTTTGTCCCACATAATCTGGCGGGAGAAGGTCCGCGCGGCGGCGCGCCGGTGGAAATCGCCTGGCCGCAAAAACGCAACAGCAGCCCGCGTGATATTCTGATCAGCCTGCGTACTGGCTTTGCAGATTTTGCCACCGCTTTCACAGAAGTGATAGACTTTGTCCCTTACGAAGAAACTTTGAAACAACTGGCGCGCGAACGCTACAAAGCCTACCGCGTGGCTGGTTTTAACCTGAATACGGCAACCTGGAAATAATGGAAAAGACATATAACCCACAAGATATCGAACAGCCGCTTTACGAGCACTGGGAGCAGCAGGGCTACTTTAAGCCGAATGGCGATGAAAGCCAGGAAAGCTTCTGCATCATGATCCCGCCGCCAAACGTCACCGGCAGTTTGCATATGGGTCACGCCTTCCAGCAAACCATCATGGATACCCTGATCCGCTATCAGCGTATGCAGGGTAAAAACACCCTGTGGCAGGTCGGTACTGACCACGCCGGGATCGCTACCCAGATGGTGGTTGAGCGCAAGATTGCCGCAGAAGAGGGTAAAACCCGCCACGACTATGGCCGCGATGCCTTCATCGACAAAATCTGGCAGTGGAAAGCGGAATCCGGCGGCACCATTACCCGTCAGATGCGCCGTCTGGGCAACTCCGTGGACTGGGAGCGCGAACGCTTCACCATGGACGAAGGTCTTTCCAATGCCGTGAAAGAAGTGTTTGTCCGCCTGTACAAAGAAGATCTGATTTACCGTGGCAAGCGCCTGGTCAACTGGGACCCGAAACTGCGCACCGCGATCTCTGACCTGGAAGTGGAAAACCGCGAGTCCAAAGGCTCTATGTGGCACATCCGCTATCCGCTGGCTGACGGTGCGAAAACCGCAGACGGTAAAGATTACCTGGTGGTTGCCACCACCCGCCCGGAAACCCTGCTGGGCGATACCGGCGTAGCCGTCAACCCGGAAGATCCGCGTTATAAAGATCTGATTGGCAAATTCGTGGTGCTGCCGCTAGTGAACCGTCGTATTCCGATCGTGGGCGACGAGCATGCCGACATGGAAAAAGGCACCGGCTGCGTGAAGATCACCCCGGCGCACGACTTTAACGACTATGAAGTGGGCCGTCGTCATCAGCTTCCGATGATCAATATTCTGACCTTTGACGGCGATATCCGTGAAAGCGCGGAAGTGTATGACACCAAAGGCGAAGAGTCCGACGTTTACTCCAACGAAATCCCGGCTGAGTTCCAGAAGCTGGAGCGTTTTGCCGCGCGTAAAGCGGTGGTTGCCGCTATCGATGCCCTCGGCCTGCTGGAAGAGATTAAACCGCACGACCTGACCGTACCGTACGGCGACCGTGGCGGCGTGGTTATCGAACCAATGCTGACCGACCAGTGGTACGTCCGTGCCGACGTGCTGGCAAAACCGGCGGTGGAAGCGGTAGAGAACGGCGATATCCAGTTCGTGCCAAAACAGTACGAAAACATGTACTTCTCCTGGATGCGTGACATTCAGGACTGGTGTATCTCCCGTCAGCTGTGGTGGGGCCACCGCATCCCGGCATGGTACGACGACGCGGGCAACGTCTACGTTGGCCGTAGCGAAGACGAAGTGCGTCAGGAAAACAACCTGAGCGCCGACGTTGCGCTGCGTCAGGACGACGACGTACTGGACACCTGGTTCTCTTCCGCGCTATGGACCTTCTCGACTCTCGGCTGGCCGGAAAACACCGACGCGCTGCGTCAGTTCCACCCGACCAGCGTGATGGTCTCCGGTTTCGACATCATCTTCTTCTGGATTGCCCGCATGATCATGATGACCATGCACTTCATCAAAGATGAAAACGGCAAGCCGCAGGTGCCGTTCAAGACCGTCTACATGACCGGTCTGATTCGCGATGACGAAGGCCAGAAGATGTCCAAATCCAAGGGTAACGTTATCGACCCGCTGGATATGGTTGACGGCATTTCCCTGCCGGATCTGCTGGAAAAACGTACCGGCAACATGATGCAGCCGCAGCTGGCTGAGAAGATTGCCAAACGTACCGAGAAACAATTCCCGGACGGCATTGAGCCGCACGGTACTGACGCCCTGCGTTTCACCCTGGCGGCGCTGGCCTCTACCGGCCGCGACATCAACTGGGATATGAAGCGTCTGGAAGGCTACCGTAACTTCTGTAACAAGCTGTGGAACGCCAGCCGCTTTGTGCTGATGAATACCGAAGATCAGGATTGCGGCTTCAACGGCGGCGAGATGACCCTGTCGCTGGCAGACCGCTGGATCCTGGCGGAGTTCAACCAGACCATCAAAGCGTACCGCGAAGCGCTGGACAGCTTCCGCTTCGATATCGCAGCGGGCATTCTGTACGAGTTCACCTGGAACCAGTTCTGCGACTGGTATCTGGAGCTGACCAAGCCGGTCATGAACGGCGGCTCTGAAGCAGAACTGCGCGGCACCCGCAACACGCTGGTCACCGTGCTGGAAGGTCTGCTGCGCCTGGCGCATCCGATCATCCCGTTTATCACCGAGACCATCTGGCAGCGTGTGAAAGTGATTTCCGGCATTACCGCCGACACCATCATGCTGCAACCGTTCCCGCAGTACGATGCCTCCCAGGTGGATGAAGCCGCGCTGGCCGATACCGAATGGCTGAAGCAGGCGATCGTTGCCGTACGTAACATCCGTGCGGAAATGAATATCGCGCCGGGCAAACCGCTGGAACTGCTGCTGCGTGGTTGCAGCGAAGAAGCGATTCGCCGCGTGAACGACAACCGCAGCTTCCTGCTGAACCTGGCGCGTCTGGAAAGCATCACCGTGCTGCCAGCCGATGACAAAGGTCCGGTTTCCGTGACGAAGATTATCGATGGCGCCGAGCTGCTGATCCCGATGGCGGGGCTGATTGACAAAGAAGCCGAGCTGGCGCGTCTGGCGAAAGAAGTGGCGAAGGTCGAAGCTGAAATTGGCCGCATTGAAGGCAAGCTGGCGAACGAAGGTTTTGTCGCCCGCGCACCAGAAGCGGTGATCGCCAAAGAGCGTGAGAAGCTGGAAAACTACGCGGAAGCGAAAGCGAAGCTGATTGAACAGCAGGCAGTTATCGCCGCGCTGTAAAGAGAGTGCCTGACTGTTTGCCGGATGGCGCTACGCTTATCCGGCCTACAGGCATCTTCAGCACATCCGGCACCACGGACGATAAAAGCCTCTGACGCACTCGCTAAGAGGCTTTTTATTGAATTATCCTCGCTTGCACTCCCCCTCCCCGCAGTGTTATTAACTGCATATGTTCCACGTTTCTGTCATGAGTTCGCTATGAGTGTCATTACCTCTGTCCCGGCAACGTTGCGTCGTATTACCGCTGACGATAACGCTGCTATCGCCCACGTCATCCGCCAGGTTTCCGCTGAATACGGCCTGACCGCTGATAAAGGCTATACGGTTGCCGATCCTAATCTGGATGAATTGTTCCAGGTTTACAGTCAGCCAGGCGCGGCCTATTGGGTCGTCGAGCAGAACGGTCAGGTGGTGGGCGGCGGCGGCGTGGCGGCGTTAGGCTGTAGCGAACCGGATATCTGCGAACTGCAAAAAATGTACTTTTTGCCGACGGTGCGCGGCCAGGGGCTGGCGAAGAAACTGGCGCTGATGGCGCTGGAGCACGCGCGTGAGCAGGGGTTTAAACGCTGCTACCTGGAAACCACCGCATCCTTACGCGAAGCAATTGGCCTGTATGAACATCTGGGATTTGAGCATATCAGCGAACCGCTGGGCTGCACCGGGCATGTTGACTGCGAAGTCCGCATGCTGAAAACGCTGTAAGTCACCCACAGGCCGGATAAGGCGACGCCATATCCGGCAATTTATGCAAACATTCTGCTTCTGAGTTAGTGGCGTACGCCGTCATCGTCTTCGTCGACGTAATCTTCATCGTCGCCGTCTTCACCCTCTTCACCGTTCGGATCTTCGAAGTACGTACCCCAGCCGTCATATTCCACGTCAAATTTCTCAGCCAGGTTCATCAGTTGTTCAACCTGAGCATCAATCAGATCGGCATTCAGCGCACATTCGCTGAGGATATCGCAGCAAATCACCGTATCGCCTTCTTCCACTTCCAGCTCTTCTGGCTCGGTCACTTCATAACCGAGTTTGAACGCTTCTACGGCTGCTTTTTCCAGCGTTTCGAAGTCGTCAGCGGAAAAGTGGTGCTCGATAGTGTACAGCGCATCTGGATCGCTGCCATCTTCAAGTAATTCTTCAATAATCAGCCGCGTCTCTTCACGCTGCTCTTCCAGTAGTTCCGGGTTTGCCATGGCTCGTTCCTCATAAATGTCCTGCCGATACTCTTATTGTCACACACCGCTGTCATTGCCTCCACCTTTCCAGGAAAGATTTGTTAAATGGGGTTGCAAATGCATAATCATCCATATAAATTGAATTTTAATTCAACAAATGGCCTTTGCCATGTGAGGGAACCATGTCTACGTTTTATCAGAAACATTTTTTGAAATTACTCGATTTCACCTCCGCTGAACTCACCGCTCTGCTGCAACTCGCCGCCAAACTGAAAGCCGACAAGAAAAACGGCGTAGAAGTCGCCAGACTGACCGGCAAAAACATCGCGCTCATCTTCGAAAAAGACTCGACCCGCACCCGATGCTCTTTCGAAGTTGCCGCATACGATCAGGGCGCTCGCGTAACGTACCTTGGGCCAAGCGGCAGCCAGATTGGGCATAAAGAGTCAATTAAAGACACCGCCCGCGTGCTGGGACGCATGTATGACGGTATTCAGTACCGCGGCCACGGCCAGGAAGTGGTCGAAACGCTGGCGGAATATGCAGGCGTTCCCGTGTGGAACGGGTTGACCAACGAGTTTCACCCCACGCAGCTGCTGGCGGATTTGCTGACCATGCAGGAACATCTGCCGGGCAAAGCCTTCAATGAGATGACCCTGGTTTACGCTGGCGATGCGCGTAACAACATGGGAAATTCCATGCTGGAAGCCGCCGCGCTGACAGGGCTGGATTTACGTCTGGTGGCTCCGCAGGCCTGCTGGCCGGAAGCGAGCCTGGTCGCAGAGTGCAAAGCGCTGGCACAAAAGAACGGCGGCGATATTACGCTGACTGAAGATATCGCAGCGGGCGTGAAAGGCGCGGACTTTATCTATACCGACGTATGGGTGTCGATGGGTGAAGCAAAAGAGAAATGGGCGGAGCGTATCGCACTGCTGCGTCAGTATCAGGTAAACAGCGCAATGATGGCGCAGACCGGTAATCCTCAGGTGAAGTTTCTGCACTGCCTGCCCGCATTCCACGATGATCAGACCACGCTTGGCAAGAAAATGGCCGAAGAGTTCGGTTTGCACGGCGGGATGGAAGTGACCGATGCGGTGTTTGAATCTCCGGCCAGCATCGTGTTTGACCAGGCGGAAAACCGGATGCACACCATCAAAGCGGTGATGGTGGCAACGCTGGCGAAATAACGATTACGTCTTATCCGGCCTACAGATCGTGTTCCCGTAGGCCGGGTAGGACGTTTTGCGTCGCCACCCGGCAATGCAACTTACTCGACCAGCAGCTTAACGACCGCTTTGCGTACCTGAGCTGGCGCCCCTACGGCGCACAGCGGCTTATGGACTTCCCCCGGGTAAAAGACCACAAAATCGCCTTCATTAAGGATCACCGTTTTCTCCTCTGCCCCTTCAGGCAAAAACGCGATGTCTTTATCCGCCAGCCAGTCAGTTTCCGGCGCGCCCGCAGGCTGGGTGCTGAAGGTCATTCCTTCCTGCCCCTTTAATACGATCTGAATATCGAGATAGCGCGCGTGATACTCCGCACGACGCTTTTCAAACGGCTCGGTCATGTCTTCCGAAACCAGATAAAACAGGCGATTGCCGTCGATATCATGCTTGCCTTTTGCCGTTTCATCCGTCACATGCGCTTTAATATGTTCAATGGCCTGACGCAGCACGTCCGGCAGCCAGGGTTGCAGATTGTGGATATTGCCAACGATCATCACAGACTCCTTAAATAAAACAACGTTTCATTTTTATGGTTATACGAAAAAAACCGCTGCCATACCACTTCTATTTCACGATGTTTTGCGTCAGCGCATGTTTATCGCTGAAGATGTTGTCCGACTGTTAATCGTCATCGAAGATTATGCATATCCTTTGCATAACTTTCCCCCTCCACTTTACAGTAAAAATCGTAATATGCTGTTATAAAAGGGTTTATCAGAAAAACACCTTGTTGATCACACTTCCTTTTCCCTGCATAACCTGCATTTATCACCATAGTTATTTTATGATTTACGTTAAGGTAAAAATAATAAAATAACCCTCCCGCATACCTATGCACAGACAAAAATAAAATATCATAAAATCAACAAGATAGAATTAAATAATAAATTTAGGTCATCTACAAATAATTAACAAAAAAGAATAACAAGACATTTTATTGCGTAGTAATTCAGTTATTACTCTCTTTATTTTTCAATTTCTCTGACCTCGCTCATATATTAAATAAGAAAAATTAAATATCCCTTCCGATGTGAAACACATCACATTATCAGACCGAATTAGAATCAATGATGATTTCCGAAAATTAGCTGAACAGTAATGACTGCAAACAATTTAATTATTTGCAGCCACCACTTCTTTATTCCTGAAAATTGAGTAAAAGGTATCGTGATGGAAAAACATTATGTCGGTTCTGAAATCGGTCAATTACGTAGTGTGATGTTACACCGCCCTAATCTCAGTCTGAAAAGACTGACGCCGTCAAATTGCCAGGAGCTGCTTTTTGATGACGTTCTGTCGGTGGAACGCGCAGGCGAAGAGCACGATATTTTCGCTAATACGTTACGCCAACAAGGCATAGAGGTGTTGCTGCTAACCGACCTGCTGACGCAAACACTGGATGTTATCGAAGCCAAAACCTGGCTGCTGGAAACACAAATCTCCGACTATCGCCTGGGCCCGACGTTCGCGGCGGATATTCGCGCCTGGCTGGCGGATATGCCGCATCGGGAATTAGCGCGCCATTTAAGCGGTGGGCTGACATATGGCGAAATCCCCGCCTCGATTAAAAATATGGTGGTTGATACACACGATATTAATGACTTTATTATGAAGCCATTACCCAATCACTTATTTACCCGCGATACCTCATGCTGGATATATAACGGCGTGTCGATCAACCCAATGGCAAAAACAGCGCGCCAGCGTGAAACCAATAACTTGCGGGCGATTTATCGCTGGCATCCACAATTTGCAGATGGCGAATTTATTAAATATTTCGGCGACGAAAACATTAATTACGACCATGCCACGTTAGAAGGCGGGGACGTGCTGGTTATTGGTCGCGGCGCCGTGCTGATTGGCATGTCTGAACGTACCACCCCGCAGGGGATCGAGTTCCTCGCCCAGTCGCTGTTTAAACATCGCCAGGCCGAGCGCGTCATCGCCGTTGAATTGCCAAAACACCGTTCCTGCATGCACCTCGATACCGTCATGACCCATATCGACATCGACACCTTCTCCGTCTACCCGGAAGTGGTTCGCCCGGACGTCCAGTGCTGGACCTTAACACCGGACGGGCGCGGCGGGCTGAAGCGTACCCAGGAAAGCACGCTGGTACACGCCATCGAAAAAGCCCTCGGCATTGATCAGGTGTGTTTGATCACCACTGGCGGCGATGCCTTCGAAGCCGAACGTGAGCAGTGGAATGACGCCAACAACGTTCTCACCCTGCGCCCCGGTGTGGTGGTCGGCTACGAGCGCAACATCTGGACCAACGAAAAATACGACAAAGCGGGCATCACCGTTCTGCCCATTCCTGGCGATGAACTGGGACGCGGACGCGGCGGCGCGCGCTGCATGAGCTGCCCGCTGGAACGCGACGGCATTTAAGGAAGCGATTATGGACAACAAACCCACTCTGGTTGTCGCACTGGGCGGCAATGCGCTGCTCAAACGCGGCGAACCGCTGGAAGCGGATATCCAGCGCAAAAACATCGATCTGGCGGCAAAAACCATCGCCCAACTGACGCAACAGTGGCGCGTGGTGCTGGTACACGGCAACGGCCCGCAGGTTGGCCTGCTGGCGTTGCAGAACAGCGCCTATGACCGCGTCACCCCCTACCCGCTCGATATTCTCGGCGCGGAAAGCCAGGGGATGATCGGCTACATGCTGCAACAGTCGCTGAAAAATCAGCTTCCGCAACGTGAAATCAGCGTCCTGCTTACTCAGGTGGAGGTGGACGCCGACGATCCGGCATTCCGCAACCCAACCAAATATATCGGCCCGGTTTATGACGGCGCCCAGGCCAACGCGCTACAGGCGGAAAAAGGCTGGATTTTCAAAGCCGACGGAAAAGCGTTTCGCCGCGTAGTGCCTTCGCCACAGCCCAAACGCATCGTTGAGAGCGACGCGATCCGCGCCCTGATCGCCCGCGACCATCTCGTGATCTGCAACGGCGGCGGCGGCGTGCCGGTAGTGGAAAAAGCCGATGGTTTTCATGGCATTGAAGCGGTGATCGACAAAGACCTCTCTGCCGCTCTGCTCGCCAGTCAAATCCACGCGGACGCGCTGCTGATCCTGACTGATGCCGACGCGGTGTACCTCGACTGGGGCAAGCCAACCCAACGCCCGCTGGCTCAGGTAACGCCGGAACTGCTCAGCGAAATGCAGTTCGATGCCGGTTCGATGGGGCCGAAAGTCACCGCCTGCGCCGAGTTTGTCAGCCACTGCCAGGGGATTGCCGGTATCGGTTCACTGGCCGACGGCCCGGCCATTCTCAGCGGTGACAAAGGCACTCTGATTCGACCCGAAACCGTCGATTACGACGCATAAGTCAATTTCTGCCGGATGGCGGCGGCACCTTATCCGGCCTACAGCACGCGCATAACCGTAGGCCTGACAAGCGCAGCGCCATCAGGTAATTCATTTTAACAAGGACACTGTAATGGCTACTTCACTGAAAAATCGCAACTTTCTTAAACTGCTCGACTTCACTCCGACGGAGATCCAGTACCTGATCGATCTGGCCATCGAGCTGAAAGCGGCAAAAAAAGCCGGACGCGAGAAGCAAACGCTGGTCGGTAAAAACATCGCGCTAATTTTCGAAAAAACCTCCACCCGCACCCGCTGCGCGTTTGAGGTCGGCGCATTCGATCAGGGCGCACAGGTGACCTATCTCGGGCCAAGCGGCTCGCAGATTGGGCATAAAGAATCCATGAAAGATACCGCCCGCGTGCTGGGCCGGATGTATGACGGCATTGAGTATCGCGGTTTTGGTCAGCAGATCGTTGAAGAACTGGGGCAGTACGCGGGCGTACCGGTGTGGAACGGCCTGACCGATGAATTTCACCCTACGCAGATCCTCGCCGACCTGATGACCATGCTGGAACATGCGCCGGGCAAAACGCTGCCTGAACTCAGCTTCGCTTACCTCGGCGACGCCCGCAATAACATGGGCAATTCGCTGATGGTCGGCGCGGCAAAAATGGGGATGGACATCCGCCTGGTCGCGCCGAAATCCTTCTGGCCGGACGACGCACTGGTGGCGCAGTGCCGCGACATCGCCAGCGTCACCGGCGCGCGCATTACGCTAACCGAGGACGTGGAGGAAGGCGTTTATGACGTAGATTTCCTCTATACCGATGTCTGGGTGTCGATGGGCGAACCAAAAGAGGCGTGGGCGGAGCGCGTCAGCCTGATGAAGCCCTACCAGATCAACCAGCAGGTCATCAACGCCACCGGCAACCCCAACGTGAAGTTTATGCACTGCCTGCCCGCCTTCCACAACGAGCACACCAAAGTGGGCCGCGAAATCGAGGCCGCCTATGGCCTGAAAGGACTGGAGGTGACGGAAGAGGTGTTCGAGTCAGCCCACTCCATCGTGTTTGACGAAGCGGAAAACCGTATGCACACCATTAAAGCGGTCATGGTGGCGACGCTCGGCGACTAACCCCTCCGGGCATGTGCCGCCTGACGACACATGCCCGTGTTATCTGGAGAGAACACCATGGGCAAATTTAAATTTCCCAGCGCGTATACCATCCTGTTTATTCTTATCGCACTGGTCGCTGTGATGACCTGGATTGTCCCGGCGGGCAAATACCAGATGGCGATGAACCCCACGTTGGGTAAAGAGGTTCCGGTCGCGGGCACCTATGCTCCTGCCGAGTCGCATCCGCAAGGGATTACCGCCGTACTGTTGGCCCCCATTGACGGCCTCTACAACCACGAAACCTATACCGCAGGCGCAATCGATGTGGCGCTGTTTGTACTAATCATCGGCGGCTTTCTCGGCGTGGTGAACAAAACCGGTGCAATCGATGCGGGTATTGAACGCGTCACGGTACGGCTCAACGGCAAAGAGGAGTGGATGATCCCCATACTGATGGGACTCTTTGCCGCAGGCGGGACGATTTACGGGATGGCGGAAGAGTCACTCCCCTTCTACACGCTGCTGGTTCCGGTGATGATGGCCGCTCGATTCGATCCGCTGGTCGCGGCCGCCACCGTGCTGCTCGGCGCAGGTATTGGCACACTCGGTTCGACCATCAACCCTTTTGCCACGGTGATTGCCGCCAACGCTGCCGGAATCCCGTTCACTCAGGGTATGCTGTTACGCATCATTCTGCTGGTCGTTGGCTATGTTATTTGCGTGGTCTGGGTGATGCGCTATGCCCGCAAAGTGCGCAGCAACCCGGAGTTATCTATCGTGGCGGATAAGATGGAGGAGAATCGCGCTCACTTTCTTGGCAACCGTTCCAGCACGCTGCTGGAGTTCACCGCAACCCGCAAATGGATCTTGCTGATTTTCGCCGCCGCCTTTGCCGTGATGATTTACGGCGTCGCGGTTCTCGGCTGGTGGATGGCGGAAATTTCCGGCGTTTTCCTGGCGTCCGCGATTATCGTCGGCGTTATCGCCCGGATGAGCGAAGAGGCGTTCACCAGTACGTTTATCGACGGCGCGCGGGATCTGCTTGGCGTAGCGCTGATTATCGGTATTGCACGCGGCATTGTGGTGGTGATGGATAATGGCATGATTACGCATACCATTTTGCACAGCGCGGAAAATCTGGTATCTGGCTTGTCCACCACCATTTTTATCAATGTCACTTACTGGCTGGAAGTATTGCTCTCATTCCTGGTGCCCTCTTCCTCTGGTCTGGCGGTGTTGACCATGCCGATCATGGCGCCGTTAGCGGACTTCGCCCATGTGCAACGGGATCTGGTGGTGACGGCGTATCAATCGGCGTCCGGGATTGTGAACCTGATTACGCCGACGTCGGCGGTCGTAATGGGAGGTCTGGCGATTGCGCGCGTGCCGTATGTGCGGTATCTGAAGTGGGTCGCGCCGCTGCTGCTGATCCTGACGCTACTGAATATGGCTGTTTTGAGCGTTGGCGCAATGCTGTAACTCCCGCCGGATGGCGCTTCGCTTATCCGGCCTACAAGTTACGCATTTCGTAGGCCGGATAAGGCGCTTTAGCGCCGCCATCCGGCAAACGAACGCAGCCAATACGCTTTCTTTTTTGACTGGCTTCTCACTTTCCTGCAAAACCGACCGGTTGATTCGTTATCAATGTGACAAACAGGATGAATTTCGCTAGTCCATTGATATCAATGACAAAGCAAGGTGCATATATGAAGGAATACAATGATTGCTCCGCCAAAGAACAGCAGCAACTGGCGGTATGTCAGCGCCTGATTACAGAAAAAAGTTACTTATCCCAGGAGGAAATACGTCGCGATCTGCAAAACCACGGCTTCGAAGGCATCAGCCAGTCGACCGTTTCACGTCTGTTGAAACTGCTCGGCGTCATAAAAATAAGAAATACAAAGGGACAAAAAATTTATTCCGTAAATCCGCAATTGCGCCCCGCTCCTGACGCTGCGCGATCGATATCCGAGATGGTGGTCAGCGTGGAACACAATAGCGAATTTATCCTTATCCACACGGTGGCCGGTTATGGCCGCGCCGTTGCCAGAATCCTGGATTATCACGCCCTGCCGGAAATTTTAGGTGTGATCGCGGGCAGCAGTATCGTCTGGGTCGCGCCACGGGTCGTACAGCGCACCGGGCTTGTTCACAAGCAAATTAATTATTTATTAAAAATGAATTCTTATTCATGAGAACCGTTTGCGATGAATAAAATGTGCATTAATCGCTTGATCCCATAACATAGCTGAGTATAATCGCGGACAATTTGCCGGGAGGAAGTATGGTTCAGTGTGTACGACATTCTGTCTTACCGCGTCTGAAAACAGACGCTGGACTGCCGTTTTTCTTCCCGTTGCTCACCTATTCCAGGCCCCTCATTGAGGGGCTTTTTTTTTGCCCAGGCGTCAGGAGATAAACATGGCTAACCCGCTATACCAAAAACACATCATTTCCATAAACGACCTCAGCCGCGATGACCTCAATCTGGTTCTGGCGACGGCGGCGAAATTAAAAGCCAATCCACAGCCGGAGCTGCTGAAGCATAAAGTGATCGCCAGCTGCTTCTTCGAGGCATCCACACGCACCCGCCTGTCGTTTGAAACCTCGATGCACCGCCTCGGCGCCAGCGTGGTGGGCTTCTCCGACAGCGCTAACACGTCGCTGGGCAAAAAAGGCGAGACGCTGGCGGATACCATCTCCGTTATCAGCACTTATGTGGACGCGATTGTGATGCGTCACCCACAGGAAGGCGCAGCGCGTCTGGCGACCGAGTTCTCCGGCAACGTGCCGGTACTGAACGCCGGCGACGGCGCAAACCAGCATCCGACCCAGACGCTGCTGGATCTGTTTACCATTCAGGAAACCCAGGGCCGCCTGGACAATCTGAACATCGCCATGGTCGGCGACCTGAAATATGGCCGAACCGTACACTCACTGACGCAGGCGCTGGCGAAGTTTGACGGCAACCGCTTCTACTTTATCGCGCCGGACGCGCTGGCGATGCCGCAATACATTCTGGATATGCTGGATGAGAAAGGCATTGCCTGGAGTCTGCACAGCGCCATCGAAGAGGTGATGGCGGAAGTGGATATTCTGTATATGACCCGCGTGCAGAAAGAGCGTCTGGACCCGTCCGAATACGCCAACGTCAAAGCGCAGTTTGTCCTGCGCGCCAGCGACCTGAACGGCGCGCGTGAAAACATGAAGGTTCTGCATCCGTTGCCGCGTATTGATGAGATCACCACCGACGTAGATAAAACGCCGCACGCCTGGTACTTCCAGCAGGCAGGAAACGGTATTTTCGCTCGCCAGGCGTTACTGGCACTGGTTCTGAATAGCGATCTGGCACTGTAAGGGGAAAAGAGATGACACACGACAATAAACTACAGGTTGAAGCGATCAAACGTGGCACCGTAATCGACCACATTCCCGCGCAGGTTGGCTTTAAGTTACTGACGCTGTTCAAACTGACCGAGACCGATCAGCGCATCACCATCGGCCTTAACCTGCCGTCCGGCGAGATGGGGCGTAAGGACCTGATTAAAATCGAGAACACTTTCCTGACCGAAGAACAGGTTAACCAGCTCTCCCTATACGCGCCGCAGGCAACGGTAAACCGCATCGACAACTATGATGTGGTGGGCAAATCGCGCCCGAGCCTGCCGGATCGCATCGACAACGTGCTGGTCTGCCCGAACAGCAACTGCATCAGTCATGCTGAGCCGGTTTCATCCAGTTTTGCAGTGAAAAAACGCACAGATGACATTGCGCTCAAATGTAAATACTGCGAAAAAGAGTTTTCGCATTATGTGGTGCTGGCCAACTAATTGAGGTTGGTAATGGGTATCCGGCTCCCTATAATGGCCTGTACCTAATTTACCGCTGTAATTCAGGAGAAATCATGAGCAAAACTATCGCGACGGAAAATGCACCCGCAGCTATCGGCCCATACGTTCAGGGCGTTGACCTGGGCAGCATGATCATCACTTCCGGTCAGATCCCGGTTGATCCAAAAACCGGCAGCGTACCGGATGACGTGTCCGCTCAGGCGCGCCAGTCGCTGGAAAACGTAAAAGCTATCGTCGAAGCCGCAGGCCTGAAAGTGGGCGACATCGTGAAAACAACCGTGTTCGTTAAAGACCTGAACGACTTCGCGACCGTGAATGCGACCTATGAAGCATTCTTCACCGAGCATAATGCGACCTTCCCGGCACGTTCATGCGTTGAAGTTGCGCGTCTGCCGAAAGACGTAAAAATCGAGATCGAAGCGATCGCTGTTCGCCGCTAAGTCTCCTTAAAAATATGTCTGCGCCGGATGGCGGCTTCGCCTTATCCGGCCTACGGAAAGTGCCGTTTGTAGGCCCGGTAAGCGCCAGCGCCACCGGGCATTTATCACATCACCCCAAACAGTTTCGGCAGGAACAGCGAGATCGCCGGAATATAGGTCACTAACATCAACACCAGGAAGAGTACCGCGTAGAACGGCAGCATCGCCTTCACCACCTGCTCTATTTTCTGCTTACTCACCGCACTGGCAACAAACAGCACCGATCCCACCGGCGGCGTAATCAGGCCGATCCCAAGATTCACCAGCATGATCATGCCGAAATGCACCGGATCAATACCCAATGCCGTAGTGACCGGCAGCAGAACAGGCGTCAGGATCAGGATCAGCGGCGCCATGTCCATCAGTGTCCCGATCAGCAGCAGCATAATGTTAATGCACATCAGGATGACGTACTTGTTATCTGAAATACTGGTGAACGCCTCGGTAATGCGCATCGGCAGCTGCATGTAGGTCATGATGGCGCCGAATGCGGCGGCGAACCCGATCAGGATCATCACAATGGTGACCGTTTTTACCGTGCGGTACATCAGCTTCGGCAGTTCAGACCATTTGTAGTCGCGGTAGATAAACATAGTGACGAAGAAGGCCCACAGACAGGCGATCGCCGCCGATTCCGTCGCGGTGAAGATGCCAGAGAGAATCCCGCCCATGATGATGACAACCGTCATCAGCCCCCACAGCGTATCGACAAAAATCTTCAACGCCTGGCGAAACGGCACCCGCTCGCCTTTCGGATAGCCGCGCTTATGGGCAAAACCGACGCACATCACCATCAGGGTAAAACTTAACAGCAGCCCCGGCAGAATGCCGGCGATAAACAGCGCGGCAATCGACACCGTACCGCCCGTCGCCAGCGAATAAATCACCGAGTTGTGGCTGGGCGGCGTCAGGATCGCCTGTACGGAGCCGCTGGCGGTGACCGCCGCCGCGAAGTCACGCGGATAGCCTTTTTTATCCATCTCCGGGATCATCACCGAGCCGATAGACGCCGTATCCGCGACGGACGAGCCGGAAATCGCGCCAAAAAAGGTAGACGCCACAATGTTCACCAGCGACAGCCCGCCGCGTATAAAGCCGACAAAGATGTAGGCGAAGTTCACCAGGCGACGCGCAATACCGCCCTCCGCCATAATCGCCCCCGCCAGAATAAAAAATGGGATCGCCAGCAGCGAAAATTTGTTCACGCCGCTGGTGAGCTGGATCATGACCGCTTCCAGGGGAATGTCGATATACCAGGCGCCAATGATCGCGCTAATGCCCACCGCGTATGCTACCGGCACCCCAATCGCCAGCATAATGCCGAGCGTAAAGACGAGAATAAATGCATCCATCTGCTTTCCTTTATGAAATGGGGTCGCGCATTAATGGGTTGAGCCCAGCATGACGACAGGACGTTGATACTGCGAACCACGGAAAATTTTCTCGATAATGAAAAGCAGCGTGATGGCAGAGCCGACAGGCAACGGCAGGTAGTTCTCTCCCGCTGATAACAGAGGAAATTCCGCCACCGGCTGTTCCCACAGGTCGTAGCACAGCAGGGAGCCGTACCAGAGGATAAACAGGCTGACGGCCATCAGCATCAGATCCGCCACGATAAAACAGATTCGTTGCGCGCCCTCGCTCAGGCGGTCGGTCACCATGCTGACGGCAATATGGGAACCCGCGCGATAGCTCACCGCGGCGCCAACAAAGGTGAATGTCACCATGCAAAGAATAGCGACCGGTTCCGGCCATGACAGCGCGCTGTTCATCACATAGCGCGCAAATATCCCGACGGGAATAACGGCCACCATAATCAACAGCGCCAATCCGGCAACCCACATTGAGATTCGGTAAAACAAATCCATTACCGACGAATAAAATTCACCCATGGTCGTCCCCTTGAATTAATCTTTAGGTTCAGGCGGATAAAGTCCTTACCCCGCCAGAGGTATTACTTCATATCCTGAATCCGTTTAATCAAATCCTGGCGATCTTTATAGGGTTCGCTGGCAGTTTAAAAAATGCCATGAATAGCGCTAACTGACAGGATAAAAGAGTGCCGGGCTTAACTTACAGTTATATATGACCTTTTACAGCGTAGCCTGCGCAGGCCAACGCATGTAAGAAAGTATTACGATAATTATGTTCATAAAATATGACTGAATGGAAATATTTTTAGCACGCTGTTTCATTTTTGCAATGAAGGTCTTTTTCCTGATAAAAAGATGTCTGAAAGAGGAGTAAAATTGTGATCCGTCACACTCTTTAGTATTTCAAAAAAAATAAAACAGGAACTTTCGTGAGGATATATTTACGGAGTATAGAAAAGCGTAATGGCTGCCGCAGCAGCCATTATTCTGGATTATTGCCAGCCGTAACGACGGCTATAAAAACCTTTCACTAATTGTGTCAATGTCATATAACCCGCGAGAATAGCGATCAGCCACGGGAAGTAGCTCAGCGGCAGCGCCTGTAATTGCAGATAGCCCGCCAACGGCGAGAACGGCAGCGCGATACCCACCACCATCACCACCAGCGTCATCAGCATCAGCGGCCATGCGGCGCGGCTCTGAATAAACGGTACGCGGCGCGTGCGAATCATATGCACAATCAATGTTTGCGATAACAGCCCGACGACAAACCAACCCGACTGGAACAGGGTTTGCGCTTCCGGCACATTCGCATGGAATACCCACCACATCAGGCAGAAGGTCAGGATGTCGAAAATCGAACTGATTGGCCCGAAGAAGATCATAAAACGCCCCAGATCGGCGGGATTCCAGCGTTGTGGCTTCTGGAGCTGCTCGTCATCCACGTTATCAAACGGGATCGCCACCTGGGATACATCGTACAGCAGGTTCTGAATCAGTAAGTGCAGCGGCAGCATTGGCAGGAAGGGCAAGAATGCGCTCGCCACCAGCACGCTAAAGACGTTACCAAAGTTAGAACTCGCGGTCATTTTGATGTATTTCAGCATGTTGGAGAACGTGCGACGCCCTTCGATAACGCCCTCTTCCAGCACCATCAGGCTCTTTTCCAACAGGATGATATCCGCAGCTTCGCGGGCAATATCCACGGCGCCATCAACGGAAATGCCGATATCCGCCGCACGCAATGCCGGAGCATCATTGATGCCATCGCCCATAAAGCCAACCACATGCCCTTCGCGTTTCAGCAGCGTGACGATGCGCTCTTTGTGCATCGGCGTCAGGCGTGCAAACAGCGTGGTGCGCGCGGCAAGTTCCGCCAGTTCATCATCGCTCAGCCCTTCGATATCACTGCCAGTCACCACATCGCCCGCATCAAGCCCGACTTCATGGCATACTTTCGCCGCCACCAGTTCGCTGTCGCCAGTGAGGATCTTCACGGTGATGCCGCTCTCTTTCAGCGCCTTCAGCGCCGGAGCGGTCGTCTCTTTCGGCGGATCGAGAAACGCAATGTAGCCTTCGAGGATCAGGTCAGACTCATCAATGCGTTGATAATCCCCTTCCCGCGCAGGCAGATACTTCGTGGCAACGGCCACCACGCGCAGCCCCTGGCGGTTCAGCGTATCCGTTACGCGCTTCACCCGGCGCAGCATGTTGTCATCCATCGGCACAATGTCGCCATTGTGGCGCACCTGGGTGCAGACGCTGAGGATCTCCTGCAACGCGCCTTTGCACACCAGTTGATGCACATCGGCTTCTTCCGCCACCACTACGGACATCCGGCGACGCTCAAAATCAAACGGGATCTCATCAATTTTCTGCCAGCGCCCGGAGAGCTGACGCGCAGACTCTTCATCCACGCCTTCCAGCACTGCGGTATCCAGCAGATTTTTCAACCCGGTCTGGTAGTGGCTGTTCAGCCAGGCGGAATGCAGCACGCGTTCGCTGGGCTTGCCGGAGACATCCGTATGGTTCTCCAGCACAATTTTATCCTGAGTCAGCGTACCGGTTTTGTCGGTGCAGAGAATATCCATCGCGCCGAAGTTCTGAATGGCGTCCAGGTGCTTAACAATGACTTTTTGCTTCGACAGTTTCACCGCCCCGCGCGCCAGCGTGGAGGTGACAATCATCGGCAGCATTTCCGGCGTCAGCCCTACCGCGACCGAGAGCGCAAACAGCGCCGCTTCCCACCAGTCGCCTTTGGTATAGCCGTTAATGATCAACACGATAGGTGCCATGACCAGCATAAAGCGGATCAACAGCATACTGACGCGGCTGATGCCTTTCTGAAACGCGTTTTGCTCGCTTTCCTGCTCGCTCACGCGGCCCGCCAGTTGACCAAACCAGGTCTCGCCGCCCGTCGCGATGACGATCGCCTGCGCCGTTCCGCTCACCACGTTGGTGCCCATAAAGCACAGCGTGTCGCATTCCAGCGGATTGCTTTGCTTAGGGTCGCGGGTTGTCGCCACTTTTTCTACCGGCAGAGATTCGCCCGTGAGCGAAGCCTGCGCGACAAACAGATCGCGCGCCTGAATAACGCGTAAATCCGCCGGGATCATATCGCCCGCCGCCAGTTTGATAATATCGCCCGGCACCAGTTGGTCGATGGGCAGCTCAACCCAGCTGTTCTCGCCTTTCTCATTGATAACGCGCAGCACCGTAGCGGTATTGCTGACCATCGCCTTCAACGCATCTGCCGCTTTGGTCGAACGTGCTTCCTGCACAAAATTCAGCAGCGTCGAAATCCCGACCATCAGCGCAATAACGCCTGCGGCAAACAGATCTTCCGTGGCATAGGAGATGACGCCGAGAATGGTCAGCAAGATATTGAAAGGGTTGCGATAGCAGACCCACAGGTGTCTCCACCACGGAGTCGGCTTCTGTGTGGGCAGCTGATTTTCACCGTATTTCTCGCGCACATCCTCCACCTCTGCGACATTCAGCCCCTCAGGATGCGCATCGAATGCGCGCCAGAGCGCCGCCTCTTCCATCACCGCCATTTTCAGGCAGCGATCGCTCAATGACGGGGGAATCGGAGTATTCGCAACGCTCTGCGCACTGGGCAGGGGGTCGCGATGCACCAGACGATGAGGTAAATGACGGTTAAGGCGGGCAAACAGCTCGCGGGTGATATTTTTCAGCATAAGCAGTCCCTCCGCGCCGAAAAAGCGGCGCAGAAACATCTCTCAGGCGCGGCAAAGCCTTACCTGACGATAATTTAAAGCGATAACAGGGACGTCGGGAACGTCACTGCCTTACGTATCCGGTAAGACAGTGAAAAACAGGCTTACCGGAAAGGGCTATTTCTCCATCGCGGGAGAGGGGTGGGTTCGGGATCCATGCAGCCTCCGGTAAGTGAATGATTGGCGCCGCGCATTATACGCAGAAAACCATAAGGTTTGTGGCAATTATGGCGGTATGATACCGCCGTGTAATTAAACCAAACGTATACACAAAAACATTTAGCTTGAAGGATGAAGCGTATAAACCAGACTTTACCCATTGCCCCTGGCTTGAGTAAAGTTACTCTTTTTGACACAACTTGATGCGCACCACGGGAAAACAGGATGCAGAATCGGCTGACCATTAAAGACATTGCCCGCTTAAGCGGCGTAGGGAAATCCACCGTTTCCCGCGTGCTCAACAACGAAAGCGGGGTAAGTGAACGGACTCGTGAACGTGTGGAAGCCGTAATGAATCAACATGGTTTTTCCCCTTCCCGTTCCGCACGCGCCATGCGCGGGCAAAGTGATAAAGTGGTCGCCATTATCGTTACCCGTCTGGATTCCCTGTCAGAAAACCTCGCCGTCCAGACCATGCTGCCCGCATTTTACGAGCAGGGTTACGATCCCATCATGATGGAGAGTCAGTTCTCGCCAGAACTGGTAGAAGAACACCTGGGGATGCTCAGACGGCGTAATATTGACGGCGTGGTGCTGTTCGGTTTTACCGGTATTTGCGAGGAGATGCTTGCGCCCTGGCAGGCCTCGCTGGTGCTGCTGGCACGGGACGCCAGCGGTTTTGCGTCGGTGTGCTATGACGACGAAGGCGCTATCCATACCTTAATGCAGCGTCTGTATGACCAGGGACATCGGGCGATCAGCTTTCTCGGCGTGCCTCACAGCGACGTCACGACCGGTAAGCGCCGTCACGAAGCCTATCTGAGTTTCTGCAAAAAAAATAAACTGCACCCTGTCGCCGCTCTGCCTGGCCTGGCGATGAAACAAGGCTATGAGCACGCTGCGGATGTCATTACGCCAGACACCAGCGCGCTGGTCTGCGCGACCGATACGCTGGCGCTGGGCGCCAGTAAATATTTGCAGGAACAGCGTATCGATTCTCTGCAACTGGCGAGCGTCGGGAACACGCCGCTGATGAAATTTCTCCACCCGGAGATTATCACGGTTGATCCCGGTTACGCTGAAGCCGGGAAACAAGCGGCCTTACAGCTGATCGAGCAAATCAACGGCCGCAGCGATCCCCGCCAGATCGTCATTCCGTCTACCCTCTCCTGATTCTTTTCTGAACGGTAATTTGTGATCTTCGCTGCGTTTCGGGAACGTTCCCATTTTTTAATATTCACCGAAGATATACTCTTGCGCCAACAACGTAAGAGCTGCCGGATGGCGACGCTAAAGCGTCTTATCATCCGGCTTACAGGGACACATTTCATCTGCCACGGGGCTTTATGATGAGCAAAGTAAAACAAGCTGATATAGACCAGCTGATTGAACTGGTCGGCGGGCGAGACAATATCGCCACGGTGAGCCACTGCATTACTCGCCTGCGCTTTGTGCTGAACCAGCCAGCAAATGCCAGACCGAAAGAAATTGAACAATTACCGATGGTTAAAGGCTGCTTCACCAACGCCGGGCAGTTCCAGGTGGTGATTGGCACTGACGTTGGCGACTACTACAACGCGCTGCTGGCGACCACCGGTCAGGCGCACGCCGACAAAGAGCAGGCTAAAAAAGCCGCGCGGCAGAATATGAAATGGCACGAGCAGTTGATCTCCCACTTCGCTGAGATCTTCTTCCCGCTGCTGCCTGCGCTGATCAGCGGCGGTCTGATCTTAGGTTTTCGCAACGTGATCGGCGATCTGCCGATGAGCAACGGCCAGACGCTGGCGCAGATGCATCCCGCGCTGAAAACGATCTACGACTTCCTGTGGCTGATCGGCGAAGCGATCTTCTTCTACCTGCCGGTCGGGATCTGCTGGTCTGCGGTAAAGAAAATGGGCGGCACGCCGATCCTCGGTATCGTACTCGGCGTAACGCTGGTGTCGCCGCAGTTGATGAACGCCTATCTGCTGGGCCAGCAGGCTCCTGAAGTGTGGGACTTCGGCATGTTCAGCATTGCGAAAGTCGGCTATCAGGCGCAGGTCATCCCGGCATTGCTGGCGGGTCTGGCGCTCGGCTTTATTGAAACGCGCATGAAGCGCATCGTGCCGGATTACCTCTATCTGGTGGTGGTGCCGGTATGCTCGTTGATCCTCGCGGTCTTTCTCGCACACGCCTTTATCGGCCCGTTTGGCCGCATGATTGGCGATGGCGTGGCCTTTGCGGTGCGCCATCTGATGACCGGGAGTTTCGCCCCTGTCGGCGCGGCGCTGTTCGGCTTCCTGTACGCCCCGTTGGTCATTACCGGCGTACATCAGACTACGCTGGCTATCGATATGCAGATGATTCAGAGCATGGGTGGTACGCCGGTATGGCCGTTGATTGCGCTATCGAATATCGCCCAGGCTTCCGCTGTGGTGGGCATTATTATCTCCAGCCGTAAGCACAACGAACGCGAAATTTCCGTTCCGGCCGCCATCTCCGCCTACCTCGGCGTGACCGAACCGGCGATGTACGGCATCAACCTGAAATACCGCTTCCCGATGCTGTGCGCCATGATCGGCTCTGGCCTCGCCGGGTTGTTATGCGGCCTGAACGGCGTCATGGCGAACGGGATCGGCGTCGGCGGCTTGCCGGGCATTCTTTCCATCCAGCCGAGCTACTGGCAGGTGTTTAGCATGGCGATGGCGATCGCGGTCGTCATCCCAATCGTGCTGACTTCCGTTATCTATCAGCGTAAGTACCGTCAGGGCACGTTGCAGATTGTCTGATTCTTCTTCGGGGCGCAGTTGCGCCCCATCGCATATGTAGGTTACAAGCATGAATACCCTTCCCCACTGGTGGCAAAACGGCGTTATTTACCAGATCTATCCCAAAAGTTTTCAGGACACGACCGGCAGCGGAACCGGCGATTTACGCGGCGTTACGCAGCGCCTTGATTACCTGCAAAAACTGGGGGTGGATGCTATCTGGCTGACGCCATTCTATGTTTCACCGCAGATTGATAACGGCTACGACGTCGCGAACTACACCGCCATCGACCCGGCCTACGGCACGCTGGATGATTTTGACGAACTGGCGGCGCAGGCCAAAGCGCGCGGCATCCGCATTATTCTGGATATGGTGTTTAACCACACCTCCACGCAGCATGCCTGGTTCCACAACGCGCTGAATAAAGAGAGTCCGCACCGGGAGTTTTATATCTGGCGCGACGGTACGCCGGATGCGCCGCCCAATAACTGGCGCTCCAAATTTGGCGGCAGCGCCTGGCGCTGGCATGCCCAGAGCGAACAGTATTACCTGCACCTTTTCGCCCCGGAGCAGGCCGACCTGAACTGGGAAAATCCGGCGGTGCGCGCTGAGCTGAAAAAAGTGTGTGAATTCTGGGCCGATCGCGGCGTGGACGGGCTGCGCCTGGATGTCGTGAACCTCATCTCCAAAGATCAGCGTTTCCCGAACGATCTGGACGGCGATGGTCGCCGCTTTTACACCGACGGGCCGCGCGCGCATGAGTTCTTGCACGAGATGAACCGTGACGTTTTTACTCCGCGTAACCTGATGACGGTGGGCGAAATGTCATCCACCACTCTGGAAAACTGTCAGCGGTATGCCGCTCTCGATGGCAGCGAGCTGTCGATGACCTTTAACTTCCATCATCTGAAAGTCGATTATCCCGGCGGCGAGAAATGGACGCTGGCAAAGCCGGATTACGTGGCGCTAAAAGCGTTGTTTCGCCACTGGCAGCAGGGGATGCATAACGTTGCCTGGAATGCCCTGTTCTGGTGTAACCACGATCAGCCGCGTATCGTGTCGCGCTTTGGCGACGAAGGCGAACTGCGGGTTCCGGCGGCGAAGATGCTGGCGATGGTGCTGCACGGTATGCAGGGTACGCCCTATATCTACCAGGGCGAAGAAATTGGCATGACAAACCCGCATTTCTCCCACATCACCGATTACCGTGACGTGGAAAGCCACAACATGTTTGCCGTGCTGCGCGCCCAGGGCCGGGAAGCCAATGATTTACTGGCTATTCTTGCCAGCAAATCCCGCGATAACAGCCGCACGCCCATGCAGTGGGATAGCAGCGCGAATGCAGGGTTTACGCAAGGCGAGCCGTGGATCAACCTCTGCGATAACTATGCGGACATCAACGTGGCGGCGGCGCTAAATGATGAAGACTCGGTGTTCTACACCTATCAAAGACTGATTGCCTTGCGCAAAACAGAGCCGGTCTTAACCTGGGGGAATTATCAGGATCTGCTGCCGGACAGCCCGCATGTATGGTGCTATCGCCGCGAATGGCAGGGGCAGCGGTTACTGGTGGTCGCCAACCTGAGCAACGCCTGTCAGGCCTGGTTGCCAGAGCATCACGAAGGAAACTGGCAGGCGCTGATGCACAACTACGACGAGGTTGCCACCCGCCCTGCCGCCATGACGTTACGCCCGTTTGAGGCCGTCTGGTGGTTGCAAAAGTAATCACAACGGGATACGGACAGACCTGTCTGTATCCCGGATTATTCAGCCCACAGATATTTTCTCCGTCTTTCTGACAGCGTAAAAAAATGCCGCGTATAGTGATACTTAGAATGTACCATCATAAAATTTACACGCGCTAAAGAATAAAACAAAAATAGACCTGCCACTGACACTTATCATATAACCGGCAGGATATCATGAATAAACCTCTTATTAAGTTAAGTTTACTTTCAGCTTTACTCATTAGCAGCCAGGGATGGTGCGGTAATACCTCTGTTGATTTGCGTTTTGGTCATAATACCAATTCAGAAGCTAATGATTCCAGAATTAAAGTCATGCACCAGGCCGACAATGGTTTTTATTTCTCCGTTGAAGCTGCGCAAAACCATAACGATACGTTTTTTGGCGATACCGATCGCTACAGTTCCGATGATAAAGGCGTGACCGAAGCAGCCCAGGAAATAGAAACTCGCTGGCGCTTTGATTTAGGTGACGGTTACTCGGTCGCACCGGGGATGGTCACCGTATTTACGTCCAGTAATACCCATTATCGCCCTTTTATTCAGGGCTGGAAATCCTTCGATAATGGCCTTAACCTTTCTGCCCGTTATCGTTACAACACGGTGAACGATGCGCACAGCGACAGAGAATTAGACGGCAGCGGTTATACACGTCGTGAATCTCATCAGTTCGATATATGGTTTGCCTACAATATTGGTAACTTTGGCATGTCTTATAACCCCCGTTTCCGCTATCAGGATGGCGTCGATCAGGGGACGGGCGACGATACTTACTGGGAACATACCCTCGCGTTCAACTACAAACTGGACGATGGCTGGACGCCGTACGTCGAGCTGGTCTCTCTTGATAAAACCTATATCAATGACGACGGTCATCATGAAAATGATTACGCCGTACGTCTTGGTATCGTAAAACAGCTTTAACGCGCTATGCCGCATCGTATTGCAGCAGATAACATCCGATGCGGTCTACTACCGTCAGCAGTTCCAGCTGGCCTTCTCGTTGATATAACGAGATTGCGTCAATATCAATATCCAGAGGCCAGCATAATGTTGAAATCGTCGCTAACGTGGATTCTCGTTTTGTAATCGCAATGATTTTTAATCCCTTACGTAACGCGTTTCGCGCCATTTCGACTAACGACGCCGTTTCACCCGATTTGCTGATCAACACCAGCGTACCTTTAGAGACACGCGTCAGCTGATGAACATCATTGAGAATGAGGTGCGGCAAGCTCGCCAGCGACAAAAAACGCGATAAATAATTCAGGCTGGTCAATGACGCGCCGCGCGCATATAAGAAGATATGGCTGGAATTAACCAGTATGTTGCACAGTTGTGTAATGGTCTCTTCTTTTTCATCACCAACAACATATCTTACGGGTTCGGCTATTAACCTGTCGCGAGAAAACTGATACCGTAGCTCGGTATAGCTCCGGTATCCCATTTTTTTACACACCCGATTAACGGATGTTGTAGTGGTGAATGTTTCGCTCGCAATCACCTTAGCTGAAATACCCGATATTTCATGAGCATGACACTGAATATACTCAAATATTAATCTTTCACTACCCTGAAAGGAATTCATAAAACCCCCCCTTAACCTACGAATATAATATATTCTATCAATATCGTATTTATAACACTGGAATGCGAATCACACTCTATTCAACAGGTATGGCGATACGCAATTAGTACCATCAAACCTTTTATTGCCTTTTTTATTTCTCTTTATAATTTCTGCAATTCTATTGTTAGGGGTTTTACAATGACAAGGCAAAAAGTCGTCGCGATAACGGCATGCCCGACCGGCATCGCTCATACCTTTATGGCTGCCAACAAAATTGCAGCGTGGGGAGAAGAAAATAACGTCATCGTCAAAGTGGAAACACAAGGAAGCGATGGCGTCAAAAACAAGCTTTCCCGACAAGATATTGCCAGCGCAGATGCCGTCATTCTGGCAATCGATGTTCCCATCCAGGACGCTGAACGATTCGATAACGTTCCTCATCTCAAAATACGCACTCAGGAACTGATCAAAAACACCGATCGTTACCTGCGTCAGGCGCTGGCGATGGATAAAACCGTAACGGCCGCGTGTGAAGAACAGGAAGAGGCTCGCTCTGCCTGGCAGACCTTCATCGGCCATATTATGGCGGCGATCAGCTATATGCTCCCGGTCGTCGTCCTCGGCGGATTACTGATGGCGGTCGCCAAAATAACCGGGCAGTTTATTCCAATTGCCGGTACGCCGTTCGAGGTGCTGGATAAACTGGGCTTTATGGTGATCAAATTCATGTACCCGGTTTTTGCCATGTACCTCGCGTTCTCTATTGCCGGTAAACCTGCGCTGATCCCCGGACTTATCGGCGGCATTATGTCCGACGAGGTCTATAAACGCTTTTTTGATCTCGACGGTTTTATGCCCTCAGGCTTCTTCGGCGCCATCGCCATCGGCTTTTTTGTCGGTCATCTGGTGCAGTGGCTCAACAATACCATTAACGTTCGCGCCCAACTTACCACCATTAAAACGATGCTTATCGTGCCGCTGTGTACCGGCATTACGCTCGTCATCGTTATGCAGTACCTGATCAACCCCTTCTTTGGCGCAATCAACCAGGCGATGGTCGAGTTTTTCACCTCCGCTGGCGACACCGGGCGCGGTTTTTACGCCATGATGATCGCCGCAGGGACGGCCTTCGACCTCGGCGGCCCCATCAATAAAGCCGCTGGTTCGGTGGCGCTGGGGCTCAACGGCGTCAGCGAAACCTTCGATTTAACCGCCAGAGAGCTGGCGATCGTCATTCCATCTATCGGCGTCGGCCTGGCGGCGTTGCTGAATAACCGTTTTGGCCTGCCCAACGTGTTTAGCAGCGAAGAAAAAACCGTCGGCGGTACGTCTTTACTGCTGGGATTCATTGGCATTTCAGAAGGCGCTATTCCTTTCATCCTGAAAAATCCACGCCTGATTCCGGTCTTTATGGTCGGCGCGATGTCCGGCGCGCTTATTGCTATCGCACTCGGCGTGAAGCAATCGCTGCCGTTGCCTGCCATCTGGGGATGGCCGCTGGCGACAAATGTCACAGGGTATCTGATCAGCGTGTTTGCCGGTTCTCTTGTATGCGCGCTGGGCGTGCTCTTCGCCAGCCCTAAGATCGCCAAATAATTCAGGAAGTAGAAATGAGCAACATTCACGTCATCGCCCATACGCACTGGGATCAGGAATGGTATTTCACCTTGCAGGATAGCAATATTCTCGCGTCCTGGAATTTTGCGGATGTGATCCGAACTCTGGAACAGAACCCTGCGTATACCTGTTACCACTTCGACGGCCAAACCGCTGTCGTGGAAGATTTCCTGGCCGTCAATCCTCAATACTGCGAACGGCTGAAACAGCTGGTCGCCGACAGACGGCTTTTTATCGGCCCGTGGTACACCCAGACGGATACGTATAATGTTCATGGCGAATCCATCATTCGCAACCTGAAATACGGGATACTTTCCGCGCGTAAACTGGGCCATGCCATGATGGTTGGCTATTTACCCGATACGTTCGGCCATAACAGCCAGCTCCCGACCCTGCTTCGCGGGTGTAACCTTGATAACATCGTTTTCTGGCGGGGCATCAACCATGATACGCAGGTTGAAAAGAGTCAGTTCATCTGGCAAGCGCCGTCCGGCGCGCAGGTTATCGCTTGCGCCATGCCCTTCGGCTATGGCGCGGCAAAAAATATTCGTGCAGACGACGCGCATCTGCACGACAAAATATTCCCAATCGTTAACCACATCCGCCAACGCTCCGGCCTGAACGATCTGCTCCTGCCCTGCGGCGGCGACCAGGTCAATATTGATCCCCATCTGCCGGAGATACTGCGTATCGCCAGCGCATGTTCCCCTGAGAGCGATCGTTTTCAGATCTCCTCTCTGGAAGCGTACATTGACCGCCTTCGACAACAGGCATCGGGATATGATCGCTGGCAAGGGGAATTAAAATCTCCCCGCTATACCCGCATTCATAAAACAATCGGTTCAGTACGTTACGACATCAAAAAGAAGAATTATGATGTTGAACAGTTCCTGTTAGGCAAGCTCGAACCCACCATTGCGCTGGCGCGTTATCAGGGCATTGAGGTCAACGTGCAGTGGGTTGACCAGATATGGAAAAACCTTCTGCGTAATCATGCGCATGATTCCATCGGCGGGTGTAACAGCGATGCCACCAATCGCGATATTCTCCATCGCCTTGAGCAAACGGAACAGCTTAGCCATAGCCTGTGGAATCTGGTCGTAAAAGAACTGGCGACCGCCAGTTGTGAAGAGGGCGATCTTTTCGTCATCAACCCCAGCGCCACCGCCTGGTCAGGCATTATCAAAGCCACATTATATAGCCGTACGGCCGGTATTGAACTCAACCATCATACGCGTCCTCTTTCGTTCAGCGTTCTCGAACGCACGCAGGTCTCCGGCGGGCGCACGGTTCAGGTTACTGTGCAAGGCGAAAAAGAGGTCGAACTTCCGCCTTATTACCGCTGGCAGGTCGCTATTGACGCGCCAGTGTTACCGCCGCTGGGTTATACCCACATTCAGGTGCAGGAATCGTCACGCACCGCGCCTGCAATGCGCAACTGCGCTGAAAGCGCCATTGAAAACAATGATTACCGGCTGGTGCTGCATGCCGGTTCGCTGTCGCTTCATGATAAGCGCAACGGCCGGGTAATATCCGACCTGCTGACCTTTGAAGACTGTGCGGATGCGGGCGATAGCTATGACTTTTCGCCGCTGGAGGGCGATGTTCCGCAGCGCTGCCACACATTTACGCTTATTGCCTGCGAGAAAGGCCCGCACATTGAACGGATGACGCTAAGCGCCACGCTGATGCTGCCCCCTTCGCTGGCGGCGCGAGCGGCGCAGGATGTTCAGCCCTACCCTGTACGCCTTGTCTGCGAGCTTCGCCAGCATGACGCTCAGCTTTTTATCGACGTTTCGCTGGAAAACACCGTCTGCGATCACCGCCTGCGCTTACTCATCAACAGCGATATTCGCACCACGGAATCCATCGCCTCTCAGCCCTTTGCCGTCATCCGGCGTCCTGTTGCCGATGCGCCAGCCGACTGGCGTCAGCACTATCGGGAAAAGCCGGTCGATATTGAAACCAGCGAGGGCATTATCGCCATTGAGGAAAACAACCGCTCGCTCATCATCAATAGCCTGGGCATGAAAGAGTTTCAGATATGCCAGAACGAGACGGCGCAGATAGCGTTGACGTTGTTTAAATCAACGGGAGTCCTGGGACGTGACGATCTTGACTGGCGACCCGGACGCGCTTCCGGCATTAATAATACCGTCGTCAACACGCCCGACGCGCAGCTGCTTAAACCGCTGCATTTCAGCCTGACGCTGGCGCTTGCCGATCGGGCCGACCCTATGACGTTAAGGCATCTTGAAACCCGCGTGACGCGCCAGCCATTCACCTGGCAAAATCAGACGTTGAACACGCTGGACAACCGCCTGGAGCGTTTTACGCTCAATTTTGTTTCGCGCTCGCTGCCGGAAACATTCAGCCTGCTGACGCTTCCCGAACCGCTGATGCTTTCCGCAATACCCCATGCCCATACGGTAGACGGAACAATCATTCGCATTTTCAATGCCGGAGAGCACCCGGTGCCGCTCCCGCCTTCGCTAAGAAATATTCCGCAGATCAATTATCTGGAAGAACCTGTCGCAGATTGCACCACCATTTTGCCTTGCAGTACGTGTGATTTTCTTTTTACTCATCAGGAGCGTAACGAAAAAGTATGAGCCAGAACGCCCATCATACCTTCATCAAAAATACGTTAGCTCAGCTTTATCCCCATGCGGATCGGTACGCGCTGGCGGCGAAAATCGAGCAACTCTGCCAACGCTGGAAGCTACGGGAGCAAACCGCCGCGCCTTTGGATCAGAGCCGGGTGTGGATGATTGCTTATGGCGACAGTATCCATAGCGGGGACACAAACGCTCTTGCCTGCCTGCATCAGTTTTCGACACGCTGGCTTAAAGGCGTCATCAGCGACATTCATCTGCTGCCCATGTTCCCGTGGACATCTGATGATGGCTTCAGCGTTAAAGATTATCGCCACATTGCGCCAGAGTTAGGCCAGTGGTCAGACATTGCAGCGCTGGCAGGCGATTTTAATCTGATGTTTGATTTCGTGATTAACCATATCTCTCAGCAAAGCCGCTGGTTCCAGGGCTATTTACACGGCGAACCGCGTTATCAGCACTACTTTATTAGCGCCGACCCTGACGATGACTATCATCTTGTCACGCGTCCACGCGCCCTTCCCCTGCTTACGCCATTCAAGCGCAAAACGGGGGAAACCGTACATATCTGGACGACATTCAGCGCCGATCAGATCGATCTGAATTTCCGGGAACCTGACGTGTTACTGGAAAGTATCGACATCCTGCTGGAATACGCAGCGCGCGGCGCGCGCGCAATCAGACTCGATGCGATCGGTTTTTTGTGGAAAGAGCGAAACAGCACCTGTATTCACCTGCCGCAGACGCATCTGATCGTTAAACTCTGGCGCGCCATTCTGGATACTACCTGGCCTGACTGCCTGTTGATTACGGAAACCAACGTCCCACATCAGGAAAATATCAGCTACTTCGGCAACGGCGATGAAGCTCACATGGTGTATCAGTTCCCCTTGCCGCCGCTGACGCTCCATGCCTTTTTACGCGGTAACGCACGCTGGTTACGCCAGTGGGCGCAACGTCTGGAACAGGATGCGTTTCCCGACAAGACGACCTTTTTTAATTTCCTCGCCAGCCACGACGGCATCGGGCTGCGTCCCGTGGAAAATCTCCTTTGCGCAGAAGAACGGCAGTTTCTGATAAGCGAGGTAGAACGCAAGCAGGGGCGTATTTCATGGAAAACCAACCCTGACGGCAGCCAGTCGCCGTATGAACTTAACATCAACTTTCTGAGCGCATTGAGCGAGCCAGGGGAAAGTCCCGACGACCAGCTCGCCAGATTCACCGCCGCGCACGCCATCCTCTTTATGCTGCGGGGCGTGCCTGCGATCTATTATCACAGCCTCTTCGGCAGTGAAAATGACAACGCCGGGCTGCTCGAATCGGGCATAAATCGCCGCATTAACCGGGAAAAACTGGACGCTGCCACGCTCCATGAGCAGTTGCTCTCGCCGGAAACGAGACAATCCCGAATCTACGCGTCTCTGGCAAAGTTAGCGCATATACGTCAGCAGCATTCCGCATTTTCTCCGTTCGCCTCGCAGCACGTTCCTGAATTGCCTGACGCGCTCTTTGGCGTCGTTCGCCAGCATCCTACAGAAGGCGAAACGCTGTACTGCGTCGTGAACGTCACAGGAATATCACAATCACTTTCACTGCCTGTCACAGGAACAGATCTGCTGACGGGCGCAGCATTCAACGGCGCTTGCGAGCTTTCCGGCTGGCAAACGGTATGGATTCTCGCTGATACGCAACCGGAGGCATAACATGGAGTTGTCCGCGCTTACGCATTCTGAACTGATTTTTATCGATCCGCCGCACCGCACTCCTGAAGCGGTGATCGAGGAAATGTCCGCTGCCCTGTTCAGGCAGGGCCTGATCAACGACAAGGCGATGTTTATTGATAGCGTCCTGCGCCGTGAAAGCGAAGGGCCCACGGCGTTGGGAGAGTCGCTGGCTGTCCCACATGGGAAATGCGGCTCGGTTGTCCAGGCCGCATTTAGCGTCGCCCTGTTTCGCCAGCCCGTCATGTGGCCGGGTCTTGAGGGGGACGAGGAGGTTCAACTGGTGTTTCTGCTGGCGATTCCCCCAGAAGAAGCAGGCAGTACGCATATGCAATTATTAACCCGACTAACCTCGTCTCTGGTGGACGATAAAGTGCGTGAATCACTCATCAACGCTTCCTCTGCCGAAGAGGTGCTTGCGCTGCTCTCGCCAGATGCGCCTTCGGTTTCGCCAGACCCCGCCATTGCGGTGAAAAACACCCGGCTTGTCCCCCTGGTTTTGGGGATCGTCGCTGTTGCTGCATTTATCAATGCGGGTATTCACTGGATGAACGCAACAGCGCAATAACCCCTCCTGCGTCAAACCGGTCGTTTCTTTTCGCGTCGGTTTGACGAACGCCTGGCTTAACGCCCGAATTTTGTTGAATTTTTACGCAATTTTTAAGTCCAAAAATTTACATTAAGCGCAAGCGCCCGCCATTCGTACTCTTAAATTTTTACTTTGTTCTGAATCAATAAAATCGTAAACATCTTTGATGCAAATCACTACATATAGAACTTAAAATGCAACCCGACCCAATATGTTGTATTAATCGACTACAATTGCTACAAACACAACACGACGCCATAACGGTGATGTTGTGGATAACGTGGGTCGGGATTGCGGGAAGTCGTTGGATAGAGAGATGAATAAACCCACGCAGACTTCCTCAGCCTCTGTGGATAACCTGTTCTTATAAATATGGAGTGATCATGACACCGCATGTGATGAAACGAGATGGCTGTAAAGTGCCGTTTAAATCAGAGCGCATCAAGGAAGCCATTCTGCGTGCAGCTAAAGCAGCGGGAGTCGATGACGCAGATTACTGCGCCACCGTCGCAGAAGTCGTTAGTAACCAGATGAATGAGCGCAGCCAGGTTGATATCAACGAGATCCAGACAGCCGTTGAGAACCAGCTGATGTCCGGGCCGTACAAACAACTCGCTCGCGCTTACATTGAATACCGCCATGACCGTGATATTCAACGTGAAAAACGTGGCCGTCTGAACCAGGAAATTCGTGGTCTGGTTGAGCAAACCAACTCCGCGCTGCTGAACGAAAACGCCAACAAAGACAGTAAAGTGATCCCGACCCAGCGCGACCTGCTGGCCGGTATCGTGGCGAAACACTACGCCCGTCAGCATCTGCTGCCGCGTGATGTGGTGCAGGCGCACGAGCGCGGCGACATTCACTATCACGATCTCGACTATTCTCCGTTCTTCCCGATGTTCAACTGTATGCTGATCGATCTGAAAGGCATGCTGACGCAGGGCTTTAAGATGGGGAATGCGGAAATCGAGCCGCCGAAATCCATCTCCACCGCCACGGCCGTAACCGCGCAAATCATCGCACAGGTCGCCAGCCATATTTATGGCGGCACCACCATCAACCGTATTGATGAAGTGCTGGCGCCGTTTGTTACCGCCAGCTTCAATAAACACCGTAAGACCGCCGAAGAGTGGCAGATCCCGGACGCTGACGGCTACGCGCACGCCCGTACCGAGAAAGAGTGCTACGACGCTTTCCAGTCTCTGGAATACGAAGTGAATACGCTGCACACCGCCAACGGGCAGACGCCGTTCGTCACCTTTGGTTTTGGCCTCGGCACCAGCTGGGAATCGCGCCTGATTCAGCAATCCATCCTGCGTAACCGTATCGCAGGTCTGGGTAAGAACCGTAAAACCGCCGTGTTCCCGAAACTGGTGTTTGCGATTCGCGACGGTCTGAACCACAAGTTTGGCGATCCGAACTACGACATCAAACAGCTGGCGCTGGAGTGCGCAAGCAAACGCATGTATCCAGACATCCTGAACTACGATCAGGTGGTGAAAGTGACCGGTTCGTTCAAAACGCCAATGGGCTGTCGCAGCTTCCTCGGCGTCTGGGAAAATGGGAACGGCGAACAGGTTCACGATGGCCGCAACAACCTGGGCGTCATCAGCCTCAACCTGCCGCGTATCGCGCTGGAAGCCGGTGGCAATGAAGCAACGTTCTGGAAGCTACTGGACGATCGCCTGGTGCTGGCGCGTAAGGCGCTGATGACCCGTATCGCCCGTCTGGAAGGCGTGAAAGCCCGCGTTGCGCCAATCCTTTATATGGAAGGCGCCTGTGGTGTCCGCCTGAAAGCTGACGATGACGTTTCCGAGATTTTCAAAAACGGCCGCGCGTCCATTTCTCTGGGCTATATCGGTATTCACGAAACCATCAACGCGCTGTTTGGCGACAAACATCTGTACGACAGCGAAGCGCTGCGCGCTAAAGGTATCGCCATTGTCGAACGCCTGCGTCAGGCAGTGGATCAGTGGAAAGACGAAACCGGCTATGGCTTCAGCCTGTACAGCACACCGAGCGAGAACCTGTGCGACCGCTTCTGCCGTCTGGATACCGCTGAGTTTGGCGTCGTGCCGGGCGTGACCGATAAAGGCTACTACACCAACAGCTTCCACCTCGACGTGGAGAAAAAGGTGAACCCGTACGATAAAATCGATTTCGAAGCGCCGTATCCGCCGCTGGCGAGCGGTGGCTTCATTTGCTACGGCGAATACCCGAACATTCAGCACAACCTGAAAGCGCTGGAAGACGTCTGGGATTACAGCTATCAGCATGTGCCGTATTACGGAACCAACACGCCAATCGATGAGTGTTACGAGTGCGGCTTTACCGGCGAGTTCGAGTGCACCAGCAAAGGGTTTACCTGCCCGAAATGCGGTAACCACGACGCCGCGCGTGTTTCAGTCACCCGCCGCGTATGCGGTTATTTAGGCAGCCCGGATGCGCGTCCGTTTAACGCCGGTAAGCAGGAAGAAGTGAAGCGCCGCGTTAAGCATTTAGGCAATGGGCAGATCGGTTAATCCGCTGTCACGTTAATGCCCGGTGGCGCTACGCTTACCGGGCCTACGGACTGCACTCTTACTGTAGGCCGGGTAAGCGTAGCGCCACCCGGCGTGGTTACAGACTATGAACTTTCACCAGTACTACCCCGTCGACATCGTCAACGGCCCCGGCACGCGCTGTACCCTGTTTGTTTCCGGGTGCGTGCATGAATGCCCTGGGTGTTACAACAAAAGCACCTGGCGGCTCAATTCGGGTAAACCGTTTACGAAAGAGATGGAAGACCAGATCATTAACGATCTGAACGACGCGCGGATTAAACGCCAGGGGATCTCACTGTCTGGCGGCGATCCGCTGCATCCCCAAAACGTACCGGACATTCTGAAACTGGTGCAACGCATTCGCGAAGAGTGCCCCGGCAAAGACATCTGGGTATGGACGGGTTATAAGCTGGATGAACTCACCGCCGCGCAAATGCAGGTTGTGGATCTGATTAACGTGCTGGTCGACGGTAAATTCGTACAGGATCTTAAAGACCCGATGCTGATCTGGCGCGGCAGCAGTAACCAGGTCGTCCATCATTTACGTTGAGCGCACTCTTTAACGCCGTTTCTCTGCTTCAGGATAAACAAATGTAATGCGTTATAGCATTACATTTGCATTAACATTCATTTCTGGAAAACGCCTCTCAAAAACGGCTCACACACTCCATCGCTACCGCTTTGAACTCGGCAAAATTCTGGCTGGCGCAGAGTCGCGTCATGGCGCGCTCACGCAGGAAAGTGACAAAAATATCGTAGATCGCCATTGCTTCTTCGTACTCGCTTTTACTGATGGCGAGTAAAAAGATGACGTGCGCCGTCTCATCTCCCCAGACGATGCCCTGCGGCGCGAGCACGGTATAGACCACCGTTTTCTTCGCCAGCAATCCCAGGGCGTGCGGCAGGGCGATACTGTCGCCTAACATCGTGCTGACAATGGCCTCACGCTCAACCACCGAGTCGAGAAACTCCGCATCCACAAACCCCTCGCTTTGCAGCTGATCGCACAATGTCTTAAACAGCGTCTGCTGATCCATTGCACCGTCGACAATGCGAAAGTGGGCGGCGTCGAAGTATTTGTTCAGCATCCACGGGCGGGTTCTGTCCACCAGCACCAGCTTGCCGATCTGCTCCAGCTGGTAGTCGGTAGGGAATGGCGCAATCATGACCACCGGCTTATCTTTTTCGCTGACGCGCGCGGTAGAGATGACAAAATCTTCGGCAATGCTGTCCCGCTGCTCATAGTCACGCAGAGTCAGGGTTCTCACGATCTCAATCTGCGGATATTTCCGCGCCAGCACCGCTTCGATCATGCGTACCATCGCATTTCCCGCGTCACATACCAGCAGGATTTTAGGCTGCCGTTGGTAACCGATGTTGTAACTACGCTCCAGCCCAACGCCGATATGCAATACCAGAAAACCAATCTCGTTTTCGCTGATGGTGTATGGAGTGTATTTTCCCCAACCCGACACGGCCGCCAGCGTCATATCCCACGCCATAGGGTAGTGCTGCTTAATGTTTTCCAGTAGCGGATTGGGGATCATGATCTGATAGCGCACCCGCGTGATCATCGTTTTGATGTGGGTGAGCAGGTCGGCGTGTAACTGTTTGTCATTCAACAAGTTATAGTTGTACTGCGTGTTGATAAAACGGAGGATATAGTTAACCAGCGCTTCATCGTCATCGGCATTGATGGCGCTGGGAGCAATCTCCTGCACCTGCCGTGCGGCAATGTGTACCTTCAGCCAGTTCTCTTCAGACGCCGACAGCGGTTTATCCGCCAGGTGTTGCAGCACCGCCGCAATATCCCGCGCCGCGAAGCAGACGTTGTCCTCCACCTCTTCCGTGGTAAATTCCGACAGTGGATACCCTTCGCTGATGCGCCGTACCGCGACGGCGCAATACAGGCGTAAAAACAGCTCGCCTTCATCTGTCAAACGAATACGAAAACGGGTAAATATTTCCTGCAAAATCGGCTGCAATTGCTCCGGTACGCCCGCGTTAAGCGCTTCTTCCACAATCAACGGGTTCGCCGGGTCCTGCTGCGCCAGCGTCCACAGAAGATCGGTCAGACACGCGCGGATCGCCATTTCGCTGCCGAACAATTTCATGCCGTGGCGCGGGCGGGTTTCCAGCGTCAGATGATAGCGGCGCAGCCACTCGCGAACTTCCGCCATATCGTTTTGCAGCGTCGCGCGGCTGACGAACCACTCATCCGCCAGATCTTCCAGTTTGAGCGAGAAAGCGGACGTCAGGAAACGAACCACCAGATAGTGCACCCGTTCCTGGCTGGTTCGCGGGATGCGCAGCGTACTCGGCTGCTGCTCCCGCAGGGTTTGATAGCGGGTCGGATCGTCAATTCGGAGCTGATAACCGTTGCCCCGGCTCAGAACAAACTGCGCGCCATACTGCGTCAGCAACGCATTCAACGCAGTAATGTCCGCCCGCACGGTGCGCGTGGAAACCGACAACCGCTGCGCCAGCTCATCCTGCGGCAGCGTCTCGTTTTGCAACATATCAAACAGCTGTGCCAAACGTTGGTTGGGGAATCGCACGTCACTTACCTCACTCTTGCTATTAACCTACGCACGTCCGGGTAATGGCCAACAGCTGGCGCACATCGTCTGGACGGGTGTTGCCACTCACCTTATCAATAATCGAACTATAAATGTGAGGAATGATTTTGCTGACGCCAGCATCAAGCGCAATCTGCAAAATCTCGCCAAAGTTTTCCAGATCGATACCGCCAGTCGGCTCCAGCCAGAAGTCGTGACGGGCGCAGGCTTCCGCTACCGCTTTGTACTCATCACGGCATTTCAGGCCGCCCATCGGGAAGTATTTAATCGAGCTGCCGCCCATGTCTTTCAGCAGGGCAATCGCCGTCTCAACGGGAACAATGCCGTCCGGCGTTTTGCTGCTCAGCGGGCCGGTAGAAATTTTCACCCTGCCCGGCGTCCCCGTCGGGGAGACCAGACCGTTAACGACCGTTTCACCCTGCCCCAACAGCGCGCGGCTGGTCGCCACGCCGGTAAAGACCTGATTAACGTGCTGCGGCTGCACCTGACGAGAGATTTCGCTCACCATCGCCGACTGGTTCGGATCGCCAGCCCCCAGGCCAACGGAGAGGGCATTGTCGATAAGCGCCGCGTATTCGCGCATATCCGCCACCGCGCTGTCGACATCCGGGTAATTTTTGGAGAGCACGCCGACCAGCACATGGCCTTCCGCCGCCGCATAAATCTCACGGGCGTTCTCTTTGGAACCCGCCAGAACGTTCAGACAAACGCGGTCACGGTAAAAGTTAGGGGTCAGTTTCATGCTTTTTTCTCCTGATTAATCACGTCGCGAATGCGGCGTGCCACAATCTCCAGTTGCACCTGATTTACGCTGCGGACATCCGCCTCAATAATGCCTTCGTTAGCTTTGTAGCCACGGAAATAGATGGCGTACTCACCCTGTTTGAGGGCTTCCACCAGATCGCCGGTGGCAATGCCGGTCACGGCCTCATCGAATTTAATTTCCGTTCGCGCGATATCGCGTCCAGCGCTGTCCCACACCACGCGGGCGCTCACGCCATTAAGCGCATTCAGCGCATCAATAAACGGCGTCATTTTTTCGACCATCTCCGCGCCGCTCTCTTTCTGCGCGTTCAGGTAGAGTTCGATGGCGCAGGTCAGCCCGAGGATGCCCTCTTTGCCGACTTTCATGGCGCGGCCAATGCCCGCCGTCTGGCGTTTCACCCACTCGACGTACTGAGTTTTACCGATCACCAGACCGCTGGTCGGCCCTTCAATCGCTTTCGCGCCGCTGTAGATCACCAGATCCGCGCCGACGCGGTAGTAACACTGCAAATCCTCTTCTGCCGCCGCATCCACAATCAACGGTAAATTGTGCGTGCGCGCGACTACCGCCGCCTGCTCTACGCTGAGCATGCTTTTCTGCACGCAGTGGTGAGATTTGATATAGAGGATCGCCGCCGTGCGCGGAGTGATCGCCGCCGCAAGCTGCGCTGCGGAACATTCGTTGGCATAACCGGCTTCGACCAGCTTACCGCCGCCCAGCGCCACCATCGTGCCAACCGGCGCGCCAAAGTTAACGTTGTGCCCTTTCGGCAATACAATTTCGTTATTCTCGATCGGAGTAACATGCAGGTTTTCCAGCAGCCAGTCGCTGTCCTGAACCAGTACCGCCGCTACCGACTGGGCAATTCCCGCCGAGGCGCAGGAGACGACCGTCGCCCCTTCCACATCCAGCAGTTTTGCAATGTACTCCCCGGTTTTATTGACCAGATCTTTCATCTCAAAGTACTGGTTCATGCCATCCATTGCCGCCTGCACTACTTCCGGGCGCGGGGTAGAAACACCGAGCGCGGTCATGCGCCCTGATGTATTAATCACTTGTTTCAGATTGTATTTTTCATAAATCGAAGTCACGTTCAGCACTCCCTTGTTCGGTTACATAGCCCTTACCCGCACGGATGGCGGCAAGCGGCACCAGCAATTTTTCAGCCTGTAAGCTGTCGTTTTCAGCGTCCACCAGCACGGTTGGCTGGCGCCTGAGCGTAAAGAGGGTCAAGTCGGCGTCCAGACCTGGCTCAAGGCGGCCTTTGCTTTTCAGGTTCAGGCCATCAGCGGCATTTGCCGTCACACAGTCGATGACCTGCGGTAGCGTCATGCCGATAGCGAGGAATTTCGACATCACGTTGGCAAGCGAATAAACCGGGCCATTGATGCGGTTACGACAGTAAATATCTGAGCTGATGGTGTGCGGCAAAATGCCTAAGCTAATCGCGCGCTGCGCGACCGCAAAGCTCAGGCTGGCAGTGCCGTGACCAACGTCCAGGCGCACGCCGCGCTGTAGCGCCCGGGTGATTGACGCGCGCAGCTCGCCGCCCGGCGTCAGAATGCGATTAGGTTTGCCGTTATAGCAGTGAGTGATGATATCGCCCGCCGTCAGACGCTCAGCGATCTCATCCAGATCCGGCGGGTTGTTGCCGATGTGTACCATCAACGGCAGATCGCCGTTCTCTTTCTGCATCGCTTTGGCGCATTCCAGCGGCGTAATGCCGTTCTCACCCACCACGCTGCTGCTCATTCGCGCCTTCAGGCCCACAATGAAATTCGGATGGCGTTTCACCGCCTGTTTCACGGCGTCCGCATCGACATTGGCCATATTCGCCAGTTCGTTTTGTGCGATCAGCCCTACGCGGGAGATATTCAGCAACGCATAAACTTCAGTGGCCGCTTCACGGGTCAGCGTGTAGAAATCATCAATGTCGTCTGCGCCGGTACTGCCCGCATCAACAACGGTGGTGACGCCTGTCGCAATACCGACGCTGTCCGGCTCATCGTGATAAATCGGGGATTTCGGATAGCAGTGGACGTGGGAATCAATCCACCCTGCGCTAACGTAATACTCGCCGCGCAGATCGACGGTTTTCGCCGCCGGTTGCTGGATATTGCCCAGCGCGGCAATTTTGCCGTCCTTCAGGGCGATATCGCTCACCGTATCGTCAACCAGACGCGCACGGCGCAGGAGTAAATCATACATCGCTCTCTCCTTTGCCGGATGGCGGCGTAACCGCCTTATCCGGCCTACAAATCAACAGTTAGCTAATGGCAATCGGGAAGATCGAACCTAAAATCATGGCGCCGAGGATCGCGCCGCCGGTGATCGGCTTCTGCCAGAGATAGAACAGCAACGCCCCCAGCAAAGAACCCACGCCGATTGGAATCGAGGCGGTCATCGCGCTGAGGATGATCAGCGGCCCCAGGAAGCGGCCTGACGCATTACCCGCCCCCATCATCACGTCCGCCCCGTAGGTGGAGTCGCTCTGATTGATGGTGAACTTACGCGCCAGAATGATGACGTAGCCAATTGCCAGACCAATCACCAGACCGGTGATTAACGAGGCGACAAAGTTAGCGACCGGGAAAACGATCCCTGCGCCCAGCAGCAGCGCCGGAACCCCAAGACCGACGCCGGTCTGGATCGCCCCGCCGATGTCCAGAATCCCCACCAGCGACCCTTCGATAATGCGGGCAAACAGGAAGCTTGCGCCAAACGCGGCCACCGCACCGTAAACGCCGGTGTCCATCCCCGCTTTCAGCATTGCCACAAAGGCCACTTCGTTAAACGCGCCGATACCGTACAGGTAGTACATATGCGTCCCGGCAAAAACGCCGGATGAGAGCAGGCCTACAAAGATCGGGAACGACCAGTCGGCATACCAAAAACCTTTATTCTGTTCCATTATGATGGCCTCCGTTATTTGCCGCTGAGCGAGCCGTGGATCAGTTCGAGCCAGTTCGGCACGGTCATATTGAAGGATTCGATCATCTTCATATCGAAGCCGCGGAAGAAGCCGCTCAGGACAAACAGCGCCACAATGGCGACCATCATCACTTTGGTGACGTGGTTCCAGCCGCTCTCTTCAACGCCTTTGCCGATCAGAATACCCAGCACCAGACCCGGAACGGCGTTGCCCATGATCAGCTGCGCCGCGCCGCCAAACACGGTGGCCCAGAAGCCTGATTTTTTCCCGGCGTCGATCGCCGCCAGCCAGAAGATAACCGGCATCACGGTATTCACCAGCAGGTTAGCCGCAGGCACCAATACCTTAACGGCGGTGACCTGCAAGGCTTCCGGTACGGAAGAGGCGGTAAGGTTGAGGAAGGTCACGACGATCATGCCGATGATGCCGCAGGCAATCGCCATTTTCTTCGGATCGTGCAGCGTCTCGCCGACATTGCGGTTTTTGATCATCAGCGCTGCCGCGCCCCAGTTCGGGATGATGCGGTGATCGACATCCTGCGTGAATGAACCCGCCGCAACGGATGAGGCCCAGGCGTTGAAGAAGAAGCCCAGACCGAAGGAGAAGTGAGAAGCCGGGTCCCCTTCACAGGAGTTCAGTTCCCCCAATGTACGAAACGCGCCCATACCCTGTGTAGTCGGCGCATGAAACATGCGTGCAGCCCCGGCGCCCACACCGACGCCGACCAGGCCACCAATGATGAGCGATTTTATTAATATTATCAGGAACATATTTATGCCTTTTAATAAAGAATCAGCGTTGCGCGACGAAGTCCACCTTGTCGAGATTGATGGCAGTCACGTTGACGGTCACTTCCAGCTCCACGCTGTAGGTGCGTCTTTCCCGGCGCAAAAAGACAAATAAAAACGCTTCTTTGCGCACCGTTTCACGCGCTTGAACAACCTGCACATCCTGTGGCTCAATACGCAATAAAATATGCGGCGATGCTTTCATCACCGCGCCCTGAACGTGGTTCAGGGCATCGGCAAAGGCGCGCGCTTTGGCTTCGCCTTTACCGGTGACTCTCACCGTAGTGGTGAATTGTTCTTTCATACTTAAGCGCCGTATTTCTTCTGCCACGCCTGAACCAGACGCTCGCCAAGTTCTTCTTTATCCATAAAGCCGAACCCCAGCACGTTGCAGCCTTCGTTGATAGCCGTGACGCCTTCATCCACAGAGCGCATCCCGTATTTGGCTTTGTAGCCATACTTGTTTTGCGCCGTGATGGCGCCCGCACCGCCGCTACCGCAAAAAGAGATGCCAAAGGTGGCGTTTTCCGCTTTCATCACGTCGCCCAGCTTCATATCCGCCGCCACGCCCGGCACCACCACCGCACGACCACCGGCTTTTTCCACACCTGTCGCCACTTTCTGGCCCTTACCCAGACGATCGCCAATTACGACTGTAATCTGTTCCATTTTTTGCTCCTTAAAGGTTGTCTTTCGCGACTTCGAAATGTACTGACAGCAGCCAGGCTTCTTCCTCTGGAAGGTTGCCAAACGCCGCCACGATGTCGCGGGCAAGTGCCATTGATTCGGCTGAAATTTCATCAAATAAACTGGCATCCACTTCCGGCAAAGGCTCGCCGGTCACTGACCGGTGCGCCATGGCGCGAACATGAGACGTCAGCATTTGTTCCTGTACGGCGTTGGGAATGATGTGATGTTCGCTGAGTAAGGCATACACCTGCGCCAGCATGCGATCGGCCAGTTCACCGATCTCCGTCACCTGCTCCCCCATGTCGTTCATTACTGCTCCGTTATTCACTCGTCTTACCCCGTTAATGGCTCTGGGTTAAAACTAACGGCAGGGGTTAAAAGTTTGTAGCGAGTTGTTTTCCACTTCGAAGTGGAAAGGCGAGTGGCGACAGTGATCTGTTCCACAGAAAAGGGGGATTTGGCGATTTATCGCTGAAAAACTGTGACATACGTCGCAAGGAAAGGCGGAAAAACCGATGAGAAAAAGCACATGCGCGCGATCGCCGAATGTGAAAAAGTGTGACGGGAATAGGGATTACTTATGGCCCAGGGGAAATGCCGGATGACGACGCGATGCGTCTTATCCGGCCTACATCACGTTATTAACGATACTTCTTATGGTACGCATTGCGGGTGGTTTTAAACGCTTCCGCCGCCGCTTGCGCCTCTTTGATTTTGCCTTCATTCGCCAGTTTTAATGCGCCGTCAATCTGACCGACCAGCGTATCTAAACCGTGGCGAAAATCCTTCATCTCCGGGCTATCCGGGGCTTTATCTTCCAGCTTAGGCGGCGTGCCTTTTTGCGCATCCAGCGCAGCGGCGCGCATTTTGCTTAACGCGTCTTTCAGTTCGGTCGCGTTATCCGTTTTTTCCACCACCTTCAGATTGTCGTTAAGCGTGTCCATATTGTCTTCAAGATCGGCAGAAAACACCGCCGAACTGAATGCCAGGGATGATATGGCAAGAACAGTTAACAGGTTTTTACGCATTGCTCACTTCCTCATTTTTATTATGAAAAGAAAACAAACGAGTGCTACTGCCCGGCGATTTTCATCTCCGGTAACAGCACGGAACCACACTGTATATTGCTACGCGTTTCAATATCGTTACCCACGGTGACGATATTGCGCCACATCTCTTTTAAATTCCCGGCGATGGTGATCTCACTGACCGGATACTGGATCTCGCCGTTCTCAACCCAGAAACCGGCCGCGCCACGGGAGTAGTCGCCAGTAATGCCGCTCACTCCCTGGCCCATGAGTTCGGTGACGACCAGACCGGTGCCCATCTCTTTGAGCAGTTGTTCAAAGCTCAGCCCCTGCCCGGCAATGCGCCAGTTATGGATGCCGCCCGCGTGCCCGGTGCTTTTCAGCCCCAGTTTGCGCGCGGAATAGTTGGTCAGCAGCCACTGGGTCAGCACGCCGTCTTTCACAATGTCGCGACGCTCTGTGCGCACACCTTCGCTGTCGAATGGCGAAGAGGCCAGCCCTTTCAGCAGATGCGGGTGTTCTTCGATGGTCAGCCATTCCGGCAGAATTTGTTTGCCCAGCGAATCCAGCAGGAAGGTCGATTTACGGTATACCGAGCCGCCCGCAATCGCGCCGACCAGGTGACCAAACAACCCGGTCGCCACTTCATTCGCGAAAATCACCGGCGCTTTCATGGTCGAGAGTTTGCGCGGCGCCAGGCGAGATAACGTGCGGCGCGCGCACTCGGCGCCCACCCATTCCGGCGTTTGCAGATCGCCTAACGCGCGGCCAATGGTGTAGGCGTAATCACGCTCCATGTCGCCCTTTTCTTCGGCGATGACACAGCTTGAGAGCGAATGGCGCGTGGAGCAGTACCCCTGCAACATGCCGTGGCTGTTGCCGAACACTTTGATGCCGTAATGGCTGTTAAAGCTGCCGCCTTCGGTGTTGGTAATACGTTTATCCGCCTGTAACGACGCCTGTTCCGCGCGAGCAGCCAGATCAATGGCTTCATCCGGGGTCACTTCCGCCGGGTGGAACAGGTCGAGATCCGGCGCCTCAAAGGCCAGCAGATCTTTATCTGCCACGCCCGCGCACGGGTCCGGCGAGGTATAGCGAGCAATATCCAGCGCTGCCTGTACGGTACGGGCAATCGCCTGCGGGCTTAAATCGGTGGATGACGCGCTGCCTTTACGGTTCTGGTGATAAACGGTGATCCCCAGCGCGCCGTCACTATTAAATTCTACGTTCTCCACTTCACCATAACGGGTGCTGACGCTGATGCCGGTGGTCTTGCTGACAGAGACTTCCGCGCCGTCTGATTTGCCTGAGGCGAGCTCCAGGGCTGTCGAGACCGCTTCTTCCAGAATCTTACGCTGCGCTTCAACTTGTGAGATTACTTTCATCGCAAATGCCATACTGTAGAGAGAGTTTCTCTGAAGTCTAACAGAGAACCGTTTTTCAGTGCGCATCTTAACTGGTAACATTAGCCTCTTTTTTTAAGGAGCCTGACATGACAAAGCAGCCCGAAGACTGGCTCGACGACGTTCCCGGTGATGACATCGAAGACGAAGACGATGAAATTATCTGGGTCAGCAAAAGTGAAATTAAACGCGATGCCGAGGAGTTAAAACGCCTGGGCGCGGAAATTGTGGATCTGGGGAAAAACGCGCTGGATAAGATCCCGCTTGATGCGGATCTGCGCGCCGCCATTGAGCTGGCCCAGCGTATTAAGATGGAAGGCCGCCGCCGTCAGTTGCAGCTGATCGGTAAGATGCTGCGTCAACGCGACGTTGAACCTATTCGTCAGGCGCTGGATAAGCTGAAAAACCGCCACAACCAGCAGGTGGTGCTGTTCCATAAGCTTGAGCAACTGCGCGATCGCCTGATCGTTGAAGGTGATGATGCGGTGGAGGAAGTGCTGAGCCTGTGGCCGAATGCCGACCGTCAACAGCTTCGCTCGCTGATCCGCAACGCGAAGAAAGAGAAAGAAGGCAATAAGCCGCCGAAGTCGGCGCGGCAGATCTTCCAGTATCTGCGTGAGCTGGCGGAAAACGAAGAGTAATGCGTACGTGAGTTAAGTGTGCCGGATGGCGACGCAATGCGTCTTATCCGGCCTACAGATTGTAGGCCCGGTAAGCGCAGCGCCACCGGGCATATGATTACTCCGCAGCCTCTGCCTTTTTCGCCAGGCCATCCAACAGTTTTTGATGGATGCCGCCGAACCCGCCGTTGCTCATCACCAGAATATGATCGCCAGGCTGCGCGGTTTTCACCACCATATCGGCCAGCGCGTCCACATCTCCGCTCCAGTGCGCAGGCTGAACACAGGCATCCGCGACTTCCGCCACCTGCCACGGAATATGCTGCGGTTGCAACAAGAACACTTCATCCGCACGCCCTAACGACGGAGCCAGATCGTCTTTGCAAAGACCCATCTTCATGGTGTTGGAGCGCGGTTCCAGCACCGCAAGAATGCGTGCCGTACCGCCCACTTTACTGCGCAACGCCGCAAGCGTCGCCAGAATCGCCGTCGGGTGGTGAGCGAAATCGTCATACACCGTCACACCGTTGGCTTCACCGCGCAACTCCAGACGACGACGGGCGTTGATGAACGATCCCAACGCGTTAGCCGCATCCGCAGGCATCACGCCAACATGACGAGCGGCGGCAATCGCCATCAGCCCGTTATTCATATTATGTTCACCGACCAGCGACCACTTCACTTCACCGGCTTTTTCACCGTCCAGCCACACTTCCCAAACGGATGCATCCGCGTTCAGTTTCTTCGCCTGCCAGTGCCCCTGCTCGCCCACCAGTTCCTGCTCGCTCCAGCAGCCCATCGCGATCGTCTGCTTCAGGTTGATGTCGTGTTCCGGGAAAATAATACGCCCTTGCCCCGGCACGATGCGCACCAGGTGGTGGAACTGCTTCTGAATCGCTTTCAGATCGTCAAAGATGTCCGCATGGTCGAACTCAAGGTTGTTGAGGATCAGCGTGCGCGGGCAGTAATGCACAAACTTGGAACGCTTATCGAAGAACGCGCAGTCGTACTCATCCGCCTCAATGACGAAGAAGTGACTTTCACCCAGACGGGCAGAAACGTCGAAATTGCCCGGAACGCCGCCAATCACGAAGCCCGGCTGATAACCGCAGGCTTCCAGAATCCAGGTCGCCATGCCTGCCGTGGTGGTTTTACCGTGCGTACCGGCTACGGCCAGCACCCAGCGATCGCGCAGAACAAAGTCATGCAGCCACTGCGGGCCGGACATATACGGAATGTTCTTTTCCAGCACCGCTTCAACACACGGATTTCCACGGGTCATGGCGTTGCCGATGATCACCAGGTCTGGCTGTGGGTCGAGCTGGCTGGCGTCGTAACCCTGAATTAAATCAATGCCCTGCTTCTCAAGCAGGGTGCTCATCGGCGGATACACATTGGCGTCCGAACCCGTTACTTCATGACCGAGCGAGCGCGCCAGCATCGCCAGACCGCCCATGAAAGTGCCACAAATTCCCAAAATATGAATGCGCATACGTCACTACCCTTTTTTAATCTGGGGGCCATTTTACGCACATGTCAGGCAAGTGAGAAACGCATTTCAGGATATTCCGTACTTTGCTGGCGCGATTCACCTGAGCGCGGCCGCTGAAATATTTGTTAAGATTGTTACGGTCGCTTTACTCCATATCAATTGCAGGGAAAGTGTTATGAAAACGTTAGGTGAATTTATTGTCGAAAAGCAGCACGAGTTCTCTCATGCTACCGGTGAGCTCACTGCTTTGTTGTCGGCAATAAAGCTGGGCGCCAAGATCATCCACCGTGATATCAACAAGGCCGGTCTGGTCGATATCCTGGGTGCCAGCGGTGCTGAGAACGTGCAGGGCGAGGTTCAGCAGAAACTCGACCTGTTCGCGAACGAAAAACTGAAAGCTGCACTGAAGGCGCGCGATATTGTGGCGGGCATCGCTTCTGAAGAAGAAGATGAAATTGTCGTCTTTGAAGGCTGCGAACACGCGAAATACGTGGTGCTGATGGACCCACTGGATGGCTCGTCCAACATCGATGTTAACGTCTCTGTCGGTACTATTTTCTCTATCTACCGCCGCGTAACGCCTGTCGGCACGCCGGTGACGGAAGAAGATTTCCTGCAACCGGGCAACAAGCAGGTGGCTGCGGGTTATGTGGTCTACGGCTCTTCAACCATGCTGGTTTACACCACCGGCTGCGGCGTACACGCCTTCACCTACGATCCGTCGCTGGGCGTTTTCTGCCTGTGCCAGGAGCGTATGCGCTTCCCGGAGAAGGGCAACACCTACTCCATTAACGAAGGCAACTACATCAAATTCCCGAATGGCGTGAAGAAGTACATTAAGTTCTGCCAGGAAGAGGACAAGTCCACGAATCGCCCGTACACCTCGCGCTATATTGGCTCCCTGGTGGCGGATTTCCACCGCAACCTGCTGAAAGGCGGGATCTACCTCTACCCGAGCACCGCCAGCCACCCGGAAGGGAAACTGCGTCTGCTGTACGAATGCAACCCGATGGCCTTCCTGGCTGAGCAGGCGGGCGGCAAAGCGAGCGACGGTAAAGAGCGCATTCTGGATATTACGCCGGAAAGCCTGCACCAGCGCCGTCCGTTCTTCGTCGGCACCGATCATATGGTGGAAGACGTAGAGCGCTTCATCCGCGAGTTCCCGGACGCATAATTATCATTAATCGCACGGATGTAGGCCGGATAAAACGCGCAGCGTTGCCATCCGGCAATTTATTGCCTGGTGGCGGCTTCGCCTTATCCGGCCTACGTTCGGTTACGCTGCCTGTAGCTTAAATACGGCCATCGCCTCCAGCAGCGCATGGGACTGCTCTTCCAGCGAACGGGTGGCTGCGGAAGATTGCTGTACCAGCGCCGCGTTCTGCTGTGCGGTTTCATCCATCTGACTGACCGCGATATTCACCTGCTCAATACCCCGGCTCTGTTCCTGAGAAGCACTGGCAATCTCACGCATCAGTTTGGTCATGCGCATCACTTCTGTCGCAATCTCATCCATCGTTTCACCGGCCTGCATCGCCAGATCGCTGCCCTCTCCGACATGCGTTTGCGAGTCGCTGATGAGCGCGCGGATCTCTTTCGCAGCATCGGCGCTGCGGCTGGCGAGATTACGCACCTCACCGGCAACCACCGCAAAACCGCGCCCCTGTTCACCAGCGCGCGCCGCTTCAACGGAGGCATTCAGCGCCAGAATATTGGTCTGGAAAGCGATGCCGTCAATTACGCCGAGAATATCGGCGATACGGTCAGAACTGCCGGAAATATCACGCATTTTCTCAATGACATAGCACACCATCTCGCTGCCGCGATCGGCGGTGTCCGAGACTGATTTCGCCAGTTGGTGCGCCTGATCGGCATTCTCAGCGTTCAGTTTCACCGTCGCAGTCAGCTCTTCCATGCTGGCGGCTGTCTGTTCCAGCGAGGTGGCCGTAGACTCTGTACGTTGCGCCAGGTGCAGGTTGCCCGCCGTCAGTTCACGGCTGCCGGTATCAATCTGCGTGCTGGCGTCACGAACGCGTACCACGGATTCACTCAGCGCCGCACGCATCTCTTCAAGGGCGGTATTCAGACGGTTAAATTCAGAGCTGGCAAAACGGCTTACCGTTGGCGATAAATCCCCTGTCGCCAGACGCTCCAGTTGCTCAACAACATTATCAAGAGGTTTCAGGAGCTTATTACGCAACATCAGCCATACCAGCGCCAGCAGGCCGATGGCGGCCAGCGTCGCCCCCGTCATCACCCCATAATAGACCCAGGAAGTGATAATACGGGTGGAGGCGTAAAGCCCCATACCGCCCGTCAGCAACAGGAGCAGGGTAAGTAAAGACAGTAAAACCAGTAAACTTGTACGAATAGAGAGGGATTTTGGCATCGTTATCTTTCCGGTTGTAGGGATATAGAATCTATCGACTACAACCGGAAAAAGTTTATACGTTTCAGGAAATTCAATATGTTACTTCGGTGTTGCGGCTGTGTTGACACGCGTAACCGGAGAACTCTGGCGATTCTCCCACAGCACCGTCAGACCACGCTGCAAGGCAATAAAAATAAACAACAAAATCCCGATAGCGATCTTCGTCCACCAGGAACTCAGCGTACCATCGAAGTTAATATAGGTCTGGATCAGCCCCTGGATCGCCACGCCGAACAGCGTACCTAACACCGTCCCCACGCCCCCACTCAGCAACGTACCGCCAATCACCACCGATGCGATGGCATCCAGCTCAACGCCAACGCCCGCCAGCGCATAACCGGCCTGGGTATAAATGGAGAAAACAATACCCGCCAGCGTCGCAAGCCCGGTAGAGAGCATATAAATACGGATGGTGGTGCTGCGCGTCGAAATCCCCATCAGGTTCGCCGACGCCGCATTTCCGCCAATGGCGTAAACCTGATTACCAAACCGCGTACGGTGCGCGAGGAAAATGCCGATCACCACCACCGCCAGCATCAGCAGCCCCATTGCGCTCAGACGCCCGCCGCCGGGGATTTTCCATGCCAGGCTGGAGAGCGTATCGTAAATCGGGTGGTTAATCGGAATCGACTCCTCAGACACCAGGTAGCTGACGCCACGCAGGAAGAACATCCCCGCCAGCGTAATGATAAACGCCGGAATCTTCAGCGCATCAATCAGCAGCCCCATAAATGCCCCGAACGCACAGCCCATCGCCAGTACCAGCGGGAAGGCCAGCAGCGGCGAGATCCCCCAGTAGCCAATGGCCTTCGCCAGAAAAACGCCGGTAAACGCGATCACCGATCCCACGGACAGATCGATGCCGCCGGAGAGGATCACGAAGGTCATGCCGACCGCGATAATCCCGAGGAAAGCGTTATCGGTCAGGATGTTGCAGATAACCCGGGTTGAGGCGAAACCGGGGAACTGCGTCAGGCAATAGAGATAGCCCAGCACAAAAACCCCGAGGGTGATCATCAACGGTAAGTTACGTTTTATCACGACCACGCACTCCTTTTATCAGACTGATAAAGCGCTGCGACTGCACAATCAGCACGCATAACACCACGATGGCTTTGACGACCTGGTTCATCTCCGGCGGAAAGCCTGACAGCAGGATGCCGGTATTCATCCCCTGGATAATCAATGCGCCCACGACCGACAGCAGCAGGTTAAAGCGCCCGCCCATCAGCGAGCCGCCGCCAATAACCACGGCCAGAATGGCGTCCAGCTCCAGCCAGAGTCCGGCGTTGTTGGCGTCCGCGCCGCGAATATCCGCCGTGATGATAATGCCCGCAATCGCCGCGCACAGGCCGCTCAGAACATAGGTGAGCATGACGATAATGCGGGTGTTCACCCCGGCATTTTTCGCCGCCCGAATGTTGATTCCCACCGCTTCAATGAACATCCCCAGCGCCGTTTTACGGGTCAGCAGCCAGAACACCACCAGGGTAAGCAGCGCGATAATCACGGGCGTCGGAAACAGCAGCAGCGAACCGCTGCCGAACCACGATAAGTTGGGTGAGTTAAAGGTGACGATCTGCCCGGAGGTGATGAGTTGCGCCACGCCACGTCCGGCCACCATCAGAATGAGCGTGGCGACAAACGGCTGAATTTTAAGGATCGCCACCAGAATGCCATTCCACAAGCCCGCCAGTACGCCGGTTCCCAGCGCCGCGAGCAGCACCACCGGTAAACTGTGCCCGGCCACCGTCATGGCGGCAGTGGTCGCTCCGGCAATCGCCATTACCGCCCCGACGGAGAGATCGATACCGCCAGTGGCGATCACCAGCGTCATCCCAATCGCCAGCAGCGCAACGGGAGCCGCGCGGTTAAGAATGTCAATCGGGCTGCCGAACAGGCGACCATCCTGCAAAATCACCTGCCAGAAATGCGGCGCCACCAGGCTGTCCACCAACAGCACCAGCAGCAATGCCACGATCTGCGGCATACCTGTCGGCCAGCGAAAACGTCGCTTCGGCGGTGTGGTTTGCGGGAGAGACTGAGGCATCACACTATTCTCCTTACGCCGCAATGGCGTTCATGATCGCCGGAACGGACAGTTCCGCCAGCGGGATCTCCGCCACCTGTTTACGATCGCGCATGATGATCACCCGATCGGCATAGCCCACCAGTTCCTCCAGTTCAGAGGAGATGACCAGCAGCGCCAGCCCGTCCGCACACAGCGTTTCAATCAGTCGGATGATCTCCGCATGCGCCCCAACGTCGATACCGCGTGTCGGTTCATCCAGGATCAGGAACTGCGGTTTGGTCAGCAACCAGCGTGACAGCAACACTTTTTGCTGATTGCCGCCGGAGAGAAATTCAATCGGCTGTTCCGCACTGGGGGTACGAATACCCAACTGGCGGATAAAACGCTCGGCAATCTCCTGCTGTTCTCTGCGGGAAATCGGCCGCAGCCAGCCTCGCTGCGCCTGTAGCGCCAGAATGATATTTTCCCGTACCGATGCGGCGGCAATAATGCCGTCCGTTTTCCTGTCTTCCGGGCAAAAGCCGATCCCAAGGCATGAAGCCTGATGCGGCGATCGCAGGGTTTGCGGTTTACCTTTGATCATCGCACTGCCGCTGTCGGCCGGTTTAATGCCAAAGATCACCTCTGCGGTTTCGGTACGCCCCGATCCCAACAGCCCTGCCAGACCGACGATCTCGCCGGGGCGGACTTCCAGGCTGAACGGCGAGATGGTGCCCTTCCTGCCGTAATCTTTAAAGGCAGCCACCGGTTTATCGCTCAGCAAGGTGCGCCCCGCCCGCTGTAGCGCATGGGTCTCCAGTTCGCGCCCCAGCATCATTTTCACCAGTTCGATCTGTGGAAGCTCGCGGGTTTCGCGGCAGCCGACAAAGCTGCCGTTGCGTAACACGGTGATCCGATCGCTCACCTGATAAACCTGATCGAGAAAGTGCGTAACAAAGATCAGGCTGACGCCGCGATCGCGCAGATGGCGCATCAGGCCAAACAGCATCTCAACTTCCTGGGTGTCGAGGCTGGCGGTGGGTTCGTCGAGAATCAGGACTTTCGCGGAGAGATCGATGGCCCGGCAGATAGCGACAATCTGCTGCATTGCAACGGAAAAGCGGTTGAGCGGCTCACGCACATCCAGCGAAAAACCGTAAGAGGCCATCAATTCTGTGGCGCGTTTCTCCATTTCTTTGCGCCGCAGCAGGCCAAAACGCCGGGGCTCACGACCGATAAACAGGTTATCCGCCACCGACATATTGGGCAGAAGGTTAACCTCCTGGTAGACGGTTCCGATCCCCAGTTGCTGGGCATGCGCGGTATTCTTCGGTGAAATCGCCTGGCCTTCCAGCCAGATTGTGCCGCGATCGGCATGGTATACGCCGGTTAATGCTTTAATCAGCGTTGATTTTCCCGCCCCGTTTTCCCCGAGCAGCGCCATGATTTCGCCCCGGCGCAGGCTAAAATCGACGTTATCCAGCGCCTTAACGCCGGGAAAAAATTTACTGAGTCCCTCGGTACGGAGGATTTCCTGATTTTGGTCGATGGTCATGGCATTCCTCCGGTTCGAAAGCGCGGCCTTTCCGTAGGCCCGATAAGCGCAGCGCCATCAGGCAATAAATGCCGGATGGCGGCGTAACGCCTTATCCGGCCTACAGAAGACCAACAGCAAAATCAGTAGCCCATGTTTTTCTTCTTCTCTAACTCTTCTTTTGCGGTGTCAGGCAGGTACAGCGTCGATTTGGTGATGGTCAGCTTCTCAGGCATCGTGCCGTCTTTTTTGTATTTCTCCAGCGCATCGAAAGCGGGCCCGGCCATGTTCGGCGTCAGTTCAACGCTGGCGTTGGCTTCGCCATCAATCATCGCTTTATAGATATCCGGCACGCCGTCGATAGAGCCCGTCAGAATATCTTTGCCTGGCTTCAGGCCCGCTTCTTTAATCGCCTGGATCGCGCCGATCACCATGTCGTCGTTATGGGCGTAAACCATGCAGATGTTTTTGCCGTTGTTTTCCGCTTTGATAAAGCTCTCCATCACCTCTTTCCCCTTACTACGGGTAAAGTCGCCAGACTGAGAGCGGATGATTTTGATGTTTGGCGCTTTGGCGATAGCTTCGGCAAACCCTTTCTTACGGTCGATCGCCACGCTGGCCCCAACGGTGCCTTGCAGCTCAACAACGTTACACGGCTTGCCATCCACCTCTTTTACCAGCCAGTCGCCGATCAATCTGCCTTCCAGCACGTTGTCGGCGGTGACGGTGGTCATATAGAGCGATTTGTCTTTAACATCAATGGAGCGGTCGAGCAGAAAGACCGGAATTTCCGCATCTTTGGCTTCTTTTAAGACCGGTTCCCAGCCTGTCGCGACCACTGGCGCAATAAAGATGGCGTCCACGCCCTGAGCGACAAATGAGCGTACGGCTTTAATCTGGTTTTCCTGTTTTTGCTGACCGTCGGCAATTTTCAGCGTGATGCCGCGTTTTTCGGCCTCGCTCTTCGCCACGTTGGTTTCGGCGGCGCGCCAGCCGGACTCAGAGCCGACCTGCGAAAATCCTACGGTTAAGGGGGCGGCCATTGCCATAGACGACATGGCTGCCGAAACTGCTGTGACTAAAAGTAAGCGCTTCCACATAATGATGTCCTCGTAGCCCAGGTTATTGTTGGGTGAAAAGCATTCGCGAGGAAAACTATAGACAATAGGTGATGTAACGGATTGCGTTACATCACACTTCAAAAAAGTAAATAAAAGGTTAATCACAACTTTGTAATCGCTTTCATTCGCCTATGAAAAAAGCAGCTGTTGTTATGGATTTTCCTGTCACGTAAACCGTCTGAAAATCGCAGCCGGAGGGGAAAGAAGACGAAAACAAGCGGAGACTTTCAGCGCGAGTTGGCTATAATACTCGCCACTTGTTTGCCATATATATTTAAAGGAAACAGACATGAGCTTACTCAACGTCCCTGCGGGTAAAGATCTGCCGGAAGATATCTACGTTGTTATTGAGATCCCGGCTAACGCAGATCCGATCAAATACGAAGTTGACAAAGAGAGCGGCGCACTGTTCGTTGACCGCTTCATGTCCACCGCGATGTTCTATCCGTGCAACTACGGCTACATCAACAACACCCTGTCTCTGGATGGCGATCCGGTAGACGTTCTGGTTCCGACGCCGTATCCGCTGCAACCGGGTGCTGTGATCCGTTGCCGTCCGGTTGGCGTTCTGAAAATGACCGACGAATCCGGTGAAGATGCGAAGCTGGTTGCCGTACCGCACACCAAACTGAGCAAAGAATACGATCACATCAACGACGTGAACGACCTGCCGGAACTGCTGAAAGCGCAGATCACGCACTTCTTCGAGCACTACAAAGACCTCGAAAAAGGCAAATGGGTGAAAGTTGACGGCTGGGACAACGCTGAAGCGGCTAAAGCTGAGATCGTTGCTTCCTTCGAGCGCGCAGCGAAGAAATAAGTTCGTTTTCGCTTGAGCTCAACGTAATTTTTCAAAAGCCCTCATATTTGCGAGGGCTTTTTTATGCCGGGTAAAACTGCCTAAGAGAGATTATCGACAAACCCTGGTTCCAGTAGTACCGAGTGTAGAGACTATGATAAATCTTTGGTCAGTTGCTCCGGTGATAAAGCCAGAGATACGATAGTCTTTCCTTCTTCATCACAAAACTCAACCTCATAAGCTAACGATGGTGAGTGATACACATCAATAACCGCACCGATCTGACCTTTCGTTAAACCAACGGCAGGTAAATCAACATTCAGGAACACAACATCCAGAAGTGATAGTTTCATCATTTCACCTTACTATTTTACATAGAGGGTTGTCATGCGAGGTACTAACGAATCAGTCTCATATATCCAACCAGTACGTACTATCGCAGTTTCTCCGTTCACACCGATAATCGGTACATCAACGGACAGTCTTTGACCGAAACTGTCATATAGCCCTAATTCAGCAGGGTTAGACAGGACTCCCTGCTGAACTCTGGAAACTAAGACCCCTGCATTAGATGGGTTATAACCCAAAGCTGATTCGAAAACTCGCGCTTTATTTCCCCCAACCGGATGATCAGAATTTAGAGCATAAGAAGCTATTTTTTTAGGATCGATAACTGCATGTTTGGCATTGAGTAATGTTCCAGCCTCAGATGTGAATCCTTTTAAATAGGGGGATTCAAGGGACGGGGCCATACTATAATTCGATATTTCGCCTGGCCCATTTACAGTGCTCAACCTACCAATCCCTAACCCGGCGGCGATTGAAGCGCCAGCAATCAGCAATCCCCTGGTCTGATCGTTCATTACCTGGTTATAACCAACAGGAGCATCACCACCGAGCAATTCAGCAGTCTGATGAAACCCATCGACATTACCATTATAAATCCCCCCGGCCGCCAGCAGTCGCCCTACGCCAGCGCTGTTAAGAGTATGAGTCTGGGCTTTCGGCGTTGGAACAAACAGCTTATTGTATTCCGCTGGCAGGGCAAGATAACTACACTCGGTATTGCTTATCAGATGTTTACTGAGAATATAATCATAATCAACAGATATTGTTTCTGTATCTATCTCGTCTTTTATAATGCGAAGCTGAATCCTTGATATTGAAGCACCTCTGAGCTGAATATAATAATACTTCTCCCATTGACCATATCTATTTATGCGGTAAAACCAAAACGCCAGAAACAGGTTTTCATTGTTATTAATCGCATTAGCTAACAGCGGTGAACTTTTATCTATTTGCTTGCTGAATGTTAAGCTCTGTAGATTCGCACCTTTACCTGTATTCGTTACCCCCGAACTCAAAGAAAATACAAATATTTCATTCACATGGTTTCGTTGCCAACGATTACCGACTGAATCAGTTGTGCCACATCCATCAGAAATATCACCTTGTTGCTCACCAATGAGTTTAAGATAAACAATATCACTCATCCATTACTATCCTTACCTGGATAATTATTTTGCAGAACAAGAATGCGACTGAAATAAAACAATTTCCGCTAGCGGGATCATATTGCTTTATAATAATACAAGATAATATTTTAAGAAGAATAATAATTCACACTAATTAGTGTTTCAGTTAATAAGCATTTTGCGTGATGAACAAAAAGATAAGTACGTCCTGATAATCCAGGACGACAGCTGGCACCACATAAAACAACGCCACCCGAAGGTGGCGTGTTTTTTATCAGCACTGGTCTCTGTCTAACCAGTTACCGCTTTCAATCAGCGTTAACCCTTCGACCGGACGTTGGTACACATACATCCATGCGCTTCCGTACGGTGTCTGGATTAACTGGCGTGCATATTCGCCGCCCCTGGTGCGCAAGGCATCAAGTTCGGCCAGCGTGGCGTTATCAATACGATAAACTTCACCGTGTACCGATCCGTTTCCCGGAACTGCGCCTGGATAGTGGCCCAGGCTATACAACTGGTAGTTATCGATACTGTAATCGCCCAGCAACTGGGCGTTGGTCATCCAGTGGCTGTTGCCCTGTTTGCGTCGTAAACTGCCGTAAACAAATATTCGCATTGCTAAAACTCGAACTGATAGAGCAAATCAAGTGCCTGATCTACGCCAGACACTGCTTCCAGATATAGCTTAGGCATCAGGCGATAACGTAACGTGAGCGTCGCCAAAGAGTCAAATATACCCACACCATATTTCACTTGCAGACCTGGCAGCACATATCCGCTGACCACAACCTGGGATGAGTCGCCCACCCCTTGCGTGTCCAGCGCCAGATTGCTTACGCCAAATGTCTCCCCGATTTTACCCACAACCTGACCACTTTGTGCAACCCCCAGACCAACAAGCATTGAGGTCATCGCCGCACTGTCGCTCTGATCGCTCTCCAGCCCCTGGCCGCGCAGCAGGTAAGACAGCGCCTCCTGCTGGGACATCGCCGGGTCGGAGAAGATTTCCGCTTTCGGCTCATCCGCAGTGCCGGTCACGCGCACCCCGGCAATGACGTCGTTCTCCGTCGATTCAGGATTACGAATCGCCTCGATGTTGAGCAGTGGCTGATCCGGCGGGCCAGAGAACAGCAGTTCCCCCTTACGCACGATCAGATCCTGACCATACGCATGGAAGCGCCCGTCAGGAATATTGATCTGCCCGTTAAGCCCCAGCCCCTGTTTGTCCTGCGCAACTTTCAGGTCGCCGGTCAGACGCGCTTTCAGGCCAAACGCATCCATGCGGACGTTGTTCCCTACGTGGACAATCAGGTTGCTGTTGATCGGAATCGACGCGCTCTGCGGATTTTCAGGCTGTAGATCGTTATTGAGCATGACTTCATCACTGGAGACGCCTACCGCGCTTTCCGGCAGTTCATGCACCACGATACGCGCCCACGGCACATCCACGCGTCCATCCAGCGTGAACAGGCTCGGCGTCGCCTCAAAGACCACATCCGGGGAAACATCCAGCCGCACCATCGGCGGCACGGTGATACGCACGCGGCTGCCTTTCGCCGCCACGCGGGCGCGCCAGTTATCTATCTGGCTCCAGTCGGCGTCGCCGCTCAGATTAATTTGCCCCTGCTGCGTGCGCACCACGCCTTGCAGAGTTGAGCGCGTACCGTTGAAATTCATCGCCAGTTGGCTTGGCTGCATATCAAACGGCATAAAGTTGCCATCCACATCCAGGCCGCTCAGCTGTAGCTGACCAAACATCTGTGGGCTTTGCACGTCGCCCCCCAGACGCAGGTTTGCGTTCAACATGCCCGCCGCTTTTTCGCCGCGCGAGAAGACAGGGTTGACCATCGCCAGGTTGAAGTTGCGGATATTGATGTTACCGCCAATATTACGCCGCCCTTGCGGGTCGGTTATCTGTACCTGCCCGTCGAACTGGCCGTTATTGGTCAGACGGATCATCCAGCCTAACTGCGCCCGGTTATTGTGCAGATCGGCATTCAGGTTCAGCGTGTCGAAAGCCACCGGTAACGGCGCGTCATTGACCCGTTGCGTTACCTTCACGTTACGACCCGACAGCGTGACCTGCCCTTGCGGCAGCCCCTCTTTGGTGGTGTCCCACGCGACATCCGCTTTTCCGCTAAAGACGCCGCTGGCCTGCGTGGCGTCCGGCATAAACGGCTTCAGCATCGCCAGATCGAAACGGTTGAGATTCACCACCGCCCGTCCTTCTGCCCCGGCATCGATCGTTTGCGGTACGCACAGCTCCGCATTCGGGTTCGTCCAGCAGTGCGGCCCGATGCTGATTTTCTGTTCCTGGTTACGGTAATCCAGCGCAATGGCGCGCGTCAGCGACCACGGTCCCACCGGCGTCTGGAAGCGCGTATTGCTGAGCGTGCCTTTCCAGCGCGCTTCTTTACGGTCAAAACTGCCCGCAAGCGCAAGCTGCCCGGAGACCGGCTCGCCCTGAATCCGCAGTTGCAGTTCATGCTGCTTTTCGCTGCCTTTGGCATTCAGAGTGACGAGGTTGATATTGACGTCCGGCTGCGTAATCCGCTCAACGCGAACGTCAAGATTCCCGGCGATCTGGTCGGTGGATTTGATGTCCCCTTCCACACGCACCTGCGCCACCGACAGCTCCTGCCAGCGTAATCCGCGCGCGTTGATATCCGCCAGCAGCTGCGGCGCATCGACCGTACCACGGACTTTCACCAGCCCTTTGGCAGTACCGCCCAGCCCCGGCAGCGCGTTATCCAGATTCGGCGCATCAATCGTGGCGTCGAGATTGAGATCCTTAATGCCCAGTTCGCCTTTCACATCGGCGCTATTGCGTCCCAGCTCCAGATGCAGACCCGGAATGACCCACTGCATGTAGCTGTTACCCTTCAGAGAGCCGTTAACATTGACCTTGTTCTGCTTCACGTTACCGGTCAGTTTCAGCTCAGGCACATCCATCTGCCAGCTGCCGCCATAGAGGCTTCCCCGGGTTTTGATCAGGCCGTTGAGCGTAGAAGGCCAGTCCGGGATCTCTTTCGCCGTGTTGATGCCGTCCAGCGTCAGCTCGCCGCGCCAGCTGATCGCCTGCTGCCAGTCGACCAGCGCTTTCAGCTCGGTTTTCCCTTCCAGCGCCGCCACGGTGAGCTTATCGAGATTGATCTGCTGTTCGTTGCCTTTCGCATCCAGGGTAATGGTGGCGGGCGGAATGTCCTGCCCCTTCACCGCCGTGCGCATCGACAACGTGTAGTCGGTCATCTTGCCGGTAAGTTTGAGTTTGATATCGTCGGCCTGGAACTGCTTGTCACCGGTAAACGGCCAGTAAACCTGGCGGCTTGCCACTTCAACGTTCAGCGGCAACCCGGCCTCGGCGAGGCGCGTCTGGGCGCGCAGATCCATATCCACCGGCCCGGAGAGGTTAACGCCGATCTCCAGCTGTTCACGCAGCGCGCCGCCTACCTTCAGCTTCACCTTTTCGCCTTTCAGCGGATCGATATTCAGCGTGCTGTTGAGGGTGATATCCACCGGCCACGAGTTGGTCAACTGCGCCGTTCCGGTCGCATTGACGGTGCCCTGGTTGGCGTCGATATCCAGCGCATCCAGTTTCATATTGCCGTCGATGCTGCTGACTTTCAGCAGCATGTTGCGCACCGTCAGGTCAGTATCGCCCGTCACGCGCAGCTGTTCGCCCTTAAACTCCTCAATATTAAGGTTGAGCGGCAGATGCACATCGGCCATCTCCGGCAACACGGGCTTTGAGAACAGATCCTTCAGCGTCTCGCCAAGCGGCTTTTCATCCGGTTGGGGATGGTCAATCTTCGGTTCAACCACCTCTTCCTGCGCCACTTCCGCCACTTTTGGCAGCGCGATTAGCAGCCCCTGTAGCGAAGTGGGCTTCAGAGTCAGGGTTTTCTCCTGCCAGTTAAGGCCGGAGGTGAAAGCCATCACCGAGACGGTCGTATCATCAATTTTGAGATTGATATTGCTGAGCGCCACGCGTGAAAGCGTGATGGGATACGGCGTGGAAAGATTCAGCGGCCCGCTGTCCTCTTCTTCCTCCACCGGTTCGGAAGGCGGCATTTTTTTGCTGTCGATGGCGACGTTGATGTCCTTCAACGACAGATCGTTAACACACAGGCTGCTGTCCCACAGGCAGCCGAGTTTCACCGCCAGGTGGATTTCACCGGCATTCACCGCCACGCCGGGCTGATCGTAACGAATATTTTTCAGCGACAGGTCACGCCAGCCGCCAGTTACCTGACCGATCTCCAGCCCCGGCACCCAGCGGTTCGCCGCGTTAAAGACCAGATGCAGCCCCGTCGTGGTGCCCACCAGGAACGCCACGGTTCCCAGCAGCAGCAGAATAAAAATCAGTACGCCGAGGCTTATTTTCTTCCATAAACTCATAATTCAGGCCCCAGACCGATGTAAAACTGTAAACCGTGTTCGTCTTTGTCACCAACCGGCACGGCAAAATCGAGCTTGATCGGCCCGACCGGAGACTGCCAACGCACGCCAACCCCGGCGCCGGTTTTAAAGTCGCTCTTACGGATATCGCTGACGGCTTCGCCGCTGTCGACGAACATCGCCCCCCACCATTTTCCGGTCACGTTGTACTGGTATTCCAGCGAGCCCGTCACCAGCTTCGACGCCCCTTTCAGGTTGCCGTCGCTGTCTTCCGGCGAGATAGATTTGTATTTATAACCGCGAATACTGCGATCGCCACCAGCGAAGAAACGCAAATCCGGCGGCACTTTGTCGAAATCGCCGGTCTCAATCCAGCCCAGGTTGCCGCGCATCACGAAGCGATGGCGATCGTACAGCGAACGAATCCAGACGTTTTGCGCCTGAAATACCGAGAAATCCACGTCCGAACCCCAGGCGGTGTTCGAGTAATCGATGGAATAACGCTGGGAATCCCCCCACGTCGGCATCAGGCCGCCGCGCGATCGGGTACGGCTGATCATCACGCCCGGATAGAGCAGCATGGTGGTGTTGGTGACGTTACCCTGCGTAAAGTGATCGAGGCTCCAGCGCAGATTGATGGCGCGCTGCCAGCCGCTGGAAAGGTCCCAGTAGCGGGAAACGGCAAGCGTGGAGGAGTCCGCCTCGGTGTCGTTGAGATCGGTGCGCTTAATCCCCCCCTGAACCAGATAGTATTGTTCCAGCGGGTTCTTTAAGAGCGGCATTTTATAGCTGAAATCGACCTGCTGCTCCGGGGCGGAGATACTGGCGCTGGTGGTCAGGCTGTGGCCGTAGGAGTTCATCCACGGTTTTTTCCACGTCGCCTTCACACGCGGCCCGACGTCGGTAGAGTAGCCGACGCCCGTTTCAATGGTGTTTTCAGTACGTGGCGACATGACGCCGTGCAGCGGTAATACTTTGGTTTCGCGCGCTTTATCAAATTCAGGCGCGACGACGACCGAGTTAAACCAGCCGGTGGCCGACAGACGGCGGTTCAGTTCCGCCAGGTCTTTCGACTGGTAGTAATCTCCCTCTTTGAACGGGATCAGGTTTTGCAGATACTCGTCGCGAATCTGCGAACCTTCGAAAGTGACCTGGCCAAAGCGATAGCGCTCGCCGCTGTTGTAATCGATGTCCCAGAACGCCTGGTGACGATCGAGCGACACGCCTAACTGGCTTTTATTAAATTCACTGTCGAAATAGCCTTTACGTAGCGCCACGCTGGTTAATGACTTTTTGAAGCCGTCATAGTCGCCATGATTCAGCACGGTTCCGATGGCCGGACGCGTTTTCAGCAAATCCAGATAATCCCTGTCGGTACGCGCGCCGCCGCGTAAAATCACTTCTGTTCCGCCGATGCGAACCGGTTCGCCTGGCGTCACTTTGGCGAGCAAGACCTGACGCCCCTTCTCCGGCGGCGGGCGCAGCTCAAAATCAATGGTCGGCTCGTAGTAGCCCAGCGCTTTTAATCCTTCGCGGATGGCATCATCAACGCGCGCGCGAAAACGCCGGTCCGGCGTCACTTCATCACTTTGAATCGTAGACAACTGCGCACGAACGTTTTTTTCCAGCTCGCCCGATAACCCCTCGACCTGTAAACGGACGTTTGCGGCTACGGCAGAACCGCTTAAGCACAGTAAGCTAACCCAGCATAACTGACGGATATATGGCACGTTTTCTCCTGAATATCCCTTATTCCCACCCCTGGAAGGAAATCACAATGCCGCTCCACGGCTTAACAAAAACCCAACAACCGGGATTGAAAAACAGACGACAACCCAAATATTTCTTATGTTTACTCTAGACGCATTCACTGTAACTATTGTGTGCAAAGACGCGTCTCGTTACAACCTTAACCCCAATTACTGATTTCGGGAGAATGGCCCATGAGTTTATTTGATAAAAAGCATCTTGTTTCACAAGCAGATGCCCTACCTGGACGCAATACCCCGATGCCAGTGGCAACTTTACATGCGGTAAACGGACACTCAATGACAAACGTGCCCGAAGGGATGGAAATTGCCCTCTTCGCCATGGGTTGCTTCTGGGGCGTCGAGCGTTTGTTCTGGCAATTACCCGGCGTTTACAGCACCGCAGCGGGATACACCGGCGGCTACACGCCAAACCCAACCTACCGGGAAGTCTGCTCCGGGCAAACCGGCCACGCCGAAGCGGTACGCGTCGTCTACGATCCGCAGGTTATCAGCTATGAACAATTGTTGCAGGTCTTCTGGGAAAATCACGATCCGGCGCAAGGTATGCAGCAGGGCAACGATCACGGAACGCAGTACCGCTCGGCGATTTATCCGTTAACGCCAGAGCAGAACGCCGCCGCACATGCCAGCCTGGCGCGTTTCCAGAGCGCGATGACTGCGGCAAACGACGATCGCCACATCACCACCGAGATCAACACCGCCACCCCGTTTTACTATGCCGAGGACGATCACCAGCAGTATCTGCACAAGAATCCGTATGGCTATTGCGGCATTGGCGGGATCGGCGTGTGCTTACCGCCGCAAGGTTAATTCAGCGCCTCTGGCGGCTTTACAGTTCCTTACGCTATACTAGCGACTGAAATTACCGGCCCACATCCTTCGGGCCGGTTTTCAATGTGTATATCACACGGATTTATCAACTTCCCCTTCCGAGGATCTGACCTGAACGGTCGGATAAGATATGTTAAACAGTATTTTAATTATACTCTGCCTGATCGCTGTGAGTGCGTTCTTCTCGATATCCGAGATCTCGCTTGCCGCTTCACGAAAGATAAAACTCAAGTTGCTGGCTGATGAAGGCAACATCAATGCGCAGCGCATCCTGAAAATGCAGGAAAACCCCGGGACATTTTTTACCGTGGTGCAAATTGGCCTTAACGCTGTCGCCATTCTGGGCGGTATCGTCGGCGATGCCGCATTCTCTCCGGCCTTTCATTCGTTGTTCTCGAACTATATGTCGCCAGAACTCTCCGAGCAGTTAAGCTTCGTGCTCTCCTTCTCGTTAGTTACCGGCATGTTCATCCTGTTCGCCGATTTAACCCCGAAACGCATCGGTATGATTGCGCCAGAAGCCGTGGCTTTGCGTATCATCAACCCGATGCGCTTCTGCCTGTTCGTTTTCCGCCCCTTAGTGTGGTTCTTCAACGGCCTGGCAAACAGCATTTTCCGCCTGTTTAAAATCCCGATGGTACGTAAAGACGATATCACCTCGGACGATATTTACGCCGTCGTGGAAGCCGGGGCGCTTGCTGGCGTGCTGCGTAAGCAGGAACACGAGCTGATTGAAAACGTGTTTGAGCTGGAATCACGTACCGTGCCGTCTTCCATGACGTCGCGTGAAAACATCATCTGGTTCGATCTGCATGAAGATGAGCAAAGCCTGAAAAATAAAGTCGCGGAGCATCCGCACTCAAAATTCCTGGTGTGTAATGAAGATATCGATCACATCATCGGCTACGTTGATTCTAAAGATCTGCTCAACCGCGTTCTGGCAAACCAGAGTATGGCGCTTAACAGCGGCGTGCAGATCCGCAACACATTAATCGTGCCGGACACCCTGACCCTCTCTGAAGCGCTGGAAAGCTTTAAGACGGCGGGGGAAGACTTCGCGGTGATCATGAACGAATACGCGCTGGTGGTCGGGATTATCACGCTGAACGACGTGATGACCACGCTGATGGGCGACCTGGTCGGCCAGGGTCTGGAAGAACAAATCGTGGCGCGCGATGAAAACTCCTGGCTGATCGACGGCGGAACGCCGATTGACGACGTCATGCGTGTGCTGGATATCGACGAGTTCCCGCAGTCCGGCAACTACGAGACCATCGGCGGCTTTATGATGTTTATGCTGCGTAAAATCCCGAAACGCACCGACTCGGTGAAGTTCTCGGGTTATAAATTTGAGGTGGTGGATATCGACAACTACCGTATCGATCAGCTACTGGTAACACGCCTCGACACCAAAACCAGCATCCTGGTCCCTAAACTGCCGGATAGCAAAGAGAAAGAAGAAGGCCCGGCATAAATGCCCGGCCCTGGAAACATCAACGGCTCCCATTGGGAGCCGTTTTTTTATACTACTTTAAACTACTGCATAGCACTTTGGTTAAGCCATCTCAGTTTGCAGACGCAGAACCTGACGGTTAACTTCGGACATCACAGACAAATGCTGCTTATCCTTCACTTTTGGGATAAGAATCTTGCCCTTATCAAACTCAAAAGCGCCAACGTCCTTGATATATAACCGTCCACGGAACAGGATCTTCACGTACTTCGCCACCTGTAGCGGGTTGTACCGTTGGAAAATTTTCATTGTTATCTCCTGCTGAGCGTTACGCCTTTGCGGTGCCACATTCGGCCCAGCTGTTCTAAGGCGCAAATTTTAATGCCATATGACTATAGACTATCTCTACGATGTTTCCAGTGTGTATAAGTTTATTTACCTTTTCATTACAGTTATTCAGAATTATCTATTCACCGATTCGCTGTCTTCAGTATAAGTCTTCATTTTTCGCAGGATTTGTGCGCCCGTCCGCAAACTGGCATCACGCTTGCGGGAAAAAGCATCATTCGCACATATGATTAAACTTCAGACCCAAGTGGTCGGATCACCTGCAAAAAATAAAGAAGGAAACCCCATGACCTTACGTAAACTGCTGGCGCTGTCGTGCCTGTTACTGCCGATGATGGCCTCCGCGCATAACTTTGAAACCCATCAGCGCGTATCACCGATTGGGATCGCCGATCGCGGCGAACTGATTCTTGATAACAACAAGTTTAGCTACAAAAGCTGGAATAGCGCGCAGCTCCCCGGGAAAGTTCGAGTGTTGCAGCACATCGCCGGGCGAACGTCAGCGAAAGAGAAAAATGCCGCGCTGATAGAAGCGATTAAATCCGCGAATCTCCCGCATGACCGCTACCAGACGACCACTATCGTCAACACCGACGACGCGATTCCGGGCACCAGCATGTTTGTGCGCAGCAGCATCGAGAGCAATAAAAAACTCTATCCGTGGTCACAATTTATTGTCGACAGCAATGGCGTGGCGCGTAAGGCATGGCAGCTTGAAGAAGAGAGCTCCGCCATTGTGGTGCTCGATAAAGACGGGCGTATTCAGTATGCCAAAGACGGCGGGTTAAGCCCGGCAGAGGTGCAGCAGGTGATCGCCCTGCTGCATAAGTTGCTGAATAATTAATAGATAGAGACCCGGAAGCCGGGGTTAAGGAACGATTCACGCGGGGTATAGTCCAGGGGTTTCCCCTGCCAGTTGTGAACGTGCGCCCCGGCCGCAGCGGCAACGGCATGGCCTGCGGCAGTGTCCCAGACGCAGGTCGGCCCAAAGCGCGGATACAGCTGCGCCTGCCCTTCCGCCACCAGACAAAACTTCAGCGATGAGCCGATGGAGGTCGTCTGATGCTCGCCCAGCTGTTGCAGGTACTCTTGCAGCTCGTTGTCGGCATGGGAGCGGCTAATCACCACCAGCGGCGGTCGCGCGTCGCGCACCTGAATCTGTTTACGCACGCCGCACTCTTCTTTCCAGGCTTTTCCTTCCGCAGCGCTGTACATCACTTTCATGACGGGCGCGTAGACCACGCCCAGAACCGGTTTACCTTTATCAATCAGCGCAATATTGACGGTAAACTCGCCGTTACGTTTGATGAACTCTTTGGTGCCGTCTAACGGGTCAACCAGCCAGTAGCGCTGCCAGTGCTGGCGCACATCCCAGGAGGGCGGATCTTCTTCCGACAAAACCGGGATATCCGGCGTCAGCGCCTGTAACCCTTCCAGTATCACCGCGTGGGCGGCAATATCCGCCGCAGTAACCGGAGAATCATCCTGCTTGTTGGTGATTTCAATCGGTTTGATTCCATCGTAGACCTGCATAATGGCATCGCCCGCATTCCGTGCAAGCTGGCATACATGTTCTAGCATTCTCCACCTCGTTTATGGCAGTGGCGTTTAACTCTTTGTTTTACTTATACCCCATCGTAAATGAATCCGCCATCTGTGATAGCGATTGCGGTTTTAATGGCTGAATTCATGTCATGATTCACAGTTCTGTAAGCAACAAGACTTATATACATTTTCTTTTGTGTTTCAGATCTAAAAAAGGATGCCTCTGATGATTAAGTTTAGCGCAACGCTCCTGGCCACGCTGATCGCCGCCAGCGTGAATGCGGCGACCGTCGATCTTCGGATTATGGAAACCACTGATTTGCATAGCAACATGATGGATTTCGATTATTACAAAGATACAGCGACCGAAAAATTCGGACTGGTACGCACAGCAAGTTTAATTAACGCCGCCAGAAATGAAGTCAAAAATAGCGTGCTGGTCGATAACGGCGATCTTATTCAGGGGAGTCCGCTGGGCGATTACATGGCGGCAAAGGGGCTGAAAGCCGGTGATATTCACCCTGTCTATAAGGCGTTGAATACGCTGGATTATGCGGTCGGCAACCTCGGTAACCATGAATTTAACTACGGTCTGGACTATCTGCATAAGGCGCTGGCGGGCGCGAAATTCCCTTACGTGAATGCCAATATCATCGACGTTAAGACCAAAAAGCCGCTGTTTACGCCTTATCTGATCAAAGAGACTGACGTGGTCGATAAAGAGGGCAACACGCAGACGCTGAAAATTGGCTATATCGGTTTTGTCCCTCCGCAGATTATGACCTGGGATAAAGCCAACCTGAGCGGCAAAGTCACCGTCAACGACATTACCGAAACCGCCCGTCAGTATGTGCCGGAGATGCGCGCCAACGGCGCCGACGTTGTGGTGGTGATTGCCCACTCCGGGCTTTCTGCCGATCCGTACCAGACGATGGCGGAAAACTCCGTGTATTACCTGAGTGAAGTCCCCGGCGTTGACGCCATCATGTTCGGCCATGCGCACGCGGTCTTCCCTTCCAAAGATTTTGCCGATATCAACGGCGCGGATATCGCAAAAGGTACGCTTAACGGGGTACCGGCGGTCATGCCGGGTATGTGGGGCGATCATCTGGGCGTGGTGGATCTGGTGCTCAACAACGACAGCGGCAAATGGCAGGTGACCGATGCGAAAGCCGAAGCGCGGCCCATTTACGATGCCGCCGCGAAAAAATCGCTGGCCGCAGAAGATAAAAAACTGGTGGGTATCCTGAAAGCCGACCACGATGCCACCCGCGAGTTTGTTAGCAAACCGATCGGTAAGTCCGCCGATAACATGTACAGCTACCTGGCGCTGGTGCAGGACGATCCTACCGTGCAGGTGGTGAACAACGCGCAGAAAGCGTATGTCGAACACTTTATTCAGGGTGACCCGGACCTGGCGAAACTGCCGGTGCTCTCTGCCGCTGCGCCGTTTAAAGTCGGTGGACGTAAAAACGATCCTGCCAGCTTTGTTGAAGTGGAAAAAGGTCAGCTTACCTTCCGCAACGCCGCCGATCTTTACCTCTATCCGAATACGCTGGTCGTCGTAAAAGCCAGCGGCAAAGAGGTGAAAGAGTGGCTGGAATGTTCCGCCGGGCAATTCAATCAGATTGATGTCCACAGCAGTAAACCGCAGTCATTGATCAACTGGGACGGTTTTCGCACCTATAACTTTGATGTGATTGACGGCGTGGAGTATCAGATTGATGTGTCACAGCCTGCGCGCTACGACGGCGAATGCCAGACGGTAAATCCGCAAGCGGAACGTATTAAAAATCTGACCTTCAACGGCAAGCCTGTCGATCCGAACGCTATGTTCCTGGTCGCGACCAATAACTATCGCGCCTACGGCGGCAAATTTGCCGGTACGGGCGACAGTCACATCGCCTTTGCATCACCGGATGAGAACCGCTCCGTGCTGGCGGCGTGGATTGGCGCGGAGTCGAAGCGTGCGGGGGAAATCCATCCGGCGGCGGACAACAACTGGCGTCTGGCGCCAGTTCACAGCGACACGAAACTGGATATCCGCTTCGAAACCTCGCCGTCCGACAAGGCTGCCGCGTTTATCAAAGAGAAGGGACAATATCCGATGAATAAAGTCGCTACCGATGATATCGGTTTTGCGATTTATCAGCTGGATTTGAGTAAGTAAAACCACGCCGGGTGGCGGCTTCGCTTATCCGGCCTACGCGATCGACACGCCGTAGGCCGGATAAGCGCAGCGCCATCCGGCAAGCCGTTATGCCGCTCGCTCTTTCCGCTGTGCCAGCACCTGCGGCAAATTGAGTTCGATCCAGTCTGCCAGCGCGGCGACCTTCTCACTCACCTGTTCACCCAACGTCGTCAGACTGTACTCCACATGCGGCGGCACCACCGGGTACGACACCCGATGAATAAATCCATCCTGCTCCAGAGCCTGCAATGACTGCGCCAGCATTTTTTCACTCACGCCGCCCATCTTGCGGCGTAAATCGCTGAAGCGGTGCGTTCCATCACGCAGCGCCACGAGAATTAATACGCCCCAGCGGCTGGTGACATGCTTTAACACCTCGCGAGAAGGACACTGCTCGGCAAACAAATTGCCATCGCGAAGCTGCTGAGAAAGCGTCGGGTTCGTCATCTTTACACTTACCTTTTTGTACGTACTTACTAAAAGTAAGTTTAAGTGCTAGCTTAATGAAACACAAGACGAACACAGGGAGATCCCCCATGATTGCAATTACCGGCGCGACCGGCCAACTGGGCCAACACGTTATCGATACCTTACTGAAAACCGTTCCTGCCAGCCAGATTGCGGCGATTGTCCGTAACCCCGCGAAAGCTGACGCGCTAACCCGACTGGGCGTTACCGTACGCCAGGCGGACTACAGCGACGAAGCCGCGTTCACGGCAGCGTTGCAGGGCATCGACAAATTGCTGCTGATCTCATCAAGCGAAGTCGGGCAACGTGCCGCTCAGCACCGCAACGTGATTAACGCGGCAATAGCCGCAAACGTGAAATTCATTGCCTATACCAGCCTGCTGCACGCAGACCGTTCCCCGCTGGGCCTGCATGTTGAACATGTGGAAACCGAAAAAATGCTGGCGGATTCAGGCATTCCTTACGCCCTGCTGCGCAACGGCTGGTACACCGAAAATTACCTGGCGAGCGCGCCAGCGGCCCTGGAGCACGGCGTCTTTATCGGCGCGGCCGGAGAAGGCAAAATCGCCTCTGCAACCCGTGCCGATTACGCTGCCGCAGCCGCTCGCGTCATCAGCGAAGAAGGCCATGCCGGTAAAGTGTATGAACTGGCAGGCGACGAAGGCTGGACGCTGAGCCAGTTAGCCGCCGAACTGGCAAAACAGAGCGGGAAAAAGGTCGTCTATCAGAACCTGAATGAAGCCGATTTCGCCGCCGCGCTGAAAGGCGTGGGCCTGCCAGCGGGTCTGGCGGATATGCTGGCTGATTCTGACGCGGGCGCCGCAAAAGGCGGTCTGTTTGACGACAGCCATACTCTGAGCGCACTGATCGGTCGCCCGACAACCTCGCTGGCGGAAAGCGTCAAAAGCATCCTGTAAGTGTTAAAAACAGGTTAATTGTTGTGGCATCCCTGCTGGCCATCTCTGATAATGAACAGATGGCTTTCAGGGAGAGACAACGTGCAAGGCGTACCCGAACAGTTTAGCGATGAGAAAGACAGCGCCCGCTTTCGCCATCTGGCGCAGGTGCCGGGGGTTGAGCTGTATCATGCGCATATCTCGCGTTACGCTTTCGAGCCTCACACCCACGAAGCCTTCGGTATCGGCGCAATTGAAGCCGGCGCCGAACGCTTTCGCTATCGCGGCACGCAGTACGTTGCCCCCGTTCACTCCGTTGTCACCATGAATCCCGATGAACTGCATACCGGCGAAGCGGAAACCGCCGACGGCTGGCGCTATCGGATGATTTATCTCGATCCCGATCTGCTGGAAGAGGTGACCGGGGTTCGTCACTGGTGGTTTCATGAGGTCACGCGCCACGATCCGCTGCGCTCACGCCAGATCTGCACGCTGATCCACGGCCTGTGGCATACCGACGATCCGCTGGCGCAAAAAGGGCTGCTGCTCGATCTGATCGACACCTTCCAGCCGCTGGCGCGCCATGCGCCGGAAGTGCGGGAAGGCGGGCATCGCTTTGAGCGCGTGCGGGACTACCTGCACGACAACTACATGCATCCGGTCACGCTTGACGAACTGGCGCGGGTCGCCTCATTAAGCCCCTGGCATTTTCAGCGTCAGTTCAAGGCCCATTTCCACGTTACGCCGCACCAAATGCTGATGGCGATCCGTCTGTGGCGGGCAAAGGCGTTTCTCACGCTCGGGATGCCCGCAGCGGATGTGGCGGCCGCCACCGGGCTAACCGATCAATCTCATCTCACGCGCGCCTTTACCCATCGCTACGGCATTACGCCAGTGCGCTATCAAAAACAGGTTTATCCGCGCTAATGCGCAATCTCATACAATACTGGCGCATTTCTCCTGCCTACACTTTTCGCAATGTGAAACGATGTGGATATCAACGATGATTAGCGGCGTGTTGTATGCCCTGCTGGCAGGGTTAATGTGGGGACTGATTTTTGTCGGACCGTTGATCGTACCGGAGTATCCGGCGGTATTGCAGTCGATGGGGCGCTATCTGGCGCTGGGGTTAATTGCTGTGCCCCTGGCGTGGCTGGGGCGTGCGCGCCTGCGCCAGTTGACGTGCAAAGACTGGATAACCGCACTCGCGCTGACGATGATGGGCAATCTGATCTATTACGTCTGCCTGGCGAGCGCTATCCAGCGCACGGGAGCCCCTGTTTCTACCATGATCATCGGCACGTTGCCGGTGGTGATCCCGGTGTTTGCCAACCTGCTCTACAGCCAGCGAGATGGTAAGTTATCCTGGCGGCGTCTGGCGCCTGCGCTGGCGCTCATCGGCGTTGGCCTGCTGTGCGTCAATATTGCGGAGCTGAATCAGGGGTTGCCGGAGTTTAGCGGCTGGCGCTACGGTTCAGGTATCGCGCTGGCGCTGGTTTCCGTTGTGTGCTGGGCATGGTACGCGTTGCGTAATGCCCGCTGGCTGCGGGAAAACCCGGATAAACATCCGATGATGTGGGCAACAGCACAGGCGCTAGTGACGCTTCCCGTTTCGCTGTTGGGTTATGTTGCGGCCTGCATCTGGTTGGGTAAGCAGATGCCCGACTTTCCTCTCCCCTTTGGCCCCCGGCCAGATGTCTTTGTCGCCCTGATGGTCGCCATTGCCGTGCTCTGTTCATGGGTGGGGGCGCTATGCTGGAACGTCGCCAGTCAAAAGCTGCCGACGGTGATTCTGGGGCCCTTGATCGTGTTCGAAACACTGGCTGGCCTGTTGTACACCTTTATACTGCGCGAGGAATTTCCACCGCTGCTGACGGTAAGCGGCATTGCGCTGCTGATTGTTGGGGTGGTGATAGCCGTCAGAGCCAGGCCGCAGAAACCCGGCGTCGTCGTGGTTTCACAATCATAATGTACCGGATGGCGCTGCGCTAATCCGGCCTACAAGATATTATCCTGTAGGCCGGAGCAGAGGTTAAACTTTAAACACCGCTACCGTCTGGGTCAGACGCGCCGCCTGCTCTTCAAGCGCTACGGCGGCAGTCGCCGACTCTTCCACCAGCGCGGCGTTCTGCTGCGTCACGCGATCCATCTCCGCCACCGCCAGGCCAACCTGGTCAATGCCGCGACTTTGTTCATCAGATGCAGAGGCAATCTCCCCCATGATGTCGGTCACACGGGTTACCGCACTGACAATTTCCGCCATCGTTTCCCCCGCTTCATGCACCAGCGCGGAACCCGCGCTGACTCGATTACCGGAGTCATCAATCAGCGTTTTGATCTCTTTCGCCGCCTGCGCGCTACGCTGCGCCAGCGTGCGCACCTCGCCAGCGACCACCGCAAAGCCACGGCCCTGTTCGCCCGCACGAGCGGCTTCCACCGCCGCGTTCAGCGCCAGGATATTGGTCTGGAATGCGATACCGTCGATAACGCTGGTGATCTGCGCGATTTTGCTGGAGCTGGTGGCAATTTCATCCATCGTGCGCACAACGCCGTCCACTACGTTGCCGCCCTTCTGCGCCGTCTCAGAGGCATTTTTCGCCAGGCTGGACGCCTGACGCGCGTTGTCGGCGTTCTGTCTCACGGTTGCGGTGAGTTGTTCCATACTGGCGGCAGTCTCTTCCAGCGATGCGGCCTGCTGTTCAGTACGTGAAGAGAGATCGCTACTGCCTGTCGCAATTTCACCCGCACCGGTATAGATCGTGTCAGCGCCTTCACGTACCACGCTGACCGTATTCGCCAGCGCCTGCTGCATCTCATGTACGTTATGCGCCAGCAGCGCCATTTCATTACTGCCTTCGGTATGGATATTGCGCGTCAGGTCGCCTGCCGCAATATGGCGGATATGTTCCATAACATCATGTAACGGTTTAAGTAAGACACGCTGCATTGCCAGCCAGCTAATCACGATCACCGCGACAACCGCCAGCATAACGGCCGCCAGAATCCACAGAATGCGCTGGTAGTCCTGTTCATTTTGTTGAATGCCCGCGTTCGTCAGTTCGGCCTGCGCGGCACGCCATTCCAGGTACACGTCCTGCATCGCCGTCTGTTTTTGTTCCGCATTCTGTTTGAACATCTCTTCCAGTTGTCCTGCGGCAAGGAAGGTATTCATTTTCGCCAGCGTCGCGGAGTAGATGCCATACTGCTCTTCCAGACGGTCGGCCAGGTGTTCATCCAGCCCCGGCGTTTCTGGCAGCGCGTAGTATTTATCGTAATGACGCTGCGCATCAGCCAGCAGGGCATTCGCCGTCTTCACCAGTTCATTTAGCTGACCGCCGTTGATCTCATTGGCCATGCTACTTTGCAGGCGCAACATGCCGCGGTTAAGCGTGACGCGCGCCTGGTTCAGGCTGATCCAGGCATCGGTAAACTCCGCGACGTTCTGGCTGGAACGCTGCGATACGGTAAAATTTTGCTTATCGTTATTGAGCGCGCTGATAAAAACGCCCGCCGAAATAAGCTGCATCGCGCCGAGGGCGAGTAACACGATAATCAGTAAGGTTATAACTTTGATTCGTTTGAACATTTGTTGCCTTTTACTATGCAGGTATTGTCAGAGGTCTAACTATCGGCAGTGCCGCCGGCATATTTAATTTTGCCCGGCGACTTGCCGCGCGTATTCCTGCCCTTTTCAATAAGATTCAGCACGTTAAGGCACAAACATTTTTTTGTGATGGTCATCACATTTTATTCTGACCCGAAAGGGTTATATCTTCGGCTTAAAGATGTATTTAAAATACATCTTATATTATTGAGAATGAGGTAACGGCTATGTCTTTTCGCGATCAACCTTTAGGTGAACTGGCGCTCTCTATTCCTCGCGCCTCGGCGCTGTTTCGTAAGTACGATATGGATTACTGCTGCGGTGGTAAGCAGACGCTCGCGCGCGCTGCTGCACGTAAAGAGCTGGATGTAGAAGCCATTGAAGCAGAACTGGCACAGTTGGCTGAACAACCGATTGAGAAGGACTGGCGTACCGCGCCGTTGGCCGAAATTATCGACCATATTATCGTGCGCTACCACGACAGACACCGTGAGCAACTGCCGGAGCTGATCCTGCAAGCCACCAAAGTGGAACGCGTTCACGCAGACAAACCCAGCGTACCGAAAGGTCTGGCGAAATACCTGACTATGCTGCATCAGGAACTTTCCAGCCACATGATGAAAGAAGAGCAGATCCTGTTCCCGATGATCAAACAAGGCATGGGAAGCCAGGCAATGGGCCCGATTAGCGTCATGGAAAGCGAACACGATGACGCTGGCGAACTGCTGGAAGTGATCAAACACACCACCAACAACGTCACGCCGCCGCCAGAAGCCTGCACCACCTGGAAAGCGATGTACAACGGCATTAATGAAATGATTGACGATCTGATGGAGCACATCAGTCTGGAAAACAACGTCTTGTTCCCGCGCGCACTGGCCGGGGAATGATGTGTTGCCGGATGGCGCTAACGCTTATCCGGCCTACAATCCGTAGGCCCGGTAAGCTTTGCGCCACCGGGCATCAAGATTAACGCACTCCTGCCATACGTTTCTTACCGATAAACAGCCAGCCCAGCCCCAGCGCAATAAACCACAGCGGCGTGACGATCAGCGCCTGACGGGTATCATCTTCCAGCGTCAGCAGTACCAGCACAAAGACGAAGAACGCCATACACACCCAGCACATCAGCTTACCAAGCGGCATCTTATAGATGGACTTCTCATGCAGGTGCGGACGCTGCTTACGGTACACCAGGTACGAGCAGAGAATGATGGTCCAGACAAACATGAACAGAATAGCCGACACCGTCGTGATCATGGTGAACGCGCCAATCACGCTCGGATTGATGTACAGCATCACCACGCCGCCCAGCAGACAGATACAGGAGAAGGTCAGCCCTTTCGCCGGTACCGCGCGCTTAGACAATTTAGCGAACGCTTTCGGCGCCACACCCTCTTGCGCCAGACCAAACAGCATACGGCTGGTAGAGAACACGCCGCTGTTGGCGGAAGAGGCCGCAGACGTCAGCACCACGAAGTTAATCAGGCTGGCGGCGGCCGGCAGTCCTACCAGTACAAACAGCTCAACAAACGGGCTCTTGGTTGGTACTACCGAGCTCCACGGCGTGACCGACATAATGATGATCAGCGCAAAAACGTAGAACATGATGATACGAATCGGGATTGAGTTAATCGCGCGCGGCAGGGATTTCTCCGGGTCTTTGGTCTCTGCGGCGGTGGTGCCCACCAGCTCAATCCCCACGAACGCGAATACCGCTATCTGGAAGCCAGCAAAGAAGCCGCTGATCCCTTTCGGGAACCAGCCGCCATCATTCCACAGATGAGTAAACGACGCTTCAACCCCGGTCGGTGATTTGAAGTGCATCATAACCATCACCAGACCGACGACGATCAGCGCCACGATGGCGACAATCTTGATCATCGCGAACCAGAACTCCATCTCGCCGAACATTTTCACGGTCGCAAGGTTAAGGCTCAGCAGCAGAACAACGACCGCCAGCGAGGCGACCCAGTCGGAAAGGCCGGGGAACCAAAACTGCGCATAGGCGGTAATCGCAACGACGTCCGCCATCCCGGTGACCACCCAGCAGAACCAGTAAGTCCAGCCGGTGAAATATCCCGCCCACGGCCCGAGCAGGTCGGAAGCGAAATCACTGAAGGATTTATATTCCAGATTCGAGAGCAGCAATTCACCCATTGCCCGCATGACGAAAAAGAGCATAAAACCGATGATCATATAAACGAAAATGATCGACGGCCCGGCGAGGCTGATCGTTTTACCAGAGCCCATAAATAAGCCGGTGCCGATGGCGCCGCCAATCGCAATAAGCTGAATATGACGGTTTGTGAGATTGCGCCGTAGCGACTGTTCAGCCGGTGCCTGTTCGTCGGCAACGACTTTTACCTGATCTACCATGTTTTTTCTTCCTGTACCTGTCTGTGTTGTGCAGGCTCTGCGGCCTTTAGTGCGTCATATGATACGACGATCCTGTTATCAGGACTCATCGATATTAGGTAAGAATCGGCGGGATGAATACTAAGATTTAGATATAATGTTAATTATATGTTTAAAGTGAGTGTCATATCACTCTGGCAACGCGAATTAGCTCACAAAAATACACGCAATGGCTACATTTGCAAGATAAAATATCGACATCTGGCTAACTTACGGTTTTCTTGCATATTTTCTGTTCCCCCCAACAAAGAGGGGAACAGAAGTCACTGCTTACAGGATTTCCAGCAGTTCTACGTCAAACACCAGAGTGCTGAACGGAGGAATGGACGCGCCCGCGCCACGCTCGCCGTAGGCCAGTTCCTGAGGGATAGTCAGTTCCCATTTGGAACCAACCGGCATCAGGGTCAGCGCTTCAATCCAGCCTGGGATCACGCCGTTCACCGGGAATTCAGCCGGTTCGCCGCGCGCAACGGAGCTGTCAAAGACGGTGCCGTCGATCAGTTTGCCGGTGTAGTGTACGCGTACACGGTCAGTACGCGCCGGAATCGCACCTTCACCCTGGGTGATCACGCGGAATTGCAGACCGGATTCGGTGCTGTTCACACCCTCTTTCTCACGGTTTTCTTCCAGATATTTGACGCCATCTGCCGCCATTGCCTGGAAACGTTCGCGACGTACGGCATCCGCACGTTCGTGAATTTCACGCAGCGCGCGATGCACCACATCAACAGGCACTGCCGGGTGTTTGCCTTCCAGCGCATCAGCGATACCTGCCACCAGCGCTTCAGGCAACAGACCTTCCAGACCGGATTCGCTCAGCTGCTGCCCTACCTGTAAACCAATGCCGTAGCTTGCTTGCGCTTCGATAGTGTCAAAAGTCGGGGTTGCCATCATATTTCCTTTCATCGGAGGTAAAGTAGCGGGCAGCATAGCAGCCACGTCTCTTCCGGTAAAACTTTGTCTCGGGAAGAGATGACAAATCGCGGGGAAAAAGAAACAATAAGAATAACCCATGCTGATGTCACGAAAGCGGGTATAACTACGAACATCATAGCGTTAGGCATCTATACTCTATGATTGAGGAACGAGACGCGGAGCAGGAGGAAAGCCATGCCCGGGCGCTTTGAACTAAAACCAACCCTGGCGAAAATCTGGCATGCACCGGACAATTTTCGCATCATGGACCCGCTGCCGCCTATGCATCGCCGTGGCATTATTATTGCCGCTATCGTGCTGGTGGTCGGTTTTCTGCTTCCCTCGAATGATACCCGCGATACGCCCGTCGTCACGCGTAATGTCCAGACAGATATTCAGTCACAGTCGCAACCGCCGACAGAAGCCGAACTTCAGGCGCAACTGGTCGCCCCGCAAAACGATCCGGGACAGGTCGCCCCCGTGGCGCCGGAACCCATCCAGGAAGGCCAACCGGAAGAACCGCCGCAGACGCAGCAATCCCAGCCGCAAACACAGCCTTTCCAGCAGAATGGGGGAATTGACCAGCAGTGGCGCTCCTATCGCGTGGAGTCAGGTAAAACGCTGGCGCAGTTGTTCCGTGACCACGGCCTGCCGCCAACGGACGTTTACGCGATGGCGCAGGTTGAAGGCGCAGGCAAGCCGCTGAGCAATCTGAAAGATGGCCAGATGGTGCAGATCCGCCAGAATGCGAATGGCGTGGTGACAGGATTGACCATCGATACCGGTAATGACCAACAGGTTCTGTTTACCCGTCAGCCAAACGGCAGCTTTATTCGCGCCCGTTAAGCGCGCAAATTGCCGGATGGCGGCGTCGCCCTATCCGGCCTACGGCACCCGCGATTGCAGGCCTGATAAGCGGTAGCGCCATCAGGCGTTACCGCTTCACCTTGTTCACCCACCAGATCCCCGAACACACCAGCACCAGCGCAACCGCATATTTCAATTCAAAAATGTTTTCGCCGAGGAAAATCGCCGACAGCACCGCACCGGAAACCGGAATCAGGAAGTTAAACGGCGCAATCATCCCGACGCGGTTGTACTTGAGCAAAATACTCCACAGCGCAAAAGCAACAGACGAGAGCAGCGTCAGATAGCCCAGAATCGCCACAGAAGCGAGGCCGTGCACGGAGAGCGAGCCGCCGAAGGCATAGCCGCCAATCACCAGCGCCAGGCCGCCGATGCCAAGCTGATAGCCCGTCATCACCGTTGGGTCAACCGTCTGCGAAATACGTTTACCGTAAAGGGTCGCGGCAGAAAGAATAAAAGCAGCCAGCACCACGGAGCCATCACCCAACAGGCTAAAGCTGAAATCCATCAGCCCGCTGTTGAAGTTCACCACCATCACCCCGGCAAAGCCAAGAATACAGCCGAGGGTTTTGTTGTAGCTCAGTTTGTCGTTCTGGTAGATGAAGTGCGCCAGCAGCACGCTAAAAAAAGTGCCTGTGGCATTCATGATCGATCCTTTCACGCCCGTGGTGAACGCCAGACCGATATAGAAAAAGATATATTGCAGCGAGGTTTGCGTCAGCCCCAGCAGGGTCAGTTGACCAAACTGGCGCGGGCTTAAGCGGCCGATCGGTTTACGCTGCGCCATCGCCAGCAACAGCAGCAATAACCCCGCGAACAAGAAACGGTATCCGGCAAAGACAATTTTTGACGGGATATCATCTGTCGCAATCTGAAAGATCTCGTACCCGCTTTTTATCGCCGGGTAGGCGCTTCCCCATAACAGACAACAAAATGCCGCCCCCAGATAGACAACGTTTTTACGCGCGAACAGGGGCTGCTGGTGGGTTATCTCCATTCCATCACCACTTTGAAATAATGTTTTATTTTTTATTATCCCGAAAAGGGTAAAGAATAGCCAGTGCGAAAAACAGGGGGGCAGAAAAGCAAAACGCCAGCGCAAGGCCGGCGTTTTTACGCGATAGAAGAATAAAACTTATTCAGCTACTACGTTTACAGTCAGTTTAGCGAATACTTCGCTGTGAACCTGGAAGTTCACTTCGTGCTCACCAGTGGTACGCAGAACGCCGTTCGGCAGACGAACTTCGCTCTTAGCCACTTCAACGCCTGCTGCTGTTACAGCGTCAGCGATGTCGCGAGTACCGATGGAACCGAACAGTTTACCTTCGTCGCCAGCTTTGGACGCGATGGTTACGGTTTCCAGGGCGTTGATTTTCTCTGCGCGTGCATTTGCAGCAGCCAGAACGTCAGCCAGTTTAGCTTCCAGTTCAGCGCGACGTGCTTCGAAGAACTCAACGTTTTTCTTGGTAGCAGGAACAGCTTTACCCTGTGGTACCAGGAAGTTACGAGCGTAGCCCGCTTTAACGTTAACCTGATCACCCAGGCTACCCAGGTTTGCTACTTTATCAAGCAGAATAACTTGCATTACCTTATCCTCTCAAAGTCGTATTAATGGACCGTGGCCGATTACTGATGACGATCAGTGTACGGCAGCAGGGACAGGTAGCGAGCGCGTTTGATAGCGCGAGCCAGCTGACGCTGGTATTTTGCACGGGTACCGGTGATACGGCTTGGGACAATCTTACCGCTTTCGGTGATGTAGTTTTTCAGCGTAGCGATATCTTTATAGTCGATCTCTTGAACGCCTTCCGCGGTGAAACGGCAGAACTTGCGACGACGGAAATAACGTGCCATATGGCTAGTCTCCAGAATCTATCAATTCAATCTGCTCGGCATGCAGAACCATTTTGCTCAGACCGTTCTTTGCCTTGTGGCAAGAGATGAACCCCTGAACGGTTATGCGGCTGCCGACCGTTATACTGTGAGTAATGGCCTGGTTTTCGTGTCCGCTAACAATAACGGGCATTTGACACCACGCCTGCCGGTGAAACCCGGCTTCCTCCTGCACAGAACGATGCTCAAGCACGAACTGGCAGTGCGGAATTCCTGATGGACTGACCTTTCGAAGGGGCATCCTGCACACGGTGCCGGACAACGCCAGACGGTTGGTCATCAGAAATTACTCTTCAGAATCCCCAGCATCTGCATCATCTGCGGTTTCGTTTGCGAAATCATCGCGACGCTCACGGCGCTCGTCTTTCGCTTTAACCATCGGAGATGCTTCGGTAACAGCGTGCTTAGTACGCATTACCATGCTACGGATAACGGCATCGTTGAAGCGGAAGTTAGTTTCCAGCTCATCGATCACTTCCTGCGGCGCTTCAACGTTCAGCAGAACGTAGTGAGCTTTGTGCAGTTTGTTGATCGGGTAAGCCAGCTGACGGCGGCCCCAGTCTTCCAGACGGTGGATCTTGCCTTCTGCACCAGTGATTGCACCAGTGTAGCGCTCGATCATGCCCGGAACCTGTTCGCTCTGGTCAGGATGGACCATAAAAACGATTTCGTAATGACGCATCGAATTGCTCCTTACGGATTATTCAGCCTCCTGTCTGGGTCAGCCGAATCCCGGGGAGGCAAGGAACGTGTTAAAGGTCGGCTGAAAAATGACGCGTCATAATACTTGCGCCCATGAGGAAACACAAGTTGATTGCGCAAAAATTCACACGAAGCGCAAAGACAGGTTAACCATGTGATTTAAAATTAATCACATGGCATCGCGCCAATTTTTTGAACAACTGCATCAGAAATGGTCGCTATCGACTTCGCTGGTAGCGATTAAAATTAAATCAGAAGCAATTCACTTACAGGAGATATTGCTAACCAGACACAGCAGTCGAGGAGGTACAGTATGCGAGCGCGTGTTATGACCCTTCTGGCTGCGCTTTTGCTCAGTGCAAACGCGATGGCAGCCATCAAAATCGATAATCACCAGGCACGAAATATGGATGATGTGCAGAGCTTAGGCGTGATTTATATAAACCATAACTTCGCCACTGAAAGTGAAGCAGATCAGGCATTGAATGAAGAGACAGATGCGCGAGGTGCAACGTACTACCACGCCATCCTGACCCGGGAACCGGGAAGTAACGGCAACATGCGCGCCAGCGCGGATATTTATCGCTAGCACCAGGAAAAACCAACGAGAACATTGCCATAGTTTGACTTGCCCCCTTCACCGGGGGCTTTTTTATGGCAAAAGCGGCCCCGGAATCAGGCCGGTAACATCCCGAAGGAAGTAATGATTCCAGGGCACGTGTCTTACTTTTGTCCGTAATAGGCGTCAGGCCCATGCTTACGCATAAAATGTTTATTCATTAAATAATCGTCGATCGGGCTGAGCGCCGGATTGATACCGCGAGCAATCCATGCCATCCGCGCGACCTCTTCCATCACCACCGCATTATGCACGGCGTCATGCGCATCTTTGCCCCAGGCGAACGGCCCGTGCTGATACACCACGACACCAGGCGTATGCAGCGGCTGACCGTCACCCAACGTTTCGATAATCACATGGCCGGTGTTCAGCTCATATTCACCCTGCACTTCTTCTTCGGTTAACGCCCTGGTACAGGGGATATCGCCAAAGAAGTAGTCCGCATGGGTCGTGCCCAGCGCCGGGATCGCCAGCCCTGCCTGCGCCCACGCCGTGGCATGCGTAGAGTGCGTGTGCACGATGCCGCCCAGCGAAGGGTAACGACGGTACAGCGCCAGATGCGTGGCGGTATCGGAAGAAGGCCGCCACTGCCCTTCCACCACATTGCCCTGGAGATCCACCACCACCATATCGTCCGCTTTCATGGTTTCATAAGCCACCCCGCTAGGCTTAATGACCACCAGCCCGCGCTCCCTGTCGATCGCGCTGACGTTGCCCCAGGTGAAAGTCACCAGGCCATAACGCGGCAAATCCATATTGGCTTCAAAAACGTGCTGCCTGAGTTTTTGCATTATGCTGTCTCCACCAGACCGGCGCTGGCCATACGCGCTTTCACCCAATCACGCGCTTTCGCCACCTCACGCGCCGGATCGTCCGACGTTTCACTCCACATCTCAATCAGGTATGGCCCGCAATACCCACTCTGCTTGAGCGTGGCGAAACAGCGTTCAAAATCGACGACACCTTCACCGAACGGCACGTTCTTGAACACGCCTGGCTTCGTATCTTTGACATGAACCGCGACGATATGCCCCATTCCAGCCTGCAACTCCATCTGCACATCGTTATCCCAGGCTGACAGGTTGCCGATATCAGGATAAAGCTGGAACCACGGGTTATTAAGATAGTGCGCATAACCCAACGCTTTGCTGATGGAGTTCATCAGAGGGTAATCCATGATCTCCATCGCCAGCGTGACCTGGGCACGGCTTGCCATTTCGACGCTCTCTTTCAGCCCATCACGAAAACGACGGCGCGTTTCATTGTTGGCTTCCTGATAGTACACGTCGTAACCCGCAAGCTGGATGACGCGAATACCGATGTCCTGCGCAAACTGAATGGCTTTACGCATGATCTCCAGCCCTTGCGCACGTACAGCATCATCTTCGCTGCCCAACGGAAAGCGACGATGCGCGCTCAGGCACATGGACGGCACCCGCACGCCGGTCTCCGCGATAGCGCTCACCAGCGCCAAGCGCTGCTCACGGTTCCAGTCGAGACGCGCCAGGCGGGCATCGGTTTCATCGACAGACATTTCAACGAAATCGAAGCCCAGTTCTTTCGCCAGCCGCAGGCGATCCAACCAGCACTCCCCGGCGGGGAGCGCTTTTTCGTAGATGCCAAGCGGAGTCTGTTTAGACAGCATATCCGCTCCTTATCCCCACAACTGGGCGATAGAACGTTTGAACTGACGCGCGGCTTCAACCGGAGAGGCGGCGTCGCGAATGCTGCGACCAGCAATAAAGACATGGATTGGAATGCCCTTAAACAGCGGCAGATCTTCCAGCGCCAGACCGCCGGTCACGGTCACTTTAAAGCCCATATCAGAGAGACGTTTGATCGCGCTGATATCCGCTTCGCCCCAAGCCACGCCAGCGGCCTGTGCATCACGGCTACGGTGATAAACCACCTGCTGAATCCCCGCATCGCGCCACTCCTGCGCCTGCTCCCAGGTCCAGTAGCCGGTCAGTTCAATCTGCACATCGCCGTTAAACTCTTGCGCCACTTCCAGCGCGCCTTTGGCGGTGTTGATATCCGCGCAGCAGATAACCGTCACCCAATCCGCGTTGGCTTCAAAGCACATACGAGAAAGAATTTTCCCCGCATCCGCAATTTTGGCGTCAGCCAGCACGATCTTATGCGGATAAAGCGCTTTCAGATCGCGTACCGCACGTACGCCTTCACCCACGCACAGGATGGTGCCAACTTCGATAATATCGACTTCTTCCGCGATCAGGCGGGTCGTTTCGTAAGCGTGGGACAGCGTCTGGTTATCCAGCGCAACTTGCAACATAGGTAATGACATTTCTATTCCTTACTTAAACTGCCGCCGCAGTGGCGTTATCAATTAAATCCAGCACATCCTGCTCGGTACGGCAGGCGCGTAAACGGTCAAAGTTGGCTTCATCTTCAAACAGGTTGACGATTTGCATGATGCCGTCTTCCTGATGCGCGCGGGCATCCACTGCCGCCAGCGTGATGAGGATATCGACCGGGTCATTATCTTCGTGGTTGAAGACCATCGGCGTTTTCAGCGTCACCAGCGCGAAGCCGGTTTTTTTGACGCCCTCTTCCGGGCGGCCATGCGGCATCGCCAGGCCTGGCGCAATCACAAAATACGGACCAAAACGCTCTACGCCATCAAGAATGGCCTGGTAGTAACGCGGCTCCACAACATCTGCTTCCACCAGCAGGTCTACGCCGATTTTCACCGCCTCCTGCCAGGTGCTCGCTTCTGCATTCAGGCGAATGGACTTATTCTCCGCCAGCGAATCACGTAATTTCATGCTGCGTCCTTATTTCAGGTCGTTCGGAAAGTGCTCTTTGATCACTTCCATCAGTTTCGGACCAAAATCAGCGGCGGAAAGCATATTGCGCACACCCACCACATATTTATTACCGGAAACGGTGATTTCGCTGGCGACGTGCGTCGAGGCAATAATGATGTCCGCACCGTTCAGCTCACTTTTGTACTCACCCACCGCGCAACTATTTACCGTGTGCGCAACGCCCTGCTGCGTCAGAAACTGGTCAACTTTCATTTTCATGATCATTGAACTGCCTTGCCCACAACCACAAACAGCCAGAATACGTACGGTCATAATCGGAACTCCTTATTAAGCAGAGTGTTCTGCCAGTTGTTTTTCTGCATCTTCTTCAGCGCGCAATGTGCGCCCTGCGAAGAACATATAAGCCAGTGAAATCAGTATCATGACGCTCATAAACATCAGCCCGACGCTGACGAAGCCTTGCATCATCGGAGGCGCCAGAATCGACCAGTCAGCCATTCCCATCCAGGCGCTCATACCGGTCAGTTTCACCGCCCAGACGCAGCCAAAGATTTCGATCATGCCCATAACCAGGCAAATCTTGAGCGCCGCGCGCCAGCCGCCAAAGTGGTTAGCGAACACGCCAATCGTGGCGTTAGAGAAGAACATTGGGATAAAGCCAGGGATGATCAGAATGGAGGAGCCGCAACCTACCAGAATACCAACGGCGATCAGCTGACCAATCGTGCCCCACATAAAGCCCCAGACCACCGCGTTCGGCGCGAAGCTATAAATCGCCGCACAGTCAATCGCCAGCACAGCACCGGGGATCAGACGCTGAGAGATACCGTTAAATGCTTCGGACAGTTCGGCGACAAACATGCGCACGCCCTGCGTGATGATGAAAATAGCGACGGCGAACTGGAAGCCGGTTTGCAGGATATAGATAGACCAGTGCGTTTTACCCGCCATCGCCTGAACCACATCCAGGCCAAAAGAGAGCAGGATCGCGCCGAAGAAGATGGTCATGACAATTGCCGTGGAGACGATATTGTCGTGGAAGATATTCAGCCAGCCGGGCAGTTTGAGATCTTCAACGCTCTCTTCTTTTTTACCGAGATATGGCGCGACTTTATACGCCAGCCATGCGGCAAACTGCTGCTGGTGACCAATGGAGAAACCACAGCCGTCCGTGACTTCCTGCGTCGGCTTATACATCATATTGGAGGTGATCCCCCAATACAGAGACACCAGAACCGCCGTGCAGATAATGGTAGTCCACATCGGATAACCGAAGATGTAGAAGAACACCGCGATCAGCCCCGCCTGCTGGAACATGATATGCCCGGTAAGCATGATGGTGCGAATCCCGGTAATCCGGCGCAGCAGCACGTAGCCGATATTCAATGCCAGCGCTAACAGCACGGCATACCCGACCCAACTGTAGGCGTCACCCATACGCTCGATCGTCGCCATCATGGAGGCGTAAGTATCAGAAATCGCGCCGTTGATGCCATACACCTCAGACATCTTCGCCACGACGGGCTTAAAGGTACTGGTCAGGATGCCGGACCCTGCCTGTAATAACATGAAACCAATAATGGTTTTTATCGTACCTTTGATAATAACGCTGACACTTTTGCGTAGGAGGATATAGCCCAGACAGGTGACAATACCCAGTAGCAGCGGAGCATTGGTCATAACCTGGTTAAAGAAAACGGTAAAGATGTTGTAGAGGATCTCCATAACGATCTCCAGTAGACGAAGTTGCTGAGCTCTGCGTACGCTCAGGTTGTTGTGTCACCACTCTAATTTTCAAAAGTAATCACAACAAGATTGAATTTGATTAATTGTGACGCACCACGCAAATAATTCCCACACTTCAGAAAAGGATTAACTCGACATTAACCAGTCATCAATAAAACTCATTTTAATCAAATAGATATATTTAATTTCAATAGTTATACGCCCTTCATTACGTTCTCCTTTACTTCCAGACCGCCCTTCACAAGCAAAAATATGCCGTTGCCATCTTGAAAAAATAATGTCAGGATTAATCAAAACCAATCACACACTGATTCAATTTGAACAAACATGAAGGTAAATGCGATGAGTAAAGTGAAAAGTATCACGCGTGAATCATGGATCCTGAGCACCTTTCCTGAGTGGGGAAGCTGGCTGAATGAAGAGATCGAACAGGAACAGGTCGCGCCCGGCACATTTGCTATGTGGTGGCTCGGTTGCACCGGCATCTGGCTGAAATCAGAAGGCGGCACCAACGTATGCGTTGATTTCTGGTGCGGCACCGGCAAACAAAGCCACGGCAATCCGTTGATGAAAACGGGCCATCAGATGCAGCGTATGGCAGGGGTGAAGAAATTGCAGCCGAACCTGCGCACCACGCCGTTTGTTCTCGATCCTTTCGCGATTCGCCAGATCGATGCCGTGCTGGCCACTCACGATCATAACGATCATATCGACGTCAACGTCGCCGCAGCGGTGATGCAAAACTGCGCTAACGATGTGCCTTTCATCGGGCCGCAAACCTGCGTTGACCTATGGATTGGCTGGGGCGTGCCGAAAGAGCGCTGCATCGTGGTCAAACCGGGCGATGTTGTGAAAGTGAAAGACATCGAAATTCATGCGCTTGATGCGTTTGATCGTACTGCGCTCATCACGCTTCCGGCCGATCAAAAGGCGGCGGGCGTACTGCCGGACGGCATGGACGCGCGCGCAGTGAACTACCTGTTCAAAACGCCGGGCGGTACGCTGTATCACAGCGGCGACTCCCACTACTCCAACTACTATGCGAAGCACGGCAATGAGCATCAGATCGACGTGGCGCTCGGCTCCTATGGCGAGAACCCGCGTGGCATCACCGACAAGATGACCAGCGCCGACATGCTGCGTATGGCGGAAGCGCTGAACACGAAAGTCGTGATTCCGTTCCACCATGATATCTGGTCGAACTTCCAGGCCGATCCGCAGGAAATCCGCGTTCTGTGGGAAATGAAAAAAGATCGCCTGAAGTATGGCTTCAAGCCGTTTATCTGGCAGGTTGGCGGTAAGTTCACCTGGCCACTGGATAAAGACAACTTTGAATATCACTACCCGCGTGGTTTTGATGACTGCTTCACGATGGAACCGGATTTACCGTTCAAATCCTTCCTGTAATTGTTCTCCGATGCCGGGTTTTCCCGGCATTTTTCTATATTTACTTTAGTATTTTCAGGCTATTTCAAATATCATCTTTTAAAATCAATTCGTATCGGAATAGCTCATGACTGAAGCACAAAGACATCAAATATTGCTGGATATGCTGGCGCAATTGGGCTTTGTTACCGTCGAGAATGTGATCGAACGTCTGGGGATCTCACCGGCCACGGCGCGTCGGGATATCAACAAGCTCGATGAGAGCGGAAAGCTCAAAAAAGTGCGTAATGGCGCCGAAGCGATCGCTCAGCAACGTCCGCGCTGGACGCCGATGAATCTGCATCAGGCGCAGAACCACGATGAAAAAGTGCGCATTGCTAAAGCGGCAGCGCAACTGGTGAATCCTGGGGAAAGCGTGGTGATCAACTGTGGATCGACCGCCTTTCTGCTGGGCAGAGAAATATGCGGTAAGCCGGTGCAGATCATCACCAACTATCTCCCGCTGGCGAACTATCTGATCGATCAGGAACATGAAAGCGTGATCATCATGGGAGGTCAGTACAACAAGAGCCAGTCCATCACGCTTAGCCCCCAGGGCAGCGAAAACAGCCTGTATGCCGGGCACTGGATGTTTACCAGCGGCAAAGGCCTGACCGCAGACGGACTGTATAAAACCGATATGCTCACCGCTATGGCCGAGCAGAAAATGCTCAGCGTAGTCGGAAAGCTGGTGGTGCTGGTGGATAGCAGCAAGATCGGCGAGCGCGCAGGCATGTTGTTCAGCCGCGCCGATCAAATCGACACGCTGATTACGGGCAAAAATGCTAACCCTGACATTCTGCAACAGCTTGAAGCGCAAGGCGTTAGCATTCTGCGCGTTTAAAGATGCTGGCGGAAAAACGACACCGTTGCCGCCAGCGCCTCTGGCGTAATACGGTGGCGTACGCCTGCTTCCCACAGACAGGTCAGGTTCTGATCCCTGTTCGCCTGAATCAGCGCCTGTTGTAAGCGGAACGTTTCCACCGCAGGGACGACGTCATCTTCCTGTCCATGCCATAGCAGCAGCGGCCGGTCGGCCAGTTTTGGCAACTGATGCGCCACCTCCCACTCAGCCAGGGGAGCAATAATGTCGTCAAATTCTCGCTGTTGCTCAGGCGTCTCAGGAATTAATGGCGGAAAAAGCGTATGCGCCAGTCGGGTGAAATAACCCGACCCCATCAGGCTGGCGACGCATTTTACCTCCGGGTGGCGGGCCATGATCCCCAGCGCCGTCATACCGCCCATTGATGCGCCCCCCACGGCCAGACGTTCTTCCAGCACCCAGTTTTCCTGTTGAACTGCCGCACGTAACGCAGCGAATTCCTGCATGTTTTGCCGCAGAATCTGCCAGAATTGGGTCATTCGCCCCTGCGCATCACCGCTAAACCGCGCGCCATGCTCGGGCGCATCCGGCATGATAACCCGGAACCCGGCCTGCGCCAGAGCAACCGCAAAGTAGCTATAGACCAGGCTGGAAGAGGTAAAACCGTGGTAAAAAATAATACATGGAAGGGGCGTGTCACGTTTACCGTCAGGAAACGCGTGGAGTATGGAATGTCCTGCCAGGTACCGTGTTTCTATTTTTATCATATATCCCCCTTTCTCTGATATGCCACGGAGAAATACATAACTCAAGTTAATGAGTACGGCAATGATTCATAATGTTGAGAAGTGGATTACGCTTTCACTCTATTTTCATTCGAAAATCGCGTGAGAGATAACAATTTGGGAACATTCCCCCTAAAGGAAATTAATAAGGCACTACACTATGGCTATCAGTAAACGAGATAGAGTTATGCGCCGGTTCGCCCCATTGATGCTGGTACTGTTTTTAAGCGCCTGTAGCGTATTGCAAGGGACGCCGCAACCAGCACCGCCAGTCGCTGACCATCCTCAGGAAATTCGCCGTGACCAGATACAAGGGTTGCAGCGCCTGGGAACGGTAAGCTCAATGGTTCGGGGTTCTCCTGACGATGCTGTGGCAGGGATCAGAGCGAAAGCCGCCGCCGCTAAAGCAGATTATTACGTTATTTTGTTGGTTGATGAAACCATCGTAACAGGCCAATGGTATTCGCAAGCCATCCTGTATCGTAAATAGCGGAAGGTTGAAATTTAGTCAGCTTTACATTGCTTTGCGCCTCTATGCGTTTACCTGTGCACAATGAAATCATGGGATGACCGCAATGGAATGCCCTGTTGAATGCGGGGTCACGTAAAAGGAGCTGACGATGAAACGATCTCTTGCCTTATCCTCACTGCTGCTTTCTGCCGGCCTGGTGAGTACGACGGCGCAGTCTGCCGAATTCGCCAGCGCGGACTGCGTAACGGGCCTGAATGAAATTGGTCTGATATCCGTGAGTAATATTTCGGGAAATCAGCAGGATGTGGAACGTATCATTGCGTTAAAAGCCGATGAGCAGGGCGCTTCGTGGTATCGGATTATCCAGATGTACGAAGAACAGCAGCCCGATAACTGGCGCGTACAAGCCATACTTTATGCGTAACAGATTGCCTGATGGCGTAAACTTATCTGGCCTGCACCGATCGCAGGCATGATAAGACGTGCCCGCGCCGCCATCAGGCAAATCGTTATCGCAATCCCCCCGTTGCCCGCAGCAACAGATCATTTTGCACCTGTTCAGACAGGCGTAACACGCCGCGCGTGTCCAGCATCATTTGGCACCAGGCCTGTGCCAACGGCGGAGAAGCATAGCGCAGCATTTGCGCCCCGCAGCCGAGCAGGAACAGCTGCTGCGTTATCTCCCGCCCCTGCGCTTCATCGGGTTTGCGCAAGCGCTGTTGCAGCTGACGTACCGCCCGATCATAATGCCGATCCTGCCCTTTGACCTCCGCAAAAGCCTCGCTGAGCAACTCATAGACGCCGGTCTGTTTACTCAGCACCCGCAGCACGTCCAGACACATGACGTTTCCCGACCCTTCCCAGATGCTGTTGACCGGCATCTCACGATACAGGCGTGGTAGCTCGCTCTCCTCGCAATAGCCAACGCCACCGAGCACTTCCATCGCCTCGGCAACAAAGGGGATGCCACTTTTGCAAATAGCAAACTTCGCGGCTGGCGTAAACAAACGCGCCCGGAGCGCTTCTTTCGGGTCGCCACGACGATCCCACGCCCGAGCCAGACGAAACAGCAGCGCCGTCTGGCCTTCAAGCTGGAGCGCCATACGACTTAAAACCTGCCGCATCATGGGCTGATCAATCAAAGATTTGCCGAACACCTGCCGCTGATGCGCGTGGTAAATCGCCACGGAAAACGCCCGGCGCATCATACTATGACTGCCCAGCGCGCAATCAAAGCGGGTCATCCCTCCCATCTTCAGTATGTGACGAATCCCCTCACCTTCCTCACCCAGTAGCCAGCCTACCGCATCCTGAAACTCAACCTCGCAACTGGCATTAGAGCGGTTGCCCAGTTTGTCTTTCAACCGCTCAAGGCGAACGCCGTTTCGCTGCCCGTCAGGCAAAAAACGCGGGACAAAAAAGCAGGATAACCCGCCTTTCGTCTGCGCCAGCACCAGGTGCGCGTCGCTTTGCGGCACGGAGAAAAACCATTTGTGCCCCACCAGGCGCCAGGCGCCGTCGTCCAGTCGCTCTGCCCGGGTGGTGTTACTCAGCACATCGGAACCGCCCTGCTTTTCCGTCATGCCCATGCCAATCAGCAGGCCGCGTTTTTGCCCTCCGGGCAGGAGGTGTGAATCATAGCGATCGCTGCGTAGCGGCGTTAACCAATCGTGAAAGGGAGGCGGCAGCATCTGTAGCAGCAGCGGCGTAGCGGCAAAAGTCATCGTGACTGGACACAACGTACCCGCTTCCACCTGCGCATGCAGCATAAAACGCGCAGCCCGCGCGACAAAGGCCCCCTGTCTGGCGTTCTCTTCCCAGGACAGGTTATGCACACGGTTAGCGCACAGGCCCTGCATCAGCAGATGCCAGGCGGGATGAAAACGGACATCGTCCAGCCGCTGCCCTTGTGGATCGTAACGCAGCAGTTCAGGTGGAAAGGCGTTCGCCAGCCGCCCCAGCTCCAGCGACTCCGCAGTGCCCAGTTGTTGACCGATGCTGGCGAGAAGATCGCTATCCCAACCCGCGCCTTCACGGGCGACCGCCTCGCAAAGCGCGCCATCAGACAGGAATAAATTGCTGTTGTTGAGCGGTGCCGGTTGGTTAAAAACGGTATGCGTTTGCCAGTGCATTGTGTTTCCCTCCGTCAATGGCAGTCGCATTAAGTATGGTCAGCCTGCGGGGGACACGCCTGGGATAACGGTCACAAAAAAGCCATCCCGAGGGATGGCTTCATCAGTCAAAAGCGCTTAGCTGCGCTGTCGCACCGCTTCAAACAGGCAGATCCCGGTCGCGACGGAGACGTTCAGCGACGACACGCTGCCCGCCATCGGAATGCTGATCAGCTCATCACAGTGCTCGCGGGTCAGACGACGCATCCCTTCGCCTTCAGCGCCCATCACCAGCGCCATCCGGCCGGTCATTTTGCTCTGAAACAGCGTATGGTCAGCTTCGCCCGCCGTACCGACAATCCAGATATTCTCTTCCTGCAACAGACGCATGGTACGCGCCAGGTTGGTCACACGGATCAGCGGCACGCTTTCGGCTGCGCCGCAGGCCACCTTTTTCGCCGTTGCATTAAGCTGTGCAGAACGATCTTTCGGCACAATGACCGCATGTACGCCAGCGGCGTCTGCGCTACGCAGACAGGCGCCGAGGTTATGCGGATCGGTCACGCCGTCGAGGATCAGCAGGAAGGGATTGTCGAACTTCGCGATCAGATCAGGAAGATCGTTTTCCTGATACTGGCGTCCCGGCTTCACGCGCGCAATGATCCCCTGATGTACCGCACCCTCGCTTTTTTCATCAAGATACTGGCGGTTCGCCAGTTGGATCACCACGCCCTGCGCTTCCAGCGCATGGATCAGCGGCAGCAGGCGTTTATCTTCCCGCCCTTTCAGAATAAAGACGTCCTGAAAGCGCTCTGGCGCACGTTCCAGCAGAGCCTGCACCGCGTGGATGCCGTAAATCATTTCACTCATTGATGGTTCTCATTGATCAATTTTGCCGGGCGGCGCGATGCCTGCCCGGTCTACAGTACAAACGCCCTCTCCACGCAGGGGGAGAGGGGGAAATTACTCAGCTGACTTTTTCTTCGCCGCGCGCTTCGCTTTTGTCGCGGCAGCGATTTTCTGCGTCTTTGCCGATGGATTTTTGGCTTTCTTCTCTTTCTTCGCCTTACCTTTCGCTTTCTCGCCGCGGAAGGCGCTATCCGGTTCGAAATTCACCTTTTTGCCCACCTGACGACGCTTACCGGCATTTTTAGCCGTTTCGCCTCTTTTCGCTTTCTCACGCGCGGTTTTACCGACGTTGCGCGGGGCGCGTTCGCTGGAGATCAGGCTAAAGTCAATTTTACGCTCATCCATATTGACCGCTTCAACGCGGACTTCCACGCGGTCGCCCAGACGGTAGGTCTGGCCGCTGGATTCCCCCATCAGACGCTGCCCTACCTGATCGAAACGGTAGTAATCGTTGTCCAGCGAAGAGACGTGTACCAGACCATCAATAAACAGCTCATCCAGACGAACAAAGAAGCCGAACCCGGTTACGCTGGAAATCACCCCTTTAAAGACGTTCCCCACCTGATCCAGCATGAAGTCACACTTCAGCCAGTCAGAGACGTCGCGCGTGGCTTCGTCAGCACGGCGCTCGGTCATAGAACAGTGCTGGCCCAGTTGCAGCATCTCTTCCATCGAATAGTGGTAGCCGCCCGTTTCCGTCGTATTGCCCTTATGCCCTTGCTCATGCGCCAGCAGATACTTAATGGCGCGGTGCAGCGACAGGTCAGGATAACGGCGGATCGGTGAGGTAAAGTGCGCGTAAGACTGCAATGCCAGACCAAAGTGGCCACGGTTTTCTGGATCGTAAATTGCCTGTTTCATTGAGCGCAGCAGCATGGTTTGCAGCATTTCCGCGTCAGGCCTGTCGGCAATCGACTCCAGCAGTTCCGCATAATCACGCGGTTCCGGCTTATTGCCGCCCGGCAATTCCAGCCCCAGCTCCGCCAGAACGGAACGGAAGGAGGTTATCGCCTCGGTGCTCGGCTTGTCGTGGATACGGAACAGCGCAGGCTCTTTGGCTTTCTCAACGAATCGCGCCGCCGAGATATTCGCCAGAATCATGCATTCTTCGATCAGCTTGTGCGCGTCATTACGCTGCGTCTGCTCGATACGTTCAATGCGACGTTCAGCATTGAAGATAAACTTCGCTTCTTCGCTTTCAAATGAGATGCCGCCACGCTCTTCGCGGGCGTTATCCAGCACTTTGTAGAGGTTATGCAGCTCTTCGATGTGCCTGACCAGCGGCGCATACTGCTCGCGCAGGTCCTGGTCGCCCTGTAGCATATGCCAGACTTTGGTATACGTCAGGCGCGCATGGGAACTCATCACTGCTTCGTAGAATTTATAGCCGGTTAAACGCCCTTTTGATGAAACGGTCATTTCGCAGACCATACACAGGCGGTCAACCTGCGGGTTCAGCGAGCACAGGCCATTGGAGAGCACTTCCGGCAGCATCGGCACAACCTGCGACGGGAAATAGACCGACGTCCCACGGTTGCGCGCTTCGCGATCCAGCGGCGTTGGCGGACGCACGTAATAACTTACGTCAGCGATAGCCACCCACAGGCGCCAGCCGCCACCGCGTTTCTTCTCGCAGTAAACCGCATCGTCAAAGTCACGGGCGTCTTCGCCATCAATCGTCACCAGCGGTAAGTCGCGCAGATCCACACGGCCTGCTTTCGCCTCTTCCGGCACTTCTTCTTTCAGGCCGGCGATCTGCTGTTCTACCGCCTGCGGCCAGATATAAGGAATTTCATGGGTGCGCAGCGCCATATCGACAGCCATGCCAGTGCCCATGTTATCGCCGAGAACCTCAACGATTTTACCGACCGCTTTAGTGCGGCGGGTCGGTCGCTGGGTGAGTTCCACCACCACCACAAAGCCCATGCGCGCACCCATCACCTCTTCAGGCGGGATCAGGATGTCGAAGCTCAGACGACTATCGTCCGGCACCACAAAGCCCACGCCCGCATCGGTAAAGTAACGACCGACAATCTGGCTGGTTTTCGGCACCAGAACGCGCACGATACGCGCTTCGCGGCGGCCTTTACGATCGGCCCCCAGCGGCTGCGCCAGTACCTGATCACCATGAATGCAGGTTTTCATCTGCTCACTGGAGAGATACAGGTCATCTTTACGTCCTTCGACACGCAAAAAGCCGTAGCCATCACGGTGGCCGATAACGGTACCTTTCAGCAGGTCGAGGCGTTCCGGCAGCGCATAGCACTGGCGGCGGGTAAAGACCAGCTGTCCGTCGCGTTCCATCGCGCGCAGACGGCGGCGCAGGGCTTCCTGCTGCTCTTCACCTTCAATGTTCAGTTCCGCAGCCAACTCATCACGGTTGGCTGGTTTTTCACGTTTTGTTAAATGTTCGAGGATAAATTCCCGGCTCGGGATAGGGTTAGCGTATTTTTCAGCTTCACGTTCCAGGAAAGGATCTTGTGACATGGCGGTTCCTCCGTTGTCAGCTCTGATGAAGATTTTCGTCACTCCACCAGCAATAATTTATAAAGCGGTTGATTCTCTTCAACCAAATCGGCAAGCGTGTAGTTATCCAGTTCCTTGAGAAAACTTTGCACGGCCTTCGAAAGTGCCTGCTTGAGTCGGCAGGCAGGAGTAATGTGGCAAAATTCGCTGCTGCAATTTACCAGAGATAAAGGTTCCAGCTCACGAACCACATCACCGATAACAATAACATTAGCCGGTTTACCCAGGCGGATACCGCCATTTTTTCCTCGAATAGCAGTAACGAAGCCCGCCCGGCTAAGTTGATTGATTATTTTGACCATATGATTACGGGACACGCCGTAGACTTCTGTCACCTCAGAAATACTGGTCATACGTCCTTCGGGTAGCGACGCCATATAGATTAGCGCACGTAATCCGTAATCGGTGAAACTCGTTAACTGCACATCAACCTCAGGAAAAGGGGAAAACGGGATAAACCAGGTTGTATTAATTACATTGATGATAAACCAGCCACCAGCCAGGTCGCTAATTTATTTCAGTTCGGGAAGGAAAAAAGCGAGGATCTTACGCTGTATTAAGCCGGATGGCGGCGAAAAGCGCCTTATCCGGCCTACAGTGTGAACAGGTCTGATAAGCGCAGCACCATCAGGCACTGCGCCATGACCCCAAATTATGCGTCAAACGGGTCACGCAGAATCATCGTTTCAGTACGATCCGGGCCGGTAGAAATAATATCAATCGGCACGCCGGTCAGTTCTTCGATACGTTTGATGTAGTTCAGCGCCGCCTGCGGCAGGCCGCTGCGATCCTTCACGCCAAAGGTGGACTCAGACCAACCCGGCATGGTTTCGTAGATCGGCTCAATGCCTTCCCAGTCATCCGCTGCCAGCGGTGTGGTGGTTACTTCACGGCCATCCGGCATACGGTAAGCCACGCAGATTTTCACCTCTTCCAGACCGTCCAGCACGTCCAGTTTGGTCAGGCAGAAGCCAGACAGGGAGTTGATCTGCACCGCACGGCGCACAGCAACGGAGTCCAGCCAGCCGGTACGACGACGACGACCGGTGGTGGCGCCGTATTCGTTACCCTGCTTGCACAGGAACTCGCCGGTGTCATCAAACAGCTCAGTCGGGAACGGACCCGCGCCCACGCGAGTGGAGTAAGCTTTGATGATACCCAGAACGTAGTCCACATAACGCGGCCCCAGGCCAGAACCGGTCGCTACGCCACCCGCAGTGGTGTTAGAGGAGGTAACGTACGGATAAGTACCGTGGTCGATATCCAGCAGCGTACCCTGCGCGCCTTCGAACATGACGAAATCGCCACGCTTACGCGCCTGGTCCAGCAGATCGGAAACATCAACAACCATAGAGGTCAGGATGTCGGCGATTGCCATCACATCATCCAGCACTTTCTGGTAGTCAACGGCTTCCACTTTGTAGAAGTTCACCAGCTGGAAGTTGTGATATTCCATCACTTCTTTCAGTTTTACAGCGAAGGTAGCTTTATCGAACAGATCGCCAACGCGCAGACCGCGACGAGCCACTTTGTCTTCATAAGCCGGACCGATACCACGACCGGTGGTGCCGATCGCTTTCGCGCCACGCGCTTTCTCACGCGCGTTATCCAGCGCAACGTGATAATCAAGGATCAGCGGACAGGCTTCAGACAGCAGCAGGCGCTCACGGACAGGGATACCACGGTCTTCCAGTCCTTTCATCTCTTTCATCAGCGCAGCCGGAGACAGCACAACGCCGTTACCGATGATGCTGATAACATTCTCACGAAGAATACCTGATGGAATAAGATGGAGGACGGTTTTTTCACCGTTGATTACGAGAGTATGGCCTGCGTTGTGACCGCCCTGGTAGCGTACAACATATTTAGCCCGTTCAGTCAGAAGATCGACGATCTTTCCTTTACCTTCGTCACCCCATTGGGTGCCCAGTACGACGACGTTGTTACCCATTTTTCAAAATCACCGTTTGCTTAAAAATGGATTCTACCATCGCTTTTTCAGATATACAGCACTTTTTGCACGCTAAGATCGGCAAATACGACTACTTTTTGATCAGCCAATCGTTTTCCTCAACATGTAGTAGACAACAACTCCGGCAACCACAAGACCGCCGCCAAAACGACGTAAAACATTTTCCGGCAGTTGCGTCATGGCAGAGATCATTTTCTTCCAGGCGCGGGGATACAGCATCGGGCCTAAACCTTCCAGCACCAAAACGAGGGCAAGCGCCAGCCAGATAGTTGAATTCATCCATCGTCCTTATATAAAAAGAAAACCACCGCCTCCCTGAGGATGCCGGTGGTTTTGTTCATCTAAAACCGTTGATACGATTTTAACGTGTTGCCGTATTCGGTGTCTTCATGTAACGGAAGAAATCGCTGTCCGGGCTCATGATCATCACGTCCTGATTGCCTTCGAAGCTCTTCTCGTAAGCACGCAGGCTACGGATGAAGGCGTAGAAGTCCGGGTCCTGACTGAAGGCATCGGCAAACAGTTTCGCGGCTTCGGCATCACCTTCACCACGCGAAATGCGGCCCTGACGCTCGGCTTCCGCCAGCGTTCTGGTCACTTCATAGTCGGCGGTCGCGCGCAGTTTCTCCGCTTCTTCCTGACCCTGTGAACGGTGACGACGGGCTACCGCTTCACGCTCGGCGCGCATACGGTTGTAAATCGCCTCGGATACCTCGGTCGGCAGGTTGATCTGCTTGATACGCACATCCACCACTTCGATACCTAACGCCGCCATACTGTTCGGGTTGATCACCGGCACTTTGCCATTGGTTTCTGCCGCAACGCGTTCAGCCGCTTCGGCAATCGCGCTATCCGCCGCCGGAGTCGCCACTTCATCTTCCGTTCCCGCAGAACCGGAGTTCAGCGCGTCACGCACTTCCAGCGTTAAACGGCCACGGGAATCGGTCACGATGTCTTTCACATCCAGACGACCAATCTCAGAGCGCAAACGGTCAGAGAACTTACGTTTCAGCAGCACTTCGGCCTGAGAAACATCGCCGCCGCCTGTCGCCAGGTAGTAACGGCTGAAATCGCTGATGCGCCATTTGATGTAGGAGTCAACGATCAGGTCTTTTTTCTCTTTGGTTACAAAGCGATCGGCCTGGTTGTCCATCGTCTGGATACGCGCATCAAGCGTTTTCACCGACTCAATGAACGGGATCTTAAAGTGCAGGCCCGGCTCATAAACCAGCGGTTTGTTTTCATCGTCACGCAGAACTTTACCGAAACGCAGCGTAATTCCGCGCTCGCCTTCTTTGACAACAAAGACAGACATGTACAGCACTACCAGCACGATGATGATAATCGCAATAACTGACTTACGCATCGTTATTCCCCCTGACGCTGGTAGTCGTTACGCTGCGCGTTAGCGCGGCGTTGGTCCATAATATCGCCCTGACTGGTGGACGAGGTATTGCTTGCTCCGCTCGTGCTGGACGATGAAGCCGGCGGCAGACGCAGCAGATTGTTACCCGTGCTGTCTTTTGCCGCAGGCGCGTTAGCGCCTTTCAGCATCTGATCCAATGGCAGAACCATCAGATTGCCGCCTTTGTCGTTGACCAGAACTTTACGCGTATGGCTCAACACTTTTTCCATCGTCTCGATATACAGACGCTCGCGAGTAATCTCTGGTGCGGCTTTATATTCCGGCAGAATTTTAGCGAAGCGAGCCACTTCACCCTGCGCTTCCAGGATGGTTTGGGTTCTGTATGCACGCGCTTCTTCAAGAATACGCTGCGCCTGACCGTTCGCACGCGGCTGAACTTCGTTGGTGTACGCTTCCGCTTCACGGATGTATTGCTGTTCGTTCTCACGCGCCGCGATAGCATCGTCAAACGCCGCTTTTACCTCTTCCGGCGGACGCGCTGCCTGGAAGTTGACGTCCAGCAGGGTAATACCCATGTTGTACGGACGAATGGTCTCTTCCAGTTCACGCTGGGTATCGCTACGAATAACGGTACGACCTTCCGTCAGAATGCGGTCCATCGTGTATTTACCGATAACCCCACGCAGGGCGCTGTCGGTCGCCTGACGCAGACTGTCATCCGCGCTGGTCACGCTGAACAGATAACGCTGCGGATCGGTCACACGGTACTGCACGTTCATCTCAACGCGCACAACGTTTTCATCAGAAGTCAGCATCACACCGGACGCCGCCAGTTCGCGAACCGCTTCCACGTTTACCGGGGTAACTTCATCGATAAACGTCGGCTTCCAGTTCAGACCCGGCTCAACCAGGTGGCTGAATTTACCGAAGCGTGTCACCACGCCGCGTTCCGCTTCTTTGATGGTGTAGAAACCGCTGGCAGCCCAGATAATGACGATCGCTGCCGCTGCGATGGTAACGACACGACCTCCGATATGCGGGCGCGGCCCCTGCGATGAACTACCACCGCCAGAGCCTGTACCTTTACCGCCACCCAGACCACCGAGCTTTTTACTCAGTTTGCGGAAGATATCATCAAGATCAGGTGGCCCCTGATCGCGACCACCTTTGTTTCCATTTCCCTCAGAGTTGCCGCCAGGTTTGCTGCTTCCCCACGGGTCGCGGTCTTGTCCGTTATTACCGGGCTGATTCCACGCCATGTTTGTGCTCCATATTTGTTATGCGGTGATCCCCGTAGTCTTTCGACGAGAGGGATAAGGCGAAATTACTCCATGCTCCAGACGAGCCGCCATTAGATCACATAGTCGATCAACGCCGGTTCTTGTTTACAGAGGCGACGCCAGTCGACAATCGGCATGCGAACCTGCAAACTTACGCTGCCGTCCTCCTCCATCCACTCTTTTTCTATTGCCTGAAGTTGGTAAAACCGGCTTCTCAGACGCCCTTCCTGCGGCGGCAAACGCAACGTATGCTGCGCCACCTCGCCGGAAAGCCGCTCCGTCAAAGCCTGAAAAAGCTGTGGTATCCCAACCCCTGTTTGCGCAGAAAGCCAGACACGGATTGGTTTGTTCTCTTCATCCCTGTCGATACGCGGTTCAAAATCGTCCAGCATATCGATCTTATTCATCACCATCAGGGTTGGGATCTCGTGAGCATCGATCTCTTCGAGAACCGTATCCACTGCGTCGATGTTTTCCTGTACGCGCACGTCAGCGGCATCAACAACGTGTAACAAGAGCGTGGCCTGCCGGGTTTCCTGCAAGGTCGCTTTAAACGCCGCCACCAGATCGTGCGGTAAATGACGGATAAACCCTACGGTATCCGCCAGTACGGTTTCCCCCACATCTGCGACATCGATACGGCGCAGCGTCGGGTCCAGGGTCGCAAACAGTTGGTCTGCGGCATACACCCTGGCTTCAGTAATCTGATTGAAAAGGGTGGATTTACCGGCGTTGGTATATCCCACCAGCGAGACCGTCGGGACATCCGCTTTTATACGCGACTGCCGCCCCTGCTCACGTTGCTTCTCAACTTTTTCCAGGCGCGACTGTATCTGTACAATACGATTACGCAGCAAACGACGGTCGGTTTCGAGCTGGGTTTCACCCGGACCGCGCAAACCAATCCCGCCTTTCTGCCTTTCAAGGTGGGTCCAGCCACGAACCAGACGCGTGGCCAGATGACGCAACTGCGCCAATTCAACCTGCAACTTACCTTCGTGGGTACGTGCACGCTGAGCAAAAATATCTAAAATAAGACCGGTTCTGTCGATCACGCGACATTCACACAAACGTTCCAGGTTACGCTCCTGGGCCGGGCTTAAAGCATGATCGAAAAGCACGACCGCAGCGTTAGACGCTTTCACGGCTTCCGCAATTTCAACTGCCTTACCTTCACCTACAAAGTACTTCGGGTGCGGTGCTTTACGGCTACCGGTAATCACCTGCATTGCTTCGACACCGGCGGAAGAGACCAGAGACTCAAACTCCTGGAGGTCTTCCATATCTTTGTCTTGCGAAAAATAGATGTGTACCAGTACCGCCTGCTCACCGGCATCATAACGGTCAAACAAGCGTCAACCCCTCGATATATATCAGCGGGGAACGCAGGTTCCCTGGCTCCCCGTGTGTAAAACAGCCAAAACCTTATTCGGTTTCTTCGCTGTCCTGTTGCGCAGAAGTACCCTGCGCGCTGCTACCGTGATGGTAGTTACTGCTGGTGCCGCCACCGGCATTGTTACTGTGATGAGAAACCGGGCGAGACGGGACAACAGTAGAAATCGCGTGCTTGTAAACCATCTGGCTGACCGTGTTTTTCAACAGGATCACGAATTGATCAAAAGACTCGATTTGACCTTGCAGCTTAATACCATTCACCAAATAAATAGAAACTGGAACACGTTCCCGACGCAGTGCGTTCAGGAACGGATCTTGTAAAGATTGCCCCTTAGCCATTCTCTCTTTTCCTTATATGCTTATTTGTACTTTGAACCTTTCGATTCTGAAAAATTGCGCACGATACGTCTCAATTGTACACATTCAGTTCGCGATAGCACCAACAACCTGCAATACTTCGTTTCGCGCCTGGTCAGGCTTTTCACTGTCAAGCCAGCGTACTCCTTCCCAACCACGCAACCAGGTTACCTGACGCTTCGCCAACTGCCTCGTGGCGCAAACACCTCTATAAACCATTTCATCATATGAAATTTCGCCTTCAATGTATGACCACATCTGGCGGTATCCCACACAACGAATGGAAGGCAAGTCCGTATGCAAATCTCCACGGGCAAAAAGCGCCCGAACTTCTGCTTCAAAACCTGAAGCCAACATCTGATGAAAACGCTGCTCAATTCGCTGATGGAGCAGTTCACGGCTCGCCGGGGCGATGGCGAACTGATGCACCTGATACGGTAGAGCGTCTCCTGACGTTTGCGTCAGTTCCGTTAAAGTTTTACCCGAAATGAAAAAAACTTCCAGTGCCCGGGAAAGTCTTTGCGGATCATTTGGATGAATCCGTGCGGCAGCGACCGGATCAATATCCTGAAGCTGTCGGTGCAACGCATCCCATCCCTGCTCTGCCGCCTGTTGCTCAATTCGGGCTCTGATCTCAGGTTCCGCCGACGGTAAGGGCGAAAGTCCCTCCAGCAACGCCTTGAAATACAACATGGTGCCGCCCACTAACAGCGGAATACGCCCCGCCGCAGTAATCTCCGCCATTTCCGCTAACGCATCGCGACGAAAATCCGCTGCTGAGTACGCTTGCGCCGGATCGAGAATATCCAGCAATCGGTGCGGAGCGGCCTTTAACTCTGAAGCCGTCGGCTTCGCCGTACCGATGTCCATCCCCCGATAAATAAGGGCGGAATCAACGCTTATCAACTCTACTGGCAAAACTTTACGCAATTCAATTGCTAACGCCGTCTTGCCGGAGGCCGTCGGCCCCATCAAAAAAATCGCCTTTGGCAGGCTCGCCTTACTTACATCACTCATGTTTCAGGGCGTTCATCACCGAATGTAAATCAACAGGTTGTAACAGACCACCCGGCGGCGCCTTCACGAGTTGCGGACATAGCCGCTCTACATCAGCCAACAGCGTAATGGCCTGCGCCATCGTCCACTGCGGATGTTCACTCATCAAATTCCGCGCAATCCACTGTGCAATATTGCCCGCGTCAAACGCTGACTGCTGCGCGAGGTAGCCTATCAGTTCAGGAATCAAGATTTGTAAATTTTGTTGGCGTAAGGGTAAAGGCACTGCACGAATGGTCACATGCTGCGCATCTGACTGGAATTCAATCCCCAGATCCGTCAGTGGTGTTTGCGCTTTTTCCAGCGCGGATTTCTCCTCCGCCGACACTTTTAAGCGCAGCGGAATCAACAACGGCTGGGCGCAGACCGGCGTCTGCCCCGGCGTCAGTTGGGCCTGACGCAGCCAGCGTTCCGCCACGGGCAGCGCCAGCAGGTGGATATTGCCGTCACGCTCAAGCAATGCGCAATCCGCGCCGACAATGGTCAGCACGCGACCGAAACTCTGGCTATGCCCTGCCAGCGACGGCGCTGCCGTTTCTGCTTCCGGTGCAAGCGCCGGTTGTCGCGGAGCGGGCGTCTGTAACAGCTGGCGGTACACTTCGCCCTGCTGTTTCTGGTAGCCCGGCTGGGCATGCGGCCAACTGGCAGCAGGCTGACGTCCGCCGGTTGCCCCTGACGACGTGGAATAGCGCGGCGCGGCGGGTTCCCGCGCAGAGGCCGGTTCAGCGAAATGATTACGCCCGGCCGCCACGCGGTTTTCCGGGATGTGACGCGGCGCAGGCGCTTCTTCCGCCAGCGGCAGCGGCGCATCAAGCTGCTGCTGTAGCACGCTCAATACGCCCTGATAGATGAAATCATGCACCAGCCGCGACTGGTGGAAACGCACCTCATGTTTCGCCGGATGCACGTTCACATCCACCTGATGCGGGTCAATCTCCAGATACAGCACAAATGCCGGTTGCCGATCGCCGCCCAGTTTGTCTTCACAGGCCTGACGAATCGCATGATTGATTAACCGGTCGCGCATCATGCGGCCGTTCACGTAGCAGTACTGGATTTCCGCCAGCGCCGCCGTGGTATGGTGAGGATCGGCCACCCAGCCGCGCAGCGTCAGATCGCCGTGCTGCCATTCAATCGCCAGCGCCTGTTCCAGAAACGGTGCGCCGCAAATCGCGCCTAATCGACGTTCCTTCTGTCCGTCCTGCGCAACCGCGCGGTACTGGCGCACCATTTTACCGTTGTGCGACAAATTAAGGGTGACGTCGAAGCGCGCCAGCGCAATGCGGCGGATAATTTCGTCAATGTGGTTGAACTCGGTTTTCTCGGTGCGCATAAACTTGCGCCGTGCCGGCGTGTTGTAGAACAAGTCCAGCACCTCCAGCGTGGTGCCGACCGGATGCGCCGCCGGTTTTACCGTCACGTCCATATCACGCCCTTCGGCATAGGCCTGCCAGGCTTCCGCCTGTTCCGCGGTACGTGATGTGAGGGTTAAACGCGAAACCGAGCTGATACTTGCCAGCGCTTCGCCGCGAAATCCGAGGCTGATAATCGCTTCGAGATCGTCAAGCGAGGCGATTTTACTGGTGGCATGGCGGGCCAGCGCCAGCGCCAGCTCGTCTTTTTTAATTCCGCAGCCATTATCGCGAATACGAATAAGCTTTGCGCCGCCGCGTTCGATATCAATATCGATCCGCGTCGCCCCTGCATCAAGGCTGTTTTCCACCAGCTCTTTCACAACCGACGCAGGTCGCTCTACCACCTCACCTGCGGCAATTTGGTTCGCCAGTTGCGGCGGTAGAACCTGAATCGGCATGTAAAATCCTTAGTTAATCAACGACTCGCCCGGCGACACCGCGCTGGCCGTTTGCGCCGGAGCGCTCTGCGGCCCGGATTGCACCGGATGCGCCTGGAAGTAGTTACGCAACCCTTGGTAAATCGCCTCTGCCAGCTGCTGCTGATAAGCATCGCTTGCCAGCAAACGTTCTTCGCCGCTGTTGCTGATAAAGCCCGTTTCAACCAGCACCGAGGGGATATCCGGGGAACGCAACACGCCGAGGCTGGCGTGTTCAGGGCGACGCTTATGCAGCGAACCAATGCGCTGCAACTGACCTAACATGTTTGTCGCCACATCATACCCTACGCGCTGGGAATGACCGAATTGCAAATCCAGCACCGCCTGGCTTAAGTAGGGGTCAGCCTGACTGTTCGCCAGCACATCGCCCGCGCCGCCCAGCAGCTCAGACTGCTTCTCATGTTCTTCCAGCCAGTTCGCCATTTCGCTGTTGGCGCGCCGGTTTGACAGCACCCATACCGAGGCGCCCGTCGCGTTGCGGTTTGGCGCGGCATCCGCATGAATGGAGACGAGGAAATTGGCGTTCTGCTTACGCGCCACGTCGGAGCGCCCCATCACGGAGATGAAATAATCCCCGTCGCGGGTCAATACGCCTTTGAACATCGGATCGTTATTCAACAGCGTGCGCAGCTTACGGGCGATAGCAATCGTCACGTTTTTCTCCCGCGTCCCGCCGGGGCCAATAGCGCCGGGGTCTTGCCCGCCGTGACCGGCATCAATGGCGATCACCACTTTGTCGCCGTTACTGGATGTCGTCCGCGCTGCCGGGCGCGTTACCGTATTGCTGCTGGTGACAGCGGTAGCGCGATCCTGGTTTGTTTTAAACGGATTTCGCGCAGGTTCAGTCGGACGCGGAGTGACCACCGGCGTCTCAACGCGTTTTGCGACGACAGGCGGTGGAGGCGTATCGGCGTTGATGGTAAAGACCACGGTATAGTTACCGCCGCTCTGTCGTTTCACGGCCTCGGTTTTACCGTTCTCCGTCAGATCGACAACCAACCGCAGCGACTGCGCGTCTTTCGCCGTACCGGAGCGAATCGCTTTTACCAGGTTGTTGCCGCTAAACTGCAACGGCAGTCCCTGAATCACGCCGGTCTGTTTGATATCCAGCGCGACGGTACGTTTACCTTCTTGCGAAAACGCGTAATCAGGATCGCCGATAAAACTGAACGTAATCCGCGCCTGCCGATCGCCGTTAGATACCTGAATATCGGAGAGGCTGGCGGCCCCCGCCTGCGCGCACAGCAGGACCAGCGTAGCCACCACCCAATTTCTGATGCGATAAATCATCCCGCCACCCTTAAGGTTAACCGGCCAAACGCGCCAGCAACAAATCACCTGATGAGGAGACAGCACTAATGCGCGCCTCACGACCTTGCGCCTGGTAATCTATGTGTATTTCGACATCCGGGTCAGGCAGTACACCTTTACCTTGTTGCGGCCATTCCACCAGGCAAATGGCATCGTTGGCAAAATAATCACGGATCCCCATAAATTCCAGCTCCTCAGGGTCCGCAAGTCGGTATAAATCGAAGTGATACACCATTAAGTTATCGAGCGTATAGGGTTCAACCAGCGTGTAGGTCGGGCTTTTCACATTACCTTTGTGGCCCAACGCCTGTAGAAACCCCCGGCTGAAGGTGGTTTTCCCCGCCCCCAGGTCGCCGTACAAATAGATGACGGTCGCACCGTCACAGGCTTTCGCTACGCGTAGTCCCAGGTCTAAAGTCGCCTGCTCGTCAGGTAGCGGAATTACTCGATTCATCATGGTTTACGTCAATCACATCAGGGTTAACAATACGCTGTAGCGTAGAAAAGAGATCGGTTGCCAGCATGCCGCGGGCGCCATAACGCGCCGCTAAAACATCCGCCGCCGCACCGTGGGCAACACATCCCGCACACGCTGCATCATACGGGGAAAACTTCTGTCCAAGCAATGCGCCAATAATGCCGGAAAGCACATCGCCCATTCCACCGCTGGCCATCCCGGCGTTACCGGCATCAATAATGCCCAACGCATGCGATTGGGCGGCGACGACCGTTCCCGCACCTTTCAGCACCGCCACGCCGCCATACCGTTTTACCAGACGACGTGCTGAAAGTAAGCGATCACTTTCAATTTCTGCGACAGAACAACCCAGTAGCCGCGCGGCTTCCCCCGGATGCGGCGTGATCACGCGATTGTGACGTTTATCGGGATTGATTGCCAGCAGGTTCAGCGCATCCGCATCCCAGAGCATCGGTTTGCGAAAATTCTCAGCTTTCTGTAGCGCTTTTTTACCCCATTCCTGCTGTCCGAGCCCGGGGCCTATCACCACCACGTCCGCCCATTGCAGGCTGTCATCAAGAGATTGAGGCGTCAGTTCATGCACCATCAGTTCGGGACGGGCGGTCAGCAACGGCGCGATATTTTCGCTGCGCGTCAGCACCCGCACTAATCCCGCTCCGGCACGCAGCGCCGCTTCGCCGGTCATACGTATCGCTCCCGCCGTCCCATGGTCGCCGCCAATAATGACCAGCCGACCATGATCGCCTTTATGCGACGTCGGGCGGCGTGGTGTCAGCCAGTGGGAAAGTTGCGAAGCCGCAAAGCGCTGGATACGAACTTCTTGTCCTGCCAGCCAGCTTTCCAGCCCCAGCGCGTCAAAGTGCAGCGCTCCCACCACATCCCGCGCCTTGCCCGTCAGTAAACCGGGTTTCAGCGCAACGAAGGTAACGGTATGCGCGGCATTCATCACCGCTCCAGGCGTGGCGCCCGTTTGCGCCAGCAAACCGGAAGGGATATCAATAGCCACCACCGGCGATGAATGGCTGTTCGCTCGTTCAATAAGCGTAGAGAGGGAGGTGCGCGGAGCCTGCGTCAGGCCGGTCCCCAGCAGGGCGTCAATAATCACATCAATATGATCCGGCCAGATGATATCCGACGCATGAATGACGCCCCCGGCATTGAGCCACGCCTCGCGCGCCTGCGCCGCCTCTTCAGGAAGCGGCTTATCGCTCTCCTGCGCCAGTAGCGTCACCTCAATACCTGCGGCTTTCGCCAGCCTCGCCACCACGTAGCCGTCGCCGCCATTATTACCGTGACCGCAAAGCACCAGCCAGCGCCGGGAATCGGGGTACGCGTCGCGTGCAACCTGAAATGCGGCTTCCCCCGCCCGCAGCATCAGCTCATACAGCGTCAGCCCTAAGCTGTCCGCCGCCTCGCGTTCCACCCGTTTGATCTCATCGGCGGGCCAGATGGAGTGTGGTATACTTGCGGGGTTTTTCTTCATTGTATGGTCCGTCATGTCAGAGCCCCTCGATCTCAATCAGTTAGCGCAAAATATTAAACAGTGGGGGCTGGAACTGGGCTTTCAGCAGGTCGGTATTACCGATACCGATCTCAGCGCCAGCGAACCCAAATTACAGGCATGGCTGGATAAACAATACCACGGCGAAATGGACTGGATGGCTCGCCACGGAATGATGCGCGCCCGCCCTCACGAATTATTGCCCGGCACGCTGCGCGTCATCAGTGTGCGCATGAATTATCTGCCTGCCAATGCCGCTTTCGCCAGTACCCTAAAAAATCCCTCTCTGGGCTACGTCAGCCGTTATGCGCTGGGCCGTGATTACCATAAGCTGTTACGTAACCGTCTCAAAAAACTCGGCGAGAGGATTCAGCAGCACTGCGTTTCGCTGAATTTTAGACCGTTTGTCGATTCTGCGCCCATTCTGGAACGTCCGCTGGCTGAAAAAGCCGGGCTTGGCTGGACAGGTAAGCACTCACTAATCCTTAACCGCGAAGCCGGTTCGTTCTTTTTCCTGGGGGAGTTGTTAATTGATTTGCCTCTCCCCATTGATGCGCCAGTTGAAGAAGGCTGCGGGAAATGCGTTGCTTGTCTGACCATCTGCCCGACTGGCGCAATCGTCGAGCCCTACACGGTGGATGCGCGCCGCTGCATCTCCTATCTCACGATTGAGCTGGAGGGGGCGATACCAGAAGCGCTTCGGCCATTAATGGGCAACCGGATTTACGGCTGCGACGATTGTCAGCTTATCTGCCCGTGGAACCGCTACTCGCAACTGACCGATGAAGAAGATTTCAGTCCCCGCAAGCATCTCCACGCGCCAGAGCTGATTGAACTGTTTGGCTGGAGCGAAGCCTGGTTTTTAAAAGTTACGGAAGGATCGGCGATTCGCCGCATTGGTCACTTACGCTGGCTGCGAAATATTGCCGTCGCGTTAGGCAATGCGCCCTGGGATAACGCCGTGATTACCGCCCTGGAAAGTCGCCGGGGTGAGCACCCACTTCTCGATGAACACATAGAGTGGGCGATTGCGCAGCAAATTGAGAAGCGAAATACCTGCGTGGTGGAGGTGCAATTACCGAAGAAACAACGCCTGGTCAGGGTCATTGAAAAGGGACTGCCGCGCGACGCCTGAGTCATCCACAGCTTGTGTATAAAAATAAAAAGACATTGCGATTCAAGAGGGAAAAAATCGTCAAGTGATCGCATTAACATTTCGAAATGATAATTAATTTATCAATTTCAATAAGTTACAAAGTTACTATTCACCATGCGAAGTTTTTTGTATTCCAGGAATAATGCCTGGACCTGTGGATAAGTCTGTTTACAAGAGTGTTTCAGAGGCAAAATAAAAGGTCCCCAACGTGAAAATACGCTGTGGATAATTTTATGGAGATAAGAATTTGGAGCGGGAAACGAGACTCGAACTCGCGACCCCGACCTTGGCAAGGTCGTGCTCTACCAACTGAGCTATTCCCGCTT
>NZ_JAOWGF010000029.1:0-159742 GCF_030333285.1 Citrobacter sp. CK199 | reverse complement strand
GGAAACGAGACTCGAACTCGCGACCCCGACCTTGGCAAGGTCGTGCTCTACCAACTGAGCTATTCCCGCTTAATCTTCGTTTTTCAGACTGTTATCTGAAATTCTGTGATTAAATTTGTTGCTGTCGTAATTCGCATTTCTGCGTCGTTACGGGAGGCGCATTATACGAGAAATCCTTTCTGCTGCAACCCCCTAAAACGCAATTTTTTCCGTTTTCGTTCTGAGTGTTGAATTTATCAGCAAAGCGTACAATTTAGCGCCAAATTCACCCCGCCGCAAGCACACCCGGCAGGCAAATCGTAAGCCGGATAAGACGCTTCGCTTCGCCATCCGGCAAACACTCCGTTTACAGCTTAATAAAATTCTCGCGGTAATAAGCCAGCTCCGCCACCGACTCGCGAATATCATCCATCGCCTGGTGCGTCCCCTGCTTGGTAAAACCGGCAAGGATTTCCGGCTTCCAGCGACGCGCCAGCTCTTTCAGCGTACTCACATCCAGATAGCGATAATGGAAATAGGCTTCCAGTTCAGGCATGTACTTAAACAGAAAACGGCGATCCTGGCCGATGCTGTTGCCACAAATCGGTGATTTACCTGCCGGAACCCACTCTTTTAAAAATTCAATGGTTGCCAGTTCTGCGGCGCGATCGTCAAACGTGCTGGCTTTTACCCGATCCACCAGACCACTTCCGGTATGAGTTCGCACGTTCCAGTCATCCATTAACGCCAGTTGTTCGGCAGACTGATGCACCGCAATCGTCGGCCCTTCCGCCAGGATATTCAGGTTGGCATCGGTCACCAGCGTCGCGATCTCAATAATGCGATCGCGCTCGGGATCCAGGCCGGTCATCTCAAGATCTATCCAAATGAGGTTGTTTTCATTGGCACTCATGCTATTTTCCACCCTTCAGAGGTCACAGTCAGTGTGACTATATTCATCTAAAATAGCGTGTATCATAGATGTTTTGCCCATTGCGGGCGACCAGGAGCCAGTACGATTGAGTAAAAATAAACTCTCCAAAGGCCAACAGCGCCGCGTGAAAGCCAATCATCAGCGTCGTCTAAAAACGTCCACGGAGAAGGCAGACTTCGATGACAACCTGTTCGGCGAGACCGCTGAAGGTATCGTCATCAGCCGCTTTGGCATGCATGCCGACGTAGAATCCGCCGATGGCGAGATTCACCGCTGCAACATCCGTCGCACGATCCGTTCGCTGGTCACCGGCGATCGCGTCGTCTGGCGTCCGGGTAAAGCGGCGGCTGAAGGCGTTAACGTCAAAGGGATCGTCGAAGCCGTACACGAACGCACCTCCGTGCTAACGCGCCCGGATTTCTACGACGGCGTGAAGCCTATTGCCGCCAATATCAACCAAATCGTCATTGTCTCCGCCATTTTGCCGGAGCTGTCACTCAATATTATCGACCGCTACCTGGTGGCCTGCGAAACGTTGCAGGTTGAACCGATCATCGTGCTCAATAAAATCGATCTGCTGGATGACGAAGGGATGGACTTCGTTAATGAGCAGATGGATATCTATCGCGACATCGGCTATCGCGTGTTGATGGTATCCAGCCATACGCAAGATGGCCTCAAACCATTAGAAGAGGCGCTAACCGGCCGTATCAGCATCTTTGCCGGGCAGTCTGGCGTTGGAAAATCGAGCCTGTTGAACGCCCTTCTGGGCCTGCAAGAAGCGATCCTCACCAATGATGTGTCGGATAACTCCGGTCTGGGGCAGCACACCACGACCGCCGCGCGCCTGTATCACTTCCCGCACGGCGGCGATGTGATTGACTCCCCCGGGGTACGCGAATTTGGCCTCTGGCATCTCGAACCGGAACAAATCACCCACGGATTTGTCGAATTTCATGACTACCTGGGCCATTGCAAATATCGCGACTGCAAGCATGATACCGACCCAGGTTGCGCCATCCGTGAAGCGGTAGAAGACGGTAAAATTGCAGAAACCCGTTTCGAAAATTATCACCGCATTCTGGAAAGCATGGCACAGGTAAAAACACGTAAAAACTTTTCTGATATGGACGACTGACAACTACGCTAAGCATCGCTAGAATCGTCCCCTTTTTTCAGGATGCCGGCGTCAATGCCGGTTCAGGAACAACAATGGCCTGGAGGCTACCTTGTTAAACTCATTTAAACTTTCGCTACAATACATTCTGCCGAAACTATGGCTCACTCGCCTGGCGGGCTGGGGCGCGAGAAAACGAGCGGGCTGGCTGACCAAACTGGTTATCGATCTGTTCGTGAAATACTACAAGGTCGATATGAAAGAGGCGCAGAAGCCGGATACCGCCAGCTATCGCACCTTTAACGATTTCTTTGTTCGTCCGCTGCGTGACGACGTCCGTCCGGTGAATACCGATCCAAACATACTGGTGATGCCGGCTGACGGCGTGATCAGCCAGTCAGGTAAAATCGAAGAAGATAAAATCCTGCAAGCGAAAGGTCACAACTACAGCCTGGAAGCGCTGCTGGCAGGTAACTACCTGATGGCGGACCTGTTCCGCAACGGTTCGTTTGTCACCACCTACCTCTCTCCGCGCGACTACCACCGCGTACACATGCCGTGCAACGGTATCCTGCGCGAGATGATCTACGTACCGGGCGATCTGTTCTCGGTGAATCACCTGACCGCGCAGAACGTGCCAAACCTGTTTGCCCGTAACGAACGCGTGATCTGCCTGTTTGACACAGAATTTGGTCCAATGGCGCAAATTCTGGTCGGGGCGACCATTGTCGGCAGCATCGAAACCGTCTGGGCGGGAACCATTACGCCGCCGCGTGAAGGCGTGATCAAACGCTGGACCTGGCCGGAAGGGGAAAGCGAAGGGTCTGTGGCGCTGTTGAAAGGTCAGGAGATGGGCCGTTTCAAACTGGGTTCAACCGTGATCAACCTGTTTGCGCCGGGTAAAGTCACGCTGGCTGAACAGCTGCAAAGTCTGTCAGTGACCAAAATCGGTCAGCCGCTGGCCGTTTCTACCGAACTCTTCGTGACCCCTGAAGCGGAACCCGCGCCGCTGCCGGAAGAAGAGATCAACGCCGAACACGACGCCAGCCCGCTGGTTGACGACAAGAAAGACGAAAGTTAAATAAAGGATCGCTGCTGTGCGCCTGATTATCACTTTTCTGATGGCCTGGTGCCTCAGCCTGGGGGCGTACGCTGCGACGGCCCCCGACGCCAAACTGATTGCCCAGGAACTGGAGCAGGCTAAAGCGGAAAAACCCGCTCAGCCAGAGGCCGTAGAGGCCCTCCAGTCTGCGCTGAACGCGCTTGAGGAACGAAAAGGTTCTCTTGAGCGCGCCGAACAATATCAGCAGGTTATCGACAATTTCCCTAAGCTGTCCGCGACGCTACGCGCACAACTCAATAACTTGCGCGACGAACCGCGCAGCGTGCCGCCAGGCATGTCCACCGATGCGCTAAGCCAGGAGATCCTCCAGGTCAGCAGCCAGTTGCTGGATAAAAGCCGTCAGGCCCAGCAGGAGCGAGAGCGCGCCCGTGAAATCGCCGATTCGTTAAGCCAGCTTCCACAACAGCAAACGGATGCCCGTCGCCAGTTAAATGAGATTGAGCGGCGCATTGGCACCGCCAGCGGCAACTCCCCGCTCAACCAGGCGCAAAATCTGAGTATGCAGGCCGAATCCGCCAGGCTCAAAGCGCAGGTTGATGAGCTGGAACTGGCGCAGCTTTCGGCGAATAACCGTCAGGAACTGGCGCGAATGCGCTCCGAACTGGCGGAAAAACAGAGCCAACAGCTGGATGCCTGGTTGCAGGCATTACGCAATCAATTAAACAGCCAGCGCCAACGAGAAGCAGAGCGAGCGCTGGAAAGCACCGAACTGCTGGCGGAAAACAGCGCAGACCTGCCGCCGGGCATTATCGAACAGTTCAAGGTGAACCGCGAGCTGTCGCAGGCGCTTAACCAGCAGGCGCAACGCATGGATCTGGTGGCCTCACAGCAACGCCAGGCCACCAGCCAGACGCTACAGGTTCGTCAGGCCCTGAACACCCTGCGGGAACAGTCGCAGTGGTTAGGCGTATCGAATATGCTGGGGGAAGCCCTGCGCGCGCAGGTATCGCGTCTCCCGGAAATGCCCAAGCCGCAGCAGTTAGACACCGAAATGGCGCAACTGCGCGTACACCGTATGCGCTACGAAGATCTGCTCAACAAACAACCGCAACTGCGTCAGATTCGCCAGGCCGACGGTCAAACGCTGACCTCTGAGCAGAGCCGCATTCTTGACGCCCAACTGCGTACCCAACGCGAGCTGCTGAATTCACTGTTGCAGGGCGGTGATACGCTGATCCTCGAACTCACCAAGCTGAAAGTGTCCAATAGTCAACTGGAAGACGCGCTGAAAGAGGTCAACGAAGCCACTCACCGTTACCTGTTCTGGACGTCTGACGTGAGTCCGATGTCGCTCTCGTGGCCTATCAGCCTCGTTCAGGATCTGCGTCGACTGATCTCACTGGATACGTTCAATCAGCTCGGCAAAGCCAGCATCATGATGCTTACCAGCAAGGAGACGCTGCTGCCGCTGTTTGGCGCGCTGGTGCTGGTTGGTTTTAGTCTCTATTCGCGCAAACATTTCACCCGTTTTCTGGAGCGTTCATCCTCCCGCGTCGGGAAAGTCACGCAGGATCACTTCTGGCTGACGCTGCGCACCGTGTTCTGGTCGATTCTGGTCGCCTCCCCGCTGCCCGTACTGTGGGCCACGCTGGGCTATGGGTTGCAGGAGGCATGGCCTTATCCTCTGGCCGTCGCCATCGGCGACGGGGTGACAGCAACGGTTCCGCTGCTGTGGGTCGTCATGATTTGCGCCACCTTTGCCCGCCCTAACGGTCTGTTCGTGGCGCATTTTGGCTGGCCCCGAAACCGTGTCGCGCGCGCCATGCGCTATTACCTGATGAGCATCGGGCTGATTGTCCCGCTCATTATGGCGCTGATTATGTTTGATAATCTTAACGATCGGGAGTTCTCCGCGTCGCTGGGGCGTCTCTGCTTCATCCTGATTTGCGGCGCGCTCGCGATTGTCACGCTGAGTCTGAAGCGCGCCGGTATCCCGCTGTACCTCGATAAAGAGGGCAGCGGTGACAATATGGTTAACAGTATGCTCTGGAATCTGCTGATGGGCGCGCCGCTCATTGCGATCCTTGCGGCCGCTGTCGGCTATCTGGCTACCGCACAGGCGCTGCTGGCGCGACTGGAGACCTCCGTTGCTATCTGGTTCCTGCTGCTGGTTATCTATCACGTCATTCGCCGCTGGATGCTGATTCAGCGTCGCCGTCTGGCGTTCGATCGCGCTAAGCATCGCCGGGCCGAAATGCTGGCGCAACGTGCGCGCGGTGAAGAAGAACCCGCCCACTCCACCAGCCTCGAAGGGGCCGTCGAAGTGGATGAAAGCGAAGTGGATCTCGACGCCATCAGCGCCCAGTCGCTGCGCCTGGTACGTTCTATCCTGATGCTTATCGCCCTGCTGTCGGTCATTGTGCTGTGGTCGGAAATCCATTCCGCCTTTGGCTTCCTGGAGAATATCTCGCTGTGGGATGTCACCTCCACGGTGCAAGGGGTTGAAAGTCTGGAGCCGATTACGCTGGGCGCGGTGTTGATTGCGATCCTGGTGTTTATCATCACCACGCAACTGGTGCGTAACCTGCCCGCACTGCTGGAGCTGGCGCTCTTGCAGCATCTGGATCTGACGCCCGGCACCGGCTACGCCATCACCACCATCACCAAGTATCTGTTGATGCTGATTGGCGGGCTGGTCGGTTTCTCGATGATTGGCATTGAATGGTCGAAGTTACAATGGCTGGTCGCCGCGCTCGGTGTCGGTCTGGGCTTTGGTTTACAGGAGATCTTCGCCAACTTTATTTCCGGCTTAATCATCCTGTTCGAAAAGCCGATTCGTATTGGCGATACGGTGACCATTCGCGACCTTACCGGCAGCGTGACCAAAATCAACACCCGCGCCACCACCATCAGCGACTGGGACCGTAAAGAGATTATCGTGCCGAACAAAGCGTTCATCACCGAGCAGTTTATCAACTGGTCGCTGTCGGATTCGGTAACGCGTGTGGTGCTGACCATCCCGGCGCCGTCAGACGCTAATAGCGAAGAGGTGACGCAAATTCTGCTGACTGCGGCGCACCGCTGTTCACTGGTGATCGACAACCCGGCGCCGGAAGTATTCCTGGTTGACCTGCAACAGGGGATTCAGATCTTCGAACTGCGTATCTATGCCGCAGAGATGGGGCACCGTATGCCGTTGCGCCATGAAATCCACCAGTTGATTCTGGCGGGCTTCCATGAGCACGGTATCGATATGCCATTCCCGCCGTTCCAGATGCGCCTGGAAAGCCTGAATGGCAGGCAGACTGGAAGAACGCTGACATCCGCCGCCAGGAAAAGTCGCCCGGCGGGAAGTTTGTAAGCCGTAATAATGCCGGATGGCGGCTTCGCCTTATCCGGCCTACAGAACAGCAATGAACGCGTAGGCCGGGTAACGGCAAAAAGATTACTCCACCGCCCACTGGGGTTGGTTTGCCTTCCGGCGGCTGTAGTTCTGATAAATCGCCATCGCTAACAGCGAGAAGAATATCGGGCCGCCGGTCATCCACAGCGCGCTATTCCAGTCCCCGGCTTCAATCACCGGCTGAATGATGGTAAACACATTCGCAAACGTCACCACCAGCACGACCACGCCCGTTGCCAGCATCGTAGAAACATGGGTTTTGAAGATCACAAATGGCCGTTCCAGGCCTTCGCGAGACTTAAAGAACGGGAAGGCCAGCGCGAGGAACAGGTACGGCAACGTCATCGACACGTTCGCCATCAGCGTCAGTTTGTTGTAGAACGCCGACGCGGTATCACCGCCAAAAGAGACCAGCAGAATAAACAGACTCACCAGCAGACACTGCATCCACATTGCGGTAGCTGGCATACCTGCTGCGTTCAGCGTCGTCATCGGCGCAGGCCACAGCGCTTTTGGCGTTCCCTGGATAATGGCCTTCAATGGCGAGTAGCTCAGCGTAAAGAACGCGCCGGTATAGGCAAGGAACATGGAGAGGCCAGTGATACGCGCAAACCAGACGCCGGTCGCCATTGCCGCTTCCGGCGACAGATGCAGCGCGTTACCCAGCGTCATCCCCAGGCTTTTCATCAGAATATAGGTGATATTTCCGAGGTTAACGGAGCCATTACTTAATACCTGTTGCCAGTTGGTGCTAACGCCCCATAAAAATATCGCCAGCGAATAACCAACGGAAATAACAATTGCCGCAAAAACAATTCCTTTCGCAAAGTTCTTTTCCGGCTTTTCTGTTTTATCCACCAGGCCGCCTACCGCTTCAATTCCGCCGTAGGCAAAAATAGCGAAAACAACAAATGAGAGCATGGCCAGGCCGGATTGATATCCGGGATTGGGCGAGGAGACAAAATTAATATTTTCCGCAAAATGCCCACCATTTAATAACAAAATAGCGACACTCACTAACAACAAAACTAAATTAAGACACATCACGGCAATCCCCCCTACTGCCGTAATACGCGCAATTTTATTAATTCCCTTTGATGCGATACAGGTCACCAGAATCATCCAGCCGACGGCGAGCAGACCAACAACCTGCGTCGGTTCAAGCCCGGCGATCCGCCAGTGCTGCGTCATATCTGCGCCAAACAAGAACGTAGAGAAAGGCACCCAGACTTTCGCCGCAGTACTCACCATCCAGATAACATAGGAGGAGAACCACATAAAAGTGCCGATAAACGCATAACGCGGGCCAACGCTATTATTCATCCACGAATAGATTCCGCCCTCTTCTTTTCGATAAGCAGAACCCATTTCAGCCATCATTAAGGCAAATGGAATAAAGAATAATAATGCAGAAAAGATATACCACGGGATCGCGCTATACCCCATTAAATAAAACGCCGACGGGCTATTGGCAAAACCAAAAACGGACGTAAATATCATCAGGATGAGGCCAGCCAGGCTCATCTTCTTTATTGTCTGGTTCATGAAACCATCCCTTACTCTGGGCACGTTGGCTAAACGGCGCTCACCGGTTTGCACTGCCCCCTTGCAGAGGTCAGCAATAAAAATCAACACAGAATTGATACCTGAATGGTATCAAACATCCAGACTTATATTGTGGCTATAAGAGGGGAATTGAAAAAATGTGCTACAAAATGGCGCTCATTGCGCCATTTTGTTTCGCAAAAGAGGGGTTTTCGGATTTATGCCCGATCAACGGTAAAAGCGATAACCTCAGCGAGGCTTTCCGCCCCCAGCGCCAGCATCACCAGACGATCCACGCCCAGCGCCACGCCGGAACAGTCAGGCATCCCCACCTTCAGCGCCTCCAGCAGATTGTTATCGATAGGCTGCTGCGGTAAGCCTCGCGCGGCGCGCTTACGGTTATCCTGCTCGAAGCGTTGTTGCTGCTCGCGCGCATCCGTCAGTTCGTGGAAACCATTCGCCAGCTCAATACCTTTGAAGTAAACCTCGAAGCGTTCAGCCACCCGATGGTCTTCAGTGCTGATTTGCGCCAGCGATGCCTGGCTTGCCGGAAAATGGTACACAAACGTCGGCTTCTCTTTGCCAATGTGCGGTTCCACGCCCATAGTAAACAGCAGTTGCAGCAGCGTATCGCGATCTTCTTCGGTATCCGCGATATTGCTTAAATCCAGCTTCGCCGCCGCTTCGCGCAGTTGAGTTTTATCCGCAGACAGCGGATCAATCTCCAGATGGCGCTGAAACACCTGCTGGTAAGAAAGACTCTCCGCAGGTTGACATTCCAGCACCTGTTGCAGCAGGTCGTCCACTTCGTTCATCAAACGGTACATGTCGTAGTGGGGACGATACCACTCCAGCATGGTGAATTCCGGGTTGTGATGACGCCCCATCTCTTCGTTGCGAAAGCTACGGCACAGCTGGAAAACCGGGCCGCATCCCGCCACCAGCAGGCGTTTCATGTGGTATTCCGGGCTGGTCATCAGATAAAGGTTCATGCCCTGAGAGTGGCCAGGGCCGACGAAACGCGTTTCGAACGGGAACAGATGAATGTCCGTTACCGTCGCCTGGCTCATGCAGGGCGTCTCAACCTCCAGCACTCCACGATCGGCAAAGAAACGACGGATCTCCGTCATAATTGCTGCACGTTTTAACAGGTTAGGAATGGACGCGCTCGGCTGCCAGGTTGCCGTTTCGCTCATGGTACTTTCTCCGATTTAAGACAAGGGCACGAAGTCTACTCGTAACACGCCAGTGAAACAAATTTTGTGCGGGAATAATGCGCTCCGCCGGAAAAGTAAAAAAAGTGAAGCCAGGTGGTTTAGTAATTAAATTAATCAGAATCAATGATAAATCGACCCGTTGATGCGCTAAAAAAATCGAACACGTCAAATTTCCCTCACATCCGTAAGACTATACTGTTGTACCTATAAAGGAGCAGTGGAAACGCGTTCGCAACCCGCATCAATCAGGAGTTCAATCTGATGGTGTACGGGGACGAAATAACAACAATCTGGAGGAATGTCGTGCAAACCTTTCAAGCCGATCTTGCCATTATAGGCGCCGGTGGCGCGGGATTACGTGCTGCAATAGCTGCCGCGCAGGCGAATCCTAACGCTAAAATCGCACTGATCTCAAAAGTGTACCCGATGCGCAGCCACACCGTTGCTGCCGAAGGGGGTTCAGCCGCTGTCGCCCAGGATCATGACAGCTTTGACTACCATTTTCACGATACGGTAGCGGGCGGAGACTGGCTGTGTGAACAGGATGTCGTGGATTACTTTGTCCACCATTGTCCAACTGAAATGACGCAACTTGAGCAATGGGGTTGCCCGTGGAGCCGCCGCCCCGACGGCAGCGTCAACGTACGTCGTTTCGGCGGTATGAAAATTGAGCGTACCTGGTTTGCCGCAGATAAAACCGGCTTCCATATGCTGCATACCCTGTTCCAGACCTCTTTGCAGTTCCCACAAATCCAACGCTTTGATGAACACTTCGTCCTGGATATCCTGGTCGATGACGGTCATGCCCGTGGCCTCGTGGCCATGAACATGATGGAAGGCACGCTTGTGCAGATCCGCGCCAACGCGGTGGTGATGGCTACCGGCGGAGCAGGCCGCGTGTATCGCTACAACACCAACGGCGGCATCGTGACCGGCGACGGTATGGGCATGGCGCTGGGCCACGGCGTACCGCTGCGTGATATGGAATTCGTTCAGTATCACCCGACCGGTCTGCCGGGTTCCGGTATCCTGATGACCGAAGGCTGCCGTGGTGAAGGCGGTATTCTGGTCAACAAAAACGGCTACCGCTATTTGCAGGATTACGGCATGGGCCCGGAAACGCCGCTTGGCGAGCCGAAAAACAAATACATGGAACTGGGGCCGCGAGACAAAGTGTCTCAGGCGTTCTGGCACGAATGGCGCAAAGGCAACACCATTTCCACACCGCGTGGCGATGTGGTTTACCTCGACCTGCGTCATCTGGGCGAGAAAAAACTGCTCGAACGTTTACCGTTCATCTGCGAACTGGCGAAAGCCTACGTGGGTGTCGATCCGGTTAAAGAGCCGATTCCGGTTCGTCCGACCGCGCACTACACCATGGGCGGCATCGAAACCGATCAGAATTGCGAAACCCGCATTAAAGGTCTGTTTGCCGTTGGCGAGTGCTCCTCTGTGGGTCTGCACGGCGCTAACCGTCTGGGTTCTAACTCTCTGGCGGAACTGGTGGTCTTTGGCCGTCTGGCGGGCGAACAAGCAATGGAACGCGCCTCAACCGCAGGCACGGCTAACGACGCCGCGCTTGATGCGCAGGTTGCGGGCGTTGAACAACGTCTGAAAGACCTCGTTAACCAGGAAGGCAACGAGAACTGGGCGAAAATCCGCGATGAAATGGGCCTGTCGATGGAAGAAGGTTGCGGTATCTACCGTACGCCGGAACTCATGCAGAAAACCGTGGATAAGCTGGCGGAGTTGCAGGAACGCTTCAAGCGTGTTCGTATCACCGATACCTCCAGCGTATTCAACACCGACCTGCTGTACACCATCGAGCTGGGTCATGGTCTGAACGTAGCGGAATGTATGGCGCACTCCGCGCTGGCACGTAAAGAATCACGCGGCGCTCACCAACGTCTGGACGAAGGCTGCACCGAGCGTGACGACGTCAACTTCCTCAAACATACCCTCGCCTTCCGCGATGCTGATGGCACAACTCGCCTGGAATACAGCGACGTGAAAATCACCACTCTGCCACCGGCAAAACGTGTGTATGGCGCTGAAGCGGAAGCCGCCGATAAGAAGGAGAAGGCGTAATGTCTGAGATGAAAAACCTGAAAATTGAGGTGGTGCGCTATAATCCGGAAACCGACACCGCGCCGCACAGTGCTTTCTACGAAGTGCCTTATGATGAAGCGACGTCGCTGCTGGATGCGTTAGGCTACATCAAAGATAACCTGGCGCCGGACCTGAGCTACCGCTGGTCCTGCCGTATGGCGATCTGCGGTTCTTGCGGCATGATGGTTAACAACGTGCCAAAACTGGCGTGCAAAACCTTCCTGCGTGATTACACCAAGGGTATGAAGGTTGAAGCCCTGGGGAACTTCCCGATCGAACGCGATCTGGTCGTCGATATGACGCACTTTATCGAGAGCCTGGAAGCGATCAAGCCGTACATCATCGGCAACCCGCGTACGCCGGATCAGGGGCCAAACACCCAGACCCCGGCGCAGATGGCGAAGTATCACCAGTTCTCCGGTTGCATCAACTGTGGTCTGTGCTACGCCGCGTGCCCGCAATTCGGCCTGAACCCTGAGTTCATCGGCCCGGCTGCGATCACGCTGGCGCATCGTTATAACGAAGACAGCCGCGACCACGGTAAGAAGGAGCGTATGGCGCAGTTAAACGGTCAGAACGGCGTATGGACCTGTACCTTCGTGGGCTACTGCTCCGAAGTCTGTCCGAAACACGTCGATCCGGCTGCGGCCATTCAGCAGGGTAAAGTGGAAAGTTCGAAAGACTTTCTTATCGCCACCCTGAAACCACGCTAAGGAGTGCAACATGACGACTAAACGCAAAGCCTATGTGCGGCCAATGACGTCCACCTGGTGGAAAAAACTGCCGTTTTATCGCTTTTACATGCTGCGCGAAGGCACGGCGGTTCCGGCAGTCTGGTTCAGCATTGAACTGATTTTCGGCCTGTTTGCCCTCAAACATGGCGCGGAATCCTGGATGGGCTTCGTTGGCTTCCTGCAAAACCCGGTAGTGGTGATCTTAAACCTGATCGCCCTGGCGGCAGCCTTGCTGCACACCAAAACCTGGTTTGAGCTGGCGCCAAAAGCCGCCAACATCATTGTTAAAGACGAAAAAATGGGGCCAGAGCCGATCATTAAAGGTCTCTGGGTTGTTACTGCGGTTGTCACCGTAGTCATACTGTATGTTGCCCTGTACTGGTAAGGAGTCCGGGATGATTAATCCAAATCCAAAACGCTCTGACGAACCCGTATTCTGGGGCCTGTTCGGTGCAGGTGGTATGTGGGGCGCGATTATTGCGCCGGTAATGGTTCTGTTGGTGGGTATTCTGCTGCCGCTGGGACTTTTCCCGGGCGATGCGCTGAGCTATGAACGCGTACTGGCGTTCGCCCAGAGCTTCATTGGCCGCGCGTTCCTGTTCCTGATGATCGTCCTGCCGCTGTGGTGCGGTTTACACCGTATGCACCATGCGATGCATGACCTGAAAATCCATGTGCCAAGCGGAAAATGGGTATTCTACGGTCTGGCGGCGATTCTGACCGTTGTCACGGCAATCGGCATCCTCACAATCTAAGCCATACGCCCTCTTATCTGCGCGATAAGAGGGCGCTTTTTTATTTCCCCTTCTCCCTTATTTTTCCCGCCAGGTTCTACACTTAGAAAAAACCGCTAAGGAAAATCCCATGCGCCTGCTGCCTGTCGTTGCCGCCGTTACCGCTGCGTTTCTGGTCGTCGCGTGTAGCACGCCTGTCCCGCCCAGGGGCGTTACCGTTGTCACTGACTTTGATGCCAGACGCTACATGGGCACCTGGTATGAAATCGCGCGTTTCGATCACCGCTTCGAAAGTGGTCTTGAAAAAGTGATGACAACCTACAGTCTGCGGGACGACGGTGGCCTGAACGTCCTCAACAAAGGCTACAACCCGGACAGGGGCATGTGGCAGAAAACAGAAGGGAAAGCCTAGTTTACGGGCGACCCCAGCCGCGCCGCGCTGAAAGTATCATTCTTCGGCCCCTTCTACGGCGGGTATAACGTCATTGCGATCGACAGAGAGTACCGCCATGCGCTGGTGTGCGGCCCGGATCGCGACTACCTGTGGATACTCTCACGCACGCCGACGCTCTCCGAAGAGATGAAGCAGCAGATGCTGGCCGTCGCGACCCGGGAAGGGTTTGATGTCAGTAAATTAATCTGGGTAAAACAACCCGGCGCTTAACGCTTTTCCCCGGAGGATTAGTGAGCGCTGAGCTTCAGCCCAATAATCCCCGCTACGATCAGCGCAAGGCTCGCCAGACGCGCAGGACTGGCGGATTCGCCAAGCAGCAAAATACCGGTGATGGCAGCCCCTACCGCGCCGATCCCCGTCCAGACCGCATAGGCAGTACCGACAGGCAGCGTTTTCATCGCCCATGACAACAGAGCCATACTGACAATCATCGCCGCAATGGTAATGACGCTGGGCGTCAGGCGACTGAATCCGTGGGTATATTTCAGGCCAACCGCCCAAACGACTTCAAGCAGACCCGCAATGAACAAAATTATCCAGGACATATCTGGCTCCAGAAAAATGGGGCCGTCCCCGGTGAAAGATACATTTGCAGGTCGTCCTGCAAAGCAGAGGTGTGAGAAAGCATTCTTGCCTGCGAAAAAATCAAATTCAACCCTTTTATTTTCCGCCGTTGCAAAAGCATGAATTGGGCGCAATTCGCAGCGCAGTTCACGCATTCGACGCTCATCGGACTTCTCTATGATGAGACGCTTTCTGAGGTCAGGAAGCCATCGCCTACTTCTGGATGCGGAAAGTTTATGTTAAAAATTTTAGTGATTGACCGCTGCCATTTCACCCGCACGGGGATAGAGGCCTGGCTTAATCATTCTGGCTTATTTGATTCTTCTTTCCTGGTATCAGGGTTGAATAACCTGCTACTGGCAAAAGAGCATATTTCCCAGTGGAAACCTCATCTGGTTATCGCTGACTTATATAGTTTTTTCAACTACAGCCACTCTTTTAAGCCAGCAGCGCCGCTCCTGATGGCCTGCGGAGCCACGCCTTTAATTTTGCTGCAATCAGGCGGCGTACAGTACCAGGCCGATAGCGACCCGCTGTATCAGGTCCATGCCGTAGTATCGAAACAGGCCACGCTGCATGAGCTATCGCGGAATATTCAGGACGTGCTGCTTGCCCAGTCCGTTACTGACACGCCAAAAACCGCCACGCCGCTGCTTACGCCGCAGGAGGAAAAGGTGCTGACAATGTGGATGGAAGGTGCGGGAAACAACGCAATCGCGGCTGCGCTCGGTATTCACGGCAAAACGGTCTACACCTACAAACGCAATATCCGTATGAAATTACATATGGATAATCGCTACTCGCCGTTTTTATCCTTACCGGAGCAAATCAATTAACGGTACGACGCCACGCCGTACCGTTCACATTTATTGCTGGGCTCTGGTCGCGGCGCCTGAAATGGCGCTGCCGCCTTCAGAGATATCCTGCCCAACGCCGCGTGTTGTATTACACGCAGTTAGCACGGAAGAAAGTACCAAAACAGAAAAGATCGCTGCAATTGTTTTCTTAACCATAACGTCTTCCTTTTCTAGCCAATGTTGTTTGTGTATAGCCACTTAAGCATAGACAAGATCCCGCAATGTGACGGGCGTTCGACGATTTTTTAAGAGACCTGGAAATAATTAGCTGGCAGCGTGAGAGATAGAATTGCCGAGATGTTTGATGTCTTCACCAAAGCCACGCGCGGTATTACAACCCGTCAGCAACACGCCGGTGAAAAGGATGAGTGCTACAAGACTGATAAGACGTTTCATCATTCCTGCCCTGGAAAAGGTATGGCGCAGCTCAATGCCGCACCATAAATTCAACTTAGCAAATTGCTGACAAACTCCACGTCTGTTTTACCAGATGGCGGTAATACCCATGCGTCACGCAGTCGCCGTAGGCCCGATAAACTTGCGCCATCGGGCATTTCAGACGTTGTCATCAATCTTAATGTCAGCGTCTTATTTAACGCGGGATACGTATTCGCCAGAGCGCGTATCCACTTTGATCACTTCGCCAATCTGGACGAACAGCGGAACTTTAACCACTGCGCCAGTAGACAGCGTAGCCGGTTTGCCGCCAGTACCTGCGGTATCGCCTTTCAGGCCGGGATCGGTATCTACGATTTCCAGTTCAACAAAGTTCGGCGGGGTCACGGTGATCGGCTGGCCGTTCCACAGGGTCACGATGCACTCAGCCTGATCCAGCAGCCATTTCGCGCTGTCGCCGATCGCTTTGGCGTCAGCAGACAGTTGTTCGAACGTTTCGTTGTTCATGAAGTGCCAGAACTCACCGTCGTTGTACAGGTAAGTCAGGTTCATATCGACAACATCAGCACCTTCAGCAGAGTCGGTGGATTTGAAGGTTTTCTCTACACGAGTGCCGGTCAGCAGGCGGCGCAGTTTAACGCGTGCGAATGCCTGGCCTTTACCCGGTTTAACGAATTCACTGGCTTCAACCGCATAAGGTTCGCCGTCCAACATGATTTTAAGACCAGCACGAAAATCGTTGCTATAGTACGTTGCCATAAGGCCCTCTGAAAATTGTTAACTGGTAGCTAAGCCACAAAATGGCGCATATTGTAACCCTAAATACCCCATCCAGAGAAGATTGGTTAGCGCAACTTGCCGATGTTGTGACCAATCCCGATGAACTACTGCATCTTTTGAATATAGACGCAGATGAAAAACTGTTGGCCGGACGCGACGCCAAACGCCTGTTCGCCCTGCGCGTACCGCGATCTTTCATCGCGCGTATGGAGAAAGGCAATCCCAACGATCCGCTTCTGCGTCAGGTACTTACCTCGCAGGACGAATTCGTAACCGCCCCCGGTTTTTCCACCGACCCGCTGGAAGAGCAGCACAGCGTCGTGCCCGGATTACTGCACAAATACCGCAACCGCGCGTTGCTGCTGGTAAAAGGCGGATGCGCGGTAAATTGCCGCTACTGCTTCCGTCGCCACTTCCCGTATGCGGATAATCAGGGCAACAAACGCAACTGGCAGGTCGCGCTGGACTACATCGCCGCACACCCTGAACTGGATGAGATCATCTTCTCCGGCGGCGATCCTTTGATGGCGAAAGATCACGAACTGGACTGGTTGCTTACGCAACTGGAAACGATCCCGCACATCAAACGGCTGCGTATCCACAGTCGTTTGCCGATCGTGATCCCCGCGCGCATTACGGATGGGCTGGCAGCCCGCTTTGCGCGCTCTTCTCTGCAAATTCTGCTGGTGAACCACATCAACCACGCCAACGAAATTGACGACACGTTCCGTCAGGCCATGACGACGCTGCGCAACGCGGGCGTTACCCTGCTCAACCAGAGCGTACTGCTACGCGGGGTGAACGATAACGCGCAAACGCTGGCAAACCTCAGCAATGCGCTGTTTGACGCCGGCGTCATGCCCTACTACCTGCATGTGCTGGATAAAGTTCAGGGCGCGGCGCATTTCATGGTGAGCGACGATGAAGCGCGGCGAATTATGCGTGAACTGCTGACGCGGGTATCCGGTTATATGGTGCCCAGACTGGCGCGTGAAATTGGCGGGGAGCCGAGCAAAACACCATTAGATTTGCAGTTACGCCAGCAATAATTGTTCAAACGAGTGTCCGGTTTCGGACACTCGCCCTTAAAATCGCTTATTTGAATCCGTTCATATAGCGCGACGCTTTCCATATTATGTTATTTTAATAACATAACACACCGAATATATTTCAAAATTATATATTGATTCAAATTAAGTTACCTGATTAATAATTGGTTAGGGAGAACCTTTATGGCGATGAGTATCAAAGGCGTTAATACGGGCGTTATTCGCAAAGCGAATGAGTTTATTGCGCTGGCATTAAAAATAAAAGAACCGAGGAATAAAGAGTCGTTGTTTTTTCTGACGGCGCTGGAATTAAGAGATCTGCTGATCGCTCTGGAAAGCCGGCTGCACCAGAAGCATCACCTGTCCCCCAACGCTCGCCAACAATATGAAAAAGCACGGGATAGAGTCAGTAAAAAAATGCTTGAGAGCATTCCGGCCATTCAGGAAGAGGAACTCAAAAACGCAGATATTAATCGCCGGGTGAATACATTAACGCTGATAGACGACCAGAGCGAAAACGTCATGCTTTCTTTTACGCTGCATGACGGTAAAACATGCGAGCTGATGATTAATGAATTACAGATTGACGTTCTGGTGCGCGCAATTATTCGCGCTATAGATAATGCCGGTATGCGTGAGCTGGTGCTGCGTATTACATCACTACTGGATTTTCTGCCATTATATGATGCCGACTGTCTGGATAACGGTAATCTGGAATATGACGCCTACGCGCAACCTGAATGGAAGCACAATCTCTTCAGCCATTATCTGGCGGTGCTCTATCGTTATACTGATGAGACAGGTAAAACACATTTTAGCGGCGCCGTGGTGAAAAACCGCACCCCTTCTGGCAGCAAAGAGGCAGAGGCCATTTCACGCCGACTGCTTGATTTCAGCCCACGACTGAAGAAGCTGGCCGGGAAACCGTGCCAGGTGTTTGTCAGAACGCTAACCGCTGATAAGACGCACAAACTCACTCAGGAGCAGTGCCTGCGCGCGTTGCATCATTTACGCGTGCAGTCGGTCGAGAAAGCGAAAAACGCCTGATGGCGCTGCGCTTATCCGGCCTATGACCACATGCGCCTGTATAGACCACTTTATTACACAAAATCATTCAACCTGCATCGCAGCGGCAAGCGAAGAAATCCCCAGCAGCACAGATAACTATGTGACTGGGGTTTCACAGCGCAGCCAACAAAGAGGCAGGTTGAAGAATGAAGTGTAATCAGTTAGGGCACTTATAAACCTGACCGTTCATTTCACTGGCGGTCGGGACAAAGCTGGACAACATTCCCTGCGTTGGGCTGCTGACGCCATAAATCACATTTCCGCCCATTGCCGCAGCCTGGTTACGCAGGTCGTTCGCTGCACCACGCATGGAGCCGCCCTCTTCACCGTGCTGACCAGAAAGCCAGTTGCTTTGCTTACCGGTCGCAGTGCCGATCAACTGGCACTCTGCACCAGGCTTGTCTTCCACAAAACGCACACTTTGCCCGGCAGCGGTCAGTTGGTTGCTGGAGCTACAACCCGCCATCAGCAGCGCAGCACCGACGATCCCTGCTAAATATTTTACGTGCATGTTATTCCCCATAATCAATGAGCTGGACGCCACTCACGTCGTCCATGTCTGAATCTTATACTAAAAAGATGACCAAAAGAAAAACCCCCGAACATTTCTGCCCGGGGGTTTCTAAATTCTGGGAGATGAGCCCCAAATCATTCTGGTTGCAGGAAGGCGGCCAGTTTGTTAATCCCCAGGAGCTTACTCAAGTAAGTGACTGGGGTTAGCAAACGCAGCCAACGCCTCTGCGGCCTGAAGGATGCAGGGTGTGGCAATGTCGGGTAGCAGCAGCGCATTACTGCGCCGCCGCCCCCTAAGAACCGTACGAGCGAGTTTCCCCGCATACGGCTCAAGCCTTAATAAGTTCAACCGACGGGTTGAACCGGTTGCGCATCTTTTTCCTCGTTCACGTGCCATTGGATGTGGCAGCCCGGATGCAACATTTCCAGATTCTCAAGCTCGTCACCGCCGCCCAGATGCTTCTGGTGTTTATGGTGAACGTGCCAGCCTGTTTCCATAGTAATTAACTGGTTACAGAGCGGGCAGCGTTTCTCCTGCCTGAGCCAAAGCGTCAACAACTTCTTTCTGCCCTGCATGGTTTCCTTCCAGCGACGCTCAAGGCGCTGCTCGAAGTACAGTTCCCATTCAGGCAGATAAGGGTTTGCCTCCGCCTTTATCTTGATATGCCGTTTAATAACGGTGTCTTTCAGGTACACCAGCGTTGCTGGTTTCTCCTTATCCTCCCGCCATTGAAACGTCCAGTGCCGGTTGCCCACTGTGTGAAAGTATTTCGCCTTCACCCAGCGTTTGTAGCGGTTTTTATGCCGCCTGCAACACCAGCGCCAGAGCAACTTCCAGACACGATAGTCCACATAGCTGAACGTCTCCTTCGCCACCACATGTCGGTGATAGTTCGCCCAACCCCGCAATGCCGGGTTGAGCTGATGTATCAGCCAGTTTTGCGGCTGCGTCGGATGACGCTTCACTATGTCCCTCACCTTCGCCAGAAACGTTCGCAGGTTCTTACGGGAAGGCTTTATCAGCATTTTCCCGCGATACTTGCGCACGTTCTGACCGAGGAAGTCAAAACCCTGCTCAATATGCGTTATCACCGTTTTCTCCGGCGACAGTTGCAGCCCCCGTTCTGCCATAAAGGCTTCAACAAGAGGTTTAACTTCATTCTCCAGTAGCTCTTTCGAGATTCCGGTGATGATGAAATCATCCGCATAGCGCACATAGTTGACCTTGGTCTTGTAGCTGGCTTTGGTATTCTTTATCCCAAACTGGAATTCAAGCACCGCTTCCAGCCCATCAAGTGCCATATTGGCCAGTACCGGCGAAATGATGCCGCCCTGAGGCGTTCCCGCGCCGGTTGCATGGTAATGACCGGACTCCATGTAACCTGCCTTCAGCCATTTGCCCAGCACCTGCTTATCCATCGGGATATGTGCCAGTAGCCAGTCATGACTGATGTTATCGAAACACCCTTTGATGTCGCCTTCCAGCACCCACTGCGCCGAGTTACCCCGGCTGAGCGCCACAAAGCATTGTTCAATAGCATCCGCCGTTGAACGCATCGGACGAAAACCATAACTGTTACGGTCGGCTGTTGTTTCCGACACGGGTTCCAGCGCCAGCAGATATAACGCCTGCATGGCTCTGTCTCTCATGGTCGGAATCCCGAGCGGACGCAACTTGCCGTTCGACTTCGGGATATACACCCGCCGCAGCGGTTTAGGGTGATATCCGGTTCTCTTCATATCGAAGATGGCCTCCCATTTGGTTTTCGGGGTACTCCATAACTTTCCATCCACTCCGGGGGTATCCTTGCCCCGGTTTTCCGTGACTCGCCTGACGGCCAATGCCTTAGCCGCCAGCGAACGAGTCAGCATTCGTTGCAGCGCTTTTACCTGCCGCCACTCCTGCCGTTGCGCCGCCTTCGCAATGCGTACCTGTAGCTTTCTCACCGCTTCTGAGGTTTTACGCCAGTTAATGGCGTGCCACCTTTCCGGGCGGGAAGATGCAGATACCGCCTGCGATTCAACTCGCGTTTCGGTATTCACCTTGCTATCCTCCTGAATGCTCTGTCGAGAGCGCCCTGAGGACGGACGTGGATTTCCCCCGAGGGAGAAATCACGTTTCGCCCCTCGGGGTTTTACATTCAATAAGCTTTACAAGCCTTATTACGATTTAAGACCAGTTGGAAGTCTGCCCCGTTTCCGGTGAGGCCCTGTTTCATGCCTCTATCCACGCAATTACAGCGCGGCGTTTGCTTTCTCCAACCTCCCTTACCCGCATACCCAACAGCTCGCCTTACGGCTCCCCTGCCTCAACGAGGCGAATATACGGGCTTACCGAGTTCCGTACGGATGACACGTATCGGTTAGGCTCTGCCTATCCACCGGTGGCGCTCATATCAGCGTATCCCCAGATGTAAAAGAGATAACCTGTCCACCCACCTTTTGGTCAGAGCGTATCAACGACTTACGCTCAATGCGGCTGACGGTGTTTAACAGCAGTTCACGTACGTTAACCTTACGATACAGCCTGGCCTCTCATGGTCATGTCGTTAGACCAATCCAGTTAATTTCCTCACGGATATCAACCGCCGCCTGCGCGGGAGTACGTTGTCAGGAAGCTCCGCACCCCACCGTTACCAGTGACGCACTATCCCTAGGCTACCGTTGGCTGAACAACGGGTTCTTCTTCGCTGTTTCTGCTCAGAAAAGCGACAGAACAATCACCCGTACAGCTTGCGCTGCATTCCTCTTGTGAAGATCGCGAGCAAGGCGATCCCGTCCTGTTCATGAATCCATGAAAGGATGAAGTGATGATGTATGGCAAACTTCGCCATAATCGTTAAGGATGTAACGTCGATTTGGGAATCACCGACGTCTGCCCTGACGGGCACTCCGCGCAGCGTAAACTACTGCGGATAACTGAGTGAAAGTAATGGGCGCGTTACTGCTCATCACTGAAAGGTAACCCAAGTTATGGGTGCGTATTCCGCCGCCGAAGCGACTCCACCTTATGCTACGCTAAAGGGATGTGAGAACGGGTACTTGACCCGCTCTCACGGGGCGCGTAAGCTAACTGTCAGAGAGGGAAATTCTCTGTTTATTCAGTCAGTTACGCAGAGGAATGCGACTCTCGTCGCATTACATCATGCCGCCCATTCCACCCATACCGCCCATGCCACCAGCTGCGCCTAAGTCAGGAGCATCGCCTTTCGGCAGGTCAGTTACCATGCACTCGGTGGTGATCATCAGACCAGCCACGGATGCCGCGTACTGCAAAGCAGAACGGGTTACTTTGGTCGGGTCCAGGATACCCATATCGATCATGTTGCCGTATTCTTCGGTTGCTGCGTTGTAACCGTAGTTGCCGTCGCCGCTTTTAACGGTGTTAGCCACAACAGACGGTTCTTCGCCGCAGTTCAGCACGATCTGACGCAGCGGGGATTCCATTGCGCGCAGCGCAACTTTGATACCCACGTTCTGGTCTTCGTTCTGGCCTTTGAGTTCCGCAATTTTAGACGCGACGCGAATCAGCGCAACGCCACCACCGGCAACTACGCCTTCTTCAACCGCAGCACGGGTCGCGTGCAGGGCATCTTCAACGCGTGCTTTTTTCTCTTTCATTTCAACTTCGGTCGCAGCGCCAACTTTGATAACCGCAACACCGCCTGCCAGTTTCGCTACGCGCTCTTGCAGTTTTTCACGGTCGTAATCGGAAGTGGCTTCTTCGATCTGCTGACGGATCTGAGTGACACGGCCCTGGATCGCAGACTCTTCACCCACGCCATCAATGATGGTGGTGGTGTCTTTGTTGATCACAACGCGTTTTGCCTGACCCAGGTCTTCCAGGGTAGATTTTTCCAGCTCCATACCGATCTCTTCAGAGATAACGGTACCACCGGTCAGGGTTGCGATATCTTGCAGCATCGCTTTACGACGATCACCGAAGCCCGGCGCTTTAACCGCCGCCACTTTCACGATGCCGCGCATGGTGTTAACCACCAGCGTAGCCAGCGCTTCGCCTTCCACATCTTCAGCGATGATCAGCAGCGGTTTGCCTGCTTTCGCAACGGCTTCCAGAACCGGCAGCATTTCGCGGATGTTAGAGATTTTCTTATCAGCCAGCAGGATGAACGGGCTTTCCAGTTCTACTGCGCCAGTTTCCGGCTTGTTGATGAAGTAAGGAGACAGGTAGCCACGGTCGAACTGCATACCTTCAACCACGTCCAGCTCATCCTGCAAACCAGTACCGTCTTCAACGGTGATCACGCCTTCTTTACCGACTTTGTCCATCGCTTCAGCGATCAGTTTACCTACGGTTTCGTCGGAGTTAGCGGAGATAGTACCAACCTGAGCAATGGCTTTAGAATCAGAGCACGGTACGGACAGGGTTTTCAGTTCTTCAACCGCAGCAGCAACCGCTTTGTCGATACCACGTTTCAGATCCATCGGGTTCATGCCCGCAGCAACGGCTTTCAGACCTTCAGTGATGATGGACTGAGCCAGTACGGTCGCGGTGGTGGTGCCGTCGCCTGCCGCGTCGTTCGCTTTAGAGGCAACTTCTTTCACCATCTGCGCGCCCATGTTTTCGAACTTGTCTTCCAGCTCGATTTCACGCGCTACGGAAACACCATCTTTAGTAATGGTCGGCGCACCGAAAGATTTATCCAGAACCACGTTACGGCCTTTCGGACCGAGGGTCACTTTCACTGCGTCTGCCAGTACGTTTACGCCGCGCAGCATTTTCACACGAGCGTCGTTACCGAATTTTACGTCTTTAGCTGCCATTTTCTCTTTCCCTTAAATTCGTATGTTCAGTGTCGTTCGCGGATTACGCTTCAACAATTGCCAGAATGTCGCTTTCAGACATGATCAACACTTCTTCATTGTCGATCTTCTCAGATTTCACACCATAGCCATCGTTGAAAATAACGATGTCGCCAACCTTAACGTCCAGCGGCTGCACAGTACCGTTATCCAGGATGCGACCCTTACCGACAGCGATGATTTCGCCACGCGTTGATTTACCCGCTGCGGAACCGGTCAGAACAATGCCGCCAGCAGATTTGGATTCAACTTCTTTACGTTTGACGATCACACGATCATGTAACGGACGAATACTCATTGATAGCTCTCCTTTGAGAAAGTCTTTATCAGTTATGGGTGACGCCGGCCCGTGAACGGTTTCCCGGCTAGTGACCAGAGAGATGGGGATGGGTTTTTGCCCCTTCAAGGGGGCAGATGAAAAAAAATTCTTATCAGCAGAAAATCGCGCGAAAACGGTAGGTCACCTCACATTTCATAACGATTTAAGGCGGCCCGTCATAAGTAAATCCGATTGTGTTACCATCGAAAATCTGCGCAGTTGCCCAAAAATTGGGCGTAACCGGATAGTGACTCATGAGTGGACTAAAACAAGAGCTGGGACTGGCTCAGGGCGTGGGCCTGTTGTCGACATCACTGTTAGGAACCGGCGTCTTTGCCGTCCCGGCGCTGGCCGCGCTGGTGGCGGGCAATAACAGCCTGTGGGCCTGGCCTGCGCTCATCGTTTTAGTCTTTCCTGTGGCGATTGTTTTTGCCATCCTGGGGCGTCATTTCCCCAGTGCGGGCGGCGTGGCACATTTTGTCGGGATGGCGTTTGGTTCGCGAATGGCGCGTGTCACCGGATGGTTGTTCCTGTCGGTCATCCCCGTCGGCCTGCCAGCGGCGCTGCATATCGCCGCCGGGTTCGGTCAGGCGATGTTTGGCTGGCACGGCTGGCAGCTTTTACTGGCGGAATTCGGCACGCTGGCGCTGGTGTGGTTCATTGGCTCTCGCGGCGCCAGTTCCAGCGCCAACCTGCAAACGATCATTGCCGGGCTGATTGTGGCGCTGATTGTCGCCATCTGGTGGGCGGGCGATCTCAAGCCGAACAAAATTCCATTCCCTGCCCCTGCGGATATTGAGCTGCCCGCCCTGTTCGCCGCGCTGTCGGTTATGTTCTGGTGCTTTGTCGGCCTTGAAGCGTTCGCCCATCTGGCATCGGAATTTAAAAACCCTGAACGCGATTTCCCGCGCGCACTGATGATCGGTCTGCTGCTGGCCGGCTCCGTTTATTGGGCGTGTACGGTGGCGGTTCTGCATTTTGACGCCTACGGCGCGCAAATGGCGGCGGCAGCGTCGCTCCCTGACATCGTCGTGCGATTGTTTGGCGTACAGGCGCTGTGGGTCGCCTGCATTATTGGTTATCTGGCCTGCTTCGCCAGCCTGAATATCTATATCCAGAGTTTCGCCCGCCTTGTCTGGTCACAGGCGCAGGACAGGCCAGATCATTATCTGGCGCGCCTTTCTGCCCGCCGCGTTCCCCGCAATGCGCTGAACGCCGTACTGGGCTGTTGCGTACTCAGCACATTGTGCATTTACATCCTTGAGATCAATCTCGACGCGCTGATCGTCTATGCCAACGGCATTTTCATTATGATCTACTTGCTGTGTATGCTGGCCGGGTGTCGGTTGCTGGCAGGACGCTATCGCGCGCTGGCGGTGACTGGCGCTCTGCTGTGTCTGTTATTGCTGGCAATGGTGGGATGGAAGTGTCTGTACGCGCTGATTATGCTGACGGCGCTGTGGCTGTTTTTACCCCGCAGGTTGGCTAAGCGTCAGCAGTTGTAGGCCCGGTAAGCATAGCGCCACCGGGCATTTATGCCGGATGGCGCCGCTGAAGCGGTTTATCCGGCCTACGGTTCAACGTTTGATTTAATCCTTGCGGTCGTCTTTATGATCTAAACGGTCACGCTCGTCCTCTTTACGCTGAAACTCACCGTCAAACGTCTCGCCGCCGCCCGTTCCGGCGCTAAAACCGCCGCCAGGCATACGGGAAAAACGCAAATGCGGCAGCAACTTCATGGTCAGGTGTTTCTGCACGGGCGGCAATAAAAGAAGCAGCCCCAGGAAGTCGGTGAAGAAGCCGGGCAGCACCAGCAGCAGGCCCGCGATGATCAGCGACACGCTCTTGATCATCTCCGCCGCCGGACTTTCGCCAGCCGCCATTTTCTGCTGCATCAACAAAAAGTTCTTGAAACCCTGGTTTCGCACCAGCGACATACCAATGACCGAGGTGAAAATCACCAGGATCAGCGTCATCAGGACACCCAGCACATGGGCGACCTGGATAAAAATAGAAATCTCAATGTAAACATAGAGAAAGATGGCAATAAACGGTATCCAGCGCAAAGGACTCTCCTGTAAATGACAGCCGTTTTCATCACGTCTGTCTGATATGGGTGCGCGATTCACATGCGTCAGATGTTGAGACGGTTAGCAAAATTTCAAGCTGTTTGTACACTTATTTTTAGTGGTAATCCCAAAGCGGTGACCTATTTCACAAAATAATAAATAAGGGGTAACTTCCCACACTTTAAGTGATCCAGGTTACGGTAGAAATCCTGAAGCAGAATATGATCTCGAGTATCAGACCGATGCAGGGGATAATCGTCGGTCAGGAAACATTCGAAACCACATATATCCTGTGTGTTTATGTAATTATTGGCAGCTTGAAAAAGAAGGTTCACATGTTAAACAACATTCGTATCGAAGAAGATTTGTTGGGTACCAGGGAAGTTCCAGCGGATGCCTACTATGGTGTTCACACTCTGAGAGCGATTGAAAACTTCTACATTAGCAATAACAAAATCAGCGATATCCCTGAATTTGTACGCGGTATGGTAATGGTGAAAAAGGCAGCGGCCCTGGCCAACAAAGAGCTGCAAACCATCCCTAAAAGTGTGGCCAACGCCATCATTGCCGCATGTGATGAAGTCCTGAATAACGGCAAATGCATGGACCAGTTCCCGGTAGACGTTTACCAGGGCGGTGCAGGTACTTCCGTCAACATGAACACCAACGAAGTGCTGGCCAATATCGGGCTGGAACTGATGGGTCATCAGAAAGGTGAATATCAGTACCTGAACCCGAACGACCATGTGAATAAATGTCAGTCCACCAACGACGCCTATCCGACCGGTTTCCGTGTTGCCGTTTACGCGTCTATCGTCAAACTCATTGATGCAATCAATCAGTTGCGTGAAGGCTTCGAGCGTAAAGCCGTTGAGTTCCAGGACATCCTGAAAATGGGCCGTACCCAGTTGCAGGATGCTGTACCGATGACCCTCGGCCAGGAATTCCGCGCTTTCAGCGTACTGCTGAAAGAAGAAGTGAAAAGCATTGAACGTACTGCTGAGCTGCTGCTGGAAGTTAACCTCGGCGCGACGGCAATCGGTACTGGCCTGAACACCCCGAAAGAATACTCTCCGCTGGCGGTGCAGAAACTGGCTGAAGTCACTGGCTTTGCCTGCGTACCGGCAGAAGACCTGATTGAAGCAACATCCGACTGCGGCGCTTATGTCATGGTACACAGCGCGCTGAAACGTCTGGCTGTGAAGATGTCTAAAATCTGTAACGACCTGCGTTTACTCTCCTCAGGCCCACGCGCGGGTCTGAACGAGATCAACCTGCCGGAACTACAGGCGGGCTCTTCTATCATGCCAGCGAAAGTAAACCCGGTAGTACCAGAAGTTGTTAACCAGGTATGCTTCAAAGTCATCGGTAACGACACCACCGTAACGATGGCAGCCGAAGCAGGCCAGTTGCAGCTGAACGTAATGGAGCCGGTTATCGGCCAGGCGATGTTCGAATCTATCCATATTCTGAGCAATGCCTGCTACAACCTGCTGGAAAAATGCATTAACGGCATTACCGCAAACAAAGAAGTGTGCGAAGGATACGTTTATAACTCCATCGGCATCGTCACCTACCTCAACCCGTTCATCGGCCACCACAACGGCGACATCGTTGGTAAGATTTGCGCCGAGACCGGTAAGAGCGTCCGTGAAGTGGTGCTGGAGCGCGGCCTGTTGACTGAAGCAGAGCTGGACGATATTTTCTCCGCACAGAACCTGATGCACCCGGCTTACAAAGCAAAACGTTATACTGATGAAAGCGAACAGTAATCGTACAGGGTAGTAACACAGGAGGCACGTCAGATGACGTGCCTTTTTTCTTGTCATAAGTTACCAAATAACAACAATTTAATATCAACTTGTTAAACAACAAGGAAGGCTAATATGATAGTTTTAGAACTTATCATCGTTTTGCTGGCAATCTTTTTGGGTGCCAGACTTGGGGGCATCGGTATTGGATTTGCAGGTGGGCTTGGCGTTCTGGTTCTTGCAGCCATCGGCGTTAAACCAGGGAATATCCCGTTCGATGTTATTTCCATCATCATGGCGGTTATCGCTGCCATCTCCGCAATGCAGGTTGCGGGCGGTCTGGACTATCTGGTTAACCAGACGGAAAAACTGCTGCGCAAAAACCCGAAATACATCACGATCCTTGCACCGATCGTCACTTATTTCCTGACTATCTTTGCCGGTACTGGCAACATCTCTCTGGCAACCCTGCCGGTTATCGCTGAAGTGGCGAAGGAGCAAGGCATCAAACCTTGCCGTCCGCTCTCCACGGCGGTGGTTTCCGCACAGATTGCGATCACCGCATCGCCTATCTCTGCGGCGGTGGTGTACATGTCTTCCGTCATGGAAGGTCATGGCATCAGCTATATTCACCTGCTGTCCGTGGTGATTCCGTCCACTCTGCTGGCGGTACTGGTGATGTCCTTCCTGGTCACAATGCTGTTTAACTCTAAACTTTCTGACGACCCGGTTTACCGCAAACGTCTGGAAGAAGGGCTGATCGAACTGCGCGGCGAAAAGCAAATTGAAATCAAACCGATGGCAAAAACCTCGGTCTGGCTGTTCCTGCTGGGCGTTGTCTGCGTCGTGGTTTATGCCATCGTCAACAGTCCAAGCCTCGGCCTGGTCGCAACACCGCTGATGAACACCACCAACGCGATTCTGATCATCATGCTGAGCGTCGCGACGCTGACGACCATCGTCTGCCGCGTCGAAACGGACTCCATCCTGAACTCCAGTACCTTTAAAGCGGGTATGAGCGCCTGTATCTGTATTCTGGGCGTAGCATGGTTGGGCGATACTTTCGTTTCTCACAACATCGACTGGATCAAAGACACTGCGGGTAGCGTGATTCAGGGCCATCCGTGGCTGCTGGCCGTCATCTTCTTCTTTGCTTCCGCTCTGCTGTACTCTCAGGCAGCCACAGCGAAAGCGTTGATGCCAATGGCGCTGGCGCTGAACGTCTCTCCGCTGACCGCTGTCGCGTCTTTCGCTGCGGTTTCCGGCCTGTTCATTCTGCCGACCTACCCAACGCTGGTCGCTGCGGTTCAGATGGATGACACCGGTACAACCCGTATCGGTAAATTCGTCTTTAACCACCCGTTCTTTATCCCAGGTACGCTGGGTGTTGCCCTTGCCGTTTGCTTCGGCTTCCTGCTGGGCAGCGTCATGCTGTAAGTTCTCCTCGCGGGGCGTATACGCGCCCCGCTTTCTTACCTCCGCTTTGACTAACATCCCGCCGCCTTCCGTTGTATAGTGACCACACTCTTGCTGCTCTTTCTGTTCTTTCGAGGTGTTTATGCTTGATGATAATAGTCAGGATATCTCCATCCCCGAGGCCGTCGTGGTGCTCTGTACCGCGCCGGATGAAGCAACAGCCCAGGATCTGGCCGCTAAGGTGCTGGCAGAAAAACTGGCCGCCTGCGCCACGTTACTGCCGGGCGCGACATCCTTGTATTACTGGGAGGGCAAACTGGAGCAGGAATACGAAGTGCAGATGATTTTAAAAACCACCGTTTCGCACCAGCAAGCGCTTCTTGAATGCCTGAAGTCTCACCACCCGTATCAAACGCCTGAACTTCTGGTTTTACCCGTCACTCACGGAGACACTGATTACCTCTCATGGCTCAACGCATCCTTACGCTGATCCTGCTGCTGTGTAGCACATCCGCCTTCGCCGGATTATTTGACGCACCAGGCCGCTCGCAGTTTGTCCCTGCCGACCAGGCTTTTTCCTTTGATTTTCAGCAGAATCAACATGACCTGAACCTCTCCTGGCAGGTGAAAGACGGCTACTATCTTTACCGCAAACAGATAAGCATCACCCCATCTCAGGCCGAAATTGCCGAAGTCCGGCTCCCGGCGGGCGTCTGGCATGAAGATGAGTTTTATGGCAAAAGCGAAATCTACCGCAAGCGCTTAAACATTCCGCTCATCGTTAACCAGGCCGCATCCGGCGCGACGTTAACCGTGACGTATCAGGGCTGTGCTGACGCAGGCTTCTGCTATCCGCCGGAAACCAAAACCGTGCCGTTAAGCGAAGTGAGCGCCAGCGCGGTGGCTAAATCCACGCCGTCGCCGGTCGCAGCGCAAACGGAAGAGACGCCGCAACCTGCCGCCCGGCTGCCTTTCTCCGCACTGTGGGCATTGCTGATTGGCATCGGGATCGCCTTTACGCCCTGCGTCCTGCCGATGTATCCGCTGATTTCCGGCATTGTGCTCGGCGGTAAACAACGCCTCTCAACCGGACGCGCGCTGCTGCTGACCTTTATCTACGTACAAGGTATGGCGCTCACCTACACCGCGCTGGGGCTGGTTGTGGCCGCTGCCGGGCTACAGTTCCAGGCGGCGCTCCAGCACCCTTATGTGCTAATCGGCCTTGCGCTGGTCTTCACGCTGCTGGCGCTGTCAATGTTCGGACTGTTCACGCTACAACTGCCTTCTTCATTGCAAACGCGCCTCACGTTGATGAGTAACCGTCAGCAGGGCGGCTCTCCTGGCGGCGTATTTGTCATGGGCGCGATTGCCGGGCTTATCTGCTCGCCATGCACCACCGCGCCGCTGAGCGCCATTTTGCTGTACATCGCCCAGAGCGGGAACATGTGGCTTGGCGGTGGAACGCTGTATCTCTACGCGCTGGGCATGGGGCTGCCGCTGATTCTGGTCACCGTGTTTGGCAACCGTCTGCTACCGAAAAGCGGCCCGTGGATGGAACACGTCAAAACCGCTTTTGGCTTTGTGATCCTCGCGCTGCCGGTCTTTTTGCTGGAGCGGGTAATCGGCGACGAGTGGGGACTGCGTCTGTGGTCGCTGCTGGGCGTCGCCTTCTTCGGCTGGGCGTTTATTACCAGCCTGCACGCCAGACGCGGCGGGATGCGCATTGTGCAAATCATCCTGCTGGCGGCGGCGCTGGTCAGCGTACGTCCGTTACAGGACTGGGCGTTTGGCGCAACAACCGCCCAGACGCAGGCGCACCTGAACTTCAAGCCGATTACGACAGTCGATGCGTTAAATCAGGCGCTGGCAGAGGCAAAAGGAAAGCCGGTAATGCTGGATCTCTACGCCGACTGGTGCGTTGCCTGTAAAGAGTTTGAGAAGTACACCTTCAGCGATCCGCAGGTTCAGCAGACGCTGGGCGACACCGTGCTGCTACAGGCTAATGTCACCGCCAACAATGCGCAGGATGTCGCCTTACTCAGACACCTGAATGTACTGGGTTTACCGACAATCCTGTTTTTTGATGCGCAAGGCCATGAGCACCCGAATGCGCGAGTGACGGGCTTTATGGATGCGACGACCTTTAGCGCACATTTGCGCGATCGCCAACCGTGAGCGACACTTTCTGTGGGAAAGACGGAGGAGAATACCGTGCAACGTGAAGATGTCCTGGGAGAAGCCCTGAAATTACTTGAGGTTCAAGGGATAGCAAACACCACGCTTGAGATGGTGGCAGAACGCATTGATTATCCGCTTGATGAGTTACAGCGCTTCTGGCCCGATAAAGAGGCTATTCTGTACGACGCCCTGCGTTATCTGAGTCAACAGGTAGACATCTGGCGTCGCCAGCTTTTGCTTGATGAAACCCTTACCGCAGAACAAAAACTGCTGGCGCGCTATAACGCGCTTTCGGAGTGCGTGAGCAACAACCGCTACCCCGGTTGTCTGTTTATTGCTGCCTGTACGTTTTATCCCGATCCTGCCCACCCTATTCACCAACTGGCCGATCAGCAAAAACGGGCGGCGCATGACTTCACCCACGAATTGCTGACAACGCTCGAAATTGACGACCCGGCGATGGTGGCGAAACAGATGGAACTGGTGCTGGAAGGTTGCCTCAGCCGAATGCTGGTCAATCGCAGCCAGGCTGATGTGGATACCGCCCACCGTCTGGCGGAGGATATACTGCGCTTTGCCCGCTGCCGTCAGGGTGGCGCGTTGACGTAATTAGAGCCAATTTTGCGCTTTTTGCGTGAAAAGCAGGCAGTCAGCTGTCTTTTGTCATTTTTTTCATGGAAAGCCGTTGACGCCTGCGCGCCTTTACGGTTTAATGCGCCCCGTTGCCCGGATAGCTCAGTCGGTAGAGCAGGGGATTGAAAATCCCCGTGTCCTTGGTTCGATTCCGAGTCCGGGCACCACTATTTAAAGAAACCAGCCTACGGGCTGGTTTTTTGCTTTCTGGCATTCCGGTAGATTTTTGGTCATTGCAGGACGTTATTTGCTTGCTGGATTTCTCGCCATTTTCTTAGATGTTCGTTGCATTTAAAGACATATATACCCTCTGACAAGCCTATCTCTTACTTCCAGCTACGGTCTTTCTACGGTCAGCTACGGTTCTTTTCATTTCTAACTGTTCAAAAACACGGGGGAAACGGGAGAATCTGACAACATACGCCCTCCACTAGTCATATGGGGGTCTTCACAAGTCCGTCCACCTGCAACATACACTTCTTTCCCTTTCACGTCTTACCATTACCAGAATTCCCCGCCCTCCACGCCATCATAAAATGATTTATCAATAGTAATACTACTTGAGCTGAACGTATTGCATTATTAAACCTGAGTGTCCGCTCTGAGCGAGGAGCGGAAGTTCATAATTCCTTTAGACAATCCTCCCGGGAGGTTATGATAAAAATATACAGCCACAAAGGGAGTGGACATGACATTGTTTGAGGAATGTAAAGAGTTGCTCAAGGCAGATTTTGATGTTGTGGAAGGGGATGATTTGAGTATGGTAATGGATATTTTTCATCAATATCCATGGCATAGCGGTAATCTCATATGGTCAGAAATGGATTTCAGCGATTATGAACTCACTCATGATATGTTTAATGGGAGCGGCTTAGGCAATGAAACTGTATTTGTCATAGCGGATGATGCCGATGTGCCCGTGTTCAGAACCCATCTACAACTCATTGTCGATAATATCTACGATGTCATCGCCATATCACCTAACCTATTTATTTTTAACGATAAGATAATGATTACGCCTTTATTCCCTCATAATTTTATACGGTTGGGTCTGCGAAAGTGATGAGCAGAAATACTGACCTGCTCCCCGTTGATCAACTCAGACTGTTGTTAGCAACGTCTCCTCCTGGCACAGAGTTGCCTGTCAGATTAGATTAAACTCTGTATTGTGACAAAGCCAGATCAAGTCTGAGCTAATACCTATGAAGAGTGTATACAGGCTTCGCACCGCAGCAAACCGTTCTGACTTAATGGTAGATATCAAAGCGAGAAAGATTGAAAAACATATACAAACTGAAGAAAACCTGCAACCCCGGTAAAATGAACTGTGTGAAAGAGTGAAATAGCCTCTTGAAATAACAATACACCGCACACGCCGAAAAAATCAGTCCATTGAGAATAATATATTTATGTAGAATCTTATGTGGTTCATTCACCTTATCTTTTCGCCATTCAATTACCCTTAAGTTAAATTAATCATATTACCATATGATAACTACAGCGATAGTCCCGTCATTACGGATATGTAATTCATCTACGATATCAAAAAACAAATTAGTTCTGCATATGACTAATTATTCATTTGTGACTCTACATAAATTTAAGAACATATCATTATTTTTAACTACACCTGGTTATTTCCTGAAGAAAAAGCTATTATTCGGCAGATTTTAATCCATTAGAAGAGAGTCAGGTATAAGCGGAATGTCGGCAAAATAAAGGATAACAGGTGATATGAAAAATAATAATGGACTAGAGAAACGCAGGTTTATGACACAAAATGAAATCAATTTAATTCTTAATGCTGTTAGTACAGGAACCTATGCAGTGCGTAATCGCTGTCTGGTTTTACTGTGTTTTATTCATGGGTTAAGGGCAAGCGAAATATGTCGTCTGCGTATCTCAGATATTGACCTTAAGGATAAATGTATACATATTTACCGATTAAAAAAAGGATTCTCAACTACCCATCCCTTACTTGAAGAGGAAATTCGTTCGATAAAGTCCTGGCTGAAAATTCGCCTTACAAGCCAACATTCAGAAACTGAATGGTTATTTTTATCACGTAAAGGCAATCCCCTTTCAAGACAGCAATTTTATCAGATAATCGCCAGAGCCGGGAAGAAAGCAAAACTTGCAATTTGTGCCCACCCGCATATGCTTCGTCATTCCTGTGGGTTTGCTCTGGCAAATATGGGGGTAGATACCCGCCTGATTCAGGATTACCTTGGCCATCGCAATATTCGTCATACTGTCTGGTATACTGCCAGTAACGCTGGTCGTTTTTATGGCATCTGGAATAAAACAAAAAACAGAGATGTCTGTAGCAGACTGTAAGGAAAGAAAAATATAGACAGTAAATAAGTCTGAATAAAGCTATGTGCCATGGATGGCACTGTAATAGTCGCATTGGCTGTATGGTTATCTATTTTATGTTTCTACACTATATCCTGTGTTATTTTTTCTGACCAGTATAATTGACACCTCTGACATGGTCTGATTAGTTATTCCCCCCCGCTGAATACGTTTTTCCCCTCTGAGAATATACGGAATAGTCTTCTTGTGATGTCTGATGAAATCTTTAGAATGAAGTCGCCCACTGACATGGGGCTTTGTGAGCTTCATAGAATAAAATGGGATAGTGGTCAATATGTACAATTAATAATACATCCCTAGCTTTAGCTATCAGTTATTCGTATCACTGGAGCTGACTCTTTATCATTCTGATACCAGGAGAAATATTATGAACCGACGCCGTTTTCTTACTGCCAGAGAAGTTCAGGCCATGATGAAAGCCGTACGTCATGGCCAGACAGGAGAGCGAGATTATTGTCTTATCCTGCTGGCCTTTCGTCATGGAATGCGTATAAGTGAACTACTGAACCTGCATTACCGGGATTTTGATCTTTATGAAGGTCGGATCAATATCCGCCGACTGAAAAATGGTTTTTCTACTATTCATCCCCTCATGCCGGACGAGTGTGAAGCCATTGAATGCTGGAGCCGGGTTCGTGCGAGTTGGAAGGGAGCGCAGAAAATAAACGCGGTGTTTATTTCCCGTAAAGGCTCACAACTTTCCCGCCAGCAGGCATACCGTATAATACGTTCTGCTGGCCAAAAGGCCGGAACCAGCACCACCACACATCCGCATATGCTGCGACATGCATGTGGTTATGAACTTGCTGAAAGAGGTACAGATACACGTCTAATCCAGGATTACCTTGGTCACCGAAATATTCGCCACACCGTACGTTATACAGCCAGTAATGCCGCCCGGTTTGCAGGATTATGGGAAAGGGTAAATCCGCTAGAGGAAAAGCTACTAAAACAGAAGATCAAAAATGATGAACTATATAATTCATTGATAACTAAGGAAAAATAAGACATTGAACAAGTCAATTGGGACCAAACTGTCTATATCGTAGAGGAGTTTTGTAATTTTCTGCAACCTGTAAGTCCATTTTTTTTGCGAAAAAAAAATATCCAACTGATTTAAAATTGTTTTTTTACTCACATTTTTTTACGTTTCATACATCCTCACCTTTTTTCCGCACCTTTTCTCCGCACATCGAGTTCTGCTTTCCACTTGTCTTGTTGATATAACTCACGATCACCTCAGATATATTCATCTATAGAAAACCAAAAAATAAGAATTAAATTCCAGAACAACGCATAAAAAAACGAAATTAAGAAATTTATTGCGACGAGTCAAAATGGTCCCAATTGACTCATCAGTTGGGTAAAAACTGCGCAAGATCGGCAGTCGAACTATTCGGCTTAAACCTGAAATGCCAGGAAGGTACAACGACTGCCAGTTTCGGTTCGTAATATCGACATTGTTTAAAGGAAAACCGCATGAAAATCAAAACACTGGCAATCGTTGTTCTGTCAGCACTGTCCCTGAGCTCCACAGCAGCCCTGGCCGACACCACCACGGTAAACGGCGGCACCGTGCATTTTAAAGGGGAAATCGTTAACGCCGCTTGTGCAGTTGATGCCGGTTCTATCGATCAGACAGTTCAGTTAGGCCAGGTTCGCTCCGCCAAACTCGCTGCTGAAGGCAACACCAGCTCCGCTGTTGGTTTCAACATTCAACTGGATGATTGCGACACGACCGTTGCGACCCAGGCTTCCGTTGCGTTCACAGGTACTGCTGTTGATGGCGCCAACCCTACCGTTCTGGCGCTACAGGGTTCCGCATCAGGCGGCGCGACTAACGTCGGCGTACAGATCCTCGACAAAACTGGCACCGCTCTGGAGCTGGATGGCGCAACCTTCAGCAGCGCTACCACGCTGAATGACGGTACTAACATCATTCCTTTCCAGGCTCGTTACTACGCAACTGGCGCAGCAACTGCCGGTACTGCGAACGCAGACGCAACCTTCAAAGTGCAATACCAGTAATTCAAACGTCTGACAGGGAAGCATTCCGGGCCAGGATGGCCCGTTATCCATAACAGGACAGGGGTGATAACGATGCAAGGAGTGAGATCAGGTCTGCTGATATTTCTGTTTCCGTCGCTGGCACTGGCTGGCAATCACTGGAACGTGACGTTGCCCGGGGGAAACATGCGTTTCCAGGGGGTCATTATTGCCGAATCCTGCCGCGTTGAAGCAGGAGATCAACAGATGATGGTCAATATGGGGCAGATCAGCAGTAATCGGTTTCATTCGTCAGGGGAAGATGCCAACCCCGTGCCATTCGATATTCATCTACAGGATTGCAGCACTGCCGTGAGTCAGCGCGTAGGCGTGTCATTTCGCGGAGTTGCCGACGGCAAAAACCCGGAGGTGCTTTCAGTCGGCGAAGGGCCGGGGATAGCAACCGGCGTAGGCATCGCTTTATTTGATAAAGACAATCAATTGATTCCACTCAACAGCCCGCCGGGCGCCTGGACGCAGTTGTATAGCGGCCCCACCACGCTTCATTTCGTGGCGAAGTATCGGGCGACCGGGAAGCAGGTCACCGGGGGAGCCGCTAATGCTCAAATCTGGTTCTCTCTGACCTATCAGTAATTAGCCAGCAGGTATGCCGGAAACAGGAAACAACGGTGAGTACGAAAGGGGAAAATGTGAAAAAAACACTGGAGATGACACGCGGCTTACTGGCGGGCTTTTTGATGCTCGCCGCAAGCGGTTTTTCCACCAGCGCTGAAGCAGGCGTGGCGCTGGGCGCCACCCGGGTTATCTATCCGGCTGGACAAAAACAGGTTCAGCTGGCGGTGACCAATAACGACAATAACAGTACCTATCTGATTCAGTCATGGGTTGAAAACGCCGATGGCGGCAAAGATGGTCGTTTTGTCATCACCCCTCCGCTGTTTGCGATGCAAGGTAAGAAAGAGAATACCTTGCGCATTATTGATGCCACTAACAACCAGTTACCGCAGGACCGGGAAAGCCTGTTCTGGGTAAACGTAAAAGCCATTCCTTCGATGGATAAATCAAAGCTCAGCGATAACACCTTACAACTGGCGATTATCAGCCGCATCAAACTCTACTACCGCCCAACGAAACTGGCTCTGCCACCGGATCAGGCGGCGGAAAAACTGACCTTTAACCGTGACGGTTCATCGCTGACGCTCAACAACCCGACGCCGTATTACCTGACGGTGACCGAACTCAATGCCGGTACGCGCGTGCTGGAAAATGCGCTGGTGCCGCCAATGGGTAAAACCTCGGTCAAGTTGCCACCTGATGCCGGTAGCAACATTACCTACCGGACGATTAATGACTATGGCGCACTGACCCCGCAAATGAAGGGCGTTCTGCGTTAACACAGGGGCCGTCCACCAACAGGACTCCCCCGCACATTACAATTAAGAACTGACAGCCGGGCGACTTCGGACCGGAGGGACTATGTCACATCTCAAATACGGACTGGACCGTTTGGGTTCCCAACGCGCCCGGCGCAAAGCATTCTCTATTTTTGTCCTTGCGCAGATACCATTGGCGCTTTGCCTCGCGGGTTTCGCGCGGGCAGATCTCTATTTTAACCCCCGTTTCCTGGCCGACGATCCCTCGGCCGTTGCGGATCTCTCTGGATTTGAAAACGGGCAAGAGGTGCCGCCTGGTGCCTATCGCGTGGATATATATCTGAACGATGGCTTTATAACTACCCGCGACGTCACGTTTAACGCTGGCGCAAACGGTCATCGACTGGAACCGTGCCTGACCCGTAGCCAGCTCGCTGGCATGGGGGTCAGCACGTCGGCCATCACCGGTATGGATACGCTGGCGTCCGACGCCTGCGTACCGTTGACGGAAATGGTCAAAGATGCCACCACCCGCTTCGATGTCAGCCAACAGCGCCTGTACCTGAGTGTCCCGCAGGCTTTCATGGGCAATCGCGCGCGCGGCTATATTCCACCGGAACTCTGGGATGACGGGATTAACGCCGGTTTGCTGAACTATAACTTTACCGGCAACAACGTACATAACGATGCCAGCGACAGCAGCAATTACGCGTATTTAAACCTGCAAAGCGGCCTCAACCTTGGCGCCTGGCGTCTGCGTGATAACACCATCTGGAGCTACAGCAGTGGCGGTAGCGCGTCCAGTAATGAGAATAAGTGGCAGCATGTGAACAGCTGGCTGGAGCGCGATATTACCCCCCTGCGCGCCCGCCTGACGCTTGGCGACAGCTACACCAACGGCGATATCTTCGACGGGATTAACTTCCGTGGCGCCCAGTTAGCCTCTGACGACAATATGCTGCCGGATAGCCAGAAAGGCTTTGCGCCGGTCATCCACGGCATTGCGCGCGGCACGGCGCAGGTCTCGATCAAACAAAACGGCTATGAAATCTACCAGAGCACGGTGCCGCCGGGCCCCTTCACAATTAACGATCTCTACGCCGCAGGCAACGGCGGCGATCTCCAGGTCACCATCAAAGAGGCCGATGGCACCAGCCAGGTCTTCAGCGTGCCGTGGTCTACGGTGCCAATGTTACAGCGTGAAGGGCACACCCGTTATGCAGTGACCGCTGGTGAATACCGCAGCGGCAACGACCAGCAGGAAAAACCAAAGTTCTTCCAGAGCACCCTCCTGCACGGGCTCCCGGCAGGCTGGACGCTGTATGGCGGCACCCAACTGGCCGACAACTATCGCTCCTTCAATTTAGGGGTCGGTAAGAATATGGGCGAGTTCGGCGCGGTTTCGCTGGATGCAACTCAGGCCAACGCCACCCTGCCTGACGACAGCTCTCACCAGGGGCAATCGATACGCTTCCTTTATAACAAGTCGCTCTATGAGACCGGCACCAACGTCCAACTGGTGGGATACCGTTATTCCACCCAGGGCTATTACAGCTTTGCCGACACCACTTACCGCAGGATGAGTGGCTATGACGTTGAAACCCAGGATGGCGTGATTCAGGTCAAACCCAAATTCACCGACTACTACAACCTTGCTTATAACAAGCGGGGCAAGGTTCAGATGAGCATAACGCAGCAGTTGGGACGCACTGCCACACTGTACGTGAATGGCAGCCGTCAAACTTACTGGTCAACCAACAAGGCCGACGAACAGCTACAGCTGGGGTTAAATGCCGCCGTTGACGATATCAACTGGACGCTGAGCTACAGCCTGACCAAAAACGCCTGGCAACAGGGCCGCGACCAGATGTTAGCGTTCAACGTCAATATTCCGTTCAGCCACTGGCTGCGTTCCGACAGCAAATCCGTCTGGCGGCACGCAAGCGCCAGCTACAGCATGTCGCACGACCTGAATGGCAGGATGACTAACCTGGCCGGTCTTTACGGCACGCTGCTGGAAGACAATAACCTGAGCTACAGCATGCAAACCGGTTATGCCAGCGGTGGCGAAGGCAACAATGGCGGAACCGGCTACGCGGCGATGAACTATCGCGGCGGCTACGGCAACGCTAACGTGGGCTACAGCCACAGCGATGGATTTAAACAGCTGTACTACGGGATGAGCGGCGGTGTACTCGCCCATGCCAACGGCATCACCTTAAGCCAGCCATTAAATGACACGGTAGTGCTGATTAAAGCACCTGGCGCCGGAGACGTGAAAGTCGAGAACCAGACCGGCGTACGTACCGACTGGCGCGGTTATGCCGTCATGCCGTACGCCACTGAGTACAGGGAAAACCGCGTCGCGCTGGATACCAACACCCTGGCGGATAACGTCGATCTCGATGATGCGGTGGTCAGCGTCGTGCCGACCCACGGCGCCATCGTCCGCGCCGAATTTAAAGCCCACGTTGGGGTAAAAATCCTGATGACGCTGACGCACAACGGCAAACCCGTGCCATTCGGCGCTATGGTCACTTCCGGCGATAACCAGAGCGGCAGCATCGTGGCAGATAACGGCCAGGTCTACCTGAGCGGCATGCCGCTGGCAGGAAGCGTTCAGGTGAAATGGGGCGAAGGCCCGGGGGCCAACTGCATGGCCCGGTATCGCCTGCCGGAAGAGAGCCAGAAACATGTGCTGAGCCAGCTCTTTGCAGAGTGCCGTTAAGGAAGGAATGATGATGAAAAAACCACTGTATTTCCTCGGCGCTGTGCTGACGCTGGCCTGCGTCAATGTCTTCGCCGCCGACAGCACGATTACGATTAGCGGCTACGTCCGCGACAATGCCTGCGCTGTCGCGGGAGAGTCAAAAGATTTTACCGTTGACCTGATGAATAACGCTGCCAAACAGTTTAATGCGGTGGGGGCGACAACCCCGCTCGTCCCATTCCGTATTGTCCTCTCTCCCTGCGGTAACTCGGTTACGGCAGTCAAAGTCGGCTTTACCGGCACGGAGGATGGCAGCAACACCAGTCTATTGAAGATCGATAGCGGTGCCTCGGCAGCCGCAGGCATGGGCGTGCAGATCCTCAATAACCAACAGACGATGCTGCCGCTCAACGCCGCGTCATCATCCATCGCGTGGACCACGCTCACGCCTGGGCAGACCAACATCCTCAACTTTTATGCACGCCTGATGGCTACGCAGATTCCGGTCACCGCCGGGCACGTCAATGCCACAGCAACATTCACGCTTGAATTTCAGTAACCGGAGGCTGAGATGAAACGCAACTATGTAGGGTGGCTTCTGGCAAGCGTACTGACAGCGGCTTCTTCAGGGCTTCAGGCCGCTGATATCACGATTACCGTCAACGGGAAGGTGGTGGCGAAGCCGTGCACGGTGTCTACCACCAATGCCGCCGTTGACCTCGGCGACCTGTATACCTTCAGCCTGGTGACCGCAGGTTCGGCTTCCGCCTGGCACAGTACCGCGCTGGAACTCACTAACTGTCCGATCGGCACCTCCCGGGTCATCGCAACCTTTAGCGGAACCGCAGACAGCACCGGTTATTACAAAAACCAGGGGACCGCCGGCAATATTCAGCTCGAATTGCAGGATGACGCAGGCACCACGTTAAACAATGGCGCCACGAAATCCGTTCAGGTGGATGACTCAACGCAGTCCACCCGCTTTCCGTTACAGGTCAGAGCGTTAACGGTCAACGGCGGCGCCACCCAGGGAACTATTCAGGCGGTGATTAGCGTCACCTATACCTACGCCTGAGTCAGGAGAGTTTGTCATGAAAAAAATCATCGCGCTATTCACCACGCTGCTGCTGATGGGTTGGTCGCTGGATGCTGCGGCATTCACCTGTAAAGTCAATGATACCGGGCAGACCATGACCTCAGGGTCAGCGAATGTCTATGTAAACCTGACGCCATCTGTTGGAGTGGGTCAAAACCTGGTCGTAGATTTATCCTCTTCAGTTTCCTGTAAAAACGACTCCTCCGGCGGCTCTATCATTGACTACATCAATTTAACCAGCGGTTCCGCCTTCGGTGGCGCGCTTGCGGCGTTTACGGGGAGCGTTTACTGGGCGGGGAATACGTATCCTTTGCCGATGAACGGTAATTCATCCGTCTATACCATCACTCATACGGATTATCGCGGATTGCCGCTGCGCATGTATCTGACCGCGACCGGAGCAGCGGGAGGCGTCGTCATCAACTCTGGCGAACTCATCGCGCAATTGAATATGCATAAAGTGGCCAGCGACGGAAACCCGAATAATTTCATCTGGAATATTTACGCCAACAATAATGTTGTTGTCCCTACTGGAGGATGCGACGTATCAGCGCGTGATGTCACCGTGACGCTTCCAGACTATCCCGGCTCAATGGCCGTGCCGGTCACTGTCCACTGTGCGCAAAACCAGAACCTCGGCTATTACCTTTCAGGTACGACCGTCGATGCCGCCAACTCTATCTTCAGCAACACCGCGTCCTCCTCAGCGGCGCAGGGTATCGGCGTTCAGATGACCCGATACGGTAGTGTTGTTCCCGCTAACAACACCGTAGCACTGGGCACGGTCGGCACATCGCCGGTAAATCTTGGCTTAACCGCGACCTACGCGCGCACCAGCGGCCAGGTCACGGCGGGCAACGTACAGTCGATCATCGGGGTGACATTTGTTTACCAGTAACCCTCCCTCCCCGCTGGAGAAAACAAGGGTGGACTATATCCTGTCTCCCTGTTCAATGGCGGCGGAAGGAATCGCCAGAATGATGACCAGTAGTCAACGGCGACCGGTGCTGCTGCAACACCAGACGCAGGAGCGCCTTTCGCTACAGCTAACATCCGAGGTCGGAAGGATTGTCGTTTTTCTCCCTGACGATCCTTACTGGCTGCTGTTTATTCTTAGGGAAGCCGCCTTCCTGCTTGCTGAGGCAGAAACACCGTTGCCCATGCTGATCCTTAGCCGTAGTCCATCCGCCTGGCTATGGCAAACGCTGCTCTACCATGTTCCTGATAAACGGCAACTTACCGCCGTCCGGGCGGTCGCCTCCGACCTTCCTGGGAAACAACTGTCAGCGCTGCTACAGGGTGACTTCCTGCAATACCCGAAACTACAGCAATTGTCCTTTTTAGACGCGCAGATACAGGGCAAACCGGCAGCGGGGTTAAGTAAAACGGAATTGAGCGCCACCCTCTCTCTTCTGTACGGGTACAGCATCAACACACAGGCGAAGATCCGCGGTGTGAGCCAGAAAACACTTTATAATCAAAGAACGTCAGGACTAAAAAAGATGGTGGCGTCTCACCCGCATCTGATTACCCGCTTTCCTGGAAGCCAGAGCAAGACTCACAACAATCAGCTCATCGCCGCGCTATCTCCCTTTGAGCGCGAATTTATCCATGCCATTCATAGTCAACAGGTATTCCCGGTATTTCAACCCATAACCGACGGCCACCTGCGATTGCAGGGGGTTGAAATCCTTTCCCGCTGGAAAAGAGGCGACAACGTATTGCTTCCCGGCGAATTTTTGCCGCAGATCCACGCCGAATACGCCTGGCTTCTGCTCACGGCCTTTGTGCTACAAATAGCAATCCAGAACATTAACCAACACCAGGGTAAGTTCTGGTTCTCAATAAATATTCCACCCTGCATCGCCAACCACGAAAACCTGCTGCGGATGATGGAAACGGCGCGCCAGCAGCTACAGCAGCCGCAATGGTCGGGTAGATTAGTGCTGGAATTTGCAGAAACGGTCGATCTGCATCAGCAAGGAAGAACAGCAGAAAATATGGACAAAATCCAACGGCAAGGCTTTCGCATCTTCCTCGATGATTGCTTTTCACACAGCAGCGTAATGTTTCCCGTCAGGACAATCCGCTTTAGCGGCTACAAGCTGGATATGAGTATCGTGAATGATTTTCAACGCGATCCACATGCACTGGCGCTGATAAAGAGCCTGCTCTATTACTGCCAGCTGACGCAGAGCCGCTGTATTGCCGAAGGCGTCGATAGTCTGGAGAAATTCAATCAGTTGAAAGCGCTGGGAGTTGACCGCTTTCAGGGCTATCTTTTCTCGCCGCCCATCACTCACGATCGTCTGCCGGAGATAATCCAGCAATTTTTACCGAAACATCCCGCACCTCGCTGAACGTACGCTGCGCCTTACTGGTTTCATAGAGCGCCGCATGACAGGGGATAACTTTTCTGAGACCGACGTGTTCCACGGTCCGGCGAAGGGCTAACCCCATCATGCTGCGCGTTTCGTTATACCGCTTTTCAGAGTTTGAAGCTGCCGACCACTTTTTCAAGCATCTCGGTTTGCGATTCCATTGACTGGGCCGCTGCGGCAACCTCTTCTACCAGCGCCGCATTCTGCTGGGTCGCGCTATCAAGCTGAGTAATTGCGATATTAATCTGCTCAATTCCGCGACTTTGCTCATCGCTTGAGGAACTGATCTCAGAGATTAAAACGCTCACGTCTTCAACCTTCTCCATTAAGCCGTCCATTGTCGTACCCGCCTGGCGAACCAGACCGCTACCTTGCTCAATACTGCTGACCGATTCTTCAATGAGCTTCTTAATTTCCTGCGCGGACTGAGCGCTTCGCTGCGCAAGAGAACGCACCTCACCGGCAACGACGGCAAAACCACGGCCATTCTCACCGGCCCGCGCCGCTTCAACCGCCGCGTTCAGCGCCAGAATATTGGTCTGGAACGCGATGCCATCAATTACGCTGATGATTTCCACCACTTTTGAGGATGAATCATTGATGTTGCTCATTGTGGCAACCACGTCATTGACCACTGAAGCCCCCGCTTTCGCCGCGTCGGAAGCCTGTGTCGCCAGCCTGTTCGCCTGCAACGCATTCTCCGCATTTTGCCGTACGGTGCTGGTGAGCTGCTCCATCGACGCCGCCGTTTCAACAATGGAAGCGGACTGTTCTTCCGTACGGGAGGAGAGATCCAGGTTTCCTCCGGCGATCTGCCGCGAAGCGGAAGAAATTGCCGAGGAGCTGTGCCCAACCTGCTGCATCAAATCCTGAAGGAACGCGATGAATTTATTAAAGTTATTGATGATGGCATTAAATTCCGGGCTTTTACTTTCCACAAGCCGTTGCGTGAGATCGGCGCCGCCGCCGGATAGCGCCTCTATGTTCCTGTTCAGCAGCGTCACATTCCTGAAAATGTTGCGCACAATCAGCATCAGGACAAGGACAATGATAAGGCCGATCACCGTCTGCACGAGCGTGAGTGTTGTCAGTATCGCATTAGACTGGCGCACCAGGTTGCTGCTGGGCGTATCAATCACCAGATACCACGGGCTGCCTTCTATCGACAAAACAAACAGCGAATGGGCGCCGTCTTCGCCGTCATAGCCGCCCTCATATTCCGCTTTTTGCCCCTGGCTCAGCAGATTGAGCAGCGGTAAAGCTGACGGAATATTCAAATCGCGCACATTCATCAATGCGGTATTGCCTTGAGTCGGCGCGCCGTTCCCAACAATTTTGCCATCAGACTCAACAATTAATACGGTTCCCTCGACCGCCTTCCCCATCTCTTTTGCCAGTTGGTTAAAAAAGCCCAACGTCACATCGATAGTGGCGACACCCCAGGCCTTTCCCTCTTTCCAGATTGTCATCGCGCAGTTGGTTCTCGGCTGCGGGCTGGCTGAATCCTGGTAGGCTTTGGCCCATGCACACTCACCTTTTGGCGCAGCCATACCGTCTTTATACCACGGCTGTTCCCAGTATTTTTCTGACTCCGGCTGGTTCCAGACCGTATTAAGCTGGAGCACGCCACCGGCATCGCGCGCATAAAAAGTGCTGAATTTGTCGCGGCCAGGCTCGCGCAGCCCGGGTAATGGCCAGATGCCGCCGCCAAAAACGTTCAGATCGCCATACTGGTTCACAAACAGCGGCAAGAGCGCGTCAATTTGATCGCTCTGAAGCCCGGAAACCAGTTCGGTGATCGTGCGCTGCTGCGCTTTAACGCGGTTCATTTGCTCTTTTATCGCGTCACTTTGCAGCTCGACCGTGGCTCTTATATTTCTGGTTTCCGTTGCAATAATCTGCGGAGAGACGAATTGTTTGATAACAACAAACGTAACCAACAGTAATATAACAAAAAAACTTATAAGCAGGAGTGTCACTCGGGCTTGAGTTGTTTTCCACATCATGGGGTAGGGTCTCGATCGGTTTGGATAAGTGTTATAACGACATTTATCCGCAATTCTTTACTTATTTCGATCGCTCCGAATAAGGTTTTCCTCACATAAAATAAAAACAGCATTTTAATTAACCGTCGTCCATCTGACCTTGTATAAGGCCGCACATCCGCTTTCAAAAATAATTAAATACATATCATGAAGTTGCACAATCCGCGCAATGCATCGCAGGCTAATGAAGTTTTATTTTTCAACTTATGATGTCAGTTTTATTCCTTACCTTTATTTTTTATCGTCTTGTATTTTTTATTAATACGCCCGTCCCCGCTCCGGCGCGACTGCCGAAGCGGGGCATTCATAGCCAAAAACTAGATAGCACGGCGTTTATAAGGACGATAGTGCGGTAGCCAAAAATGCGCCGTAATGCGCTGTGTTAGCACTGCATCATCCAGCGCATCCGCTACGCCGGACAGCTGCGCCGCCTTCCCCACTTCAAAGGCAATACGGCGGGTTACATCGCATATCATGTTGATTTCCGGCAGCAGTCCTCCGCCATGATGACTCGCCAAAGGCGAGGCGTCGGCAAGCGCGCGGCTCGCCGCCATCAGCATCGTTTCCGTGATCCTCCTGGCGCCGCTGGCAATCGCGCCAAGACCAATGGCAGGAAAGATATACACGTTATTACACTGCGATACCGGTATCGTACGTCCGGCAAAATCTACCGGCTCACAAGGGCTTCCCGTTGCGATAATCGCCTGTCCATCAGTCCAGCGGACAAGGTCCTGCGGCCGGGCCTCCATTCTGGAGGTCGGGTTAGACAACGGCATAATAATCGGGCGTTCGCAGTGGCGATACATCGTACGCACCACCTCTTCAGTGAACAGCCCCGCCTGCCCTGAAACGCCCAACATCACGCCAGGTTTCGCGTTATGAATGACCTCCAGCAAGGACGGCGTCGCGCCAGCGTATGCCCATCCAGATAGCATTTCAGGAGGCTGCGCCAGCGGAACCTGAAAATCAGCCAGCGACGAGGCGGTGGTCATCACCAGGCCGTCGCGATCCACCATGAAAATCGTTTTGCTGGCCTCTGCGGCGTCCATACCTTCGGCCACCCGGCAGGCGATGATATGGCGGGCAATGCCGCAACCCGCCGCCCCTGCGCCAACGATGACCATCGTCTGCTGATTAAAATCACGCTGGCTGGCGCGGCAGGCCGCTAAAATTGTCGCCAGCGCGACCGACGCCGTTCCCTGAATATCATCATTAAAACAGCACAGCTCATCACGATAACGATGCAGCAAAGGAACCGCAGTATGCTGGGCAAAGTCCTCAAATTGCAGCAATACATCCGGCCAGCGACGTTTCACCGCAGCGATGAACATACCGATAAACGCAAAGTAGTCTTCACCGGTGATGCGCGGATGCCGCCAGCCCATATAGCGGGGATCGTCTAATAATCGCGGATTGTTTGTCCCGACATCCAGCATAACGGGCAACGTATGCGCCGGATTTACCCCGCCGCAAACGGTATACAGCGACAGTTTGCCAATCGGTATCCCCATTCCCCCAACGCCCTGATCGCCCAGTCCCAGAATGCGTTCCCCGTCCGTCACCACAATCACTTTGATATCGTGTCTCGGGATATCATGCAGAATATCGTCAATTCGTTCGCGATCGGGCCACGAAATAAAGACCCCTCTGGCGCGACGATAAATCCCGGAAAACTTTTCACAGGCCGCGCCAACAACCGGGGTATAAACAATCGGCAGCATTTCCGGGAGATGTTTTTTCAGCAGGTAATAAAATAGCGTCTCATTCGTATCCTGGATATTACGCAAATAAATATGCCGCGCGTTATCAGACTCCGCCTCCAGATATTGTTGGTAAGCGCGTTCCGCTTGCTCATCAATATTTTCGATAGCGCAGGGCAGCAATCCATTAAGATTAAAATCATTCCGCTCTTGCTGAGTAAAACTGCTCCCCTTATTCAATAACGGCGATTCCAGTAACAGTTTCCCCGTAAACGGGACGTATAAAACATCGTGTGTCACGTTGCTGTCCATGAGTTAAATCCGGTAATAAGAAAGCGTTAAATCAGCACATAGTTGGCAATCAACATCGCGGCAATCCCCGCCAGCGCCGGGAGCAGCGTTCTTCTGACGATCATAAACGGTGAGCATTCGCCCGCTTTGCTCACGGCGATAATGATGCCTGCAACCGGAGAAATAGAGCGCCCCATTCCCGCCATCAGTTGCATAGGCAGAATCATATTGACCGCGCTTTCACCAAACTTCGCCGCGATAGAGGGCGCCAGCCCGGAAAAGGAGAAGAATGCCGCCACGCCAGAACCGGTTAATACCGCAGTAACGCCTACCAGCGCCGTCATCACCAGCGTCATACTGGTAAAGCCCAGACCAGCGCTTTGTACAGACTGAAGGAGATAGTCCACTGCGCCGATTTTCTGTAGCCCCTGGGCATAGATATCCGCACAGACCAGTAAAGAAACGATACTGGTAAACATGCTTCCCATTCCTTTGAAAAATACCTGCAACCCTTTGCAACAGGCGCGGAAATCACGCGTGGTGAACAGCTCGAAGAAAAAAGCGACCACCGCCCCGAGGATCATCGCCGTCACAACGTCAATTTTGATGGATGCGATCGCCAGCGGGCTGAAAACCAGAACCAGAATGACGGGCAATACGGGCAGCAGCGCATAAATGGCGGGCACTTTGCGTCCTTCCTCTTCCGCTTCGGCAACCTCTTCCGTCCCCGGAACAAACCCATCTTTTTTATCGAAATATTTGGCGGTAAAGAAAATCACCACCGCGACGGCCAGCATAACCACAACCGCCACCGGCATTTGATAGTGCGCAAAGTAAATCGCGCTTTCCATTCCGGCATGTTTGGCCGCAAGATTCGCCGTTCCAACCGCCGGGCCAAGATCCATAAACGCGCACAGGCCGATCATCGCGGCAGCGGACGCTTTACTGACGCCCAGCCGCACCAGAACGGGAAAGAACGTCACCAGTAATAACATCGCCAGCCCGGCTGCGCTGGAGATCGCCACATGCAGAAGCTGCGCGCAAATGTAGCCCAGCGCAAGAATAAGATAAGGCGCTTTAATGACCTGCAAGGGACGAATACACATATTCACCATCGCATTCGAAGCTTTGATGTGATCCATATAACTGGCGAATCCCCCCGCAGCCATAATAATTAAGCCGATACCCGCGATTTGCGTGGTCAAAGACTCTTTTGCAAAACTGAAGATATCCAGCCAGGTTGACCCGGTAGATTTTGCTTTACCATAAAGAATACTATTCTCTGGGTAAAACAGAACGGTAACTGTTAATAACGCCAGCCCCGCGAATAATAACACAGTTTGCGGCTGGTAATTTTTCACAATTAACCACGCGGCAATTACTGTTATCACTATTGCTATAATAAATGCAGTCATAACAACAATCCCTATACCATACAAATCAGAGATGTCAGCCTTATGCAAGCAGCGTTTTCACCAACAGCTAAAAACCTGCTCATACATATTGCCATGAGAATATGTCCGTCAGTTCACGGTATTAAATAATTGTACTGTCGATTTAATCGTAATAAACCACCGTGCTATAAAATATGGGAAAGGGCTTTTCCCATATTTTTTTGTGAGTAAGATCGCATCTTATCTACATGGGGCGCGATCCCGCAGAAAATAAGATGTTTTACTAAATTGCCAGCCACGGAATGATTGACGGCAGAGGTATCTTTTCATATAACAATCTCAATATAAAACGTCACCGGGTACTACACATGTACAGAAAAAACACATTAAGTCTGGATGAGTATAATTCACTCACCCAAAATATTGGTGACCTGACCGAGTCTGAATGTCGGCTTAATGACTATATTAATAAACACTTCAGCGAATTACCTTATCATGGGATTGTCGATCTTTCCCAGAATGCCGCCGTGAGCAAAGCAACCATCGGGCGCTTTCTGAATAAAGTCGGTTTTACCGGCTATGCGGCTTTCAGAAGAGCGCTGGATACCACGCTGTCAAAAAACAAAATCGCCGCGCCTTTTGAGAAAAACAGTCGCCAGCGGCCTAAAAACACCACCAAAACAGAACAGATTGTTGATACCTTTAATAATAAAGTCACTTCATTATTTAATGGTTTTAAACAGACCATCAGCATCGATAGCCTGAATAAATTCATCGAACTGGTACTCAACAGCCAGCGCCATATTTATGTGGTCGGCCCTTCCTCCTCCCATGCGATGGCGCTGCATTTTTGTACGTTGTTAAAGTACTTTCGCAGCAACATCACTCTTCTGCCTACCGACATCAGCGAGTTGCCCAAGTGCCTGATAAACATCGAACCAGATGATGTTCTGATCGTATTCTCCTACTATCGCTTTAACCGGGTCGCACTCAATATCGCGAAATGGTTCAGAAAGAAAAATTCGACCGTCGTGCTGATCACCAATTCTGATGCCAATCCTTACGGTAAATTCTGCGATCTTCAGTTTGTACTGCCAAGCGACGTGGAGTCCATTTTTCAAAGCCGAATTCTCGGTTTCTTTTTTATCGAACTGATTCTGCATCTGGCTTATGAGAAGAGTGACAATGAAGGCAACTTTGCCCAACTGGAAGAGTTGTTTCTCTTCTTTGAGACATTTTCCGCTTCTTCACATAATACCTGACCAGCAGAGTCGGGAGGGACGCTCCCGACATAAAGCGCTACGCAATATCGATGACTTTCATTTCATCAAACCGCGCGAGGGTCTCGGCAATCAGCGCATCGTTGCAACCAATATAAGACAACGGCTCGCAGGCATCGGCAATTTCTTCTGCGGATAACGACGCCCGAATTTCCGGGCTGGCGTGGACAATGTCGATAAGACTTTGCTCACCATTAGCCTGACTGAGCAGCGCTTTAACTAAATTATAAGCGGGTTCTCGCCCTATTTTGTTCGCCAGACTCATCGTAATCGATTCCGACATAATGAAAGATTTCGAGCAGTCAAAATTAGCGCGCATTCTGTCTTCATTCACAATAAGGTGGGAAAGCAGCTTTTTGGCCCGGCTAAGACTGACCGATAAGGCGTTCGACGCCTCGGGTAGAATCGTCCAGTTCAATACTCTCATCGACGCCGCGCGCACATCCTGCTGATCCAACATCGCAGGCGCGCCGGAGGCGTACATCCAGCCCATCCTCGCCAGCGTCTGAATCATATTGCTGGCGCGCGGATTAGCCTTGTGCGGCATGGTGCTGGAGCCTCCGCCGCCCTCGCCTTCAAGCACTTCCGCGATGGGGGTGCGTCCCAGAGTTTCCACGTCATTCGCCAGGCGGCAGAGCGTACCGTGAATCAGCGCAAAGCATTGAACCACTTCAACAATTGCATCCTGGCTGGCATTGTTTATACCACAGGGGACGTTTAGCCCCAGCGCCCGCATCAACCGCTCACGCGTCGCCATTCCCTGAGAGCCGACGGAGGCAAGATTCCCCACCGCGCCGCCAAACAGACCCGTAATCGCCCGGGGATAGAGCTGTTGCAGCCGGTTCAGATGCCGATTCACCTCCGCCAGATAGCCGGAGACATGCAGCCCCCAGGTCGTGGCGGAGGCATCAACCGAATTGGTGCGCGCAACCATAACGGTGCGGGCATGCTTTAAGGCCATGCCCTTCATCTCTTCCCCTACCTCAATCAGTTGCTGATATACCCGTTGCAGCGTCTGCTGTAATCGCATCGCCACGCCGGAGTCCAGCAGATCCTGGGTGGTGCATCCCCAGTGGAGATAGCGGCTAACCAACGGAGAGCCAGCAGCCGAAATCTGGTCGATCAAGGGCTTAATCGCCATGCCCACCGTTTGCGTTCCCTGGGCTAAGGCAGGCCAGTTTATCTCGATGTTCTGACATGCCTGCTCGATTTCAATCGCCGCCTGTTCAGGAATAATGCCCAGCTCGCTTTGCACGCGCGCTACCGTTGCTTCAAACGTCAACCAGCAGCGAAGCAGATTGTCGTCAGACCAGATTTCCCGCATCCGACTCTCGGTAAAGAGCGATGAATAGAGGTCAGAATCAAATACTGTTGTTTGCTTACCGTACATACTGCGACTCTCCGGCAATATAAAGCATCTTAATATAAAAGGTCGTGAATGAATCTTGCGGGATCGGCCAACTGATTAACAGGGGAAAATAAAATTCCCATTCATAAAATACGTCATGAGAATTTTGCTTTCCCTTTTTAACACCCGAAAAACACAAAAATGAGATAGCTATCACAATGAGTTGCTTTGTTAGTGCAACGCGTATTTCGCTTTGCTTTAACTTTTCGCAAATAATCACCATTAAATTTAGCAACACGATAAAACAGGACATCGTTATGCGCTAAAAATCACATTTTGTAATGAGAAAAAATAATTCCCATATCATGATTTTCCTTTTTTCCAGAACAATCCCCCCTGCGATAAACCGCTCACTCGAACAGACAAATAAGCTAACTATTGTTTTCTGGGGATGCTATGAAAATAAAAATTATTTCACTCATTCTACTGACGGGGATGACAACCTCCTCATATGCGATGAGTATCTATAATAAAGATGGAAATACGCTGGATATTTATGGCCGTGTAGAAGGTAAAATTGCCAGCGGAGAAAACTCTTATGCCGGAAGCGAAACGCGAACGAATCTGGGTGGCCGTCTGGGGATTTACCTCACCCGGGATTTGGATTTTATCCCCGAGACAAAGATCGTAGGCCGTCTGGAATGGCAGGTGCGAACCGAAAAAAACGACAGCAATACCGGGGATAGCGATTTAAAAGCGCGCTACTCCTATATTGGTTTGTCCAATAAAACCTGGGGCGAACTGATTGTCGGCAGGACCAAAAACCCGTTGTATCAGGTCATGAAAATGACTGATAAATATAAAAACTTTACGCCGAATATTTACAGCTACGGCATCACCACCATTGATGACTCCTACCAGTTCAACCGCCAGGACGGCACCGTACAATGGAATGCTAAATTTGCAGGCAATGAGATACAGCTGGCGTGGGTCGCGGGCAATGGCAGCAGTAATGAAGCCCTGGATTATGGCGCAATGGCCAGTTACAGAAACACGCTCAGACTGGGGGATTTCAGACTCACACCGGCGATTGCCGCCAGCCGTTATAAACGCCAGGATGGCGTAAAAACCACTGATGGCCGGAATCAAAACGACCAGATCATGGCAGGCTTGCAGCTCAGCTATAAGAACGTTGAAGCCGCCGTCACCGCATTACGCACATCCATTGCGCGCGATAATAAAAGCGACAATGACTTTAAAGGCATGGATTCATTACTGTCCTGGAAATACGGTAAATTTAAATTCCTTACCGGTTACAGTTTCCTGGATGAGAAAGATAAATCCGTCTATGAAAAAGAGGACTGGCGTGTCGAAACACAAATAACATTAGCCGATGATACCTGGTTATCATTTACTTACGATAAAGCCTTCGCCAATAAAAACCAAAAAGTCAATGATGACGCGCTCATCGTTGGACTCCGCTATGACTTCTGACAGGTGATTTATGAAAAGAATAATGCAGTTATCCCTTGCATCAACTTTTTTATTTGGCAGTTTATGTGTGCATGCTGATGCGCTATTAGCGCCCTCACCCTATGCAAAAATAGAGGGGGATAATAAAATTGTCGCGCTGTATGGCAACTCTTTCACGTTCTATAACAACAATATTAATACCCGGTTGCGGGATCTGACGCGCTCTTTACTGCCGAACCACGCGAAAGGGTATAAATATCGGGGGATCACCATCTCAAGCGGTCATTTAGGCTGGCAAATTCATAATCTCGCCTATCAGAATACATTGCAAAAATGGGACGTTGTCATCTTGCAAGGCAACTCCACGGAGACGATCTCACAGAAAGAGAGCACCCGGCAGAATTTCATCGAATCCGCGACAAAAATGGCGGATATGGCGCATCAGGCAGGTTCAAAAGTCGTGTACTTCATGACCTGGGCAAAGCGGGATCAACCAGAGGATATACAGAAACTTGCTGACGCCTATGTTTCCATTGCGCAGAAAACTGGCGGCTATGTCGCGCCGGTCGGTCTGGCTTTTGAAAAAGCGCGTAAAGCACACCCGGAAATTAATCTTTATTACCACGATGGCGTACACCCTTCCATTGCAGGAACCTATTTAGCCGCCTGTGTGTTCTTTGCCACGCTGTATAACCAGTCGCCAGTGGGCGGAGCGCTGCCCGTAGACACAGATATGACCCCAGCCACCGCAAAAGCATTGCAGCAGATTGCGTGGGAAACCGTCAGCGAGTTTCAGAAATCATCATAGCCGGTTGCCCGATGGCGCAAGCTTATCGGGCCTACAATCTCACCACGCCGTAATACCGTAGGCCGGATAAGGCGAAGCCGCCATCCGGCATTACCCGCACCACACCGTAGTACCGTAGGCCGGATAAGGCAAAGCCGCCATCCGGTATTACCCACACCACGCCGTAATACCGTAGGCCGGATAAGGCAAAGCCGCCATCCGGCATTACCCGCACCACACCGTAATACCGTAGGCCGGATAAGGCGAAGCCGCCATCCGGCATTACTACCGGGCATCCCTGCCCGTTTTTAACTCAGAAGTCGTAATTAACAGACAGCTTCAGGGTACGCGGTTCGCCACGGAACACATACACGCCATCGTAGTCGGATACGCCAGACCAGTATTGCTCGTTGGTGACGTTATCCACCCCTAAACGCCATACCATCTCATTCTGCTCCTGGTTTACGCGCATCCGGTAACGAACGCCGAGGTTAAGCGTGGTGTAACTGTCCAGCTTCTTCTCATTGGCGGCGCCGTCATACTGCGAGCCGGTGTGATTCAGTCGCGCGGTAGCGGTCAGCCCATCAACCTGCCGGATATCATATTCAGCACCGAGAACGGCGGTGAAACGTGGAGTACCGGAAGCATCATTCCCCTGATTGACGCCATCCTGCGTTTTGGTCAGTTTCGGCTGTAACCAGGTCGCACTGCTGTTCAGACGCAGACCGTAAACCGGCTCACCAAACAGGTTAACTTCCACACCCCGGTTACGCTGCTCGCCATCGGTCGAATATTCCTGCGTCGTCTCGTTCTTAATCACGGACGGTTTCTTAATCTCAAACAGCGCCAGGCTACCGCCGACGGTGCCGAAATCAATTTTCACGCCCACTTCATTTTGCTTAGAGTGCAGAATACCGATGCTTTTACCGTAATCCGGCGACTCCTGATCGGTAATGTTTTCACCCGGCTGTAATGCCTCGGTGTGGTTAGCATACAGTGACACCGTGTCCCACGGCTTATATACGATACCGTAGGTCGGCATCCATCGACTTTCCGTATAGCGAGAGTCAGTGTCTTCTTCACCGGTCGCATTGCTGTAGTTACGCACCACCACTTTCTGATTACGCGCGGCGACGGTCAGCAGCACCTGATCATCAAAGAATCCCAGCGTATCGCTGAGGAGATAACCCTGAGTACGGTTTCGGGAGGTTGTCAGCGGATCGTGATAGTTGCCGCCGGCGAGATCCCACTGCGGCATCGGCACGTCATGGTTGTCATAGATATTGGTCATGGAGCCAGGGTTGGCCCAGTTCATACGCCATGCCGTTTTATCGCGTTTGATCACCGCCGAATAGCCCAGGTTCACCTTATGGCTGACCGACCAGGTATCAAATTCGCCGCGAATACCCGCCATACTGCTGAACGCGTCAATAATACGGTTGGTATACAGCACATCGACGACAGCATCACCCGATCTGTTCAGTAATTTTGGCGCGGTATAAATCCCGGTTTCATGCGCATGTTGCGCCCCGGCGCCGCCGTAGACCGTCCAGTTATTCAGGATGTCGTATTCAGCGCGCGCCATACCGAACTGGTTAGTGATATCACTGTAGCCCCACTTCTGGCTGTAGTTATCCGTGTTGTTCGGTACATCCGGCACGAAATCGACGCCGCTTAAGTTAATCCCCATCGTCCCGCCGTGGAACGTCTTCTTCTGGGCGGCGACATCCAGCGAGGAGCGCAGTTTATCGCCGCGATAATCCAGCCCGAGGGCGGCCAGCGTCGTGCGTTTTTTCTCGTTATCAACGGCGGTTTCGCCTTCACGATGCAGAATGTTTACTCGCGCGCCAAACTGATTGTTGTCGCCAAAACGACGACCGGCATCCAGCGTGGTACCTACCTGAGTTGAAGAGGTGTAATCCACTCCCAGGCGCGTCAGCGGCAGGTCATCAGCATGTTTCGGCTCCATGTTGACCATACCGCCCACCCCGGAACTTGCCGCGCCGTTCACAAAAGAGCTGGCGCCTTTAAACACTTCCACGCGCTCAAACAGCGAAGCATCCACGACCTGACGCGGCAGCACGCCAGCCAGACCGCCCCAGGTCACGTCATCCCCCGCCAGCTCAAAGCCGCGAATACGATAGTTTTCTGAGAAGTTCCCGTATCCCTGTACGGGCTGTACTGCGGCGTCGTTTTTCAGCACCTCGCCGATGGTCTTCGCCTGCTGGTCTTCCACCAGTTTTGAGGTGTAACCGATAACATTAAACGGCACATCCATCGCTTTTTGTTCGCCCAGAACCCCCAGTCGTCCTCCGTGGGCAACCTGCCCCTCCAGGAACGCGGGCACCTGCGCGTCGCCACCGGCTTTAAAACCACTGTTTGCGGATTTGGCCTCAACGACCATCGTATCTTCTTTCCCGGTAGTGTCTTCTGCTGCGTAAACACCGTGAGCGGCGGCACCAATCGCGAATGCCAGCAAGGATTTTTGCAGAGAATAATTATTTTTTGCGCTGCTTTTCATCATTAATCTCATGAATACAAGGACACGAAAAAACCCGTTTAAAATGGGGTTTTATTGAATGAAACCCGAACAAAAATGCTCGTTTTATGTATGGGAAGGGTTTTCCATATATATGTTCTGTGTCCATCCTTGATACGAAGAATAATCACCGAAACCCGCACAGCCAACATGATAATGAGAGTAAAACTCATTATCAATGTTATTTAGATTTTTCATTGTGTGAACAACGGTTACGGGATTTATGGCATTGACACGATTAGCTGTAACGTTACACTAAACCGTTGTAGTTTATACTCTGCTATCCAGATGGCGATACTGAATGAGCCGCCATTCACCGATTGCTGCAAAGGAGATGTATGGCAAACATTCGAGATGTCGCAAAGCATGCGGGCGTTTCCGTCAGCACGGTGTCCAATGTGCTTAACGGCCGCGCCGATCAAATGCGCCCGGAAACGCTGGCGCGCATTCAGCAAAGCATGCAAACGCTCAACTATTTCCCCAACCGGGTCGCCCAGCAACTCAAAACGGGGCAGGCAAAAATGATCGGTTTACTGGTGCCATCCATCGTGAACCCCAGCTTTGCGGCACTGGCGCGTGAAGTGGATCTGGCCGCCAAAAAACACCTCTACCGCGTGCTGATCGGCAACACCTATCGCCAAATCGAAGAAGAAGAAGCGTTTCTGGAAGATATGTTTGCTCATGGCGTTCGCGGGATTATTGTGGCCGCCTGTGATATCGAAAAGCCGCATTTCGCCCGCGCGGCGGCGCAGGGCATGATAATGGTGAACTACGATGGCCGTATGCCCGCAAGCGTTGACTCTGGCGGTTTCGCGCTGGACAGCGTGTCGATGGATAACGTTGAGGCGGGCCGAATGGCGGCAGAGCATCTTATCGCGCGCGGGTGTCGCCGCCTCGCGTTTGCGACCGTCGCAGGGATGACCCCCAGCCGCGCGCATAAAATAGAAGGCTTTCTCAGCGCGGTACGCCAGCACGACATGTATCGTGAAGGGATGATCATCGAAGGAAAAGCGATGGCCGCCTACGGAGATACCGAAATGACCGAACTGGGCCGTTCTCTGGCGCAAACCCTCTGCCAGCAATCCCTTCGTCCTGACGGCATCGTCGCCATTAACGATGCGCTTGGCATTGGTTTGATGAGTGGTTTGCACGAAGCCCGTATCCGCGTGCCGGAAGAGATCTCTCTCGTCGGTATCGACAATATTTCACTCTCTGGCCTGGTTTACCCCGGCCTGACCTCTATTATGCCGCCGCTCACGGAGATGGCGGACGTGATGGTTGAGCGCCTGATCGCCCGAATAGAGACTCCGGCAATCCCTCCCGACGAGTTTTTGTTTCCCCCTTCTCTGGTATGCCGACAATCGGTGCGGGAAGCGGAAAATATACGATGAGAATAACGCGAGAAGAACGTCGCGTTTTTCTCGTCTTCTCAGAGTAATGTCGGGCCGACGGTGAGGAGAATATTGGCAAAACGGCGGGTTTCGCCTGACGCAATCACCAGCAGCGTATCCGATGATTTCGCCAGCGCGTAAAACGCATTTCGCTCAACATGAGCAAGTTCCGTCATTTCTGAAAGCAGACCACGGTATTCACGCTCAATCGTGTTATCAAATTCAGCCGGGCTCGTCATTAACGTCGCTTTCTCTACGTTAATATAGCCAAGAATTTTCTCCAGAATCATCACGCTGCCAATTAAGCCGGGAGAAAAGTTAAGCCAGATAATACGTGCCTGCGGTGACGAGTTGGTCAGGAAAGAGTAATTCGCATCCGCGATCAGAATATTGGCTTTATGACCGCACTGCGCCAATGCCTGTAATAAATCAGGATGAATAATATCTGACTTTATCATAAAGAGTCCCTTTTAAATCAGGCGGGTTTTACAACCCGCCCGCTTTTACGCCCGATAAATACCGCCATTAATATCAATCGTCGCGCCGGAGACGAAACCATCATATTCAGAGGCGAGGAAACAGATTACCCGGGCGACATCTTCAGGCGTACCGGCGCGCCCCAAAGGAATAGCCTGAATCGTCTGGTCGGCAGACGCCTGCGTCGTATGCTGATTATGAAAACGGGTGCCCAGAATCAATCCTGGGGCCACGGCGTTCACCCGAATGCCAGATTCGCCCAGTTCGGCGGCAAGTGAGCGCGTCCAGGTCAAGACGGCGCCTTTCGTGGTGGAATAAACCAGAGAGCCCGCATGGCCGCCGGAACGACCGGCTAATGACGCCAGATTCACAATGCTCGCCCCATCTGGCGAGGCTTTCAGCCAGGGTAACGCCTGCTGGGTGACATTGAGCATCGTGGTCATATTCACGTCAATAACGGTACGCCAGAACTGTGGTTCGATCTCGCCGAGCCATTTTCGGGCGATAATTCCACCGACGTTATTCACCAGAATATCAATGCCGCCAAGAAACGCCGCGCCCTGCGCAACGCACCGCGCGGCATCTTCCTCATTCGTTAAATCAGCATAACCGCAAGCCGCCCGGCTTCCTTTTTGCTCCGCAATGGCCATTAATTCTCGTGGGCCTTCTTCGCCGCTGAAATAATGAATATAGATATCACATCCGGCCTCAATTAATTTTCTGGCCGTTTCTTTACCAATACCCTGTTCCGCACCGGTAATAAAAACTTTTTTACCCACTAATGATCCCATTTCATACTCCACTTATTCAGATTTAAACATCGCCAGGCGATAACCTGTCGCGTTACTGCTATTTTCAGCGCGCGGACATCCCCGCCACTGAGCGTGGCGAATATCCGTAATGAATAATCAGTAGCCTGCCAGTCCAGGCAACCAGGTGGTTAATGGCGGCGCCATCGCCACAATGATGATGCCGACGAAAACAACCGCCAGATATTTCGCCATTGGCCGAATAACATGTTTCATCTCCACACCGCAGATGGCGCAGGTGGTATACAGCCCTAATCCAATCGGCGGTGAAAATAAGCCAAAGCCCATCGCCAGAATCATGACAATACCGAAATGCAGCGGGTTAAACCCAAGCTGAATGGCGATTGGCACCAGGATAGGGGCGAAAATGATCAACGCTGGCGCACCTTCCAGAACCGCGCCAAAGATAATCAGAATCACAATGGTCAACAGCAGGAACAGCCAGGCGCCCTGCTCCATCCCAATCCCCACCAGCAGTTCAGCAATTTGCTGCGGAATCATCTGTATCGTCAGCGCATAAGAAAGGCTGGTCGCGCAGGCGACGATGAACAGCAGTACGCCGGACATAGCCGCGATATCAATAAACATTTTTACCGTCGCTTTCAGCGTCAGCTCGCGAAACGCCAGGCGACCGACAACGATGGCGTAAATCACCGCAAAGGCGGAGATTTCTGTCGAGGTGGCAATCCCCATCATCACCCCACGGCCAATCATAAAGATCATGACCAGCCCCACGGCGGCGCCAAGGTAGAGCTGCGCACGCGGGCGTAAAACCGGGTAAGCCTCGCTGACGTTAATTTTTCCGCCGAAACGATTGGCCGCGATCATCAGCAGTACCAGCAGGCAGACGGCGGGAACCAGGCCGGCGATAAACAGCGCGCCGATGGAGATATTCGCCACAAACCCCATGACGATCAGGTTTACGCACGGAGGAATGGTCTCCGCCATCACCGCCGATGCGGCGAACACCCCTGCGGCCTCTTCGCTGTCCTGCTTAGCGCGACGCACCGCAGGCATCAAGACACCGCCCACTGCGGCGACATCCGCCAGTTTGGAACCGGAAATCCCAGAGAAGAAGGCCATCGACAGCACGGTCGTCATGTTTAACCCGCCGCGAAAGCGCCCCATCCCGCGCACAATCAGCTCAACCAGACGCGTTGACATCCCGTTGATTTCCATTGCCGCCCCGGCAAGTAAAAAGAACGGAATCGCCAGCAGAACAAAGTGATCCACCCCGGCGGCAACCTGCTGAGAGAAAAAGACAAACGGTAACGATGGATCGCAAATAAAGAACACCATTGCGGACATGCCCAGCGTAAACGCGATAGGCACACCGGCCAGGATACCCAGCGCAAAACAGATCAGCATCAGCCCCGCCGCCGCGCTGGCCGGATCGGCCATCAGCGAGAGTTTCAGATACCCCAGCGCCGCCAGCACCAGGATTCCGCCGCCGCTGAGCAGAACAACCCGCGCGCGTTCATGCAGCGCATGTTCCAGCGCGGCCACCATCATCACCACGGAACCGATCAACACCGGGATAACGTAAATCGTCTGCGGCAGGCCGGTCTCGGTCGTTTGTACCCGCGCGGCCTGCACCAGGTCATAGCTGGAAATTACCAGCCCCACCGACACCAGAAACAGCACCCAACGACTGGCGTGGATAACATAAGGGCGCACCTGCTCGGGCAAAAAACGCAGGAACAGATCGACGCCAATATGCCCGCCTCTGCCTGTGGACGTGGCCACGCCAAAAAAGACGAGGGCAATCATCAGCGCACGCGCCACCTCTTCCGCCCAGTGAATCGGTGAATGCAATGCGTAGCGCCAGATAACGGATGCGAATACCACCAGTACGTTGATAAACAGCACCAGTGCCCCGGCCCAGGATGTTAAGGTCGTTAAGCCTCTGCTCAGTCGGCCTAACAGCATCAGCAAAGCATTTTCATCCTTTGCTTTCATAGAGATATCTGCCATGTTGGACTCCTTTCATGGGCTTACCGGGTGATACCGCCGACCCACCCCAAAACCGGCTGAATCGGCGGCTCACGTATTACGACTTATCGCCTGGCGCCGCGGCGGTAATCTCATCAACAATCGGTTTCATATCAGGATATTGATCGAGGAATGCCTTCCAGACCGGCTGCACCTGCTGCGCAAAGTACGCGCGATCGGTCTCGCGGAATGTCACCCCTTTGGCTTCCAGGTTTTTAATCGCTTCCTGCTCTTTCTGGCTTGCCTGCTGGCGCTCGTACTCTGTGGCTTCCTGCGCCGCCGCAAGGACGTCGGCCCGCAGCGCTTCTGGAATTTGCTCGAAGCTCTTCTTATTCATGGCGATCATCAGCGGGTTAAAGCTATGGCGGGTCAGGGTGCCATTCTTGATAATTTCATAATATTTGCTGGAGTAGATGGTCGGCGCATCATGTTCAACGCCATCGATAACGCCCATTTGCAGACTGGAATAGACCTCGCCGCCCGGCATCGGAATCGCCACCGCGCCCATATGATTCAGCGTGGCGATAAAGTTAGGCACTGGCAGGACGCGGATTTTCAGATTCTTTAAATCTTCAGGTTTTTCAATGGCCTTTTTGGTATACACATTACGCGCGCCTAAGTTATAGCCATAACCCAGCACCATAACGTTGGCTTTATTCAGCATTAACGCAGAAAGCTGCTCGCCCGCTTTTCCGTCCAGCGTTTTGCCAACCTGGTCGTAATCTTTAAACAGATACCCCAGATCCAGAACGCCGATTTCAGGCACCAGCGTGGCCCAAATCGAGGTGCCGGAGATCATCATATTGATTGCGCCAATGCGTACCTGCTGCGTGGCATCGGCCTCTTTTCCTAACATCCCGTTGGCGAAATAGTTGAGCTTAATTTGCCCTTTCAATTTTTCGTTTTTGTTCAGGTTCTCCTGAAAACGGGTAAACCAGATATAGTGCGCGGAGGAATCATCCCCGGGCAAAGAGGAGTAAACGCGAAAATTAAGCGCTGCCTGAGCAAAAGAAGTCACCACACTGCCCGCTATCAGCGCGGTACTTAAGCAAGCTAAAGCTAAAAAACGTCTGGTCGAACGAAGCTGTTTTATTTCCATCATGATTGTCCTTCCACATACCATTAGGGTAGCGATAACGCCGTCTGGCACCGCTAAATCGCCAGGAGAGTAAATGAGAAAAACTGCTGTATGTTTCTTCTGTAACGTTTTAGTGTAACGTTACAGAAACTATCCGCCTCCCTGTACAAAAGCAAGTCGCTTCCTTTCATCAGTGGGAGTGATATGTGAATTTTGTGGCGGACATCGCTAATTCGCGCAGGTGCGTTACATCGTTAAAACGACATCATTGCTGTTTAGTCACTGTTTAGCGCAGAAGGAAGCGACGGGAGAGAAAAAAGAGGAAAAGGGTTGGTGAATGGGGGGCGTCAGTCAACGCAGGAGTGCCGTCGTTATCTGGCGGCACTCCTTTACGCTTTACCGTTCAGAGATATAGCGGGCGACCGTCGCTTTCGCGCCGTTTTCCAGCAGCGACAGGTAAGCCTGCGTTACCTGCGCCACAAACAGCGGCTCATGCGGTAATTCGTTCCCGAAAATGGCCTCCACGCCCAGCAGCGCTTTTACCCGCGCCTCGCCTTCCGCGCTCTGCATCACCGCATTCTGCAAGACCGGCAACAGCGGATCGCTGACGTCAATACGGTTTCCCTGTTCATCCACCCCGCCGACGTAACGCATCCAGCCCGCAACGCCCAGCGCCAGCAGATCGAAACGATGGTGGTGAACCAGGTGCCAGCGAACGGAATCCAGCATGCGCTGCGGCAGTTTCTGGCTGCCGTCCATCGCAATCTGCCAGGTACGGTGACGCAGTCCCGTGTTGCTGTAGCGCACAATCAGCATATCGGCATAGCGGGTGAGATCCACCCCCGTCACGTTCAGCGTCGGCGCCTGCTCTTCCAGCATCAGCGCCCTCGCGGCGTGTCGGAAGTGCTCATCTTCCATACACTCATTAATGTGCTGATAGCCGGAAAGATAACCCAGATAAGCGAGGAAAGAGTGGCTGCCATTAAGCATACGCAGCTTCATCTCTTCAAACGGCAGCACGTCAGCCACCAGTTCGGCTCCGGCCTTTTCCCATTCCGGGCGGCCTGCGACAAAGTTATCCTCGATAACCCACTGGCGGAATGGCTCGCAGGCCACGCCTGCCGGGTCGCGCACGCCGGTAAGCTGTTCAATCTTATCCAGCGTTTCCGCCGTCATCGCCGGGACGATACGATCCACCATCGTGGAGGGGAACGTCACGTTCTGCGCAATCCAGGCAGCCAGCCCGGCATCAACGGCTTGCGCATAGGCGCATATTACGTTGCGCATGACATGACCGTTTTCCGGCATATTGTCGCAGGACATCACGGTAAACGCCGGGAGACCCGCCGCTCTGCGGCGCGCCAGCGCGGCGACAATAACGCCCGGCGCTGATTTTGGCTGCTGAGGGTTTTGCAGATCGGCAACGATAGCCGGGTGATCGAGCATCAACTGGCCGGTAGCCGGAGAGTGGCAGTAGCCTTTTTCCGTGATCGTCAACGATACAATGGCAATCTGCGGCTCGCACATGGCAGCCAGCGCCGTTTCCAGGCCATCCACCTGCGCATGCAGCGCGTTCTTCACTACGCCAACCACGCGGGCGGTCCAGGCATCGGCCGACATTTCCGCCACCGTATAGAGGCGATCCTGATTTTTCAGATCGGCGATCTGCTGCTCGCCGCCAATCAGGTTAACTTCGGTGTAGCCCCAGTCGCTGCCGTGTTCCGCAGCCAGAATATCCGCATAAACGGCCTGATGCGCACGATGAAACGCACCAAATCCCAGGTGAACAATTCGCGGAACCAGCGCGTTGCGATCCCAGTTCGGAACGGTGGCTTTCGCGTGTAATAGCTTATTTTGCATCTTTCTACTCACTGTATAAAAAGAGGGATTGGCGGCAGCAGGCCTATTGCGCCCTTGCTGCCGCCAGGCTGTATCAGCTCAGTATGGAGGTGGGTTCAGCGGGCTTTACCCGTTCAGGCGCGCTTTGACACCAGAGCGAGTCATAGCTGTAGCCCGTCAGGTCTTCCACAATATGGCGGGCTTCCGGCGTCACATCCTGTTTAAGACCGTCCGCTTTGAGGCGTTCAATTTCGTCCACGAAAATTTTGTGCGTGCGCTTATTCAGATGGAAGGTCAGCGCTTGCCACAGTGCAATGATCAGAAGCCCGGCCGTACCAACGAACAGCAGCATGGCAATGGTCGTGATCGCTTCCTGCGGCTGCGTCTGGCTGCCTTTCACGAAGCCGCCGCTTTGCAGAAGCAGGCCCACGGCAAAGGTCGCAATAGCTACCGTTGTCTTACGGGAGAACGTCATGACGGCGGCAAACAGCCCTTCACGGCGCTGACGGGTGATCATTTCGTCAATGTCCGGGATGAACGGGAACACGTTCCACGGCGTGAACTCCAGAATGCAGCGCCCGACCTGGTAAACCCCGGCGAGAATCACCAGCAATACGATTTTGTTGTCGGTCGGGAACTGGTAAACCAGGAAGAACCCGCCCAGGCACAGCATCATCAGGCTGTAGGAGAAGACATAGAGGCGAGAAGGGCCATATTTAATAATCGCCACGCCCGCCGCCAGCGTGACCGGCAAGCCGACGATACTCATCGACAGCAATGTTCCCGCCAGCGAGGATGAAACATTCAGGCAGTAGACGCAGAAAAAGACGAATACGGTGTTGTAGACATCCTTGGCGGTAAAGGAGAAGAGATAGATCGCCAGATGTTTACGAAACGCGCGCACTTTTAACGTTGAGGCATACTCTTTGAACAGGTTGCCAAACGCCGCCAGTTTTTCGCCAGCGGTCATCGGCTGACGCTCTTTTTCCATTTCCGCCAGCATTTCCGGCGTCAGTTCACGTTCCCAGGTCACTTTCCAGGAGATAAACACACAGACCGTAAACAGCACGGCAAATACAACGCCGTTGATCAGATACGCATCCGCGTTGTTTTCACCCAGCCAGCCGATCAGCAGGCCCGGAATAAAGGTGGCAAGGAACGTCCCGGATGCCGACAGGAACATGCGGCACGTTGACAGTTTGGTACGGTCATTGAAGTCTTTGGTCATCTCAGACGGCAGCGTTTCCCACGGGATCAGTACCATAGCGGCGATAATCTCAAAGGCCAGGTACACAGCGAGATAGAACCAGAAGTTCATGCCGTTCATCCATAACAGGATGTAAACCAGCATGAGTGGCGCGCCAATGAGCAGGAAGAAACGGCGGCGGCCAAATTTCTTGCCCAAATAATGCTTATAGAAATGGTCCGTGAAGCTGCCCATAAACAGGCTCACGATCGCATCGACAATACGCGCGATCGCCACAATAGATGCCGCTTCAATCGGCGACAGACCAACAAAGGTGGTATAGAAGAAAAGCAGCCAGGCACCGATAACGGTAAATGCGCCGCCCCCCATGATATCCGTCAGGCCGTAGCCGATACTGACGGGAATGGTGACTTTTCTGTTCTTACGGGTCATCGTTTATTCCTGCATCAGTCTTATCGAAAACGGAAATAGCGGCGGGCGTTATCCACGCAGATGCCACGAATCATGTTATTGAGGATCGCATCGTCCTCCGGCACTTCCCCTCTTTCGACCCACCCGCCAATCAAATCACAGAGGATTCGGCGGAAATAATCGTGTCGGGTATAGGAGACAAAGCTACGGGAATCCGTCAGCATACCAATAAAGTTAGAGAGTAATCCCTGATCGGCAAGCGTATTGAGCTGATTCACCATGCCGCGTCGCGTATCGTTAAACCACCAGCCGGAGCCAAATTGCAGCGGGGATTTCACGCCATCTTCACCGCTCTGGAAATTAGCGATGGTGGAGGCAACCACATCGTTATAGCTGGCGTTGAGGTTATAGAGGATCGTTTTCGGCAGACCGTTGTTTTCCGCCATTGCGTTCAGCAGACCATTCAGGCTTTCCGCAAGGTGCGTCTGATCGCCAATGGAATCAAAGCCACAGTTAATGCCGATTTTTTCGAACATTGGCGTGTTATTGTTGCGAATCGCGCCAAAGTGAATCTGCATTGCCCAGTCGCGCTGTTTGTACATTTTGGCTAAGGCGACAAAAATAAGGCTATCCCAGGCCTGAAGTTCATCTTCACTCAGCGCATCACCTGCCAGTCGGCGCTGGAACAGCGCGGCCTGGCCGGCAGCATCAAGCGGGCGAAAACGAACGGCCAGCGGCCCATGATCCGACACCCGGCAACCCGTGCTGTGGAAAAAATCGACGCGCGCTTCAAGCGCCGCGAGAAACTCATTCAGAGTGGTAATGGTTTTTCCGGTTTTCTGCGACAGGCGAGACACAAACGTCAGGAAGCGATCGGGATGCGTTTCAAACAGTTCATCGGGACGGAAGGTCGGCAGCACGAGCGTTGAAAAATCACGCTTTTCCGCCAGTCGCTGATGATATTCCAGATCGTCAAGCGGCCCATCGGTTGTGCAAAGCGCTTCAACATTTGAACGGGTAATTAACGCCTGCGGTAAAAAATCATCGCGACGTAATTGTTCATTACACTGCGCCATAATCGTGCGCCAGTTCTTACTGTTTAGCGTTTCCTCAATCGCGAAATAATATTTCAGTTCAAGATGAGTCCAGTGATACAGCGGATTACCAAAACTGGCCTCAACGGTTTGCGCCCACGCTTCAAATTTTTCCTCTGAAGAGGCATCGCCGGTAATTTTCCGCTCGGGTATGCCATTGGCGCGCATCGCCCGCCATTTATAATGGTCCCCTTCCAGCCAAAGCTGGGTAATATCGGCAAAAGGTTTGTTTTCCCAAATCGCTTTCGCTTCAAGATGGCAGTGATAGTCAATAATAGGTAACGTCTTAGCCAGCTCAGAATACAACCGCTGACCCGGTTCGTTATTTATCATAAAACTTTGATTTATCATGGACATAATTACTCCGCACAAGGGGATGGCTTTTGCTAAAACGTCCCCAGGTTGAGGCTAAAATCGGTGTATGACAGGTACTTAATAGCCCCGACATTACCCCTCCCGCCCATTTAAAGTCTACTACCATACAAGTGTAATTAAGAAATTTGTGACTTAAATCATGTTATGCAACTTTCAATAAAAAAATCACTTTCAGTCGTAATGGCGTGTATTAATCCCTGTGCTATAGCGGTTATTTTCACGATAAACGACAAATAAGAACAAACTGATCATTATATTTTACAAAATTAAAACACTTACCGGAAATAAGCTTTCCAGTAAAAGCTTCCCCTTAACGGAAATGTATATTCCTGGCGGCATTTAATCTTTTTTCTACGGTAAGGTTGATCAAATTGTCATTACTGAATATGCTAGTCAATACTAGTATGGTATGAAGTCAAATATACGAAATACGCAATAAGATAAGAAAGGCGGACAAAGAATGCAGATGACAATGCGCTGGTTTGGGCCACAGGAAGACAAAATCCCGTTGGAATACATTCGCCAGGTGCCGGGTGTAGAAGGCGTCGTCGGGGCGCTCTATGATGTCGCCCCTGGAGAAGTGTGGCCGGTTGAAAAAATTAAGGCGCTGGTTGAGCAGGCGCACGCTGCGGGCCTGAAGATGGAAGTCATCGAAAGCGTCAATATCCACGATGACATCAAAATCGGCACCCCGGAACGCGATCGCTATATTGAGAATTACAAGCAGACGATCCGCAACCTGGCGGGCTTTGGCATAAAGGTCATCTGTTATAACTTCATGCCGGTCTTCGACTGGATGAAAACGGACATGAACTACGTCCTGCCGGACGGTTCTCTGACGATGGCCTTTGAAAAACATGGCATTGATAAGACGCTGGAAGAGGTCGTAAAAGAGGTTCTGGATAACTCCAACGGTTTCGCATTACCGGGATGGGAACCTGAGCGCCTGGCTAAAGTGCAGGAATTATTCGCGCGCTACAGTGGGGTGGATGACGACAAGCTGCGGGAAAACCTGTTTTATTTCCTCCGGGAGATTATTCCCGTGTGCGAAGAAGTGGGCGTGAAAATGGCCATTCACCCGGACGATCCGCCGTATTCTATTTTCGGCCTTCCGCGCGTGGTCAAAAACCACACCGACCTGGCGATGATTTGCGATGCCGTTGACTCTCCGGCGAATGGCATCACCCTCTGTACCGGTTCGATCGCGGAAGATCCAGAAAATAACGTCTATGAAATCCTGGCTGAATTCACGCGTCGCAAGCGCCTCCATTTTGCGCACGTACGCAACATTAAGCTGATCAAAGATAAAGACTTCTACGAGTCGGCTCACCCTTCGCAGTACGGTTCGCTGGACATGTACCGCGTAATGCAGGCGCTCCACGATAACGGCTTTGATGGCTACATCCGCCCGGATCACGGTCGCTTTATCTGGGGAGAAACGGGACGCCCAGGCTATGGTCTATACGACCGCGCGCTCGGCGTCACTTACCTGTCAGGTCTCTGGGAAGCGCTGGAGAAAAAATAAAGTCCGTTGTGAATCACGATGTAACGAGATAAAAAACCCGCCATTTTGCGGGTTTTTACTTGCCGTACCCCTCAATATCACCGCTTTTCTCACCAAAGTTGATCCAGACGCTATTTTACGAAAAAACGCTTGATGCAAAAATTGATCTTGATGATAATCATTCTTGTTATCATGTTTATTATCATTTTCATAACGGATGCGCCCGCTATGCATAACACTATGGCTGCAATAATAAAAAACAACGCTCCGCTTTCTCCTTCAGGCACCAAACGCCAGATAGACAGCAAAGTATTGCTCGGCGAAGAAGGCTGGGTACTGATTGAGCATAAGGGTGAACATTATCTGCTCCGCCAGACGCAATCCGGGAAACTGATCCTGACTAAATAAATAACCAATTTCGCCAGCCACCCAGGTCTCCCCCCAGGCAGCCAGCACTTTTCAATTTCCTTATGGAGAGTTGTTATGTTACGCCTGCAATCTGCCTCTTTGCGCCCATCTCTGCTGGCGCTGGCAATCGTTAGCACCCTGCCAGGAGCGGCTTACGCGACCACAGACGATATCACCGTCACTGCGACCGGTAATGCGCGCAGCACCTTTGAAGCCCCCATGATGGTGAGCGTTATCGATACGTCCGATCCCGAAAACCAGACCGCCAGCTCGGCAGCCGATCTGCTGCGTCCTGTTCCAGGGATCACCCTGAGCGGAAGCGGGCGAACCAACGGCCAGGATATCAGTATGCGTGGCTATGACCGTCGCGGCGTACTGATTCTGGTGGACGGCGTTCGTCAGGGAACCGATACCGGGCACCTCAACAGCACCTTCCTCGATCCGGCGTTGATCAAACGTATTGAGATCGTTCGCGGCCCTTCCGCACTGCTGTACGGCAGCGGCGCGCTGGGCGGCGTGATCTCTTATGAAACCGCCGATGCGAAAGATCTGCTTCAGGAAGGCCAGAACAGCGGTTTCCGCGTCTTTGGCACTGGCGGCACCGGCGATCACAGTCTGGGAATGGGCGCCAGCGCCTTTGGCCGAACCGATAACCTTGATGGACTGGTGGCGTGGTCCAGCCGCGATCGTGGCGACCTGCGCCAGGGCGACGGCTCCACGGCGCCAAATGATGAATCGATCAATAACATGCTGGCAAAAGGCACCTGGTATATTAACGATGCGCAGGCGCTGAGTGGGTCATTACGTTACTACAACAACGACGCGCAAGAGCCGAAGAACCCGCAAACGATTGATGCCTCCACCAGCAACCCCCTTGTGGATCGCTCGACCATCCAGCGCGACATGCAGCTCTCTTACAGGATCGCGCCGCAGGGCAACGACTGGCTGAATGCCGATGCCAAAGTGTACTGGTCTGAAGCGCGCATCAACGCCCAGAACGTCGATAACACGGGCGAATTTCGCAAACAAACCACCAAAGGCGGAAAAGTTGAAAACCGCACGCGTCTCTTCAGCGACGCTTTCGCCTCTCACCTGCTGACGTATGGCGGAGAGTATTACCGTCAGGAGCAAAAACCCGGCGGCGTGACAACCGGCTTCCCGGAAGCAAAAATCGACTTCAGCTCCGGCTGGTTGCAGGATGAAATCACCCTTCGCGACCTGCCCGTCACCCTGCTGGGCGGCACGCGTTACGACAACTACCGCGGCAGCAGCGACGGCTATGACGATGTTGATGCCGATAAATGGTCATCCCGCGCCGGGTTAACCGTCAGCCCGACAGACTGGCTGATGCTGTTTGGCTCTTACGCCCAGGCATTCCGCGCGCCGACAATGGGTGAAATGTATAACGACGCAAAACACTTCTCCATTGGCAGCTTCTACACTAACTATTGGGTGCCAAACCCTAACTTGCGCCCGGAAACCAACGAAACGCAGGAGTACGGTTTTGGTCTGCGTTTCGACAATCTGATGCTGTCCAACGATGCGCTGGAGTTCAAAGCCAGCTACTTTGATACCAAAGCAAAAGATTACATCTCCACGACCGTCGATTTCGCCGCCGCGACCACCATGTCTTACAACGTCCCGAACGCCAAAATCTGGGGCTGGGATGTGATGACGAAATATACCGCTGATCTGTTCAGCCTCGACGTGGCCTACAACCGCACCCGTGGGAAAGACAAGGATACCGGAGAGTATATCTCCAGCATTAACCCGGATACCGTCACCAGCAAGCTGAATATTCCCGTCGCGCAGAGCGGCTTCTCCGTTGGCTGGGTAGGAACGTTTGCCGATCGCTCAACGCATATCAGCAGCGAATACAGCAAACAGCCGGGTTATGCCGTCAACGACTTTTACGTTAGCTACCAGGGACAGCAGGCGCTGAAAGGCATGACCACCACGCTGGTGTTGGGTAACGCCTTCGATAAAGAGTACTGGTCGCCGCAGGGCATCCCGCAGGACGGGCGCAACGGCAAGATTTTCGTGAGCTATCAATGGTAATCACCCGCCCCGGTTCGCCGGGGCAAACACTGGAAGGAAGAGACAATGAACCACTACACACGCTGGCTTGAGCTAAAAGAACAACATCCTGGTAAGTACGCGCGTGACATCGCTGGTTTACTGGGGATCAGCGAGGCGGAGCTGACGTTTGCCCGCGTCGGTCATGACGCATGGCGGCTGCGCGGCGACACGCGTGAAATTTTCGCGGCGCTGGAATCCGTTGGCGAAACAAAATGCATCTGCCGCAACGAGTACGCGGTACACGAGCAGGTCGGTGCATTCACCAATCAACACCTGAGCGGTCACGCCGGGCTGGTGCTGAACCCACGCGCGCTCGATCTGCGCTTATTTTTAAATCAATGGGCCAGCGTGTTCCACATTAAGGAAGCGACCGCCCGCGGCGAGCGCCAGAGCATTCAGTTCTTTGATCATCAGGGCGATGCGCTCCTGAAGGTGTATGCCACGGACAACACCGACACCGCCGCCTGGAACGAGCTTCTGCAACATTTTATCGTGACCGAGAATGCGCCGCTGGCGCTGAAAGCGGCTGAAACCCCTGTTAACGAAACGGCTGCCGATGCCGTGACCGTCGACAGAGAGTGGCGCGCGATGACCGACGTTCACCAGTTCTTCACGCTGCTCAAGCGCCACAACCTGACCCGCCAGCAGGCTTTTGAACGGGTCGCTGACGATCTGGCCTGCAAGGTGCCGAACAGCGCGCTGGCGCAGCTCCTCGATGCCGCCCTTAAAGACGGCAATGAAATCATGGTGTTCGTCGGCAACAGAGGTTGCGTGCAAATTTTCACCGGCGTGGTCGAAAAAGTCGTGCCGATGAAAGGCTGGCTGAATATTTTCAACCCGACGTTTACGCTGCACCTGCTGGAAGAGACGATTGCCGAGACCTGGATAACCCGCAAACCTACCGCAGACGGCCACGTCACCAGCCTGGAACTCTTTGCGCATGACGGCACGCAAATCGCTCAGCTTTACGGTCAGCGTACGGAAGGCGAACCAGAACAGACACAGTGGCGCAAACAGATTGAGGCGCTGATGCCAAAAGGACTGGCGGCATGAAAAAACTGCTTGCCCTGATTGCCGCCCTGCCGCTGACGGTTCTTGCCGCGAAACAGGATAAGATCGTCGCGCTCGGCGGAGATGTCACCGAGATCGTGTACGCGCTCGGCGCACAGTCTTCGCTGGTCGCCCGCGACAGCACCAGCCAGTGGCCGCCGGAGGCCACTGCCCTACCGGATGTGGGGTATCTGCGCCAGCTAAATGCCGAAGGTATCCTCGCCACGCGTCCCGATCTTGTGCTGGCAAGCAGCCAGGCTCAGCCCTCGCTGGTACTCAAACAGGTCGAGCAAAGTCATGTTCGGGTCATTACCGTACCGAGCCGCAACGACCTGCGCGTCATCGACGAGAAAGTGCAGGTCATCGCCAACGCCACCGACCGGGTGGCTGAAGGCGAGGCGCTGCGCCAGACGCTGAATAAAGAGATTTCCGCGCTGCCGACCACGCCGCTCAATAAGCGGGTGCTGTTTATTCTTAACCACGGCGGAATGAGCGCGATGGCCGCCGGACAGCAAACGGGAGCGGATGCCGCCATTCGCGCGGCAGGGCTACAAAATGCGATGCAGGGCATCTCCCGCTATCAGCCGCTCTCACAGGAAGGCGTGATCGCCAGCCAGCCCGATCTGGTGGTGATTCCCCAGGAGGGATTAACGGCGATGGGCGGCGAAGAGAATCTCTGGAAGTTACCGGGACTGGCGCAGACCCCTGCCGGGCGCAATAAGCAGGTGTTCGCGGTCGATGATATGGCGCTGCTCGGTTTTAGCGTGCGTACGCCTCAGGCGATTCAGCAGCTACGCGCGAAAGCGGAGTCATTGCCCTGATGCCACGGCGGATCACGCTTTCTCTGTATACACTGGCGCTGATGCTGGCAGTGGTGACGGTAGTGGCAAGCGGTTTTGGCGCATTACGCCTGCCGCTCAGCCTGCTCTGGCATGACGGCGACGACGCGTTACGCCAGATCTGGTTCAACATTCGTCTGCCCCGGGTTCTGCTCGCGCTGGTAATTGGCGGCTCGCTGGCGCTGGCCGGGTGCGTGATGCAGGGGCTCTTTCGCAACCCCCTCGCCGATCCGGGACTGCTCGGCATCAGCAGCGGCGCGGCGTTAGCCGTTGCGCTGTGGGTCGTCCTTCCGCTCACGCTGCCTCCCCTTATTATGCTGTATGCGCCGATGCTGGCGGCATTCATTGGCGCGCTCATCGCAACGGTCGTTATTTTCCTGCTCAGCCGACAGCGGGACAGTTCGCTCTCCCGGCTGCTGCTGGTCGGCATCGCCATTAATGCGCTATGTGGCGCGGCGGTGGGCGTGTTGTCGTGGATCAGCAATGACACCCAGCTACGCCAGCTCTCGCTATGGGGAATGGGCAGCCTTGGCCAGGCGCAGTGGTCAACGCTGCTGGCGGTCGCCTCTTTGATGATCCCAACGGTATTTCTCATCTGGCGTCTTGCTGGCGCGCTTAACCTGCTGCAACTGGGAGAGGAAGAGGCGCATTACCTGGGCGTCGATGTCCGGGTTGTTCAGCGAATCCTGCTGATCTGTAGCGCGTTGCTGGTGGCGGCGGCTGTCGCCGTCAGCGGCGTGATCGGTTTTATCGGTCTGGTCGTGCCGCATCTGATACGGATGTGGTTAGGGGCGGACCATCGTGCGGTAATCCCCGGCTCCGTGCTGGCGGGCGCCTTTCTGCTGCTGATTGCCGATACCATCGCCCGAACGCTGGTTGCCCCGGCTGAAATGCCCGTCGGGCTGCTGACCAGTATTCTGGGCGCGCCGTGGTTCCTGTGGCTTATTTTCCGCCGGGGAGGTCAGTATGGCTGAACGTTTTCTCGCTGACAGCGTCAGCTACGCCGCTGCGGGCAGAACAATTATTCGCGATATATCGCTCTCCCTGACCCAGGGAGAACTGCTGGCATTAATTGGCCCCAACGGTGCCGGGAAATCGACGCTGTTAAGGCTGCTCACCGGTTATCTCACTCCGGCAGACGGACGTTGCCTGCTGGCTGGCAAACCGCTTGAGCAATGGCCTGCGCAGACGCTGTCCCGCTACCGCGCGGTCATGCTTCAGCAAACGCGAATGGGGTTTGACTGGCCCGTTGAGGCCGTAATCGGCATGGGGCGAATGCCCTGGACACAGCAGCCCGAAGCGGCGGTGATCCATCAGGTGATGCAGCTTACGGAATGTTTGCCGCTGGCGGGAAGACGCTACGCTTCCTTGTCCGGCGGCGAACAGCAGCGCGTACAGCTGGCGCGCGCGCTGGCGCAGCTATGGTGCGACGGCTCCCCACGCGGCTGGCTTTTTCTTGATGAGCCCACCTCCGCGCTGGATCTGTTCCATCAGCAGCATTTACTGCGGTTGCTGAAAACGCTGACCCGTAAGGGCCATCTGCATGTTTGCATCGTGCTGCACGATCTCAACCTGGCGGCCCTGTGGGCGGATCGAATCGTGTTGCTGCATGGCGGCAACATCGTTGCCGAAGGCGCACCCGCCGAGGTTCTGCAAGCCGATACGCTAACCCGCTGGTACGGCGCGGAAGTCCACATCGGAACACACCCGACAAGCGGCGGGCCGCAGATCTTCCTCGCGCCTTAACCGGGAAATGCCGGATAACGGCTTCGCCTTATCCGGCTGACAATTCTGCGGAGAATCGCTTTCCTCAGGCTATACTTTCCGCAAAACTCATTACCAGGCGGAATCATGATCGCACCAAAACAGCTTCCCTCTCTGCGTTTACCGCTGGCAGGACTCCTGATGTTGACGCTGCTGTGGGCAGGTTTCACCGTGCACAGCCATTGGGAAGCGTTTATCCAGTGGTGTCTCGCCGCCCAGATCACCCTGCACCGCTATCTGGTCATGTATTTGCTGCAACTCAATAACCACCAGTACACCGGCGGGCTATGGCTGCTGACCGGCGCGTTCTTCTATGGCGTACTGCATGCGATTGGGCCGGGGCATGGGAAATTTATCGTCACCACCTGGCTGAGCACGACGAAAGAGAGCCTGCTTGCCGCGCGGGTCGTGCCCTTTATTGGCAGCCTGATGCAGGGCGTCAGCGCCATACTGTTCGTGTTTATTCTGGCGGTCGGCTTCAACCTGGCCGCCGGCGATCTCAGCACCAGCCGCTGGTACGTCGAGAAAATCAGCGCCGTCCTGATTGGCGCGTTCGGGCTATTTATCATCTACCAGGCGTTAAAAACCCTGCGTCCAAAGCCCATTTTCTCGCGTTTCTCCCAGCCGCACAGCCACGACAAACACTGTGGCTGCGGGCATCACGGCGTGGGCGCAGAACTCACCGACGGCAACTGGAAAACACGCCTCGGCGTGATTCTGGCGACAGGCGCCCGCCCCTGTAGCGGGGCAATCATGATTTTACTGTTCTCCAACGCGCTCGGTATTGTCAGTTGGGGGATTGCCGCCGTCATGACCATGTCCTTCGGCACGGCGCTGTCGATTATGGGGCTGTCGCTGGCGGTACGTTACGCACGCAACCAGACCCAGGCGCTGTTTGCCGGGAACCATGCCCCCTTGCGCTGGCTGGGGCCGGTTATCCGCATCATCGGCGGGCTGGCGCTGGTACTGTTTGCCCTCATTCTGTTTCTGACGGTGATCCCCATCAGTGCGAACGGTGATTATATTGCGGCGGGGTGTTAACCTGTTTACCGGGCGATAGCGTGCTTATGTCCCTGTCTTTCCCTACCTCCTTTGAATTACCCGTCCCATCAGGGATAATACCCACACAATGTGTAATCTCAGGATCGCGATGAAACATTCTCTGCAACGCCGCGCTGGACGAAAACGCCAGATGAAACTCGGCACGACCGTGATATTGATGGTCAGCGCCGTGTTGTTCTCCGTGCTGCTCGTCGTCCATCTGATTTATTTCTCACAGATCAGCCACATGACGCGCGACGCGCTGGCAGACAAAGCGCTGGCGGTCGCCCGTACGCTGGCGGACTCCCCGGAAATTCGCCAGCGTATGAAGCAAAAGCCGACAGAGAGCGGCATTCAGGCGATCGCCGAGGCGGTTCGCAAACGCAACGATATGTTATTTATCGTGATTACCGATATGAAGAGCATTCGCTATTCGCACCCGGAAGCGCAGCGAATCGGCCAGCCGTTTAAAGGCGACGACATCCTGCTGGCGCTACAGGGGCATGAAAACGTCGCCATCAATCGCGGTTTTCTTGCTAAAGCGCTGCGGGTTTTCACGCCCATTTATGACGACAATCATCAGCAGATCGGCGTCGTGGCGATTGGCCTTGAACTCAGCAGAGTAACGGAGCAGATCAACAACAGCCGCTGGAGCATCATCTGGTCGATTCTGTTCGGCGCGTTGGTGGGGCTGCTGGGCACTTACGTGCTGGTGAAGGTGCTCAAACGCATCCTGTTCGGCCTGGAGCCGTATGAAATTTCCACGCTGTTTGAGCAGCGCCAGGCGATGCTGCAATCCATCAAAGAGGGGGTGGTCGCCGTTGACGACGGCGGCGAGGTGACGTTAATCAACCAGGCGGCGCAGGAACTTCTCGATTACCGCAAATCGCAGGATGACGCGCACTTATCCTCGCTTAGCCACGCCTGGTCGCAGGTAGTGAATCTGAACGACGTGCTCCGCGACGGTACGCCGCGCCGGGATGAAGAGATTACCGTTAAAGATCGTCTGCTGCTTATCAACACCGTTCCGGTGCGCAGCAATGGAAAAATCATCGGCGCGATCTCCACATTCAGGGACAAAACAGAAGTCCGCCAGCTCATGCAGCGTCTGGACGGAATGGTCAACTACGCGGATGCACTCCGTGAACGATCCCACGAATTTATGAACAAATTACATGTCATTCTGGGATTATTGCATCTGAAGAGTTATAAGCAGCTTGAAGATTATATTATTAAGACGGCTAATAACTATCAGGAAGAGATCGGCTCACTGTTGGGGAAAATAAAGTCGCCCGTTATCGCAGGCTTTTTGCTCAGTAAGATTAATCGCACCTCCGATTTAGGGCACAGCCTGGTGATTAGCAATGAAAGTCGATTACCGGACAGCCGTAATGAAGATCAAATCACCGTATTGATTACCATTCTGGGCAATTTAATTGAAAACGCGCTGGAGGCGCTAGGTCAACAACCCGGCGGTGAAATCAGCGTATCCTTGCATTATCGGCATGGCTGGCTGCATTGTGAAGTCAACGATGACGGGCCGGGAATTGACCCCGAACGCATAGAGCAAATTTTTGACAAGGGCGTCTCGTCAAAAGGAACGGAGCGTGGCGTCGGTCTGGCGATAGTAAAACAGCAAGTTGAGAGTATCGGCGGCAATATTACCGTCGAATCGGAACCCGGGATCTTCACACAATTTTTTGTTCAAATACCCTGGGACGGGGAGAGGACCAGCATATGATCAATGTTTTAATTGTCGATGACGATGCGATGGTAGCAGAGTTAAACCGCCGCTATGTTGCGCAGATCGCTGGCTTTCACTGCTGCGGCACCGCGTCTACGCTGGAGAAAGCAAAAGCGTTTATCTTCGACGGCGAAAACCATATTGATCTGATTTTACTGGATATTTACATGCAGAAGGAGAACGGGCTGGACCTGCTGCCCGTCCTGCACAGCGCCGGATGCAAATGTGACGTCATCGTTATCTCCTCCGCCGCCGACGCCACCACCATCAAAGATTCGCTCCATTACGGCGTGGTCGATTATTTGATCAAACCGTTTCAGGCTTCCCGCTTTGAAGAGGCGCTGACCGGCTGGCTGCAAAAGAAAACGGCGATGGAGAAGCACCAGTATTATGAACAATCAGAGCTGGATCGGCTGATTCACGGCAGTGCATCCAATGAGCCGGATACCCGACGCCTGCCTAAAGGGCTGACGCCGCAAACGCTGCGCACCCTGTGTCAGTGGATCGATGCGCACCAGGACCAGGAATTTTCAACTGACGAGCTGGCGAATGAGGTCAATATTTCCCGCGTTTCCTGCCGTAAATATCTTATCTGGCTGGTCAATTGCCATATTCTGTTTACCAGCATCCATTATGGCGTGACCGGCAGACCGGTTTACCGTTATCGTATTCAGGCCGAACATTATTCTTTACTTAAGCAATATTGCCAGTAGAAAAGAAGCCGCTTCGCATTATGCGTTATATAAAGGTAACAATTATTACAATAATGAAAAATAACAAAGGCACAAGTTACACCCTCAAAAATAGAGAATTTGTGCCAGATCAAATATGAACACAAATATGTTTTAATTCATCAGCTTATTATTCAGAAGCGTCACATTGTTTTTAATTTCAAAAACGGTAACAAAAGTTAATTAAGTATTATGTGACTCGTAGAGTGTGTATTTTTAACTATAAAGGAGTAGTCTGGGATTCACCGGACACATAAAAAAAATTAAAATAACGCTATTTTTGTGAGCAGACGATATGTTCCTGAAATTCAGTGACATAGAATACAAAACACACAACCTGCCCTGCTCTTCTTTGTCAACCAGCCCATCGCCAGGGAGCTTCGTTCTCTGAATACGCCATAAACAGAAGCCAAGAATGACTCATGATTTACTGAAAAATTCTTATTTCATGTTTAGAGATTAATCATCAATACAGACAAAGCGAATATTCGTCAGGCTCTGAGGACAATTCACAAAAAACAGAACATGACTGTGATCTATTTATCAAAAATTAAACAGGTTTATCGCGAGGGTAGATAAATGTTATTTAGTATACAACTTATCATAATATTAGTGTGTTTGTTTTATGGCGCCAGAAAAGGCGGTATCGCGCTGGGTTTATTAGGCGGTATCGGTCTGGTCATTCTGGTCTTTGTTTTCCACCTCCAGCCGGGTAAACCGCCCGTCGACGTGATGCTGGTGATCATCGCCGTGGTCGCCGCCTCCGCCACGCTACAGGCCTCCGGTGGCCTGGATGTGATGTTGCAGATTGCCGAGAAGCTGCTGCGTCGCAACCCCAAATACGTCTCCATCGTCGCCCCGTTTGTAACCTGCACGCTGACCATCCTGTGCGGTACGGGCCATGTGGTGTACACCATTCTGCCCATCATCTACGACGTTGCGATTAAGAACAATATTCGCCCGGAACGTCCTATGGCAGCCAGTTCTATCGGCGCGCAGATGGGGATCATCGCCAGCCCGGTTTCTGTGGCGGTCGTTTCGCTGGTCGCGATGCTGGGTAACTTCACCTTTAACGGTAAGCATCTGGAATTCCTTGACCTGCTCTCCATCACCATTCCATCGACCCTGCTGGGTATCCTGGCTATCGGTATTTTCAGTTGGTTCCGTGGTAAAGATCTGGATAAAGACGAAGAGTTCCAGAAGTTCATCTCCGTCCCGGAAAACTACCACTACGTGTATGGCGACACCGCCACGCTGCTGGATAAAAAACTGCCGAAAAGCAACTGGCTGGCCATGTGGATCTTCCTGTCGGCCATCGCCGTTGTCGCTCTGTTAGGCGCTTTCTCTGAACTGCGTCCGGTCTTCGGCGGCAAACCGCTGTCGATGGTGCTGGTCATTCAGATGTTCATGCTGCTGACCGGCGCGCTGATTATTATCCTGACAAAAACCAATCCTGCTTCTATCTCAAAAAATGAAGTCTTCCGTTCAGGTATGATCGCGATTGTGGCGGTGTACGGTATTGCCTGGATGGCGGAAACCATGTTCGGCGCGCACATGACTGAAATCGAAAGCGTGCTGGGCGAAATGGTGAAAGAGTATCCGTGGGCCTATGCGATTGTTCTGCTGTTGGTCTCCAAGTTTGTAAACTCCCAGGCGGCGGCGCTGGCGGCGATCGTTCCGTTAGCACTGGCTATCGGCGTAGACCCGGCTTACATCGTGGCGTCAGCACCAGCGTGCTATGGCTACTACATTCTGCCGACCTACCCGAGCGATCTGGCCGCGATTCAGTTCGACCGTTCCGGCACCACCCACATTGGTCGCTTCGTCATTAACCACAGCTTTATTCTGCCCGGTTTGATTGGCGTAAGCGTCTCCTGTGTATTTGGCTGGATCTTCGCCGCCATGTACGGGTTCCTGTAACAGCACCTTGCGTGCCGCCCGTTATCGCGCGGCACGCCATCTATACAATTCAAATAATTCAGGATAATTAAAAAGGCTGGAAGCATATGTCGAATAAAGAATTTATATATCAGGCGCCTTTCCCGATGGGGGAAGACAAAACGGAGTATTATCTCCTGACCTCCGATCACGTTAGCGTTGGCGAATTTGAAGGAGAGTCGATACTGAAGGTTGAGCCACAGGCCCTGACGCTCCTGGCCCAGCAAGCCTTCCACGATGCCTCCTTTATGCTCCGCCCGGAGCACCAGCAACAAGTCGCCTCCATTCTCCATGACCCCGAAGCCAGCGAAAACGATAAGTACGTCGCGCTGCAATTTTTACGCAACTCCGAAATTGCCGCTAAAGGCGTTCTGCCGACCTGCCAGGATACCGGCACGGCGATTATCGTCGGTAAAAAGGGCCAGCGCGTCTGGACGGGCGGCGGCGATGAAGCCGCGCTCTCCAAAGGCGTGTTCAACACCTATATCGAAGACAACCTGCGCTATTCGCAAAACGCCGCGCTGGATATGTACAAAGAGGTCAACACCGGCACCAACCTGCCCGCGCAAATCGACCTCTACACGGTTGATGGCGACGAATACAAGTTCCTCTGCGTGGCAAAAGGCGGCGGCTCGGCGAACAAAACCTATCTGTATCAGGAAACCAAAGCGCTGCTGACGCCCGGCAAGCTGAAAAACTTCCTCGTTGAGAAAATGCGTACCCTGGGCACCGCAGCCTGCCCGCCATACCACATCGCGTTTGTGATTGGCGGGACATCGGCGGAAAGCACGCTGAAAACCGTGAAGCTGGCCAGTGCGCATTATTACGACGGTCTGCCGACTGAAGGTAACGAACACGGCCAGGCCTTCCGCGATATTCAACTGGAACAGGAACTGCTGGAAGAGGCGCAGAAGCTCGGCCTTGGCGCACAGTTTGGCGGTAAATACTTCGCGCACGATATCCGGGTAATCCGCCTGCCGCGTCACGGCGCGTCCTGCCCGGTCGGCATGGGCGTCTCCTGCTCGGCTGACCGCAACATCAAAGCCAAAATCAACCGTGAAGGGATCTGGATCGAAAAACTGGAGCACAATCCCGCGCAGTACATCCCGGAATCCCTGCGTCAGGCCGGTGAAGGCGAAGTGGTGAAAGTTGACCTCAACCGGCCGATGAAAGAGATCCTCGCCCAGCTTTCACAGTACCCGGTATCAACCCGCCTGTCGCTGAGCGGCACCATCATCGTCGGTCGCGATATCGCCCATGCGAAGCTGAAAGAGCGCATCGAATCCGGCGAAGGTCTGCCGCAGTACATTAAAGATCACCCCATCTACTACGCAGGCCCGGCGAAAACGCCAGCAGGCTACCCGTCCGGCTCTCTGGGGCCAACCACCGCAGGACGCATGGACTCCTACGTTGACCTGCTGCAATCTCACGGCGGCAGCATGATCATGCTGGCGAAAGGCAACCGTAGCCAGCAGGTCACCGACGCCTGCCACAAATACGGCGGCTTCTATCTGGGCAGCATTGGCGGCCCGGCTGCGGTGCTGGCGCAGCAGAGTATCAAGCATCTGGAGTGCGTGGAGTACCCGGAACTGGGTATGGAAGCGATCTGGAAAATCGAAGTGGAAGACTTCCCGGCGTTTATCCTGGTGGATGACAAAGGCAACGATTTCTTCCAGCAGATTGTCAGCAAACAGTGCGCGAACTGCGCGAAATAACCTGCCCGGCCCGGTTATCTCATCGGGCCGTTTTTCCCTTTATTTACAGCATGGCGGATACGCCGTTTACCCCCTGATGGCGCTACGTTTATCAGTCCTGTGGCGACGATCGCAGGTCGCCCCACAACCTTAAAAAATTAAGGTTGGCTTAATGTTGCTTTGCGAGGATCGGCGCACTTAGTTGATGGACATACCATAATGCTGAAGCGCGTTTTAAAAAGACCGATCCTCGGACACATTACCTGGCTGTTACTCCTTTCATTCTACATCGCCGTCTGTCTGAACATCGCTTTCTACAAGCAGGTGATGCAAGCCCTGCCGCTGGATTCAATGCACAACGTGCTGGTGTTTTTATCCATGCCGCTTGTCGCGTTTAGCGTCATCAATATCGTACTGACGCTGGCGTCGTTCCTGTGGCTTAACCGCCCGCTGGCCTGCCTCTTTATTCTGACGGGCGCCGCTGCGCAATACTTCATCATGACCTACGGCATCGTCATGGACCGCTCCATGATCGCCAACATGATGGATACCACACCGGCAGAAACGTTCGCGCTGCTCACGCCACAAATGGCGCTTACGCTGGGATTAAGCGGCCTTCTGGCGGCGGTAATCGCCTGTAGCATCAAAATCAAACCGACCTCTCTGACATTACGCAGCGGCGCGTATCGCGCCCTCAACGTGCTGGCTTCGCTTCTGCTGATCGTGCTGGTCGCCGCCTGCTTCTACAAAGATTACGCCTCGCTTTTTCGCAATAACAAAGAGCTGATCAAGTCTCTCAGCCCGTCGAACAGCCTGGTCGCCAGTTGGTCGTGGTATTCACATGAGCAACTCGCCAACCTGCCTTTGGTACGCATTGGCGAAGATGCGCATCGCAATCCCGCGATGCTGAAAGAAAAACGGCATAATCTGACCATCCTGATCGTCGGCGAAACCTCGCGTGGGGATAACTTCTCGCTGTCTGGCTATTCACGGCAAACCAACCCGCGTCTGGCGCAGGATAATGTGGTCTACTTCCCGCACACTACCTCCTGCGGCACCGCAACGGCGATCTCGGTTCCCTGTATGTTTTCCGGTATGCCGCGTAAACACTACAACGAAGGGCTGGCGCACCATCAGGAAGGGTTGCTGGACATCATTCAGCGAGCTGGAGTTAGCGTGCTGTGGAACGATAACGACGGCGGCTGTAAAGGCGCCTGCGATCGCGTGCCGCATCAGGATATGACCGCGCTGAAATTGCCGGGTCAGTGCATTAACGGCGAATGTTACGACGAAGTGCTCTTTCACGGGCTGGAGGAATACATCGATAAACTCCAGGGCGACGGCGTCATTGTGCTGCACACCATCGGCAGCCACGGCCCGACCTATTATCACCGTTATCCGCCGCAGTTTGCGCAATTTACCCCGACCTGCGACACCAATGAAATTCAGACCTGTTCGCAGCAACAGTTAGTGAATACTTACGATAATACCGTACTGTACGTGGACTATATTGTTGATAAGGCAATCAATATATTAAAAGCGCATCAGGATAAATTCACCACCAGCCTGGTCTATCTTTCCGACCACGGTGAATCTTTAGGAGAAAATGGCGTCTATTTGCATGGGCTGCCATACGCCATTGCGCCGGATGCGCAAAAGCATATCCCGATGCTCCTCTGGCTCTCGGAGGATTATCAGAAACGTTACCGGACAGACCTGACATGTTTGCAAAAGCGGGCAGCCCAGGAGGATTTCTCGCAGGACAACCTTTTCTCAACCATGCTCGGATTAACGGGCGTACAGACCAGGAACTACCAGGCCGCAGACGATATTCTGCAACCTTGCAGGAGGCTAACTGAATGAAAATTCTGATTGTTGAAGACGATACGCTGTTATTACAGGGACTGATACTTGCTGCACAAACGGAGGGTTACGCCTGCGACGGCGTTTCTACCGCCCGGGCGGCGGAACACTGTCTGGAAACAGGGCATTACAGCCTGGTCGTGCTGGATCTTGGGTTGCCTGATGAGGACGGTCTGCATTTTCTGACGCGAATAAGACAGAAAAAATACACCCTTCCGGTATTGATCCTCACCGCCCGCGACACGCTCAACGACCGCATCACCGGGCTGGATGTCGGGGCGGATGATTATCTGGTGAAGCCGTTTGCGCTGGAGGAGTTACATGCGCGTATTCGCGCGCTGCTGCGTCGTCATCACAATCAGGGTGAAAGCGAATTGACCGTCGGCAATCTGATGCTGAATCTGGGGCGTCGTCAGGTGTGGCTGGCCGGGCAAGAGCTTATCTTAACGCCCAAAGAGTATGCGCTGCTGTCGCGGCTGATGCTCAAAGCAGGCAGCCCGGTACACCGTGAAATCTTGTATAACGACATCTATAACTGGGACAACGAACCGTCAACCAATACCCTGGAAGTGCATATTCACAACCTGCGCGACAAAGTGGGGAAATCACGTATCCGCACGGTGCGCGGGTTTGGTTATATGCTGGTTGCCGTTGAGGAAAACTAAGTGAACCTTACGCGTTTTCTGCACAGACCGATGACCCTTCGTCAGCGTCTGATGCTGACCATTGGCTCTATCCTGCTGGTGCTGCAACTGATCAGCACCTTCTGGCTATGGCACGAGAGCACCGAGCAGATTGAGCTTTTCGAGCAGGCGCTGCTGGAGGACAGGAATAACGATCGGCACATCAGGCATGAGGTTCGCGAAGCGGTCGCCAGCCTGATCGTTCCCGCCGTGTTTATGGTCAGCCTGACGCTGCTGATCTGCTATCAGGCCGTCCGGCGCATCACCCGCCCGCTTGCCGACCTGCAAAAAGAGCTGGAAGCCCGCACGGCCGATAACCTGACGCCTATCGACATTCACAGCTCGACGATTGAAATTGAAGCCGTCGTCTCGGCGCTTAACCAACTGGTCACTCGCCTGACGACGACGCTGGAGAATGAACGCCTGTTCACCGCCGACGTCGCCCACGAGCTACGCACGCCGCTGGCGGGCGTGCGTCTGCATCTGGAACTGCTGGCGAAAGCGCACAACGTTAACGTCACGCCGTTGATTGCGCGTCTTGATCAAATGATGGACAGCGTTTCGCAGCTGCTGCAATTAGCACGCGTGGGGCAGTCGTTCTCATCCGGTAATTACCAGTCGGTAAAGCTGCTGGATGACGTGATCCTGCCCTCTTACGATGAACTGAACACCATGCTGGAAACACGCCAGCAGACGCTGCAACTGCCGGAAAGCACAGCAGACGCCACCGTGCGCGGCGATGCCACGCTACTGCGTATGCTGTTGCGTAATCTTGTGGAAAATGCGCACCGCTACAGTCCGAAAGGGTCAACCATCACCATTATCCTCAATAATGCGGAAAGCGACGCGATGATGGCCGTCGAAGACGAAGGGCCGGGAATTGATGAAAGTAAATGCGGGGAGTTAAGTGAAGCGTTTGTCCGCATGGACAGCCGCTATGGCGGTATCGGGCTGGGATTGAGCATCGTCTCCCGCATCACGCAGCTGCACCACGGGCAATTCTTTTTGCAAAACCGTGTGGGAACGACGGGAACCCGCGCGTGGGTGCTGTTGAAAAGAGATCAGTAAGTCGTAACCCAGACATACAGGAAACTGCTGACAATCAGCATACTGAACAGGGTTGTCAGACTTTCATACATTCGCGTTTTCATCACACTCTCCTCCGATGGTCTGGAGGAGAGTATGCCTGACGAAGATTAAGCGAACATTAAGATTTGTCGACCTGATAAACGCAGTCTGTAGGCCTGATAAGCGTAGCGCCATCAGGCAAAGGTGTTGCGCAGTCTGTAGGCCTGATAAGCGCAGCGCCATCAGGCGGTGCGCTAAAGCTTACTCGTCAATACGCGGATGCTGCTGCACTAACCGCGAACGTTTAGCCTGCAACTCCTCAATCTCCTGATCGATATCTTCGATTTTCTGCTCGATATTATCGTAGTGCTCGCCAAGGATTTCTTTCGCTTCCTGGATATCCGAGGCCGCTGGCGTCGCCCCTTTCAGCGGACGGTTGGCGGTCTCTTTCATGGTAATACCGGTAATAAAACCGACGACCGCAATCGCCATCAGGTAATAGGCTGGCATCATCAGGTTCTGCGAGCTTTCCACCAGCCAGGCGGCCAGGGTCGGCGTCAGACCTGCAATCAGCACCGAGATATTAAACGCCGCCGCCAGCGCGCTGTAACGGATGTGCGTCGGGAACATCGCTGGCAGAGAAGAAGCCATCACCCCGGTAAAGCAGTTCAGGATCACCGCCAGCATCAGCAGACCGGCAAAAATCAGGCCGATAATATTACTGTTGATCAGAATAAAGGCCGGAATAGCCAGCGCAAACAGCGCGATACTGCCCATAATCACAAACGGACGGCGACCGAAACGGTCACTGAGCAGCCCCATCACCGGCTGCACAAACAGCATCCCGATCATGATGGCGATAATAATCAGCACGCCGTGGTCTTCCGAGTAGTGCAGGTTATGCGACAGGTAGCTCGGCATATAGGTGAGCAGCATGTAGTAGGTCACGTTGGTGGCAATCACCAGGCCGATACACGCCAGCAGGCTGCGCCAGTGTTTGGTTGCAATCTCTTTAAAGGAGACTTTTGGCCCTTCCTGCAAACCTTCGCGATCGCCCTGCTCCAGCTTATCCACATGCTGCTGGAAGGCCGGGGTCTCTTCCAGCGCATGACGCAGATAAAGACCAATGATCCCTAGCGGCAGTGCGATGAAGAACGGAATACGCCAGCCCCAGTCGAGGAAGTTCTCCTCGCCGACAACGGTGGAGATCAGCACCACCACGCCCGCGCCCAGCACGAAGCCCGCAATGGAGCCGAAGTCCAGCCAGCTTCCCATAAAGCCGCGTTTACGGTCCGGCGAGTATTCGGCGACAAAGATCGACGCGCCGGTATATTCGCCGCCGACCGAGAAGCCCTGCGCCATCTTACACAGCAGCAACAGTATCGGCGCCCAGATGCCGATAGAGGCATAAGAGGGAATCAACCCGATACAGAACGTACTGATCGACATAATCACAATCGTGATGGCAAGAATCTTCTGGCGACCATATTTATCGCCGAGCATACCGAAGAATAAGCCGCCAAGCGGTCGAATCAGGAAGGGAACGGAGAAGGTGGCAAGTGCGGCAATCATCTGCACGCTGGGGTCAGCCCCCGGGAAAAACACTTTACCTAACGCGTAGGCGACAAACCCATAAACACCAAAATCAAACCACTCCATCGCATTACCCAGCGAGGCTGCGGTAATCGCTTTACGCAGTTTACCATCATCAATAATGGTCACATCGCGAAGCGTAATCGGTTTTACTTTTTTCCTTTTCAGCATAGCTGTCCTCGTAGACTAAGCCCTGTCTCGCTACATACTGCATTCATTGGCGCACAAAGCGCTAACGTCACCGTCGAGCGTTGGAATCGTGCGGGCACAATTCCTCGTAGAACAAGCGTAGCAGGTTTACTTACACTGACTGGTCAAGGTCTGTACAACCGAACCTGTTGACGCCTGATTGGGCGGTTAATGACCTCTTTACCCTACCAGTGTTTAAATTTGTGATCAACTTCACACATATATTGCCGTTTCGTCAGCGAGCGTAAATAAGGGCATTTTTATCTGTATTTTTACATTGTCAGCAAAGCGCATTATTGACAATAAATGAGAGGCGATTTCGTTATTCTTTTCGAAATATCACGTCCGTCACTATTATGCTGCTAGCAAAAAATCCGCCATAACTCTTCACAAACAATTTACAGCATTTTTAATAATCATCGCGTTCCCTGGCCTTTACGCAAAATATGTGATGAAGATAACTAAAACAGTGTTTTATTTTGATTGAATCAATATTCCACTGAATGCAAGATAACACCCGACGCAACATCCCTGAGGATTGTGACAAACAGACGTATGCCACATTCGATTATGTATCACGCAGGGAGAAAGAGGGTTTCCCGCCGTTCTCTTTGTGAAATAACAAATTGAAATTAAATAATATTTATCGACTTGTCCGTTAGTTCCGCGCGACAAGATGTGAGGACTTTTATGAAAATTAAAGCCACGATTGAACGCATCCCTGGCGGGATGATGTTGATCCCTCTGCTGCTCGGCGCAATTTTAAATACCCTGGCCCCGGATACCGGCGCCTATTTTGGTTCATTTACAAAAGGCATGATCAGCGGCACCGTGCCGATTCTGGCCGTCTGGTTCTTCTGTATTGGCGCCTCGATTGATTTGCGCGCTACCGGGACGGTATTACGTAAATCGGGTACGCTGGTTATTACTAAAATAGCCGTGGCGTGGGTGGTCGCGATGATTACCGCCTCGTTTATCCCGGATACCGGTATTCAAACCGGTTTCTTCGCCGGTTTGTCCGTACTGGCGATCGTCTCCGCAATGGACATGACCAACGGCGGCCTGTACGCCAGCCTGATGAACCAGTACGGCACCAAAGAAGAGTCCGGCGCGTTCGTCCTGATGTCTCTGGAATCTGGCCCGCTGATGACGATGGTGATTCTGGGTTCCGCAGGCCTCGCCTCCTTCGAACCGCATCACTTTGTCGGCGCCGTGCTGCCGTTCCTGATTGGCTTCACATTAGGTAACCTGGACCACGACCTGCGCGCGTTCTTCAGCAAAGCTACGCCGGTGCTGATCCCGTTCTTCGGCTTTGCGCTGGGTAACACCATTAACCTGAGCGTGATTGTCGATACCGGCCTGCTGGGTATCCTGCTGGGTGTCGCGGTTATCATTATTACCGGTATCCCGTTGATTATCGCAGACCGCGTCATTGGCGGCGGTAACGGCACTGCGGGCGTCGCGGCCTCCTCTGCGGCAGGCGCTGCGGTAGCGAACCCGGTGATCATCGCGCAGATTAACCCGGCGTTTGAACCCGTCGCCGCGTCCGCCACGGCGCTGGTTGCCGCCAGCGTGATTGTGACGGCGATTCTGGTTCCGATTATCACCGCCCTGTATGCAAAACGTTTCGGCAACGTCCCGGCGCCGGGCAACGCGGAGGCAAACCCAACGGAATCCCTCCATCACTAAACGTCATACGTCCCCTCTCAGCCCACGAGAGGGGACGGCGCAAAAATCTCCTCAATCATCGCATCCACCAGGCGCTGTGCCGAACACAGCCTTGGCATCCCCAACGCCACCGTCTGCCAGCGCTGGGTCACTGACCAGCACACCGGATGTTTATCGGGATCGCACCAGTCGCCAATCCAGCTCAACATGTCATTGTGCTCCCCCGCGCCGGCCACGGCGGGCGAATGAAGCCACTGATGGTAATAATGACGCGTGGTGGGCGCGGCGTGAATACTGTGCGCCAGATAATCGGTAGCCATCGCGCGCAAATTATCTTTCAGCATCGCGACCACTTCCATATTGCCCAACCGACAGGCATCGCCAAACGGCCCCCAGCGCAGCTCCTCCAGCGCGACAAAACAGCGCCCCGGCAATGACCAGCCGTCATAGGCTCCGGCGCGCCAGCGGGTAAAAATCTGCTCGCTGTGTTCGCCCGCCTGCACCGTCAATCCACGCCGGGTCAGCGCCTTCTCTTTATGTTCGCTGCGCCGGGCAAACCCGTCGCTCAGCGCCGCTAACTGCTGCGTGATGCCAGGAATAGCTTGCCCTCTGGGGCTTTCCGTCTGTTGCAGAAGGGTCAATTGCCGGGAAATGCGCGTCAGCGCCAGATGGCCGGGATCGAGCATCCCCGCCAGTTTTTCCACCAGCTTAAGACGCATCATCAGATGCTCATTGAATACGCCCGCCATGACCCAGGCGCGAAGCTGCGTCTGGCTCAGAATTTCTTGCGTCAGGCGTTCGCGAAAACGCTGCTGCTGTTGCAGGTTGCCGCCAGGTCGCTTCGGCTCTTCTCCCTGAACCAGATCGACCATAAACTTCGGGTGAATGCATTCCAGCATCCGTCCCGGGCCTTCCAGTAACACGTTCGTCATGAGTGCTCGGCTGCAAAAAGGGTCTGGATATCATCACGTAACAGGCGGGAATCTTCATGAATCCACCGGGTGGCGGAGATACTGTGCTGTAACTGTTGGCTCAGTCTGTTCACAACCGATTCATGTTGCTGGCGCGTCACCAGACTCTCGCGCAAGCTCTCCTGCAATCCCGACAGACACAACGAAAAATCGGCAAAAAAGGTCGCCATACCTGCCGTAACAGAAACATCGACCTGGGCATCTAAAGCTTTATGAATTTGTTGGAAGAAATGGCTGACATGCTGGATCAGAGTGTTATGCAATGCCGTTATATCAATGACATAGCGTGTCCTGGCTTCCACATAATCATTCCATCCCCAGTTCGGTTGATTCAGCCAGCGCGCAAAGGTGTCGCGCACGCCGCCCGCGCGAGGCGAGGCGCCTTCCGGCGGGTTCTCCTGAGCGACCGCCTCGCTAAACAACGGTTGAGTATTGAAGTTAAACATACTGGCATGAAACGTCGGGAAGCTGATTCGCGCCCGGAACCCCGCCTGGCTCAGATCGTCTTTTACCCGCGCCTCAATTGGCCGCATCGCGTCATTTAACACCCGGCTTAGCGTCGATTCGAGCTGTTCGAAGCGCAGCGCCAGATCGCGGCTAATATTCTCCTGCGCCGCCAGTAATACCGCTTCGCATGACGCACGCATTTTGCTTAAAACAACCTGCGCCTGCCTTTCGTTATGCAGCACCAGCGTTTCGCCCTCGACCACCGCCTCCTGCTCAGGGGAAAGGGGATCGCGCGGCAGCCACGCCACTACGCTCTCTTCGCGAAAAAGCGGCGCGATGCGGTGCAAAATATCGGCCTGCTGCTGGCTCAGGAACGTGTTTGCCGCCTCCATCATCCGTTCAACTTCATGGCCGACCTCATCGCTCACGCGATCCTGGCTCACCTGAAGCTGTCGCATATCTTCTTCGACGCGGGAAATATTGACCTGCAACGCGTCATGCGCCACCGTCAGCCCGTGATAGCGAAAATCCAGATATTCACGCGCGCGCTGTGCGTAATTCAATAATTTATGCGACGCCGACCGGAGCGCATACAGTGAGGCGTTGGCGTAAGCGGCGTGAATCAGTCGCTGTACGGGCTGTTCAAATAGCGAATCTTCCCACAGCAGATCGGCGGCATGACGAATATGTTCGATATCATCAAGATCGGCGCTCCGCCAGCGCCTGCCGAGCGCGGCCTCGGCAAAATCCTGCACCCAGCGCTGCTCCTGATGATCCGGCAGCCGCCCGTGCACCCGCAGTTCGTGACGCGCGCGGTTCGCCAGATATCCCCACATGGAAGATACTGGAAAAATTTGCCCGGGCGTAATGCTGCCATTCATCAGCGTGCCGGAAATCAGCGCGCGAACCTGTTCTTCATCGTCGCTGTTGCGGTCTTTCTGATCGAACTTATTCACCAGTGCGTACAGCGGCACGGATTTCCCCACCGCCGCAATGGCCTGGCGCACCTCTTCATCCGAAATGGATTTCAGTTGGGTGTAATCCATCACCGCCAGTACGGCAGAAGCGCGCGCCAGCTGTTCATTAAGCATCTTTTGCAGGTGCGGTTGCCCGGCTTCATTAGGGCCGGGCGTATCCAGTAGCGTCAGTTGCCCCGGATAGTTCTCCAGCCCCGCCAGATGCACAAACTCCACCTCAATCACCGGAATATGTTCAATCGCGGCATACGCCGCAAAAGGAAAATCGACCCCCAGCGCTTTTGACAAGCGCACCAGATCGTTCAGGCTTTTCAGACAGTGGAAGATGGGCTGCGCGCCCAGGTAATGACGCTCAAAAGCCACGCCCTTTTCAATTCGCTGGAGCAGCGCATTCATGTCTTTATCGATTTCCAGCACCTGGGTCAGATGCTGGCGATCGCACGCCTGCATACGCTGTTGCAGCGTTTGCATGAGCGTATCAATCGGCGCGACGTGAGAAAAATGCAGCACCGGCTCTTTCTGCCCTGGCGTATGGCGAATCAGCGTCGGTAACGCCGTCATCGGCCGATTACGGTTGGGCAGGACTTCGGTTCCGACAATGGCGTTAATTGTCGTCGACTTCCCAGCCTTCATCGTCCCGACAATCGCCAGCACCATCTCCAGGCGCGTTATTTTACGTAGCTCATTATTGAGCGTGCCGTGCTGAGCCTCCACGTCACGCCCGCTAACATGCTGAGGCCGGGTATTTTCATTCCCTTCCCCATCTTCCTGAGCGACGCCATCCAGCGAAGCCACAGGCAGTTGTTGCAATAACCGGAGATGTTCCAGAGAAAGCAGCAACAATCTTTCCGCTTCCTGGCTTAATTCATATATTGTCTGTGTGTACATGGAAAATCTTTCCTTAACGCAAACTTTATTACTTTTATTTAGCCGGATGATTTTATTTGTTTGCTTTTCGGCTTTTATAATTACGTGTGGAAATAATTTTATTAAAATAACTTATTGTTAATATTAGAGATATTTTTATCAACCACACCTGTCTCTCTTACTGTGTAAAAGTAAGAGGGATAAAGATTTATAAAGCGTCTGGTCGTTCCTCTCACCTTATCTTAAATAGTAAAACGTAGCAATTTCCCTTAAAAAAATAGTCATGACATTTTTCTTACCCTGGCGGCAACCTTCAGCCACAGGTTGTCGTATCCTTAAATTGTGAGTAGTCCCGACAACGTTAAGGATTTTGTGTATAATTGCGGCCTTTTTCGGCAATCTGCCATTTTTTGGGCGCTTTTGCCCCTGCTGACTTTTTTGAGGAAATCGACATGTCATTACCCCATTGCCCACAATGCAACTCCGAATATACCTACGAAGATAACGGCATGTTCATCTGCCCGGAATGCGCCCATGAATGGAACGACGCAGAACCGGCGCAGGACAGCGACGAGCTGATCGTAAAAGATGCCAACGGCAACCTGCTGGCAGACGGCGACAGCGTGACCGTTGTTAAAGATCTGAAAGTAAAAGGCAGTTCTTCCATGCTGAAAATTGGCACCAAAGTGAAGAACATCCGTCTGGTTGAAGGCGACCACAACATTGATTGCAAGATCGATGGCTTTGGCCCGATGAAGCTGAAATCTGAGTTCGTGAAAAAGAACTGATTTTTCCAGGCCCGGTAAGGCGTTTACGCCGCCATCCGGCATTTATTGCCCGGTGGCGCTTCGCTTACCGGGCCTACGATAACTACACTTAACTGGCTTCTCTTACCTGAGGTCACGATTATGCCGTTAAGTCCCTACATCTCTTTTGCCGGTCACTGTGCCGACGCTATCGCGTACTACCACAAAACATTAGGCGCGGAACTCCTCTATAAAATCACCTTTGGTGAAATGCCCCCGCCAGAGCAGGGCAGCGAAGACGGTTGCCCGTCAGGCATGCAATTCCCTGATACCTCCATCGCCCACGCCAACGTGCGCATTGCAGGCAGCGATATCATGATGAGCGACGCCGTCGCGTCGGGTAACGCGAGTTACTCCGGCTTTACGCTGGTGCTCGACACGCAGGATGTCGCCGAAGGGAAACGCTGGTTTGATAACCTGGCCGCACAGGGACAAATCGAAATGGACTGGCAGGAAACCTTCTGGGCGCACGGTTTCGGGAAAGTGACCGATCAATATGGCGTACCGTGGATGATCAATGTGGTAAAACAGCCGCAGCCGACAGAGTAAACCGACGGGAGGCGCGCCCTCCCGTGCTGTCATCGAAGCCCCTTCAATTCTTCATCGTCAAGTAACCATCCCTTAACTAAAACGTCACATTAATCCGCCACGATGGGGCCACTTTTTTAGGGAGGCCGCATCATGCAAACGGTTATTCGCGTCGAGAAACTCTCCAAAACGTTCAATCAGCATCAGGCGCTTCATGCGGTTGATCTGAACATCTCTTCCGGTGAGATGGTGGCTCTGCTTGGGCCTTCCGGTTCCGGCAAATCCACCCTTTTACGTCACTTAAGCGGTTTGATTACCGGCGATAAAGCGCCGGGCTGCCATGTCGAGCTGCTGGGCCGCACGGTACAGCGTGAGGGCAAACTGGCGCGGGACATCCGCAAAAGCCGCGCTCACACCGGCTACATCTTCCAGCAGTTCAACCTCGTGAACCGTCTGACCGTACTGGAGAACGTGCTGATTGGCGCGCTCGGCAGCACGCCGTTCTGGCGTACCTGTTTTAGCTGGTTCACCCAGGCGCAGAAGCAGCGCGCGTTACAGGCGCTGACCCGCGTCGGGATGGCGCACTTCGCGCATCAGCGCGTATCGACGCTTTCCGGCGGACAGCAGCAGCGCGTCGCTATCGCCAGGGCATTGATGCAGCAGGCGAAAGTGATCCTCGCCGATGAGCCGATCGCCTCGCTGGACCCGGAGTCGGCGCGCATTGTGATGGACACCCTGCGCGACATTAACCAGACCGACGGCATCACCGTGGTCGTCACGCTGCATCAGGTGGATTACGCCCTGCGCTACTGCGAACGCATTGTGGCGCTGCGTCAGGGGCATGTGTTCTATGACGGCAGCAGCCAGCACTTTGATAACGATCGTTTTGACCATCTCTACCGCAGCATGAACCGCGTCGAACAGAACGCGCAGGCTGCTTAACATCCCCACAATGAGGAATGGAAATGAGCTACAAAGCCGTTGCCGCGCTGGCGTTCACCAGCATGTTCAGCATCAGCACCTTGTTAAGCCCGGCACATGCGGAAGAACAGGAAAAAGCACTGAACTTTGGCATTATTTCGACCGAATCACAGCAAAACCTGAAGCCGCAGTGGGACCCGTTCCTGAAGGACATGGAAAAGAAACTGGGCGTCAAAGTGAACGCCTTCTTCGCGCCTGACTATGCGGGCATCATTCAGGGAATGCGCTTCAACAAAGTGGATATCGCCTGGTACGGCAACCTCTCGGCGATGGAAGCCGTGGATCGCGCTAACGGTCAGGTATTTGCCCAGACCGTCGCCGCAGATGGATCGCCGGGCTACTGGAGCGTGCTGATCGTCAACAAAGACAGCCCGATCAATAACCTGGACGATCTGATCGCCAAACGTAAAGATCTCACCTTCGGCAATGGCGATCCGAACTCCACCTCTGGCTTCCTCGTCCCCGGTTATTACGTCTTCGCCAAAAACGGCATCTCCGCCAGCGACTTCAAACGCACCGTTAACGCCAGCCACGAAACCAACGCGCTGGCCGTCGCCAACAAGCAGGTGGATGTCGCAACCAATAACACCGAAAACCTCGACAAACTGAAAACCTCCGCGCCGGACAAGCTGAAAGCACTGAAGGTTGTCTGGAAGTCGCCGCTGATCCCGGGCGATCCGATCGTCTGGCGTAAAAATCTCTCCGAAACCACCAAGGACAAGGTGTACGACTTCTTTATGAATTACGGCAAAACAGCGGAAGAGAAAACCGTGCTGGAACGCCTGGGCTGGGCGCCATTCCGCCCCTCCAGCGACCTGCAACTGGTGCCGATTCGCCAGCTGGCGCTGTTTAAAGAGATGCAGGGTGTGAAGGACAACAAGGGGCTGAACGAGAGCGAAAAAACCAGCAAAACCTCCGCGATTAAAGCGCAGCTGGACGATCTCGACCGCCTGACCGCCGCGCTGGGCGCGATGACCAGCGTCACCAAAGCGGTGCAGTAAACCTGATACCCGGTGGCGCTTCGCTTACCGGGCCTACGATGTTCTGTAGGCCAGATAAGGCGCAAGCGCTGCCATCCGGCAATAAACGACGCACGGAGCTAAACATGCAAAGCATCACCGTCGCCCCGCCAAAGCGTAGCTGGTTCTCGCTCCTGAGCTGGGCCATCCTTCTCGCCGTCCTGGTCGTTTCGTGGAAGGGCGCCGAAATGGCCCCACTCACGCTAATTCAGGATTCCGGCAACATGGCGACCTTCGCCGCCGACTTCTTCCCGCCGGACTTCAGCCAGTGGCAGCACTATCTGGGCGAAATGGCCGTCACCCTGCAAATCGCCGTCTGGGGCACTGCGCTGGCGGTCATTCTGTCGATTCCCTGTGGCCTGATGTGCGCCGATAACCTCGTGCCGTGGTGGATTTACCAGCCGATGCGTCGCCTGATGGACGCCTGCCGCGCGATTAACGAAATGGTTTTCGCCATGCTGTTCGTGGTCGCCGTTGGTCTCGGGCCGTTTGCCGGGGTCATGGCGCTGTTTATCCACACCACTGGCGTGCTCTCCAAGCTGCTTTCCGAAGCGGTGGAAGCCATTGAACCCGGCCCGGTTGAAGGCATTCGCGCCACCGGCGCCAACAAAATTGAAGAGATCCTCTACGGCGTGCTGCCGCAGGTTATGCCGCTGCTCATCTCCTACTCGCTGTACCGTTTTGAGTCCAACGTCCGCTCCGCCACGGTGGTCGGCATGGTGGGCGCAGGCGGCATCGGCGTCACGCTGTGGGAAGCGATTCGCGGCTTTCAGTTCCCGCAGACCTGCGCCCTGATGGTGTTAATCATCATTACCGTCAGCCTGCTGGATTTCCTCTCCCAGCGTTTGCGTAAGCACTTTATCTGATTAGCGAGGCATTGATGGCTATGCACTTGTCTACACATCCGACCAGTTACCCAACGCGCTATCAGGAGATTGCCGCGAGACTTGAGCAGGAGCTTCGCCAGCATTACCGCTGCGGCGATTACCTTCCGGCGGAACATCAGCTTGCCGCCCGCTATGAGGTGAACCGCCACACGCTGCGCCGCGCCATCGACCAGCTCGTGGAGCGCGGTTGGGTGCAGCGTCGCCAGGGCGTCGGCGTGCTGGTGCTGATGCGCCCGTTCGATTACCCGCTCAATGCCCAGGCGCGCTTTAGCCAGAATCTGCTGGAACAAGGCAGTCATCCCACCAGCGAAAAACTGCTGGCGGTGCTGCGCCCGGCATCCAGCCACATCGCCGATGCGCTGAGCGTCAAAGAGGGTGATAACGTCATCCACCTGCGCACCCTGCGCCGGGTAAATGGCATCGCCCTGTGCCTGATCGACCATTACTTTTCCGACCTCGCCCTCTGGCCGCTGTTGCAGGGCTTTAACCACGGTTCGCTGCATGACTACCTGCGCGAGCAGTGCGGTCTGGCGCTACAGCGCACCCAGACGCGCATCAGCGCCCGCCGTGCGCAGGCCAAAGAGAGCAAGGTGCTGGAAATTCCCAACATGGCGCCGCTGCTGTGCGTGCGCACGCTGAACCACCGTGACGGCGAAGAAAACGCGACGGAGTATTCCGTCAGCCTGACCCGCGCCGACATGATCGAATTCACTATGGAGCACTGACGGAATGCACTTCGATACCGCCACTCGCCAGCGCTGGATGCGCGCGCTGGCTTACAGCAACGCCGACGCGCTTAACGTGAAAATGCAGGCGCTGAAACTCACGCCGGAATATGAACTGATTCGCGCCCCGGAAACCGGGCTGATGCAGATTCAGGCCCGCATGGGCGGCACCGGCAACCGCTTTTTCGCCGGAGATACCACGCTGACCCGTGCGGTGGTGCGTCTTAAGAGCGGCACGCTGGGCTACAGCTACCTGCTGGGGCGCAACAAACACCACGCCGAGCAGTGCGCCGTCATCGACGCGCTGTTGCAGGAGCACACTCACTTCCAGACCTTAATGGAAACCTTAATTGCCCCGCTGGAGGCGGAACGCGACGCACACATTACCGCTCGCCGCGCCGAAGTAAACGCCAGCCGGGTCGACTTCTTTACGCTGGTACGCGGAGATAACGCATGACCCTACAAACCGCCTTTACCCTGCCCGTTCAGGACGCGCAACAGAGTTTTCGTCGCCTGCTGAAGGCGATGAGCGAGCCGGGGGTGATTGTCGCCCTGCATCAACTGAAGCACGGCTGGCAGCCGCTGAATCTGGCCACCACCAGCGTATTGCTCACTCTGGTCGACGGCGACACCCCGGTATGGCTCGCGCCGTCCATCAACAACGACATTGCCAGTCAGAACCTGCGCTTTCACACCAGCGCGCCGCTGGTTGAACAGCCGCAGCAGGCCGCCTTTGCCGTCGCCGATGAACGCATCAGCAGCGAGCAGCTAAACGCCCTTTCCGCCGGAAGCGCCGTCGCGCCGGAAACCAGCGCCACCCTGATCGTCCAGGTCGCCAGCCTGAGCGGTGGACGTATGCTGCGCCTGACCGGGGCGGGTATCGCCGAAGAACGCATGATTGCCCCGCAACTGCCGGAGTGCCTCATCCATGAACTGACTGAGCGCCCGCACCCGTTCCCGCTGGGGGTCGATCTCATCCTCACCTGCGGCGAGCGACTGCTGGCGATTCCGCGAACCACCCATGTGGAGGTGTGCTGATGTACGTAGCCGTCAAAGGGGGCGAAAAGGCGATAGCCAACGCCCACGCGTTGCAGGAAAACCGACGCCGGGGCGACGACACCCTCGCCGAGCTGAGCGTGGCGCAAATCGAGCAACAGTTGAACCTGGCCGTGGATCGCGTGATGACCGAAGGAGGCATCGCCGACCGCGAACTGGCCGCGCTCGCCTTAAAACAGGCCAGCGGCGATAACATCGAAGCCATCTTCCTGCTGCGCGCGTACCGCACCACGCTGGCAAAGCTGGCGGTCAGTGAGCCGCTGAACACCGCAGAGATGCGTTTAGAGCGCCGTATTTCCGCCGTCTACAAGGATATTCCCGGCGGGCAGCTGCTGGGGCCGACCTACGATTACACCCATCGCCTGCTCGATTTTACCCTGCTGGCAAACGGCGAAACGCCGCCGCTGCGTACCTCTGACGCCATGCAGGACGCCGCGCCGCACGTTTTTTCTCTGCTGGCGAACCAGGGGATGGCGAAGCGTGAAGAAGACAGCGGCGCTGTACCGGATGACATCACCCGCACGCCGCCGGTTTACCCTTGTTCGCGCTCCTCACGCCTGCAACAGCTGATGCGCGGCGACGAAGGGTATCTGCTGGCGCTGGCGTATTCCACGCAACGCGGCTACGGACGCAACCACCCGTTTGCCGGTGAGATCCGCAGCGGCTACGTCGGGCTGGAAACGGTGCCGGAAGAGCTGGGATTTGCCGTGAACGTCGGCGAACTGCTGATGACGGAATGCGAAATGGTCAACGGTTTTGTCGCACCGGAAAACGACGCGCCGCACTTTACTCGCGGCTACGGACTGGTGTTCGGCATGAGCGAACGTAAAGCAATGGCAATGGCGCTGGTGGAAAGAGCCCTACAGGCACCCGAATACGATGAAACGGTCACGGGCCCGGCGCAGGACGAAGAGTTCGTGCTGGCGCATGCGGATAACGTCGAGGCGGCGGGTTTTGTTTCGCACCTCAAACTCCCCCACTACGTCGATTTCCAGGCTGAACTGGAACTGCTCAAACGCCTGCAACAGGAGGCCGCCCGTGACGACTAACCTCTCCGGCTACAACTTTGCTTATCTCGACGAGCAAACCAAACGCATGATCCGCCGCGCTATTTTAAAAGCGGTGGCGATCCCCGGTTATCAGGTGCCGTTCGGCGGGCGTGAAATGCCGATGCCCTATGGCTGGGGAACGGGCGGCATTCAGCTTACCGCCAGCGTGATTGGCGAGCCGGACATTCTGAAAGTGATCGACCAGGGGGCGGATGACACCACCAACGCCGTGTCGATCCGCAACTTCTTTAAGCGCGTAACCGGCGTGAACACCACCGAACGCACGGAAGACGCGACGCTGATCCAGACCCGTCACCGGATCCCGGAAACGCCGCTGACCGAAGATCAGATCATTATCTTCCAGGTGCCGATCCCTGAACCGCTGCGTTTTATCGAACCGCGCGAAACCGAAACCCGCACCATGCACGCGCTGGAAGAGTACGGCGTCATGCAGGTGAAGCTGTACGAAGATATCGCCCGCTTCGGCCATATCGCCACCACCTACGCCTACCCGGTGAAGGTCAATGACCGCTACGTCATGGACCCGTCGCCGATCCCGAAATTCGACAACCCGAAGATGAATATGATGCCCGCGCTGCAACTGTTCGGCGCGGGGCGCGAAAAACGCATCTATGCCGTGCCGCCCTGGACCCGCGTGGAAAGCCTCGATTTCGACGATCACCCGTTCACCGTACAAACCTGGGATGAGCCCTGCGCCATCTGCGGTTCAACGCACAGCTATCTCGACGAAGTGGTGCTGGATGACACCGGCAAACGGATGTTTGTCTGCTCCGACACCGATTATTGCCGCCAACAGAGCGAGGCACTCAGCAAATGACGCAACCGCTGCTTTCAGTCAATAACCTGACCCATCTCTACGCGCCGGGCAAAGGCTTCAGCGATGTTTCTTTTGACCTGTGGCCTGGTGAAGTGCTGGGCATTGTCGGGGAGTCCGGTTCCGGCAAAACCACCCTGCTGAAATCCATCTCCTCGCGCCTGACGCCGCAGTCCGGCGACATTTTGTACCAGAACCGTTCACTGTACGGCATGAGCGAAGCCGACCGCCGCCGCCTGCTGCGCACGGAATGGGGTGTGGTGCATCAGCATCCGATGGACGGACTGCGCCGCCAGGTCTCGGCGGGCGGCAATATCGGCGAACGCCTGATGGCCACCGGCGCGCGTCACTATGGTGAAATCCGCGCCACGGCGAAGCGCTGGCTGGAGGAGGTGGAAATTCCGGCCTCGCGCATCGACGACCTGCCGACCACCTTTTCCGGCGGGATGCAGCAGCGTTTGCAGATCGCCCGCAACCTGGTCACTCACCCGAAGCTGGTGTTTATGGACGAACCCACCGGCGGGCTGGACGTTTCCGTACAGGCAAAGCTGCTGGACCTGCTGCGCGGCCTGGTGGTGGAACTGGATCTGGCAGTGGTGATTGTCACCCACGATTTGGGCGTGGCGCGCCTGTTAGCAGACCGTCTGCTGGTGATGAAGCAGGGTCAGGTGGTGGAAAGTGGATTAACCGACCGCGTGCTCGACGATCCACACCACCCTTATACCCAGTTGCTGGTGTCGTCGGTATTGCAGAACTGATTTTTTGTTTTGCCGGGTGGCACTTCGCTTACCCGTCCTACAAAAAGCGCACCTGTAGGCCGGATAAGGCGAAGCCGCCATCCGGCAATCAGAATTAAGAGGCCAAAATGATTCGCGTAGAAAACGTCAGTAAAACCTTTGTGCTGCACCAGCAAAATGGCGTGCGCCTGCCGGTGCTGCAAAACGCCTCTCTGGAGGTACAAAACGGTGAATGCGTGGTGCTGCACGGCCACTCCGGGAGCGGTAAATCGACGCTGTTGCGCTCGCTATATGCCAACTATCTGCCAGACGAAGGGCACATCCACATTCGTCATAGCGATGAGTGGATCGATCTGGTGCAGGCCCCGGCGCGCAAGGTGCTGGAAGTGCGTCGCTCGACGATCGGCTGGGTGAGCCAGTTTCTGCGCGTGATCCCCCGGATCTCCGCGCTGGATGTGGTGATGCAGCCGCTGCTGGATCTGGGCGTCGCCCGCGAAACGTGCGCCGCGAAAGCCGCGAACCTGCTGACGCGCCTGAACGTCCCGGAACGGCTATGGCATCTCGCTCCCTCCACCTTTTCCGGCGGCGAGCAGCAGCGCGTGAATATCGCGCGCGGGTTTATCGTCGATTACCCGATCCTGCTGCTTGATGAACCCACCGCCTCACTGGACGCCAAAAACAGCGCCGCCGTGGTCGCGCTGATTGAAGAAGCCAAAGCGCGCGGCGCGGCGATTGTCGGCATTTTTCACGATCAAACCGTACGCGATCGCGTAGCGGATCGTTTGCATCTGATGGGAACCACATCATGATTATCAACAACGTAAAGCTGGTGCTGGAAGACGAAGTGGTGCAGGGATCGCTGGAAATGCAGGATGGGATTATCCGCGCCTTTGCGGAAAGTCAGAGCCGTCACCCCGAGGCGCTGGATGGCGAAGGCGGCTGGCTGCTGCCGGGTTTAATTGAGCTGCATACCGATAATCTCGACAAATTCTTCACCCCACGCCCGAAGGTGGACTGGCCCGCCCATTCAGCTATGAGCAGCCACGACGCGCTGATGGTCGCCAGCGGTATCACCACCGTGCTGGATGCCGTTGCGATTGGCGATGTCCGCGACGGCGGCGATCGCCTGGAAAATCTGGAAAAGATGATCAATGCCGTCGAAGAGACGCAGAAACGCGGCGTTAACCGCGCCGAACACCGTCTGCATCTGCGCTGTGAATTGCCCCATCACACCACCCTGCCGCTGTTCGAAAAGCTGGTGGATCGCGAGCCGGTAACACTGGTCTCGCTGATGGATCACTCGCCGGGTCAGCGCCAGTTCGCTAACCGCGAGAAGTACCGTGAATACTATCAGGGCAAATATTCACTCAATGATGAGCAGATGGCCCACTACGAAGAGGAACAGCTTCAGCTTGCGGCGCGCTGGTCGCAGCCGAACCGCGCCGCCATCGCGCAGATGTGCCGCGAACGTCATCTCGCGCTGGCGAGCCACGATGACGCAACGCCCGATCATGTGCTGGAATCGCATCAGCTTGGCAGCGTGATCGCCGAATTTCCCACCACGTTCGAGGCGGCAGAGGCGTCACGCAAGCATGGGATGAACGTACTGATGGGCGCGCCCAACATCGTGCGCGGCGGTTCGCACTCCGGCAACGTGGCGGCGCATAAGCTGGCAGAACTGGGGTTGCTGGATATCCTCTCCTCCGACTATTACCCCGCCAGCCTGCTCGACGCGGCATTCCGCGTGGCGGACGACGAGGCCAACACATTTACGCTGCCGCAGGCAATACACCTGGTGACACGCAACCCGGCGCGCGCGCTGAATCTCGACGATCGCGGCATCATCGCCGAAGGCAGGCGCGCCGACCTGGTGCTAGCGCACCGTAAAGGCGATCACATTCATATCGACCATGTCTGGCGTCAGGGTAAAAGGGTGTTCTGACTATGGGAAAACTGATCTGGCTGATGGGGCCGTCCGGCTCCGGTAAGGACAGTTTGCTGGCGGCGCTCCGCCAGCGGGAACATACGCAGTTGCTGGTTGCGCACCGCTATATCACGCGTGCGGCTAACGCGGGCAACGAGAACCATATTGCGCTGAGCGAGCAGGAGTTTTTCACTCGGGCAGGGCAAAATTTACTGGCGCTGAGCTGGCACGCTAATGGCCTGTACTATGGCGTTGGCGTGGAGATCGATCTGTGGCTGCACGCCGGTTTTGACGTGGTGGTTAACGGCTCACGCGCCCATCTGCCGCAGGCGCAGGCCCGCTACGGCAAAGCGCTGCTGCCCATCTGCTTACAGGTCTCTCCCGATATTTTGCGCCAGCGTCTACAGGCGCGCGGGCGTGAAAGCGAAACCGAGATTGCCGCTCGCCTGGCGCGCGCGGCCCGTTACGCCCCTTTTAACTGTCATATCCTCAATAATGACGGAAGTTTGCTACAGTCAGTCGATACCTTATTAACGTTAATGGGCCGCCAGGAGAAAAGCCATGCCTGTCTGTGAACTACGCCGGGCCACGCCGGACGATACCGACGCGGTGTATCAACTGATCTGCGAACTGAAACAAGCGGAGTTCGATCGCCAGGCCTTTCGCGCCGGGTTTGCCTCAAATTTGCAGGATCGCACGATACGCTACCAGCTGGCGCTGCGCGACGGGCAGGTTGTCGGGATGATCGGCCTGCATATGCAGTACCACCTGCATCACGCTAACTGGATCGGGGAGATCCAGGAACTGGTGGTGATGCCACAGGCGCGAGGTCTGAAAGTCGGCAGCCGGTTGCTGGCATGGGCGGAAGAAGAAGCCCGCCAGGCCGGCGCGGAGATGACGGAGCTGTCCACCAGCGTGAAACGCCATGATGCGCACCGGTTTTATCTGCGTGAAGGGTATGCGCAAAGCCATTTTCGTTTTACCAAAGCGCTTTGAGGTGACTAATGAGCCTGACGATTACGCTAACAGGAACCGGCGGCGCACAGGGCGTGCCAGCATACGGCTGCGATTGTCTCGCCTGCCGTCGGGCACGCTTACAGGAGCAGTATCGCCGCCGCCCCTGTAGCGGCGTCGTCAAATTCAATGACGCGGTAACGCTGCTTGATGCGGGCCTGCACGATCTTACCGATCGCTGGCCCGCCGGATCTTTTCAGCAGTTTCTGCTCACGCATTATCATATGGATCATGTTCAGGGGCTGTTCCCCCTGCGCTGGGGCGTGGGCGCCGCGATTCCGGTTTATGGCCCGCCGGATGAACAGGGCTGCGACGATCTGTTTAAACATCCCGGCATCCTTGATTTCAGCCACACCGTCGAACCGTTTGTGGTCTTCGATCTCCAGGGATTACAGGTAACGCCGCTGCCGCTTAACCATTCAAAACTGACGTTTGGCTATCTGCTGGAATCTGCACACAGCCGCGTCGCGTGGCTGTCGGACACCGCAACGCTGCCGGACAAGACAGTAAAATTTCTGCTGAATAACCAGCCGCAAACGATCGTCATCGACTGTAGTCACGCGCCACGCGCGGAAGCACCGCGTAATCACTGCGATGTAAACACGGTTATCGCGCTCAATGAGGTGATTCACTGCCCACGGGTCATTCTCACCCACATCAGCCACTCGTTCGACGTATGGCTGATGGATAACTCCCTGCCGGGCGGTATTGAAGCCGGATATGACGGGATGGAGATTGTACTGGAGTAGCCTTACGCCGGATGGCGGCGCATTGCGCCTTATCCGGCCTACGATTGTCGCGCGGTTAACGATCGTACTCGTCTTCCATTCTGCGCTCTTCATCTTCCAGTTGACGACGTTCTTGATCGAGCTGGCGTTGGCGATCGTCCAACTGGCGACGCCGATCTTCAAACTGACGGCGTCTGTCGTCATATTGTCTGCGGCGATCGTCGCTCATCTGGCGCTGCCACTCTTCATCACGGCGGTCATCCTCATAATCCCGCCCGTTGTCAGATTTATACGCGTCATTGATCGCCTGCTGAATATTACCGATGGTGTCATCAACAATATCGGCATGCGCAGGAAGCGTCGTCAGCGACAACAGGCCCAGAGCAATGAGCGTAGAATAGCGTTTCATAAAACCAGCCTCGCAGAGATCTTCCCCTCACGGTAGCGAATGGCCTGTTCGACGTGTAGCGGAGGAATCTCATTTGCCCTGCTGTTCTATCGCCATAATCGCCTCCACGCGCTTTTGATGGCGCCCCCCTTCAAACCCCGCATCCAGCCAGGCATCCACGATCATTTTTGCCAGCTCCAGCCCAACAACCCGCGAGCCAAAAGCCAGCACGTTGGTATCATTATGCTGGCGCGAAAGCTGTGCCGAATAGGGTTCGCTGCAAACGACGGCGCGGACTCCGGCAAACTTGTTTGCCGTTATCGAAATCCCCACACCAGTGCCACACACCAGAATACCGCCATCAACCTCGCCAGAGACAACGGCTTGTGCCACCTCGCTGGCATAATGCGGGTAATCCGTGCGCTCCGGCGACCAGGTTCCCTTATCAATCACCGTAATACCGCGCTGGGTTAAGTGCGTCAAAATATCCTGTTTCAGGATAAAACCAACGTGATCACAGCCAAATGCTATCTTTTTCATACTCATTCTCGCCCCGACCAAACTTTACGAATAAAAAATATTTGTGATTTAAATGAATTTAAAAGAACAATAAATCGACAGAAAGACGCTGTATGGGCCTGTTCTACACACCTCCGTTCGGCAAAGCAAGAGCGACAAATACCCGACCTTGATGCTTACACAGGCTGCGCCTGAACAAGAAAAAACTATAATTCATTGTTTTATATTGACTTATTTTCATTCCGTATTTTTATCAACGTTATTAAATTCACGAAATAATAAACTTTATAAATTTAACCATTTTGTGAAGTGGTCAGCATCTTTTCTGTTCCTGCTGTGGTGATATAGTGGCGTCTTCATTTCAAGGACAAGAGAACGTAATGAGTCAGTCAGAATTTGATTCAGGGCTTCCAAACGGCATCGGGCTTGCGCCTTACCTGCGCATGAAGCAGGAAGGCATGACAGAGAACGAGAGCCGTATCGTCGAGTGGTTACTCAAGCCGGGTAATCTCAGTAGCGCGCCAGCCATTAAAGATGTCGCAGAGGCGCTGGCGGTATCTGAAGCCATGATTGTTAAGGTATCGAAACTGCTGGGATTCAGCGGGTTTCGCAACTTACGCAGCGCGCTGGAAGACTATTTTTCTCAGTCTGAGCAGGTATTGCCTGCCGAACTGGCCTTTGATGAAGCGCCGCAGGATGTGGTGAATAAGGTATTCAACATTACCTTACGCACCATTATGGAAGGTCAGTCAATCGTCAACGTGGATGAGATTCATCGCGCCGCACGCTTCTTTTATCAGGCGAAGCAGCGTGATTTGTATGGCGCTGGCGGGTCGAATGCCATCTGCGCGGACGTACAGCATAAGTTCTTACGCATCGGCGTGCGCTGCCAGACTTACCCGGACGCGCACATTATGATGATGTCCGCATCGCTATTAAAAGAAGGCGATGTCGTGTTGGTGGTGACCCATTCCGGGCGCACCAGTGATGTAAAAGCCGCGGTTGAACTGGCGAAAAAGAATGGTGCCAAAATTATCTGTATCACCCACAGCTACCATTCACCTATCGCCAAATTGGCTGACTATATTATTTGTTCGCCAGCACCAGAAACACCGTTATTAGGGCGTAATGCTTCCGCACGCATATTACAACTCACTCTACTGGATGCATTTTTTGTTTCCGTCGCCCAACTGAATATCGAACAGGCAACCATTAATATGCAAAAAACTGGCGCAATTGTTGATTTCTTTTCACCAGGCGCGCTGAAATAAAATGCTCGTTGCTCTCATTTTCGGGAGCAACACCCTACACTGAGAATACTGCTATGAATAAATATCTGAAATATTTCAGCGGTGCGGCTATGGGCTTAATGTTGTCCACCAGCGCATTTGCCGCCGCCGAATATGCCGTAGTATTAAAAACATTATCCAATCCATTCTGGGTGGATATGAAAAAAGGTATTGAAGATGAAGCAAAAACGCTGGGTGTCAGCGTCGATATTTTTGCCTCGCCTTCGGAAGGCGACTTTCAGTCTCAGTTGCAGCTATTCGAAGATCTCAGCAATAAAAATTACAAAGGTATCGCCTTTGCGCCATTATCCTCAGTAAACCTGGTGATGCCCGTCGCCCGCGCGTGGAAGAAAGGGATTTATCTGGTCAATCTCGATGAAAAAATCGATATGGATAACCTGAAAAAAGCGGGCGGTAACGTCGAAGGGTTTGTCACCACCGATAACGTCGCCGTGGGTGCCAAAGGCGCGGAGTTCATTATTGAGAAACTGGGCGCCGAGGGCGGTGAAGTCGCCATTATTGAAGGTAAAGCCGGTAACGCCTCCGGCGAGGCGCGCCGCAATGGCGCAACCGAGGCTTTCAAAAAGGCAAGCCAAATCAAGCTGGTCGCCAGCCAACCCGCAGACTGGGACCGAATCAAAGCGTTAGACGTTGCCACCAACGTGCTGCAACGCAACCCGAATATCAAAGCGATTTATTGCGCTAACGACACCATGGCGATGGGCGTCGCCCAGGCCGTGGCTAACGCCGGGAAAAGCGGAAAAGTGCTGGTAGTGGGTACAGACGGTATCCCGGAAGCCCGCAAAATGGTGGAAGCCGGACAGATGACGGCGACCATCGCTCAGAACCCTGCGGATATCGGCGCGACAGGGCTCAGGCTGATGGTGGATGCCGCGAAATCAGGCAACGTGATCCCGCTGGATAAAGCGCCGGAATTTAAGCTGGTCGATTCCATTCTGGTCGCAAAGTAAGTCCGTAAATAGGCCGGATGGCGACGCGAACGTAGGCCTGATAAGCGTAGCGCCATCAGGCAATGGCACTGATTTAGTCAATATTTTTCTTACACAAAATCATTCGAGATGCATCGAGGCGGCAACTGAGTAAATCCCCAGTAGCTTACATAAGTAAGTAACTGGGGTGAGCGAAGGCAGCCAACAAAGAGGCAGCTTGAAGGATGAAGTGTAAAAGAGGTTAATTATGGTCACGCCATATATCTCGATGGCGGGGATCGGCAAATCCTTTGGTCCGGTTCACGCATTAAAATCGGTTGATTTAACGGTTTATCCTTATGAAATACACGCATTATTAGGAGAAAATGGCGCCGGTAAATCAACGTTGATGAAGGTTCTGTCGGGAATACATGAACCGACCAAAGGCACCATTACGATTAATAACGTTAATTACGACAAGCTGGATCATAAATTAGCGGCACAACTCGGTATCGGCATTATTTATCAGGAACTCAGCGTGATTGATGAATTAACCGTGCTGGAGAATTTATATATTGGTCGTCATCTGACGAAAAAAGTCTGTGGCGTCAATATTATTGACTGGAAAGAGATGCGCGTACGGGCCGCCATGATGTTGCTGCGCGTCGGTTTAAAAGTCGATTTAGACGAAAAGGTGGCGAATTTATCCATCAGCCATAAGCAAATGCTGGAAATCGCCAAGACGCTGATGCTCAACGCCAAAGTGATCATCATGGACGAACCCACCTCCTCGCTCACCAATAAAGAGGTGGACTACCTGTTTCTGATCATGAACCAGCTACGCAAAGAGGGCACCGCCATCGTCTACATCTCGCATAAGCTGGCGGAAATTCGCCGCATCTGCGACCGCTATACGGTGATGAAAGACGGCAGCAGCGTTTGCAGCGGGATGGTGAGCGACGTCAGCAACGACGATATCGTCCGCCTGATGGTTGGCCGCGAACTGCAAAACCGCTTTAACGCCATGAAAGAGAGCACCGGCAACATCGAGCGCGATACGGTATTCGAGGTGAAAAACGTCACCAGCCGCGACAAGAAAAAGGTTCGCGATATCTCCTTTAGCGTCAGCCGGGGCGAAATTTTAGGCTTCGCCGGACTGGTCGGCTCCGGGCGCACCGAGCTGATGGATTGCCTGTTCGGCGTCGATAAACGCGCAAGCGGCGAGATCCGTCTGAACGGGAAAACCATCTCCCCGCGCTCACCCCTGGATGCGGTGAAAAAAGGGATGGCTTACATCACCGAAAGCCGCCGGGATAACGGCTTCTTCCCCAATTTCTCTATCGCCCAGAACATGGCGATCGGCCGCAGCCTGAAAAGCGGCGGCTTTAAGGGGGCGATGGGCCTGTTTCACGAAGGCGACGAGCAGCGTACCGCCGAAGCGCAGCGCGAACTGCTGGCGCTGAAGTGTCATTCCGTTAACCAGAACATCACCGAACTCTCCGGCGGAAACCAGCAGAAAGTGCTGATTTCCAAATGGTTGTGCTGTAGCCCGGAGGTGATCATTTTCGACGAGCCGACCCGTGGTATCGACGTCGGAGCGAAAGCCGAAATTTATAAAGTGATGCGCCAGCTGGCGGACGACGGAAAAGTCATCCTGATGGTGTCATCTGAACTTCCTGAAATTATCGCCGTCTGCGACCGCATCGCCGTGTTCTGCGAAGGACGACTGACGCAAATCCTGACCAATCGCGATGACATGAGCGAAGAGGAGATTATGGCATGGGCATTACCACAAGAGTAAAAGGTGACGTGAACGGGAAGAAACCGTTCAACTTTGCGCTGTTCTGGGATAAATACGGCACCTTCTTCATCCTGGCGATTATCGTCGCCATCTTCGGTTCGCTGTCGTCAGAATATTTTCTGACCACCAACAACATCACCCAGATTTTTGTCCAGAGTTCGGTAACGGTGCTGATCGGCATGGGTGAATTTTTTGCCATCCTGGTCGCCGGTATCGACCTCTCCGTCGGGGCGATTCTGGCGCTGTCCGGGATGGTGACGGCCAAACTGATGCTGGCAGGCGTCGATCCGTTCTTTGCGGCGCTGATTGGCGGCGTGCTGGTCGGCGGTGCGCTGGGGGCGATTAACGGCTGCCTGGTGAACTGGACCGGCCTGCATCCGTTCATTATCACCCTTGGCACTAACGCGATTTTCCGTGGTATCACGCTGGTGATTTCCGACGCCAACTCGGTATACGGCTTCTCATTCGACTTCGTGAACTTCTTCGCCGCCAGCGTGTTAGGTGTTCCCGTGCCAGTCATCTTCTCGCTGATTGTCGCGGTGATCCTCTGGTTCCTCACCACCCGCATGCGGCTTGGGCGCAACATCTACGCGCTCGGCGGCAACAAAAACTCGGCGTTCTATTCCGGGATTGACGTGAAGTTTCACATCCTGGTGGTGTTTATCATCTCCGGCATTTGCGCGGGACTGGCGGGCGTGGTTTCTACTGCGCGACTCGGCGCCGCAGAACCCTTAGCCGGAATGGGGTTTGAAACCTACGCCATCGCCAGCGCCATCATTGGCGGCACCAGCTTCTTCGGCGGCAAGGGGCGCATCTTCTCGGTGGTAATTGGCGGCTTAATCATCGGCACCATCAACAACGGTCTGAATATTTTGCAGGTACAAACCTATTACCAACTGGTGGTGATGGGCGGATTAATTATCGCGGCTGTCGCCCTTGACCGTCTTATCAGTAAGTAAGGAATGGATCATGAAAATCTCTCCCTCTTTAATGTGTATGGATCTGCTGAAGTTTAAAGAACAGATCGAATTTATCGACAGCCATGCAGACTATTTTCATATTGATATTATGGATGGCCACTTTGTGCCGAATCTGACGCTGTCCCCCTTCTTCGTCAGCCAGGTCAAGAAACTGGCGAGCAAACCTCTTGATTGTCATCTGATGGTGACGCGTCCGCAGGATTATATTGGCCAACTGGCGCGCGCCGGTGCGGATTTCATCACGCTGCACCCGGAAACCATCAACGGTCAGGCATTCCGTCTGATTGACGAAATCCGCCGCCACGGTATGAAAGTGGGCCTGATTCTCAACCCGGAAACACCGGTTGAGGCGATGAAATACTATATCCATAAGGCTGATAAAGTGACGGTGATGACCGTCGATCCCGGCTTTGCCGGGCAGCCGTTCATCCCGGAAATGCTGGATAAAATCGCCGAGCTGAAAGCCTGGCGCGAGCGTGAAGGGCTGCATTACGAAATTGAAGTGGATGGCTCCTGCAATCAGGCCACCTACGAAAAATTAATGGCGGCAGGCGCGGATGTCTTTATCGTCGGCACCTCCGGGCTGTTTAACCACGCGGAGAATATCGACGACGCATGGCAAGTGATGACGGCGCAGATCCTGACGGCGAAAAACGAGGTACTGCCTCATGCAAAAACAGCATAGCGTTGTGGCGGGTGTGGATATGGGGGCAACCCATATCCGTTTTTGCCTGCAAACGGCAAGCGGTGAGACTCTGCACTGTGAGAAACAGCGTACGGCGGAGGTGATCGCGCCCGGCGTGGTGGCCGGTATTGCGCAGATGATTAGCGAACAGATCGCACGCTACGGGGCGCGCTGCCGTGGTCTGGTGATGGGATTTCCGGCGCTGGTCGGCAAAGACAACCGCACCATCATTTCGACACCCAATTTGCCGTTGCAACCTGAAGAAGTGCATGACCTCGCGGGAAAACTGGAGGATGCGCTGGGCTGCCCGGTCGCGTTTTCCCGCGACGTGAACTTACAGCTGTCGTATGACGTCGTGGAAAACCATCTCACACAGCAGCAGGTGCTGGCCGCCTACCTCGGCACGGGAATGGGCTTTGCAGTGTGGATGAATGGCGCGCCCTGGACCGGAGCGCATGGCGTGGCGGGCGAACTGGGGCACATTCCCCAGGGCGACATGACGCAAACCTGTGCCTGCGGCAATCCAGGTTGCCTCGAAACGGTCTGTTCCGGGCTGGCGCTGAAACGCTGGTACGAACAACAGCCACGGGATTTCGCGCTGGACGCACTGTTTGTCCACGCCGGAGAAGCGCCATTCGTCCAGGCGCTGCTGGAAAGCGCCGCCCGCGCGATTGCCACCAGCATAAATCTGTTCGATCCCGATGCGGTGATTTTGGGCGGCGGCGTGATGGATATGCAGGCTTTCCCGCGCGAACAATTAATTACCCTGATCCAAAAATACCTGCGCCGACCGTTGCCGTATCAGGCCGTACGTTTTATTGCCGCCTCGTCTTCTGCGTTTAACGGCGCGCAGGGCGCGGCAACGCTGGCGCGCTGCCGTTTTCTGTCGTCGCGGTGATATCGCGACGCTTATCAGGTCTGCACATGCGCCGCCCGCAGCGCCTGCGCGAGCTGCGCCCGGGTAAACGGTTTACGCAGCAGCGCCACATCCGGCAGCGCGGGGTTATGCGCCGGGCGTAAATCCTGCCCGCTGATAAGCAGCAGCGTCAGGCGGGGATAATGCTTGCGGGCATGGTTGATCACCTCCACGCCGCTCAGGCTGCCTGGCAGCATTAAGTCGCTGATAAGCACATCAATCTCGCCGGATGACGCCAGCATCTGCATCGCCTGCTCGCCGTTGGCGGCCTCCAGCGTCAGATACCCCAGCAGATGAAGTTGCTCGCACAACGTCTGACGAACATCCGCCTCATCTTCCAGTACCAGCACCAGTTTCTCGTCGCTGGCGGTACTTTGCACCGCAACCGGCTCCAGGTTTGCCACCGCAGGCGCGATGGCGCGGGGAAGCTGCAATCTGACCGTCGTCCCCTGCCCCGGCGCGCTCTCAATTTCGACACGGCCGCCTGACTGGCGCACAAAGCCGTAAACCATCGATAACCCAAGCCCGCTGCCGCTGCCAGTCTGTTTGGTGGTGAAGAACGGCTCGAACACCTGCGCCTTCACCTCCTGCGACATACCGCAGCCGTGATCGATCACCTCCAGCGCCACCATATCCTGACGACGTCCGTCACTGCGCGTAACCCGCTGGTTCCAGGTGCGGATTTTGATCGTCCCTGTCTGCCCTTCCATCGCATCGCGGGCGTTCATCACCAGGTTGATGATCGCGTTCTCCAGTTGACTGACGTCTATCCATGCGGCCCAGGCGGGCGACTGGGCTTCTATCTCCAGCGTCAGCGTGGCCGGTAGCGAGTGACGCATCAGTTCACTCAGGTTTTCCAGCAGCGTTTTCAGTTCCACCGAGTGCGGGTGCAGCGACTGTTTACGGGAGAACGCCAGCAGGCGTTGCGTCAGCAGCGCCCCGCGCTCGGCGGCCTTCAGCGCGCGGGTAATGCGCGGCGCATCCGGCGAGTCGGGGCTGACCAGTTCCAGGCTGCCGATAATCACCGCCAGCAGATTGTTAAAATCATGCGCCAGCCCGCCCGTCAGTTGCCCTACCGCTTTCAGTTTCTGGCTGTGCAGCAGCGCCTCTTCCAGCCCCTGACGCTCCGTTCGGTCGATCTCCATCTGGGAGGTCTTTTCTTTCAGCAGGCGGGAGGTGCGCTCCAGCGACGCCGTATTGCGGGCAAAAACGTTAAACGCGCGCGCCAGTTCCCCCAGCTCGTCCCGCCGCTGCAAGGCGGGGACGCTGACATCCGATTCGCCGTGCGCCAGCCGGGTCATGGCGCGCGAAATCGCCGTCAGGTTAGAACCGAGGTTGCGGTAGATATACCACCCGGCAAAACCGGTAATCACCACCGCCAGCAGGGCGAAGGTCATGATAAACAACGCGCCGGAGCGCAATTCCTGATGGCTTTGCGCCACCCGCTGTTCTGAGATGATCGCCACCTGCGCCGCATACTGATTGATGTCGCTGTTCAAAATCGCCACCAACGCTTTGATGTGGAACATGTACCAGCTGATGGCCAGGTCGCTTTGCTCCAGCGCCGCCGAGAGCGGTTCAAGTTTGCGTAACTCCTGGTTAAAGTCAGACAGAATCACGTTCACCAGCGGATCGGCATGTTGCTCAGGCAGGGCGCGCATCACGCCATCCAGCTGTTTAATGACGGCGCGCGGCGTCGGCGTTTCGATGGCGGCGCGAATCAGGCGATCCATTTGACTGAACAACGCCGCATCCTGCGCCGCATCAAGCTGTTGCAGATGCCGCAGGTAACTCTGATTCTGATACAGCGAACTCAGCAGCGTATTACGTTCCAGATGCCGTCGCTGCCCGCGCTGCAACATACCCGCCACGCTGGTCTGCAACTCGTTGCTGCGTTGAATAATGCGGGCCACCAGCCCCGGTTCCTGCTGCGCCAGCGGGGCGGTCGCCAGCTGTTCGAGTGAATGCCTGAGCGCCCGCTGAGTCTCCTGCAACCGCTCCGCTTCACCCTTGTACTCCAGCGCGCCGACCACCTGCGACAGCCGCACCGCCGCCGTCGCCACGTTCGCCGTATCGCGCGCCAGGTTCATACTGCCGGTCATGTCATCGACGGTTTGCTGCTGCACCTGCTCCTGTATTTGACTCGCATGCTGAAAACCCAGCACCGCCACGCCGCTCACCATCAGCGTCACCGCCACTACCAGCAGATTAAAAAACAGCAGTCGCCCGCGCGCACTGGCGAAAAAGTGACGTCTGTGCTGCGGCATATCACGCTCCATGAAGAAAAATCGCAATATGACAAATATGAACGGCTTCTGACATTTTGCATTTACTTTCCTGTGATGGAGTGCTGATATCGCTAACCCCGCAGGAGATCCGCCATGAGCAGGACACCGGTTCTGGAGATGCGCAATATTGCCAAAGCGTTTGGCAAATTTTACGCGCTGAAAGGGGTCGATCTGACGGTATACCCCGGTGAAATCCACGCGCTGATGGGCGAAAACGGCGCCGGTAAAAGCACCCTGATGAAGATTCTCGCCGGTGCGTATACCGCCACCAGCGGCGAGATTCTGATCGACGGTCAGCCCTTTCATATTCGTGGGCCGAAAGATGCCCTGAGCGCAGGCATCACTCTGATTTATCAGGAGATGCAGCTTGCGCCTAACCTTACCGTCGCCGAAAATATTTTCCTCGGCAGCGAACTGTCGCGCGGCGGCATCGTGCAGCGTAAAGAGATGGTGTTGCAGGCGCAAAAGGTCATCGACCGGCTCGGCGCGCAGTTTAAAGCCAGCGATCGGGTAATGCGGCTGACCATCGCCGAACAGCAGCAGGTGGAGATCGCCCGCGCCCTGCATCGCAACAGCCGTATCCTGGTGATGGATGAACCTACCGCCGCCCTCTCATCTCGTGAAACCCACCGTCTGTTTGAGCTGATCATGCGCCTTCGCGATGAAGGGATGGCGGTTATCTATATCAGCCACCGCATGGCGGAGGTGTATGAGCTGTCCGATCGCGTCAGCGTCCTGCGCGACGGACAGTACGTGGGCAGCCTCACCCGCGACAAACTCAACGCGTCCGAACTGGTGCGCATGATGGTGGGGCGTCCGTTAAGCGACCTGTTCAACAAAGAACGCGACATCCCGCTCGGTAAACCGCGCCTGAACGTTCATCACCTTACCGACGGCGGTAAAGTGCAGCCGTGCAGCCTGCTGGTACGTTCCGGCGAAATCGTCGGCCTGGCCGGGCTGGTCGGCGCCGGGCGTTCCGAACTGGCGCACCTGATTTTCGGCGTGCGTAAAGCCACCGGCGGGATGATCGAGGTGGATGGCGAGCCGGTGGTGATCCACTCCCCGCGTGAAGCCATTGAGCACGGTATTGGCTACCTCACCGAAAACCGCAAAGAACAGGGGTTGTTTTTAGAACTGGCGGCGGCGGAGAACATTACGATGGCGACGCTGGAGCGCGACGCCAACTGGGGGATGCTGAACCGTAAAAAAGCCCAAAGTATCTCCGATGACGCCATTCAGTTGCTCAACATTCGCGTGCCGCATGCCCAGGTTCGCGCCGGAGGTTTGTCCGGCGGCAACCAGCAAAAGCTCCTGATCTCACGCTGGGTCGCCATCGGCCCGCGCATTCTGATTCTGGACGAACCGACGCGCGGCGTGGATGTCGGCGCGAAAAGCGAGATCTATCGCATCATGAACGAAATGGCGCGTAAGGGCGTGGCGATCCTGATGATCTCCAGTGAATTGCCGGAAATCGTCGGCATGAGCGATCGCGTCTACGTCATGCATGAAGGCAGCATTGCCGGGGAATTGCACAGCCAGGACATCACACAGGAAAACATCATGCGGCTGGCGACCGGCGTAAACGACTCCCACCTTGAGGCGGTGAAATCATGAATAACCCAACCACTCCCCAGCAGGTGGCGAAGTCCGCCTCCGCAAAAAAGATGTTGATGAGCGATCTGATGCAAACGGTCGGTATTTTACCGATTTTAGTGCTGATCGTGGCGGTATTTGGCTTTATCGCACCTAACTTTTTCACTGAAAGCAACCTGCTGAATATCACCCGCCAGGCGTCGATCAACATCGTGCTGGCGGCGGGGATGACGTTCATCATTCTGACCGGCGGCATCGACCTCTCCGTGGGGTCGATTCTCGGCACCACCGCCGTGGCGGCGATGGTGGTCTCTCTGATACCCGAGTTCGCCATGCTGTCGATTCCGGCGGCGCTGATGCTCGGCCTGGGGCTGGGGCTGATTAACGGCGCGCTGGTGGCCTTCGCCGGGCTGCCGCCCTTTATTGTCACGCTCGGCACCTATACGGCGCTGCGCGGCGCGGCCTACCTGCTGGCGGACGGCACCACGGTGATCAACTCCAATATCAGCTTCGAGTGGATCGGCAATAACTATCTTGGCCCGATTCCGTGGCTGGTGGTTATCGCCCTCGCGGTGATCGTGCTGTGCTGGTTCATTCTGCGCCGCACCACGCTGGGCGTACATATTTATGCCGTGGGCGGCAACATGCAGGCGGCGCGTTTAACCGGCATCAAAGTGTGGCTGGTGCTGCTGTTTGTGTACGGCATGAGCGGCCTGCTCTCCGGGCTGGGCGGAGTAATGAGCGCCTCGCGTCTCTACAGCGCCAACGGCAACTTAGGCATGGGGTATGAGCTGGACGCCATCGCGGCGGTGATCCTCGGCGGCACCAGTTTTGTCGGCGGGATCGGCACGATCACCGGCACGCTGGTGGGCGCGCTGATCATCGCCACCCTGAATAACGGCATGACGCTGATGGGCGTCTCTTACTTCTGGCAACTGGTGATCAAAGGGGCGGTGATCATCATAGCGGTGCTGATCGACAAATACCGTACCCGACACCATCAAAGTGCCTAGACAAGCTTGCCGGATGGCGGCGCAGGCCTGCCCGTTCGCAGGCCAGATAAGCGCAGCGCCATCAGGCTTATAACAACAATACCCTACGTGAGGAAAAGAGTATGCGTTTGAAACCATTAGTGACCGCGCTCTGTGCTGGCGCGTTACTGGCCGCATCGCCGTTTGTACAGGCCAAAGAACTGAAATCCATCGGCGTGACGGTGGGCGATCTTGCCAACCCGTTCTTCGTGCAGATAACAAAAGGGGCGGAGCTGGAAGCACGCAAACTGGCCGGTGATGGCGTAAAAGTGACGCTGGTCTCCAGCGGCTACGATCTGGGTCAGCAGGTTTCGCAGATCGACAACTTTATTGCCGCGAAGGTGGATATGATCATCCTTAACGCCGCAGATTCGAAAGGGATCGGCCCGGCGGTGAAACGGGCGAAAGACGCCGGGATCGTGGTGGTCGCGGTTGACGTGGCTGCCGAAGGCGCAGACGCCACCATCACCTCTGATAACACCCAGGCGGGCGAAATGGCCTGTAAATACATTACCGATCGTCTGAAAGGCAAAGGCAATGTGGTGATCATCAACGGGCCGCCGGTTTCCGCCGTGCAGAACCGTGTCGAGGGCTGCCAGACCGAGTTCAAACGCCACCCGGATATCAAGGTGCTCTCCTGGAACCAGAACGCCAAAGGCAGTCGCGAAGGCGGGCTGGAAGTGATGACCGCCCTGCTGGCTGCGAATCCGAAGATCGACGGCGTATTTGCGATCAACGATCCGACGGCGATCGGCGCCGATCTGGCGGCAAAACAGGCACAGCGCAATGAGTTCTTTATCGTCGGTGTGGATGGTTCGCCCGATGGCGAAGAGGCGCTGAAGCGTGAAAATTCCCTGTTTGTGGCGACCCCCGCACAAGATCCGCAGGTGATGGCGGCAAAAGCGGTGGAGATCGGCTATGACATTCTACAGGGCAAACCGGCGCCAGGTGAACCTGTGCTGATTCCGGTGACGATGATCGATAAAAACAACATCGGCAGCTACAAGGGCTGGACGGTGAAATAACGGAAAGCGGCCTCTGCGTAGGCCCGATAAGCGCAGCGCCATCAGGCAGTAAACCCATGCCGGATGGCGGCAAAAATGCCTTATCCGGCCTACAAGGCTACATCACAATAAGGAGAATTCTTTCAATGAAACGCTCCGAAATAAACGAGATTCTCGGCCACACGCGGCAATTCTTTTCCATGCATGACGTCCACCTGCCGCCTTTCGCCAGCTTTGCCCCATCGCAATGGCGTCAGCTTGATGCCGCCTGGAGCGAAGTATTCGATCTCAGGCTCGGCTGGGATGTTACCGCGTTCGGCGGGACAGATTTTGCCGCTCAGGGACTGACGCTGTTTACCCTGCGCAACGGCTCGCCCAAAGGCATGCCTTATGAGAAATGCTATGCGGAAAAAATCATGCATGTGCGCGACGCGCAGGTTACGCCGATGCATTTCCACTGGCGCAAACGTGAAGACATTATCAATCGCGGCGGCGGTAATTTAATCGTTGAGCTGTGGAACGCCGACTCCCGGGACCAGACCGACAATACCGACGTCACCATTGTGATAGACGGCTGTCGACAGACCCATGCGGCAGGCAGCCAGCTGCGCCTTTCGCCAGGAGAAAGCATTTGCCTGACGCCGGGCCTGTATCACAGCTTCTGGGCGGAAAAAGGGTTTGGCGACGTGCTGGTCGGCGAAGTTTCTTCCGTCAATGACGATGACCATGACAACCATTTTCTCCAGCCGATCGCCCGCTATAACGACATTGAAGAAGATGAACCGGCGCAACTGGTGTTGTGTAACGAGTACCGCCTGTTCTGCTGAACAAGGAGCACATTATGCCGTTGATTTCTCTTGCCGATGGACTCGACCATGCCCGCAAGCATCGCTATGCGCTGGGGGCGTTTAACGTTCTGGATTCCCACTTTTTACGCGCGCTGTTCGCCGCCGCCAGGCAGGAACGCTCGCCGTTTATCATTAATATTGCCGAAGTCCATTTTAAGTATGTTTCGCTGGACTCACTGGTCGAAGCGGTAAAATTCGAAGCCGCCCGACACGATATTCCGGTGGTGCTTAACCTCGACCACGGGCTGCATTTTGAATCCGTGGTGCGGGCGTTACGTCTGGGCTTCAGCTCGGTAATGTTTGATGGTTCCACGCTGGAGTATGAGGAAAACATCCGCCAGACCCGGGAAGTGGTGAAGATGTGCCACGCCGTTGGCGTGTCGGTAGAGGCGGAACTTGGCGCGGTTGGCGGCGATGAGGGCGGCGCGCTGTATGGTCATGCCGACGAATCGCTGTTTACCGATCCGCAACTGGCGCGCGATTTTGTTGACCGCACCGGTATTGATGCCCTGGCCGTCGCCATCGGCAACGCTCACGGCAAATATAAAGGCGAGCCCAAACTCGATTTCCCGCGTCTGGACGCCATTCGCCAACAAACGGCGCTGCCGCTGGTGCTGCACGGCGGTTCCGGCATCAGCAATGAGGATTTTCGTCGCGCCATTACGCTGGGCATTCACAAAATCAATTTCTACACCGGCATGTCGCAGGCCGCGCTGGCGGCGGTGGAATCACGGATGGCTAACCGCCAGCCGCTGTACGATGAGTTCGCCGAACTGCTGCTGGGCATTGAAGAGGCGATCACCGATACGGTATCGGAACAGATGCGCATTTTTGGCAGCGCGGGGCAGATCTGATGGAACGCAAAGGCATTATCGCGGCGGGCAATATGCTGGTCGACCATGTGCACCAAATCGTACAGTGGCCGGAGCGCGGCTGGCTGGCGGAGATCACCCATAGCGAACGTTCGACGGGCGGCGCGCCGCTTAATGTCCTGCTGACGCTGGCAAAGATGCACACCGGACTGCCGTTGCAGGCTGTGGGATTAATCGGCCAGGACGCCGACGGAGACTACATTATGGCGATGCTGGAGCAGTATCACGTCAATCGCCAGCATGTCCAGCGCACCACGTTTGCCCCCACGTCGATGTCGCAGGTGATGACCGATCCCAGCGGGCAGCGCACCTTTTTCCACTCCCCCGGCGCTAACCGTCTGTTGGATCTGCCTGCGTTCGATGAGCTTGATGCCTCGATGAAGATTTTCCACCTGGGCTATCTGCTGCTGCTCGACAGTCTGGATATGCCGGATGATGACTACGGCACCCGCAGCGCACGGCTGATGGCGCAGATGCATGAGGAGGGCTTTGAGACTTCGCTGGATCTGGTGTCCCGCAAAGGCGATCCGCGCTATCAGCCGCTGGTTTTGCCCGCGCTACGCCATCTGGATTATCTGGTGATCAACGAGCTGGAGGCCGGGGAGTTCAGCGGCCTGGAGATCCGCCAGCCCAACGGCGAAGCGCATATTCCGCACATCGCCGCAGCCGCCCGCGAATTGCTGGATGCAGGCGTCCGCCAGCGGGTGGTGATTCACTGCCCGGAAGGCGCCTGGGGCGAAACGCCGGATCAGCCTGGCGTCTGGATACCATCGCAAAAGCTGGAGCAGAGGGAGATTGTCGGTAGCGTTGGCGCGGGAGATGCGTTCTGCGCCGGTTTTTTGTATGGCTGCCACGAAGCATGGCCGCTGGCCGAGAGCATTAAGCTGGCGCACGCCTGCGCGCGGGTCAGCCTGCTGTGCGCCAATGCGATTGATGGCGCGAAAACGCTTGAGGAGTTGCGAACGCTTTTGTAGCCAGTTCGCCTGATGGCGCTGCGCTTATCAGGCCTACAAATACGCCGCCATCCGGCAACTGCGCCTGATTACGCGGCTTTATCGTGGTGCTGCACATCGGCGGCAAAAACATACCCGAGGCCGCGCAGGGTTTTGATCAACGTCGGCTGATGCGGATTGATTTCAATTTTGCGGCGCAGACGCATAATCAACACATCAATGGTGCGATCAAACACCTCAACGCTGTCGCTGTGCGTTAATTCCAGCAACTGCTCACGGCTGAGCACCCGACGGGCGTTTTGCGCCAGCGCCAGCAGCAAACTGTATTCCCCCTGGGTGAGATCCACCACCTGCTGCTGCGGATTGTGCAACTGACAGCGCGCGGTATCCAGATGCCAGCCATTGAAAGAGAGGCCGGACGTCTGCACGCTTCCGCCTTCGGCGATCAGCACGCCAACCCGACGGAGTACGGCTTTCATCCGCGCCACCACCACGCGCGGGTTAAACGGTTTGCTGATGTAATCATCAGCGCCCATCTCCAGCCCGACCACCACATCCGACTCGCTCCCCAGCCCCGTGAGCATCACCACCGGCAGCGTAGGCCTGATCTTCTGTACCTGCTGCAACACCATCAAACCGTTCGTGTCGGGCAGCATCATATCCAGCAACACCAGCGCAATCTCCGGCTGGGTTTCGACGCACGCCAGCGCAGCCTGCCCGGTATGGCAGACCGTCACCGCAAAAACGTGCTCGTTCAGGACATCCTGCAACAATGCGCAGACCGCCGCGTCATCATCCACGACCAGTATGGCTGGTTTCATCACCCTTCCCCATTTCACATCCCCTACAGATGAGTGTGATTGATTCTGCCCGGAGTGACAGATATTGCGCAGCAGGAGATGCAGGAAACATAACCCTGGTCACACTGCCGGGCCGTCACTGCTTTTCCTGTTCGTCACGTCAAAACTGACGACAGCCTGTTTTTCGTCAGGGTTTTGACCAAATTTTACCCGTAATATCAGGGAAAGACCCCAATAAAAACATGGCATAAAAGATGCATAATGAGGCCGACAGCGCGTATGCGCGATTTGATTAACTGGAGCGAGACCGATGAAAAAAGTCGTCACGGTTTGCCCGTATTGCGCATCAGGTTGCAAAATCAACCTGGTGGTCGATAACGGCAAAATCGTCCGGGCAGAGGCGGCGCAGGGGAAAACCAATCAGGGTACTCTGTGTCTGAAGGGCTACTATGGCTGGGATTTTATTAACGATACCCAGATCCTGACCCCGCGCCTGAAAACCCCTATGATTCGTCGCCAGCGTGGCGGCAAACTGGAATCCGTTTCCTGGGATGAAGCGCTGAACTACGTCGCCGATCGCCTGAGCGCCATCAAAGCGAAGTATGGCCCGGACGCCATCCAGACGACCGGTTCGTCTCGCGGCACAGGTAACGAAACCAACTATGTAATGCAAAAATTCGCGCGCGCCGTTATTGGTACCAATAACGTTGACTGCTGCGCTCGCGTCTGACACGGCCCATCGGTTGCAGGTCTGCACCAGTCGGTCGGTAACGGCGCAATGAGTAATGCGATTAACGAAATTGATAACACCGATTTAGTGTTCATCTTCGGGTATAACCCGGCGGATTCCCACCCTATCGTGGCGAATCATGTGATTAACGCTAAACGCAACGGCGCGAAAATTATCGTCTGCGATCCGCGCAAAATTGAAACCGCGCGCATTGCCGACATCCACATCGCGTTGAGAAACGGCTCGAATATCGCGCTGCTCAACGCTATGGGTCATGTCATTATTGAAGAAAATCTGTACGACCAGGCGTTCGTCGCCTCCCGTACTGAAGGCTTTGAAGAGTACCGTAAGATTGTCGAAGGCTACACGCCGGAATCCGTTGAGGATATCACCGGCGTGAGCGCGCACGATATTCGCAAGGCGGCGCGTATGTACGCCGAAGCGAAAAGCGCCGCAATCCTGTGGGGCATGGGCGTGACCCAGTTCTATCAGGGCGTGGAAACCGTGCGTTCGCTGACCAGTCTCGCCATGCTGACCGGCAACCTCGGTAAGCCAAGCGTGGGCGTAAACCCGGTTCGCGGCCAGAACAACGTTCAGGGCGCATGTGACATGGGCGCGCTGCCGGATACCTATCCGGGCTATCAGTACGTGAAAGACCCGGCTAACCGCGAAAAATTCGCCAAAGCCTGGGGCGTGGAAAGCCTGCCAGCGCATACCGGCTATCGCATCAGCGAACTGCCACACCGTGCTGCGCATGGCGAAGTTCGCGCGGCGTACATTATGGGTGAAGATCCGCTGCAAACCGATGCGGAACTCTCTGCGGTGCGCAAAGGGTTTGAAGACCTGGAACTGGTCATCGTGCAGGACATCTTTATGACCAAAACCGCGTCGGCGGCGGATGTTATTTTACCGTCTACGTCGTGGGGCGAGCATGAAGGGGTGTTTACCGCTGCTGACCGTGGTTTCCAGCGCTTCTTTAAAGCCGTTGAACCGAAGTGGGATCTGAAAACGGACTGGCAAATCATCAGTGAAATCGCCACTCGTATGGGCTACCCGATGCACTACAACAACACCCAGGAGATCTGGGATGAGTTGCGTCATCTGTGCCCGGATTTTTACGGGGCGACTTACGAGAAGATGGGCGAACTGGGCTTCATTCAGTGGCCTTGCCGCGACACGTCGGATGCCGATCAGGGGACGTCTTATCTCTTCAAAGAGAAATTCGACACCCCGAACGGCCTGGCGCAGTTCTTCACCTGCGACTGGGTCGCGCCGATCGACAAACTCACCGAAGAGTACCCGATGGTGCTGTCTACGGTGCGTGAAGTCGGCCACTATTCATGTCGCTCGATGACCGGGAACTGTGCCGCGCTGGCGGCGCTGGCGGATGAGCCTGGCTATGCGCAAATCAACACGGACGACGCCGCGCGTCTGGGCATTGAAGATGAAGCGCTGGTCTGGGTTCATTCACGTAAAGGCAAAATTATCACCCGTGCGCAGGTCAGCGATCGTCCGAACAAAGGGGCGATTTACATGACCTACCAGTGGTGGATTGGCGCCTGTAACGAGCTGGTGACGGAGAACTTAAGCCCGATTACCAAAACGCCGGAGTACAAGTACTGCGCCGTGCGCGTCGAGCCGATCGCCGATCAGCGCGCCGCCGAGCAGTATGTGATTGATGAGTACAGCAAGCTGAAAACCCGTCTGCGCGAAAGCGCAATGGGGTAATCTGCCGAATGGCGGCATGAGAATGCCTTATCCGGCCTACGACCTGTTTCCCCTGTCGGCCTGACAAGATGCGTGAGCATCGCCATCAGACATTTTCCTTGCAACAGCCTCCGCCGGAGGCTGTTTTTTTATCCATACGATCTCTTTATACTGTCTACTCCGTACCCTAAATAAAACTCAAAATGAAACCACTTCTTGCATTGATGTTCTTAATGACATTCTTTGCCCATGCCACCGATACTGAGCCTGGCAGCCAGTATCTGAAGGCGGCGGAGGGCGGAGACCGACGCGCACAGTATTTTCTTGCCGATACCTGGTTCAGTTCCGGCGATCTCAGCAAGGCCGAATACTGGGCGCAAAAAGCCGCAGACAACGGTGATGCGGATGCCTGCGCATTGCTGGCGCAAATCAAAATCACCAACCCCGTCAGTCTGGATTATCCGCAGGCTAAAACGCTGGCCGAAAAAGCGGCACAAGCGGGCAGCAAAGCCGGAGAAATCACTCTGGCGCGCATTCTGGTCAACACCCAGGCGGGGACGCCTGACTATCCAAAAGCTATTTCACTGTTGCAAAACGCCTCAGAAAACCTGGAGAGCGATTCTGCCGCCGATGCGCAGATGCTGCTCGGGCTGATTTATGCCAACGGCGTGGGCATTCCTGCCGATGACGATAAGGCGACCTGGTATTTCAAACGCAGTTCCGCCATTTCCCGTACCGGCTACTCCGAATACTGGGCCGGAATGTTGTTCTTAAACGGCGAACAGGGCTTTATTGAGAAGAATAAACAGAAGGCGCTGCACTGGTTGAATCTGAGCTGTACGGAAGGGTTTGATACCGGCTGCGAAGAGTTTGATAAGTTAACCAACGGGTGAATGTAATATTGCCGGATGGCGGCGCAAGCGCCTTATCCGGCCTACAGACCACAGCTTCCCGTAGGCCGGATAAGCGTAGCGCCATCCGGCAATCTGTCATGAATTACTGATTCGCGGTCTTATCAAATTTGCCCAATACCTCGCGCTCATACGCCAGCGCTTTCTTACGGTCAAACTTGTGTTCCCACTTGGCGATAACCAGCACCGCCAGCGCATTACCCACCACGTTCAGCGCGGTACGCGCCATATCGAGGATACGGTCAACACCGGCGATAAACGCCAGCCCTTCCAGCGGAATGCCCACGCTACCCAGCGTCGCCAGTAGCACCACGAAGGAAACGCCCGGCACGCCCGCAATCCCTTTCGAGGTGACCATCAGCGTCAGCACCAGTATGATTTCCTGCCACAGCGACAGGTCGATACCGTACAGCTGCGCGATAAAGATCGCCGCAATACTCTGGTACAGCGTTGAGCCATCAAGGTTGAAGGAGTACCCGGTCGGCACCACAAAGCTGGTGATCGACGCCGGAGCGCCATAGGCCTCCATCTTCTCGATAATGCGCGGCAGCACGCTCTCAGAGCTGGCCGTGGAGTAAGCCAGAATCAGTTCATCTTTCAGGATACGAATCAGAATCCAGACGCTCAGACCGCACAGACGCGCCACGATGCCCAACACCACCAGCGCGAAGAACAGAATCGCGAAGTGTACCAGCAGCACCAGTTTCGCCAGCGGCCACAGCGACGCAAAACCAAAGTTCGCCACGGTCACGGCGATCAGCGCAAACACCCCGACCGGCGCGTAACGCATCACCATGTGGGTCACTTTAAACATGGTTTCTGAGATGGAGCGGAACACGGTGACCAGCGGTTCACGGTGAGTCGCAGGCAGGGAAGACAGACCCAGGCCAAACAGCACCGAGAAGAAGATAATCGGCAGCATGTCGCCCTTCGCCATCGACGCGACAATATTGGTCGGAACCAGTGACAAAATCGTGCCCATCAAACCGTGCGCATGGCTTTGTACTTCCGCCGTCGTGCTTTGGTATTTCGAAATATCCACGGTCGCCAGTTGCGACATATCAATCCCGGAACCGGGTTGAAACACGTTCGCCAGTGTAATACCGAGGATAATGGCGACGGTCGTGATCACTTCGAAATAGATAATGGTTTTGGCACCGATACGCCCTAACTGTTTCGCATCGCCGACACCGGCAATACCGACAATCAGGGTGGAGATAACAATCGGAACGACGATCATTTTGATCAGATGGATAAAGATATCACCCGCCGGTGACAGCAGGTTGGCAACCAGCCATTCGCGGCTGTCGCTGTGATAATGCAGATAACTGCCCAGAAGAATACCCAGCACCATGGCCAGCAAAATCTGCCAGGCCAGGCTGATTTTCAAGTTTTTCATAACAACAGACTTCCTCAATGAAGCGCCGTTCTGCATTCAAAAAAGGATGAGAACAGTACATACTGAAAGGGTATGAATTGTGTTGCGTTCGTTTGTGGAGTTTTTTAACGCGCATAATCAGTACCATTTGCATGGCATACTGCGCAACCCTTTCAGAACAGGGCATCTAACTGATTTTATGCATAATAACGCGAGTTTATCGCGATCATCATGAATAACTATTTGTTATGGAAAGATTTTTATTTCCTCAAAAACGAATAATACCTTTCTGGAATTATTTTAACGCCACCGTTCATTCGCTTACTTTTTAAACAGCAAAAACGACACAAATCACAAAAAAACAAAATTATTTCTGACGATTCTGCAACAACTTCGCCATATTAATAGCGTCAATGAGTTGCACGCGATTAACCCTTGGCGAGTTCAAATCCAGTAATTTTTGCCAGAATGCGATGGCCTGCACATAATCAGCCTGCATAAACGCATCAGCGGCCAGCAGCATTAACGCGGTGACTTCCGAAGCATCAAGCGCCAGCGCTTTATCGATCATTTCACGCGTTTCCGGCGTCATATGCTGCCCGGACTGGTAATAGCGCACCGTCGCCAGCGCCGAATAGATCTCCGCGTTTTCTCCCCGCAGGCGCAGCGCCTGCTGATACGCCAGCAGAGCATTGTCATAGGCATTACGCCAGAGGTAGTACTCGCCCAGCGTCGCCCACTGCGCGCTGTCCTGTGGGTTTGCGCGAATCGCCGCCTGCAACGTCAGCAACTGCTTTTCCGCCGTCGGTTCATCGGTAAACGCCCGCAGCGGATCGGCCAGACGCTGCTGCTCCTGGTGAACGGCCTGCCATTTTGACGACGCCAGATAGCCGCCGACGCAAGCCATCACCATGACGATCGCAACGGCCAGCAGCGCTTTCACCGGCAGCGGGCGCGACGGCGCGTCCGAAGCCACAGGCTCCGCCAAATCATGATGCAATTCCTGTTGTAGCTGCGCCGCGTCCTGACCCGCCAGCGCCTGCTGCGCCTGGCGCTGGCTGTGACGCAGCAGCAGTACGCTCACCTGATGCAGACTCATTCACGCCCCTCCTCTTTACGCTGACGCGCTATCACTCGCCACAGCGCTACGCCCACCAGCAGCAACAGCAGGAAAGGCAGCGCCCACAGCAGCAACGTTTGCCCGGTTAGCGCCGGGTTGTAGAGGACAAACTCACCGTAGCGTTCGGTTATCCAGGCGGTGATTTCCTCTTCGCTTTTACCTTCCGCCACCATGGTATAGACCTGATGGCGCATACTGACCGCTACCGGCGCGTTGGATTCCAGCAAGTTTTGATTCTGGCACTGCGGGCAGCGCAGCTGGCTGGCAATAAATAGTGATTTTTCCTGCTGTTGCGCGTTTTCAAAGCGCCAGGTGTCCACAACCTGGGCATGCGTTGCGAAGGTGATGAAAAACAAGATGATAGCCAAGAGTAAACCTATTCTGCCGGATGGCGCTGCGCTTATCTGGCCTACAATGTGTTGCGCACCCCGTACGCCGCCATCCGGCAACACGTTGATTAATTTACTCATCACGCTTCCTCCCACGCCAGCCGCTGAGCGCCGCGCCTGCAATCATCAACAGCCCTCCGCCCCAGATCCAGCGCACGCCGGTCTGGACATACAGGCGCATGGCATAGCGATCCTGCCCGGTTTTTTCGCCCATTACCGCATACCAGTCATGCAGCAGATTCCAGCGAATCCCCGGCTCCATCATCTGCTGACGGCGCGCCGCGTAAAAACGCCGCTCTGGCGTGACGCGCCCGATGTGCCGTTTATCCTGCTCAATGGCGATCTGCGCTTTCTCGGTGGTGTAATTGCCTTTCGCCTCCAGATCGAGACGTTCAAAACGAAACGTGTAGCCTGCCAGTTCCACCTGCTCTCCGGGGCGCAGATTAAGGCTGATTTCGTGCCGACTGCCGCTGGAGAAAATAATCCCGGCGGCGATAATCAGTACGCCGATGTGCGCCAGCAGCGCCGGAAGCTGACAACGCACAGACACTTTCCGGCTTCTGATTGTCGCCAGTACGATAACTAACAGCATCAGTAGCCCAAACGGCAGCGTGGCGCGATTAAAATAGGGCGCGCCGACGGAGAGGCGCCCCCAGCCGAACAGGCCGTAAATCATCGGATAGAGCGTCCCGATAAGCACAATCAGCAGCACGGCGCTAAAAAGCAGCAACGCGGCCAGAATCATCATCTCCCGCGACCAACTGCCAAAACGCGCATTCTGGCGGACTTGCTGGCCTCGCCACGCGTACAACCCGAGCGACGCCAGGCTCAACACGGTAAACAGCGCGAACAGCGGCACCGCACGCACGTTATCCAGCGCAAAGGCATGGACAGAAACCAGAATGCCGGAGCGCACAATCAGCGTGCCCAGCAGGGATAAAATCAGCGTCAGAATCGCCAGCAGCAAAGACCAGTGGCGAAAGATGCCGCGCCGGCGGGAAACGAACAGGCTGTGCAGTAGCGCGCTGGCGGAAAGCCAGGGTAATAAAGAGGCGTTTTCCACCGGGTCCCAGAACCACCAGCCGCCCCAGCCCAGTTCGCAGTACGCCCACCACGACCCGAGAATGATGCCCAGCGTCAGCGCGCACCAGCCGGGGAGCGCCCAGCGCCAGCAGACCCAGGCGGTGGCCGCGCTAAAGCCGCCGCGCAGCAATGACGCCAGCGCAACGCCTGCTGCGACCATCAGGCCGCCATAGCCCAGATAAAGCAGCGGTGGATGGAGAATCAGCCCCAGGTGTTGCAGCATCGGATTGAGATCGCGCCCCTCAATCGCGGGCGGAAAGATACGCACGAACGGGTCCGACCAGACCACGACAAACAGCAGCAGCAGGGCGGTCATCATCGACAGAATACAGAGCGTTAGCGGAAAGAGCGCATCGCGCTCGCCTTTGCACCGCCAGGCGAACAGCGCGCTCCAGCCGGAAAGGAACAGCACCCACAGCAGCAGCGATCCTTCATGACCGCCCCACACCGCCGCCAGTTTTAATCCCCACGGCAGCAGGCTGTAGCTATGCTGTGCAACGTAGACAACCGAAAAATCGCTGGTAAGAAAACAGAAAACCAGAATAGCGAACGCCAGTAATAACAGCGCGAATTGCGCCAGGACGCCGATTATCGCCAGACGTCTGATGCCCTGCCAGCGCTGGCGCAACCCCACCAGCGTGGCAAGTGGGGTCAACACGTTGACCCCAAGACTCAGTAATAATGCCAGAAAACCGGCTTCAGGAAGGAATACGTCCAGAGATCACCCTGCCTAAGCTCACGCGACCGTTAGCTGTCCCGCATAAAGAATGAAAAAGCGCAGCAGCAGGACACCGGTCAGGCTGGCGCCGCATACCGCCAGCACGCCGTGAAACGTCGAACCGCGATTCGCCCAGGGCTTCAGCAGCATTGGCACAATCAGCCCCAGCCCCGCGACGCCAAGCCAGAACCACCATGTCCAGAATCCGCCGCCCAGCGCCGCAGTCAGCGCGCGCATTTTACCGTCATCGCCCAACGCCAGCCCAACGAAGAACGCCGCCAGCAGGAAGATTTCCAGCCAGACGACCGGCGTTTCCATGCGATGCACAAAATGCGCTTCAGTGCTGTGCGGATTGCTGCGATGACGCAAGGCCATCGCAATCAGCGCCACCGCCGCCCCGGAAGAGACCCCCGAGAACAGGAACAGCACCGGCAGGATCGGGTTATTAAGGAACGGATAGGACTTCAGCGCCGACAGCAGGAAGCCGGTATACGCCCCCAGCAGTACCGCCAGCACCAGCATTACCGTCTCAAGCAGGCGATGGAACGGCGTCAGCAGCGTCAACGCTTTCTGCACCATCCCCAGACGCGGCAACCAGCGCTGTTGCAGGGCAAGCACTTCTTTTTCAAAGATTTTCGCCAGCCACAGAACCAGCACCACCATATAGAGCTGGAACAGCATGACGCCCATCGACATCACCGACGTGAAGCTGTAGTGGAACATCAGTTTCCAGAAGGTCCACGGGCGCGTCAGGTGAAAGATCAGGATCAGCAGGCCAAGAATAATTGCCCCCGGCCCCACCACCAGCGTCGTACGCAGCAGCGTGCTGTCCGCCCCGCCCGCTTCCGGGTGAATGCGGCGCAGCAAAATAGCCAGCGTCACTAACCCGGCAGAAATACCAATCAGAAACAGATAGATGGCGATGGGCCAGTCCCACACCAGCGATTCAAAATGGAAAGCAGAAGCGTGCGTCATTGGCTCACCTCCCCAAATTTAAAGGGAACGCGGTAGACTTTCGGTTTCGTACCCAGCGCCAGCTTGTAGCGGTAGGTGGTTTTCTGCCGCAGCAGACGAGAGATGTCGCTGTTGGGATCGTCCAGGTTGCCAAACGTCAGCGCCTTTGTCGGGCAGGACTCGACGCAGGCGGGCAACTTACCCGCTTTCAGGTTGGTTTTCCGGCAGAAATCGCACTTATCCGCCGTCTTGCTGACCGGATGGATAAAGCGTACGCGATAAGGACACGCCGCAATGCAATACTGGCAGCCGACGCACAGATCCGGGTTCACATCGACGATACCGCTGGCGGCATCGCGGAATGAGGCCCCGGTCGGGCAAACATCGACGCAGGGCGCATGATCGCAGTGCTGGCACGAATGACGGAAGAATTGATACTTCACGTCAGGAAACGTCCCCTGCGGCTCGCTGCGGATAATCGTCAGACGCGACACGCCCTCCGGCACCTGGTTCACTTCCCGACAGGCATCCATGCAGGCGGTACAGCCGATGCATAATGACTCATCATGCACCATGCCGTAACGCACGCCGTTGATATTCAACGTTTTCGCCACCACGCGTCCTGCTGTTCCGCTGACCGCCACCAGCGCGCCGACGCGGGTGATAAACTGGCGACGAGAGCAACTCATGGATGCTCCTTAAGCAAGGGAACGGACGCCGGGTTAAAGTGCGGATTAGTGCGCTGATCGCTGTGGCAATCGACGCAAATCTTAATCCGTCCTTTCTCATTGAGCGTCTGCATCGTGTCTTGCTGTGGATGCAGCGAGTGACAGCTGGCGCACGCCACTTTAGTCACATGGACATCATGCGGCCAGAACGCTTTTTGCAGCTGCTCAGGCAGGTGGCAGGACATACAGACGCTGTTCTGCTGCTCTACCGTATACATCGGGTCGTTAAAGCGCATCACATCTTTCACCCCTTCGCGGTGTTTAGGCGATGGCTGACCGTGACAGTTGGTGCACGTAACCGGCAGCTTGTTGTTCGGGTTAACGACAGAAGCGTGCTTACCGTGCATACCCTCGGTATCCGGCTTGTGGCAATCCAGACAAGCAGCATCTGGATTACGCTGCTGGGTGACCGTCCAGCGTTGCTCTGAGTCCTGCGGCGTTGGGGTAGCGGTTATCCCACACAGGCTCCAGAACAGACCTGACGCCAGCACCCCAGCAGTTAATAACGAACGTAATACGCTCATATTCACTCCGTTGCATAATGCCTGATGGCGCTACGCTTATCAGGCCTACAAGACTTCCGTAGGCCGGATAAAGCGCTTGCGCTGCCATCCGGCAAATTTGTCACATGTGAGGTTATTGGCTTAACAGACCGTTTTTACGCGCCTGATCTTCCCATTGCGGAATCACCGTCTTGATGAAGTCCTGCTTCTCGGCGTTGATTTGCTGCATGTTCAAACCAATCGCTTTCTGGGCTTTCTCTTTGGTGGAGATATCCGGCAGCGGGATTTCATGAGTGATGCCTTTACTGCCCAGCAGACGCACCAGTTTGGTACGGGCATCCGCCGCTTTATCCATCGCACCGCCCAGCATACGCAGACCTTCATCCGGGGCATGCATATGGATGCCGTGCGAGGCAATCGCCAGATCCCAGCGCCACTGCGCATGACGGATATCGTCCAGAATCGGTTTCATTTCCGCTTCTGTCGCGCCCGCATCCCACGCCGCTTTCGCTTCGAAATGCGCGTGTACTAACTGATCTTCAACCTTGATTTTCAGGTCATGAATCGCCTGTTTACGCTCAGCAACCACTTTTTGCAGGGAGGCTTTATCCTGGGTGTGGCAGTTGGCGCAGGTCTGGGCGAAGTTATCAAACGGATTGCCAATCTTATGGTCGGTGTAGAGTTTGCCTTCGGCGTTCTGCACTTTCGGCATGTGACAATCAATACAGGTCACGTTGTTCTTGCCGTGAATGCCCACGCTCCAGGTTTCATATTCCGGGTGCTGCGCTTTCAGCATTGGCGTTTTCGACAGCGGGTTTGTCCAGTCAGAGAAGGCGATGGCGTCATAATATTTCTCCATATCCTCGACTTTTGTCCCCTCATCCCACGGGAATTTGACGGCTTTGTTTTTACCGTCAAAGTAGTACTCCACATGGCACTGCCCGCACACCATAGATTGCTGGTCAAAACGGCTGGCTTTATCAAACGGTTTGCCGATGGTTTCCATCGCGCGCTCGGCATAAGGACGGGAGAGCGTTAACGCCGGTTTGCCTTTGGCGAAATCGTCTGAGGCGGTGTTATGGCAGTCGGCGCAACCCAGGGCATTGACGATTTCCGGGCCGCCGCGCGCCCATTTACCGTGGAAGTAGCCATCTTCGCCATCTTTCTGGATCAGACGCGCCACATCCGGGCTTTTACAGCTCCAGCAGGCCATCGGCAATGGGCCATCTTCGGCATTTTTCGGTGCGCCGGTACGCAGGGTTTCACGCACATCGGTAACCGCATAAGCGTGCCCGCGCGGCTTATTGTAGTCACGCGAGAAGGGGTATCCCGCCCACAGGATCACCAGACGCGGGTCTTCTGCCAGCGCATCTTCACGCGTTGACTGTTCTGACGTCGCTTTCCATGAGAGATATTGATCGGGATGCTGAGGGGCGAAGGTTTCATTCTTCGCTTCAACGGTGACGGTCTTTGCGGGAACGGACGTTTGTTCAGCGTATACAGAGGAAATGAAAAAAAACGGTAATATCAGGCTGAAGAAACGGCGTGCGCGTAATATTGTCCTTGCCATAGAGGTCTCATCCAGATTGCGCCATTGCCTTCAATGGCGGTTCTTTATTTTGTTTTTCCACAACAGCAACCGCACGAATACTGTCATGACATTGCTCCCCTCTATGTGTAACAAAAAACCCCATTAAAAATGTTGTCTTTAATCAATTGTAAGTGCATGTAAAATACCACTTTAGAGTTATACACCCCTCCTTAAACCTACTCCTTTCGTTAGCATTCGACGCGGATCACTTTTTCAACAACTCGCCTGTAACTGCATGTTATCGCGGGTATTAATCCATTTTTGCGAGATTCCTTCAAAAATCACTTTGCCGTTTATTTGCACAGTTCCGTTATTGCGTGATCTGCCGCGCAAATACTAAACAAAACTGCCAAAGCCCCTACATTTAACTTTTGTGAGACATATTATTAACATCTTACAAGGAGAACAAAAGCCATGAGCCAAATACATAAACACGCTATTCCCGCAAACATTGCGGATCGTTGCCTGATAAACCCGGAGCAGTATGAGGCGAAATATCAACAATCTATTAACGAGCCAGATACCTTTTGGGGTGAACAGGGAAAGATTCTCGACTGGATTACACCGTATAAAAAAGTGAAGAACACCTCCTTTGCGCCCGGCAACGTGTCGATTAAATGGTATGAAGATGGCACGCTGAACCTGGCGGCAAACTGCCTTGACCGCCATCTGCAAGAAAACGGCGACCGTACCGCCATCATCTGGGAGGGCGATGACGCCACCCAGAGCAAACACATTTCATATCGCGAATTGCATCGCGATGTTTGTCGTTTCGCCAATACGCTGCTGGAGCTGGGCATTAAGAAAGGCGACGTCGTGGCTATTTATATGCCGATGGTGCCGGAAGCGGCGGTGGCGATGCTGGCCTGCGCGCGCATTGGCGCGGTGCATTCGGTGATCTTCGGCGGCTTCTCGCCGGAAGCGGTTGCCGGGCGAATCATCGACTCCAGCTCACGTCTGGTGATCACCGCCGATGAAGGCGTGCGTGCCGGACGCGGCATCCCGCTGAAAAAGAACGTCGATGATGCGCTGAAAAACCCGAATGTGAACAGCGTTGAACATGTGGTGGTTTTAAAACGTACTGGCGGGAAAGTCGACTGGCATGAAGGCCGCGATCTGTGGTGGAGCGACGTGATTGAGAAATCCAGCGCTGACCATCAGCCGGAAGAGATGAATGCGGAAGACCCACTGTTTATCCTCTACACCTCCGGTTCAACCGGCAAGCCAAAAGGCGTGCTGCATACCACCGGCGGCTATCTGGTCTATGCCGCCACCACCTTTAAGTATGTCTTTGACTATCACCCGGACGATATCTACTGGTGCACCGCAGACGTAGGCTGGGTGACCGGGCACAGCTACCTGCTGTATGGGCCGCTGGCCTGCGGCGCAACCACCCTGATGTTTGAAGGCGTGCCAAACTGGCCGACGCCCGCGCGGATGGCGCAGGTGGTGGATAAGCACCAGGTTACTATTCTCTACACCGCCCCAACCGCTATTCGCGCTCTGATGGCGGAAGGCGATAAGGCGATTGAAGGCACCGATCGCTCTTCGCTGCGCATCCTCGGTTCCGTCGGCGAACCGATCAACCCGGAAGCGTGGGAATGGTACTGGAAGAAGATCGGTAACGAAAAATGCCCGGTAGTGGACACCTGGTGGCAGACCGAAACCGGTGGATTCATGATCACGCCGCTGCCCGGCGCGACTGAACTGAAAGCCGGTTCCGCCACGCGTCCGTTCTTTGGCGTGCAGCCCGCGCTGGTGGATAACGAAGGCCACCCGCAGGAAGGGGCGACCGAAGGCAATCTGGTGATTACCGACTCCTGGCCGGGTCAGGCGCGTACCCTGTTTGGCGATCACGAGCGTTTTGAGCAGACCTACTTCTCTACCTTCAAAAACATGTATTTCAGCGGCGACGGCGCGCGTCGTGATGAAGATGGTTACTATTGGATCACCGGGCGCGTCGATGACGTACTGAACGTTTCCGGCCATCGTCTGGGCACGGCGGAGATTGAATCCGCGCTGGTGTCGCATCCGAAGATTGCTGAAGCCGCGGTGGTCGGTATTCCGCACAACATCAAAGGCCAGGCCATCTACGCCTATGTCACGCTGAATCACGGCGAAGATCCGTCGCCGGAGCTGTATACCGAAGTACGCAACTGGGTACGTAAAGAAATTGGCCCGCTGGCAACACCGGACGTGCTGCACTGGACAGACTCACTGCCGAAAACGCGTTCCGGCAAAATCATGCGCCGTATTTTGCGCAAAATCGCAGCGGGCGATACCAGCAATCTGGGCGATACCTCAACCCTCGCCGATCCTGGCGTGGTCGAGAAACTGCTCGAAGAGAAGCAGGCCATCGCAATGCCTTCATAACCCTAACCGTGAAATGCCCGATGGCGCGCTGCTTATCGGGCCTACAGGTTCAACATCGCTTGTAGGCCGGATAAGGCTTCAGCCGCCATCCGGCAAAATCAAAAAATCCCCCTACCTTATCTCTGGAGACTCTGTGATGAATGACAATATTTATCAACGGATAGAAGACAGTGCGCGTTTCAGGGAGTTAGTCGAAAAACGGCAACGGTTTGCCACCATCCTGTCGGTCATCATGCTGGCGGTTTATATCAGCTTTATTCTACTGATTGCCTTCGCGCCGGGCTGGCTGGGCACTCCGCTACACGCCGGCACCAATGTCACCCGGGGTATTCCAATTGGGGTGGGCGTCATTCTGATCTCCTTCATCCTGACCGGTATTTACATCTGGCGGGCGAATGGTGAATTCGACCGTCTTAACAACGCCGTACTGCACGAGGTTAAAGCATCATGAAGAGAGTCCTGACGGCGCTTGCCGCCACACTACCCTTCGCTGCAAACGCAGCGGATGCCATTAGCGGTGCAGTAGAACGCCAGCCAACCAACTGGCAGGCAATCGTTATGTTCCTGATTTTCGTGGTGTTTACGCTCGGCATCACCTACTGGGCCTCTAAACGCGTCCGTTCACGCAGCGACTATTACACGGCAGGCGGGAATATTACCGGCTTCCAGAATGGGCTGGCGATCGCCGGCGACTATATGTCCGCCGCGTCGTTCCTCGGGATTTCCGCTCTGGTGTTCACCTCCGGCTACGACGGGCTGATCTACTCCCTTGGCTTCCTGGTGGGCTGGCCTATCATTCTGTTCCTGATCGCTGAGCGCTTGCGTAACCTGGGTCGCTATACCTTTGCCGACGTCGCCTCTTACCGACTGAAACAGGGGCCGATCCGCATTCTGTCTGCCTGTGGTTCGCTGGTGGTGGTGGCGCTTTACCTCATCGCCCAGATGGTGGGGGCAGGTAAACTGATCGAGCTGTTGTTCGGTCTGAACTACCACATCGCGGTCGTGCTGGTAGGCGTTCTGATGATGATGTACGTCCTGTTCGGCGGCATGCTGGCAACGACATGGGTACAGATTATCAAAGCCGTACTGCTGCTGTTCGGCGCCAGCTTTATGGCCTTTATGGTCATGAAGCACGTCGGCTTCAGCTTCAACAACCTGTTCACCGAAGCGATGGCGGTACACCCGAAAGGTTCAGCCATTATGAGCCCTGGCGGTCTGGTCAACGACCCGATCTCCGCGCTGTCATTAGGCCTGGGTCTGATGTTCGGTACGGCAGGCTTACCGCACATTCTGATGCGTTTCTTTACCGTCAGCGATGCCCGCGAAGCGCGTAAGAGCGTGTTTTACGCCACTGGCTTTATGGGCTATTTCTACATCCTGACCTTTATTATCGGCTTTGGCGCAATCATGCTGGTCGGCGCTAACCCGGAGTATAAAGATGCCGCAGGCGCGTTAATCGGCGGCAACAACATGGCGGCGGTTCATCTGGCGAACGCGGTAGGCGGCAACCTGTTCCTCGGCTTTATCTCTGCGGTGGCCTTCGCAACGATCCTGGCGGTCGTGGCCGGTCTGACGCTGGCAGGCGCATCGGCGGTATCTCACGACCTGTACGCGAACGTGTTTCGTAAAGGCGCGACCGAACGCGAAGAATTGCGGGTATCGAAAATTACCGTACTGGTGCTGGGCGTAATTGCCATCATTCTGGGCGTGCTGTTTGAAAACCAGAATATCGCCTTCATGGTCGGCCTGGCGTTTGCCATCGCGGCGAGCTGCAACTTCCCAATCATCCTGCTCTCCATGTACTGGTCGAAGCTGACCACGCGCGGCGCGATGATGGGCGGCTGGTTAGGCCTGGTGACGGCTGTCGTGCTGATGGTTCTCGGCCCAACGATTTGGGTGCAAATCCTCGGCCACGAAAAAGCCATCTTCCCGTATGAGTATCCGGCGCTGTTCTCCATCAGCGTTGCCTTTATTGGGATCTGGTTCTTCTCCGCTACCGATAATTCTGCGGAAGGTAATCGCGAGCGTGAGCAGTTCCGCGCCCAGTTCATCCGTTCCCAGACCGGGTACGGCGTTGAGCAAGGCCGCGCGCATTAATTCAGCGCACTCCTCCGGCCCTCGGGTCGGAGGACAACATCAGAACATCACTTTTGCGACCAGCGGCGCCGCCAGCACCATCATCACACCGGACAGCATCATCACCAGACTGGCGACGACGCCCTCCTGCTGACCCAGTTCATACGAACGCGCCGTACCGGCCCCATGTGATGCCGCGCCAAACCCGGCCCCTTTCGCCATTCCTTCACGAATAGACAGGCGCAAAAACAGCGCATCGCCAACCGCCATCCCGAACACGCCGGTCACCACCACAAAGAGCGCCACTAAATCCGGCTGACCGCCCAGCGGCTCTGCCGCCGCCAGCGCAAATGGCGTGGTGACGGAACGCACGGCCAGGCTGCGCTGAATCTCATCCGGCAGCGTAAACAAGCGCGCCAGCCAGACGGAACTGGTGACCGCCACCACGGTTGCCGTTACCACGCCCGCCGTCAGCGACATCCAGTGGCGTTTAATGATGGCGAGATTATCGTAAACCGGAACGGCAAACGCGATGGTCGCCGGGCCTAACAACCACAGCAGCCAGTGCGATTCGCCAATGTAGTTCTGCCAGGAGATATGGCCAAACACCAGTATCAATACCAACAGCGCGGGCGTGAGCACCAGCGGCATCAACGGCAGCTTACGAAAGCGACGGTACAGCCGCTTATTGACGAAATAGATCCCCAGCGTGATGACCAGGCACAGTACGCTTAGCTGAAAATTACTCACGGTTTACCCTGCTCATCTCATAGCGGTATACGTTATCCACCACCCATGCGGTTGCGCCAAGCACCATCAGCGTGCTGATCGCAATCACGGCGAAGATGCGCCAGCCGTCCATCAACAGCAGTTGCGCATAGTTAACGACCGCCACCACGGCGGGGACAAAGAACAGCAGCATTTCCGCCAGCAGCCAGCGTGCGCCCGCGCGAACCCAGTTAAGCGGGATCACCCGACAGACAATCAGCGCCAGCATCAGCGCCATCCCAACCAGATTGGCGGGAAGCGGCAGATGCAGCCATGAAACAAGATATTGAGCAAAAACAAATAAACCTGCATACAGCAGTACCTGAACCGGTATCTGGAGTCGTTGCATAACAGCAGGCGTAACGCGGCTTATCGCCACAGCCATGAGGGAATGTCCTGAAAAATAAAACGGAACGCCAGTATAGAGAGCGCCCGTCCGCTACTGAAATGAATTAAACTCATTGCAGGCATAGTCTTAAGGAATAATCATGGATATCAGAACGCTGCGTTATTTTGTCGAGGTGGTGCGCCAGCAGAGTTTCACCCGCGCAGCGGAGAAGTTATTTGTCACTCAGCCCACCATCAGCAAGATGCTGAAGAATCTGGAAGATGAGCTTAATTGCACGCTGCTGATCCGCGATGGGCGACGTCTGCTGCTGACGGATACCGGGCGCGTGGTGTTCGAGCGCGGCCTGGCGATCCTTGCTGAATTTCGCCAGCTGGAAGCGGAGCTGGGCGATATTAACCATCTCAATAAAGGGCTGCTGCGGCTTGGCATCCCGCCGATGGTCGGCATGCTGATGGCCGGGCCGATTAGCCTGTTTCGCCAGCGTTATCCGGGTGTGGAACTGAAGATTGCAGAATTTGGCGGTTTGACGGTACAGCAGGCGGTAATGAACGGCGAGCTGGATGTGGCGATGACCGCGCTGCCAGTGGAGGAAGAGAGCGGGCTGACGACCTTGCCGCTGTTCAGCCACCCGCTATGCGTGCTGGTGCCGCGTTCCGGTAAGTGGATGGCGTGCGAGTCGATTTCCCCCGAAGCGCTGGCGGAGCATCCCCTGCTTATCTACAACGAAGATTTTGCGTTGAATCGCCAGTTGATGCGGCTTTTTAAGCAGCATGATGTGAAGCCGCGTATTGCGGTACGCAGCGGTCAGTGGGATTTCCTGGCCGCTATGGTACAGGCTGGCGTCGGAATTGCGATTTTGCCGGAACCGATTTGCCAACGGCTGGATAAACAAACCCTGCGTTGGCTCCCGCTGGAGAGTGATTTACGCTGGCAGTTGGGCATGATCTGGCGCGAAGGCGTTTATTTGTCCCACAGCGCCAGAGCGTGGTTGACGTGTTGCGAAGGGTTCTGGTTAACGCAGGAATAACGCCTCGCTCGCCGGATGGCGGCGCAAGCGCCTTATCCGGCCTACGGGAGTACATTTTTGTAGGCCCGGTAAGCAAAGCGCCACCGGGCAATTTAATCACCGCGTTCACCAACATTAAGCCCGGTAATCTCTCCCGCCCAATCCGCAGGGTATATCCCGTGGCGAACATCGCGATGAAATGTTGAAAAGGGCCAATCCTTTACCTGTTTAACCCAGGCATGTTTAACCGGATTGATATAACTATAATCAACATGCTGGCGATAATCGTATTCATCCCGAATCGTGTGTTCCCAGAATCGAGGTTGCCAGACCTGACGCAAACCCAGCGATTTAGAGAAATGTTTTTTAATTTCGCGCCAGCGAGAGGAGAAATCGTGCTCGTTTTCAGGAAGGGTCCATACACAATGCATATGTTCGGGTAATACAACCCAGGCGTTGATATGAAAAGGTTTACGCTGTTTAACGCTGGCGATGGCATGACGAAGCGCATGGATATGGGACGTAAGAAGACCGCTTTTACGATCCTGAAGATTAACGGTGAAAAACCACGTTCCACCATTAATGTAATAACGACGATAGTTGGACATGTTGGCTCCTTTTCTCCGAGCGTAGAGGGAAAAGGAGAAAGCCAGCAATGAGCAGAGGTAAATTCAGGAAAACGGCTCGCAAAATTGTTGCGCCGCCAGGCAATATCGCCCCCTGTAGGCCCGGTAAGCGAAGCGCCACCGGGCGATACGGGTGCTTACTGATTCTCGATCAACAATGCTTCCAGCAAATCCAGGTCATGCAGCAGTTTTTGCAGGGTTTCGTTACTGATCTCACGCGTCGCGCGCAGGTGGTACAATTCTGCACGTTCCGAGCGTAGCGCCGCCAGGCGGAAGCGCCGTTCGAGGTTCTCTTCCTGCATTGAGCTTTCCACATCGTTACGCCCATCGGCGCGGCGACGCAAATTACCAATCACACGGGAGCTGACCTCGGTGAGCAACTGGTTATCGATGTTCTCTTCGGTATCCGCCGCCAGACGTTCTTCCATCTTCTGAATCGCGACAATCGCCACTTCCGCCGTGGCGGCGCGGGCGATTCGCTCCTCTTTCTGCTGCTGTGAGTGATCGCCCACTTCCAGATGTTGCAGCAGAATCGGCAGCATCACGACCCCCACAAACAGCGAGAACAAAATCACGCCCGCCGCAAGGAATACCAGCTCATAGCGCGCCGGGAAGCCGTTACCATCCGGCAACAATAGCGGGATAGAGAGCACACCGGCCAGCGTAATCGCCCCGCGTACCCCCGCAAAGGAGGCGATGAGGACTTCACGCATCGTCCAGGCGCCAAACTCCATCGGCTTTTTCTTCAGGAAGCGATTACTGAAGTTCTTCATCGTCCACAGCCAGCCAAAGCGCACCAGCATCAGCGCGGCATAAATCAGCACGATATCGGTGAACAGCATCCAGGTTTCAACGTTGGGATCGGCTTCCGCCGCCACCAGCGACGACTCCAGAATCCCTGGCAGTTGCAGACCCAACAGCAGAAAGACCATGCCGTTAAAGACAAACTCCAACATCGCCCAGGTGCTGTTGGCGCGCAGACGCATCGCCAGCGGCGCGCGGCGCATAACGCCGGAACGGGTGATGGTCATCCCGGCCGCCACAGCGGCAAGAATGCCGGATACGCCGATATGTTCCGCAATCAGGTAGGAGGCGAACGGCAGCAGGAACAGCAAGACGATTTGCGTCGCTGGCTCATCCCCGCCCCAACGGCTCAGGAAACGCAGGGAGCGACCGTATAACCAACTGACGACAAAGCCCGCCAGAATACCGCCCACTGCGACTTTAAAGAACTCCACCGTCGCCCCGCCGACGGTAAACACCATCGTCCCCATCGCCACAGCGACGGCAAATTTCAACGACACCAGGCCGGACGCGTCGTTCATCAACGCCTCGCCTTGCAGGATGCCCATAATTTTCTTCGGAATGCGCCCCTCGCCGACAATGCCGGAAAGCGCAACCGCATCGGTCGGCGACAGTACGGCAGCCAGCGCGAAGGCCGGTATCAGCGGAATACCCGGCACCAGCCAGTAAATCATAAAGCCAATTCCGACCACCGTGACCAGCACCAGCGCCAGCGCCAGGCCGAAAATCTCTCGCCCATGTTCGAGAAACTCCCGGGTCGGCGTTTTCCAGCCGTCTGCGAACAACAGCGGCGGAATAAACAGCACCAGGAACAGTTCAGGGTCAAATTCCACATGTAAACCAAACGTCGGCCATGCCAGCAGCGCGCCAATGGCGATTTGCATGAGGGGTAAAGGAAGCTGGAAGGGCAATACACGAGTAAATACCCCCGACAGCGAGACCACAAGGGTCATGATGAGTATTGTGAAGAAGATTTCCATGCGTTCCCTGTTTGCGATATTTCTTATGTTTTAAAACGTGAGGCGTCGTGCCTCAATTCTATCTTCCTCAGAGTAACGCAAAAGACAACGGGATGTGTCCTGAAAATAAAAACGGGCGGCAAAAGCCACCCGTTTTTAGAGGACGCCAGGAATCAGATAGCCCAGCCGCCCGCATAGAAGGCGACCAGCGCTACGGCAATTACCACGGTGCCGACGTTCAGCTTACGCCATTCGCCCGACACAATGCGGCCGATCACCAGCGTAGCAAAACCAATCATAATGCCGGTTACGATGTTGCAGGTCAGGACGATAAACACCGCCGTGATCAGACCCGCCATCGCATCCACAAAGTCAGCGAAGTCGATTTTCGCCACGTTGCTCAGCATTAGCAGGCCGACGTACATCAGCGCGGGCGCGGTCGCGTAGACCGGAACCAGATAAGAGAGCGGAGAGAGGAACAGGATCAGCAGGAACAGGACGCCGACGGTGATCGCCGTCAGACCCGTTTTACCGCCTGCCGCCGTACCCGCCGCCGATTCAATGTATACCGCCGCAGGCGCTGCGCCAACCAGACCAGAGAACACGCTGCTCAGGGAGTCGGTGGTCAGCGCTTTGCCGCCATCGATAATCTGCCCGTCTTTATCCAGCAGGTTCGCCTGGCCAGCGACCGCGCGAATCGTGCCGGTGGCGTCGAAAACAGCGGTCATCACCAGCGCCAGCACGCTCGGCAGGACGATCGGGTTCAGCGCGCCCATAATATCCAGGCTGCCAATCAGCGAGTTGCCGTGTTCATCACTTAAAGACGGCATAGCAAAAAAGCCGGAGAAATGGACGGATGGATCGAAGATCAAACCCACAACCGAAATACCAATAATGGTCAGCAGAATGCCGCCCGGCACCTTCAGTTTTTCCAGGCCGATAATGACCGCCAGACCAATCAGCGACATGATAACCGGGAAAGAATCAAAGTTACCCAGCGCGACCGGCAGACCGTCCAGCGGGTTCTTAATCACCAGACCCACGCCATTCGCGGCGATCAGCAACAGGAACAGGCCGATACCGATGCCGGTGCCGTGCGCCACGCCATGCGGCAGGTTGCGCAGGATCCAGCTACGGATACCGGTCGCCGAGATGATGGTAAACAGCACGCCCATCAGGAATACCGCACCCAGCGCAACCGGAACGCTAATGTGCTGACCCAGCACCAGGCTAAACGCGGTGAAGGCGGTCAGCGAGATGGCGCAACCGATAGCCAACGGCAGGTTCGCCCACAGACCCATAACAATAGAACCGACGCCAGCCACCAGGCAGGTCGCCACAAATACGGCGGCAGGCGGGAATCCGGCTTTACCCAGCATCCCCGGAACCACGATAACGGAGTAGACCATCGCCAGGAAAGTCGTTAATCCGGCAACCACTTCCTGACGGACGGTGCTTCCACGGTGTGAAATTTTAAACCAGGCGTCGAGTGAACCGCCGGTACGCGCTGAAGGCGTAGACATAGAAAACATCCCCTGAGAGTTTATTTTTCGTCGAGTATGCGTGGTGGACAATCCACTGCCAGCGAAACGTCATCTCCTTGTGCTACGTTTGCAACAATAAGGGGTGTCGCAAAAAAGCAAACGTTTAACTCCGCGCATACAAAACGGGTAGTAAAAAAAAGCAAACGATTATCCAGCGATAATACGGGGCTTTTCAACTAAACTTTGCGGCTTTTTGCTTATTTCTTTTCATCACGCTCAATAAATCGCCAGTCGATGCGCAAACGTTATCGTCAATGCGCAATCTGATAACATTTTTTCTCGGGCGGACGACTGACACATCCGTCTATCCGCCAGGGATCTCAAAAGGACCGCCTTGCTGGATAGCCCTTTGCCACGCCGGGCGCATCTCTACGCGCTTCTTCCAGGCACTAATGTGCGTCAGGTCGTTAATTCCGCCTCGGCTCAGTAACGCAAACAGAGGAAAACTCATCTGGATATCCGCCATGCTGATATGTTCCCCGGCAAACCAGGGCTGCGCGGCAAGATGCGCATCAATGTAGCGCGCATGCGTCTCCAGTTGCGGGTTGAGATACGCTTTTTGCACGCCCTGCCCCAGAATGCCGCCCAGCGTGCGTAACCCAAATGGCACCGGCGGTTTACCCAGGCTGACAAACACCAGTTTCATTAACAGCATTGGCATTAACGAGCCTTCCGCATAATGCAGCCAGAACCGATACTGCCGTTTTTGCCGGGCATCGGCAGGTTTAAACTGCCCTGCGTGGTCATAGGTTTCCTGCAAATACTCCAGGATGGCGCCGGATTCGGCGAGGATCTCACCGTTATCTTCAATAACGGGCGATTTTCCAAGCGGGTGGATTTTTTTCAGCGCCGGTGGCGCAAGCATGGTTTTTTCACGCTGGTAGCGAACAATCTGGTAGGGCAGCGATAGCTCCTCCAGCGCCCAGAGCACGCGCTGGGAACGAGATTGATTCAAATGATGCACCGTCAGCATGGCTGTCTCCTGTTTTTCATTCAAATTAACTATAGAAAAGAGCGAGAGATGGCGTAAAAATTTCGGCTAAAAAACAGACAATACACTGGCAAACGGGCGGGCATGGCATACAATTACAGTATCAACACAAACCGGAACCTCCACCACGTGCTCGACTGAGGGGTGTTGATGTCGGGGGAAACCCTCCCGTGAACCAACGGGATAGAGCGAAAGACAAAGACCGGAAACAAACTAAAGCGCCCTTGCGGCGCTTTAGTTTTATGCGCGGCAATATGGCGCTCGATTATCCGGCCTACGCGCGTCCCGGCGAAACGACATTTAATCATCTTCCAGCAATCGCGCCCCTGTTCCCTGCGTGCCGAGCTGATCGCCGGGGTTGCGCAGCGGGCAATCGCTACGCGACAAACAGCCGCAGCCGATGCAGCCGTCCAGCTCATCACGCAACGCCACCAGAGTATGAATACGTCTGTCCAGCTCCTCGCGCCATTGCGAAGAAAGCTGCTTCCACTCCTTTGCGCTCAGCGTATGCCCCTCAGGCAATACGCCAAACGCTTCGCCAATGGTCGCCAGCGGAATGCCAATACGTTGAGCAATCTTGATGATCGCCACATAGCGCAGCACATCGCGCTTATATCGCCGCTGATTGCCGCCGTTACGGACACTGCTGATAAGCCCTTTGCTCTCATAAAAGTGCAGCGCCGATACCGCCACACCGCTACGTTTCGCCACCTCACCCGGCGTAAGCAGGGACTTTATACGCGGTAATTTCTTTTCCATAAATCGCTTTACCTCAAGTTAACTTGAGGAATTATACTCGCCCGCAGACAAAACGACGAATCGAACACTGAGAAAGAGGCAGCAATATGTCCCATCAGCAGATAATTCAGACCCTTATTGAATGGATTGATGAACATATCGACCAACCGCTGAACATTGATGTGGTCGCAAAAAAATCAGGTTACTCGAAGTGGTATTTACAGCGGATGTTCCGCACGGTGATGCATCAGACGCTGGGCGACTATATTCGTCAGCGCCGACTCCTGCTGGCCGCCGTAGAGCTACGAACGACCGAGCGCCCCATTTTTGATATCGCGATGGATCTGGGATATGTGTCGCAACAGACATTTTCGCGCGTCTTCCGCCGCGAGTTTGACCGCACGCCCAGCGACTACCGTCATCGCCTGTAACTTTACTGCCCGCGCTGCATCAGGAGTGCGGGCGACTGTTGCAACCACTGAATAAACGCCTGCGGCGGCATCGCCTTCGCAAAATACCATCCCTGACAATACTGAACGCCGCGCTTGAACAGCCAGTTCACCTGATCTGCCGTTTCCACGCCTTCGGCAATGGCCTTCAGGTGTAAGCTTTGCGCCATTTCGATGATATGTTCCGCGATCAGATGGCTGGTGCTATTGGTGGTCAGCGTGTCGATAAAGGATTTATCAATCTTCAGAATATCGACATTCAATGAATACAGGTTGTGCAGGTTTGAATACCCTGTTCCAAAATCATCAATCGCCACTTCAAAACCCGCCTGACGAAATGCCTGAATAACCGGCGTGGTTTTCGGCACGTCAATAAAGCCGCGCTCCGTCACTTCCACCTTAATTTGTTGCGCAAGAACGGAATGCTGGCGGGCTTTCTCCGCAATTAACGCGATAAGCCGGGAGGAGTGGAAATCAGAAGCGGAGAGATTAATAGAGATATAAAGATGAGGTTGCGAGGCGAGAAAATGTCCCAGATCGTTGAATACTTCTTCCACCACGTAATCGGTAATCTGCGCAATCATCCCCTCTTTTTCAGCCAGCGGGATAAACTCTGCCGGGCTCATCACCTGCCCTTCAAAACCAGGCCAGCGCAATAGCGCCTCCGCCCCCACGCATTTTTCATTTTGAATATCAATAATGGGCTGATAATAAAGACGCAGTTGACGTTTATCGATCGCTCGCTGCAACAAACGGCGCGGTGAATGATATTCCTCGCGCGTACGCGACCACATCAATAACACAATGATGCTACAGATAATGCCTAACGGCAGCGTTAACGTCGCCTGATGGTACAGGTTCTGATAGAAACGCGCGTTATCAGTGGAAACAATTATCGCGATCGGACGTTTTTCTGAATGGGCAATAGTATAGAAGCGATTATTTTGCTGAAAGGTAGATTCATCACGGTGCAGCAACGGTAATAATTGTTCGACGTTTGCCTGCTCGCTCACGGAGAAAAAGGAGTTCGTCACCGTGTCATATACGCCCCAGGCCAGAGTCGGATCGTCTGACATCACCTCGCTGTAAGACAACGGATTTATTACCGCGACATAGTGTCCTCTTTGCATATACGTCATTTTGTAGCCAGCAAAGAACGGCGTATCACGATAGTAATAAATAGAAACGTCTGGTTCTCGTTTATAATCTGCGGCAGGGATAATATAAGGACTGGCGGGCGCCATTACCGTAGAGCATAAAAAATGATCGTCTTGCGCATAAATTAACTCGCTGATATACAAACGACCACGAATAATATCCTGCATTCGTTTTTGATGCGCAGGAGTACAGGCTTTTCCCTGATACTGCTGTATCGCGTCGCGGGCCAGCTCCACCTGCTGGACAACCAGTTCCGTTTTTTCTAATGCCAGCTCGGCAAAAGAGTGCAGTTGATTACGGGTTTCAGACACCGCCCGCATGTGGGCAAACCATAGCGCCAGCATCACGGGGAGTAATACCACCATGATTGTTCCAAGGAATCTCAGCAACTTTCGTTGCGCGCTATGATTCATTTCGGCCCTGTATCCCTGAATTGTCTGTGCCTGTCATCATCAAGGCGGATGCTATAACAAACAGGTGATTACGTTGCATGAATTAAGCGACATTAGCAACAGACTTTTCCTGGTAAAAGTCTGATATTGACGGATGACGATAATATTTTCCCGTAAGGCAAACTTAAAGTTATGCTTATTTTTATTAGGGAATATTCTAATCCAAAAGGAGTAAGAATTTTCCAGGGTTTTTTCCGATTAATGCAGAAAAATTAAGTTAAATTTCCAGGCTGGTTAATTTTCCGGCGCTAATAAAATGGTAATAAAAATACATCTTCAATAACCAGCCCCATAATCTTCCGGTATAGCCCCCTTCAGATACCCATATTTAATTTGTGGTTATAAAGCACACAAAAAAGGGTGCCCTGCACTGGCTAACAAACAATTTATTGTGATATAGTTCACAAAAATGATGAAACAGAAACGTTGTTTCATTCAGTGTCGATGTCATGCCCGTCGATAGCCAGAGTGTACCACGCCTTCCGTGAGCAACGCCGCGCTGTCCAGGGCACCTGCTATTCTCAGAGGAAATGTTTCATGGCTACCATAACCACTGGCGTGGTTCTTCTCCGCTGGCAACTGCTGAGCGCTGTGCTCATGTTTTTAGCCAGCACGCTCAATATTCGCTTTCGTAAATCCGACTATATCGGACTCGCGGTGATCAGTAGCGGCCTTGGCGTCGTGTCGGCCTGCTGGTTTGCAACCGGGTTACTCGGCATCACTCTGATGGATGTCTCCGCAATCTGGAACAATATCGAAGCCGTGATGGTGGAAGCCATGAGCCATACCCCGCCAGAGTGGCCGATGGTGTTGACCTGATGCTGATATAAGCCTCCGCCTGGAGGCTTTTTTATTCTCTCAAAAACAGCCAGTTAACCTTTCTCCCGCTAAAATCGCCGTATCATTTATTGTAATGAGAACTATTCTCATATTAACATCCCCGCCGTGATGATTAACTTTTGATACTTTTCCGCTATGCCGACTCCAGTTCAGTGCGCTCCTTTAACGTTTGAATCGCTGTATCGCGCGCATCACGGCTGGCTGACGCACTGGCTGGCGCGAAAGTTACAGTCGGCGTTCGACGCCGACGACGTCGCCCAGGACACCTTCCTGCGTATTATTAACGGTGAATCTCTGACGGCGATTCGCGACCCAAAGTCGTTTCTCTGCACCGTCGCCAAACGGGTGATGATCGACCTTTTCCGCCGCAATGCGCTGGAAAAAGCGTATCTGGAGATGCTTGCGCAGTTACCCGAAACGCTGGCGCCTTCCGCTGAAGAAAAGCAGTCGCATCTCGAAACGCTGCAACTTGTCGACAGGATGCTGGATGGGTTGAGCGCCAAAGCGAGAACGGCCTTCCTGCTTTCTCAGCTTGACGGGCTGACCTACAGCGCCATCGCGCAACGTCTGAATGTTTCCGTCAGTTCGGTGAAAAAGTACGTCGCGAAAGCCACGGAACACTGCCTGCTGTTCCGCCTGGAGCATGGCCTGTGAAAACCTCCCTCACCGATGCCCGCCGCCAGGCGCTACGTTCAGCCTCACACTGGTATGCCGTTTTAAGCGGGGAGCGCGTGAGCCCCCAGCAGGAAGCGCGCTGGCAGCAGTGGTATGAACAAGATCAGGATAATCAATGGGCCTGGCAGCAGGTCGAAAACCTGCGCTGCCAGATGAGCAGCGTCCCCGGCAAACTCGCCAGCCACACGCTGAAAGACAGCCGCCTGACGCGCCGCCACGTACTGAAAGGGTTGCTGTTGCTGGTCTGCGCGGGCGGCAGCTGGCAGCTCTGGCGATCGGAGTTGGGCGAAGGCCTGCGTGCTGATTATCGTACCGCCCGGGGGCAGACTCGCCAGCAGACGCTGGAGGATGGCACGTTGCTTTCGCTGAATACCGACAGCGCGGTTAACGTGCGATTTGACGGTAGCCAGCGCCAGATCCAGCTCTGGTACGGCGAGATCGCCATTACCACCGGTAAAGACGCGCTGCAACGCCCGTTTCGTGTACAGACGCGCCAGGGCCAGCTCACCGCATTGGGTACGGAATTTACCGTGCGCCAGGACGGCGATGAAACCGTCCTTAGCGTCCGCCAACATGCAGTCGAAGCGATTCTCGCCGGAGATCCGCAACAAAAACGGGTTATTCAGCAAGGTGAAACGGTGCGCTTCAGCGCCTCGCAGTTTGGCGACGTCGCATCATTGAATGACGAGTCTGCAAGCTGGACGCAAGGCGTGTTAAGTTTCAGCGACAAACCTCTGGGCGACGTCATCGCCACGCTCTCGCGCTACCGGCACGGCATACTGCGTTGCGACCCGGCCGTTGCCGGATTACGCCTGACAGGGACGTTCCCGCTCGGCAACACCGATGCCGTACTGAATGCGATCGTGAAAACACTTCCTGTGAAAATTCAGTTTGTTACGCGCTACTGGGTCACGCTGTCTTCCGCCGTTTAAACGATAACGAAAAAAATTATCATTTTTATTGTCCCTTTTGCCCCGCTCGTTCGACTTCATAACTGAATACAAATAAAGAAATGATGATGGAGACGTGATGGCCTTTCATAACACAGCACCTCTGGTGATGGCGATTCGTTTAAGCCTGCTTCCGCTTGCCGGACTGGCTTCACTGCCTGCATTTGCCACGCAGTTCGATATTGCCGCCGGAGACTTAGACAAAGCACTTAATCAATACGCTGCCCGCAGCGGCATTATTATGTCAGTGGATGCTTCGCTCACGCGGGGCAAACACAGCGACGGACTGCACGGCGACTACGCGCTTGAAGATGGCCTGCGCACGCTGCTAAAGGGGAGCGGCCTACAGGAAAAATCGTTAGGCGATAACACCTGGACGCTGGAAGCCGCCCCGGTTGCCAGCGAGGACTCGTTGACCGTAGTCGGCGACTGGCTGGGTGAAGCCCGGGAAAACGACGTGTTCGAACATGCCGGCGCGCGTGACGTTATCCGTCGGGATGATTTCACCAAAACCGGCGCGACGACCATGCGCGAAGCGCTGAACCGTATCCCCGGCGTCAACGCCCCGGAAAACAACGGCACCGGCAGCCATGACCTGGCAATGAACTTCGGTATTCGCGGTCTTAATCCACGCCTGGCCAGCCGCTCGACGGTATTGATGGACGGCATCCCCGTACCTTTTGCGCCATACGGTCAGCCGCAGCTGTCGCTCGCGCCGGTCTCTCTGGGCAATATGGATGCCGTTGACGTGGTGCGCGGCGGCGGCGCGGTGCGCTATGGGCCGCAAAGCGTGGGCGGCGTGGTGAACTTCGTGACCCGCGCGATTCCGCAGGATTTCGGTATTGAAGCCGGCGTTGAAGGGCAACTCAGCCCCACCTCGTCGCAAAACAATCCAAAAGAGACGCACAACCTGATGGTAGGCGGAACGGCGGATAACGGTTTCGGCACGGCCCTGCTCTACTCCGGCACGCGCGGCAGCGACTGGCGCGAACACAGCAACACCCGTATCGACGACGTGATGCTGAAAAGCAAATATGCGCCTGACGAGGTACACACCTTCAATAGCCTGCTGCAATACTATGACGGTCACGCCGATATGCCCGGCGGCCTGTCCCGCGCCGACTACGACGCCGATCGCTGGCAGTCCACGCGCCCGTATGACAGCTTCTGGGGCCGCCGCCAGCTTGCCAGTCTGGGATATCAATACCAACCCGACAGCCAGCACAAATTCAATGTTCAGGGTTTCTACACCCGCACCCTGCGCAGCGGTTATTTAGAGCAAGGAAAACGCATTACGCTATCACCGCGCTACTACTGGGTTCGCGGCATTGAACCGCGCTACAGCCAGAGCTTTATGATTGGCCCGTCTGCGCATGAAGTCGGCGTAGGCTATCGCTATGTCAATGAATCCACGCATGAAATGCGTTACTACACCGCAACCACCAGCGGTCAGTTGCCGTCAACATCCAGCCCTTATGACCGTGATACGCGTTCAGGGACCGAAGCTCACGCCTGGTATCTCGATGACAAAATTGATATCGGCAACTGGACCATTACGCCAGGTATGCGTTTTGAGCACATTGAATCCTACCAGGACAACAACGTTAAAGGTACGCACGAAGAGGTGAGCTACAACGCCCCGCTTCCGGCGCTTAACGTCCTCTACCACCTCACTGACAGCTGGAATCTTTATGCCAACACTGAAGGCTCGTTCGGCACCGTACAGTACAGTCAAATTGGCAAGGCTGTGCAAAGCGGCAATGTGGAACCGGAAAAAGCGCGAACCTGGGAAGTCGGAACCCGATTCGACAACGGCGCGCTGACGGCGGAAATGGGGCTGTTCCTGATTAACTTTAATAATCAGTACGACTCCAACCAGACTAACGATACGGTTACCGCCCGTGGCAAAACCCGTCATACCGGGATGGAAACGCAGGTACGTTACGATCTCGGCGATATGACGCCCACGCTGGAAAATGTCGCCGTTTACGCTAACTACGCGTACGTTAACGCCGAAATTCGCGAAAAAGGCGACACTTACGGCAATCAGGTGCCGTTCTCACCGAAGCATAAAGGAACGCTGGGCGTGGATTACAAACCCGGCAACTGGACGTTCAACCTGAACAGCGATTTCCAGTCCAGCCAATTTGCCGACAACGCCAATACTGTGAAAGAGAGCGCGGACGGCAGCACCGGGCGTATTCCGGGTTACATGTTGTGGGGCGCGCGCGTGGCGTATGACTTCGGCCCCGAGATGGCCAACCTGAACCTCGCGTTTGGCGTGAAGAATATCTTCGACCATGAGTATTACACCCGCTCGTATGATGACAACAACAAAGGCATCTATGCCGGACAGCCGCGAACGCTGTACCTGCAAGGGTCACTGAAGTTCTGATTGTTCATTTGTTGCCGGGTGGCAGCGTAAATGCCTTACCTGGCCTACAGAGTGACGTGGGCCAGGTAAGCGCAGCGCCATCCGGTAACCGGAGTTGACTATGTTTGCTTTTATTCGCGTTTATTTTTTCAGCCTGATCGTCCTGGCAGCGCCGGTTTTTGCCGTGACGGTGCAGGATGAACACGGCGCCTTTACCCTGAATAAAACGCCGCAACGGATTGTCGTACTGGAACTGTCGTTTGCCGATGCGCTGGCGGCGGTGAACGTCAGTCCGGTGGGGATCGCCGATGACAACGATCCCACGCGTCTGCTGCCGGAAGTGCGTCAGATTATCGGGCAATGGCAGTCCGTCGGCACCCGCGCTCAGCCGAGCCTTGAGGCGATCGGCGCGCTAAAACCTGACCTGATTATCGCTGACAGCAGCCGCCACGCAGGGATTTACGCCGCGCTGCAAGAGATCGCCCCCGTGTTGTTGCTCAAATCCCGTAATGAAACGTACGCTGAAAATCTGCAATCCGCCGCGATCATCGGGAAAGTATCAGGTAAACATGCTGAAATGCAAAAACGGCTGACGTTGCATCGGGAACGTATGCGCGCGTTTGCCGCCCACTTGCCGAAAGGGGCCAGCGTGGTATTCGGCACCTCACGCGAACAGCAGTTTAATCTGCACAGCCGCGAATCGTATACGGGCGGCGTGCTCGCTGCGCTGGGTCTGCGCGTGCCGGAGGCAATCAACTCTGCGCCAATGACCACGATTAATCTGGAGCGGCTACTGGCGCTCGATCCGCAGTGGCTGATTGTCGCGCACTACCGCCAGGAGAGCATCGTTAAACGCTGGCAGCAGGATACGTTATGGTCCATGCTCCAGGCGTCGCAACACCACCAGGTTGCCGCTGTCGATAGCAATAGCTGGGCGCGGATGCGCGGGATTTTCGCTGCGGAACGCATTGCCGGCGATACGGTGAAAATCTTTCATCACCAGACGCCTGATACCACGCAATGAGGACATTGATCATTTGGGGAGCGCCCGTACTGGCGCTCCTGGCAGCGTTCTGGCTGAGCCTGTTCTGCTACTCGGCGATCCCGATTTCACCCGTCAGTGCTCTGCATGCCCTGTTTCCTTCTTCAACGCCTCCGCTTTCGGAGGCGTTGGTGCGTAATTTACGTCTGCCGCGCAGCCTGGTGGCATTGCTGATTGGCGCCAGCCTTGCCCTAGCGGGAACATTGCTGCAAACCCTGACCCATAACCCGCTAGCCTCCCCTTCTCTGACCGGCATTAACAGCGGTGCGGCACTGGCGATAGCGTTAACCAGCGCATTCAGCCCCATGTTGCTCAGCGGGTATTCCATCGCGTTTATCGCCGCCGCAGGCGGAGGCCTCGCCTGGCTTCTGGTGATGCTGGCTGGCGGCGGCTGGCGACAGGAGCCCGACCGCAACAAACTGATTCTCGCCGGAATCGCGCTCTCCGCGCTGTGTATGGCGCTGACCCGCATCACGCTGTTATTGGCGGAAGACCACGCTTACGGCATTTTTTCATGGCTGGCGGGCGGTATTGCCCATGTGCGCTGGGCCGAGTTCTGGCAGCTCTTTCCTTTTGTTCTGGTGATTATTCCCGTCATGCTGCTGCTGGCGAACGCCCTTAATCTGCTCAACGTCAGCGATGTCGCCGCACACACACTCGGCGTAAACCTGTTTCGGCTGCGGCTTACCGTCAATATCGGCGTGCTGGTGCTGGTCGGCGCCTGCGTCAGCGTGGCGGGGCCGGTGGCGTTTATCGGCCTGTTAATGCCGCATCTGGCCAGGGCGTGGTCAGGTCACGACCAGCGTAAGTTGCTGCCGATGAGCCTGCTGATGGGCGCAACGTTTATGCTGCTGGCGGATATTCTGGCGCGAGCACTGGCCTGGCCGGGCGAGCTTCCGGCAGGCGCAGTGCTGGCGCTGATTGGCGCGCCGTGTTTTGTCTGGCTGGCAAGGAGGCGTGGATGAAAGCCTTTATTCTGCTCATCACGTTGCTCCTGCTGAGTATCACCGCGCTGCTGTCATTGCGTCTGGGCGTGGTTCCCCTGCCCTGGTCCGCGCTGATCGATGGCTGGCATACCGGTCACGAGCACCACTATGTTCTGACCCAGTATCGTCTGCCGAGACTGCTGCTGGCGATATTCGTCGGCGCCGCCCTGGCGATTTCCGGCGTACTGGTGCAAGGCATCGTGCGTAATCCGCTGGCCTCGCCGGATATTTTAGGGGTGAACCATGCCGCCAGTCTGGCAACAGTAAGCGCACTCATGCTGCTGCCATCGCTGTCGGTCGTCTGGCTGCCGCTGCTGGCATTTGTGGGCGGGCTTTGTGCGCTGATCTTACTGCGTGCGATTGCGGGTCGCTCCTCCCCCCTGCGCCTGGCGTTAATCGGCGTGGCGTTGTCGGCAACCTGGGCCAGCCTGACGGATTACCTGATGCTCTCCCGCCCGCAGGACGTTAACAACGCGCTGCTGTGGCTGACCGGCAGTTTATGGGGACGCGGCTGGTCGTTTGTGTATGTGGCGCTGCCGATAATGCTGGCGCTTATTCCACTCAGCGCCTGGTTTTGCCGCGATCTGGATCTGCTGGCGCTGGGCGATGATCGCGCCAGCACGCTCGGCGTCCCGGTCAGGCGGGCACAGCGCCTGGGATTGCTCCTCGCCGTCGCGCTGGCAGCCACCAGCGTGGCAGTTTGCGGGCCGATAGCTTTCGTCAGCCTGGTCGTGCCCCACCTGACCCGACGCCTGCTGGGAGGGCGCCATCACTGGCTACTGCCCGGCGCTGCGCTAATCGGCGCATTTGTCTTAACGCTGGCCGATTTGCTGGCAAGGATCATTAACCCTCCCACGGAGCTTCCGGCAGGCATGCTCACCGCCATTATCGGCGCGCCGTGGTTTATCTGGTTGCTTGTGAGGATGCGCTAAATGGATATCAGATGTGAAAACCTGACTGCCGGATACGGTGATAAACGCATTCTTGACGGCCTGTCGGTTACGCTACCCGCCGGGCAGATCACCGCATTACTGGGGCCTAATGGCTGCGGCAAATCGACGCTGCTGAAATGCCTTGCCCGCCTGCTCATACCGCAATCCGGCACCTTGCACATTGCGGGTAAGCCGCTGTCGGCATTCTCACCCCGCGCGCTTTCGCGTCACCTGGCGCTACTGCCGCAACAGCACATGACGCCGGAAGGGATCACCGTGCGGGAACTGGTCAGCTATGGCCGCAGCCCGTGGCTGCCGCTGTGGGGGCGGCTTTCTCGCGACGACCATCAGCATGTCAACCGGGCAATGGCGCAGACGCACACTGATGCGCTGGCAGAAAGGCGGCTGACGGAGCTGTCCGGCGGTCAGAGGCAGCGCGTGTTTCTGGCGATGGTGTTAGCGCAGGATACGCCCATTGTATTACTGGATGAACCCACCACCTGGCTCGACATTAATCATCAGGTGGAGTTGATGGCGCTCATGCAGATGCTAAAACAGGCGGGAAAAACGGTCGTGACGGTACTGCACGATCTGAATCAGGCAAGTCGCTATTGCGATCATCTTGTCGTGCTGGCGCAGGGGAATGTGATTGCGCAAGGGCAACCTGTTGATGTGATGCAACCAGAATTATTACGCAAGGTATTTCAGGTTGATGCAGAAATTCACCCTGAACCGCTGACAGGAAAACCAATGTGTATTATTCGTTAGTCTGCTAGCCATATTTTACCTGTCCAGAGCAGTCTGTTCATCCTGTCAGACTGCTCATCAAAAATATATTCTTATGCCCTTTATTTTTATTCTCTGTCATTAACTTTAAATATTTAAAAGTTATGTAAGGAACACTATATTTAGTGTTTTTCAACCCAGATATTTAACGAAGGCGTAGGTTGAGATCCCGCTAATTACAGCGATGATGATTGCAAAAATAACCAGCAACATCAATCGCCTACCGCTATATATTCCTAACATAATTACCTCCTTTACTAAATTTACACTTCCATCAAAACACTGAAAATATACGCTACAAGCGTTATCTAACCATAAAGATAAAATAATCTTTAACGAAACGTCATTGATTAATGTCAATAATTCAGACTCTTTATTTTAATAGTATAAGCGCGATTCAAAACATTATGCATTTTATACTTCGAGGAATTTTAAATTGACCAGAATGCCGAATAAAAATCGTCTCCATTCTGCGCCATGCGTTGAAAAAAAACCGTACCAGCAATCTGTTAACGAGGTACTTGAAAAAAAGCAGAGTCAGCCTTCCGGGCTGACGCAAAATGAAGCCAGCGCGCGCCTCGCGCAGCATGGGCCTAACGCGCTGCCAGAAAAAGCAGGCAAACCTGCATGGTTACGCTTCCTGGCGCATTTCCACGATGTTCTGATTTATGTCCTGATCGCTGCGGCGGTGCTGACTGCGGTCATGGGTCATTGGGTGGATACGGCCGTCATTTTGGGTGTTGCCGTTATCAACGCGCTGATTGGCCACATTCAGGAAAATAACGCGGAAAAGTCGCTGAAAAGCATCCGCAATATGCTGTCGAATTCAGCGGTCGCTATCCGCAACGGTCAACATGAAACCGTCCCCACAACCGAACTGGTGGTGGGCGATATCGTCGTGCTGCGCGCAGGCGATCGCATCCCGGCAGATCTTCGCGTTATGGAAGCCCATAATCTGCGGGTTGAAGAGGCCATCCTGACGGGTGAGTCCACCGTTGTCGATAAAACAGCCGACACCCTTACCGGCGAACTGCCGTTAGGCGATCGTAAAAATCTGCTGTTCTCCGGCACCACCATCAGCGCAGGCGCCGGGCTGGGCGTGGTTATCGCCACCGGTGAAGAAACTGAACTCGGCCACATCAACCAGATGATGACGGGCATTGAGAAGCACCGTACCCCGCTGCTGGTTCAGATGGATAAACTCGGCAAAGCCATTTTCGCCATTATCGTCGCCATGATGGCAGGACTATTTGTGTTCAGCCTGCTGCTGCGCGATATGCCGATGGGCGAACTGCTGCTTTCTCTGATTAGCCTTGCCGTCGCGGCCGTGCCGGAAGGGCTGCCCGCGATCATCTCGATTATTCTGTCGCTCGGCGTACAGACGATGGCCCGCAAACGCGCCATTATCCGCAAGCTGCCGACGGTCGAGACGCTGGGTGCGATGTCCGTGATCTGTTCCGATAAAACGGGCACCCTGACCATGAATGAGATGACGGTAAAAGCCATTATTACGGCGGACAAAAATTACCGCGTTCAGGGCAACAGCTATGAGCCAATGGGCGAGATCCATACTGAGGAGAGCGACGCTGCGGTAGAGATCCTGCCCGGCAGCCTGCTGGAGAACTACCTTCGCACTATCGACCTGTGTAATGACAGCCAATTGATTCAGGACGAAAACGGTCACTGGGGCATCACCGGAGGGCCAACGGAAGGAGCCTTAAAAGTGCTGGCGGCAAAAGCACGCCTTCCCGCCATTGAAACTGAACTGCGCAGCAAAATCCCGTTCGATTCGCAGTACAAATACATGGCGACGCACCATCGCATTAGAAATGAAGAGCGCGTACTGGTGACCGGTGCGCCAGATGTGTTGTTTAAACTGTGCCAGCTACAGCAGACCGCTACCGGTACTGAAGCCTTTACGCAAAATCACTGGGAAGCGGAGATCGCGCGCTATGCGAAAGAAGGTCTGCGCATGGTTGCGGCAGCCTGGAAGCCAGGGCGTGCAGAAGCCGCCTCTCTCACCCATGAGTGCCTGAATGACGGCCTGATCTTCCTGGGCATCGCAGGCATGATGGACCCGCCGCGTCCAGAAGCCATTGACGCAATCCAGGCCTGCCAGCAGGCGGGGATTCGCGTGAAGATGATCACCGGCGATCACCCGCAAACGGCCATGAGTATCGGCGGCATGCTGGGGATTCATAACAGCACCCACGCGGTAACGGGCTACGAACTGGAGCAGATGGACGATGCGGCATTAGCCGAAGCTGCTGTCACCTACGACATCTTTGCCCGCACCAGCCCTGAACATAAACTGCGTCTGGTGAAGGCGCTGCAAAACAAAGGCGAGATTGTCGGTATGACCGGCGACGGAGTCAACGACGCCCCCGCGTTGAAGCAGGCGGACGTCGGCATCGCGATGGGCATCAAAGGCACGGAAGTGACAAAAGAAGCCGCTGACATGGTACTGACGGACGATAACTTCGCCACCATCGCCAGCGCTGTGCAGGAGGGGCGTCGCGTTTACGACAACCTGAAGAAAACGATTCTGTTCATCATGCCCACCAACCTGGCGCAGGGTCTGCTGATCATCATTGCCCTGTTGGCTGGGAACCTGATCCCGCTCACGCCGGTACTGATTCTGTGGATGAATATGGCGACCTCCGCCACGCTGTCGTTCGGGCTGGCATTTGAAGCCGGTGAGCGCAACATCATGCGACGCCCGCCACGCCAGAGTAATGAGAACGTCATGGATGCCTTTGCTATCTGGCGCGTCGGTTTTGTCGGAACGTTAATTGCAGCCTGCGCCTTTGCGCTGGAAGCCTGGTTGCAGCCTCGCGGCCACAGCCCGGAGTTTATCCGTACCGTGCTGTTGCAGACGCTGGTCACCGCACAGTGGGTATATATGCTCAACTGTCGGGTTTCGGATGGTTTCTCGCTGGGACGCGGGCTGCTGATGAATAAAGGCATCTGGATGGTCAGCGGCATTCTGTTGCTGTTACAAATGGCGATTATCTATATGCCTTTCATGCAGATGCTGTTTGGCACAGAAGCGCTGCCGCTGCGTTACTGGGGCATAACCTTCGCTATCGGCGCAGTGCTGTTCTGCATTGTGGAGATAGAGAAACCGCTCACCCGTAAATTCCGCCGGAAATAGCCAGCGGTTCACCGCGAAGCAAAAAGCCTCCCGTAGCGGAGGCTTTTTGCCGATGGGGGAAGGGTTTTGTAGGCCCGGTAAGCGAAGCGCCACCGGGCATGGCGACGGATGGCGGCACAAGCGCCTTACCCGGCCTACGGGAGAGGGATTTTGTAGGCCCGGTAAGCGAAGCGCCACCGGGCATAACGCCGGATGGCGGCGCAAGCGCCTTATCCGGCCTACGGGAGAGAGGTTTTGTCGGCCCGGTAAGCAAAGCGCCACCGGGCATGACGCCGGATGGCGGCACAAACGCCTTATCCGGCCTACGGGAGAGGGATTTTGTAGGCCCGGTAAGCAAAGCGCCACCGGGCATGGCGACGGATGGCGGCACAAGCGCCTTACCCGGCCTACGGGAGAGGGATTTTGTAGGCCCGGTA
>NZ_JAOWGF010000028.1:244332-729900 GCF_030333285.1 Citrobacter sp. CK199 | reverse complement strand
ACCTCCTTCGGATTTGCCAGATAACCCGTGGTATCCCCGGTCGGGCGGCTGTTGGCGTTGGGTTTAATCACAATGTTCGGTCTGGTGAAGTGCGCGCCCGGCAGCGGCGCAACGGCCGCCAGCGTGCCATGTTTCTTCCGCAGCTCTTCTATCGGGCCAAAGTCCAGCGCGCGCAGCGGGCAGGACTCGACGCAGATCGGCTTTTTGCCGTCGGCAACGCGGTCATGACAGCCGTCGCATTTGGTCATGTGGCCTTTGGCGGCGTTGTACTGCGGCGCACCGTACGGGCAGGCCATATGGCAGTAGCGACAGCCGATGCAGACATCCTCATCCACCACCACAAAACCGTCCTCGCGTTTGTGCATCGCGCCGCTCGGACACACTTTCGTGCAGGCCGGGTCTTCGCAGTGGTTGCAGGAGATGGAAAGATAGTAGGCAAAGACATTCTGGTGCCAGACGCCGTTATCCTCCTGCCAGTCGCCGCCCGCATATTCATAGATGCGGCGGAAGCTGACGTCCGGGGTTAAATCTTTGTAGTCTTTGCAGGCCAGTTCGCAGGTTTTGCAACCGGTGCAACGACTGGAGTCAATAAAAAATCCATATTGGGTTGTCATCGGTTACTCCTTATACCTTCTCAACCTGAACGAGGTTCGTATGGGACGGATTCCCCTTAGCGAGAGGAGAAGGACGCTGGGTCGTCAGGACGTTAATACATCCCCCCTGATCCACGCGTTTTGCATCCGGGTCATACCAGGCGCCTTCGCCCAACGCAACGACGCCCGGCATCATGCGCGGCGTCACTTTCGCCTCAATATGCAACTCGCCGCGACCGTTGAAGATACGCACTTTGTCGCCGTTGCTGATGCCGCGTTTTTGCGCGTCCATCGGGTTAATCCACATCTCCTGGCGGCAGGAAGCTTTCAGAACGTCCACGTTGCCATAGGTAGAGTGCACGCGAGATTTGTAGTGGAAGCCCGTTAATTGCAACGGATAGTCTTTGGTCAACGGATCGCTGTAGTTTTCGAAGCCCGGCGTATAGATCGGCAACGGATCGATCACATCGCCTTCCGGCAGTTCCCAGGTTGCCGCAATCTCTGCCAGCGCCTGCGAATAGATCTCGATTTTGCCCGACGGCGTTGTCAGCGGATTAGCCTGCGGATCGTCACGGAACGCTTTATAGGCAACGTGATGACCTTCAGGGTCGCGCTGCTTAAAGATGCCCTGCTTGCGGAATGCTTCGAATGTCGGCAGTTCGGGAATCGCCTGACGCGACTGTTCGTACAGATGACGCATCCACTCTTCTTGCGTACGCCCTTCGGTAAACTGCTGCTCCACGCCGAGACGCTTCGCCAGCTCGCTGGTCATCTGATAGATAGTCTTGCACTCAAAGCGCGGTTTAATGGCCTGGTCGGTGAAAATAACGTAGGACATGTTCCCGCAGGAAGCATCCAGCGCGAAGTCCATCTGCTCAGAAGCGGTGCAGTCCGGCAGCAGAATATCGGCATATTTCGCTGAAGAGGTCATATGACAGTCGATAACGACGATCATTTCGCACTTCTTGTCATCCTGCAAAATTTCATGCGTACGGTTAATTTCGGAATGCTGGTTAATCAGGCAGTTACCGGCATAGTTCCAGATCATCTTGATGGGAACGTCGAGTTTATCTTTGCCGCGAACCCCATCACGCAGCGCCGTCATTTCCGGCCCGCGCTCAATGGCATCGGTCCATAAGAACATCGAAATGCTGGTCTCGACCGGGTTTTCCAGCGTTGGCATACGCTCAAACGGCAAATCGTAAGATCCCTCACGCGCACCGCTGTTGCCGCCATTAATGCCGACGTTGCCGGTCAGGATCGCCAGCATAGAGATTGCGCGAGTAACGATTTCGCCGTTGGCATGACGCTGCGGCCCCCAACCCTGGCTGATGTAAGCGGGTTTGGCGCTACCGATTTCACGCGCCAGTTTTACAATGCGCGCCGCCGGGATACCGGTGATCTGCGACGCCCACTCCGGCGTCTTCGCAATACCATCTCTACCCTGTCCCAGAATATAGGCTTTGTAGTGACCATTTTTCGGCGCGCTGGCGGGTAAGGTTTTTTCGTCATAACCCACGCAGTATTTGTCGAGGAACGGCTGATCGACCATATCCTCGGTGATCATGACGTATGCCAGCGCATTTACCAGCGCCGCATCCGTACCCGGGCGAATCGGAATCCACTCATCCTCACGACCCGCGCCGGTATCGGTGTAACGCGGATCGATAATAATCATCCGCGCATTTGATTTTTGCCGTGCCTGTTCGAGGTAATAGGTTACCCCGCCGCCGCTCATACGGGTTTCCCCCGGATTGTTACCAAACAGCACAACCAGCTTACTATTTTCAATGTCGGAAGGACTATTACCGTCCGCCCAGCCGCCGTAGGTGTAATTTAACCCGGCGGCAATTTGCGCGGATGAGTAATCGCCGTAGTGGTTGAGGTAACCGCCGCAGCAGTTCATCAGCCGGGCAACCAGTGTTTTTCCTGGCGGCCAAGAGCGCGTCATCGTGCCGCCAAGCGTACCCGTACCATAGTTTAAATAGATGGATTCGTTGCCATAGTCTTTGATAAGACGCTGCATATTGGTGGTGATAATGTCATAGGCTTCGTCCCAGCTGATGCGCTCAAACTTACCTTCACCACGCTTGCCAACGCGCTTCATTGGATACTTCAGACGATCGGGGTTATAAACCCGGCGGCGCATAGAACGCCCGCGCAGACAGGCGCGAATCTGATGCAGACCGTCATAGTTATCATCGCCCGTATTGTCCGTTTCAACATATTTGATTTCACCGTCCACCACATGCATGCGCAGCGGGCAGCGGCTTCCGCAGTTAACGGTGCAAGCGCTCCAGATAATTTTTTCGCTGGATACGTTGGGGCTGATAGCGTCAGCCGCATTGGCGATCCGGGTAAATGGCAGAGTCAATGCGCTACTGGCGATTGCCAGCCCGCCTATTGCTGTCGTTTTTACCAGGCCTCGACGAGTTACCTCAGCTGCCAGTACAGCATCGGGGATATTCGTTTTCATGATGACTCACTTTGCTTGCTCACGATTGATAAAAGCCAGACACTTCGTTATGTAGTTATTTATATAACGAATAAATCGCTATATAGTTTTGTATATAATGAATATGAGAAAAATCAGCGATAAATGCTAATCTTCATTCAAAGGTAGTATTACCCCCAAAGGGGTAACCATTCTTGTCCGGTGTCAAACAGGCATAAAAAAAAGCGCCCGGAGGCGCTTTTTAAGCAGAGAGAAGCGGGGATTAGCCGATATATTCCAGTCCGTTCATATACGGACGTAATACTTCTGGAACTTCGATGCGGCCATCAGCCTGCTGGTAGTTTTCCATCACGGCAACTAAAGTACGCCCAACCGCCAGACCGGAACCGTTCAGAGTATGAACCAGACGGGTTTTCTTGTCGGACTTACTGCGGCAGCGTGCCTGCATACGACGCGCCTGGAAATCCCATACGTTCGAGCAGGAAGAGATTTCACGATAGGTGTTCTGCGCCGGGATCCATACTTCGAGATCGTAGGTTTTACATGCGCCAAAGCCCATGTCACCAGTACACAGAACGATTTTACGGTACGGCAGACCCAGCAACTGAAGCACTTTCTCAGCATGGCCGGTCATCTCTTCCAGCGCATCCATTGACTCTTCTGGACGCACAATCTGCACCATCTCAACTTTATCGAACTGGTGCATACGGATCAGACCGCGCGTGTCACGACCGTAAGAACCCGCTTCAGAACGGAAGCATGGCGTATGCGCAGTCATTTTGATCGGCAACGCATCTTCGTCGATGATTTCATCACGCACCAGGTTAGTCAGCGGCACTTCCGCCGTCGGGATCAGCGCATAGTTGCTGCTGTCAGCCTCTTCTTCCAGCGGGCGAGTATGGAACAGATCGCCCGCAAATTTCGGCAACTGCCCTGTACCGTACAGCGTGTCGTGGTTCACCAGATACGGCACGTAGTTTTCACTGTAACCATGCTGTTCAGTGTGCAGATCCAGCATGAACTGCGACAGCGCGCGGTGCATACGGGCAATCTGCCCTTTCATTACCACAAAACGGGAACCGGTCAGTTTAACCGCAGCCGCGAAGTCGAGACCGGCGTGCATTTCACCCAGCGTCACATGATCGCGGACGTCGAAATCAAACTCACGCGGGGTTCCCCAACGGCTGACTTCAACGTTGTCGTTTTCATCTTTACCTACCGGTACATCATCAGCCGGTAAGTTAGGAATGGTCAGCGCGATATCGCGAATTTCAGCCTGTAAGCTCTCCAGCTCGGCTTTTGCCGCATCCAGCTCTTCGCCCAGCTTGTTCACTTCCAGACGTAAAGGCTCGATATCTTCCCCGCGCGCTTTCGCCTGGCCGATGGATTTCGATCGAGAGTTACGCTCTGCTTGCAGGTTTTCCGTGTTGACCTGCAAAACTTTACGACGCTCTTCAAGAGCGCGCAGCTTATCTACATCCAGCTTAAAGCCCCGGCGTGCCAGTTTTTCAGCGACTGCGTCTGGCTCATTACGCAGCAGATTGGGATCGAGCATGCTTATCCTGTGCTTATCGAATTAAAATAGGAAACGTGACCACAGCCTGCAGTCACAGGGATACAGTGCCAACATTACCGCAACGATCGCGCTAACGGTAGCGTTTTGTGGGGCTATTTTGATCCTGTTCAGCCAGCCAGGCGAGCTTTTCGCCAATCTTGCCTTCAAGACCCCTGTTTGTGGGATGATAATAGCGTGTTTGCGCTATTTCCGGCGGGAAATAAACCTCGCCTGCGGCGTAGGCGTTTGGCTCATCATGCGCGTAGCGGTATTCCTGGCCATAGCCCATTTCTTTCATCAGTTTCGTCGGCGCATTGCGCAGATGCACAGGCACGTCATAATCCGGGCGTTCACGGGCATCGGCCAGCGCCGCTTTGAACGCGGTATAAACCGCGTTACTTTTCGGCGCACAGGCTAAATAAACAATCGCCTGGGCTATCGCCCGTTCCCCTTCCGCAGGGCCGACGCGGGTAAAGCAATCCCACGCAGAAATCGCCACCTGCATTGCGCGAGGATCGGCATTGCCGACGTCTTCAGAAGCAATCGCCAGGCAACGTCGGGCGACATACAGCGGGTCGCCGCCAGCGGTAATGATCCGGGCATACCAGTAAAGCGCCGCGTCCGGGGCGCTGCCACGCACCGATTTATGCAATGCGGAGATGAGATCGTAAAAGCGGTCGCCTTTATTATCAAAGCGCGCGCTGCGCTCCCCGGCGATTTCGGTCAGTAATGCGGGTAATAATACTCTCTTACCGCTGTCATCCACTTCCGCCATGTCTGCCATCATTTCCAGCGTATTTAACGCCCGACGCGCATCTCCGTTCACCAGTTCGGCGATCGCCCGGCGCGTCTCGTCCGGCAGAACGATATCCTGGCCGCCATAACCACGCGCTTTGTCATCCATCGCCTGATTCAGCACCTGCTCAATATCTTCAGTCGTTAAGGATTTGAGGAGATACACGCGGGCGCGTGACAGCAAAGCCGAGTTCAGCTCGAAGGACGGGTTTTCGGTCGTCGCGCCAATAAACGTAATCGTGCCGTCTTCGATATGCGGCAGAAACGCATCCTGCTGGCTCTTGTTGAAGCGATGGACTTCATCGACAAACAGAATAGTGCGGCGCCCGGCATTACGGTTCTGGCGGGCGCGTTCAATGGCTTCACGGATCTCTTTTACGCCAGAAGTCACGGCGGAAATGCGTTCGACGTCAGCATTGGCATAGCGGGCAATCACTTCGGCCAGCGTGGTTTTGCCCGTACCGGGCGGCCCCCACAAAATCATCGAGTGCAGGTGCCCGGCCTCAATTGCACGAGGCAAAGGCTTACCCGCAGCCAGCAGATGCTGCTGACCAATATACTGCGCTAAATTTTCTGGCCGCATACGCGCGGCCAGTGGCTGAAAGGTATTATCAGAAAAATCGAGCGACAGATTGCTCACTCATGCGCCTCTACTTACGTTGGTCGTCTACCGTTACACCTTGCGGCGGAGTAAAGGTAAATTTTGAAGCATCGACAGCGCTATTCTGCTGAGATTTCAGCTGATAGCTGCTGCGCTGATCGTCTTGTTCCACTGCGCTGAACTGATGAATAGTCCCGTCACGACCCACATTAATGGTGAACTGTTTCAGGTTACCGCTGCTGCTTTTTGGCGTCAGCACAAAGTCATCGCCATTTTGTTTGATGTTGTACTGCTGCCAGTCGCTGGACTGGTTGCGGGCTATCAGCATAAACGGCGTATTGCCCGTCGCATCTTTTAACCAGGTCGCCGTTGCCTGCTCGACAAACGGGTTAAAGAACCATAGCGTTTTCCCGTCAGAGACCAGAATGCTCTCGTCGGGCTGCGTCATATGCCAGTTAAACAGATTAGGACGCTTAACCCATAAGTCGCCCTGGCCTTCCTGAACGGCGGCGCCGCTGCCGTCAGTCACTTTTTGTGTAAAGCTGGCGTGGAAGCTGCTGACTTTATCCAGACGGCTTTTCAGATCGCTGGCGGCATCCGCCCATACGCTGCTCACCACAAAGCCGGAGAGTAATGCGCAGGTGATTGCGATTTTTTTCATCATTATTCCTCAAAATACGTCACTCCCGATGGGGAGTTCCCTCTGCTCTCTATTCCAGGCCAAAAATCAGCATGAGGAAAGAAGAAAATACTGAATTCTTATTTATTTACCGATCTTTGCAATCATTCGAACGGCGGTGGCGCCAGCACCTCGCGGTTCCCGTTATGGCCTTGTTCGCTGACAATGCCCTGGGCTTCCATCTGCTCGACAATGCGCGCCGCACGGTTGTAACCGATACGGAACTGACGCTGAACGCCAGAAATGGATGCTTTGCGTTTTTCGGTCACAAAGCTCACCGCCTGATCGAATAACGGGTCCAGCTCTTCGCCGCCGTCAAAACCGCCGCCGCCCCCTTCGCTTTCGCTATCCGAGGTGATGCCGTCAATGTATTGCGGGCGACCACGTGCTTTCCAGTCCTGCACCACCGCATGCACTTCCTGGTCGCGGACAAACGCGCCATGAACACGTACCGGCATGGTTGAGTTCGGGCCGGAATAAAGCATATCCCCCATCCCCAGCAGGGACTCCGCGCCGCCCTGATCGAGGATCGTGCGTGAGTCGATCTTACTGGATACGGTAAAGGCGATACGCGTCGGAATGTTGGCCTTAATCAGACCGGTAATAACGTCAACCGACGGGCGCTGAGTCGCCAGCACCAGGTGAATACCTGCGGCACGCGCTTTCTGCGCCAGACGCGCAATCAGCTCTTCAACTTTCTTACCGACGGTCATCATCAGATCGGCGAATTCATCGACCAGAACCACGATATACGGCAGTTTTTCCAGCACCGGATGCTGGGCATCCATGCTGTCGCCCGGCTTCCAGTACGGGTCTGGAATCGGACGCCCCATCCGTGCCGCTTCGGCAATTTTCTCGTTATAGCCCGCCAGATTACGCACGCCAAGCGCCGACATCAGCTTATAGCGGCGTTCCATTTCATTAACGCTCCAGCGCAGTGCGTTGGCGGCGTCTTTCATATCGGTAACCACTTCGGTCAGCAGATGTGGAATGCCTTCATAGACCGAAAGTTCCAGCATTTTCGGGTCGATCATGATGAAACGCACGTCTTCCGGCTGCGCTTTATACAGCATGCTGAGGATCATGGCATTGACCCCAACCGATTTACCGGAACCCGTCGTCCCCGCAACCAGCAGATGAGGCATTTTCGCCAGATCGGCCACAACCGGATCGCCAGCGATATCTTTACCCAGCACCACGGTGAGCGGCGACGGATTCTCGCGGAATTTAGCGTTATCCAGCACTTCACGCAGGTAGACGGTCTGACGTTTTTTGTTCGGCAGTTCGAGGCCCACGTAAGGCTTACCAGGGATCACTTCTACCACGCGTACCGCAACGGTTGACAGTGAACGCGCGAGATCGCGTGACAGGTTAGAAATACGCGCGGCTTTCACGCCCGGCGCCAGATTCAGCTCAAAACGGGTAATAACAGGCCCTGGGGAATAGTTCACCACGTCAGCTTTAATGCGGAAATCCGCCAGACGCGCTTCGACCAGGCGCGCCATTTGTTCCAGCGCGAAAGTATCGACCGGTTCCACTGCGCTCGGCGGCGGCGTCAGCAGATCCAGCGACGGCAACGGCGTGGTAGGTTTCTGCAACGGACGACTGTCGCCATTACGCATCAACAACGGATGGATCAGGCTTTCCTGCGGCTGTGGCGCGGCCGGTTGTTGCGGTTGTTGATACTGTTGCTGCGGTTGTTGATACGGTTGCTGTGGCGCAACCGGCTGTTGCGGCTGCTGATACTGCTGCTGTGGCGCGACGGGCTGTTGCGGCTGCTGATACTGTTGCTGTGGCGCAACCGGCTGTTGCGGCTGCTGATACTGCTGCTGTGGCGCGATGGGCTGCTGCGGCGCAACAGGCTGCTCAGGCATCACGCCGGGAGTAAACAACGGCTCATGCGGGCCTTCATCCACCAGCGCTTTCATCGGCGAGAATTCAAAATCATCCAGCGAGAACGGATGGGCTCCCGCAGGCTGTTCCCCGGCATAGCGCTGCTGCTGCGAAGAGGCAAACTGGCGAGCCAGTTCAGCTTCTGCTGCATCCTCATCTTCTGCCTGAGGAGCGTCATGTTGATATTCGGAACCATAACGATGCTGCTGAGACTGGGCGAACTGACGTGCCAGCTCATCCTGCTGCATCTCATCAATTTCATCATCGGTATACTGCGTTTCGGCATCATACTGATGACGCCCCGCCGCACGCGCTTTCTCTTCCGCGATACGCTGAGACGGTAATTTTATGCCATACGAGGCCAGCTCACGGCGGGTCGGAACGCGAACGCGGTTAGGGCGAGGCAGTTGCGGGCCAATCCCCTCTTTAACCTGTGGGCGTGGCGCACCACCGCTTACCGGGCTAAACGCAGGTGCAGCGGATGCCGCCGCCGCGCCTGCGGCCAGCGTTGCATCTTTGACGCCTGCCGCCAACGGCGCAACCGTGGCAACGGATTCAACAGGCGGCACAGAAGCTGCTGTCGGTGCCGATGGTTTAACCGGCTCCGGCGCTTTCGCTGGCTCAGGAATCGGCTGATACCACGCAGCCAGTTGCTCACGCTCACGCGCGCGTTTCTCTTCCACTTCTTCAAAGTAGTAGAGCGGCGGGCGGGCGGGTTTAATTTCTTCTGCTACAGGCTCAGGCTCCACCGCAGACGGCGGCTCAACAGCGGGCTGCTGCTGATAATACGTATCCTGAACCGGTTCCTGCGGGTAAGCCGGTTGCGGCTCGAAAGTCGGCTCGTGTTGATAAACAGGCTCTTGCGGATAAACCGACTCAGGGTGCCAGGGTTGTTCTGCCGCAGGTTCCTGCACCTGCGGCACAGGCTGTTCATACGCGTGTTCAGCGTAATACTGCGGTTGCGGCTCGGTCGGCGCAGGTTGCTGCCACGGTTCATTATGTGGCGCTTGCGGCTGCGCATATTGTGGTTGCGGCGGATAACTTTCCGGCGCAGGCGCAATGACCGGTTCGCCGGTTTGCGGCCCCGGAACAGGCTGCCATTCCACCACCGGTTGCGCAGGCGCAGCTTCAGCACCCGGTGCCGACGGTGCAGACATAACTGGCTCGGCAGGCGCCGCCCAGGCTTGCGTTGCCGTTGTCGCCGCAGCAGCGGAGGCAACAGGCTCCGTGACCGAATGCCCATTCAGCAGAGGATCGTATTCCTCATATTCCGGCTGCGTCGCACGATGGCCGGAGAACAGCACATCATCAGGATCGGCGGCCACGCCACGCGCGCTGTATTCGATATCGTCTTCATCATCCATACGCTTGCCGGAGAAAAGCGCCGCATCCGTGTGTCGCCCACGCGGATTGCTGAACTTCTCTGCCAGCCGCTTACGGCGCGCCAGTGCGCCACGAAGGATGCGCGCACGTCGGGATTCGCGCTGTGCGCCCACCACTTCATCTTCTTCGTATTCGTCATCATCTTCATACTCGTCGTCATCGACCCAGGTGTCATCGCGGCGAGTACGGTTGCTGGCGAAAGTGAGAATATTCAGCAGCCAGCCACCCAGTTTTTCTGCAATGCTCACCCAGGACCAGCCGGTGAAGAGCGTCAGACCGGCTGCCCAGACGCACAGCAGCGTAATCGTTCCCCCGCTGCTGTGCAGCAGAGGCTGAAGTGTGGTGCTTAACAGGCTGCCAATGACGCCGCCAGACGCGAAGTACCAGATATCATCAGCATTAATTGCGGCTAATCCGCAGGAGGTAAGAATCAACGCCAGGACGCCGATAATGCGCAGCGACACGGCAAAATAGTCGATGTAATCGTCGTTGCTCTGGTGCCGCCAGGCAAACCAGCAGCCGCCAACGATAATCACCGGGATGGTGTAAGCCATCACGCCAAAGATAAAGAACAGCGTGTCAGCCAGCCACGCGCCCGGCGCGCCGCCCAAATTATGAATAGGCTCATGCCATGCGGTTTGCGACCAACTGGGATCTGAAGGGTTAAAGCTAAGTAAGGCTGCCATCAACCAGACGGCAAAAAGGGCAATAAGGATCAGCAACGCTTCCAGAAGTCGGCGCCCGCTGCTTAACTTTTTCAATGTGACTTCTTTGTCTTCAGTGTATTCCTGGCTCAAAAAAGGCTCTCCAGGTTTCGGGCTTTTCCTGCCCGATGCTAAAACGGACAACAGCACCGGGTTGCCCCGGCACTGTTGCTGTATGGATTAACAGGAGTGTAATCAAACTACGTCGATTTTGCACCTGTTCCGTGTTAGCGCGTCTTAATTACCAGACGATTGCTCTGTTTGACTTCTTCCATTACCACGTAAGTACGTGTGTCATTCACGCCAGGCAGACGCAGCAGGGTTTCACCCAGCAGCTTACGGTACGCTGACATATCCGGCACGCGTGTTTTCAACAGGTAGTCGAAATCACCGGAAACTAAATGACACTCTTGAATTTCTTCAAGTTTTTGTACTGCGGCGTTAAATTGTTCAAACACATCTGGAGCGCCACGATTCAGAGTAATCTCAACAAAAACCAGAAGTGATGCATCCAGATAATGCGGGTTTAACAGCGCCGTATAGCCCTGAATAAAACCCTGTCTTTCCAGCCGACGGACACGCTCAAGGCAAGGCGTCGGTGAAAGTCCCACTCGTTTAGAAAGCTCGACGTTAGAAATACGCCCATCCTTTTGCAACTCATTAAGAATGTTACGATCGATACGGTCGAGATCTTTGCCAGGGCGCTTCTTGCTATCTACCATTATTATTGTCTCTCTGTATTCCTTCCCTACTCCTGCCTGACTCTACTAACATCACTGTTCAGAGTCGATGCCCATCACAATAGACCGAACCCAGAGGGATTAACGGCGCGCAATGCCAGGGCCTATGGTGAGAAGACCGTTGCCGGATGGCAGCTATCGACATCACGAATGGCGTCTGTCCACGCCATGCGTAGATTTCACTAGCCCGGTAAACATGGTGCTTATATGCATGATTATGCAGCACACACATAACACTGTTTTTTTCTTCCAGAAGATGTTTTCGCAAAACAGCAGGGGATTGTCAAAGCAAAACATCGATTTTTAGTACAACATGCCAGTTATTCATTAAGAGCGGCGCTAAATCGTCATTTTATCACCTTATAACTGGCCGATTTTAAGTAGAAAGCGTTATATCGCAGCCCTAAATCCGCCCATTCATCGGTTCCTGCTATTACACATATTGTTAACAAAATCGCTATACTCTTTTTTTACGTCTGCAAATTCCCTACAATCCTGCCCATTGTCTGCCAACAACTATGGGGATCTCATGGGCACGACCAAACACAGTAAACTGCTTATCCTGGGTTCTGGACCGGCGGGATATACCGCTGCGGTCTACGCTGCGCGCGCAAACCTGCAACCGGTTCTGATTACCGGTATGGAGAAAGGCGGTCAACTGACCACCACGACGGAAGTGGAAAACTGGCCTGGCGATCCGAACGATCTGACCGGCCCGCTGTTGATGGAGCGCATGCACGAACATGCGACGAAATTTGATACTGAAATCATCTTCGATCACATCAATAGCGTGGATCTGCAAAACCGTCCTTTCCGCCTGACCGGCGACAGCGGCGAATACACCTGCGATGCGCTGATCATCGCAACCGGCGCTTCCGCACGCTACCTCGGCCTGCCGTCTGAAGAAGCATTTAAAGGCCGTGGCGTATCTGCCTGCGCCACCTGCGACGGTTTCTTCTACCGCAACCAGAAGGTCGCGGTCATCGGCGGTGGCAACACGGCGGTTGAAGAAGCGTTATACCTGGCGAACATCGCCGCTGAAGTGCATTTGATTCACCGTCGCGACGACTTCCGCGCCGAAAAAATTCTGATCAAGCGCCTGATGGATAAAGTGGAAAATGGCAACATCGTGCTGCACACCCACCGCACTCTGGAAGAGGTGACCGGCGATCAGATGGGCGTTACCGGTTTGCGTCTGCGTGATACGCAAAACCCGGACAACATTGAATCCCTTGACGTTGCAGGCCTGTTTGTCGCCATCGGCCACAGCCCGAACACTGCGATTTTTGAAGGTCAGCTCGAACTGGAAAACGGCTATATCAAAGTCCAGTCCGGCATCCACGGTAACGCCACGCAGACCAGCGTTCCCGGCGTGTTCGCCGCAGGCGACGTGATGGACCATATTTATCGTCAGGCAATCACCTCAGCGGGCACAGGTTGCATGGCGGCGCTGGACGCTGAACGCTACCTTGACGGTCTGGCTGACGCGTGCAAATAGTTTTTACAAATCAGTAACAAAAGTAAAAAAGGCGACTATAAGTCGCCTTTATTTTTGCCCCGTTGTAACATTGCCGTGCCAAAAATTCCGATAACTCACCTGCTAAGCGTGCAATGAATAAAACCCGTCAAAAAGAATTGACCCGCTGGTTAAAACAGCAAAGTGTAATTTCCCAACGTTGGCTGAACATTTCACGCCTGTTGGGTTTCGTGAGTGGCGTACTGATTGTCGCTCAGGCCTGGATCATGGCTCGCATTCTCCAGCATATGATCATGGACAATATTCCCCGCGAAGCCCTTCTGCTCCCCTTCATCGTACTGATGTTGGTGTTTGTCCTGCGCGCCTGGGTGGTCTGGCTGCGCGAGCGGGTGGGTTTTCATGCCGGGCAGCATATCCGATTTGAGATCCGCCGCCAGGTGCTGGATCGCCTGCAACAGGCAGGGCCAGCCTGGATTCAGGGTAAACCAGCTGGTAGCTGGGCGACGCTGGTGCTGGAGCAGATTGACGATATGCATGATTACTATGCCCGCTATCTGCCGCAAATGGCGCTTGCTGTCTGCGTTCCCTTGTTGATTGTGACGGCGATTTTCCCGTCAAACTGGGCCGCCGCGCTGATTTTGCTCGGCACCGCACCGCTGATCCCATTATTTATGGCGATGGTGGGAATGGGCGCCGCCGACGCTAACCGCCGTAATTTCCAGGCGCTTGCCCGCCTGAGCGGGCATTTCCTCGACCGCTTACGCGGTATGGAGACGCTGCGCATCTTCGGGCGCGGTGAAGCAGAAACGGAAAGCATTCGTGTCGCTTCACAAGATTTTCGCCAGCGCACAATGGAAGTCCTGCGCCTCGCCTTTTTATCCTCCGGGATACTGGAGTTCTTCACGTCGCTGTCCATTGCGCTGGTCGCGGTTTATTTCGGTTTCTCCTACCTCGGCGAACTTAATTTCGGCCATTACGGGACGGGCGTCACGCTTGCCGCCGGCTTCCTGGCGCTGATTCTGGCGCCGGAGTTTTTCCAGCCACTGCGCGATCTGGGCACCTTTTACCATGCCAAAGCGCAGGCGGTAGGTGCGGCTGACAGCCTGAAAACCTTTATGGAAACACCTCTCGCTCACCCGGAACGCGGTGATGTCGAACTTTCCGGGAAAGAACCGGTAACCCTTGAAGCGCAGGATCTGATAATTACCTCGCCGGAAGGTAAACCGCTTGCCGGACCGCTGAATTTCACACTGGCCGCAGGCCAGCGCGCCGTACTGGTTGGTCGCAGCGGTTCAGGAAAGAGTTCGCTGTTAAACGCGCTGTCAGGCTTTCTCTCTTATCAGGGTTCCCTGTGCATTAACGGCGTTGAACTTCGTGATTTATCCCCGGAATCCTGGCGAAAACATCTCTCCTGGGTGGGGCAAAACCCACAATTACCGGCTGGCACGCTCCGTGAAAACGTCCTGCTTGCCCGCCCGGATGCCAGTGAACAAGCGTTACAGGCGGCTCTCGACAGCGCCTGGGTCAGTGAGTTTTTACCTCTGTTGCCGCAAGGCGTAGACACGCCGACTGGCGATCACGCTGGTCGCCTTTCCGTCGGTCAGGCGCAGCGGGTTGCGGTTGCCCGCGCCCTGCTGAATCCCTGCAAATTGTTGTTGCTGGATGAACCCGCCGCCAGTCTGGATGCCCACAGCGAGCAGCGTGTAATGCAGGCGCTGAATGCCGCATCAAAACGCCAGACCACGCTGATGGTAACGCATCAGTTAGAAGATCTTGCCGACTGGGATGTGATCTGGGTTATACAGGACGGGCAAATCATCGAGCAAGGTGATTATGCCCAACTCAGCAGCGCCAACGGCGCGTTTGCGACACTATTGGCTCATCGTCAGGAGGACATTTAAATGCGTGCCTTGCTACCGTATCTGACGCTGTATAAACGTCATAAGTGGATGTTAACGCTCGGTATTATCCTGGCCATCGTCACGCTACTGGCCAGTATCGGTTTGCTGACGCTCTCTGGCTGGTTCCTCTCCGCCTCAGCCGTAGTCGGTGTGGCGGGTATCTATAGCTTTAACTACATGCTGCCGGCTGCTGGCGTGCGCGGTGCGGCGATCACCCGTACTGCGGGCCGGTATTTCGAGCGTCTGGTCAGCCATGACGCCACCTTCCGCGTATTGCAACATTTGCGTATTCATACGTTCAGCAAGCTGCTGCCGCTCTCCCCTGCTGGCCTTGCCCGCTATCGTCAGGGCGAGCTGCTGAACCGCGTCGTCGCTGATGTCGATACGCTGGATCACCTCTACCTGCGCGTTATTTCTCCGCTGGTTGGCGCGTTTGTGGTGATTATGGTGGTCACGCTGGGGCTGAGTGTTCTCGATTTCACCCTTGCGATTACGCTGGGCGGCATTATGCTGCTGACGCTGTTTATTATGCCGCCGCTCTTCTATCGCGCCGGAAAAAGCACCGGGCAGAACTTAACCCATTTACGCGGTCAGTATCGCCAGCAGTTAACCGCCTGGCTACAGGGTCAGGCGGAACTGACAATATTTGGCGCCAGCTCGCGCTATCGGGCGCAAATGGAAGCCACGGAATTACAGTGGCATGAAGCCCAGCGACGTCAGTCTGAATTAACGGCGCTATCCCAGGCCTTAATGCTGCTTATTGGCGCACTGGCGGTAATGCTGATGTTATGGATGGCTTCCGGCGGCGTCGGCGATAACAGCCAGCCTGGCGCGCTGATAGCGCTGTTTGTCTTTTGCGCGCTGGCGGCATTTGAAGCGCTTGCTCCCGTTACCGGCGCGTTTCAACATCTTGGCCAGGTCATCGCCTCTGCGCTGCGTATTACCGAACTGACCGAGCAGCAGCCTGAAGTGACCTTCCCGGATGGCGAAGCAGCGGCTCCCCGGCAGGTAACGCTGACGCTGCGTGACGTTTCATTCAGTTACCCGGAGCAGCCACAAAAGGCGCTGGATGCCCTTTCTCTGCAAGTCGCGCCTGGAGAACATATCGCTATCCTCGGACGTACCGGTTGCGGGAAATCGACATTGCTGCAACTGCTCACCCGCGCCTGGGACCCGCAGAGCGGCGATATTCTGCTTAACGATCAACCAATTTCAACGCTGGATGAAGCGGCCCTGCGTCGCACCATTAGCGTGGTGTCGCAGCGAGTACACCTGTTCAGCGCCACATTGCGTGACAACCTGCTGCTGGCAGCGCCAGACGCAAATGACGATACGCTCTCAGAGATGCTGCGCCGTGTCGGGCTGGAAAAGCTGCTGGAGGATGGCGGACTTAACAGCTGGCTAGGCGAAGGCGGACGTCAGCTGTCAGGCGGCGAGCTTCGTCGTCTGGCTATCGCCCGTGCCCTGCTGCACGATGCGCCGCTCATGCTGCTCGATGAACCCACTGAGGGGCTGGACGCGACAACCGAAAGCCAGATGCTTGAATTGCTGGCAGAGGTTATGCGCGGGAAAACCGTTTTAATGGTCACGCACCGTCTGCGCGGGCTGTCACGTTTTGATCAAATAATAGTGATGGACAACGGACAAATTATTGAGCAAGGTAATCACGCAGATCTGTTAGCCAGGCAGGGTCGTTATTACCAGTTTAAGCAACGTCTGTAAGCTATTATTGAACGATCCGACTTGCGTACTGGAGTTCTGCGGTCATGCGCCTGGTTCAGCTTTCTCGCCACTCAATCGCCTTCCCCTCGCCGGAAGGCGCGTTACGTGAACCCAATGGTTTATTGGCGCTTGGTGGCGATCTCAGCCCTGCCCGCTTATTGATGGCCTATCAGCGGGGTATTTTCCCGTGGTTTTCACCAGGCGACCCGATTCTTTGGTGGTCACCCGATCCTCGCGCTATTTTGCAGCCTGAAACATTACACATCAGCCGCAGCATGAAGCGTTTTCACAAACGATCGCCCTATCGCGTCACGCTTAATTATGCGTTTGGTCAGGTTATTGAAGGCTGCGCCAACGATCGTGACGAAGGAACCTGGATCACGCGCGATGTGGTGGAAGCGTATCACCGCTTACATGAGCTGGGGCATGCGCATTCCATCGAAGTATGGCGACACAACGCGCTCGTCGGCGGCATGTATGGCGTTTCACAAGGCACCCTGTTTTGCGGCGAATCGATGTTCAGTCGCCAGGAGAACGCCTCCAAAACCGCGCTGCTTGTTTTTTGCGCTGAATTTATTCGTCAGGGTGGAAAATTAATCGACTGCCAGGTGCTGAATAGCCACACGGCATCGCTTGGCGCTGTCGAAATTCCCCGCAGGCAATACCTTGAGCATCTGGGATCATTACGGCAACAGCGATTACCGGGTCATTTCTGGGTGCCGCGCACGTTATTTTCGCCTCAGGCGTGAATGTTTTCGGCACATTTTTTGTCAGGGTGTTATAATTGTGCCGCAGAGCAGGTTATGCCCATTACCCCGCCGCCGTTAAGGAACCGTTCGCGTCAGGTAACGCCCATCGTTTATCTCATCGCTCCCTTATACGTTGCGCTTCAAGTGCGGCTTTGCCGTGTTTTTCGGAGTAATGCGCCAAACCTGATTTGCTGCGTTTTAAACGCGCAAATCTTTACTTATTTAAAGAACTTCGGCATTATCTTGCCGGTTCAAATTACGGTAGTGATACCCCAGAGGATTAGATGGCCAAAGAAGACAATATTGAAATGCAGGGTACCGTTCTCGAAACGTTACCTAATACCATGTTCCGCGTAGAATTAGAAAACGGTCACGTGGTTACTGCACACATCTCCGGTAAAATGCGTAAAAACTACATCCGCATCCTGACGGGCGACAAAGTGACTGTTGAACTGACCCCGTACGACCTGAGCAAAGGCCGCATTGTCTTCCGTAGTCGCTGATTGTTTTCACGCCCGGGTGGCGTAAAGATAAAAAAAGGTCGGTTTATCCGGCCTTTTTGTTGTCCCTTTCCTGCATGAATACCGTTGATGCGAATTAACGTTATTTTTATTCCCCGCAGCTTCCCTTCCTTCTACATTAAATACTGAACTGCCTGTGCGGCAGTGAACGCCAGGAACGTGTTGTTGATGGGATTTTGATTTTTCTAAGCTGCCTGTACGGCAGTGAACCGCAATGGGTGATAAATCAGGTGTAGACATTTGCTTTCTAAGCTGCCTGTACGGCAGTGAACGATACGATGATGCATGCGACCACAGCGATGATTTTCTAAGCTGCCTGTACGGCAGTGAACATAATCGGACATCACTTTGTCCTGAGTAGCCTTTTCTAAGCTGCCTGTACGGCAGTGAACGCTTTCCACGCAGTGAACGCCCCGTTGTCCAGTTTCTAAGCTGCCTGTACGGTAGTGAACCCAGATTATCGTGTGCAGCGTCCCGAGTATCTTTTCTAAGCTGCCTGTACGGTAGTGAACAATCAGCACATCTTCAGTGTTGCTGCGGGTATTTTCTAAGCTGCCTGTACGGTAGTGAACAGGAATAATATCAGACAATCACGTTGATTTATTGAAGAAAAACGCAACTTCTTCCTGTCAGCCCCTTTTTCACTCAGGTTGTATATATAAAATAAAATCAATAAGTTAGTAACATGAAACAAAAAAGGGTATATTGCGCTCTGTTTTAATCTTCCACCATCCGCGCATACTCTTCTGTCAAAAAATCCACCAGAGCGCGTACGGACGGCAACAATCCACGGCGGGACGGAAATACCGCATGAATTACCTCTCTTCTGGGTTCCCATCCTTCCAGCAAGGCAATCAGCTCCCCCGCAGCCAGTTGGTCTTTCACCATTAAAACAGGTAACTGAACGAGGCCGACGCCCGCAACGGCCGCTTCACGCAGCGCCAGCATGTCTGTGGTGATCAAACGCGGTGTAAAGTGAACTTCAGCGCGCGCGCCCTGCGGACCAAAGAGTTCCCAGCGGTGGATATGTTTACCTGAAGCCAGGCTCAGTCCGGGCCAGTGATGCAGTTCTGCTGGCGAAGAAGGATTTCCCATACGCTGTACCAGCGCCGGGCTGGCAAACAAACGGTGCCCCCTGTCCGCCAGCACGCGCATCACCAGATCGCTGTCTTCAAAAGGACGCGGCCGGACGCGAATTGCAACGTCAATGCCCTCACCAACCACGTCAACACGACGGTTGGTTGCTTCAAGTTGTAACGACACATCGGGATAACGCGCCATAAACTTCGCCAGCATTGGGCCGATATGTACATGTAGCAACGTCACTGGACATGTCAGTTTTACAATGCCGCGCGGTTCGACCTGTAAGGCGGCTATCGCATCCTGCGCCGCCTGTGCTTCCACCAGCATTGCCTTACAATGTTCATAAAAGGTCTGCCCGACTTCAGTGACATTAAATTGCCGCGTGGTTCGTTGAATAAGGCGAACGCCCAGCCGTTCCTCCAGTTGCGCAATACGTCGGCTAAGCTTTGACTTTGGTTCATCCAGCGCTCGCCCTGCCGCCGCAAATCCCCCCTCCTCGACGACATGAACAAACCACGCAAAATCATTGAGATCCGGTTTTGTCATTACATTGTCCTGTTTATAGAACGGTAAGGTCTATTTTAGCGACTACTCAGATCATTGTCATAGATATAAGCTTATTTACATCAAGACAACGCCACCGAGGAGACCACCATGAAACAGATTACAGGCGTCTATACCGCACCTCGCCCGCACTGGGTTGGCGATGGATTTCCGGTTCGTTCGCTATTCTCTTATCAGTCCCATGCAGAGCAGTTAAGCCCGTTCCTGCTGCTGGACTATGCCGGGCCGCATACCTTTGCCCCTGGCGCCGAAAACGAAAAACGTGGAGTGGGAGAACACCCGCATCGAGGCTTTGAAACCGTCACGATTGTTTACAGCGGCGAAGTTGAGCACCGCGATTCAACAGGCCGAGGCGGCGTCATCGGCCCTGGCGATGTGCAGTGGATGACCGCAGGCGCAGGCATTTTGCATGAAGAGTTTCATTCTTCAGCCTTTACCCAACAGGGAGGCGAGCTGGAAATGGTGCAACTGTGGGTGAACCTGCCCGCGAAAGACAAAATGGCGGTGCCGGGTTATCAAAGCATCAGCAGCGATCTCATCCCTGCCGTAACGCTGCCTGACGAAGCCGGAACCGCGCGCATTATTGCGGGCCGCTATCAGGATGTGAAAGGCCCGGCGCATACCTTCTCGCCGTTGAATGTCTGGGATATGCGCCTGCAACGCGATCGTCATCTTACGCTGCCCGTCGCTGAAGGGTGGAGCACCGCGCTGGTCGTCCTGAAAGGAAGTATTACGGTGAATGGCACAACACCGGTAAATGAAGCGCAACTGGTGGTGTTAAGCCAGGAAGGTGAAAACCTGTATCTCGAAGCCAGTAGCGATGCCAGCGTTCTGCTGTTGTCGGGCGAGCCGCTGAATGAGCCCATTGTCGGTTACGGCCCATTTGTCATGAACACAAAACAAGAAATCGCAGAAGCCGTACGCGATTTCAACTCCGGCCGTTTTGGCCAAATCTGAAAACATTGAGGAGTACACAATATGTCCAGTCCTGCTAATTTTAATGGTTTGCGCCCGGTAATTGACGTTAACGATTCCGTTATGCTGTTAATCGACCACCAGAGCGGGCTTTTCCAGACCGTTGGTGATATGCCAATGCCTGAATTGCGCGCCCGTGCGGCCGCGCTGGCCAAAATGGCAACCTTGTCGAAGATGCCGGTCATTACGACGGCATCTGTACCGCAGGGACCGAACGGCCCGCTGATCCCGGAGATCCACGCCAATGCACCGCACGCGCAGTATATTGCCCGTAAAGGCGAGATCAACGCCTGGGATAACGCTGATTTCGTCCAGGCGGTAAAAGCGACCGGCCGTAAAACGCTGATCATCGCCGGTACGATTACCAGCGTTTGCATGGCATTCCCGGCGATTAGCGCAGTCGCGGAAGGTTATAAAGTGTTTGCTGTTATTGATGCTTCCGGCACCTACAGCAAAATGGCCCAGGAAATCACGCTGGCACGCGTTGTTCAGGCTGGCGTCGTACCGATGGATACCGCCGCAGTGGCTTCCGAGTTGCAGGGCACCTGGAACCGTGAAGACGCAGCAGAGTGGGCTGAGGTCTACACCAAAGTGTTCCCGGCGTATCAGTTGTTGATCGAGAGTTACAGCAAAGCGCAGGAAGTGGTGAAAAACGGTGAGATACTGGATTCACAGCGCTAATCGTATTCCCTGCTCCCCCAGGGCAGGGAATATGTTCATTGCGTAACCAAACGATAATTAAAGCGTAAATTCTGCTTGACCGTTTTGGCGCAACTCCCTATAGTAGCGCCCCGTTGCCCCCCAAGCGGTCAGGCAGCAATACAATATGGTGAGGTGTCCGAGTGGCTGAAGGAGCACGCCTGGAAAGTGTGTATACGGCAACGTATCGGGGGTTCGAATCCCCCCCTCACCGCCATATTCAGAAAAGAGCTCGTACGAAAGTACGGGCTTTTTTTTCGCCTATTGCACGCACTGTGGGGGGATGAGAACCCACGACCGGGGTTCGACAACTGGCAGCAGCCAGTTGGACAGACCGCGAACGCAGAGAGCGGGCTGCCCGCAGGGCGAGCGAAGCGAGTCAATCCCCCCCTCACCGCCATATTCGGAAAAAGAGCTCGTACGAAAGTACGGGCTTTTTTTTCGCATGTTGCACATCGCCGGATGGCGGCGCTCGCGCCTTATCCGGCCTACGAGTGGCGCTCTGTAGGCCTGATAAGCGAAGCGCCATCAGGCTTCTCAGAACCAGGGAATGGTCGCCGTAGAACTTAATCCATAGCTTGTGAATGTCCCGCTAACAGGTTCAGAACGCAGTTCGCCGTGACGAATAAACACCCGAAATTGTTGCTGATTCGACAAGCTTTTAACGTTCAGGTAAGGCAAATCGCTATGCTGTTCGGTTGACTCCACCAGGCGCTGCTGCGCCTGCTCTTCCGTCAACCATCCCTTCCTGACGGAACGCCGCAATAACCGTTGTGGACTGCTTTTCACCTGCACCCGACTCACCGTGCGCCAGCCTTTTACAGCCGGAACAGGCGTTATCGCCATACACTGGCAATAATCATTCAGCCCCTTGCGCCATGAACCGGCCTCAAGTTCCTGTAACGCCAATAACGAACCATGAAGACGCAAGCACGATCCTGGCGTCACGCCAAACTGGGGGAAGCTAACGCCAATATCCCCCTTTCCCCTTGCGCCTAACGCACGATGCAGTTTGGCAAATAACGCCGCCATCAGCATTTCAGTATTAAATTCGGGGTCTGGCAGGACACGGAGATCAAAATAGTGATCCATCATCGCTCCTTATTCGCTTTTCTCACCAAATACGCCGCCGCGAACCAGTACCGCCATCACATAATGCTGCTGAGCGGCATCCGGTTTCATACCCTTAGTGACCCAGTTATCCAGTAAGGTATAAAAATCCATTTTATCCTTCGGCTGGCGACACGCTACGCCACGACTGGTTACTGAGCCATAGGGTTCTACCGCAATCGCGCCCAATTCTTCTACTTTTGGGTGCCACGTATCGACGGTACGCAAAGCGTTGCCGATTTTCTGCGAGTGAATGCCCGCAACACCACTGACCTGGTATAACACCCTGCTTTTACTGCTGTTACTGTCCAGCACCAGTTCCTGCGAAGGAAAAACCTCCTGCCCGGCGCCCAGACGCACCTGCGCTTCGACAGTCAGCATGACCCATTCCTGACCGCTTAATCCTTTTTCGATTATCGCCGCCAGTTGGCTCAGCGAAGCATCTTCCTGCTTAAACTCACGCAGGGAATAGTTGTGACTGTTAAAAATCCATTCCTGCCCACTGGCCGCGACATTCACCTGGATCTGCTCAGCACCAATGCGGTTGCGCCACAGGAAACGTCCGTTCGCCAGATTCGTGGCGTACCTGCGTGCCAGTTCACCAAATCCATACTCATTGATATAGCCATCAATAACCTGCTGAAGCGCATCCTGGTATGCCATATCATTACATACCGATGGCGTAGATAAATTACCCAATACGCGCAGCGTAAACACCACTTTCAGGGTGTCGGCATCTGCCGGTAAGGCCGCAATATCCACACGTTGCAGGTTTGCTTTTTGAATTTCCGCATCCAGCTTCGCCGGATCGCTGGAAATCGCATTTTTCAGCCGATTGGAAATCGTTCCTCGAACCGCCTTTTCCTGAATTTCAATCGGTTGCCAATGATCGCTTTGCCAGTTACCCGCATACATCATCGCATCGGACGTAGCGAGTTTGCGCTCAAATGCCAGTACAGAAGCAGTTTTTACAGATACAGGAGCCTTTGCCATAGTCATGTCCTTATTCTAAATCGTCGTCTTCGTTAAACGTAAAGTCGTCTGCGACAGGCATTGCAGAGCAATAGTAGCCAGTGTCGGTTGTGCGGTAGCGCCAGAGAAGCGGCTGAATATCCGTAACACGATGCAACCCACGCCATTCTCCTACACCGTACACCGCCTCGGTAAACGCAAACGGCGTCGAATTATCGCGCGCACTGGCAACCTCTCCAGGGGAATAAAGCGGAGAAATACGCTGATAGCCGCACATCAGCGGCACCAGATAACCAGGCATCGGCTTAGGCTGATATTCCCATTGAGCGTTGTCCCCCTCTTCCGGTGGTATAGCGCGATACTGGATTGCGGCAAAATCTAACCAGGCATCCAGTAATGTGCTTTCCGGCTGTTGTTGCCGACGCTGGTGATAATGCGTTGTCAGCCATTCGCTGCGGTCGTAAAGAGCAAAACCCGGCATCAGCCGCCAGAGGATCTGACGGAGCTGTTTTTCATCATCCGGCGCAGGAAATACCTGCGGATCGCGCAGACTGACAATACTTCCGCCCGCCAGCTTTTGACTCTGACACAGCATTTTCAACCGCGAACAAAACGCCTCTTTGCCGTATTCGCCATTCACGATTTCACCCTGGCACTCAATCACCAGGGAGACGGTAAGGTGCATTCTTCCTTCTTCATTGAACGAGGCCGTTTTCCCTTCTTTAGTCAAAGGGTTACGCGTAAGCGCAAACTGATAGTCACGCCCCGAGGAATATGCCTGAACATGAGAATGATGGCTGATCACCGCGCAGCCATCAAAATGCACGCCATGCGTGGCGCGCACTTTACGGGAAAGCGCATGCACGTACCCCAGGAAATGGCTTATCGCCGGAAAACCCCAGGTTAACCCGGCAACGGCATTCGCATTTTCAATACGGATATGGGGCAATAAAATCAGATAACGCATTTCAGCGCCTCCCGCAAAATCGCTTCCATTTCCCGCATCCGCTGGCGAAACAGCGATTGCGTCCGCCATTCCCGGCGCTCAACAAGCCCCACATCCAGACGCGCCTTATTCAGCCGATAGTTCAGCCAGCGTGCGAAATCATCCGCAACGCTTATTTGCCAGTCATCTTTGTCACGTTCAAGACGGAAAGTTTCATCCGTCTGGCCGCGCCAGGGATCGAGCCAAAGCTGCTGATGGAGGGGGAGATCGGTATTATTTCGCGTCCAGCCTTGCCAGGACGCCTGCTGGAAAGTGGCGGCATGCATGAAAAGAAGGTCGATAAGCTCATCAACATACGCTGCTCGCGCATTGCGAATAGCGTGATTATTCTTCTCAGTATTTTCTTTCAGCAGAAACACCATACGGGAAACAATACCTGACGCGGCCCGATTAAACGCGCCGCGCAACGCAAAGAGATTGCGCATATTTTGCGGCGCTTTATCCAGATTCAGCCATTGAGGCGGCTGCGACGACAGCAGCCAGATACGCCCACCGCGCGCGCTGTTCAACGCAGAAATATTCTGCGGCTTGGTACCGCCAAAATGCATTTCAGCCATGTCTGGATAACGAACATCGGGCTGCGGATGCCATTTACCCGCTTTGCGCGCATCGCGTACCGCTTTCGCCTCTTCTCCAAAGCGAGATGCGACGAGTTTTTCATGCAACACCTGCGCCAGCGAGGTAGCAAACAACGGACACAACAGATGGTAATCATTGTCTACGGGGAAATAGACCTGTTTAGCGAGTTTATGCGATGCCGGCTGAGTGGGCGTTAACGCACGATTAAACCCTTCCACCCACTGCGTCAGTTGAGCGTCATTCTCAGCAAAAGCGTGAAGCGGTTGATGCTCACCCCGTTTCAGGCAGGCCAGCAGCGAGTCACCCTCGACGTCGGTTTGCAGCAATTTCGCGACGTCAAGCGCGGCGGCGTTTCCAACGGCATCCGTCGGGAGGTTCTTAAGCGACGCAGTGCTTAAATACCCCTCTTCACCCACGGTATCGCGATATATGCTGCTACTTTTTGAATCCCCGTGGGTAAATTTAGCCGCATGCGTCACCAGGCTAATTTGCTCTGCTCGCCTTGCCGCATCCGTCAACCAATTTTGCGGTTGATAGCGTGCCTCAAGCGCCTGACGTTCCAGGGCGATGGTACTGGCATCTTCTCCCTGCGCCAGTCGCTTTGCAGCCTCTTTTTCAAAGGCTTCCAGCTTTGGCTGCCTTCGCGAGGCAATGTAATCGGTAATAAAATGGGTCAGTGCTTCAGTTGTCATAACTGCTCCCGACGTTCTTAATTAATATCCCTGTAAACACCCAACCACGGGTGGTAACGCCAGTCGCTCGTCACATCCTCTTCATTTACAGGTACGCTGATCTCACCGAAAATTTCACCTACGCGGTTAATCTCAGTCTGTTGGGCATCGGCCAACGCCAGCAACACCTGGCGGTAGTCCGTACATCCCCAATGGTCTGTTCCCTCTGCATACTCAATGTCCTGAAGAACAAATTTATCGGAAGCCTTGATGTTGCCGTTTTCAGTATGAAATGCGAAATAAGGCTCACTCTCTTCCTCTTCCATATGCAGAAAAAATCTGGCTTCCGGCTGCGACTGACGAAACGGTGTCTTACGCTGTAGCCAGGCGTTCCAGGTGAGCGGTTTACGCCACCAGTTTGCGGCAATAATCTGCCGGCTCTTACTGCTGAGTAATTCTTCCCTGAGCCGCATGTGCTCCAGTTCCGCCAGTTTATTTTCACCATTTGCAGGCAAAATACGTGGCAATGCAGTGATCGTCTGATAATCCTGCGGTGGTAATAGTTCACGCAGATCGTGACTGGCTAATGGATGATCCTTATTTTCAAATCCCGGCTTACAAAACGCGGGAGAGCGCTTTCTCAGCGCTTTAATATTACTGCTGAGAATCACCAGGTTTTCGTTCTCTGGAACGACGCGTCGATGGCGCTGTATACGCCCGGCGAACTGAATAATGGATCGCATAGAGCTGGGTTCGATGATACCCCAACTGCTGTCCCAGTCCCTGCCAACCTCCATGACGGAAGTCCCTAACACGACAAAAAGGTGATGCTTCTCCGGGCGGAGATTGAGGGCTTTTGCAATATCTGGATGTTGCCAGAGCGTATCGGGCTGATGGCGAGTAAATGCGCTATCCAGACATTTTTCGATGGCTGAACGCACCGCCAGCGGGTGCCGGGCATGGTAGACACAATAATGGATACAGACATCCTGCGGCGAAGGGATCGCCATTAACGCTTTTGTGACAGCGACCAGCGGATCGATATTCGCGAACCTGACTAAACCCAATGACACGGTCTTACCACCGGGATGCGTCTCTTTATGCGCGTGATGTAAAACCTGCATTTCCGTATGCACGGCGCGGGCCACGCAGGTAATGACATCGCTCACCTCTGGCGACGCCGGAGATACGGGCGAAATACGCCCAAAGTGCAGACGAGGTTTTGCCGCCAGCATTGCCGCCCGCTGCTCAACAAATGTTTTATGCGCAATGCTAAAGCTGCGTCCATCCGCGATGTGCTCCACCTTCGCGCCTTTTTCATCGAACCATGCGCAGCAAATATTCATCGGTTTCTCTGACGCGCCGCAGGACGCCTGCCATATTTTGCGCCCGGCAAACCAGGCGGCAAACATGGCCTGGATAAGATCCGGCGGCAGCGTTGCCGACGAGAGCAGCACGCGGGTTCCCAGCATCCCGGCCCAGTTCATCAGGCGGCAAACGGCATGCAGATCGGCAATATCAAAATCATCAGGTTCATCCAGCACCAGATCGCTGGTCAGCAAGCGCAACATCGCCGGTAGCTGCTTCCCGCCACGCACGCCTTCCGTCGCCGAAATCAAATGATCGAGGGTTGTCACTAAAACAGGGGCACTGACTAACGCCGACAATTTCCTGTCGCCGCTCAACCATTTTTCCAGCGCCCCCGTTTGCACACTGCCTTCATAATGAACATATTGCTGTTCTTCAGACAAGGCCTTTGCCGAGGCGCTATCCCTGTCTGGTTCCGGTTCTTTTTCCTTCTGCCACAACTGCTTCACCGCACCCGAGCCAATCAGTACCGCCAGGTCATCGTCGTCCAGCTTCAGTCGATTACGCAACGCATCGCCGGTTTGCAGCGTCAGCGTGCGTAACCCCATTGCCACGGTGAAGCGACAGCCTTCCTGCTCATCAGCCAGCGCATACATTATTCGTGCATTGGCAAGCGTCTTCCCGCAGCCCGTCGAGGCCATATTGACGCCGAAAAACCCCTCTTCCCGACTCCGCTCACGCAGCGCGACAGCTACATCCCAGGCTTTATTTTGCCAGTGATAAAGCGGATTACCCGAACGCTCACGAAAACCTTTATGCCTTGCAATCGCCGGAAGCGACGAACGCACACGCGCCAGTTGTCTCCCCAGAAGCAATGCGTGATGCGCGACACCGGTCAAATGCTCATCAACCCGTTGTTTTAGCGTGTCATTTTTCCGATCGCTGTTTGCCCATACACAATAATCGGGATCTTGCCACGTTGGGTGAGGATGGCTGGAAGAGTAGAAGTGATCGGCCAGCATCAGACAAAAACGCGCCATATGCAGCGTGAACAGTTGATCCATCTGTCCCCACTGTTTTAATGCCGCGGCATTCTTAGCGCGCCGGGAGATCTGACGTGCTTTCTCCCGCCAGACGCGACTTTGTACAGGCGTACCTGATGGAAAAACCCAGACATTACGAAAATCGACGTCTCGCCACCCTTCTTTTATATGATTCACGGCGTTCCAGTCTGCATTAAGCTGATTTTCAAGCCAGCTCTGACATCCCTCCAGCACGTTGTCGCCACGCAGGTTTTCAGGAAGACGGTGATGAGACAAAATCAGCCAGGCGACGACGCTGGCGAGCGGTGGAAGCGTACGAAAAGGGCTGTCAGAATAGCAGGGGTTATCCTTGCGCAATCGAGCCAGAAGTTCAGCGTCGTCATCCGCAGACAACTCACCGAGTTTTGCCAGCCACTGTTCATCATGTTGCTCACCGATAAACGCCTGAAACAGGCGTACCGAAACCCATTCATGGCGATAAGGTTGATAACTTTTAGCTGTTTTTTTCGTCAGGCTTTCCTGAAAACAGAACCCTGCCTTACCAAAATCATGAAACAAGCCCGCAATCGCTGCTAACAGCGCAATGCTTTCCGCACATCGCCACCGATGTTCATCGGTGTTCGTGATAAGCGTTTGTGTGGTTCGGTTGGTAGGAACACGCCCTTGCGCATTAAAACGACGTATATTGCCGACAATCCATAGCAATTCCATTTGCCCGTTTTTCTTCAACCAGTGGCAGGCAACCGCAGTATTACGCCTTGCGGTTTTCCGTAATAAACGGCGCAGCGTGTTAACGCCTTCTAAGGTGATGATGGTTTGCCAGGCCGCGTCTCCCGTTCGCTCAGCAAACTGATCGAGTATACGGCAACTCTCCTCGCGAGCGCGTTTGGTGCAGCGAGAGATAATCAGCACATTCATTCGCTATCCTCAGCCAACTGTCGCGCCGTGTCCTGAAGCGTGGTGATCATTAAATCTAAAGCATCAGACTGCTGAAATCTATTAATACAGCGCTGGCGGAACGCCTGTGCATCCTCCCCCTCCATTGCCGCGATAAACGCTTGCGGCATGACAAGCGCGTCTTTGATAAGATCGGCCAAATCAAAGACCAGGCCGCCGCGACGCGTTTTACCGTGCATAACCGCCAGGCCGTGTGGGAGCCCTGTAACCCATGCCGCAACAGCCGCTAATCCGTATGCCAGATAATTACCCTGATCCAGAAACCGATTCGCCATATCCAGACCACCGCCCCGTTTTGCTCGGGTAAAATCGCCATATCCAACGGTCTGGCTCACCAGTTTATACAGCGATTTTGTTAATTGCGCCTCTTTGAGCATTAAATGAGTATGATCCTCTGCTTGCGCCATAGACTCATCCGCGAGCGTGATAATATCATTTAATCGTTCCCGGTCTGGCTGAAATATTTTCTGTGATGATGGGGCTAACCAATATTTTTCTATTTGCTGCAATCTTATTTTCTGAAACATCTTTGCCGCGATCAGTCTTTTTTCTTCTTTAAACCAGAAAGAGACCCAATACTGTAAATATTCAGTCGGTCGATATTCACTTTGCGGTGACAGCCATGACACATCAATATCAACTTCATTTGCGGAATAAAGCGGCGTACCATCAGTGCCACAGAAGCCAACCATCACGCCAGCCCTTGCGAACTCCCGCATCGCTGCCTGTGACACTGACGTGCCCATACCCAGCATCACCGCCGTAGTATTCGCGACAGGAATATTCCAGTAATATGATTCATTACCTGCACTCGTAATGTATTCAACTCGCCCACCATTTACCTGCACACGGCATTTTTCAAGATAATATATATTGGCGCGTTTAGAGTGCAGAATGGTTTTTAAATCCGAAGGCATAATTGAATTTGCAGACATATCTATTTAAACCCCGTCATTTTATGTGTTATCGATAGTACTGATGAGGGTCTGGCAGATGAAATGATAAAAATCAACAAAAGAGCTTTCAAAATAAATAATTACATTTGTGGTGTGGTAGCTGCCTGTACGGCAGTGAACTTCCACAGCGTTTTGACTACGATTTTAATTTCTTTCTAAGCTGCCTGTACGGCAGTGAACGGGAAAGACTACACACAGCAATGGATGATTCTTTCTAAGCTGCCTGTACGGCAGTGAACATGAAATTCGTTACTTCAGGTGTGATTTGCTGCTTTCTAAGCTGCCTGTACGGCAGTGAACTAGTATCGCCAGGCATTATAGACGCCCAGAATTTTCTAAGCTGCCTGTACGGCAGTGAACACCCGGAAAGATTTAACGCGTATTGCCGCGCAGTTTCTAAGCTGCCTGTACGGCAGTGAACGATGGATTCCACTTCGGTGGCATCACCGCAATTTTCTAAGCTGCCTGTACGGCAGTGAACACAGAACTTATCGCGTTTGTATAAACGCTTATCTTTCTAAGCTGCCTGTACGGCAGTGAACTTGCTGGCGGCGGAGTAGTCGCCGGTGTTGCTTTTCTAAGCTGCCTGTACGGCAGTGAACGTCACCCACTGAGATCAGCAAATCACGCGCCGTTTCTAAGCTGCCTGTACGGCAGTGAACCATGTTTTATCCCTCCCGTCACGACCGCGTTTTTTCTAAGCTGCCTGTACGGCAGTGAACCGATCCTTACATGCTGGCGAACTGCCCGTCATTTTCTAAGCTGCCTGTACGGCAGTGAACGTCAACGAGCGCGATAAATTCCGCGACATGCTTTTCTAAGCTGCCTGTACGGCAGTGAACGCGCAGGGCTGGTCTTCAGAGCAAATTTTACATTTCTAAGCTGCCTGTACGGCAGTGAACTAAAAGTTGACGGCATAGGCCAGCACCGGGGCTTTCTAAGCTGCCTGTACGGCAGTGAACGAACCGCGCACTATCCAGACAAAAGCCAGGACTTTCTAAGCTGCCTGTACGGCAGTGAACCGACAGTCCATCGCTTCATTTCGAGCGTGATCTTTCTAAGCTGCCTGTACGGCAGTGAACTGTGTGTCCGTGCCGACCTCACATATCAACAATTTCTAAGCTGCCTGTACGGCAGTGAACACTGACGCGCTGACAATTAATAGCTTACGTCATTTCTAAGCTGCCTGTACGGCAGTGAACCGGGGCGTAACGGTACTCAGCGAAGCGTTCCTTTTCTAAGCTGCCTGTACGGCAGTGAACAATGGATGTATTTTTCGATTTGAAGTGCGCCCTTTCTAAGCTGCCTGTACGGCAGTGAACTCATCCCGTTCTTCATTGATGAGGCGCTACCTTTTCTAAGCTGCCTGTACGGCAGTGAACATCCAGCACATCCATCTGGTCGATTTCCACAATTTCTAAGCTGCCTGTACGGCAGTGAACAGAGGAAGAGAACGATGCGCTGCTGCTTGAGTTTTCTAAGCTGCCTGTACGGCAGTGAACGGTTATTTGTTCGAGGTCAAAGCTAATTTACTTTTCTAAGCTGCCTGTACGGCAGTGAACCCATTTCATCGTAGAGACTGTCATGTGTGTGATTTCTAAGCTGCCTGTACGGCAGTGAACAATTCGGACACCGGCAGTGCTCTCTTCGTTGTGTTTCTAAGCTGCCTGTACGGCAGTGAACAAGGTGCTGATGGATTTTGTCTCCCGCAGCTATTTCTAAGCTGCCTGTACGGCAGTGAACACTGGAACGGTGAGGGAGATAACCCGAATGAATTTCTAAGCTGCCTGTACGGCAGTGAACTCTGGATCGTTTCCAAATTCCTTGCGGATTTTTTTCTAAGCTGCCTGTACGGCAGTGAACAACTATGGGATGGGGTTCTGCTATTGGTGGCGTTTCTAAGCTGCCTGTACGGCAGTGAACATCCGCCTGCGCTTCCGGGGTGTTCGGTTTCTTTTCTAAGCTGCCTGTACGGCAGTGAACACGTCCGGTTCAACCTGACGGGCTTGCTTCGTTTTCTAAGCTGCCTGTACGGCAGTGAACTGAAGCAGTTCGTCGCTATCATGGTGTTAATAAAGAAAAATATCAACGAAATGATTAAATACCCTTTTATCGCCACCTAATATAAACACATAAAAATCATAGCGTTAAAAAAACACTCAAAAAAAGGGTTTCCAGGTATCCGGGGCATGACGGCAAAAAAAATCCGTAACCTCAAAAGAGATTACGGATTTTAGCGAGTTTATCTGAACGCGACTGGCGTTCAGATTTTACCGGTTACGAGATTAATGCGCGGCTTCCGGTTTGTGCTTTTGCGCACTCTGGAAGCCATACGTCAGCTCATTTTTCTCTTTATCCAGCGCAACGGTCACCTGGCCACCGCCAACCAGTGAACCGAACAGCAGCTCGTTTGCCAACGGTTTTTTCAGGTTGTCCTGGACGACGCGCGTCATTGGACGTGCGCCCATCGCGCGGTCATAGCCTTTCTCTGCCAGCCAGTCACGCGCTTCCTGACTCACTTCCAGGGAGACGCCTTTCTGATCCAGTTGAACCTGCAGCTCGACGATAAACTTATCGACAACCTGATGGATCACTTCAGTAGACAGGTGATCGAACCAGATAATGTTGTCGAGACGGTTACGGAACTCCGGCGTAAACACTTTCTTGATTTCACCCATCGCGTCCGTACTGTTGTCCTGATGGATGAGGCCAATCGATTTACGTTCAGTTTCACGCACACCGGCGTTGGTGGTCATCACCAGCACCACGTTGCGGAAATCCGCTTTACGCCCGTTGTTGTCCGTCAGCGTGCCGTTGTCCATCACCTGCAACAGCAGGTTAAAGACATCTGGATGCGCCTTCTCAATTTCATCCAGCAGCAGAACTGCATGTGGATGTTTGATAACCGCATCGGTCAGCAGACCGCCCTGGTCGAAACCGACATATCCCGGAGGCGCGCCGATCAGGCGGCTTACGGTGTGGCGTTCCATATACTCGGACATATCAAACCGCAGCAGCTCAATACCCAGCGCTTTGGAGAGCTGTACCGTTACCTCGGTTTTCCCTACCCCGGTAGGCCCCGCGAACAGGAACGAACCGACAGGTTTATGTTCATGACCGAGACCCGCACGGCTCATTTTGATCGCTTCGGTCAGCGCTTCAATTGCCTTATCCTGCCCGAAGACCAGCATTTTCAGGCGGTCGCCGAGGTTTTTCAACGTATCGCGATCGCTCTGCGAGACGCTCTTCTCAGGAATACGCGCGATGCGCGCCACAACAGACTCAATATCCGCCACGTTGACGGTTTTCTTGCGCTTGCTGACCGGCATCAGACGAGCACGCGCACCGGCTTCGTCGATGACGTCAATCGCCTTATCCGGCAGATGACGGTCGTTGATGTATTTCACCGCCAGCTCTACCGCCGCACGCACCGCTTTCGCCGTGTAGCGAACATCGTGGTGCGCTTCGTACTTCGGTTTCAGGCCGTTGATGATCTGCACAGTCTCATCCACGGACGGCTCAGTGATATCAATTTTCTGGAAGCGACGCGCTAACGCGCGGTCTTTTTCGAAAATGTTGCTGAATTCCTGATACGTCGTGGAACCAATCACGCGGATCTTACCGCTGGAGAGCAGCGGTTTAATCAGGTTTGCGGCATCCACCTGGCCGCCCGACGCCGCACCCGCACCGATAATGGTGTGGATCTCATCAATAAACAGGATGCTATTGGTGTCCTGTTCCAGCTGTTTGAGCAGCGCTTTAAAACGTTTTTCGAAATCGCCGCGATACTTGGTGCCCGCCAGCAGCGAGCCGATATCCAGCGAGTAGAGGGTGCAATCCGCCATCACTTCCGGCACATCGCCCTGGACAATACGCCAGGCCAGACCTTCGGCAATCGCCGTCTTACCGACGCCGGACTCACCCACCAGCAGCGGGTTATTTTTCCGGCGGCGACACAGCACCTGAATGGCACGCTCCAGCTCTTTTTCACGACCAATCAGCGGATCGATTCCGCCCACGCGAGCAAGCTGGTTAAGGTTAGTCGTGAAGTTCTCCATACGTTCCTCCCCGCCAACTTGTTCTTCGCTATTTGGCTGATTGCCGGGGTCAGAAGACTGACTCGGCTCGTCCTTTCGCGTCCCATGAGAAATAAAGTTCACCACGTCGAGGCGGCTGACTTCATGCTTACGCAGCAGATAAGCCGCCTGGGATTCCTGTTCGCTGAAGATAGCCACCAGCACATTCGCGCCAGTTACCTCACTGCGCCCGGAGGACTGAACGTGAAAGACCGCACGTTGCAGCACGCGCTGAAAACTCAACGTCGGCTGTGTGTCGCGCTCTTCTTCGCTGGCAGGCAGTACGGGTGTGGTTTGTTCAATGAAGGCTTCAAGTTCCTGACGGAGCGCCACCAAATCCACGGAGCACGCTTCCAGCGCTTCGCGGGCCGATGGGTTACTGAGCAACGCCAGTAACAAGTGCTCGACGGTCATAAACTCATGTCGGTGCTCGCGCGCTCTGGCGAAAGCCATGTTTAAACTGAGTTCCAGTTCTTGATTGAGCATAGGCACCTCCCCCAATTTTTACGCCTGCATTCAGGCTTTTTCCAGCGTACACAGCAACGGATGCTCGTTCTCCCTCGCATACTTGTTCACCATCGCCACTTTGGTCTCCGCGACCTCGGCGGTAAATACGCCGCAGATAGCTTTACCTTGATAGTGAACCGCAAGCATCAGTTGCGTTGCACGTTCTACATCATAAGAAAAGAATTTTTGTAACACGTCAATAACAAACTCCATTGGAGTGTAATCATCATTGACTAATATCACTTTATACATAGATGGCGGTTTTAGCGCGTCGCGCACCTTATCTTCCGCCAGCTGGTCAAAATCCAGCCAATCGTTCGTCTTACCCATTGTCAGTCGTCATCTTCGGTTACGGTTACCGGCAGAACGTACTGCCGCTGACAAGAGCCTATGCACGCAATCAATCTACCCCAATTAATAGATAACTATCATCTATCTCTGTCATCCGCGACATCTGTCACATTACCGGCAATAGCGTTAACTGCTTCAAATTTTTGATTCATTTTTACCCCATCCACCCCGCCTGGCGCTTGACGCCCCGCCTGATTTCTCTAAATTGTAGTTTCGAGAGTTGGCGAGGTTTTGAACAGCCCCCACTCCGCCACCGGTTCATTCCATCTTACTTATATAAGATTTACGAAGGATGTCGAAGCATGGAAACGGGTACTGTAAAGTGGTTCAACAATGCCAAAGGGTTTGGTTTCATCTGCCCTGAAGGCGGCGGCGAAGATATTTTCGCCCATTACTCCACCATTCAAATGGATGGTTACAGAACGCTTAAAGCCGGGCAGTCTGTCCGGTTTGATGTCCACCAGGGGCCAAAAGGCAATCATGCCAGTGTCATCGTGCCCATCGAAGCAGAAGCCGTTGCATAGCTCTTCTGTCTCATTGTGTACATCCCGCAGTCAAAATGCCAGCCCGATCGGCTGGCATTTTTATTTCTGCGCCATTGCTTTTTGCCGAATAGCGACGCTGACGCGCCTTACCCGGCGGACAAACATCCGGCAAGATTCACTCCCGCGCCAGCGCATCTACCGGATCGAGTCGTGCCGCATTACGTGCGGGCAACCAGCCAAACAGTATCCCGGTAAACGTCGAGCACAAGAACGCCGTCAGGAGTGCGACGGGCGAGAAGCCGATTTCCCAGCCGGGTAAAAACATCTGTAGCGTAAAGGCGATCAGCATCGACAGCCCGATCCCTAACGCGCCGCCGACCAGACACACCAGCACCGCTTCAATTAAGAACTGTTGCAGCACATCGCTGGCGCGCGCGCCTACCGCCATACGGATGCCAATCTCCCGGGTTCGTTCAGTGACGGAAACCAGCATAATGTTCATTACGCCAATCCCCCCTACCACCAGTGAGATCACCGCAACCAGCGTCAGGAACAGTTGAAGAGTACGTGTGGTCTTTTCGGCGGTTTTCAAGACGCCGTCCATATTCCAGGTAAAGAAATCCTTCTTCCCGTGGCGCAGCGTCAGCAGGCGGGTAAGCTGCTGCTCAGCCTGCGCGCTGTCAAATCCCTCTTTCACCCGAACGGTGATGGAGTTCAGCCATGACTGCCCCATCACCCGCCCGGACATCGTGCTGTACGGCAGCCAGACGCGGAGGATCTTACTGCTGCCGAACATAGACTGTTTCTCTTCGGCCACGCCGATCACCGTTGCAGGCATATTACCGACCAGGATCACTTCGCCCACCACTTTCGCTTTATTGGGGAAAAGTTGACGCCGCGTGTTGCTGTCGAGCACCACCACCTGTGCCCGGCCATTCAACTGCTCTCTGTTGAACGTGTTCCCCTCGCTAAAGGTCATGCCGTAGACATTAAAATAGTCGCCGCTGACGCCATTGGCGCTGGCGGCCACGTCGGTGTTGCCGTAGCGAAGCCGCAGATTTTGCGATACGGCAGGCGTCGCGGACGTTACCCACGGCTGCTTCTGAATCGCGTTCAGATCGTCATATTTCAGCGCCTGCTGATATTGCGGATCGTCGTCGCCGAAGTCTTTACCGGGGTAAATATCGATAGTATTGGTGCCAATGGCGCGAATATCCGCCAGCACCATCTGTTTTGCCGCATCGCCGACCACCACGATCGACACCACCGACGCAATCCCGATAATAATCCCCAGCATGGTGAGCAAGGTGCGCATTTTATTGGCGGCCATCGCCAGCCACGCCATCGTGAGCGCCTCACGAAATCCGCTGACAAACTGGCTCCAGCCGGAGGCCGTTTTGACGACGGGCTCCGCGATGCCTTGCCCCGCTTGCGTTTTCTGCGACGGCGGATTACGCACGATCTCGCCATCGTGGATTTCAATCACCCGTTCGGCCTGAGCGGCAACCTGCGGGTCGTGGGTCACGATAATGACCGTATGCCCCCGATCGCGCAGTTGATGCAGAATCGCCATCACTTCATCGCCGGAATGGCTGTCGAGCGCCCCCGTCGGTTCATCGGCGAGGATCACCTGCCCGCCGTTCATCAGCGCGCGCGCAATACTCACCCGCTGCTGTTGCCCGCCGGAGAGCTGCGAAGGCTGATAATCCACCCGATCGCCCAGCCCCAGCCGTTGCAGCAACTCTTCGGCCCGCTCCAGCCGTCGTTTGCGCTCCGTACCGGCATAAACGGCGGGTACCTCAACGTTTTGCGCCGCCGTCAGATGTGAGAGCAAATGATAACGCTGGAAGATAAAACCAAAATGTTCGCGGCGAAGTTGCGCCAGCGCGTCGCTGTCGAGCGTGGAGACATCCCGCCCCGCAATCCGATAGGTGCCGCTGGTGGGTTTATCCAGACAGCCGAGGATATTCATCAGGGTCGATTTACCGGAGCCGGACGCGCCGACAATCGCCACCATCTCTCCGGCATGAATTTGCAGGGAGATGCCCTTCAGCACCTCGACCTGTTCTTCACCTGACGGATAACTGCGGCGAATATTGCTCAGCTCAAGCAATGCCGTCATTGCGCGGCTCCAGGTTTGCTCTCGCTGATTACCACCTCATCGCCCTCTTCCAGTCCCTTGACGATCTCCACGTCAGTATCGTTACGCGCGCCAATCGACACCTCGCGTTCACGGGTTTCGCCGTTACGCAACAGCGTGACTTTGTAGCGGTTATTGCCGACCGGGTCGCCAAGCGCCGCCAGAGGAATCGTCAACACGTTTTTAATGTCCGTGAGCTGAATATGCACCTGTGCGGTCATGTCCAGGCGCAAAATCCCTTTCGGGTTAGGAACTTCAAAACGCGCGTAATAGAAAATAGCGTCGTTCACTTTTTCAGGCGTGGGCAGGACATCTTTCAGCGCGCCTTCATAGCGGGTCTGAGGGTCGCCCAGCACGGTAAACCAGGCTTTTTGTCCGGGACGCAGGTGAATAACGTCCGCTTCGGAAACCTGCGCCTTCACCAGCATGGTGCTCATATCCGCCAGCGTCAGGATATTTGGCGCCTGTTGAGCGGCGATCACCGTCTGTCCCTGCAAAGTGGTGATTTGCGTCACCTCGCCTGCCATCGGGGCGACAATGCGGGTGTAATCCAGGTTGGTTTTTGCTGTATCAAGAGAAGCCTGATTACGTTTAATCTGCGCGTCAATCGTGCCGATCTGCGCCTGTTTGACGGCCATTTCCGTCGCGGCCGTATCCAGTTCCTGTCGCGAAATCGCCTGGGTTTTCGCCAGCTGTTGCTGGCGTGACAGGGTGACGCGCGCCAGTTTCCACTCGGCTTCAGCCTGTCGGCGCTGAGCGCGTAATTCCATCAGCGTGGCTTCCACCTCTTTGATCTGGTTTTCCGCCTGTTCAGGATCGATAACGCCAAGCAGCTGATCTTTTTTCACCTTGTCGCCAATTGCGACCGACAGCGTTTTAAGCTGGCCGCTGACCTGCGCCCCGACATCCACTTTGCGCAGCGCATCCAGTTTCCCCGTCGCCAGCACGCTCTGCTGAAGGTCGCCCGGACGGACAATCAGCGTTTGATAGTGGGGTAGCGGCGCATTTAACGTTCGCCAGAGCGTAAACATCGCCACGATGATAATGAGGGCGATGAGAAGATAGCGCTTTTTCATTTTTCCCTTGAGCTTCATAACGATCCAACATTCCCCGAGATATCCACCAGAGTGGGAAGATAAACCTTAACGGTAAATAAACAAACACTGAAAAACGCGCCGAATATCGCCGTCGCTATCTATTGCTGGACTGCATTCCGCCACAGATGTCGCGGCTGTTTCGCCGTTAATCCGCTCTCCCGCGCGCCAGCCAGAGTACGCGGGAGAACATTTTTTTGAACAGCGTCGGCACCGCGTCAACGCCGCGTCGCCCTGCCTCCATCGCCACTTCAATGGCTAAATCAGGCTTTGACGAACGGTGGATCGCCTTCGAAATAATTTTCCGCATATTCATCGGGACGTTTTCCGGTATTTGCGCCACCCGATGAAAGACATCAGCAAATCCTGACCGATACATAAAATGTTCCATATCCAGAGCAGGCAATGCCGTCAGGTGCTCACGCTCTTCTTCCCGGTCGTTATTCAGCAAACCGCGCACCGTTGCGGCATATTTTTTCCCGGCTTCGTCGCCATCCACCAGCACATGCCACTCAATCCCCATCCGGCGGGCGAATTTTACCAGCGGTCTCAGGCCAGACTGGGCGAATTCGATCACTTTAATCCCTTCGGCATCGAAGTGGTGCCCACACTGGCGCGCCAGTTCGTTGATAACCCAGGTTTCCGTTTCGCCCTCCACCAGCAGCCAGCAGCGGGAAAACAGCGACGAGGCCCGGTTAAAACGAATATGAAAGGCGATGCGGCGACCATCTTCCGCACTCAGCCCGCCAGGCCCCAGTCGCCAGGCCGCGACCCGTGAAGATTCACGCACCAGACGGACAACGTGCTCCACAGGCGTCAGCGACAGCAGCTCGCCGGAATTGGTCGTTGCCACACGTTGCAGCGGTAAAAGATTCAACAACTGCCATGCCACCGACAGCATAATCGGATGCAGACGCGTTTCCGGGTCTTCAACCAATAATAATGGTCGGGCATCTTTATCCAGCCGCAGCGTCCCTTTTGCCTGTAACAGCGTGGAGAACAGCCCCAGCAGGATCACGCGATGCGTGCGGCCGCCGGGTTTGTCGATCATCCGGTTAATAATGTCCAGATAGCGCCAGCTACGCTGTTCGTTGTTCGAACGGCGACGCATCAACCGATGACGGGATTGCCCCGCGCCTTGCTCGGAAAAGTAATGCTCCAGCAGCTGTACCATCGCCGAAAGCCCCTGGCGAATCTGTCCGTCCGTTAAATTCTGCGGACGGGTCGCCAGCTCTCGCGCCAGAAAGTCCAGCTGGCAGGCGGTAACTTCAACATCGGGAACATCGGGCACCGTACCGTTACGGATGCGTCGCATAAAGCGCGCATCGCGCAGGCGCAGTACCGGCATCAAACGAATGAGATGGTGTGCCTGGCGATTAATATCATCGATCGGTAGCGGGTGGCCGTCGCCATCAAGGAAGCTGCGCAGCGTCATCACGCTGCCATCTGCCGCGCTCTCCCCCTCCAGGCGGTAGAAAATACGGTGAAAGCCATCCTGACAGGGAGACCAGCATGCCTCCAGCGGGCGGTATCGACGCACCCGATGGCGGCCTGGCTGAGATTCACGGAAAGTGAGGATAATATGCAGATGATGTTCACGTCCCTGAATATCTCCGGGGGGAAACCAGAAATCCTCGCGGATGAAATGATACAGTTCCGATTCTGGCGACAGCAGCAGAGTTAAGGCATCCAGCAGGCTGGATTTCCCCCACGCGTTCTCCCCAATCAGCACGTTGTTTTGCTCCAGCATCAACGATAATCGATTGATCCCGCGAAAACCCACAATCTCAACGCGTTCGAGAATCATGTATCCTCCAGAAATGAACAACTTATCCTTTCCGCAGTATAACGACAAAATCCGTTGCATGGCGTGATAATTGCAGCATTAAGTCCGTGCACTACACTCTTTATTAAGACAAATCAGAACAAGGATTCACACCACATTGCCCTAAATCAAACTAACTGAATTTTTTTAACTGGTGATTGGGTGACGTTCGTTCTTAAAATACAGTTTCCTGCATTATGTCGTCACCCTTTTATGACGATAAAAAAACAGCCGCATATTCAATGTGGTTAATTTTATTATTTGAGGTGGTTATGTTTAGAAAATTAGCAGCCGAATGTTTCGGTACATTCTGGCTCGTTTTCGGTGGCTGCGGAAGCGCCGTTCTGGCTGCGGCATTCCCTGAACTGGGAATTGGTTTTGCGGGTGTCGCGCTGGCTTTTGGTCTGACCGTACTGACAATGGCATTCGCCGTAGGTCATATTTCCGGCGGACATTTTAACCCGGCAGTGACATTAGGTTTATGGGCTGGCGGTCGTTTTCCGGCAAAAGAGGTCATTGGCTATATTATCGCTCAGGTTGTCGGCGGTATTATTGCCGCGGCGGTGCTGTATCTGATTGCCAGCGGTAAAGCAGGCTTTGATGCCGCTGCCAGCGGTTTTGCCTCTAACGGTTACGGCGAACATTCCCCTGGCGGTTATTCCATGCTTTCCGCCATCGTCATTGAAATCGTGCTGACCGCCGGTTTCCTGCTGGTCATTCATGGCGCGACGGACAAACACGCCCCGGCGGGTTTTGCCCCGATCGCCATTGGTCTGGCGTTAACCCTGATTCACCTGATCAGTATTCCGGTCACCAACACCTCTGTGAACCCGGCGCGCAGCACCGCGGTTGCGATCTTCCAGGGCGGTTGGGCATTACAACAACTGTGGCTGTTCTGGGTGATGCCGATTATCGGCGGTATTCTGGGTGGCGTGCTGTACCGCACGCTGCTTGAAAAACGCGATTAATTGAGTGAAGTCCGTGGTGTCGGGTGGCGACTACGCCTTACCCGACCTGCGGTACAGTACAATAAGCAGGCCGGGTAAGCGTTAGCGCCACCCGGCTTTTTTTTGCTCCTTTACCTGACCGCCTTTATTGGGTAGTGTCATTGCGCTGTCTCGCATATAAAGGACCCGGTTGTTCATGTTTTCAGGACTTTTAATCATTTTGGTTCCACTGATTGTGGGCTACCTCATTCCGCTTCAGCATCAGGCCGCATTAAAACTGATCAACCGGCTGTTAAGCTGGATCGTCTACGTCATTCTCTTTTTTATGGGGATCAGCCTGGCGTTCCTGGATAATCTCGCCAGTAATTTGCTCGCTATTTTTCATTATTCCGCTGTCAGTATTACCGTTATTTTGCTGTGCAACATCGCGGCATTATTCTGGCTGGAACGTTCGCTACCGTGGCGACACAACCACCAGCAGGAGAAATTACCTTCACGTATCGCGATGGCGCTTGAGTCACTTAAATTATGCGGCGTCGTGGTACTGGGTTTTCTGCTTGGCCTCAGCGGGCTGGCATTTCTCAAACACGCCACGGAGGCCAGCGAATATACGCTGATCTTCTTATTATTCCTGATCGGCATCCAGTTGCGAAACAATGGCATGACCTTAAAACAGATTGTGCTGAATCGCCGGGGGATGATTGTCGCCGTGGTGGTGGTCGCCAGCTCTATGCTCGGCGGGGTTATCAATGCGCTCATTCTCGGCCTGCCGATCAAAACCGCGCTGGCAATGGCATCGGGTTTCGGCTGGTATTCCCTGTCCGGCATTTTATTGACCGAATCGTTCGGCCCGGTAATTGGCAGCGCCGCTTTCTTTAACGATCTGGCGCGCGAGCTGATAGCGATTATGCTGATCCCCGGTCTGGTTCGTCGCAGTCGCTCCACCGCGTTAGGGTTATGCGGCGCCACGTCGATGGACTTCACGTTGCCGGTGCTTCAGCGTACAGGCGGTCTGGAGATGGTGCCTGCCGCCATCGTTCACGGTTTTATCCTCAGCCTGCTGGTGCCGATCCTGATGGCCTTTTTCTCAGCCTGATACCTCCCTGGCGGTAGAACCCTGCCGCCAAAATTGCGCTAAATCAATCTCCCTGTAAATTATGTAAGAAATCACTTTTATCCCTTTGCGCGCAGGCATAACCTTAAACATGTATATTAAATATAACTTTAAAAAAGGTGTGACCATGTTTTGTGTGCAATGTGAACAAACCATCCGTACTCCGGCGGGGAACGGCTGCTCCTACGCGCAGGGTATGTGCGGTAAAACAGCGGAAACGTCCGATCTCCAGGATCTGCTGATTGCGTCCCTGCAAGGTCTGTCTGCATGGGCTGCTAAAGCCCGTGAATATGGCATCATCGATCATGACGTTGACAACTTTGCCCCGCGTGCATTTTTCTCCACTCTGACCAACGTTAACTTCGATTCTCCGCGTATCGTCGGCTATGCCCGCGAAGCGATCGCCCTGCGCGAATCGCTGAAAGCGCAGTGCCAGAACATCGATGCAAGCGCTACGGTAAACAACCCGATGGCCGACCTGCAACTGGTCAGCGACGATCTGGGCGATTTGCAACGTCAGGCCGCCGAGTTCACCCCGAACAAAGACAAAGCCGCTATTGGCGAGAACATCCTCGGCCTGCGTCTGCTTTGCCTGTATGGCCTGAAAGGCGCGGCAGCGTACATGGAGCACGCCCACGTTCTGGGTCAGTATGACAACAACATCTACGCGCAGTACCACAAAATCATGGCGTGGCTGGGCACCTGGCCTTCCGATATGAACGCTCTGCTGGAATGTTCTATGGAAATCGGCCAGATGAACTTCAAAGTGATGAGCATCCTGGATGCCGGTGAAACCACCAAATACGGCCACCCGACCCCGACTCAGGTTAACGTGAAAGCGGTTGAAGGTAAGTGCATCCTGATCTCCGGTCACGACCTGAAAGATCTGTACAACCTGCTGGAGCAGACCGAAGGGACTGGCGTGAACGTCTATACCCACGGTGAAATGCTGCCCGCGCACGGTTACCCGGAACTGCGTAAATTCAAACACCTGGTCGGTAACTACGGCAGCGGCTGGCAGAACCAGCAGGTTGAATTCGCCCGCTTCCCTGGCCCTATCGTGATGACCTCTAACTGCATCATTGACCCGACCGTTGGCGCATATGACGACCGTATCTGGACGCGCAGCATCGTCGGTTGGCCGGGCGTAAACCACCTGGAAGGCGAAGATTTCTCTCCGGTTATCGCTCAGGCGCAGCAGATGGCAGGCTTCCCGTACAGCGAAATCCCGCATCTGATCACCGTTGGTTTCGGTCGCCAGACGCTGCTGGGCGCAGCAGACAGCCTGATCGACCTGGTCAGCCGCGAAAAACTGCGTCACATCTTCCTGGTGGGTGGCTGTGACGGCGCGCGTGGCGAACGTAACTACTTCACCGATTTCGCGACCAGCGTACCGGATGACTGCCTGATTCTGACGCTGGCCTGTGGTAAATACCGCTTCAACAAACTGGAATTCGGCGACATCGAAGGTCTGCCGCGTCTGGTTGACGCTGGTCAGTGTAACGACGCTTACTCCGCCATCATTCTGGCCGTCACGCTGGCAGAAAAACTGGGCTGTGGCGTGAACGACCTGCCGCTGTCTCTGGTGCTCTCCTGGTTCGAACAGAAAGCGATCGTCATCCTGCTGACGCTGTTGTCTCTGGGCGTGAAAAACATCGTGACCGGGCCAACTGCGCCAGGTTTCTTCACCCCGGATCTGCTGGCTGTCCTCAACGAGAAATTTGGCCTGCGTCAGGTCACCACCGTTGAAGAAGATATGCAGCAACTGTTGAGCGCGTAAGGAGTTTTAGAATGACGATGCCAACCACTCAGTGTCCGTGGCGGATGCAGGTACATCACATCCATCAGGAAACCCCGGATGTGTGGACTCTCTCATTACTGTGTCACGATCACTATCCGTACCGTGCCGGTCAGTATGCGCTGGTCAGCGTTCGCAACTCTGCGGATACGCTGCGGGCCTACACCATTTCGTCCACGCCGGGCGTGAGCGAGTACATTACGCTGACGATCCGTCGCATTGATGAAGGCGCAGGTTCACAGTGGTTAACCCGCGAGGTGAAACGCGGCGACTATATCTGGCTGTCCGATGCGATGGGCGACTTTATCTGCGAAGACAAAGCCGAAGACAAGTTCCTGATGCTGGCGGCCGGTTGCGGCGTCACGCCAATTATGTCGATGCGTCGCTGGCTGGCAAAATACCGCCCGCAGGCAGATGTGCAGGTGATCTTCAACGTGCGTTCGCCGCAGGATGTGATTTTCGCTGAGGAATGGCGTCAGTACCCGGTCACGCTGGTGGCGGAGAACAATGCGACCCACGGTTTCGTGGCGGGTCGCCTGACCACTGAATTACTGAAAAACGTGCCGGACCTGGCATCGCGCACCGTCATGACCTGCGGCCCGGCGCCGTATATGGACATGGTTGAGCAGGAAGTGAAAGCGCTCGGCGTAACGCGCTTCTTTAAAGAGAAGTTCTTTACACCAGTTGCCGAAGCGGCAACGGAGGGTCTGAAGTTCACCAAACTGCAACCGGCGCAGGAGTTTTACGCGCCTGTCGGCACCACGCTGCTGGACGCGCTGGAAAGCAATAAAGTTCCGGTGACCGTGGCATGTCGTGCTGGCGTATGCGGCTGCTGCAAAACCAAAGTGGTTTCCGGTGAATATACGGTCAGCAGCACCATGACGCTGACCGATGCGGAAATCGCCGACGGTTATGTACTGGCCTGCTCCTGCCATCCGCAGGGCGATTTAGTTCTGGCATAAGCTCTCATTGCCGGATGACGCTTCGCTTACCCGGCCTGCCATTTTTCGGCAGGCCGGGTAAGGCATTTACGCCGCCATCCGGCAATTCTTCACCGCCAGGCCGAATTTCCCGCAACAGAGAACCGCCCCGCCCCCAGAAACGCCACCGCCAGCGCGCCAATAAAGAAATAAACTAAACTTTCTATCGCCCATGCGCCGACGGCGTCCAGTTGCCAGGTTTTCCCGGTGCCGACCATTAACCACGCCACCACCATCGTCAATGCCAGCACCAGCGCGGCAGGACGCGTAAGAATACCCAGCACAATCAGGCAAGGCGCAATCACCTCGCCCACCAGCACGCCATAGGCGATAAACCCGGGCAATCCTTTTGCAATCAGCATATTGCTAATGCCATCAATACCGTCGAACAGTTTATGCAGGCCGTGAAACAGCATCAGCCCCCCTACTGCGAGGCGTAACAGAAACTTGCCAAAATCTTCATGCGTCAGCATACGGTTCACTGCATTTAATAACGTTGTAACCATCTGAATTGACTCCTGGTTCCGGCTGGTTTGCCATTAAATTACGCGTTCTGTCGGTTGAAATATAGCTGCTGAAAATAAGGGGTGATGACAAAGCGTAACGATTATCTTCATCTAAACTTGTAACCGGTATCACATTACAGGAGATGGAAAACCATGAAACAAACCGTTGCCGCTTACATTGCAAAAACACTTGAACAGGCTGGCGTGAAACGTATCTGGGGCGTGACGGGCGACTCCCTGAACGGCCTGAGCGACAGCCTGAACCGGATGGGGACGATTGACTGGATGTCGACGCGCCATGAAGAGGTCGCCGCCTTTGCCGCTGGCGCGGAAGCGCAACTCACCGGTGAACTGGCGGTGTGCGCGGGTTCATGCGGGCCTGGCAACCTGCATTTGATTAACGGTCTGTTCGATTGCCACCGTAATCACGTCCCGGTTCTGGCTATCGCCGCCCACATTCCTTCCAGCGAAATCGGCAGCGGCTACTTTCAGGAGACCCACCCACAAGAGCTGTTTCGCGAATGCAGCCACTATTGCGAGCTGGTTTCCACCCCGGAGCAGATCCCGCAGGTACTGGCGATCGCCATGCGTAAAGCGGTGCTTAACCGTGGCGTCTCCGTCGTGGTGCTGCCGGGCGACGTTGCGCTGAAACCGGCGCCGGAAAGCGCCAGCACCCACTGGTATCATGCCCCGCTGCCGATCGTGACCCCGGCCGAAGAAGAGCTGAAAAAACTGGCACAGCTATTACGTTACTCCAGCAATATCGCCCTGATGTGCGGCAGTGGCTGCGCGGGCGCGCATAAAGAGCTGGTGGAATTCGCCGCCAAAATTAAAGCGCCAATTGTTCATGCGCTGCGCGGCAAAGAGCATGTAGAGTACGATAACCCTTACGATGTGGGCATGACGGGATTGATCGGCTTCTCATCCGGTTTCCATACGATGATGAATGCTGACACCCTGATCCTGCTCGGCACCCAGTTTCCCTATCGCGCCTTTTACCCGACCGACGCCAAAATCATTCAAATCGATATCAACCCGGCAAGCATTGGCGCGCACAGTAAAGTCGATATGGCGCTGGTCGGCGATATTCGCTCCACGCTCGCCGCGTTATTGCCGATGCTGGAAGAAAAAACCGATCGTAAATTCCTTGATAAAGCGCTGGAGCACTATCGCGACGCGCGCAAAGGGCTGGATGATTTAGCCAAACCGAGCGAGAAAGCGATTCACCCGCAATATCTGGCGCAGCAGATCAGCCATTTCGCCGCAGATGACGCCATCTTTACCTGCGACGTCGGCACGCCGACCGTATGGGCGGCGCGTTATCTGAAAATGAACGGTAAGCGCCGTCTGCTGGGATCGTTTAACCACGGTTCAATGGCCAATGCCATGCCGCAGGCGTTAGGCGCCCAGGCCACCGAACCGGGCCGTCAGGTGATCGCCATGTGCGGCGACGGGGGATTCAGTATGCTAATGGGCGATTTCCTCTCTGTCGTACAGATGAAGCTGCCGGTAAAAATTATTGTTTTCAACAACAGCGTGCTGGGCTTTGTGGCAATGGAGATGAAAGCGGGCGGCTACCTCACCGACGGCACCGAGCTGCACGACACGAACTTCGCCCGCATCGCTGAAGCCTGCGGCATTACAGGGCTCCGCGTTGAAAAAGCCGCCGACGTCGACGAGGCGCTGCAACGCGCACTGTCTATCGACGGTCCGGTACTGGTCGATGTGGTTGTGGCGAAAGAAGAACTGGCCATTCCGCCGCAAATCAAACTGGAGCAGGCCAAAGGGTTTAGCCTGTATATGCTGCGCGCGATCATTAGCGGGCGCGGAGATGAAGTGATCGAACTGGCGAAAACCAACTGGCTAAGGTAAAACAATGCACATCGCCTTTTAAACTATAGGGATGTGCAATGATCGATTTACGTAGTGATACCGTTACCCGGCCGAGTCGTGCCATGCTAGAAGAGATGATGGCCGCCCCGGTCGGGGACGACGTGTACGGAGATGACCCAACCGTCAACGCCCTCCAGCAATACGCCGCTGAGCTTTCTGGCAAAGACGCGGCGATTTTTTTACCCACCGGCACTCAGGCTAACCTGGTCGCTCTGCTCAGCCACTGTGAACGCGGCGAAGAGTATATCGCCGGTCAGGGCGCGCATAACTATCTGTACGAGGCAGGCGGCGCGGCGGTGCTGGGCAGCATTCAACCGCAGCCCATTGATGCCGCCGCAGACGGTACGTTGCCGCTGGATAAGGTCGCCGCGAAGATCAAGGCGGATGATATCCATTTTGCCCGCACTCGCTTACTCAGTCTGGAAAACACCCACAACGGTAAAGTGTTGCCGCGCGAATATTTAAAACAGGCGTGGGAATTTACCCGCGAGCGCGGTCTGGCGTTACACGTTGACGGCGCGCGTATTTTTAACGCGGTCGTCGCCTACGGCTGCGAACTGAAAGACATTACTCAATACTGCGACTCATTCACCATTTGCCTGTCAAAAGGTCTGGGGACGCCGGTAGGCTCACTGTTAGTCGGCAACCAGGACTACATTAAGCGCGCCATCCGCTGGCGCAAAATGACCGGCGGCGGTATGCGTCAGGCGGGTATTCTGGCGGCCGCCGGGCTGTACGCGTTGAAAAATAACGTCGCACGTTTACAGGACGATCACGACAACGCGGCCTGGATGGCGGAGCAACTGCGTGAAGCCGGCGCGGATGTTATGCGTCACGACACCAATATGCTGTTTGTCCGCGTTGGTGAAGAGAACGCGGCGGCGCTGGGCGAATACATGAAGGCGCGTGACGTGCTGATTAACGCGTCGCCGATCGTGCGTCTGGTGACTCATCTGGACGTATCGCGTGAACAGCTTGCTGAAGTCGCCGCCCACTGGCGCGCCTTTTTAACCCGCTAAGGAGACGGACGTGCCGCAACGTATTTTGGTTCTTGGCGCCAGTGGTTACATTGGTCAACATCTGGTGCGGGCGCTCAGCGCGCAAGGGCATCAGATTCTGGCGGCGGCACGTCGCATCGAACGGCTGGAAAAACAGCAACTGGCTAACGTCAGTTGTCATAAAGTCGATCTCAACTGGCCGGATAATCTGCCCGCGCTGCTCCGCGAGGTCGACACCGTCTATTATCTGGTGCATGGCATGGGCGAAGGCGGCGATTTTATTGCCCATGAGCGCCAGGTTGCGATGAACGTGCGCGATGCGCTGCGTGAAATACCGGTCAAACAGCTCATATTCCTCAGTTCGTTGCAGGCGCCGAAACATGAGCAGTCTGACCATTTGCGCGCCCGGCAGTTAACTGCGGAGACGCTGCGCGAATCCGGCGTGCCGGTGACTGAACTGCGCGCCGGCATTATCGTCGGCGCAGGTTCAGCCGCCTTCGAAGTGATGCGCGATATGGTCTACAACCTGCCAGTGCTGACGCCGCCTCGCTGGGTGCGCTCCCGAACCACGCCCATCGCGCTGGAAAATTTGCTGCACTATCTGGTGGCGTTGCTGGATCACCCTGCCTGCGAGCACCGGGTTCTCGAAGCCGCCGGGCCGCAGGTCTTAAGCTATCAGGAGCAGTTCAAGCACTTTATGGCCGTCAGCGGCAAACATCGCCTGCTGATCCCCATCCCTTTTCCGACCCGCTGGATTTCAGTCTGGTTTTTAAATGTCATTACGTCCGTTCCGCCGACCACGGCAAAAGCGCTGATCCAGGGGCTGAAACATGACCTGCTGGCCGATGATACCGAACTGCGAGCGTTGGTCCCCCAGACGCTCATCTCCTTTGACGATGCCGTGCGTCGCACGCTGAAGGAGGAAGAAAAACTGGTCAACTCCAGCGACTGGGGATACGACGCCCAGGCGTTTGCCCGCTGGCGACCAGAGTATGGCTATTTTGCCAAACAGGCCGGATTCACGGTTAAAACCTCCGCCAGCCGGAAAGCCCTGTGGCAGGTGATCAACCGTCTCGGCGGCAAAGAAGGCTATTTCTTTGGCAATATTCTCTGGAAAACGCGTGCGGCAATGGATCTGCTGGTGGGGCATCGACTGGCAAAAGGCCGGCCTGAACACGCGCTTCTTCAGACCGGCGACACGGTGGACAGCTGGAAAGTCATCATTGTCGAGCCGGAAAAGCAGCTGACTTTATTGTTTGGCATGAAAGCACCGGGCCTTGGCCGTCTGAGTTTTACCCTTGAAGATAAAGGCGATCACCGGCAAATTGACGTGCGCGCCTGGTGGCACCCGCACGGGATGCCCGGCCTTTTCTACTGGCTGCTGATGATCCCGGCGCATCTCTTTATTTTCCGGGGCATGGCAAAGCGAATCGCCCGGCTTGCAGAACAAATCACAGATTAATCATAAAAACATACTGTATTCTTTCATGTTTCCCATTGCATACCGACGTAATTCACGGAAGAATGCGCACGAAGTTCTATTAACCACAGTGGATTGATATGAAGGTACTGGTTACCGGCGCCACCAGCGGCTTAGGTCGAAACGCGGTTGAGTTTTTGCGCAATAAAGGCATCAGCGTCAGAGCTACCGGTCGCAATGAAGCGATGGGCAAGCTGCTGCAAAAAATGGGAGCGGAATTTGTCCATGCGGATTTAACCGAGCTGGTCTCTTCGCAGGCAAAAGTGATGCTCGCAGGCATTGATACGCTGTGGCACTGCTCCAGTTTCACCTCGCCGTGGGGAACCCAGGAAGCCTTCGATCTGGCGAACGTTCGCGCCACCCGACGCCTCGGCGAATGGGCCGTCGCCTGGGGCGTACGTAACTTTATTCATATCTCCTCTCCGTCACTCTATTTTGATTATCACCACCATCGCGATATCAAAGAGGATTTTCGTCCGCACCGCTTCGCCAACGAATTTGCACGCAGCAAAGCGGCCGGTGAAGAGGTGATTAACCTGCTGGCGCAGGCCAACCCGCAGACGCGTTTTACCGTCCTGCGCCCGCAAAGTCTGTTTGGCCCACACGATAAAGTCTTTATTCCGCGTCTGGCGCATATGATGCACCACTACGGCAGCGTTCTGTTGCCGCACGGCGGCAGCGCGCTGGTGGATATGACTTATTATGAAAATGCCGTCCATGCGATGTGGCTGGCAAGCCAGGAAAGCAGTGACAAGCTGCCTTCTGGTCGGGTCTATAACATCACAAACGGTGAACACCGGACGCTGCGCAGCATTGTGCAAAAGCTGATTGATGAATTAAACATTGATTGCCGAATCCGTTCGGTTCCGTATCCGATGCTGGATATGATCGCCCGCAGCATGGAGCGTTTCGGCAATAAATCGGCGAAAGAGCCGACGCTGACGCACTACGGCGTTTCCAAGCTGAATTTCGATTTTACGCTGGACACCACGCGCGCCCAGGAAGAACTGGGCTATCAGCCCATCGTCACGCTGGATGAAGGCATTGAGCGTACCGCCGCCTGGCTGCGCGATCACGGCAAGCTACCGCGCTAGCCCTGTCCGTACTTCTCCAGCAACGCCTCGGCAATCGCCTGGGTTTCAGCATCCGCCACCCCGTTCCATAACGCCGGGCGGAAATGCATCTGGAACGCCATGATCACCCGCTGCTGTTCACGCGCGGTCATCTCCGGTTTGACCTCGTAACCATAACGCGAAAGCAAGTCGAGCAATGATGCGGGATCGACTGGCGCATTGGGCGCGCGTCCCGCCAGATAAAACGCCACGCGCTGTTCATCAGGCCAGGCGCCAATGCCCTGCGCCGCCAGATCGCGCCAGGGGAACAGAGGGCCGGGATCGTCTTTACGCTGCGGGGCAATATCCGCATGCGCCACCACGTTTTGCGGCTTAATGTCGTAGCGGGCAATGATCTCTTTCGCCAGTGGGATCAGGGCCTGAATTTGCGCAGGTTCAAACGGGGCGAAGTATTTCATTCCCGCCGACTTTTGCCAGCCGCGATTTTCCAGTTCGATACCAACGGACGTGTCGTTGATGCGCGTTGCGCCGCGCCAGAAGCTGATGCCCGCGTGCCACGCCAGATCGTGCTCTGGCACCAGTTGCCAGATACGCGGCTTGCCACGGTGAAGCGGCGGTACAGCAGGAATTAAATAGTGCGAGCTGACGTTTTTATCCGTTAACGTCGCCAGAGAGGTATCAAAGTCATCCGCCGTGTAGTGGATGACCAGGATTTTGATGCGCGGGTACGCCGCCTGTGCCTGATGACGGGTATCCAGCTGATACCCGTCTTTATCAATAATCCCTTTCTCGCCCGCGCACCCGGTTAACAGAAGCGCGAACGCGACCAGCCAGAGCAGGCGTCTCATCGGCGCGTTTTTACCGCCGTCCCGCTGACGCTCACCATCAGCATACTGCTGTCTTTTCCTACGGTCTCATAGTCAATGTCGATGCCCACAACCGCATCCGCACCCAGCGCTTTCGCCTGTTCGCCCAGTTCCTGAAAAGCGATTTCACGCGCTTTACGCAACTCTTTTTCATAGGAACCCGAACGTCCGCCGACGATATCGCGAATACCCGCGAAGAAGTCACGGAAAATATTGGCGCCCAAAATGGCTTCACCCGTTACCACACCGCAATATTCCACGATGTTCTGCCCTTCCAGCGTCGGGGTTGTCGAAAACTGCATAGCCGATCTCCTTGTTTACCTAAGCACTCGATCTCAAACGCATTATCAGACCGATACGCTATCATTGAAAAGATATAATTGATTATCGTAGATCGCTTTTTGGCAGATCGCTTATAAGGAAATCACTATGCGCTACAGCAAACTCTCTCTGCTCGTCCCTTGCGCACTGCTGCTCAGTGCCTGCACAACCGTCACTCCTGCTTATAAAGACAATGGCCCGCGCAGCGGGTCGTGCATAGAAGGCGGGCCGGACAGCGTGGCTCAACAATTTTATGACTACCGCATTCAAAACCGTACTAACGACATTACCGCCCTTCGCCCTTACTTAAGCGACAACCTGGCAAAACTGCTCTCTGACGCCAGCCGTGACAGCGAACACCGCCAGTTGATGAGCAGCGACCCGTTCTCCAGCCGCACCACCTTCCCGGATAGCGCCAGCGTAGCCAGCGCGTCCACCATTCCTAATCGCGACGCCCGCAACATCCCACTGCGCGTGGAGCTGAAGCAAGGCGACCAGACCTGGCGCGACGAAGTGCTGATGATCCATGAAGGTCAGTGCTGGGTTATTGATGATGTGCGTTATCTTGGCGGCAGCGTCCACGCGCCAGCCGGTACGCTGCGCCAGTCCGTCGAAAACCGCTGATCACCCGACAAAACGTCGATAAATCATAAGCCCCACAAATTGTCTGGCATTCTGCATAGAATGCCGACAATTATTCTTGCCGCCTACCGCCCCCGCTATTTTGTGCTATGTTTAGTGAAGAATGCGGTTTGCATTTAACTTTTAACGCATAAATATTGCATAACTATTCTGTCAAAGGTACTATCTGCGGCCTCAACATACACAAAATCATTCATGATGCGTCGAGGCGGCAAGTGACTGGAGTGACAAATCTGTCAGGAACAGATTTGAACGTCGCGAGCAACGGTCCGTAAGGGCGAGTCTCAGGGTGAGACGAGTCACTCAGCAGCCAACAAAGAGGCAGCATGAAGGATGACGTGTACAGTTATCAGACTGCCAGCATACGAGAATCAATGAGTATTCAATTAAACGGCATTAATTGCTTCTACGGCGCGCATCAGGCGCTGTTCGATATCACGCTGGATTGCCCTCAGGGCGAAACGCTGGTGTTACTTGGCCCAAGCGGAGCGGGTAAAAGCTCGCTGCTGCGTGTACTCAATCTGCTTGAGATGCCGCGCTCCGGCACGCTCACTATCGCAGGAAATCATTTCGACTTCACGAAAACGCCTTCCGACAAGGCGATTCGTGAATTGCGCCAGAACGTAGGCATGGTTTTTCAGCAATACAATCTCTGGCCGCATCTCACGGTACAACAAAACCTGATTGAAGCGCCCTGCCGCGTGCTGGGTCTGTCAAAAGACCAGGCGCTGGCGCGTGCCGAGAAGCTGCTGGAACGTCTGCGTCTGAAACCTTACAGCGATCGCTATCCTCTGCATCTTTCCGGCGGTCAGCAACAGCGTGTGGCTATTGCTCGTGCGTTAATGATGGAGCCGCAGGTGCTGCTGTTTGACGAGCCAACCGCCGCGCTGGACCCGGAAATCACCGCGCAAATCGTCAGTATTATTCGTGAACTGGCGGAAACCAAAATTACCCAGGTGATCGTCACTCACGAAGTAGAAGTGGCGCGTAAAACCGCCAGCCGGGTGATCTATATGGAAAACGGTCACATCGTCGAGCAAGGGGATGCGAGCTGCTTTGCGAACCCGCAGACCGATGCATTCAAAAACTATTTATCTCACTAAGATTCGGGACAATGACAATGAAAAAAGTTCTGATTGCTGCGCTAATTGCAGGCTTTAGCCTTTCCGCTACAGCAGCTCAAACCATCCGTTTCGCCACGGAAGCATCCTACCCTCCGTTCGAATCTATGGATGCCAGTAACAAAATCGTCGGCTTTGACGTCGATCTGGCCAATGCGCTGTGTAAAGAGATTGACGCGACCTGCACCTTTACCAACCAGGCGTTTGACAGCCTGATCCCAAGCCTGAAGTTCCGTCGTTTCGACGCGGTAATGGCCGGTATGGACATCACGCCTGAGCGTGAAAAGCAGGTTCTGTTCACCACGCCTTACTATGACAACTCCGCGCTGTTCATCGGTCAACAGGGTAAATACACCAGCATCGACCAGCTGAAAGGCAAAAAAGTGGGCGTACAGAATGGCACTACCCACCAGAAGTTCATCATGGATAAGCACCCGGAAATCACCACCGTGCCTTATGACAGCTACCAGAACGCGAAGCTGGATCTGCAAAATGGTCGTATTGACGGCGTGTTCGGCGACACCGCCGTGGTCACTGAATGGCTGAAAGATAATCCGAAGCTGGCGCCGGTTGGCGATAAAGTGACCGACAAAGATTACTTCGGCACCGGCCTCGGTATCGCGGTACGCCAGGGCAACACGGAACTACAGCAGAAATTCAACACTGCGCTGGAAAAAGTGAAGCAAGATGGCACGTACGAAACCATCTACAACAAATGGTTCCAGAAGTAAGACTTGATGAACGAATTTTTTCCTTTAGCAAGCGCCGCCGGGATGACCGTCGGCCTTGCCGTTTGTGCGCTGATCATCGGCCTCGTCCTCGCTATGATTTTTGCCATCTGGGAGTCCGTAAAATGGCGCCCGATAGCCTGGACAGGTTCCGCAGTGGTCACGATTCTGCGCGGCCTGCCGGAAATTCTGGTGGTGCTGTTTATCTATTTCGGTTCCTCTCAGCTTCTGCTGATGCTGTCTGATGGCTTCACCATCAACCTGGGGTTTGTGCAAATCCCGTTGCAGATGCAGATTGAAGACTTCGACGTCAGTCCGTTCCTGTGCGGCGTCATCGCGCTGTCGTTGCTGTATGCGGCATACGCGTCGCAAACGCTGCGCGGCGCGCTGAAAGCGGTTCCGTCTGGACAGTGGGAATCCGGTCAGGCGTTGGGCTTATCAAAAACCGCGATTTTCTTCCGCCTGGTGATGCCGCAAATGTGGCGTCATGCGCTGCCAGGGCTGGGCAACCAGTGGCTGGTATTGCTGAAAGATACCGCGCTGGTCAGCCTTATCAGCGTGAACGATCTGATGCTGCAAACAAAAAGCATCGCCACGCGCACTCAGGAGCCGTTCACCTGGTACATTGTGGCTGCGGCTATCTATCTGGTGATTACGCTGGTGAGTCAGTACATTCTCAAACGCATTGACCTGCGCGCGACACGTTTTGAGCGGAGACCAGGCTGATGTTTGAGTATTTACCTGAACTGATGAAAGGGCTGCACACCAGCCTGACGCTGACGGTTGCGTCTATCATCGTCGCGCTGATCCTGGCGCTGATTTTCACCATCATTCTGACGCTGAAAACGCCGGTGCTGGTATGGCTGGTTCGCGGCTACATTACGCTGTTTACCGGTACGCCGCTGCTGGTGCAAATCTTCCTGATCTACTACGGCCCAGGGCAATTCCCGTCGTTACAGGATTACCCGGTACTCTGGCACCTGCTGTCCGAGCCGTGGCTATGCGCCTTACTTGCCCTGTCGCTCAACAGCGCGGCCTATACCACGCAGCTGTTCTATGGCGCGATCCGTGCGATCCCGGAAGGCCAGTGGCAGTCCTGCGGCGCGCTGGGGATGAGCAAAAAAGATACCCTGGCGATCCTGCTGCCGTACGCGTTTAAACGCGCCCTCTCCTCTTACTCCAATGAGGTGGTGCTGGTCTTCAAGAGTACGTCTCTGGCGTACACCATTACGCTGATGGAAGTGATGGGCCACGGCCAGCTGCTGTACGGTCGTACCTACGATGTGATGGTGTTTGGCGCGGCTGGCGTGATTTATCTGATCGTCAACGGTTTGCTAACCTTGCTGATGCGCCTCATCGAGCGTAAAGCGCTGGCGTTTGAGCGCAGGAATTAAGAACATCATATGTAGGCCTGATAAGATGCGTCAGCGTCGCCATCAGGCAATGGCGCAAGCGCCTTATCCAGCCTACAAAAGCATCGACATAAATGCATAAAACGAAATCATAAAGACGGACAAGCCACTAAGCTGTCCGTCTTTTTTTATAACAACAAAATACTTAATCATTTTTATTGCATATAAATTCATTAAATGGCATTGTAAACCCATGCCGCAGACACGGTGAATAATCATAAGATTGACAGACGGGAGTTCCACCATGAAAAAGTTAGTTCTGGCCGCATTACTCGCTACTTTCGCCGCTGGCGCCTCAGCTGCCGATAAAATCAATTTCGGCGTTTCCGCCACTTACCCGCCGTTCGAATCACTGGATGCGAGCAATAAAATCGTCGGTTTCGATATCGATCTGGCGACTGCGTTATGCAAACAAATGCAGGCCGACTGTACTTTTACCAACCACGCGTTTGACAGCCTGATCCCGGCGCTGAAATTCAAAAAATATGACGCGGTTATCTCTGGTATGGATATTACCCCTGAGCGTAGCAAACAGGTGACGTTCACCAGCCCTTACTATGCCAACTCTGCGCTGGTGATTGCGAAAAAAGACAGCTATAAAACCTTTGCCGACCTGAAAGGGAAACGTATCGGCATGGAAAACGGCACCACGCACCAGAAATACCTGCAAGATAAGCATCCTGAAGTGAAAACCGTGGCTTATGACAGCTACCAGAATGCGATTATCGACCTGAAAAATGGCCGTATTGATGGCGTATTCGGCGATACCGCCGTGGTGAATGAGTGGCTGAAAACCAATCCGCAACTGGGCGCGGCAACAGAAAAAGTGACCGATCCGCAATACTTCGGCACCGGCCTTGGCATCGCTGTGCGCCCGGATAATAAAGCGCTACTGGAAAAACTGAACACCGCGCTGGCGGCAATCAAAGCTGATGGCACTTATCAGAAAATCAGCGATCAGTGGTTCCCGCAGTAATCTTCCTTGCCGGATGGCGCAGCGCCATCCGGCAATTCTATAAGGGCACAAAGAACCTAAACCGCGCGCCACTCACTGAATCCATCAGCCTGATCCCACCGCCGTGCAGTTCCAGCATCCGTCTTACAATCAGCAGCCCTAACCCTCCGCGATCTTCCCGCGACGCCTGATGCCCCAGCACCGATGGTCGCTGGAACAGTTGTTCACGCAACGCTTCGTCGATACCTGGCCCGCTGTCGCTGACCTCTACCTGTAGCTGCGCCTCCTCCTGCCATACCTTCAGCCGGATAGTGCTCCCCTGCGGCGAATGGCGCACGGCGTTATCCAGCAGATTCGTCACTACCCGCTCTATCATCGAGACGTCAGCATTAATAAGCGGCAGGGAATGCGGCATATCGACCTGCAAATGCAACTGCCGGGTCTCTATTGTCAGATCGAATTTTTGCGCCACATCCTGAATCAGCTCACCAATAGCAAAGCGCTCCAGTTGCGGTTTAATGCTGCCATGCTCAAGCCGCGCCAGCTCGAAAAGCTGCTGCGACAGGTGCCGCACCTTGTGCCCCTGACGCAGCGCAGTGGCGAGATATTGCTGCGTTTCCTGCGGCGTCAGCGTAGCGGATTTAAGCGATAACGTTTCCAGGTAGCCCAGCAATGACGTCAGCGGCGTGCGTAAGTCATGCGAGATATTGGCGATAAACTCCCGGCGCTGCCTGTCGCTGTCGGCCAGTTGATCCCACTGGCCAGCGATTTTGCGCGCCAGCTCTATAAAAGTATTGCGCAGCACCGCAACTTCATCACTCACCGTGGTCTCCGGCTGCTGTGCCGCCAGCTGTTTGATGGCGGTAATGCTGTCCTGCTCCAGCCCGGCAACGTCCATCGTCAGGCGTTTTACCGGGCGCGTCACCCAGTACCAGATCAGTAACCCCGCCAGCAGGCCGAACAGCGCCACCCATAGCAGGGACCACAACACCGTACTCCAGAGTGCTTTATGCCAGGCCATTTCTGCCAGCGCATTTGACTCTTCACCTTGCAGGATGATGTACAAATAGCCTTTAAGCTCACCATCCTGACGTAAAGGGGTAACGCTGAAAACCTTCTGACTCTGACTACGCGGATCGTCGCCATAGACGGGCATCGCTGCGCCGCTGAGAAAAGTTTGCAATGGACTAATATCGATCTTTTGCCGCTGGATATGGCCCGGCGGCGCGGCATCGGCCAGCAGTTCGCCGTCAGAAGAGACGACATACAGCTCAACGCTCGGGTTAAAGGTCATCAGGCGGTCAAACAGCGGCTTCAGCACGCTGCGGTCAACCCTGCCCTGCGCATCCAGAATGGGTTCACGCTGCACAATTTGTTGCGCCAGCCCGCCGGACAGCCGCTGCACCATCGCGTTGCCGTACTGCATGCTGCTGTAGAGTTGCACCGCGCAGGCAACGGTAGCGCAGAGCATCAGCAGCAGAATAAACAGCAGCGTCAGCCGCTGGCTCAGGCTAAAGCGCCGCATCATGGTTCAGCTCCGCAAATTTGTAACCTTTGCCCCAGACGGTACGAATAATCTCCGGTTCAGCGGCATCTTTTTCAATCTTGATGCGCAGGCGATTAATGTGGGTGTTGACGGTGTGCTCATACCCTTCGTGCTGATAGCCCCAGACCTGTTCCAGCAGCGCCAGACGCGAAAAGACTTCGCCGGGATGACGGGCAAAGAAGTACAGCAGCTCAAATTCACGCGGCGTGAGGTCCACATCCTGACCGTGCAGGCGCACCGTACGCGCCAGCGGATCAAGCGTCAGGCCATGAGCCTGAATATGCCCGGCAGTCTGTGCCTGCCCCATAGCCTGCTGACGGCGAAACAGCGCTTTGATGCGCGCGATCAGCTCCTGCACCGAGAAGGGTTTTGCCAGGTAATCATCTGCCCCGGTTTCCAGCCCGGTAATGCGGTCCGTTTCGCTGCTGCGGGCGCTGATGATAATCACCGGCAGGTAGCGGGTCATCTGACGGATGCGACGACAAATCTCCAGACCGTCAACGTTGGGGAGCATCAGGTCGAGGATCACGGCATCCCAGGGCTGGGTTTCAAGGCACTGTAACGCCTTGCCCCCATCCGGTTGGTGAGTAATGGCGTAGCCTTCGTCTTCTAAATTGAGGCGCAGGAGCGCCGCGATGTCGTGGTCATCTTCCACCAGCAGGATCTGCTTCATGGGTAAGCCTTCATTCTCTCAATGCCAATGACTTAAGCTTACCCGATTTCACAGGGGGGAAGAGTTCACATTTTGTTGAACTTTGTGCGGCCGTTGCGCCAGACGGCGGCTTCGCTTTACCCGGCCTACCGGTCAGTGTGCTTTGGTCAACAGCGTTAACACTTCATAATGCGCGGTATGCGGGAACATATCGAAAAGCTGAACACGCTCAATACGGTAGCCCGGCAAGTTGGCAATGTCCTTTGCCATCGTCTGCGCGTTGCAGCTGGAGTAGATGATGTATTCCGGCGCCATCTGGCTAAGATAGTCGCACAGGGCTTTTCCAATGCCGCGACGCGGCGGGTTCACCAGCACCAGTTCCGGCACTTCCCCTTGCGCGGTGGCGAATCGGGTGGAGTCCAGCGCCTGAAAATGAAGATTCGTCAGCCCCAGTTCTGCGGCGGATTGCTTCGCGCAGGCGATTGCCTCTGGTACGATCTCAATGCCCGTCAGCGTCATCTCCGGGGTGGCGCAGTGCAAACCAAATCCCCCGACGCCACAAAACAGATCCCACATGTGATGAACAGGCAACTGACGCACCCAGTCACGCGCCGTCGCATACAGATGGCTCGCAACGACCGGGTTGGTCTGGAAAAAGCTCTGCGGACGGATCCACAGCGGCACATCGTTAAAACGTTCTGCCAGCGCCTGCTGCTCCGTCAGGAAGATCTCCGTCTCCCCTTCCATAATCGCCATGTGTACTGGTTGAATATTCGCGGTAATAACCTTCAGTTGCGGTAACTGCGCCTGTAGCCACGGCAGCGCCGCGCGCAGCTGCGCCAGTTTGGTTTCTGAGCGCAGCACGAACCGCAGCATCATGCCGCCATCGAACTGGCTTTCCGTCAGCAGGATGTATTTCAGCTCGCCGCGTTTGCGCGCCACGTTGTAAGGCGTTAACCCGGCACGGGCGATGAACGGCTTCAGCACGGCGAAAACGGGAGCAAACGTGTCGGGATAGAGCGGACAGTCACTCAAATCCTCCGGGGTGCCATCGCGATGCAACATGCCTAACAGCGGCTTTTCCACGCTGCCGCTGACCACCATTTTGGCTTTATTACGAAAGGCCTGTTCCGGGCCGCTGACCGGCGCACACCATTGTTCAACCGAAAAATCGGCAAGCAGCCCCTTCAGATCGGCGGTTTTGGCGGAGAGTTGATCGCGGATCGGCTGGACTATCCACTGACAGGATCGACAGCGACCGGCGTCGTAGAGTGCGCACTGCATACAAAGACCTTCATATTACCAGGGGCGAGGATTATACACGTTATTGCAAACGGAAGAACCGCCTGCTGCCCGCAGGAATAAAGAGCAGCATCAGAACCAGCATGTCCGGCAATTTCTGCATCACCAGCGTGCGCAAAATTTCGCGTTTCGACTCCCCGGCAATACTGAACAGTTCCGGGTAGCCATAGCCCAGCGACGCCGCCCACAGATAACCTGCGGCAATAACCTGCGTGAGCAGGTACACCCAGCGCGCCCAGTTGCGCCCTTTCACCAGCGAAAACGCGCAATATATTTCAGTAAAGACCAGCGCCAGGCTGCCTAAAAACACCAGCGTCAGATTCCAGGTTTGCACGCTGCGATGAATAAACTCCCCCATTCCCCGCATGCCGAGCGTGTTAAAAATCATCAGCAAATCGAGGCAGCGGATCAAAATAATCGCGAGCGCCGCCACCTGCACCAGCGTGGGTACATTTAAACGGGCATGTGATGAGGATGATTTCTTAAAAAATCCCAACGAATCGTCTTCCATGAAAACGTTACCGCGTTTGCCCACGGTAACGTGTTGCCAGGTTGGCAGATTTTAGTTTCTTCAGCCGCGTCTTGCACGTTGGATATCACGCATCCGCTGCTTTTCTGCGCGCGCCATCAGATACCAGGCGATAAAACCGACAATGCCTACCACGCCGAGGATAAGGGTCGCCAGCGCGTTAATCTCCGGGTTAACCCCCATACGCACGCTGGAGAAGACCAGCATCGGCAATGTCGTCGCCCCCGGGCCAGAGACAAAACTGGCGATCACCAGATCGTCCAGCGACAGCGTGAAAGCCAGCAGCCATCCAGAGATCACCGCAGGCATGATCATCGGCAGCGTAATCACAAAGAACACTTTTAACGGCGTCGCGCCAAGATCCATCGCCGCCTCTTCAATCGAGCGATCCAGTTCGCGCAGACGCGATGAAATAACCACCGCCACATAGGCCGTACAGAAGGTAACGTGCGCCAGCCAGATTGTCAGCATTCCGCGATCTGCGGGCCAGCCGATGGCATGGGCCAGGGCCACAAACAGCAGCAACAGCGACAGTCCGGTAATCACATCCGGCATAACCAGCGGCGCGGTGATCATAAACGCAAAGCCATTCGCTCCACGAAAACGGCCAAAACGCACCATTACCACGGCGGCAATCGTCCCCAGAATAGCCGCCATTGTCGCGGCGCAAGCGGCAATCGTGAGGCTCAGGCCGACGGCGCTTATCATCGCGCTATCCCGGAACAGCTCGCCATACCAGCGCGTAGACCACCCAGCCCAGACAGTCACCAGCTTCGAGCTGTTAAACGAATAGATGACCAGCATCAGCATCGGCGCATACAGAAAGGTAAACCCGAGCACCAGAATAACAATTCGCCAGGGCGAACGAACCACCGGTAAAGTATTCATCCGAGTTCCCCCTCGCTTTTTTGCTGATGCTTATGGAACCAGATAATCGGTACAATCAGCAGCAATAACATGATGATAGCCACCGCAGAGGCCACCGGCCAGTCGCGGTTGTTGAAGAACTCCTGCCACAGTACGCGGCCGATCATAATGCTGTCTGGCCCGCCGAGCAGTTCCGGGATCACAAATTCCCCCACCGCCGGAATAAACACCAGCATCGATCCGGCGATAATGCCCCCTTTCGTTAACGGCACAATGACGCTAAAGAAGGTTTTCAGCGGACGCGCGCCCAGATCCAGCGAGGCCTCCACCAGCGAATAATCAATGCGCGTCAGCGCGATATAAATCGGCAGTACCATAAACGGCAGATAGGCGTAGACAATACCGATATACACCGCCAGATTGGTATGCAAAATCGTCAGGGGATGATCGATAACCCCCAGCCACATCAGGAAGTTGTTCAGCACGCCGTTATTTTTCAGAATCCCCATCCAGGCGTAAACGCGGATCAGAAACGAGGTCCAGGACGGCAGGATCACCAGCAACAGCAGAATATTACGCGTCGACGGCCTGCTGTGCGCCACCGCCCAGGCCAGCGGATACCCCAGCAGCAAACAGCAGAGAGTCGAAACGCCCGCCACCTGCAAAGACTGCAAATAGGCGTCAAAATAGAGCGGATCGTCCGTCAGTTGCAGGAAGTTTCCCAGATTGAGGGTCAGGGATAGCTGCCCGTCGGCCCACGCCACCAGATCGGTATAGGGCGGGATCGCCCGCGCCATCTCCGCCAGGCTGATTTTAAACACAATCAGAAACGGCAGCAGAAAAAGCAGGATCAGCCAAAGGTACGGCACTGCGATGACCAGCTTACGCCCATGCTTCATTTGCACCCGCGCCAGCCACAGCGTCAGGCCGCCGGGCTTTTTATCGCGAGCCGGAGGTTCAAGTGTACTCATTTTCGCTCCTTAAACCGTCAACACCACACAACTGTCCGCATCCCAGCATAAACGCACTTCATCGCCCCAGGTCGGCAATCCTTTGCGATAGCGATGCGCGTTCTGTAACTGAGCGCTCAACATCTGGCCGCTTTGCAACCGCACATGATAAATCGACAAATCGCCGAGGTAGGCAATATGCACCACTTCACCCACGGCAAAGTTGTAGCCGTCTTCTGGCGGCGCGTCGCACAGCATGATTTTTTCCGGGCGCAGCGCGACATACACCGGAACGTTATCGACAACGGACGCATCCGCATCCACCTTCAAAGGATGCACCAGCCCCGGCGAATCAATGACCAGCCCATCATCCTGACGTTCCTTCAGCAAGCCTTCAAAGACATTCACAGAACCGATAAATTCCGCGCTGTAGCGGGTGGTCGGATGTTCATAAATCTCTTCCGGTTCGCCAATCTGCACGAATTTCCCACGGTTCATGATCGCAATTCGCCCGGCCATCGTCATCGCCTCTTCCTGATCGTGCGTCACCATCACGCAGGTCGCGCCAACGCGCTCAAGAATATCGACGACTTCCAGCTGCATCCGGTCGCGCAGCTTTTTATCCAGCGCGCCCATCGGTTCGTCGAGCAGCAACAGCTTCGGGCGTTTCGCCAGGCTACGCGCCAGCGCCACACGCTGACGCTGGCCGCCGGAAAGCTGATGAGGCTTACGTTTAGCGAACTCCTGCATATGCACCAGCCCCAGCATTTCGTTCACGCGCGCGGTGATTTCCGCCTTCGACAGCTTGTCCTGCTTCAGCCCAAACGCAATGTTCTGTTCCACCGTCATATGGGGGAACAGCGCATAGGACTGAAACATCATATTGATAGGGCGCAGATAAGGCGGGACATGCGCCAGATCGACGCCATCGAGCATGATTTGCCCGGCGGAGGGTTGTTCAAATCCGGCCAGCATACGCAGCAGCGTGGATTTCCCGCAGCCCGATGCGCCAAGCAGCGCAAATATTTCGCCTTTATAGATGGTGAGGCTGACATCATCCACGGCGTGTTGACCATCAAATGATTTTGTCAGGTTGCGGATTTCAAGAAGCGGCGTCAGCGCTTTACGGGTTTTCGCCTGTGGGCGGGGGGTCGCGTCGTTCACGGGGTGCTCTCCGGCATAAACAAAAATCAGTGCAAACGCACCATAAAAGTGCGCATTGCCCGGTAAACCTCACCGGGCAACGTTCTGATACAGCGGCTTATTTACCGCTTTTCACCTTCGTCCAGGCACGCGTACGCACACGGTCGATCTTCGGTTCCTGCACTTTCAGCGTGAACATTTTCGCTCGCACATCCGCAGGCGGATAAATGCCCGGGTTGTCACGCACTTCAGCGCTGACCAGCGCCGTCGCTTCTTTGTTGGCGTTGGCGTAGAACACATGGTCGGAAATGTGGGCGATCACATCCGGGCGCAGCAGGTAGTTGAGGAACTGATAAGCCTCTTCTTTGTTTTTCGCATCAGCAGGCATCGCGAACACATCAAAGAACGCCATCGCCCCCTCTTTCGGAATGGAGAAGGAGATATTCACGCCGTTTTTCGCTTCTTTCGCGCGGTTAGCCGCCTGCCATACGTCCCCTGCCCAGCCAATCGCCACGCAGGTATCGCCGTTCGCCAGATCGTTTATGTATTGAGACGAGTGGAAGTAACGAATGTTCGGGCGCAGCTTCAGCAACAGATCGGTCGCAGGCCCCGTGTAGTCATCCGCTTTGGTGCTGTTGGGATCTTTCCCCAGGTAGTTCAGCACGGTCGCGAACACCTCTTCAGGCGCATCAAGGAAGGAGACGCCGCAGCTTTTAAGTTTTTCCAGATTTTCAGGTTTCAGCACCAGATCCCAGCTATCGACCGGCGCGTCAGCCCCCAGCACCGCTTTGACTTTATCGATGTTATAACCGATACCGGTGGTCGCCCACATATACGGCATCGCGTATTTGTTGTCGGGATCGTGCTTCGCTACCAGCTTCAACAGCTCTGGATCGAGGTTTTTCCAGCCTGGTAATTTGCTTTTATCCAGCGGCTGGAATACACCCGCAGTGAGCTGGCGTTCCAGAAAACTGGCCGACGGGACAACCAGGTCAAAACCGGTGCTCCCGGCCATGAGTTTCCCTTCCAGTACCTCGTTGGAGTCGAAGACGTCATAGACCACTTTGATACCGGTCTCTTTTTCAAAGTTCGCGACCGTATCCGGGGCGATATAATCAGACCAGTTATAGATATGCAGTGTTTTTTGTTCAGCGGCGAGCGTGCTGGCAGAGACGGCCATCAGAGCACCCGCAACCAGACCCGATAGCCATTTTTTATTTAAGGCGGTCATAATCTCTTTCCTTCTGAAAGTTCGTTAACAAACGAACCAAAAAAGTTGCATTCTAAGATATGCAAGAAACGTGCATATTTTGTCACTCGACACAGTTACAGAAGAGAGGGCTCTCTCCCTGCCGTCATTGCTCGCCATAAATACACAAAATCATTCAGGAGGTTGTCTGAAGGATGACGTGTAAAAGCTTCGCAAGAATAACTTTAGCCAGGGTTCGAGGCTATAGCTCAGATTAAAAAACGCCTTTTATCAATTTTTTATGCAGGTTTTGTCTATGTGATAAAGCGAAACAGGCGGAAAGGAGGTGAATTATTCTTTAAAGAAAGGTTAAAGGCAGAATAAAAAAATGCAAACAGCAGCCGCTCTGGCAGCGACTGCGTTAGACGCGTCATTCTTCAGGTTGCATGTGCGCAGATTTCAGTGAAGAAAATGATTTTCAGCGCGACTTTTTTGCGCGTCTTCTTCTGCGCTGAACAGCAGCTGATGCGCTCCGGCTTCCAGAATCACCATAGAAATCTGCTCTTCGCTCTGACGAACAAACCACTCGAACTGTTCATACGTCACGCCCCGCATAACGGATAAAGACTGGCAAACCACCAGTTTTGGCAGATTATCATCCTGCATATCCAGGAACGCTTTCACCGTTAACGAACTGGCGTTAATTGCTGACAGATCGGCAGCCAGCGGCAGCAGCGCAGAGGGTCTTACCTCCGCCATTGCGGAAAACAGCACCGTGTTATCCACCAGGTCGATTTTCGCATCGTAAATGCCGTCAAAATTTTGCATATGGGGCAAATGCAGCGCCTGACAGGTATCACATTCAAAAAAACTCATGCCCAGGTCGTCGAGCCATTGACGCAACGTATCCAGAGTAGGAACGACCAGTGATGTCATAATAATGTGCTACCTCTTACGATAAAAAAATTACCGGCACAGCTTACGCAAAAAGACCGCGTCATACCACGATCGGGAACGATATTGCGATTAACCGCCCGTTTTAAGGCAAAATTCGGGAGTGGCGTGACGCTCAATCCACTGGATCATTCGCCCGGCGATATCCACTCCCGTCGTTTTTTCTACCCCTTCCAGACCCGGAGAGGCGTTCACTTCCATGACCAGCGGCCCACGCTCCGCGCGCAGAATATCGACGCCAGCGACATCCAGCCCCATCGTCTGCGCCGCTTTTATCGCGATCTCTCGTTCACGCGGCGTGATGCTGGCGATACTCGCCATACCGCCGCGATGAAGGTTGGAGCGAAAATCGCCCTCTTTTGCCCGCCGCTCAATGGCCGCCACCACTTCGTCGCCCACGACCAGACAACGGATGTCACGCCCTCTGGCCTCTTTGATGTACTCCTGCACCAGAATGTGCGCATTGAGGCCACGAAACGCATCAATCACGCTCTCTGCGGCTTGCCGGGTTTCCGCCAGCACCACGCCAATGCCCTGCGTACCTTCCACCAGTTTGACCACCAGCGGCGCGCCGCCGACCATGTCGATCAGATCGCTGGTGTCATCCGGCGAATGCGCAATGCCGGTAACGGGCAAGTCAATTCCCTGCCGGGCCAGTAACTGTAGCGAACGCAGTTTATCGCGCGCGCGGGTAATCGCCACGGATTCGTTCAGCGGATAGCTACCCAGCATTTCGAACTGACGCAGCGCCGCTGTACCGTAAAACGTGATGGCGGAGCCAATACGGGGGATGACGGCATCAAAATGCGGCAACTGGCGGCCTTTATAGTGAATAGAAGAGGCCGCCGGGCTGATGTTCATATAGCAGGAAAGCGGATCGAGTATTTCGACCAGATGGCCGCGCTTCATCGCCGCTTCGCGCAGGCGTTTACAAGAATAGAGCGTTCCGTCCCGGGACAATATGGCAATTTTCACCCTGCACCTCTCTAAAAGACCTGGTAAAAGCCTGCGTATCATACACCGGGTGTTAGCGCGTCGCCCAACCCTGTTTATGCAAATAGTCCAGAATAAACGGGCGATTCTCTTTGATGATGGTACGACGGATATGATCGCTCCAGGTATCGCGGCGCGTATTGCTGTCGCGGGTCAGGTAATACTCCGCGATCTGCTCATCATATTGCGCCAGCAGCGCGGCATCCACAGGCTGATAGTGATTTTCATGCACCACCAGTTCTGCGGGCAAACGCGGCTTAACGCCAGGGTTATCCGCAGGCCAGCCGAGGCACAGCCCAAACAGCGGCAGGACATATTTCGGTAATTTTAGCCGTTCCGTAACCGCTTCAATATGATTGCGGATACCGCCGATGTAGACGCCGCCCAGCCCCAGGGATTCGGCAGCGGTCAGCGCATTTTGCCCCATCATCGCCGTATCGACCGTGCCCAGCAGCAGCTGTTCCGCCAGCCCGAGCTGCGCGTCCGGGCAAATCTGTAAGTGACGATTAAAATCAGCGCAGAAAACCCAGAATTCTGCGGCCTGCGCAACGTGCTTTTGCCCGCCCGTCAGGGGCACCAGCGCTTCGCGCATGGCTTTATCGGTAATGCGGATAATGGAACTGCACTGTAAAAAACTGGAGCTTGAGGTTCCCCGCGCGGCGGCAATAATCGACTCACGCTGCGCATCGGAAATCGGCTCATCGGTGAAATGACGAATAGAACGGTGACCACGGATTAAATCAATGGTTGGAGTCATGCGGTTTTTCTCTTGCTGAACGGGAAGAAGAATCGGGTGAGCGCGTCATCAGTTGCGGCGCAATAAGCTGCGCGATCCGCCACATCAGCGCCACCGCAGCGGGAAGCATAAGCAGGATACCGAGAAATATCATCACCGTTACCGCCAGCGGGCTGTTCATCGGCGCGGGTAATGTGAGGTACTGATTGAGCGACAGCAACGCCGCTGCCAGCAAAACCATACCGAGAATTTCCAGAATCAACACGCTTTTGGGTAAAGCGCCAATCGAGCGCATAAGGGCCTCCCGGATAACGGATGCTCAGTGTAACGCGTTCAGGTTTATCGTGTTTAACAGATATAGCCTATAGGTATCAAAGCAACAGGCGCAACCTGCTTTTCAGACGCGTCGTTTAACGGCATCATAGCCGCCATTCGTCACAAGGCTATGAGTTCGAGGAAAAAACAATGTTTACCGTTATTTTTGGTCGCCCAGGGTGCCCGTATTGCGTGCGTGCGAAAGAGTTAGCAGAAAAACTGAGCACTGAGCGCGATGATTTTAACTATCGCTATATTGATATTCATGCTGAAGGCATTACCAAAGCGGATCTGGAAAAAACCGTGGGTAAACCGGTAGAGACCGTACCGCAGATTTTTGTCGATCAGAAACACATCGGCGGTTACACCGATTTTGAGGCTTGGGCAAAAGAGAATCTGAACCTGTTCGCCTGATCGCTGCTTTACGCCCTCTCCCGGAGGGCGTTATCGGTTCTTTTTACGCCGCTGACTAAACAGGCTGCTGATAAATAAAAAGCAAAGCGCGCCGAGCGCACACCAGAACACCGCACTGAACAACCACGCCAGTTCTTGCCATACGGAGCGCGTAGGCATAAAAACAAATCGCATCAGAACCAGACAACATGGTGCGGCCAGCATGGCGCCGATAAGAGGTTTAATGACTTCTCTGCGATGGGAAAAAAAACTGGCCACCGCGCCAGGTAACGTAAAAAACAACAGCCCAATCTCAGGATGCCCGGCAACCCGAAATGCCCCTTTCATATGCATCGTTAATGAAAGGCACACCACAATAAAGAGTACAAAGCAGCAGATTGCACCCGCCCAACCTTGTTTATGTTTCAATCGTTCCTCCTGACACTATCTCTATCGAACACTTTTTTCGCCCGAAGGCGTCCAGTCAGATAAAGTCGTTCGGCATTCCATGCCAAAAACACACCCACACGATTCTTATAGCCGTTGATACGTAATGAGATTAAACTAGCGAATTAAATTGTTGTGCTGCTTTTATTTGAGCGCCGATACGATGCCGACGCCTCATAATTTCTGGCAAAAACATTAGCGTAAATTGTCATTTCTTTCAACAGCTTACTGGTAAACAAGAAGTTAGTCTCCGTGAATATAAACGTCGCAGATTTGTTAAATGGGAATTACATCCTGTTATTATTTGTGGTCCTGGCTCTCGGGCTATGTCTGGGTAAGTTACGCCTGGGTTCAGTCCAACTCGGTAATTCCATTGGCGTTTTAGTGGTCTCCCTATTATTAGGGCAGCAGCACTTTAGTATTAACACCGATGCACTAAATCTGGGCTTTATGCTGTTTATTTTTTGTGTCGGCGTCGAAGCTGGCCCCAACTTTTTTTCTATTTTTTTTCGCGACGGCAAAAATTACCTGATGCTTGCTCTGGTCATGGTCGGTAGCGCGCTGCTGATCGCATTAGGGCTGGGTAAGCTCTTTGGCTGGGATATCGGCCTGACCGCCGGTATGCTGGCGGGCTCCATGACCTCGACCCCTGTGCTGGTCGGCGCAGGCGACACGTTACGCCATTCCGGTATGGAGAGTTCGCAGCTCTCTGTCGCGCTGGACAACCTGAGCCTGGGCTACGCGCTGACCTACCTCATCGGCCTGGTCAGCCTGATTGTCGGCGCACGTTACCTGCCGAAACTGCAACATCAGGATCTGCAAACCAGCGCCCAGCAGATTGCCCGCGAGCGCGGCCTGGATACCGACGCCAACCGCAAGGTCTATCTGCCGGTCATCCGCGCTTATCGCGTCGGCCCGGAACTGGTGGCCTGGGCCGACGGGAAAAACCTGCGCGAGCTGGGCATCTATCGTCAGACCGGTTGCTACATTGAGCGCATCCGCCGTAACGGTATTCTGGCGAACCCGGATGGCGACGCGGTATTGCAGATGGGCGATGAGATTGCCCTGGTTGGTTACCCGGATGCACACGCCCGACTGGACCCCAGCTTCCGTAACGGCAAAGAAGTCTTCGACCGCGACCTGCTCGACATGCGCATCGTGACCGAAGAGATCGTCGTGAAAAACCACAATGCCGTAGGCCGCCGTCTCGCCCAGTTGAAGCTGACCGACCACGGCTGCTTCCTTAACCGAGTGATCCGCAGCCAGATTGAAATGCCGATCGACGACAACGTGGTGCTGAATAAAGGCGACGTCTTGCAGGTGAGCGGCGATGCGCGTCGCGTGAAAACCGTCGCGGACCGTATCGGCTTTATCTCGATTCACAGTCAGGTAACCGATCTGCTGGCCTTCTGCGCCTTCTTTATCATCGGCCTGATGATCGGGATGATCACCTTCCAGTTCAGTAATTTCAGCTTCGGCATCGGCAACGCCGCCGGGCTGCTGTTCGCCGGGATCATGCTCGGTTTCCTGCGAGCTAACCACCCCACCTTCGGGTACATCCCGCAGGGCGCGCTGAACATGGTGAAAGAGTTTGGTCTGATGGTCTTTATGGCCGGCGTCGGCCTGAGCGCGGGCAGCGGCATCGGGAACGGGCTTGGCGCGGTCGGCGGGCAAATGTTGATTGCCGGTCTTGTGGTGAGCCTGGTGCCAGTCATTATCTGCTTCCTGTTCGGCGCTTATGTATTACGTATGAACCGCGCCCTGCTCTTCGGCGCCATGATGGGCGCGCGCACCTGTGCTCCGGCGATGGAGATCATCAGCGACACGGCGCGCAGCAACATTCCGGCATTAGGCTATGCGGGAACCTATGCGATAGCCAACGTTCTGTTAACGCTGGCGGGGACACTTATTGTCATCATCTGGCCGGGCTTAGGATAAAACTGAAGTTTGCCTTTAAGTGAAAAATTTTTGCAGGTAAGCAGAACTTTTCTTCAAGGCGTCAGTCATAACTAGTGCCACTGCTTTTCTTTGATGTCCCCAATTTGTGGAGCCCATCAACCCCGCCATTTTGGTTCAAGGTTGATGGGTTTTTTGTTGCCTGAATTTCACGCCTGCCCGGCAATACGCTTCACCATGACCAGAATATCTTTCCGCGTTAAAGGCGCTCTGTCGGTGACGAAATGGAGGGTCATGCCTTCGATAAACGCGTCCAGCGCGCGGGCGGTCACCGGTTCAAACCACTGCTCCAGCGTTTGCTGACTGCGCTGCATCCAGTTCTGCATCACCGTTTTCAGCGCCGGTTTTCGGCTGGCGAAGGCATACAGCTGGTACATCAGCTCCATATTATCTGGCGTGGTCACCAGCGAGCTGTAGATCATGTCGGTAATGGCGTGACAGGCGTCCTGAACGTTCGTGACATCGGCAAAGAATGACTGAAACTGGTGCGACATTGTTTCTGTAAACCGGCTTAACGCCTCGATCAGCAACTCATCGATTCCCGAAAAATAATAGGTCATCGACCCGAGCGGCACCTGCGCTATCGCCGCGATTTTGCGGTGCGTAACGCCGTGAATGCCATGCGTTATTATCGCTTCCTGCGTGGCCTGAACGATTTTGTCTCGCCGCAGGGGATCGTTAGCTCGTCGCACTGCTTTTCCTCTCATCACGTTTGTGTACAAATGTACACAAACTTGCTAGTGTTGTCCCCTGTATTCTCTTTTTTCAGTTTGAATCAATGACCGCCATCTCATCACGTAAAGCCTTAAGACGCCGGACCTGGGCGCTTTTTATGTTCTTCTTCTTGCCTGGGCTGTTGATGGCCTCATGGGCAACCCGCACCCCCGCCATTCGCGATATCCTTTCGGTATCAACGGCAGAAATGGGGGCGGTGCTGTTTGGGCTTTCCATCGGTTCGATGAGCGGTATTCTGTGTTCCGCCTGGCTGGTAAAGCGATTTGGCACGCGCAACGTCATTCAGACCACCATGTCCTGCGCCGTTGCGGGGATGGTTATCCTCAGCATTGCGCTGTGGTTCGCTTCTCCGCTGGTTTTTGCGCTTGGCTTAGGCGTATTCGGCGCCAGCTTTGGCGCCGCCGAAGTCGCTATCAACGTTGAAGGGGCGGCGGTTGAACGTGAAATGAATAAAACCGTCCTGCCGATGATGCACGGTTTTTACAGCTTCGGTACGCTGGCTGGCGCTGGCGTCGGCATGGCGCTAACCGCCTTTAACGTCCCTGCCAACGCTCATATCCTGCTGGCGGCTCTCGTCGCGATCGTCCCCATTTTTATTGCTATTCGCGCCATTCCCGACGGCACGGGGAAAAACGCCGCCGACGGCGCCCACACAACGGAAAAAGGCGTACCTTTTTATCGCGATGTCCAGCTACTGTTGATCGGCGTGGTGGTACTGGCGATGGCCTTCGCTGAAGGGTCCGCCAACGACTGGCTGCCGCTTCTGATGGTGGATGGTCACGGCTTCAGCCCAACGTCCGGCTCGCTGATTTATGCGGGCTTTACGCTCGGTATGACCGTCGGGCGCTTTACCGGCGGCTGGTTTATCGACCGTTATAGCCGCGTGGCGGTAGTCCGCGCCAGCGCGCTAATGGGAGCGCTCGGTATTGGTCTGATTATCTTCGTCGACAGCGCCTGGGTCGCGGGCGTTTCCGTTATTCTCTGGGGGCTTGGGGCGTCGCTTGGCTTCCCGCTAACGATTTCAGCGGCCAGCGATACCGGCCCGGACGCGCCAACCCGCGTCAGCGTGGTGGCGACAACCGGTTATCTGGCCTTCCTGGTGGGGCCGCCGCTGCTGGGCTATCTTGGCGAACATTATGGTTTGCGCAGCGCAATGCTGGTTGTGCTGGCGCTGGTCATCCTGGCTGCTCTTGTCGCGAAGGCTGTCGCCAAACCGACATCAAACACTCAATCTGTTATGGAGAATAGTTAATGGGTATCAAGCTAATTGCGGTAGACATGGACGGCACCTTTTTGAGCGATCAAAAAACCTATAATCGCGACCGGTTTATGGCGCAGTACCGGCTAATGAAGCAGAAAGGCATCCGTTTTGTGGTCGCCAGCGGTAATCAGTATTACCAGTTAATCTCTTTCTTTCCAGAGATCGCCCACGAAATCGCCTTTGTCGCTGAAAACGGCGGCTGGGTGGTCAGCGAGGGCGAAGACGTGTTCAACGGCGAACTGGCGAAAGAGGATTTTGCTGCCGTTGTCGATCATCTGCTGACCCGCGCGGATATTGAAATCATCGCCTGCGGTAAAAACAGCGCCTATACCCTGAAACAGTACAACGATGAACTGAAACAGGTTGCGGCGATGTACTACCATCGCCTTGAGTTCGTGGACAGCTTCGACAACATCAATGACGTGTTCTTTAAATTCGGCCTCAACATTACTGATGACCGTATTCCCCAGGTTCAGACGGCGCTGCATGATGCGATTGGCGATATCATGGTGCCGGTTCACACCGGTTACGGCAGCATCGATTTGATCATTCCCGGCGTACACAAAGCGAACGGCTTGCGTCTGCTGCAACAACGCTGGGGGATTAACAATGATGAGGTCGTGACGTTTGGCGACGGCGGCAATGATATTGAGATGCTGCGTCAGGCCGGCTTCAGTTTTGCGATGGAAAACGCCGGAGCGGCGGTGGCCTCTGCAGCGAAATATCGGGCGGGCTCGAATAACGCGGAAGGCGTGCTGGACGTTATCGACCGCGTGCTGAAAAACGAAGCCCCGTTCTGTGGGTAATGCCTCTTTGAGGCCTGATGGCGCTGCGCCGGACGGCCTCACCCTTCCCGTGAATCCCCTACCCGTTTGTCTTTCAGGAAGATAACCATCAGCAGCAGCCAGAGAATGCCGTTCGCCAGGTTGAAGAGGCTGAATAAGCCGTTGCCGCCGCTCAGATAAGCATGCTTGCTCACTTCAATACCCACGGTAAAGATCAGCATCTGCAACATCCCCATCGCCGCAGAAACCGTGCCTTTGCTCATATCGCTGGCGAACAGGGTCAGACGCACCAGCCCCGCGTTCGCCACGCCGATGCCAAAAGCGTAGACGCTCAGACCCGCCGTCATCCATAGATATGCATGGGAAGAGACCACCGTCGCGGCTGCGGCGATCAGCAATCCCGCCACAATCGGCCAGCCGCCCATGATAATCAATGCGCGCACCGTTCGCCGGGAGGTCAACCGCGCCAGCACCAGATTCCCGGCAATCAGCGCGCCAAAGACAGGAACCTGCAACAAGCCATATTCATAGCTGCTGAGCTGCTCACCGCTGATGATAATGATCGGCGACTGGGCAATCCACGCCAGCAGCGGCAGGCTGACGAACCCCAGCGCCAGCGCGCCGGCAACAAACCGCACGTTTTTCAGCACCAGCTTGTAATCCCGCCCCAGCTCTTTAAGCGACAGCTTCTCGCCGAGGCGGGTCGCGGTCTCCGGCATCGCGCGCTGTAAGCCGACAAAAGCAATCGCCGCCAGTACGGCAAACAGAACAAACATCCCTTCCCACGGCAGAACATGCACCCAGGCGGCGCCCACCAGCGGCCCCAGCAGCGGCGCAATCAGGGCAACATTAGCCATTAACGCCGTAATTTTGATACACACCGCTTCTTCAAAGGATTCCTGAATGGCGGCGTACCCCACGGCGCCAATAAAGCACAGGCTTACCCCCTGTAAAAAACGCAGCAGGGTGAACTGTTCAATGTTTTGCGCCAGCAGTGTGGCAAGGCAGGTGACGATAAACCAGATCACGCCCGCTAACATCACCGGGCGGCGTCCAATACGATCCGACAGCGGCCCTAACAGCCACTGCAAAAACATCCCGCCCGCCAGGTAGGCGGTCATCGAGGTCGGAACCCAGTCGATCCCGGCCTGATACTGTTCCACCACCGCCAGCATCCCCGGCTGGATCATATCATTGCCGATATACGTAGAAAATTCGTAAAGCACCAGACAGAGAGGGAAAAGCAGTGCCTGACGTCCGAGCCGGACGCCTGTTTGTGAAAGGTTTTGCATGCAATCTCTTCGCAAATAAAAAATCGCGCAAAGTGTAATGAAAGTACGTTACCTGAGATAGCGAATTATGTGATTTAAAAACAAAATGCGCACATTTTTACATAATCATCCTTCGTGACCTTTTGCTTTAAGGTTAATTTAAGTTGCTGGCGCTATCATGGCGAATAAGCTCGCGCCATTGTCTTAAATTTCCTCATTTTACAGGTAAATAAGACAATACCGCTTTCCCCCCGTTGCGGCACTTTGTATTCTCGCCCTTACCCGGAGCACGTAGGGTCGTTTCGTTTAATCACTGCACTGAGTCTGGATGTTATGCTGGAAAACCTTAACAACTCGCTGTTTTACTTAATCAATGCCACCCCCGACTCCGCACAGTGGATGATCGCTCTGGCCATTTTCATTGCCAGAGATTTGATTAACATCGTGCCGCTGCTGGCCGTTGTGCTTTGGTTATGGGGGCCGCGCGATCGGGTCTGCGCTCAACGCCAGTTGGTGATTAAAATGGGTATCGCGCTGCTCATCAGCCTGACGATCTCCTGGATAATGGGGCATCTTTTCCCGCACGATCGCCCTTTTGTCGATCGTATCGGCTATAACTTCCTGCATCACGCGCCCGATGACTCCTTCCCGAGCGATCACGGCACCGTTGTCTTTACCTTTGCGCTGGCGTTTTTATTCTGGCACCGCGTCTGGTCTGGCGTACTGCTCATGGCGCTGGCCGTGACGGTTGCCTGGTCACGCGTTTACCTCGGCGTTCACTGGCCGCTGGATATGCTCGGCGGTTTGCTGGTCGGGATGATCGGCTGCCTGAGCACGCAAATGCTGTGGCAAAAATATGGGGTTGCTCTCTACCACGGCCTACAAACGTGCTACCGCGTCTGCTTCGCGCTGCCCATTCGTAAAGGCTGGGTACGTGACTAACCTGGTGAAAAAAGAGTAGTATTAAGCGCTCTGTACTGTGCAGAGTGCTTATTCAACTGTCCAGGGGAATTATGGAAACACGACGCGACGAGCGTATTGGTCAATTGCTGCAAGCGCTAAAACGCAGCGATAAATTACACCTGAAAGAAGCCGCGACTCTGCTGGGCGTATCGGAGATGACCATTCGTCGCGACCTGAATAATAAAAGCGCGCCCGTCGTGTTACTGGGCGGGTATATTGTTCTGGAACCCCGCAGCGCCAGCCATTATTTATTGAGCGATCAAAAATCCCGCCTGGTTGAAGAGAAGCGCCGCGCCGCGCAGCTGGCCGCCGGTCTGGTACAGGCGCATCAGACGATTTTTTTTGACTGCGGCACCACCACGCCGTGGATCATTGAAGCCATTGATAACGAATTGCCTTTCACCGCCGTCTGTTATTCCCTGAATACGTTTCTGGCGCTCCAGGAAAAACCGCTGTGCCGGGCGATTCTGTGCGGCGGGGAATTTCACGCCAGCAACGCCATTTTCAAACCGCTCGATTTTCAGGAAACCCTGAATAATATCTGCCCTGATATCGCCTTTTATTCCGCCGCAGGCGTTCATATCAGCAAAGGGGCAACCTGTTTTAACCTCGAAGAACTGCCGGTGAAACACTGGGCCATGTCGATGGCGCAATACCATGTCCTGGTGGTGGATCACAGTAAATTCGGCAAGGTGCGACCCGCGCGGATGGGCGAATTAACGCGTTTTGATGCGGTAGTGAGCGACTGCCGCCCCGACGATGAGTTTGTCGATTATGCCAAAGCGCAGCGCATTACGTTGATGTATTGATGTAAGGTTTGCCGGATGGCGGCGCTACCGCGCCTTATCCGGCCTACAAATATGCACGTATCGTAGGCCGGATAAGCGTTAGCGCCGTCCGGCACCGCGATTAAGAGAACCAGCCGCCAAACCACTGGTGGAATTTCATCAGGACGAAGTCCCATATCCGCCCAAAGAAGCCGCCCTCTTCCACGTTTTCCATCACCATCAGCGGACGCTGTTCAATGGACTTTCCGTTGAGCTGGAAGTCGATGGTGCCGACAACCTGACCTTTCTTCAACGGCGCGGTCAGCTGCGGTTCCGTCAGCGTAAAGCTGGCCTTCAGGTTTTTCAGCTGTCCGCGCGGAATCGTCACGGAACCCGCCTCTCCCGCGCCCAGATTCACCTCGCTCTTATCCCCAAACCAGACGCGCTGAGTCACGAAAGTCGCGTCAGGTTTAATGGGTGTCACCGTTTCAAAGAAGCGGAAGCCCCAGGTCAACAATTTCTCTGACTCATTAAAACGGATGCGATCGGTTTTCGTCCCCAGCACGACGGAGATCAAACGCATATCTCCCTGAGTCGCAGAGGCCACCAGATTGTATCCGGCACCTGCCGTTGTCCCGGTTTTCATGCCGTCAACGTTCAGATTAGAACTCCACAGCAGGCGGTTACGGTTCGGCTGGCGAATCTTGTTGAAAGTGAACTCTTTTTCTTTGTGAATGGCGTACTCTTCCGGCACATCATGGATCAGCGCTTTGCCCAGCAGCGCCATATCACGCGCGGTACTAAACTGCCCCGGCGCATCCAGGCCGTGAACCGTCTGGAACGTTGTGTTGGTCAGCCCCAGTTTTTTCGCGTAACCATTCATCAAACCAATGAACGACTCCTGGCTTCCGGCAACATAATCCGCAAGCGCAATACAGGCGTCGTTACCCGACTGAATAATCACACCCTTGTTGAGATCGGATACCGAGACCTGATCTCCGGGCTTAAGAAACATGACCGACGAACCGCGCAGAGCCGGGTTGCCCGTGGCCCAGGCGTCTTTTCCTACCGTCACCATATCCGTAAGCTGAATTTTTCCGGCCTTCAGCGCCTGCCCGACGACGTAACTGGTCATAATTTTGGTCAGGCTGGCGGGGTCCAGTTTCTCGTCGGCGTTGCCTTCCGCCAGCACCTTGCCGCTGGAATAGTCCATTAAAATCCACGCGCGCGCATCAACGCTCGGCGGCGCCGTTGTCTGCTCAGCCGCCTGTAACGTCGGCGCAAAAAGGAATAAGAGTGCTGAACCCGCAGCAAGACTACGAAGGGAAGAAGAGTATTGCGTCATAAATGCCACCCGAGTATCCATTCCAAAAAAACACGCCATACCACCGTGTTATAAGTGCGGTGAGTAATAACGCACTAACGAACTTAAAGAAACCGTAAGTTGGTAAAGTTTTTAAAGTTTATGCAATAACGCCACGCTGCGCTGCCTCCGTGAGGATTTTTTTGCAAGCTGTTGCGTAAATGTTAGCTTTATCCCACCATGGGACGAGTCGGATACCGATTGCAGAACAATTTGAGGGGTAACTATGATTACGCTGTGGGGACGGAATAACTCAACCAACGTCAAAAAAGTGCGATGGACGCTCGACGAACTGGAGCTGCCTTATACGCAAATTCTGGCAGGCGGGCAGTTCGGGCTGAATCATGACGCTGACTATCTGGCGATGAACCCGAATGGCCTGGTGCCGCTGCTGCGCGATGATGAAACGGACGTTTTGCTCTGGGAGTCCAATACCATCGTCCGCTATCTGGCGGCGCAGTATGGGCAAAAGCGTCTGTGGGTAGACTCTCCGGCGCGACGGGCAGAAGGGGAAAAGTGGATGGACTGGGCAAACCAGACGTTAAGCCCGGCGCATCGCGTGATCCTGATGGGTTTAGTCCGCACCCCGCCGGAGCAGCGCGACCAGGCAGCGATTGACGCCGGCGCCAACGTCTGCGACGGCCTGTTTGGCATTCTTGATGAGGCGCTGGCCAGCCAGACCTGGTTCTCCGGCGCGGAGTTCGGCACGGCGGATATCGCGATCGCCCCCTTCGTCTACAACCTGTTTAACGTTGGCCTGAGCTGGACGCCGCGCCCTCACCTTGAGCGCTGGTATCAGCAACTTACCGAACGCCCGGCGTTTCGTAAAACGGTGATGATCCCGGTCAGCTAAGCGCGTGGGCTGACTTTCAGCAGTTCTCCGTCGGACTCGTCGGTTAAGACATATAAATAACCGTCGGGTCCTGCGCGCACATCGCGAATACGTTTCCCTCTGTCGCCCAGAATCCGTCCGTCCTCCGTCACCTTATCGCCGTTAACGCTCAGGACAATCACATCCTGCTCTTTCAGCGCGCCGATAAACAGTTTCTGCTTCCATTGAGGGAACGTGTCGCTGTTATAAAACGCCATGCCGCTGACCGCTGGCGATTTTTTCCAGTAGAAGATCGGCTGCTCCGTTCCCTCGACAATTTCACCTTTCGCTTCCGGGATTTTAAAGCCGCTGTAGTTGATGCCCCAGGTTGCCAGCGGCCAGCCATAATTTTTACCTTTTTCGGGGATATTGATTTCATCGCCGCCGCGCGGGCCATGCTCATTCAACCACAACGCATCGCTCCACGGGTTTATCGCCATACCCTGCGGGTTACGTATGCCGTACGACCAGATCTCAGGGCGCGCGCCGGTCTGATTCACAAAGGGATTATCCGGCGGCACGCTCCCCTGGTCGGTCAGGCGCACCACTTTGCCCTGCAACTTGTCCAGATCCTGTGCGGTAGGGCGCTGATTATTTTCGCCAAGCCCGATAAACAGATGGCCTTTGCCATCAAAAACCAGTCGTCCGCCGAAATGATTACCGGTTGAGAGTTTCGGCATCTGACGAAAAACGGTCTGGAATTCCTCCAGATGCTTCAGGTCATCGCTGAGTCGCCCGAAGCCTACCGCCGTTCCGGCTTTCCCCTCGCGATCGGCCTCAGAAAAACTGAGCCAGACGCGGCGAGACTGCTCAAAATCAGGAGCGAGCGCCACGTCCAGTAACCCCCCCTGCCCGTTCGCCCAGACCTTCGGCACGCCCGTTATCGGATCGGAAAGCCCTTTACCCGCCTGCCAGTGACGAAGCTGGCCGCCTCTGAGAGTTATCAACATACCGCGGTTATCCGGCAGAAAAGCCAGCGCCCAAGGGTGATCAAGTTTGGTCTGCAAAACCTCCACCTTCACCGCCGGGGTTTCCGCATTCACGAAGGGAGAAAACAGTGCCAATAAGGCAACAGAGAAAAGTGTCCGACGCATACCGCCTCCTGTATGACCCTGCGTTAAAGCGTAGTCAGCAAGGGACAGCGCGGAATGATTTTTACAAAAACTTAACGAAAAGGGGGAGTCGCCTCCCCCTGACTTAGACCTGTTCAAGCGGTGATTGCGCTTTCAGGCTCTGGATACTCAGCGTCAATGTTGTCAGACAGTTTTCAAGTTTCTCTGCGTTGACGGCGATAAACGTCGGACAGTCATGGTGTCCGCTCATGAGACATACTGCGGCGGCTGCCAGTGCGCCTTCAGCACGATGTAAAGCATTCCATTCTTCCTGATCCAGATGCAGACCTTGCAGCAGTGATTTATCGTGAAGCCCACGATTCAGTTCAAAAAAGTTGTCACGCAGATGATCACTTTCGCTGACTGACATATAGCCTTTCGCCTTTCTTAACTGCAAATAAGCGGCGAGATCGATTCGGGCGTTTATCAGCTTGTTAAGTAGCTCGGTTCTTAGTCTGTCAACGACCATACCTTGTTCCTCCTCTTTCCAACCATACTGCAACTTAATAGTATGGTCATTTTTTGAACAAAGTGCTGCCTGAGATCAATAATTCACTCGGTATTAACATACTTTACATATTTGCTATAAACCCCGTGGCGCGCTTACCCGCACAGGCGATGAGATAGCGATACATTTTTTGCCCGGATCTCTGTAGAATCCCTGCCCTGACCATTCCAATAAATGAACAATTTTTAAGCTATGAGCAATGTAACCCGCCAGCCGAAAATCGGCTTCGTTTCCCTGGGCTGCCCGAAAAACCTGGTTGATTCGGAGCGAATCCTGACTGAACTGCGTACCGAAGGCTATGACGTCGTACCGAGCTACGACGACGCCGACATGGTGATCGTCAATACCTGTGGCTTTATCGACAGCGCCGTACAGGAGTCTCTGGAAGCGATTGGTGAAGCGCTGACTGAAAATGGCAAGGTGATCGTCACCGGCTGCCTGGGCGCGAAAGTCGATCAGATCCGTGAAGTGCACCCTAAAGTGCTGGAAATCACCGGGCCGCATAGCTATGAGCAGGTTCTGGAACACGTTCACCATTACGTACCAAAACCAAAGCACAACCCGTTCCTGAGCCTGGTGCCGGAACAGGGCGTTAAGCTGACCCCGCGTCACTACGCCTACCTGAAGATTTCTGAAGGCTGCAACCATCGCTGCACCTTCTGCATTATTCCGTCCATGCGCGGCGATCTGGTCAGCCGTCCGATTGGCGAAGTGTTAAGCGAGGCCAAACGTCTGGTCGATGCGGGCGTGAAAGAGATCCTCGTCATCTCCCAGGATACCTCCGCTTACGGCGTGGATGTGAAGCACCGCACCGGTTTCCACAACGGCGAGCCGGTAAAAACGAGCATGGTCGACCTTTGCGAGCAGTTGTCAAAACTGGGCATCTGGACGCGCCTGCACTACGTCTACCCTTATCCGCACGTTGATGACGTGATCCCGCTGATGGCGGAAGGCAAAATCCTGCCGTATCTGGATATCCCCCTGCAACATGCCAGCCCGCGCATTCTCAAACTGATGAAGCGTCCGGGCGCTGTCGATCGCCAACTGGCGCGCATCAAACAGTGGCGTGAGATTTGCCCGGAACTGACCCTGCGTTCGACCTTTATCGTTGGTTTCCCTGGCGAGACGGAAGACGATTTCCAGATGCTGCTCGACTTCCTCAAAGAGGCGCGCCTGGATCGCGTCGGCTGCTTCAAGTACAGCCCGGTCGAAGGCGCTGGTGCGAACGCGCTGCCGGATCAGGTGCCGGAAGAGGTGAAAGAAGAGCGCTGGAACCGCTTTATGCAGCTGCAACAGCAGATCTCCGCAGAACGTCTGCAAGAGAAAGTGGGTCGCGAAATCCTGGTCATTATCGACGAGGTTGACAAAGAAGGCGCGATTGGCCGCAGCATGGCCGACGCACCGGAAATCGACGGCGCGGTCTACCTCAACGGTGAAACCAACGTTAAACCCGGCGACGTTATCCGCGTGAAAGTTGATAACGCCGACGAATATGACCTGTGGGGCAGCCGCGTTTAATTCGCCCAAATTATCGTAAAACTCGTAGGCGGATAAGACGCTTCAGCGTCACCATCAGGCATTGCGCCGGATGGCGGCATAAATGCCTTATCCGGCCTACGGTTCGACATTCACCCCTTAATCTTCGGGTCCAGCGCGTCGCGCAGCCCGTCGCCCAGCAGGTTAAACGCCAGCACCGTCAGGAAAATCGCCACCGCCGGAAAAATCGCCACATGCGGCGCGATGACCATATCCGCCCGCGCTTCATTGAGCATCGCCCCCCACTCCGGCGTTGGCGGCTGCGCGCCTAACCCCAGAAACGACAGGCTTGCCGCAGAAATAATCGACGTCCCGATGCGCATAGTAAAAAAGACCACGATCGACGAGACCGTGCCGGGCAAAATGTGGTTGAACAAAATCGTCGCGTCACTGGCGCCAATACTGCGCGCCGACTCAATAAACGTCTGCTGTTTCAGCACTAATGTGTTTCCGCGCACCAGACGGGCAAACGCGGGGATAGAAAAGATAGCGACGGCGATAATCACATTCGCAATACCGCTACCGAGCACCGCCACGACCGCAATCGCTAACAGAATGCCCGGAAACGCGAACAGCACATCGCAAATACGCATAATCAGCCGGTCCCACCAGCCTTCGTAATAGCCCGCAACCAGCCCAAGCACCGTGCCAAGCGCCGCGCCGATAAAGACGGCGAAAACACCGGCCGCCAGCGAAATTTGCGCCCCGACCAGGACGCGGCTGAAAATATCCCGCCCCAGCGAGTCCACGCCAAACCAGTGCGCCGCCGAAGGACCGTCATTCAGGCGATCGTAATCAAAGTAATTTTCCGCATCGAAAGGCGTTAGCCAGCGGGCGAATATCGCCACCAGGATCAGCAACAGCACAAATATCCCTGCGATCATCGCCACATGCTGACGGCGAAAACGCCGCCAGAATTCATGCCACGGCGTACGCACCCGGTCGGGTTTGACCAGCGGCATGGCATCTAAAACCGCCTGACGGCGCCAGTTAAATAATCGCATCCTTACTTGTACCTGATAGCCGGGTTAATGGCGGCATAGAGCACATCCACCACTAAATTGATAAGAATAAACTCCAGGGAAAACAGCAGCACTTCAGCCTGAATTACCGGATAGTCGCGCATTTCCACTGAATCAACCAGCAATCGCCCCAGTCCGGGCCAGTTAAAGACCTTCTCGACGACAATCGAACCGCCGAGCAGAAAGCCAAACTGCAACCCCATCATGGTCACAACCGGGATCATGGCGTTACGCAGACCGTGTTTCAGCACCACCCAGGTTTCGCTGACCCCTTTCGCGCGCGCAGTGCGCATATAGTCTTCACTGAGGCCATCCACAAACGAAGCTCGGGTAAAGCGCGCCATCACGGCCGCAACGGCGGCGCCAAGCGTGATGGAGGGAAGAATATAGTGCTGCCAGCTATCTGCGCCCACGGTCGGCAACCACCCCAGCTCAACGGAGAATATCTGCATCAGCAGCATCCCCAGCGCGAACGCCGGGAACGAAATCCCGGTTACCGCCAGCGTCATGCTGAGTCTGTCCGGCCAGCGATTACGCCAGACGGCGGCGATAATTCCGGCGGTCATCCCGAACAGTACCGCCCATACCATACTGGTGATGGTCAACCACAGCGTCGGCATAAAGCGGCTGGCAATCTCTGCCGATACCGGACGCCGAGACACCATCGACGTGCCGAAATCACCCTGCAACACGTTAGTCATGTAATGCCAGAACTGGACATGCAACGGCCGATCGAGACCAAGCTGCTGTCGCACCAGTTCAATCACCTGCGCGTCAGCCTCCGGCCCGGCAATCAGCCGCGCCGGATCGCCAGGCAACAGATGAACAAATAAAAACACCAGCACCGCCACAATAAACAGAGTCGGAATCAACCCCAGCAGGCGCTTAAGCACATAATTAAGCATCAGGCTCCCTTTACAAACCTTTTGCCGGATGGCGACGTAAATCCCTTATCCGACCTGCAACGAACTGCGTCGGCAAGCCGGATAAAACCATCGGGCGCGCGTTGCTTACTGCAAATCCGCGTCATCAAAACTGAAGCCAGTGTCCGGCATGATCCAGAAACCCGTCAAATTTTTACTGTGGGCTGAGACCAGTTTCTCCACCACCAGCGGAATCCAGGGGGACTCTTTCCAGAGGGTGTCCTGCGCCTCTTTATACAGGCGCGCTTTCTCCTGCGGATCGTTGGTTTTCAGCGCTGCCGCTAAGTCGTCATCAACCTGCTTGTTGCTGTAGAACGCAGTATTGAACAGCGTTGGCGGCCAGTTTTGCGAGGCAAACAGCGGTGACAACGCCCAGTCCGCCTCCCCCGTGGAAGCCGACCAGCCGGTGTAGAACATCCTCACACCGCTCTCTTTCTGCCCCTTGCCTTCCACTTCTGCCGCACGCTGCCCGGCGTCCATCGCCGTTACCTGCGCCTTAATACCGACCTGCGCCAGCTGCTGTTGCGTAAATTGCAGCACTTTCTGCGCGGTGCTGTGGTTATGAGACGACCACAGCGTGGTGCTAAACCCATTCGGATAGCCCGCCTCTTTCAGCAGTTCGCGCGCTTTCGCCGGATCGTAAGGCCACGGCGCGTAGCTCTGCGCATACGCAATGGCTGGCGGCACCACGCCCGTGGCAGGCGTCGCATAACCGGCAAAGGCCACTTTAACCAGCGCCTGACGGTTGATGGCGTAGTTCAGCGCTTCCCGCACCTTCGGATTATCGAACGGTTTTTGCGTCACGTTCATGCTGATGTAACGCTGCATGATCGACGGGCTGGCAACCAACTGTAGGTTTTTGTTTTTCTCCAGAATTGTCGCCTGCTCGTAAGGGATCGGGAACGCAAATTGCGCTTCCCCGGTTTGCAGCATTGCCGCGCGGGTGTTGTTGTCCGTTACCGGGCGCCAGGTGATCGTATCCAGTTTAGGTAAGCCTTTCTGCCAGTAATCCGCAAATTTCTTCACTTTCACGAAATCAGTCTGGTTCCAGGTATCCAGCTGATACGGCCCGGTGCCGACCGGATGGAAGCCAATGTCCTTACCGTATTTTTCCAGCGCGGCCGGAGAGATCATCGCCGTCGCCGGGTGCGCCAGAATATTGATAAACGCCGAGAACGGTTGTTTCAGCGTAATTTTTACCGTCGTCGGATCGACCGCTTCGGTTTTATCGATGTTTTTATACAGGTTGTAGCGTTTGAGATGGTTTTCTGGATCGCTCGCGCGATCGAGGTTGGCCTTCACCGCCGCTGCGTTAAAGTCGGTGCCGTCCTGGAATTTTACCCCCTGGCGCAGCTTCAGGGTGTAGATCAGGCCATCGTCGGAAACGGTGTAGCTTTCAGCCAGCACATTTTTTAGCTTCATGTCTTTATCAAGACCAAACAGCCCCTGATAAAACGACTTCGCCACCGCCTGCGATAAGGTGTCGTTCGCATCGTACGGATCGAGCGTGGTAAAATTAGAGCCTACCGCTACCACCACATCTTTAGCAGCAAACGCCGGAGATGCCGCCAGTGCAGAAGCGACGCCCAGCGCAACCAGCCAATTACGGGTTACAAATGTTGTCATATTATTCTCCTGAACCCTGCCTGTTTTATGAGATGTTATAAACGCGATAACGCATTTTCTGCCTGCGGGCGCGCGACATAATGCCCCGGCCCGACTAACTGCAATGGAGCGGGCGCGATCTCCTCCCCACGTTTACGGATGTTGCTGGGGATATCGTCCGACAGCAGCACACGCTGCGGCCTGTGCCGGGAAGGATCGGCCACCGGTACTGCCGCCATTAATTTACGGGTATAGGGATGCTGCGGATTTTCAAACACCGCCCGGCGGGGGCCGATTTCCACAATCTGCCCCAGATACATCACCGCCACGCGATGGCTGATGCGCTCCACCACCGCCATATCGTGTGAAATAAACAGATACGCGATGCCCATTTCCCGCTGCAAATCGAGCAACAGATTAATGATCTGCCCGCGAATCGAGACATCCAGCGCGGAGACTGACTCATCGGCGATAATCACTTTTGGATTCAGCGCCAGCGCGCGGGCGATGCAGATACGCTGACGCTGGCCGCCAGAAAACTCATGCGGATAACGCCACGCATGTTCCGGGCGCAATCCTACACGCTCAAGCAACCACGCCACCCGCGACGCGGCCGCCTCGCCTTCCAGCAAACCATGCACCCGCAATGGTTCCATTATGGAGTAACCCACCGTCTGGCGCGGGTCGAGCGAAGCATAAGGGTCCTGAAAAATAAACTGAATATCTCGCCGTAGCGGCTGTAACTTACCGGCAGGAAGCGTGTCGATCCGCCGCCCGTTGAAGGTAATTTCGCCAGCCTGCGACTCCACCAGCCGCAGCAGCGCCCGCCCGGTGGTCGATTTACCGCAGCCGGATTCCCCCACCAGCGAGAGCGTTTCGCCAGGCCAGAGATCAAAGCTGACGTTTTCCACCGCATGCACTTCACGGGTCACGCGGTTAAGAATGCCGCTGCGCAGCGGGAAACGCGTCACCAGGTTGCGCACTTGCAGGATCGGATCGCCTGCCACCACCGTGTCCTGCTCGGTTTGCGGTTCCACACGATCGGGATCGTTCAGTGAAATCAGCGGAAAGCGGCGCGGCAGATCGTGTCCGCTCATCTCGCCTAACTGCGGCACGGCGGCCAGCAGCGCTTTGGTATAAGGGTGCTGCGGCGCGTGGAAAATTTGCTCAACGCTGCCGGTTTCCACCGCTTCGCCCTGATACATCACCAGGACGCGGTCGGCAATATCGGCCACCACGCCCATATCATGGGTGATAAAAATCACCCCCATCGACATATCCTGTTGCAGCACTTTGATCAGTTGCAGGATCTGCGCCTGAATCGTGACGTCCAGCGCGGTGGTCGGTTCATCGGCAATCAGCACCGCCGGGCGGCACGACAACGCCATCGCGATCATCACCCGCTGGCGCATCCCGCCGGAAAGCTGATGCGGGTAACGCGATAAGATGGCCTGCGACTCAGGAATACGCACCTGGTCAAGCATCCGTTTCGCTTCCGCCATCGCCTCTTCGCGGCTCGCCCCCTGATGCAGGCGAATGGACTCGGCAATCTGCTCGCCCACGGTAAATACCGGGTTAAGCGAGGTCATCGGCTCCTGAAAGATCATGGCGATATCCGCGCCGCGCACGCGCTGCATCTGCGCATCGCTTTGCTCTCCCAGTTCAATGACCTGGCGATTACGCCGCCGAAGCAGCATCTGATCGCAGTGAACATCGCCGCCCGCCAGCTCGATCAGACGCATCAACGATAACGCCGTAACGGATTTTCCCGATCCCGATTCACCGACAATCGCCAGCGTTTCGCCTCGCTGAAGCCGAAACGACACATTGCGCACCGCGCTGACGCGTTGCTGCTCCTGCTCGAACGCAATGTTCAAATTTTTGACCGCCAGTACGTCGCTGGCGTCTAATTCGTGACTGTGTGGCACCTGTTGCTCCTCACTCCCGGTAGATCCCCGTCGTTGGCGTATCTCCGGCATATCCCCAGGCGCGATACATGCCTTCGCTGTTAAAAGGTAGGGCGACGTTGCCTTCATGATCGACGGCAATCAGCCCACCGCTGCCGCCCAGCGCAGGCAATTTCTCCATGACCACACGCTCGCAGGCTTCCGCCAGGCTGAGTCCGCCGTAGTCCATCAGCGCGGCGATATCGTAGGCCGCCAATGCGCGGATAAACACCTCGCCCGTTCCGGTACAGGAAACCGCCGCGCTGGCGTTGTTGGCGTAACACCCAGCCCCGACCAGCGGGCTGTCACCTACGCGACCTGGCAGTTTATTCGTCATGCCGCCCGTCGACGTGGCCGCCGCCAGATTACCAAACCGATCCCGCGCCACCGCGCCCACGGTGCCCATTTTGGTGGTTTCATCCAACGGCGCGCCGCTATGGTCGAGCACCGTTTCTCCGGCGTCACGCGCCGCCAGCAGTTGCGCATAGCGCTCAGGCGTGGAGAAAAGATCGGCAGAAACGCGCTCCATCCCCCGGGAAGCCGCAAACGCTTCCGCCCCGTCCCCCACCATCAGCACATGCGGGCTTTGCTCCATCACCAGCCTGGCGGCCAGCACCGGGTTGCGTAAATGGCGAACGCCAGCGACAGCGCCTGCGTTAAGCGTATTGCCGTCCATGACGCAGGCATCCAGCTCGTGGGTGGCGTCGCGCGTGTAAACCGCGCCGATCCCGGCATTAAATAATGGGCACTCTTCCAGCAAACGCACCGCTTCCGTCACCACATCCAGCGCGCTTTCGCCCGCCTCCAGCATTTTCTGTCCTGTTTCGACGATGTCCGACAGCGCCTGAATATAGCGCCGTTCCTGCTCCTGGCTCATCTGTGCGCGCGTAATTGCGCCTGCGCCGCCGTGAATAGCAATGACTGCTTTGCCCATTATTTGTCGTCCGTTAGCGGTGGCACACAACTTTCCCTATAAATATCAGAATTGTTGTGAGTTATTGATTCGATTTTTGAATATAGAAAGATGCAGGCGGCATGTAAAGGTAAAGGGCCAGCCCCTAAGTCTGAGGTGGCATACAGCCTGCCCGCATTTTCTGACATAATAGACAGATTCGATTTTGCCTCGCAGGAGTGTTTTCATGGAATTTACCGCCGGACTGATGCCGCTTGAAACGGCGCTCACCCAGATGTTGTCGCGCATTACGCCACTCACGGCATTCGAAACCCTGCCGCTGGTTCACTGTTTTGGCCGTATCCTGGCAAACGATGTGGTCTCCCCGCTGGACGTTCCGGGATTCGATAACGCTGCAATGGACGGTTACGCGGTGCGTTTGGCGGATCTGACCGCCGGTCAACCGCTGCCGGTGGCGGGGAAAGCCTTTGCCGGGCAACCGTTCCAGGGGGAATGGCCTGCTGGCGCCTGTATCCGCATTATGACCGGCGCGCCGGTGCCTGCGGGGTGTGAGGCGGTGGTCATGCAGGAACAGACGGAGCAAACCGACGAAGGCATCCGCTTTACCGCTGACGTTCGTAGCGGACAAAACATCCGCCGCCGTGGGGAAGACATCACCCATGACGCCGTGGTTTTCCCGGCGGGGACTCGCCTGACCACCGCAGAACTGCCGGTACTGGCTTCGCTGGGCATCGCCGAAGCGCAGGTCGTGCGCAAAGTGCGCGTGGCGCTGTTCTCCACCGGCGATGAACTGCAATTGCCGGGTCAGCCGCTGGGCGACGGGCAAATTTATGACACCAACCGCTTAACCGTACACTTGATGCTTGAGCAGTTAGGCTGCGAGGTGATCAATCTCGGGATCATTCGCGATAACCCACAGCAGCTACGCGCCGCCTTTATCGAAGCCGACAGCCAGGCCGATGTGGTCATCAGCTCTGGCGGCGTTTCAGTGGGCGAGGCGGATTACACCAAAACGATCCTCGAAGAGCTGGGAGAAATCGCGTTCTGGAAACTGGCGATTAAACCGGGCAAACCGTTCGCCTTCGGTAAACTGAGCAACAGCTGGTTCTGCGGTCTGCCGGGCAACCCGGTCTCTGCGGCGCTGACGTTCTATCAGCTCGTGCAGCCGTTGCTGGCGAAACTTAGCGGCAATATCGCCAGCGGTCTGCCAGCGCGCCAGCGCGTGCGTACCGCTTCACGGCTGAAGAAAACGCCGGGCCGTCTTGATTTTCAGCGCGGCATTCTGCAACGCACGGCTGACGGCGAACTGGAAGTCACCACCACGGGACACCAGGGTTCGCATATTTTCAGCTCCTTTAGCATGGGTAACTGTTTTATCGTGCTGGAACGCGATCGCGGTAACGTTGACGCGGGCGAATGGGTGGAAGTCGAGCCGTTTAACGCGCTGTTTGGAGGCCTGTAATGGCGGAACTCAACGACCAGGAGATGATGCGCTACAACCGGCAAATCATTCTACGAGGGTTCGATTTTGAAGGACAGGAAGCGCTAAAGGATGCGCGGGTGCTGGTCGTTGGCCTGGGCGGACTCGGGTGTGCGGCAACGCAGTACCTCGCGGGCGCGGGCGTTGGGCAGCTCACGCTGCTCGACTTTGACACCGTTTCAGTGTCGAACCTGCAACGCCAGACGCTGCACAGCGATGCCACCGTCGGGCAGCCGAAGGTGGATTCGGCGCGCGAGGCGCTGGCGCGCATCAACCCTTATATCACCCTTACACCGATCAACGCCCTGCTGGACGAACCGGCGCTGAATGCGCTTATCGCCGGGCACGATCTGGTGCTGGACTGTACTGACAATGTTGCCATCCGTAATCAGCTTAATGCCGGATGTTTCGCCGCCAAAGTGCCGCTGGTTTCCGGCGCCGCCATCCGTATGGAAGGACAGATCACCGTCTTTACCTGGCAGGAAGGCGAACCCTGCTACCGCTGTCTGAGCCGTCTGTTTGGCGAGAACGCCCTCACCTGCGTGGAAGCGGGCGTTATGGCGCCGCTGATAGGGGTGATCGGTTCATTGCAGGCGATGGAAGCCATCAAATTGCTGGCGCATTACGGTCAACCCGCATCCGGCAAGATTGTGATGTACGACGCGATGACCTGTCAGTTCCGCGAAATGAAATTAATGCGCAATCCGGGTTGCGAGGTATGCGGAGCACAGGTGCCGGATGGCGGCTGACGATGGTTTGTAGGCCCGGCAAGCGCAGCGCCCCGGGCATGTTGCCGGATGGCGGCTACGCCTTATCCGGCCTACGCGTCGCTCAAAGCGACGTTCGTCCGAACGCGCCCTGCCAGTCGTGCTCAAACTTCGCTACTGCGGCATCGACAGCCGGGTAACTGATAAGCTGCTGCGCGACATCCAGCGGCAGGGTGATGGATTCACACCCGGCCAACAGGCAGTCCAGCGCCTGACGCGGCGTTTTAAAACTGGCCGCCAGCACTTTGGCGTGCGGGGCGTGCATTTGCAGTAGCTGCTGCAAATCATTAACCGTCTGAATACCGTTCCCGCCCTGTGCGTCCACGCGGTTAACGTAAGGCGCAACGTAGTCGGCACCCGCCAGCGCGGATAACAGTCCCTGCGCCGCGCCGTAAACCGCCGTCCCCAGCGTCGGAATACCTTCCTCTTTCAACAATTTAATCGCTGCCAGTCCTTCGGCTGTAACCGGCACTTTTACCACGATATCAGGAATAATCGCCCGCAGCTTACGCGCATCGCTGACCATTCCTTGCGCCGTGCTCGCCATTACCTGAGCGAATAAACGCCCCTGCCCGCCCATCGCGACGTGCAATTCCGGGAGTAACACCTCCAACGGTTTTTTACCTGCCGCCACGATACTGGGATTCGTCGTCACTCCTGCCAGCGGGAATATACGCGCCAGCGATTTCACGGCCTCAACGTCAGACGTATCCAGATAGAGTTCCATAACCATTCCTCAAACTGTGAGATTTTGCATAGTTTAAGACTATCACGACAAAACCTCTCTGAGAGTTGACCTGCGTCAACATAACTTTCATTCGAAAGTTATTTAATCTTTATACGAAAGAAAGAGAGGCCGTTTATGATTTTCAATATTCAGCGCTATTCTACCCATGATGGCCCCGGCATTCGCACCGTTGTCTTCCTGAAAGGCTGCTCGCTGGGCTGCCGCTGGTGCCAGAACCCGGAAAGCCGCGCACGCGCCAGAGATCTCTTATACGATGCGCGCCTGTGCCTTGACGGGTGCACGCTGTGCGCGCAAGCCGCGCCAGAGGTGATCGAACGCGCGCTGAACGGCCTGCTTATTCATCGCGAAAAACTGACCGATGCGCATATGGATACCCTCACCCACTGCTGCCCTACTCAGGCGTTAACCGTCTGCGGCGAAACAAAGCGCGTGGAAGAGATCATGGACACCGTACTGCGCGACAAACCGTTTTACGATCGCAGCGGCGGCGGTATAACGCTCTCCGGCGGCGAGCCCTTTATGCAGCCGGAACTGGCCGCCGCGTTGTTCAAAGCCAGCCATGATGCGGGTATCCATACCGCGGTCGAAACCTGTCTGCACGTACCGTGGAAATATATCGAACCTTCCCTGCCGAATGTCGATCTGTTCCTCGCCGATTTAAAACACGTTGCCGAGGCGCCGTTTAAGCAGTGGACCGATGGCAGCGCTTCTCGCGTACTGGAAAACCTGAAAAAGCTCGCTGCCGCCGGTAAAAAAATGATCATCCGCGTGCCGCTCATTCAGGGTTTTAACGCCGATGAAGAGGCGATCAAAGCCATTACCGATTTTGCCGCCGACGAACTGCACGTCGGTGAGATCCATTTTCTGCCCTATCACACGCTGGGCATCAATAAATACCACTTACTCAGTCAGCCCTACTATGCCCCGGACAAACCACTTGATGCGCCCGCGTTGCTTGATTTTGCGCAGCAGTACGCCAGCAGCAAAGGTTTAACCGCGACTTTACGAGGATAATCCCATGACCACACTGAAACTGGATACGCTCAGCGACCGCATCAAAGCGCATAAAACCGCGCTGGTGCACATTGTGAAGCCGCCCGTATGTACGGAGCGCGCGCAGCACTACACCGAGATGTATCAGCAACATCTGGATAAGCCGATTCCGGTTCGTCGCGCGCTGGCGCTGGCGCACCATCTGGCGGAACGCACTATCTGGATCAAACATGACGAACTGATTATCGGCAACCAGGCAAGCGAAGTGCGCGCCGCGCCGATCTTCCCGGAATACACCGTCTCGTGGATTGAAAAAGAGATCGACGATCTGGCCGATCGCCCTGGCGCCGGTTTTGCGGTCAGCGAAGAGAACAAACGCGTTTTACACGCCGTGTGCCCGTGGTGGCGTGGTCAGACGGTACAGGACCGCTGCTACGGCATGTTTACCGATGAGCAAAAAGGTCTGCTGGAAACCGGCATCATTAAAGCCGAGGGCAACATGACCTCCGGCGACGCGCATCTGGCGGTAAACTTCCCGCTGCTGCTGGAAAAAGGTCTTGATGGTCTGCGTGACAAGGTGGCAGAACGCCGTTCGCGCATTAACCTGACCGTACTGGAAGACCTGCACGGCGAGCAGTTCCTGAAAGCGATTGATATCGTACTGGAGGCGGTCAGCCTGCACATCAAACGTTTTGCCGACCTGGCGCGTCAGATGGCGGCGACAGAAAGCCGTGAAAGCCGCCGTGACGAACTGCTGGCGATGGCGGAGAACTGCGATCTCATCGCCCATCAGCCGCCGCAGACGTTCTGGCAGGCGCTGCAACTGTGCTATTTCATCCAGCTGATTTTGCAAATCGAGTCTAACGGCCACTCCGTCTCGTTTGGACGTATGGACCAGTATCTCTGGCCGTATTACCGTCGTGATGTAGAGCAAAACCAGACGCTGGATCGCGAACACGCGATTGAACTGCTGCACAGCTGCTGGCTGAAGCTGCTGGAAGTGAACAAGATCCGCTCCGGCTCTCACTCCAAAGCCTCTGCGGGCAGCCCGCTGTATCAGAACGTCACCATTGGCGGTCAGAGTCTGGTCAACGGTCAGCCGGTGGATGCGGTCAATCCGCTCTCTTACGCTATTCTGGAGTCCTGCGGCCGCCTGCGTTCCACCCAACCGAACCTCAGCGTGCGCTATCACGCCGGAATGAGCAACGACTTCCTCGATGCCTGCGTGCAGGTTATTCGCTGCGGCTTTGGGATGCCCGCGTTCAACAACGACGAAATCGTTATCCCGGAATTTATTAAACTCGGTATCGACCCACAAGACGCTTACGACTACGCGGCCATCGGCTGTATCGAAACCGCCGTGGGTGGCAAATGGGGCTACCGCTGCACCGGCATGAGCTTCATTAACTTTGCCCGCGTGATGCTGGCAGCGCTGGAAGGCGGTCGCGACGCCACCAGCGGTAAGGTCTTCCTGCCGCAGGAAAAGGCGCTCTCCGCCGGTAACTTCACCAGCTTCGATGAAGTGATGGACGCCTGGGATACGCAGATTCGCTACTACACGCGCAAATCGATCGAAATCGAGTACGTGGTTGACACCATGCTGGAAGAGAATGTCCATGACATTCTCTGCTCGGCGCTGGTGGATGATTGCATCGAACGCGCGAAGAGCATCAAGCAAGGCGGCGCGAAATATGACTGGGTTTCCGGGTTGCAGGTCGGTATCGCTAACCTCGGCAACAGCCTGGCGGCGGTGAAAAAGCTGGTCTTTGAACAGGGGGCTATCGGCCAACAGCAGCTTGCCGCCGCACTGGCCGATGACTTTGAAGGCCTCACTCATGAACAGTTACGCCAGCGACTGATCAACGGCGCGCCAAAATACGGTAACGACGATGACACCGTCGATACCCTGCTGGCCCGCGCTTATCAGACCTATATCGACGAGCTGAAGCAGTATCACAACCCGCGTTACGGTCGCGGCCCGACGGGCGGCAACTATTACGCCGGAACCTCGTCCATCTCTGCAAACGTACCGTTTGGCGCGGCAACGATGGCGACGCCGGATGGCCGTAAAGCGCATACCCCGCTGGCGGAAGGGGCAAGCCCGGCTTCCGGTACTGACCATCTCGGTCCAACGGCGGTTATTGGCTCCGTCGGCAAACTGCCTACCGGCTCAATTCTCGGCGGCGTGTTGCTCAACCAGAAGCTGAACCCGGCGACGCTGGAGAACGAATCCGACAAGCAGAAGCTGATGGTACTGCTGCGCACTTTCTTCGAAGTGCATAAAGGCTGGCATATTCAGTACAACATCGTGTCGCGCGAAACGCTGCTGGACGCGAAGAAGCACCCGGATCAGTATCGCGATCTGGTGGTCAGGGTGGCCGGTTATTCCGCCTTCTTTACCGCACTGTCGCCGGATGCGCAGGACGATATCATCGCCCGTACTGAGCATATGTTGTAAAAATATGCCCGGTGGCGCTTCAATTACCAGGCCTACATATTCCCCCGTAGGCCGGATAAGGCGAAGCCGCCACCCGGCTTTCTGACTTTCATTCGAAATTAAATTTGTGCTCCCCGTCACCTTGTTATTAGAATGTTTCAAAACGCAGTGACCCAGGAGCAATGTATGACCGTTAAAGTTATCGTCACTGATATGGACGGAACTTTTCTCGACGACGCCAAAAAGTACGATCACGCACGATTTATGGCGCAGTATCAGGAACTAAAAAAACGCGGCATCGAATTTGTCGTCGCCAGCGGCAATCAGTATTACCAACTTATTTCCTTTTTCCCCGAGCTGAAAGACGAAATTTCCTTCGTCGCGGAAAATGGCGCGCTGGTTTATGAGCATGGCAAGCAGCTGTTTCATGGCGAACTGACCCGGCATGAATCCCGTATTGTGATTGGCGAGCTGTTAAAAGATAAGCAGCTTAATTTTGTCGCCTGCGGCCTGAAAAGCGCTTATGTCAGCGAACATGCGCCGGAATCTTTTGTGGCGCTGATGTCGAAGCACTACCACCGTCTGCAACCCGTGAAGGATTACCAGGACATTGACGATGTTCTGTTTAAGTTTTCACTGAACCTGCCAGACCAGCAGATCCCCTTCGTGGTTGATGCGCTGCATACGTCGCTGGACGGCATTATGAAACCCGTGACCAGCGGCTTCGGCTTCATCGACTTAATCATACCGGGATTACACAAAGCGAACGGCATCAGCCGTCTGTTGAAACGCTGGGATCTTTCGCCGCAAAACGTGGTGGCGATTGGCGACAGCGACAACGATGCGGAAATGCTGAAAATGGCGCGGTACGCTTTCGCGATGGCGAACGCCGCAGACAACATCAAAGCCCTCAGCCGTTATCATACCGATGATAACAACCATCAGGGGGCGTTAAACGTGATTCAGGCCGTACTGGATAACGCCCCGCCTTTTAACGTCTGATTCCAGATACCGGAGCGCTGCTCCGGTTTCCCCCTGCTTTTCCATTCTGCGCACCGCATCAAGTTTTTAAACTTGCATTAACTTATTTATAACTTATATTGTCATTTGTAATTAATTTAAGTTTCGAATGAAAGTAAATGCGAGGTGGTTATGGCTTTAACCTTCACAAGCGATACATTACCGGCCGATCATAAAGCGGCGATCCGGCAGATGAAGCAGGCGTTGCGGGCGCAGCTCGGTGATGTGCATGGCGTTTTTGACAGGCTCAGCGAGGTGATTGCCACACGCGTGGCGGAAATCAATACGCTCAAAGCGCAGGGCGATGCCGTCTGGCCTGCGCTGTCTTACGCGGATATCCAGTCCGGCGCCATCACGACAGCGCAGCGTGAACAGATCAAGCGGCGTGGATGCGCGGTCATTAAGGGCCATTTCCCGCGGGAGCAGGCGCTGGCATGGGATCAATCCATGCTGGATTATCTGGATCGCAACCATTTTGATGAGGTGTACAAAGGTCCCGGCGATAACTTCTTCGGCACGTTAACCGCCTCCCGCCCTGAAATTTATCCGATTTACTGGTCGCAGGCGCAGATGCAGGCTCGTCAGAGCGAAGAGATGGCGAACGTTCAGTCTTTCCTTAATCGGCTGTGGACATTTGAAAGTGACGGCAGACAGTGGTTCAACCCGGATATCAGCGTGATCTACCCGGATCGCATCCGCCGCCGCCCGCCCGGCACCACCTCAAAAGGTCTGGGGGCGCATACCGATTCCGGCGCGCTGGAACGCTGGCTGCTGCCCGCCTATCAACGGGTTTTCGCCAGTATCTTTAACGGCGAGCTGGAAAAGTACGATCCCTGGCATGCCGCCTACCGTACCGAAGTCGAAGAGTATACGGTCGATAACACCACCAAATGCTCGGTTTTCCGCACCTTCCAGGGGTGGACGGCGCTGTCAGATATGCTGCCGGGCCAGGGCTTGCTGCATGTGGTGCCGATTCCAGAAGCGATGGCGTATATCCTGTTACGCCCCCTGCTGGATGACGTTCCTGAAGATGAACTGTGCGGCGTTGCGCCAGGCCGGGTGCTGCCGGTTTCGCAACAATGGCATCCGCTGCTGATTGAGGCATTGACCAGTATTCCGCAACTGGAGGCCGGGGACTCCGTCTGGTGGCATTGCGATGTGATCCACTCCGTCGCGCCGGTGGAAAATCAGCAAGGCTGGGGGAACGTGATGTACATCCCCGCCGCGCCGATGTGTGAGAAAAACCTGGCTTACGCGCACAAGGTCAAAGCCGCGCTGGAAACGGGCGCATCGCCAGGCGATTTCCCGCGTGAAGATTACGAAACAAACTGGGAAGGCCGTTTTACGCTGAGCGATCTGAACGTTCACGGAAAACGCGCGCTGGGCATGAGTTAAGCGTCATACAGCCCTTCCCGTTCGACGGCGGTGCGTCGTTTCCCTGGACGTATCCGCCGCACCGACTCCCGCACCGTTAACGTGCCGTTCAGCAACAGCGTACCGATTGGCGCATTCGGACGAACCAGACGTTGTTGCAGCATATGTACCGCCTCCGTCCCCAGCTCATCGCGCGGCACATGTACTGCTGTTAACGGCACATCCTGAATTTCCGCCAGATTAAAGCCGTCAATACTCATCACCGACACATCCTGCGGCACGCGAAGGCCGCGCTTTTGCAACGCGCTGATGACGCCCGCCGCCATAAAATCACCGCCGACCAAAAACGCCGTCGGCAATGCCTTATCCGGCGTATTCGCCAGCCATTCGCTGACCCGCTGCTCCGCCTCTTTCGCACTGAAACTCGGCGATACCAGTAAATCCCGCTTATCGTTAAATTTCAGATTATGGGTTTGCCAGGCGTCGCGAATGCCGGCCAGACGCAGCTCCATCGTGTAGCGACGCAGACAGAGCACCGTCATCACGTCGCGATGCCCCATTGAAAAAAGATAATCAGCGGCAAGTTCGCCAATGGCGCGGTGATCGGGCGAAACGGCTGGCAAACGCATTCGCTGGTCGCGGCAATTAATCAGTACGCAGGGTTTCCCCACGTCCACCGCCAAATCGTGAATATGCGGATCGTCAATCCCTAACAAAATCGCCGCCTGCGTTTCCGCTTCGTTCATCCGCGCGAGGAAAAGCTGCGCGTCACTGTCCAGCTCCTCAAGCGCGCAATAACGCAGCCGTACTTCATACGCCGTCAGCCCTTTACTCACGTTCTGAATCACGCGGTAGTAAAAGATGTCGGACCGCTCATCAAACGCCCGCTGCGGCGCAAAGACCACCAGACTATTCAGCAACAGCCTGCCTGCCGCCATCCCGTCCATGACGCCCAGCTCCCGCGCGCACTCCAGCACTTTGTTGCGCGCTTTTTCACTGGTATTTGCCTTCCCCGCCAGCACGCGGGAGACGGTGCTGACGGAAAGCTGCGTCCGCGCGGCAATTTCGCTGATTTTGAGCCTTTTATCCATTTTGTGATCTTGCTCCATTTGCTAAATGAAAAAATTTTCATAACGCACAAACAGGGAAATAACTGGCTTAACGTCCATCTTGCCAGAGCGATACCGTTAGTAATGAGAAAACTTGCACAAAATCCACTATTGCCCGCCCATTTTCTCACTTAACCTGAACTTGTCACACAACTTACATACTAGTTGTATAGCAACTAAGAATAAATAAAAAGATAATTTTCAATGAGATAACAAAATTTGTGTGACACCAAAACGTTTGTTTCCCCTACCGTCCGTCTTGTGGAGAAAAGAAATGAGTCAGGACATCAATAACACTGTCGCCGCGAGTAAAACCCGCCGCGTCATCAAAAATTTGCGCTGGTATGTGCTGGTGCTGTTCTTACTGGGTGTGACCGTTAACTACATCACGCGTAACTCGCTGGGTATCCTGGCGCCGGAGCTAAAAGAGAGTCTGGGGATCACCACCGAGCAATACTCCTGGATTGTCGGCGCGTTCCAGATTGCCTACACCATTTTCCAGCCCCTGTGCGGCTGGCTGATCGATGTGATTGGCCTGAAGATTGGCTTTATGGTCTGCGCCGGGATCTGGGCGCTGATGTGTATCTTCCACGCGGGCGCCGGAAGCTGGCTGCATCTGGCGATTTTGCGCTTCTTTATGGGCGCATCTGAAGCGGCCGCTACGCCAGCCAACGCCAAAACCATCGGCGAATGGTTCCCGAAATCAGAGCGTCCGGTCGCGGCGGGCTGGGCAGGCGTCGGCTTCTCAATTGGCGCCATGCTGGCGCCGCCAATCATCTACTTCGCGCACGCCTCATTCGGCTGGCAGGGCGCATTTATGTTTACCGGCGTGCTGGCACTGCTGTGGGTGATCCTGTGGTGGGCGTTCTACCATAACCCGGAACAGCACCCGAACCTGAGTGAAGAGGAGCTGGAGTATATCAAGCAGGATAACGAGCCTCCGGCCGTGAAACTGCCCTTCCTGACCGCGCTGAAAACCGTGTCGAAAAATAAACGTTTCTACGGTATCGCGATCCCGGCCTTTATGGCAGAACCGGCCTGGGCGGTGCTGAGCTTCTGGGTGCCGCTGTATCTGGCGAAGGAACACGGCATGGATCTGAAGCAGATCGCCATGTTTGCCTGGCTGCCGTTCCTCGCCGCCGATCTCGGCAGCGTGGCGAGCGGCTACCTCACCCGCCTGTATACCCGTCTGTTTGGCTGCTCTCGCGTTAACTCCGTGGTGGCAAGCTCCGTGACCGGCGCGTTTCTGATGATTTCTCTCGGCATCGTGGCCATTACCCGCGATCCGTATATCACCATCGTGCTGATCTCCATCGGCGGCTTCGGTCATCAGATCATCTCCTGCATGCTGAGCGCGCTGGTCGTGGAGTCGTTTGATAAAGGCCAGATGGCGACCGTCAACGGAATGCGCGGCTCTGCGGCGTGGATCGCCAGCTTCCTCTTCTCTCTGTTAATTGGCGTTACCGCCGACAAAATCGGCTTTAACCCGCTCTTTATCGCCATGGGGTTCTTTGACCTGATTGGCGCTGTTTTCCTGGTGGCATTTATTGCTGAACGTCGCGCCAAGCGCGCCTGATAGTGGATGTATTGCGTATGAAAACCCTGAAAAACTGGATTGTAGAGAAACAGTCGGCCCATCATCTGGAACTGCTGGTCGATGGTCAACACCATCTGTGCCTGTACGTACTGGAAGAAAATCTGTTTCGCGTGCTGATCAAACGTAAAGGCGAACTGGCATTAGACAGAACCTGGAGTATCGCCCCGGCGCAGGATGTGCCGTGGGAAGGCCGCAGCCGTGAGGATGTCAGCGGCTTTAGCTGCCCGGCCTGGCAACTGACGCAGCAGGATGGCGCGCTGATTGTCGCTACTGAGCAACTGCGCGTGACCGTCCACCAGCCGCTGTGGCTGGAGTGGCACTACCGTGACGAGGCGGGCGACTGGCAGCCGCTGGTCAACGACCGCCCCACCAGCGCCTATCTGCTGAACGCTCACGGCGACGGCGTAGCGCACTATTTAAGCCGCCGTAAAGATGAACGTTTTTACGGTCTGGGCGAGAAAGCGGGCGACCTGCAACGCAACGGCCAACGCTATGAGATGCGCAACCTTGACGCGATGGGCTATAACGCGGTCAGCACCGATCCGCTGTACAAACATATTCCATTCACCATCGCCCGCCGCGATGACGTCAGCTACGGTCTGTTTTACGACAACCTGAGCAGCTGCTGGCTGGATCTGGGCAATGAAATCGACAACTATCACACCGCCTATCGCCGCTGGCAGGCGGAAGCGGGCGATATCGATTACTACATCTTTACCGGCAAGCGTGTGCTGGATGTCACCAAAGCCTTTGTGCGCCTGACGGGGAAAACCCTGTTCGGGCCGAAGTGGAGCCTGGGTTACAGCGGCTCAACCATGCATTACACCGATGCGCCGGACGCGCAAAACCAGCTGATGAACTTTATCCGTCTGTGCAATGAACACGCGATTCCGTGCGATTCGTTCCAGCTTTCATCTGGCTACACCTCCATTAACGGCAAACGCTACGTCTTTAACTGGAACTACAACAAGGTGCCGCAGCCGAAAGTGATGACCCAGGCATTCCACGATGCGGGGTTGAAGCTGGCAGCCAACATTAAACCGTGTCTGTTGCAGGATCACCCGCGCTACAACGAAGTCGCGGAAAGAGGGTTATTTATTCGTGATTCGGAAACCGACGCGCCGGAACGTTCAAGTTTCTGGGATGACGAAGGTTCTAACCTCGACTTCACCAATCCGCAAACCGTCGCCTGGTGGCAGGAAGGCGTCACCACGCAGTTGCTGGAGATGGGGATCGACTCCACCTGGAACGACAACAACGAGTTCGAAGTGTGGGATGGCGAAGCCCGCTGCCACGGCTTTGGCCGCGAAATCGCCATCAAACATATTCGCCCGGTCATGCCGCTGTTGATGATGCGCGCCTCGCTGGAAGCGCAGCAGCGCTTTGCGCCGGAAAAACGCCCGTACCTGATCTCCCGTTCCGGCTGCGCCGGGATGCAGCGTTACGTGCAAACCTGGAGCGGCGATAACCGCACCAGTTGGGATACCCTGCGCTACAACACCCGCATGGGGCTGGGGATGAGTCTGTCCGGGCTGTATAACGTGGGTCACGACGTCGGCGGTTTCTCTGGCGATAAACCGGATGCGGAGCTGTTCGTGCGTTGGGTACAGAACGGCGTGATGCACCCTCGCTTTACCATCCACTCATGGAATGACGATCATACGGTGAATGAGCCGTGGATGTACCCGGGCGTAACGCCGGCGATTCGTAGCGCGATTGAGCTACGTTACCGTCTGCTGCCCTACTTCTACACGCTGCTGTGGCAGGCGCACGCCGACGACGAGCCGATGCTGCGCCCCACTTTCCTCGACCACGAGCACGACGCGCAAACCTTCGCAGAGTGCGACGACTTCCTGCTTGGCCGCGATATTCTGGTGGCAAGCGTGGTGGAACCCGGTCAACGTGAACGCCGCGTCTGGCTGCCGGATAACGAAACCGGCTGGTACGATTTCGATAGCCACGAATGGTTCTCTGGCGGCCAGTGGATCACGCTGAACGCGCCGCTGGAAAAACTGCCGCTGCTGGTACGCGCCGGTGCAGGCCTGCCGCTGAGCGAACGGATCACCCATGTCAGCGCTGAATGCGACGATACCCGCGAGCTGAAACTGTTCCCGGTTAAAGGCGTGGGGACAACGTCCGGTCTGCTGTTTGAAGACGATGGCGAAAGCTGGGGTTATCAGACGGGCAATGCCCTGTGGGTGGAATGGGAGATGGTGTGCGATGGGGCGACCGTCAACCTGAAGATCAACGCGCGTGGCGACTATCGTCCGGCGTGGAACACGTTGCAGGTATCGTTACCGGCGGGGGAAAAACGCACGCTGCGGGTGAATGGCGTTGAAGGGAGTGAGTGGGTGCTCTGAAAATTGCCGGGTGGCGGCTTCGCCTTACCCGGCCTACAAACTGTAGCGTAGGCCCGGTAAGCGTAGCGCCACCGGGCTTTTTTTTAGCCGTCGATCCCTTTACTACGCAGATAATCTTCGTAGTTGCCGCTGAAGTCCACCACGCGCTGCGGCGTAATTTCCAGCACGCGCGTCGCCAGCGAGCTAACAAACTCACGGTCGTGAGAAACGAAAATCAGGGTGCCCTGATACATCTCCAGCGCCATGTTCAGCGATTCGATCGATTCCATATCCAGGTGGTTGGTCGGTTCGTCCATCACCAGGATATTCGGTTTCTGCATCATCAGCTTACCGAACAACATACGCCCTTTTTCACCACCGGAGAGCACCTTCGCCGGTTTTCTGATATCGTCCTGGCTGAACAACAGACGGCCAAGAATGCTGCGTACCGCCTGCTCGTCATCGCCTTCCTGCTTCCACTGACTCATCCATTCAAACACCGTCAGGTCATTTTCGAACTCATATTCGTGATCCTGCGCGTAATACCCAATGCGCGCGTTCTCTGACCATTTCACGGTGCCGTTATCCGGCGCCAGATCGCCCACCAGCGTTTTCAGCAACGTGGATTTACCCACGCCGTTAGTCCCGAGTACCGCAAGCTTTTCGCCCACTTCCAGCAGCAGATTAACGCCCTTGAACAGCGGGCCGTTATCAAAGCCTTTCGCGAGCGCTTCCACTTCCAGCGCGTTACGGAACAGCTTCTTATCCTGTTCAAAACGGATGAACGGGTTCTGACGGCTGGAGGCCTTCACCTCATCAAGCTTAATTTTATCAATCTGACGGGCACGAGACGTTGCCTGGCGAGACTTAGACGCGTTAGCGCTAAAGCGGCTGACGAAAGATTGCAGGTCTGCAATCTGCGCCTTTTTCTTGGCGTTATCGGCCAGCAGGCGTTCACGCGCCTGGGTGGCGGCAGTCATATACTCGTCGTAGTTACCCGGGTAAATGCGCAGTTCGCCGTAATCCAGATCCGCCATATGCGTACACACCATATTCAGGAAGTGACGGTCGTGCGAAATGATGATCATGGTGCTGTCACGTTCGTTCAGTACCTGCTCCAGCCAACGGATCGTGTCGATGTCGAGGTTGTTGGTCGGTTCATCAAGCAGCAGGATATCGGGGTCGGAAAACAGCGCCTGCGCCAGCAGGACACGCAGCTTCCAGCCTGGCGCGACTTCGCTCATCGGGCCGTAGTGCTGCTCAACCGGAATACCCACGCCCAGCAGCAGTTCGCCCGCGCGCGCTTCGGCAGAGTAACCATCCATTTCGCCGTATTTCACTTCCAGATCGGCCACTTTATAGCCATCTTCTTCGCTCATTTCCGGCAGCGCGTAGATGCGGTCGCGTTCCTGTTTCACTTCCCACAGCTCAACATGCCCCATGATCACTGTGTCGAGTACGCTGAACTCTTCGAAGGCAAACTGATCCTGGCGCAGCTTACCGATACGCTCGTTCGGATCGAGAGAGACGTTGCCCAGCGTCGGTTCGAGATCGCCGCCGAGGATTTTCATAAAGGTGGATTTACCGCTACCGTTGGCGCCAATCAGGCCGTAACGGTTGCCGCCGCCAAATTTGACGGAAATATTTTCAAACAGCGGCTTGCTGCCGAACTGCATGGTGACGTTGCTGGAAACTAACACTGGCGTATCCTGAAAAATATGTGACAAACCGCTTATTATGCCACAAGTCTTAAATAAGATCGCGCCTCACGGTAAGCCGCTAAAATTGTCCTCACGGGAAAAAAATGTGATTTCGTACACATCTGAATTCCCACTTAACGGGAATGCACATATAATGCGCTCCCAACATGACAGAATTCTCAACCCAATAGCCTGCCAGGCACTGAATCTCGCATAACATGAATATGAAATTAACAACGTTTTTCGCGGCGGCCCTCGCTGTAGTTGGCTTTTGCAGCACCGCCTCAGCGGTGACTTATCCTTTACCGACCGATGGCAGTCGCGTCGTTGGTCAAAACCAGGTGATCACTATCCCGGAAGGCAATACCCAACCGCTGGAGTATTTTGCGGCTGAATACCAGATGGGGCTGTCTAACATGCTGGAAGCGAACCCGGGTGTTGATACCTTCCTGCCAAAAGGCGGTACGGTGCTGAACATTCCTCAGCAGCTGATCCTGCCGGACACCGTGCATGAAGGCATTGTCATTAACAGTGCGGAAATGCGCCTGTACTACTACCCGAAAGGCACCAACACGGTGATCGTCCTGCCGATTGGTATCGGTCAGTTAGGGAAAGACACGCCAATCAACTGGACAACGAAAGTTGAGCGTAAGAAAGCAGGCCCGACCTGGACGCCGACGGCGAAAATGCATGCCGAATACCGCGCGGCGGGCGAACCGCTGCCTGCCGTCGTGCCGGCTGGCCCGGATAACCCGATGGGTCTGTACGCGCTGTACATTGGTCGTCTGTATGCGATTCATGGCACCAACGCCAACTTCGGTATCGGCCTGCGCGTCAGCCACGGCTGCGTCCGTCTGCGTAACGACGACATCAAGTTCCTGTTTGAAAATGTGCCGGTCGGCACCCGCGTACAGTTTATCGACGAGCCGGTGAAAGCGACCACTGAGCCAGATGGCAGCCGTTACATTGAAGTCCATAACCCTCTGTCTACCACGGAAGCGCAGTTCGAAGGCGGCGAGATCGTACCGATTAACCTGAACAAAAGCGTTCAGAGCGTCACCAGCCAGCCTGATGTCGATCAGTCTGTGGTTGAGCAGGCCGTTCAGAACCGCTCCGGTATGCCGGTTCGTCTGAACTGATCAAAGCAATGTGCCGGGTGGCGACTCTCGCCTTACCCGGCCTACCGCGTCGGCCCGATAAGCGTAGCGCCATCGGGCCATCACTTCAGCAACAACAATCCATATCCCACCAGCGCCGCCCAGAGCAGCATCGGCAACGAATACCAATGAAACCGCCACCAGATACGCCGATCATTTGCCATCCGCAATGCAATCAGATTCGCCAGCGATCCCGGTAGCAAACCAAAACCACCGATATTGACCGCCCAGGCCAGCAACGCGGTCGGCGGAACATAGTTGAGCAATAAAATCGTGGCGGGCACATTGCTGATAAACTGCGACAGACCGAGCGCAGTCAGCCAAAGCCCCGACGCAGAGAGCGTTTCAACATGGCGCAGTACGCCCTGCAACACCGGTAGCTGTATCAATAAATGCACGTCGATAAACATCACTATAAACACCAGCAGCAACGTCCAGTCGACGCTCAATACCACGCGGCGCGCCAGGACGATGAACCCTGCCGCCACAATCGCCAGCCCCCAGAGTTCCTGCTTCAGTTCAAGCGCGGTCAGAAACACGATATACAACCCAGAGCAGCTCCACACCAGGCGCGGTTGCCACTCAGGGGCGCGCGTACCGGTATGGTATTGCAACGCCTGCCCCGGAAAACAAAGGCCGCACAGCACCAACAGCGTCAGCATCATCACGGCGGCAAGCGGCGCCATCTGCCAGACAAAAGCCGCAAATGAAAGACCAGAACGCCCCCACAACAAAATATTTTGCGGATTGCCAATCGGCGTGAGCAGCGAACCGGCGTTGACCGCCAGCGCCTCAAAGATAATCAGCCGGTTTACCGGAATCGCACACAGTCTTTTCAGGGTAATGGTCAGCGGAACGACGATAAACAGCGCCACATCGTTGGTCAGGAACGTTGACAGCACCGCCGCCGCCAGCACCATAAACATTGCCAGACGGCGTTCCGTTTTAAAACGACGAACCATTCTGCGGCCCAGCACATCAAAATATCCGCTCAGCTCAACGCCTTTGGTCAGCAGCATCAAACCGCTCAGCGTAATAATGGTGTGCCAGTCAATTGCCCCCGGCCAGGTGCGGGGAGTAAACGGGACGAACAAACTGAGTCCGGCCCCGACAAGAAGTAATAACAGCAGGAAACGATCGCGTCTTAATGCCCGCAGAAAAGGAAAACTCATTCAGAAGGCGTTCCGTGCTTTTGCGTAAACAGGCGGAAAGCCTCAAGCGTTTCCTGGCTGACATGGTGCTCCATCCCTTCCGCATCGCGGCGTGCGATTTCCGGGCTGACGCCCAGCACCAGTAAAAAGTTTTCCACGATCTGGTGGCGTTCACGGCTTTCCTGCGCCAGCTTCTCGCCTTCTGCGGTCAGGAATACCCCGCGCCAGGGGATCATTTCGATAAGCCCTACCGACGCCAGACGCTTGAGCATCTTGGCGACCGTCGGCTGGGAAACGCCAAGTCGCGCCGCCATATCAACCTGACGCGCTTCACCGACCTCGATAATTAAATCGGAAATCAGCTCAACGTAGTCATCAATCAGTTCACGGCGATGCGCTTCCCTGACCTGGCGGAACCCTTCGACGTGTTCTTCGACATTCACTAATTGCGTCACTTTTTTTGTTGTTGGCGTACCTGCGCGACGACTCATTCTGCTTCCTCGTTACTGTGACGCGTTAATTGCATCTGGCTGGAGTGGGCCCATTGTAAACCAGAGTTGCACAGGCTCAAAAATTTAACGTTTTAGCAATAGCTATATAATATAGCCTGTGCTATATCTGTATGTAATGCAGGCATCCCTCACGGATCGATGGGATCGTAAAGTCAGGAGGTTTCTATGAACGAATTTAAGAGGTGTATGCGCGTGTTTAGCCACTCTCCCTTTAAAGTACGGTTAATGCTGCTGTCCATGCTGTGTGACATGATCAACGGCAAACCCGAGCAGGATCAGCCCTCGTCAAAATAACGCGGCGTCGCGGTACGCCGCTCCATTTTGACGACATCTTCTCGCATCAAGGCGCGCTCGCGCTGGGTTTTATCTCAATACCCTTTCTTTTTGTCGGTTTTGCTGCCCCTTTCGCAAAACATTTTCCTTGTAGTAGTTGACCTTCTTATACACACGCTCTATCGTTGCGCAGCCCTGCATATATTGCGGCTCGCAGATGCGGACCCCATCCCCTCTTCACGCACTTTCCGGCAGGTATTGACCCTTAACGCCAGGGTGAGCACATGGCGTTTTTGCAATAGTGGCATATGAATTTAACCCTCAAAGACTCGCTTATTGCCCGCAGCAGGGCCATTAGCCCGTGGACTGGCTTCTACTTTTTACAGTCGCTGCTGATTAACCTCGCGTCGGGCTACCCGTTTAGCCTGTTCTATACAGCGGCCTTTACCTGCCTATTGCTATTGCTCTGGCGCACCGCGCCGCGCGCGCAAAAGGTGTTGATCGGGCTATGCTCGCTGATCGCCGCCATGTATTTCCCGTTCGGCCAGGCCTACGGCTCGCCAAACTTTAATACGCTGCTGGCGCTGCATTCGACCAACGTGGAAGAGTCCACCGAAATCCTGACCATCTTCCCGTGGTACAACTATCTGGTAGGCCTCTTTATCTTTGCACTGGGCGTGATTGCCGTTCGCCGTAAGCAAGAGACGGAGAAAAAAACCTGGCGCGTTGTGGACAGCGTGTGTCTGCTGTTCAGCGTCATCGCCTTTTTTGTCGCGCCGGTGCAAAACCTGGCGTGGGGCGGCGTGTTTAAATTAAAAGACACCGGCTACCCGGTTTTTCGCTTCGTGAAGGATGTCATCGTCAACAACAATGAGGTGATTGAGGAGCAAGAGCGGATGGCGAAGCTGTCCGGGATGAAGGATACCTGGACGGTCACTGCGGTTAAGCCCCGATACCATACCTACGTGGTGGTGATCGGTGAAAGCGCGCGGCGTGACGCAATGGGCGCATTCGGCGGTCACTGGGATAACACCCCGTTCGCCAGTACCGCCAACGGTTATTTTTTCATGGATTACGTTGCCGCCAGCGGCTCAACGCAAAAATCGCTCGGTTTAACGCTCAACCGCGTGGTCGACAACAAGCCGCAATTCCAGGATAACTTTGTGACGCTGGCCAACCGTGCCGGTTTCCAGACCTGGTGGTTCTCGAATCAGGGGCAAATCGGCGAATACGATACGGCTATCGCCAGCATCGCGAAACGTGCCGATGAAGCGCACTTCCTGAAAAGCGGAGACTTCGAAGCTGACAAGAATACGCGTGACGATGCGCTGTTAAAAATGACCGCTCAGGTACTGGAGACAGAACGCACGCAGCCGCAGTTAATCGTGCTGCACCTGATGGGCTCGCACCCGCAGGCCTGCGATCGCACGCAGGGAAAATACGACGTTTTCGTGCAGTCGAAAGAGACCTCTTGCTACCTGTACACCATGACCCAAACGGACGCGCTGCTGGGAAAACTGTACGCGCAGTTGCGTAACAGCGGCGACAGCTTCTCTATGGTCTACTTCTCAGATCATGGTCTCGCATTTAAAGAGCGCGGGAAAGAGGTGCAGTATCTGGCGCATGACGACAGGTATCAGCAGAATTTTCAGGTGCCGTTTATGGTGCTTTCCAGCGATGACAAAGCGCATCGCGTGATTAAAGCGCGCCGTTCGGCAAATGATTTCTTAGGCTTTTTCTCGCAATGGACGGGGATCAGCGCGAAAGAGATTAAAACCAAATACCGTTTTATCTCTGAGCAGAAAGCCGGGCCGGTCTTCATCACCAACTTCAAGTTGCAGAAGGTGGATTACAACCATCTGGGTACGGATATTTTTAGTACCAAACAGCGCTAACCTGTAGCCGGATAATGTTGTAGGCCTGATAAGACGCCTCAGCGTCGCCATCAGGCATTGCCGGATGGCGGCATAAATACCTTATCCGGCCTACACATCAGACAAAAAAATCCGCCCCGAGGGGCGGATTTTTCATATCACCGAAGTGATTAGAAGCGGTAACCAACACCGGCGATCCAGGTGCCGACGTCCACGTTACGGATACGGCTCTGCTCATAAGAGAAGTCCAGCGCAACGTTTTCGATCGGGTTGAACTGCAAACCGGCACCGTAGGAGAAACCGTAGTCGCTGGTGTCGTGTTTGTCAGCCGGAGTGGCAGCAGTCTGGAATTTACCGTAACCCACACCAACAACACCGTAGATGCTTGCCCAGTCGTTCAGACGGTAAGCAGGACCGGCGGTGAGGCCGTAGTACTGAGTTTTGTTGTAATCGCCAGCACCGTTAGTACGATCTTTTTCTGTGTAGGTGAAGGAACCGATTACGCCCAGCGGGTTGTTGTCCTGCTCGTAGCGATACTTCAGGTTAAAACCGTTCATTTTGTTCGCTGCGCCCTGAGCATCGCTCTGAGCGTAACCACCCGTAACGGTAGAAGTAGCAGCTACAGCAGTACCTGCGGAAATAGCCAGAACAGCGGCCAGTGCTGAAAGACATGCAATTTTTTTCATAACCACCTCAAATGTGCTTCAAGTAAATCCTAAGTTATAAATATATCAAAAATTGATGAGAAACTCTTTGCGATTCGCGATGTCTAACGGGTCTTTTCGTGTAACAGAACATTTCCATAACCCGCTATCTCTTTCAAATAACATCACTTTTCCGGTGAAGCGCACCATTATTACGCGCACAATATGGTACATTCATCCAGATAATTCCTAATTACGCAGTTTATTAATCCATCAATTCATCGATATTTTACGGATTCTCCGGGATTTTTTTTCAACGAATACTCAACCGTCAGAGGTTATTTCTATTACACTGCCTTTTTTACTTCTATTGACATTAATTGACAGGAGAAAGGATGCCGGGGTCGTCACGTAAGCCAGTCTGGCTGCCTATTTTGGTTTTGCTCATTGCGATGTCCTCTATTCAGAGCGGAGCCTCGCTGGCGAAATCGCTGTTCCCTCTCGTCGGGGCGCCGGGCGTTACCGCACTGCGTCTGGCATTAGGCACGCTAATCCTGATTGCGTTCTTTAAGCCCTGGCGTCTGCGCTTTGCCAGAGAACAGCGGCTGCCGCTCCTGTTTTACGGTCTGTCGCTTGGCGGGATGAACTACCTGTTTTACCTGTCGATTCAGACGGTGCCGCTCGGCATCGCCGTTGCGCTGGAGTTCACCGGGCCGCTGGCGGTCGCGCTGTTCTCGTCCAGACGGCCTGTCGATTTCATCTGGGTTGTGCTGGCCGTGCTTGGACTCTGGTTCCTGTTGCCGCTTGGTCAGGGCGTATCGCATGTTGATTTAACGGGTGCCGCGCTGGCGCTCGGCGCAGGCGCCTGCTGGGCTATCTATATTCTGACCGGGCAGCGGGCGGGTGAAGAACACGGCCCCGCGACCGTGGCGGTAGGCTCGCTCATTGCGGCGATCGTTTTCGTTCCGGTTGGCGCGCTACAGGCGGGAGAGGCATTATGGCACTGGTCGATTCTCCCACTGGGTCTGGCTGTCGCCGTGCTGTCAACGGCGCTGCCCTACTCGCTGGAAATGATCGCGCTGACGCGACTGCCCACGCGAACGTTTGGGACGCTGATGAGCATGGAGCCCGCGCTGGCTGCCGTTTCGGGGATGATTTTCCTGGGAGAAACGCTGACGCTGGTGCAGCTTCTGGCCCTGGCCGCCATCATTGCCGCCTCGATGGGGTCCACGCTCACCATCCGGCGGGAAACGAAAATTCAGCAAGTCGACATTAATTAACGTTACAATTCTGCATGATTTGCATAATCATGCAGAATATTGCTTTTATCCTTCTCATTATTATTATCTCCGCTATTTTTCTGCTGCCTGCAAACCTATTTATGTTTATCGCTCATAGTGAATGAGAATTATTAACATGCTGACGCTTAATTTAATAACATATTGATTTTTAATCATTTTCAATATTAAACACTTTCTGCGCTATTAAAGTGATAGGCACAGACAGAAAAGCAAAATGAAAAACCGGTGCTATACTTAGTTTCGTTAATTACCTGGGACACAAAACATCAAGAGGATATGAGATTATGAGTACCGCTAAACTGGTAAAAACGAAAGCGTCTAATCTGCTTTATACCCGCAACGATGTATCAGACAGCGATAAGAAAGCGACGGTTGAGTTGCTGAATCGTCAGGTGATCCAGTTCATTGACCTGTCACTGATCACTAAGCAGGCTCACTGGAATATGCGCGGTGCTAACTTTATTGCCGTACATGAGATGCTGGATGGCTTCCGTACAGCGCTGACCGACCACCTTGATACCATGGCAGAACGTGCCGTACAGCTGGGTGGCGTGGCATTAGGGACAACGCAAGTGATTAACAGCAAAACACCGCTGAAAAGCTACCCGCTGGATATCCATAGCGTTCAGGATCACCTGAAAGAGCTGGCGGATCGTTACTCTGTTGTCGCCAATGACGTCCGTAAAGCCATCAGCGAAGCCAAAGACGAAGACACTGCTGATATCTTTACCGCTGCTTCCCGCGACCTCGATAAATTCCTGTGGTTCATCGAAGCCAACATCGAATAAGCAGCATGATAAGTAAGACCTATGAACCCTCGCTTCGGCGGGGGTTTTGCACTTTTATAGTGCATCAAATTTCTTCCGCCCTGCCGTAAAGTAAAATATTTGTAATAATCACCTCACACAATCGTTAACGAGAGATTGTTTTAGCAACAATTTTTGCGCTAAATAGTCATACCGTTTGCACCCGATTCGGTCTGCACTAAATTAGTGCCCCAAAACGGTGCAATCCGTCAGTTTTGCCACGCTTATTGTGCATTAAAATGAAACGCCTTCTTTTTAAAACAATGAGTTGCATAATTGGCACGATTCTTTCATTACGCCATATGTTCTCGCAGGGGATCGCCCCGTGGATATAAAAGGAAATGCTATGAAGTCTGTATTAAAAGTTTCACTGGCTGCACTTACCCTGGCTTTTGCGGTGTCTTCTCACGCCGCGGATAAGAAACTCGTCGTGGCAACCGACACGGCGTTCGTTCCGTTTGAATTCAAACAGGGCGACAAATACGTTGGCTTTGATGTGGATCTGTGGGCCGCTGTCGCGAAAGAGCTGAATCTGGACTACACCCTGAAACCGATGGATTTCAGCGGCATCATCCCGGCGCTGCAAACCAAAAACGTCGACCTGGCGCTGGCAGGCATCACGATCACCGACGAACGTAAAAAAGCGATCGACTTCTCTGACGGCTATTACAAAAGCGGTCTGTTGGTCATGGTGAAAGCCAATAACAACGATGTGAAAAGCGTGAAAGACCTCGACGGCAAAGTGGTTGCGGTGAAGAGCGGCACCGGTTCTGTCGATTACGCGAAAGCAAACATCAAAACCAAAGATCTGCGTCAGTTCCCGAACATCGATAACGCCTACATGGAACTGGGCACCAACCGCGCAGACGCCGTTCTGCACGATACGCCAAACATCCTCTATTTCATCAAAACCGCGGGCAATGGTCAGTTCAAAGCGGTAGGTGAGTCTCTGGAAGCGCAGCAATACGGCATCGCGTTCCCGAAAGGCAGCGACGAACTGCGTGAGAAAGTGAACGGCGCGCTGAAAACGCTGCGTGAAAACGGCACCTATAACGAAATCTACAAAAAATGGTTCGGTACTGAACCTAAATAATAACGCTGTATTTTAGCTCGTTACGCCCGGTGGCGCTTACGCTTACCGGGCGTACAGGCCTTTGAGTATTTTCACCACGGTAACAGGAACAATTTATGGAGTTTGACTGGAGTGCCATCTGGCCCGCCATCCCGCTGTTGATTGAAGGCGCCAAAATGACCCTGTGGATTTCAATCCTTGGTCTGGCTGGCGGCCTGGTCATCGGGCTGCTTGCGGGTTTTGCGCGCACCTTTGGTGGTTGGATCGCCAACCACATTGCGCTGGTCTTTATCGAAGTGATTCGCGGTACGCCTATCGTTGTGCAGGTGATGTTTATCTACTTCGCGCTGCCGATGGCGTTTAACGATCTGCGAATTGATCCCTTCAGCGCCGCCGTTGTCACCATCATGATTAACTCGGGCGCGTACATTGCAGAAATCACGCGCGGTGCGGTGCTGTCTATCCACAAAGGTTTTCGCGAAGCGGGCCTGGCGTTAGGGCTGTCTCGCGGCGAAACCATTCGCCACGTTATTTTACCGCTCGCGCTGCGCCGTATGCTGCCGCCGCTCGGTAATCAGTGGATTATCAGCATCAAAGATACCTCGCTGTTTATTGTTATCGGCGTCGCTGAACTGACTCGTCAGGGGCAGGAAATCATCGCCGGTAACTTCCGCGCGCTGGAAATCTGGAGTGCCGTTGCGGTGTTCTATCTGATCATTACGCTGGTGCTGAGCTTCATTCTGCGTCGTCTGGAAAGAAGGATGAAAATCCTGTGATTGAATTTAAAAACGTCTCCAAGCATTTTGGGCCAACCCAGGTGCTGCACAATATTGATCTGAACATCAAACAGGGTGAAGTGGTGGTCATCATCGGGCCATCCGGCTCCGGGAAGTCCACTCTGCTGCGCTGCATCAACAAACTGGAAGAGATCACGTCCGGCGAGTTGATTGTTGATGGTCTGAAAGTGAACGATCCGAAGGTGGATGAGCGGTTAATCCGTCAGGAAGCCGGCATGGTGTTCCAGCAGTTCTATCTCTTCCCGCATCTGACGGCGCTGGAAAACGTCATGTTCGGGCCGCTGCGCGTGCGCGGCGCGAAGAAAGAAGATGCCGAAAAGCAGGCCAAAGAGTTATTAGCGAAAGTCGGGCTGGCAGAGCGCGCGCATCACTACCCTTCCGAACTTTCCGGCGGTCAGCAGCAGCGTGTGGCGATTGCCCGCGCGCTGGCGGTGAAGCCGAAAATGATGCTGTTTGACGAACCGACCTCCGCGCTGGACCCGGAACTGCGTCACGAAGTGCTGAAAGTCATGCAGGATCTGGCGGAAGAAGGGATGACAATGGTCATTGTGACCCACGAAATCGGCTTTGCCGAGAAAGTGGCCTCCCGTCTGATCTTCATCGACAAAGGGCGCATTGCGGAAGACGGTAATCCGCAAACCCTGATTGAAAATCCGCCCAGCCAGCGTTTGCAGGAGTTCTTGCAGCACGTTTCCTGAGGCACGCCCCTCCCTTCCGCCCGGAAGGGAGGGTTTCCCCGGAATCCTCCCATTTCAAATCCCTCCCCTTTAAGCATCTATACTTATCTTTTTGCTTATATTTCTCACAGGAGGAGTCATGCGGCGGATCCTGTTCATCCTCTTTTTACTGCTGGGCGCCCCCGCGCATGCGGTCGCGATCCCCGGCGTCACAACGGACGCCTCAGGCAGTCAGGAGGCCGCGTCTGCGGCTGAACCCGATGTCGAACAAAAGAAAGCCGCCTACGCAGCGCTGGCGGATGTGCTGGAGAACGAGACCTCTCGCAAGGAGCTCATCGACCAGCTACGAAAAGTCGCCGCCACGCCGCCGCCAGAGCCCGTCCCTACGATAACGCCGCCCACGGTTACGGAAGAAAAAACGGTGCTGGAGAACGTAACCGACATCAGCCGGCGTTACGGAGAAGCCCTCTCCGGGCGCTTTGCCCAGCTTTATCGTAACATCACCGACTCGCCGCATAAGCCGTTTAACACGCAGACATTTACCAATGCCCTGACCCACTTCCTGATGCTGGCGGCCTCGGTGTTTGTCTTTTACTGGCTGATACGGCTTTGCGCGCTGCCGCTGTATCGCAAAATGGGTCAGTGGGCGCGCGCAAAAAATCGTGACCGCAGCAACTGGCTACAGCTTCCCGCAATGATTATCGGCGCATTTATCATCGATCTGCTCCTGCTGGCGCTGACCCTGTTTGTCGGGCAGATACTGAGCGACAGAATGAACGCCGGTAGCCGAACCATCGCCTTTCAACAAAGTCTGTTCCTGAACGCGTTTGCCCTGATTGAGTTTTTCAAAGCCATTCTGCGTCTGATCTTTTGCCCTAACGTAGCGGAGTTGCGTCCGTTCACGATTCAGGACGCCAGCGCGCGCTACTGGAATCGCCGTCTGAGTTCGCTCAGTAGCCTGATCGGCTATGGTCTGATCGTCGCCGTGCCGATTATCTCCAACCAGGTCAACGTCCAGGTCGGCGCGATGGCGAACGTCATCATCATGCTGTGCATTACACTGTGGGCGCTGTATCTGATCTTCAAAAACAAAAAAGAGATCACCCAGCATCTGCTGAATCTCGCGGAACGGTCGCTGGCCTTTTTCAGTCTGTTTATTCGCGCCTTCGCGCTGGTGTGGCACTGGCTGGCCAGCGCCTATTTTATCGTGCTGTTTTTCTTCTCATTATTCGACCCGGGCAACAGCCTGAAGTTTATGATGGGCGCGACGGTACGCAGCCTGCTCATTATCGGTGTCGCCGCGTTTGTTTCCGGCATGTTCTCACGCTGGATAGCCAAAACCATTACGCTGTCGCCCCCTACGCAGCGCAACTACCCTGAGCTGCAAAAACGGCTGAACGGCTGGCTGTCAACCGCCCTGAAAGCCGCGCGAATCCTGACGGTTTGCGTGGCGATCATGCTGTTGCTCAACGCCTGGGGGTTATTCGACTTCTGGAACTGGCTGCACAACGGCGCGGGAGAGAAAACCGTCGATATTCTGATCCGCATTGCGCTGATCCTCTTTTTCTCTGCGGTCGGATGGACCATCCTCGCCAGCCTGATTGAGAACCGCCTGGCGTCAGATATTCACGGCCGCCCCTTGCCCAGCGCGCGTACCCGAACCCTGCTTACGCTGTTTCGTAACGCCCTGGCGGTGATCATCAGTACAATCACAATCATGATCGTGCTGTCGGAGATTGGCGTGAACATTGCCCCCTTACTGGCCGGCGCCGGGGCGCTGGGGCTGGCGATTTCGTTCGGTTCGCAAACGCTGGTGAAAGATATAATTACCGGCGTATTCATCCAGTTTGAAAATGGGATGAATACCGGCGATCTGGTGACTATCGGCCCGCTGACCGGTACGGTGGAACGAATGTCGATTCGCTCGGTAGGCGTGCGTCAGGATACCGGGGCGTACCACATTATTCCGTGGTCTTCGATTACTACCTTCGCGAACTTTGTGCGCGGCATTGGTTCGGTCGTGGCTAACTATGACGTGGATCGCCATGAAGATGCGGATAAAGCCAATCAGGCATTGAAGGACGCGGTGGCTGCGGTGATGGAGAGGGAAGATATTCGCGGGTTGATTATCGGAGAACCGTCATTCTCCGGGATCGTCGGGCTGACCAATACCGCCTTTACGCTGCGGGTCTCCTTTACCACCTTGCCCTTAAAACAGTGGACGGTACGCTTCGCGCTCGACAGCCAGGTGAAAAAACATTTTGATCTGGCAGGCGTTCGCGCGCCAGTGCAAACGTATCAGGTACTGCCCGCACCGACGATCAGTCAGGCGCCAGCGACAGCCCCCTTGCCGCCGAGCGAACCCACGCTTTAGCGCTTACGCGCCATAAAACGGCGACGCTGATCGTCATCCATAAAGGTCCAGGCAATAAAGCGGCTCTGCTTTTGCCCCTGGGCCATCTCCTTTTTGACCACTTTTACCGCCCCGACGTCCGTCAGTGCGCGGTATAGCGGCGGCAAATTTTCGCCGCGCGACACTAACGTGGTGAACCACATCACCTGGCGGCCAAAGGCCTGGCTTTCCGCGATCATCGTTTTGATAAACGCCACTTCCCCGCCTTCGCACCAGAGTTCCTGCTGCTGGCCGCCAAAATTCAGGGCATCATTTTTATCCTGCCCAAGATTGCGACGTTTGCGCTCGCTTCCCGCACGGGCAGAAGCCGCCGAATCGTGGAACGGCGGATTGCACAGCGTGGCGTCATACTGTTCATTCTTATGAATGATGCCGTTGAAGATTGCCGCAGGATCTTTCTGCCGACGCAGACGAATCGATCGGGTTAATCCTGGGTTGCCGCTGATGATCGCCTGGGCGCTGGCCAGCGCCTGTGCATGGACTTCGCTGCCGGTAAAGCGCCAGCCGTATTCATGCACGCCGATAAGCGGGTAAATGCAGTTCGCTCCTGTCCCCACATCCAGCACGCTCGCATCCGCCGGAATCGCGCCTGTGGTTTCGCCCAGCAGATCCGCCAGATGGTGAATATAATCGGCGCGGCCTGGCACCGGCGGGCACAGAAAGCCTTCGGGAATATCCCAGTTTGCCACCTGATAGAAATACGCCAGCAGCGCTTTATTGAGCGCCTTAACTGCCAGAGGATTCGCGAAATCAACGCTTTGCTCACCCGCAGGCGTACGGGTAAGAAATTGCGCCAGTTCTGGCGTGACCTGGCATAACGTCGCGAGATCGTAACGATGATGATGGCGATTACGTGGGTGCAATCCCGGTTTCTGGGCAGACATGGCATTCTCCTTTTAGCAGCGGCGTAAGATACTCGCATAACGCAACGCGGTAAACAAACCTGACGGAGAAAGCCCGCTTATACCGCAGACGAACACGGGTCGCTCCGCAGGCTTAGCGACAAAATCCTGGAAAATCAATAATCTGTATGTCATTGATTTGTCAATATTCGTCAAAAAATATCGTTCAAAAAACAAGCGCATCATAATCAATTTTTTGCGTTAATTTTGCGTCATCAACGTCCTAAACTTATGAGGCACCACCTGTTGTTTCTAAGAGGATGCCGTTATGAAAAAATGCCTCACCGTACTGGCTGCTGCTCTGCTCACTGGCATGAGTTTTAGTGCATTCGCCGCGCAGCCGCTTAGCAGCTCAGAAGCAGGCCAGCTCAGACCCGCCGGAACCGTCTCAGCAACGGGCGCGACGACGCTGAGCGAACTTGAAAATAAACTGGCAGAAAAAGCGCGTGAACAAGGCGCCAAAGGTTTTGTCGTCAATTCTGCCGGTGGCGATAACCAAATGTATGGCACTGCCACTATCTACAAATAACCCCCTACCAGGTAACTGCATTCCCACCGAATGCAGTTTTCCTTAGCATGGAAAACGTCCCCCCGTCTTTTTCATTCGCTGATGTTTTTCGCTGACTGATATACCGGCCTGCTTCTGCGCTATTGACTGTACGATTTTTGACCCCATATTCACTACACTTACCGTGTGGAATAAAGGGGGAGGAACAGGTATATGGCATCCGGGTGGGCGAACGACGACGCCGTTAATGAACAAATCAACAATACTATTGAAGATGCTGTCGCCCGCGTTCGCGGCGAAATTCCTCAAGGCGAAAGCCTGTATGAATGTGAAGAGTGCGGCGATCCTATCCCGAAAGCGCGGCGTAAAGCCGTTCCGGGAGTAAGGCTATGCATTGCCTGCCAGCAGGAGAAAGATTTACATAACTCAACATTCTCAGGATATAATCGCAGGGGATCGAAAGATAGCCAGTTACGCTAACTTTTCTTTACGTAAAACAACAGCGTAAGCATGTTCTTTTACTCTCATGCTTTTTCACCTTCTGCGTGGCAAAATGTGCCGTTACTCTCTCTTCTGTAAAGTGAAACGGCAAGAAGCGTAAATCCATGTTTTGAATTTATTAATAATCAATAAGTTATTTGTCATTCAAATTATTTGATGGATGACGTCAATTCTATTCGATTTTATCTCCCGCAAAAAACCGTGATACTTATCACATCGACGGAACAACGTCTTACTACACAAGAATAACCTGCGAGAGATTAATCATGAAAAATATCAAATATGCTGTTGCTGCTATCGCTCTGTCTACCCTGTCATTTGGCGTTTTCGCTGCCGAGCCGGTAACGGCTTCCCAGGCGCAAAGCATGAATAAAATCGGTGTTGTTTCTGCGGAAGGCGCCACCACTCTGGATGGCCTGGAAGCGAAACTGGCTGAGAAAGCGGCAGCTGCCGGCGCAACCGGTTATAGCATCACTTCCGCAACCAACAACAACAAAATGAGCGGCACTGCTGTTATCTACAAATAATTTCACGCGTTTCTGTTATACCCGTCTGTTTGCCGACAGACACACTGCTCCAACCCTCATTGAACCTGTGTTACCCTTGTTCGCCCGTCCGCCACTGGACGGGCTTTTTTTTTGCCTGACGCTTAAAAATGCTGCGCTACCCGCGCAAGCCCTTCCGTTAACGTCGCCGCTTCTCCCGTAGCCACCAGGCAGCACGCCATCTGAATTTTCAAGGAAGCCGGTATCGGCTCGCTTCCCGCCAGGCAGCGCTCAATCCAGCGGGCGGTGGTTTCCGGGTCTTTTGCCGCAGGCAGCGGCACCGGCTCGTCGGGCATCTCACTCTGGCGATCCTGAAGCACCTGCACGCCGGAACGGTCGATCAGGCTGATTTGCGGGCAACGCTGTGGATTGGCATACACCTCCCCTTCCGTGCCGTGCATCAGCAAACCGCGCCCGCCGATGTCGGCAAAAAATTTCGCGACGCGCGGAACGTACTCCGGGTGCGAGACGCTGGACAACCGCAAGGCGGCATCTTCCGCAAACGGCGTCGCTAACTTCGCCAGCGTGTGCGCGCTGTTACGCACGCCCAGCCGCCAGCGCATTGCCAGCTGTTTTTCCAGCGGCGGGCACAGCGTACCAACAGGAATAAACACCGGCTCGTGCCCATCCAGTTTCGCCTGGGCCTGACCGGCGTGCAGCGTCGGCGCAATCCCCATCAGTTCGAAAATGGTCTCCGTCAGTACGCGCGTCGGATCTTCGCTTACGCCATGTACCACCACCGGAAAGCCCAGTTTATGCAGCAGAATCGCCAGCAACGGCGTCAGGTTCGCCTGTTTGCGCGCCCCGTTGTAGCTGGGGATGACAATCGGCATCGGTTTGGCGACCGGCGGCGTAAGCGTAATCGTGTGGTTCTGCATGGCTTCATAAAAGCCCAGCATCTCCGCTTCGCCTTCCCCTTTAATACGCAACGCGATCAACACGCCGCCCATTTCCAGTTCGGGCACATCGCCATTCAACATATGGGTATACAGGCCGCGCGCGGTATCCTGATCCAGGTCGCGGGCATGATTTTTACCTCGGCCGACCTCTTTGATGATTTTGCGATAATCCATGACATTCTCCACTGCGACATTTTTTTAACAATATAGCCCCTCTGGAGACCCGGCCGTTAGTTTTTTATCTCAGCCATCAATCACCTGTTTTTGTAGTAATTATTAAAACGCAAGCATTAGTTCAAATATTTGTGATTTTTATACACGATTCTAATCCGTAAACAATCTGATTAAATATCTGGCGAAGAGTTATTGAAGGTCCACGGTGAAAACGTCCAGGCTGGTTTTCACCACTTATACACCAGGATTTATGATGAACAAGGTTGCTTTAGGTTTATTCATCGCTGCAACAGTAGGATGTTCCGCATCCGCATTTGCGGCAACAAATGGCGAAGGTCAGATTAACTTTACGGGTGAAATCATTGACTCCGCTTGTCAGGTCGTTAATGGGTTAAGTAATCCGCTAAATGTCGAGTTGGGCAGAGTGTCTAAAACCGTATTTTCTGGCGCAGGCTCTACCAGCACACCAACGAAATTCGATATTCAGCTAAAAGACTGCCCGGAAACGGTGACCTCTGCCGCCATTAATTTTGGCGGTACGCCGGATACGGATAACAGCACGACCCTGGCATTAACGCCAGACACGGAGACGGCTACCGGTGTGGCAATTCAGTTGCTCGACTCGTCAGAGCAACCCGTCAGCTTATATACCCCTTCCCGTCAATATCCACTGACGGCAGGAAGCACGGTAAACGATCTGGAATTTGCAGCGCGTTATATTCAGACTCAGGCTGCCGTTACGGCCGGCCCGGCAAATTCCGTATCTACCTTTACCGTTATCTATAACTGATATTATCCATCCGAAGATATTAGCCCTTTCTTCAGGGCTAATATCTTTTATTCATGCTGAGAAATATTTATGCGTCACGGTTATTTACTGAGCACTCTTTTTCTGGTAGCAGCAACAGCGCATGCTGGCGTTATTATTAACGGCACCCGTCTTGTTTACCAGGGAGACAAAAAGGAATCCTCGCTTGGTCTTTCAAACCCAGATTCAACGGACTATCTGGTACAATCCTGGGTCGATTCCGGCAGTAAAAATCCGGGCAACACCCCCTTTCTGATTACGCCGCCGCTGTTTCGCCTGAATGCGAAAGAAGACAACGTTCTGCGGGTTATTCGCACAGGCGGCAATCTGCCTGAGGATCGTGAATCGCTGTACTGGCTGAATATCAAGGCTATTCCATCCTCAAAACACGTTGAGGGGGTAAATACCCTGCAAATCGCGATCAACACGCGTATTAAATTATTGTATCGCCCATCCTCCGTGAAAGGTAAGCCAGAAGAGGTTGCTGACAAACTGGAATGGCATCGTGAAGGTCACGATCTGGTCGTCAATAACCCGACGCCGTTTTATATGAATTTCCAGAGCGTGATGATTAATGGTCATAAAATCAGTAAAGCGACCTGGGCAGTACCTGAAACGGCAACCCACATGGCTCTGCCCGCCAATACTGACGGTGACACCGTGACCTATTCCATTATTACTGATTACGGCAGCATCAGCCGAACCTGGTCTAAGCCTGTCCATTAAGATAACGGCGCACAGGCAATTAAAATAATCATGTACCGCGATAAGAAGCCGTTTTCCTGCAAATTATTCACACTGCTGCCCCTGCTATGTGGCCTGGCAGTGTTCTGTTTTGCGCAGCAAACGCGAGCAGATGATTATTTTAACCCGGCGCTCCTGGATATTGATAATCCCCGACAGGAAAAAACCGATTTATCGGTATATGAAAAAGGTCCAGGACAAGCACCAGGAAAATACCAGGTATCAATCTTTATTGATAATAATAAAGTCGACACCCGCGATGTCACATTTAAATTACAGAAAGATGTTAAGGGCAACCGTTCACTCCAGCCCTGTTTCAGCCTGGATGATTTAAAGAGTCTCGGCATTAAAACGAAGGCGTTTCCGAAGCTCATGGCACAAGGAAAATGTGCAGATTTAAGCGCCATCCCCGCCGCCTCCGCCACGTTTCGCGTGCGCAACCAGCAGCTATTGCTCAGTATTCCTCAGTCAGCGCTGGGCCAGATTCCGCGCGGTTATATCGACCCAAAAACGTTCGATGAAGGCATTACCGCCGGTCTACTGAACTACAGCGCCAACGCCAGTCAGAGCGACGTCCGCCGACAGGGTGAACAGGATAACAGCAGCCAGTATGTCAACCTGCGTCCCGGGTTCAACATCGGCGCCTGGCGCGTGCGCAATTACTCAACCTGGAATCGTAACGTCACGGGCCATGACGAACAGCAGAAATTCTCGTCTGTTTATACCTACGCGCAGCGCGATATCGTGGCGATGAAAAGCGATCTCACGGTAGGGCAAAGCGCCTCTCCGGCGGACGTGTTCGACAGCGTGCCTTATACCGGCATACAACTCAATTCCGACAGCGACATGCTGCCGGATAGCGAAAAAGGCTATGCGCCGATTATCCGTGGCACCGCACACAGTAACGCCCTGGTGATGGTTCGTCAGAACGGCTACGTCATTTATCAGAACACCGTAGCGCCAGGCGCATTTGAAATTAACGATCTCTACCCGACGGGCAGCAGCGGCGACTTGCAGGTCACCGTCAAAGAGACGGACGGCAGCGAAAGCCATTTCGTGGTGCCCTACGCCTCCGTACCCGTGTTGCAGCGTGAAAAAAACCTGCGCTATAGCGTAACTGCCGGTCGCTATCGCGCCTATGACAAAGACGTCGAGCAAACTCCATTTGCTCAGGGGAGCGCAATCTATGGCCTACCTTATGGTTTTACCGCCTATGGCGGCGTACAGCAAAGCCGCCATTACCAGTCGCAGGCGATCGGCACCGGGAAAAACCTGGGGGATTTAGGCGCGTTTTCTGTCGACGTCACGCGGGCCAAAGCATTGCTGAAACAGCAGCAGGCCAGCACAGGGCAGTCATGGCGCGTGCGTTACAGCAAAGATTTTGCAGGCGCCGGCACCAACTTTTCCCTGGCCGGGTATCGCTATAACAGTAAGGGTTTTTACACCCTGGAAGACACAATGGAGTCCTATACCCGCGCCAGCGACTGGTCCGCCCCGCAGCAGCGCCGAGCGCGTACCGAAGCCACTGTCGATCAGACGCTCGGCGAGAGCTGGGGGTCTTTTACGCTGAGTCTGGTCAAAGAGACCTACTGGAGCCAGCGCCAGGATATGACCTCCATGAGCCTCAGCTACAACAACAGCTGGCATGGCGTGAGCTATAGCCTGAGTTACAGCATGAACAAAAACACCAGCGACAGCGATGAAAACGGTGAGTCCGTTACCCATGACAACCAGTTCGCGCTGAGCGTTTCGGTTCCACTCGACCACTGGATGCACAACACCTGGGCGACGTACAACCTGAACAACAGTCAAGACGGCGCCACGCAAAACATTGGCCTTAACGGTACCGCTCTGGCCGAAGACAACCTGAACTGGAATATCCAGGAAGGCGTGAGCAATACCGGAAGCGGCAACTCAACCAGTATGAATGCCGATTACAAAGGAACCTATGGCGAAGTGAGCGGCGGCGTCAGCCAGGACAGCCATCAACGGAGCGTTAATATGGGTCTGCAAGGCGGCGTTGTGGCGCACGCCAACGGCATCACTCTGACGCAACCGCTCGGTGAAACCATCGCGCTGGTGAAAGCACCGGGAACACATGGCACACACATTACCAATCAGACCGGCGTCAAAACCGATTTTCGCGGCTATACCGTTGTGCCATTTGTATCAGCCTACCGCCACAACACGATTGCCCTGGACACAGAAACACTGCCAGACGATGCCGACGTAACCCATGCCGCGCGAATAGTAACCCCAACGCGCGGCGCGGTAGTCCGCGCCAGTTTTAACACCCGCGTGGGCAGCAGGGTTTTAATGATGCTCACGCAAAACGGTAAGCCGTTGCCCTTTGGCGCAACCGTCACCACCGACGATAAAGACAGCGAGTTTATTGTTGGCAACGGCGGTCAGACTTATCTCTCCGGTTTACCTCAGCACGGAACGCTCTTCGTGTCGTGGGGTCAGAATGCCAGCGAACACTGCATCGCAGAGTACACGCTAACGGATGAGAGACATAAAACCAGCATCATTAACGCTGCCGCGCAGTGTCATTGATTCACCATGCAGACTCAACATTATGCAAATGATTAAACAGTGTTTTTTCCTCCTGATTTTGGCCAGCGCAGCCTTGTTTATGCCGCATGCAAAGGCGGCCTGCACAACGCCGGATATGCCCAAAATGATCAACGTGGCATCTGTTTCCGTACCGACGACGCTGGCGATTGGTGAGACCATTCCAGGAACAGAGCAAACCGTACACGTTGCCGGACAGTGCGATCAAAGTATTGATAGCGGTCTGGAAATTGTCTCCTGCTATTACGGAACAGGCGCTGAGATACCAGGCCTGAGAGGGGTGTACGACTCCGGGGTGCCCGGCGTTGGCATCGCGCTGATGAACGAGCAAGGCCAGCGGATCAGCGGCGCAGGCGGCGTACAGTGTGATTCACGCGGCACGCCGATCGGTTATGTATCCAGCGATGGGCAGCAGTCATTTAACTTCAACGTCACGCTTGAGCTGGTGAAAACCGGCAGTGACGTGACCTCCGGTACACTGGTGCAGGCGCAAACAGAGTTTGGGATTGGCGTGTTTGGTCACGAAGGTATCGGGAGTCCTAACCACATTGCCTATGCCGGCAATGTGGATCTCGAAACCGTAACCTGCTCCGTGTTACCGAAAAACCTGACCGTCAATCTGGGCGACTTTCCGATCAGTGATTTTATGGGAGTAGGCACCCTCTCGATGCCAGCACAGAATTTTAACGTTACGGTCAACTGTAATTCCACCGTGCAGCCTGAAGTGAAGATCACCAGTGCGAATGGCTACGAATCGGGTTTTGCCGGCGTGATGAAACTGACTCAGCAAAGCGGGATGGCGACCGGCGTCGGCGTCAGAATGCTGTTTGATGGCAATATCGCCACCTTCGACAACTACGTCAACACGCAAAGCGAGGCAAAAGCCAACGAAACGCTGGATATTCCGTTCCAGGTCCGCTATGAGCAAATCAGCGACGACGTTACGCCAGGCCCGGCAAATACCGTCGCCACGATTACGCTGGCCTATAAGTGATCGCGATGAAAAAAATGGTTTTCTTACTCACCGCGGGTCTGATGACGTATGCCTGCGCAGATGATATCCAGGTGCAAATGGTGGGTAACATCTATGCCAACACCTGCTCCGTGGACAGCGCCAGTAAAGATTTAACCGTCGATTTGGGGCAGGCGTCATCCAGTGATTTCAAAGACGTAGGCGATACCGGCGAATGGAAAGCGTTTTCCCTGGAAGTAACGCATTGCCCAAAAACACTCACGCTGACCAACGCGTTTTTTTACGGACAGGCCGATAGCGTACACCCGACCAAATTTGCCAACAGCGGCAGCGCGAAAGGGCTTGCGCTGGAGCTGGCCGATCGGCAGGACAATATTCTCATCGCCCCGCAGGCAAGCTTTAACGTGCTGATCAACCAAAGCGATCACACAGCAACTTTCCCGTTAGCCGCCCGCTATTACGCCACATCCATGCCCGTCAGCGCGGGCTCGTTCGATAGCGTCATACAGGTCACGTTTACCTATCAGTAGGAGCGCGCCCCTTCGCACGGATGCTTTTTTTACGCCCGGCAACCACTTTTGTCGGGCGTTTTTTTACCTCCGGCACTTCCGGGCGTTCAATCGGAAATACCGGGAGCGCATTCAGCAAACGCTGCCCGTAGCTTTTGGTTAACAGACGCTTGTCGTAAATCACCACCTCTCCCCAGCAGCCGTGGCTACGAATCAAACGGCCCACCTGCTGAATCAGGTTAAACGACGCGCTTGGCAGGCTCTGCACTTCAAACGGGTAGCGATTCAGGCTTTTCAGCCACTCGCCTTCGGTGATCACCACCGGGCTGTCGATGGGAGGAAACGCAATCTTGTGAATATGCACCTGAGTCAGCAGGTCGCCTTTCAGATCCAACCCCTCGGCAAAAGATTGCAGGCCAATCAGCACGCTGCGCTCGCCGTTCGCCACCCGCTTACGGTGCAGTTCCACCAGGCGATAGCGCGGCTGATCGCCCTGAACCAGCAGCAAAAGACGCAAATCGGTCACATGCCCCAGAAAGCGCTGCATCGCCCGTCCGCTGGCAAACAAAACCAACATGCCGTGGTGTTTTTTGCTTTCCAGCGCCTGACGAAAATAGGCCGCCATCTCCGCAATATGCTGCTCTTCGTTATCAATCAACGGTTCATAGCGCATTTGTGGAATGACAATTTTACCCTGCTCCACATGATTAAAGGGGGAGTCCAGCGCCACAAAGCGATCGCCCGCTTTCTCCTTCAGGCCGCTCATCTCCTGCAAGCGCGAGAAGCTGTTAAGCGAACGCAGGGTCGCCGACGTTACAATAATATGCGGCACGCTGCGCCAGAGCAGCCTTTCAAGCTGATCGCTGACGCGAATGCCCACACAGTGGAACCAGACGTGTATCTGCCCATCGCGCGCCTCCCGCGTGGCCCACTTTGAGACCGGCGCACCGGAAGACTGCGCCAGCGACGCCAGCCGCCAGAGCTTGCTTTGCGCCTCAAACATGCCCAGCGCGCGGTTCATCTGCAAAATCACCCGGTGCAGGCGCACAATATCGTGCGAGCCGGTTTTCTCGCTGAGATCGTTAAGGAACAGCTCCGCCAGCCCACGCAACATTTCCGTCAGCTTCGCCAGCCGCTGGCAGATCGCCATGATCTCATCCGGTAACTCGCCCATCGCAAAGCGGTGCTCAGCGTCCTGCGTCGCAGGCATATACAGATTCAGGATGTTGTTGAGCGAGGCAATCAGCTCGTACAACTCTTCGCAGTGCGCATTCAGGCGCTCAGGATTCGCCAGCGGCGGCGTGGTTTTCGGGCGGAACTGTTCCAGGCAGGTCGCCACCAGCTTAGTGAACAGATCCAGTTGCAGGCGATACCAGGGGGCGGAGATCTCAGCGCTCATCTCCAGCGCGTCGCGCGCGACATCCGGCAGATGGTGGCCTTCGTCCAGCACCAGCAGAAGATTTTTCGGCTCCGGCAGCACCGCTTCGCTCTCCATCGCCGCCATCACCAGCGCATGGTTTGCCACCACCACTTCAGCTTCCTGAATTTCCCGTCGGGCGACAAAAAAAGGGCATTCACGGTAGTAATGGCAATTGCGGTTCAGGCAACTGGCTTTATCGGTGCTCAGGCGCTTCCAGAGCGCGTCGTCAATGGCGATATCGGTATGATCGCGCAACCCGTCCCACTTGTAGCTGTCAAGATCGCCCTTTAGCCTGGCGCAGCGCTTTTGCTCTTCCTGGTTATTCGGCGTCAGTTCGTCATCCAGAAACGCGAGCAGATCCTGTTGATTCGGTTCGCTGCTGGCCAGCGCTGCCAGATTACGCGGGCAAACGTAGCGCCCACGACCAAACGCGGCGGTAAACCGCAAGTCAGGAATGATTTTGCGCAGCAGCGGGAGATCTTTGCTGTAGATCTGATCCTGCAACGCCACGTTGGCGGTGCTCACCACCAGCGTTTTTTGTTCTTCGCGGGCGATAGCAATACCGGGAATAAGGTAAGAGAGGGTTTTCCCGACCCCGGTCGGCGCCTCAATCGCCAGATGACGCCCTTCTTCACCCGCCAGCGTTTTGGCGACATCGGCAATCATCTGCCGCTGCGGCGCACGGGGGATAAAGTCGGGGATCTGCTCCTGAAGCGCCTTATACCAGGCGGCGATTTGCGCTTTAAGCGCAGCGGTCAATGCCATGAGAAAACCTGAAATACTGTATAAACAGCCACTATTGTGGCACTTTCTGCCGCGGGTCGCAAAAAGAAAAGCCCGACCTTTCGGCCGGGCTCGCAATTAATCCGCCAGTCTGCGCGGGCGGCGCGGCGGACGCGGTTTATCGCCGCCTGGCTTACCTTCTCCGCTGCGCGGTTTGGCTTTCGGCGCCCCGCCATCATTGCGACGCGGTTGCTGGGCACGGCCTGCTCCGCCCTGTCCCTGACCCTGGCCTCGGCCGCGACCACCGCCGCCACGCTGCTGCTGGCGACCGTTCTGAATCGGCTCCGCTTTAATTGACGGGTCTGGTTCATAACCCGGCGTGGTGATGCGCGGGATCTCTTTTTTCAGCAGCTTCTCGATATCGCGCAGCAGTTTGTGTTCATCAACGCAGACCAGCGATAACGCTTCGCCGGTCGCGGCGGCACGGCCGGTACGGCCGATACGGTGCACGTAATCTTCCGGGACGTTTGGCAGCTCATAGTTCACCACATGCGGCAGCTCTTCGATATCCAGCCCGCGCGCCGCGATGTCGGTCGCCACCAGGACGCGGATATCGCCGGATTTGAAATCAGCCAGTGCGCGGGTACGCGCGCCCTGAGATTTATTACCGTGGATCGCCGCACTGCGAATGCCGTCTTTATTCAGCTGTTCCGCCAGATGGTTGGCGCCGTGTTTGGTACGGGTAAAGACCAGCACCTGCTGCCAGTTGCCTTTGCCAATCATCTGCGACAACAGTTCGCGCTTGCGTTTTTTATCCACGAAATGAACGTGCTGGGTCACCTGCTCAGAAGCGGTATTACGGCGCGCCACTTCAATTTCCAGCGGGTTATGCAACAGCTTTTCAGCAAGCGCTTTAATGTCATCGGAGAATGTGGCGGAGAACAGCAGGTTCTGGCGCTTCGGCGGCAGTTTTGCCAGCACGCGGCGAATATCGTGGATAAAGCCCATGTCGAGCATACGGTCAGCTTCATCCAGCACCAGAATCTCAATCTGATCCAGCTTCACCGCGTTTTGATGTTCCAGGTCGAGCAAACGCCCCGGCGTTGCCACCAGCACGTCAACGCCGCCGCGCAGTTTCATCATCTGCGGGTTAATGCTGACGCCGCCAAACACGACCAGAGAGCGAATGTTCAGGTATTTACTGTAATCCCGGACGTTCTCGCCAATTTGCGCCGCCAGCTCACGGGTCGGCGTCAGAATCAACGCGCGTACCGGGCGACGGCCTTTCGCGTGCGGCTGCTGCGTGATCAGATGTTGTAACAGCGGCAGCGTAAAACCGGCTGTTTTACCCGTCCCCGTCTGGGCGCTGGCCATCAGGTCGCGGCCTTCCAGCACCGCAGGGATCGCCTGCTGCTGAATAGGGGTAGGTTCACGGTAACCCTGCTCGGCAATCGCGCGCAAAATATCAGGATTCAACCCAAGGGAATCAAAAGACATAACTACTCCGAACCGCCCCGACCGTTACCGGTGTAGTTTTCAGGGAGATACTCACAAGAGGGATGACAAAAACCACAATGTCATGAAGGGGCGGAGTGTAGCAGTTTTTGTGACATACCGCATAAATTATCCCCGTGACTGGAAAAAACAAAATAAACCACCACACTGGACAAGAACAATTATCGGTCATAATCTTAATCAATCGATTGATTAAGAATTGGGTTGCGCGATGAATACCCCAACCATGACGACGAAAGGCGAACAGGCCAAAAGCCAGCTTATCGCCGCTGCGCTGGCGCAGTTTGGCGAATACGGCCTCCATGCCACCACGCGCGACATTGCCGCCCAGGCCGGACAAAATATCGCCGCCATCACTTACTACTTTGGCTCCAAAGAGGATTTATACCTCGCCTGCGCCCAGTGGATAGCCGATTTCATCGGCGCCCAGTTTCGCCCTCATGCCGAGGAAGCGGAACGACTGTTCGCCCAGCCGCAGCCCGATCGCGCCGCAATGCGCGAGCTGATCCTGCGCGCCTGCAAAAATATGATCATGCTGTTGACCCAGGACGACACGGTTAACCTGAGCAAATTTATTTCGCGCGAGCAGCTCTCCCCGACGGCGGCTTACCAACGGGTGCACGATCAGGTTCTCAACCCCCTTCACACGCATCTGACGCGCCTGATTGCGGGGTATACCGGCCGCGATCCGGGAGATACGCAAACCATTCTCCACACGCACGCGCTGCTGGGCGAAGTGCTGGCCTTCCGCCTGGGGAAAGAAACCATTTTGCTGCGTACCGGCTGGTCAACGTTTGATGAAGAGAAAACAGAACAGATTTACCAGACGATCACCTGTCATATCGATCTCATTCTGCAAGGCTTAACGCAAAGGAGTCAGGAGCAATGAAAAAACCTGTCGTTATCGCACTGGCTGTCGCGGCGCTGGCCGCCGTGCTTGCCGGTGGTACATGGTGGTATCAGAGTCGGCAGGATAACGGGCTGACGCTCTACGGCAATGTGGATATTCGCACCGTCAATATGAGTTTTCGCGTCGGAGGCCGGCTGGCTTCGCTGGCCGTTGACGAAGGCGACGCCATTACGTCCGGGCAGGTATTGGGCCTGCTGGATAAAGCCCCGTACGAGAACGCGTTGATGCAGGCTAAAGCAGGCGTCTCCGTCGCCCAGGCGCAGTATGATCTGATGCTCGCGGGGTATCGCGATGAAGAGATAGCCCAGGCTGCTGCTGCCGTGAAACAGGCGCAGGCCGCATTTGACTATGCGCAGAACTTTTATCAGCGCCAGCAGGGATTGTGGAAAAGCCGCACGATTTCCGCCAACGACCTGGAGAACGCCCGCTCATCCCGCGATCAGGCGCAGGCGCAGCTGAAATCCGCACAGGACAAATTGAGCCAGTACCGTACCGGTAACCGCCAGCAGGATATCGCCCAGGCAAAAGCCAGCCTCGAACAGGCGCAGGCGCAGCTGGCGCAATCAGAACTCGATTTACAGGATACAACGCTGATCGCCCCCTCTGACGGTACGCTGTTAACCCGCGCGGTAGAGCCCGGCAGTATGCTCAACGCAGGCAGCACCGTGCTGACGCTGTCGCTGACTCGTCCGGTATGGGTTCGCGCCTACGTGGATGAACGCAACCTCAGCCAGGCGCAGCCCGGCCGCGAAATTTTACTCTACACCGATGGCCGCCCTGACAAGCCTTACCACGGCAAAATCGGCTTCGTATCGCCGACCGCTGAATTCACCCCGAAAACCGTTGAAACGCCGGATCTGCGCACAGACCTGGTCTATCGACTGCGCATTGTGGTGACTGACGCGGACGATGCGCTGCGCCAGGGAATGCCGGTGACGCTGACGTTCAGCGACGAGGCGCGGCATGAATGACGCCGTCATTACGTTAAACGGCCTGGTGAAGCGCTTCGCCGGAATGGAAAAACCGGCGGTCGCCCCACTCGACTGTACGATCCACGCCGGTTATGTCACGGGTCTGGTCGGGCCGGATGGCGCAGGCAAAACCACGCTGATGCGGATGCTGGCAGGGCTGCTCAAGCCCGATAGCGGCAGCGCGTCGGTGATCGGGTTCGATCCGATCAAAAACGACAGTGAATTGCATGCGGTACTCGGTTACATGCCGCAAAAATTTGGTCTGTATGAAGATCTGACCGTGATGGAGAATCTCAATCTCTATGCGGACTTACGCAGCGTAACGGGCGAGGAGCGGCAAAAAACGTTTGCCCGTCTGCTGGAATTTACCGCCCTCGGCCCCTTCACCAAACGGCTGGCAGGCAAGCTCTCGGGCGGGATGAAACAAAAACTCGGGCTGGCCTGTACGCTGGTCGGCGAGCCGAAAGTGCTGCTGCTTGACGAACCGGGCGTCGGCGTTGACCCCATCTCCCGTCGCGAGCTGTGGCAAATGGTGCATGAACTGGCGGGTGACGGCATGCTTATCCTGTGGAGTACGTCATACCTGGACGAAGCCGAACAGTGTCGCGACGTGCTACTGATGAACGAAGGAGAGCTGCTGTATCAGGGCGAACCGACTAAGCTGACGCAGACCATGGCAGGACGCAGTTTCCTAATGAGCAGCCCGCAGGAGAATAACCGCAAGCTCCTGCAACGCGCGTTGAAACTGCCGCAGGTCAGCGACGGTATGATTCAGGGGAAATCGGTACGGCTGATCTTGAAAAAAGAGGCTACCGCAGAGGATATCCGCCGGGCCGAAGGGATGCCGGAGATAACGATTAACGACACCACACCGCGCTTTGAAGATGCCTTTATCGACCTGCTTGGCGGCGCGGGTACGTCGGAGTCTCCGCTCGGCGCGATCCTGCATACCGTTGACGGCACGCCGGGTGAGACGGTCATTGAGGCCAAAGAACTGACCAAAAAATTCGGTGACTTCGCCGCCACCGACCACGTTAACTTCGCCGTTGAGCGCGGAGAAATCTTCGGTTTGCTCGGCCCCAACGGCGCGGGGAAATCCACCACGTTCAAGATGATGTGCGGTTTGCTGGTGCCAACTTCCGGCAAAGCGCTGGTGCTGGATATGGATTTGAAAGTCAGCTCCGGCAAGGCGCGCCAGCATTTAGGGTATATGGCGCAAAAATTTTCCCTGTACGGCAACCTGACGGTAGAGCAAAACCTGCGCTTTTTCTCCGGGGTTTATGGCCTGCGAGGCCGGGCGCAAAACGAAAAAATCACCCGCATGAGCGAAGCCTTCGGCCTGAAAAGCATCGCCTCTCATGCGACGGATGCGCTGCCGCTCGGTTTTAAACAGCGTCTGGCGCTGGCCTGTTCGCTGATGCATGAGCCCGACATTCTGTTTCTCGACGAACCCACCTCCGGCGTCGATCCCCTCACCCGCCGTGAGTTCTGGCTGCACATCAACAGCATGGTAGAAAAAGGGGTCACGGTGATGGTCACCACCCACTTTATGGACGAAGCGGAATACTGCGACCGTATCGGGCTGGTTTATCGCGGCAAGCTGATCGCCAGCGGGACGCCGGACGATCTGAAAGCGCAGGCGGCAGACGACGACACGCCGGACCCGACGATGGAGCAGGCCTTTATCACGCTCATTCACGACTGGGATAAGGAGCATACTCATGAGTAACGCCCTGCTCTCCTGGCGGCGCGTACGCGCGCTGTGTGTGAAAGAGACGCGTCAGATTATCCGCGATCCCAGTAGCTGGCTGATCGCCGTGGTGATCCCATTGCTGTTGCTGTTTATTTTTGGCTACGGGATTAACCTCGACTCCAGCAAGCTGCGGGTCGGCATTCTGCTCGAACAACAGAGCGAGGAGGCGCTGGATTTCACCCACGCTATGACCGGTTCGCCGTATATCGACGCCACCATCAGCGATAGCCGCCATGAGCTTATTGAGAAAATGCAGGCCGGGCGCATTCGCGGGCTGGTAGTGATCCCGGTCGATTTTGCGCAAAAGATGGCGCGAGAGAATGACACCGCGCCGATACAGGTTATTACCGACGGCAGCGAACCGAACACCGCCAACTTCGTGCAGGGTTACGTGGAGGGGGTCTGGCAGATCTGGCAAATGCAGCGGGCTGAAGATCGTGGGGAAGAATTTGAACCGCTGATCGACGTGCAGACCCGCTACTGGTTTAACCCGGCGGCCATCAGCCAGCACTTTATCATTCCCGGCGCGGTCACCATTATCATGACGGTGATTGGCGCCATTCTCACTTCGCTGGTGGTTGCACGCGAGTGGGAGCGCGGGACGATGGAGGCCCTGCTCTCGACCGAGGTGACGCGCGCAGAATTGTTGCTGTGCAAACTGATCCCCTACTACTTCCTCGGCATGCTGGCGATGCTGCTGTGTATGCTGGTGTCGGTGTTTATTCTTGGCGTGCCCTGGCGCGGCTCGCTGGTGATTCTGTTTCTTATCACCAGCCTGTTTCTGCTCAGTACGCTGGGAATGGGACTGCTGATTTCCACCATTACCCGTAACCAGTTTAACGCCGCGCAGGTCGCGCTGAACGCCGCTTTTTTACCGTCGATTATGCTGTCAGGCTTTATTTTCCAGATAGACAGTATGCCTGCCGTCATCCGCGCGGTGACTTACATTATTCCGGCGCGCTATTTCGTCAGCACCCTGCAAAGCCTGTTTCTGGCGGGGAACATCCCCATTGTGTTGATCGTTAATACGTTATTTTTAATCGCTTCGGCAGCCATGTTTATCGGCCTGACGTGGATGAAGACCAAACGCCGGCTGGATTAAATTTTCCGCCTGATGGCGCTTCGTTTATCAGGCCTACGACCACATATTTTGTAGGCCGAATAAGGCGTTTACGCCGCCATCCGGCAAAGACGTTAAGTTTGTAGGCCGGATAAGGCATTTACGCCGCCATCCGGCAAAGACATTAAGTTTGTAGGCCGGATAAGGCGTTTACGCCGCCATCCGGCGAAGACGTTAAGTTTGTAGGCCGGATAAGGCGTTTACGCCGCCATCCGGCATGGCATAAGGGAGAGAAACATGTTTCATCGCCTGTGGACATTAATCCGCAAAGAGCTGCAATCGCTGTTACGCGAGCCGCAGACCCGCGCGATCCTGATCTTACCGGTGCTGATCCAGGTGCTGCTGTTTCCCTTTGCCGCCACGCTGGAAGTGACCAATGCCACCATTGCCATTTATAACGAAGATAATGGCAAACATGCCGTCGAGCTGACGCAACGGTTCGCGCGCGCCAAAGCGTTTACCCATATCCTGCTGCTGAAAAGCCCGCAGGAAATCCAGCCGACGATCGACACGCAAAAAGCGTTGCTGCTGGTGCGCTTTCCGGCCGATTTTTCCCGTCACCTGGATAACCTCCAGCCCGCGCCGCTACAGCTCATTCTTGATGGCCGTAACTCCAACAGCGCGCAAATCGCCGCCAATTATCTCCAGCAGATCGTCAAGGATTATCAGCAGGAGCTGATAGAGGGCAAACCCAAGCCCAACAACAGCGAGCTGGTGGTGCGCAACTGGTACAACCCGAATCTGGACTATAAGTGGTTTGTGGTGCCGTCCCTGATCGCCATGATCACCACGATAGGCGTCATGATCGTCACCTCGCTTTCCGTTGCCCGCGAGCGTGAACAGGGTACGCTGGATCAACTGCTGGTTTCCCCTCTCACTACCTGGCAAATTTTCATCGGTAAAGCGGTGCCCGCGCTGATTGTCGCCACTTTTCAGGCCACAATCGTACTGGCTATTGGCATCTGGGCGTACCACATCCCCTTTGCCGGTTCGCTGGCGCTGTTCTACTTCACAATGGTGATTTACGGGCTGTCGCTGGTTGGATTTGGCTTGTTAATCTCGTCACTCTGCTCCACCCAACAGCAGGCTTTCATCGGCGTATTCGTCTTTATGATGCCTGCTATCCTGCTATCGGGATATGTTTCTCCGGTCGAGAACATGCCGGTATGGCTACAAAATCTGACGTGGATAAACCCTATCCGCCATTTTACGGACATCACCAAGCAGATTTATTTGAAAGATGCGAGTCTGAAGATCGTCTGGGGGAGTTTGTGGCCGCTACTGGTGATCACGGCCACAACGGGGTCAGCGGCGTATGCGATGTTTAGACGCAAAGTGATGTAGCTTTTTCTCCTTCGCCAGCAGCGAAACCACAGCAGGCCCGGCAAGGATCGCCAGCCCAGCCAGCGCCAGCAGCAGGTTGTTGTGCAGTACGCGGGACAGCAGCCACAGGGCAATCATCGCGGCGCCGAAATACCAGGTGGTCGTCAGCTCTTCCAGCACATCCGCAACGTCGCGCCAGCGCTGTTCGTGGTGGCGTTGTAACGCCAGCATCAGCAGCACCGTTACGCCATAAAGCACGCATAATCCCAGGCCGACGCGGACTAAAGCGCCGCTCATCCAGCCCATTACCAGCAGCGCCACTACCAGTAAATGCAACATTATCTGCCAGCAACTAAGACCCGTTGCGACACGAACACGTTGTTGCCACCTCATGGCTTTTTCTCCTGAAGGATTTTTATCTAATTATTCAGAGTACCGAACTTTACGGAAAATTCCGTAAGACCGCATCTTTTTGTGACGACGACTACACTATTTCAATCAGGATAGTGACGCGGACAGGAAGAAAATGATCCAACAAACGCGAAATTTTTCATTCAAAGTGCTCACAATTAACACGCATAAGGGTTTTACCGCCTTTAATAAGCGCTTTATTCTGCCGGAGCTGCGCGACGCCGTCAGAACCGTCAGCGCGGATATTGTCTGCCTACAGGAAGTGATGGGCGCGCATGAAGTTCATCCGCTGCACGTCGAGAACTGGCCTGATACCACCCATTACGAATTTCTTGCCGACACCATGTGGAGCGATTTCGCCTATGGTCGTAATGCCGTCTACCCGGAAGGGCATCACGGCAACGCGGTACTGTCGCGCTATCCGATTGAACACTATGAAAATCGCGATGTCTCCGTCGGCGGCAGTGAAAAACGCGGCGTGCTGTATTGCCGTATTGTTCCGCCGATGCTGGCTCAGCCAATTCATGTGATGTGCGTGCATCTCGGCTTACGGGAAGGCCACCGCCAGGCGCAGCTGGATATGCTGGTTGAATGGGTTAACGCCCTTCCCGAATCCGAACCCGTGGTGGTCGCCGGGGATTTCAACGACTGGCGGCAGAAAGCCAACTATCCGTTAAAAGCGTCTGCGGGGCTGGAGGAGATTTTCACCCGCGCACATGGCCGCCCGGCGCGCACCTTTCCGGTCAGGCTGCCGATACTGCGACTCGATCGTATATACGTCAAGAATGCCAATGCCAGCTCTCCTGCGGCGTTGCCGTTGCGTAACTGGCGACATTTATCTGACCATGCCCCTCTTAGCGCGGAGATACATCTATGAAATGTGGATGGCGTGAAGGCAATCAGATTCAGCTACTGGAAAACGGCGACCAGTTCTATCCCGCCGTGTTTGACGCCATCGCGCAGGCACAGCAGAGGATCATCCTGGAAACCTTCATCTGGTTTGAAGATGACGTAGGTAAGCAGCTACACGCGGCGCTGCTTAAAGCGGCCAGACGCGGCGTAAAAGCGGAAGTGCTGTTAGACGGCTACGGCTCACCTGACCTCAGCGAGGCGTTTGTCGGGGAGCTGACCGCAGCAGGGATAATCTTCCGCTATTACGATCCGCGTCCTCCCCTGTTCGGCATGCGCACCAACCTCTTTCGCCGTATGCACCGTAAAATCGTGGTTATTGACGATCGGGTCGCGTTTGTCGGCGGGCTGAATTACTCCGCAGAACATATGTCCGATTACGGCCCGGAAGCCAAACAGGATTACGCCGTTCGCGTCGAGGGGCCAGTCGTGGAGGATATTTTGCAGTTTGAGCTGGAAAACCTGCCGGGGCAAAGCGCCGCGCGCCGCTGGTGGCGACGCCATCATCGCGCCGAAGAAAACCGGAAACCCGGCGAAGCGCAGGTGCTGTTTATCTGGCGCGATAATGATGAACATCGCAACGATATTGAACGTCACTATCTGAAGATGCTTACGCAGGCGAAACGTGAAGTGATTATCGCCAATGCCTATTTCTTTCCCGGCTATCGCCTGCTGCATGCCATGCGCAAAGCCGCCCGACGCGGCGTGCGGGTAAAACTGGTAATCCAGGGGGAACCCGATATGCCCATCGTCAAAGTCGGCGCGCGTCTGCTGTACAACTATCTGGTGAAAGGCGGCGTCCATGTCTATGAATATCGCCGTCGCCCGCTGCACGGCAAAGTGGCGTTGATGGACGATCACTGGGCGACCGTCGGCTCCAGCAACCTCGATCCGCTCAGTCTGTCGCTTAACCTTGAAGCAAACGTCATTATTCATGACCGCACGTTTAACCAGACGCTGCGCGACAACCTGAACGCCATTATCGCCAATGATTGCAAGCAGGTGGACGAGTCTATGCTGCCGAAGCGCACCTGGTGGAATCTGAGCAAAAGCGTGCTGGCGTTCCACTTCCTGCGCCACTTCCCGGCGCTGGTCGGTTGGCTGCCGGCGCACACGCCGCATCTGGCGCAGGTTGAACCGCCCGCCCAACCGACGATGGAAACGCAGGATCGGGTCGAAGCGGAAAACACGGGGGTGAAGCCCTGATGTCAACATCACACCCGCGATGGCGGCTGGCGAAAAAGATCCTCACCTGGCTGTTTTTTATCGCGGTGATTGTCCTGCTGGTCATTTATGCCGGAAAGGTCAACTGGGAAGATGTCTGGACGGTGATCCGGGATTACAACCGGATTGCGCTGTTGAGCGCGGTTGGACTGGTGATTGTCAGCTACCTTCTTTACGGCTGCTACGATCTGCTGGGACGCTTTTACTGCGGCCACAAGCTGGCGAAGCGGCAGGTCATTCTGGTGTCGTTTATCTGTTACGCCTTCAATCTGACGTTAAGCACCTGGGTCGGCGGAATCGGTATGCGCTACCGTCTGTACTCCCGCCTCGGCTTACCGGGGAGCACCATCACGCGTATTTTTTCGCTGAGCATTACCACCAACTGGCTGGGCTATATTCTGCTGGGCGGAATTATTTTTACCTTCGGCGTCGTGCAACTCCCGGCCCACTGGTATATCGATGAAAATACGCTGCGCATTCTCGGTATTGTGTTGTTGCTGGTGATAGCCGTCTACCTGTGGTTTTGCGCCTTTGCAAAACGGCGTCATATCACGATTAAAGGCCAAAAGCTGATGCTTCCGTCATGGAAATTCGCCCTCGCGCAGATGGGGATTTCCAGCGCTAACTGGATGGTGATGGGCGCCATTATCTGGCTGCTGATGGGGCAAGACGTTAATTATTTCTTTGTACTTGGCGTGCTGCTGGTGAGCAGTATTGCCGGAGTGATCGTGCATATCCCGGCCGGGATCGGCGTTCTGGAAGCCGTGTTTATGGCGCTGCTGGCGGGTGAGCATACGTCGCAAGGCACCATTATCGCCGCCCTGCTCGCCTGGCGTGTGCTCTATTATTTTATTCCGCTATTGCTGGCGTTGATTTGCTATCTGCTGCTGGAAAGTCGGGCAAAGAAGCTGCGGGCGAAAAACGAGAAAGCCTTAGCGAAGTGACGGGTTATTTGCTGCTTATCAGGTGTATTACCGGCCTAACCTGTAGGCCGGATACAGCGTTCACGCCAATTAACGGCGATTACCGAAAATACGCAGCAGCATCAGGAACAGGTTGATGAAGTCCAGATACAGCGTTAACGCGCCGAGAATCGAGTATTTCCGCAGCGTCGAGCTGTCACGAACATCAATCTGCTCGCCAATGTTTTTCAGCTTCTGCGTGTCATAGGCGGTCAGGCCGACAAAGACAACCACCCCGATATAGGTCACCGCCCACATCAACGCTTCGCTTTTGAGCCAGAAGTTGACCAACGATGCCAGAATGATACCAATCAGCGCCATAAACAGCATGCTGCCCCAGCCGCTGAGATCGCGTTTCGTGGTGTAGCCATACAGGCTCATCACGCCAAACATCCCGCCGGTCACGACAAACGTGCTGGCGATAGACGAATAGGTATAAACGATAAAAATGCTCGACAGCGTCAGGCCCGTCAGCGCCGAATAGAGCATAAACAGCGTGGTCGCCATCCCGGCGCTAAGTTTTTGCACCATTGCCGACAGCGCAATAACCAGCGCAAGCTGGGCGATAATCAAGCCAAAGAAGGTGATTTTGCTGGAAAAGACAAACATCATCACCGCAGGCGTATTCGCCGCATACCAGGCGATAAATGCGGTCAGCAGCAGCCCAACCGTCATCCAGCCATATACCTGCGCCATATACGTTTGCAGGCCGGAACGGGTCTGTACGATAGAATCGGATCGTGGGAATCGGTCCATGATGATCTCCTGATTAAAAGTGATACCCCTGAATAAGGGTATCACATTCTGCTACCAGCGTTTTGCCGCCTGCCGATCGCTATCGCGCGCTTCCACCCAGCGGTCGCCTTCCGGCGTCGCTTCACGCTTCCAGAACGGCGCGCGGGTTTTCAGATAATCCATAATGAATTGCCCGGCCTCGAACGCGCTGCTGCGGTGCGCGCTGGTTACGCCGACAAAGACAATCTCATCGCCCGGCCACAGTTCACCAATGCGATGGATCACCGTCACGCGCCCCAGCGGCCAGCGCGAGCGCGCCTCGTCCACGATATCCGCCAGCGCTTTTTCCGTCATCCCCGGGTAATGTTCCAGCGTCAGCGCTTTAACGCTGTCGCCCAGATTATGATTGCGGACTTTACCGGTAAAGGTCACAACCGCGCCATCTTCATCACGCTCCGCCAGCCAGGGGTACTCCTCCCCGACGCTGAACGGCGCATGGCCAACGATCACTCGCGTTTCAGCCATCTCAGCCTCCTGTCACCGGTGGGAAAAAGGCCACTTCATCACCCGCCGTCAGCGGATGTTCAAAACTGACCAGCGTCTGATTGACGGCGGCCAGCAGCTTGCCGTCTTCCAGCGCCAGCGCCCAGCGATCGCTTTGCGCCGCCAGATGCTGACGCAGCGCTTCTACGGTTGGGAAATCGGCGGCGACCTCTAACGCATCCGTTCCCACCAGTTCACGCACCTGAGCGAAAAACAGAACCTTAATCATGCGTATCCACCTTAAAATCGCCAGACTTACCGCCGCTTTTCGCCAGCAAGCGCACCGGGCCAATCACCATATCCTTTTGCACCGCTTTGCACATGTCGTAGATCGTCAATGCCGCCACGGAAGCGGCAGTCAGCGCTTCCATCTCCACGCCGGTTTTCCCCGTCAAGCGACACAACGATTCAATGCGTACCCGGTTGTGTTCAGGTTCCGCCTGCAATTGCACTTCGACCTTACTCAACAACAGCGGGTGGCACAGCGGGATCAGCTCCCAGGTACGTTTAGCCGCCTGAATACCGGCGATACGCGCGGTCGCGAAAACATCGCCCTTATGGTGGCTACCGTCGATAATCATCGCCAGCGTTTCACTGCGCATCGTCACAAACGCTTCGGCGCGCGCCTCACGTACGGTTTCCGCTTTGGCGGAGACATCCACCATGTGCGCTTCGCCAGCGGCATTAATATGGGTCAGTTGCGACATACTTATTTCTTCAAATGTGGGTGGAAGTTACACGGGCGTGTGCGAGCATCAAGCTGCGGCGCGATGATGTTGTCCCAGGCGGTGCGGCACGCTTTTGTGGAGCCCGGCATCGCAAAAATCAGCGTCTTGTTGGCAACGCCGGCCACCGCGCGAGATTGCAGGGTCGATGTGCCAATCTCTTCAAACGACAACATGCGGAACACTTCGCCAAACCCTTCGACTTCGCGATCAAAGAGCGGCAGTAACGCTTCCGGCGCCTGATCGCCATCGGTCAGCCCGGTACCGCCGGTGATGAGCACCACCTGAACGTCATCGCTGGCGATCCACGCGGAAACCTGCGCGCGAATGGCGTAGCGGTTCTCTTTAACGATGGCTTTGTCCACGACCTGATGCCCTGCTTCCAGCGCGGCGTCGCGCAGAAAATGGCCGGAAGTGTCGTCTTCTTCGCCGCGACGACTGGAAACCGTAAGAATAGCAATGCGGGTAGGGATAAACTCAGCGCTTACCTGACTCATAAAAACTCCTTGTCCGTTAAGGCGTTAACCGCCTATGTACGATAGATTTTGCGTAATACCGGTATTGTTCTGGTGCAGGAAGTGGGTCTGCTTTTTCTCCAGCAGCGCGGCTGAAATGCGTTCTTCCAGCGCATGTTGCTGTGCATCGTCTTCCAGCAGGTCGCGCAGGCTTACGCCGCCTTCGCCAAACAGGCAAAGATGGAGTTTACCGACCGAGGAAACGCGCAGACGGTTGCAGGTGGCGCAGAAATCTTTTTCATACGGCATGATGAGACCGATTTCACCGGCATAGTCAGGATGACAAAAAACCTGCGCCGGGCCGTCGCTGCGCTGGCGCAGCTGATGAATCCAACCGCGACGCAGCAGTTCATCACGCAGCACCTGTCCAGAAATATGGTGTTTACGAAAGAGTTCGCTCCCCTCTCCCGTCTCCATCAGTTCAATGAAGCGCAGTTGAATGGGGCGTGCCTGAATCCAGGCGAGAAAGGTGTCCAGTTGATGATGGTTCACATCGCGCATCAACACGGTGTTCACTTTGACCTTTGCGAAACCGGCGTCAAACGCGGCGTCAATGCCCGCCATCACCTGCTGGAATTTATCCTGCCCGGTAATGGCGTGAAACTGGCGGGCGTCGAGGCTATCGACGCTGACGTTGATGCCCGTCAGACCCGCGTCGCGCCAGTTCGCCGCATCACGCGCCAGACGATACCCATTAGTGGTCACCGCAATCTGGCGAATCGCGTCGTTTTCACGCACGGCGGCAATGATGTCGGTAAAGTCGCGACGCAGCGACGGTTCACCGCCGGTAAGGCGCACTTTTTCGGTGCCCAGACTGGCAAACGCGCGCGTCACACGGCGAATTTCATCGACGGTCAGAAAGCCGTTATTGGTGACACCGCCAGGCTTGTAGCCATCCGGCAGGCAGTATGTGCAACGAAAGTTACACACATCAGTAATCGACAGACGTAAGTAATAAAACTTACGTGCGAAAGCATCGGTAAGTTGTGAGGCCATGTACACCTTTCCAAATACGGGAGGCGGAGTCATTTCTTCCTGCGCCCTGGTGGCAAACTCTTTCGAGGCTTGTCACGGCCAAAACACCATATCAATTTGACACAGGCGTAGAGGCTAGAGTGTCTTTTTAAGCATCGCTTAAAAAGGTGGTTATGCCGATACTAGCGTGTAAATAGCATTTTTGCCATTCCCACTTTACGCTATATAATCATGTATATAGCGTCATGATCGTGCTATTTCGCTACAGAATAAGCAAAAATCACACTTTTGCATTGATATACATCAGTTAGCCATCAGGCTAACCCTATCCGAAAGAGGTAGAGGAGATGGATTTATTTTCCATCGTTGTTCGTTGGCTAATTGCTGAAAAGGCGCTATTTGCGCTACTGTAGCGCAGTACCTCTGATATTAGGAATTTGTATGCGCAATCGTACGCTGGCAGACCTGGATCGTGTTGTCGCTCTCGGCGGAGGGCATGGATTAGGACGCGTTCTCTCTTCACTCTCTTCATTAGGCTCACGCCTGACCGGTATTGTCACCACCACCGATAACGGGGGTTCCACAGGCCGTATTCGCCGCTCTGAAGGGGGCATCGCCTGGGGCGATATGCGCAACTGTCTGAACCAGTTAATTACCGAACCCAGCGTCGCGTCGGCGATGTTTGAGTATCGTTTTGGCGGTAATGGTGAACTTTCCGGCCATAACCTCGGAAATCTGATGTTAAAGGCGCTGGACCACCTGAGTGTGCGGCCTCTCGAAGCGATAAATTTAATTCGCAATTTGTTGAAGGTGGATGCGCATTTAATCCCTATGTCGGAGCTGCCGGTAGACCTGATGGCCATCGACGATCAGGGGCATGAAGTATACGGCGAGGTGAATATCGATCAACTGGCGACCCCGCCGCAGGAGCTGATGCTGTCACCGAAAGTCCCCACCACCCGGGAAGCGGTGCAGGCCATTAGCGAAGCCGATTTGATTCTGATTGGCCCCGGAAGTTTCTACACCAGTTTGATGCCGATTCTGCTGCTTGATGAGCTGGCGCAGGCGCTGCGCCGTACTCCGGCGCCGATGGTCTATATCGGTAATCTGGGGCGCGAATTGAGTCTGCCCGCCGCCAGCTTAACGCTTGTCGACAAACTGGCGATTATGGAGCAATACGTCGGGAAACAGGTTATCGACGCCATTGTGGTTGGCCCGAAAGTGGATGCCTCAGCGGTGACGGGCCGGATTGTGATTCAGGAAGTGCTGGAAGCCAGCGATATTCCGTATCGCCATGACCGACAGCTGCTGCATAACGCGCTGGAGAAAGCGATACAGGCGTTGGGGTAAACGTTCAGATTTGCCCGGTGGCGCTTCGCTTACCGGGCCTACACACAACAGGCGGCACAACCGTAGGCCGGATAAGACGCTTTGCGTCGCCATCCGGCATCGTCAGGACGCCGCGATAAACAGCTCACGTAGCTGATGCAACTGGTCGCGGATCTCTGCGGCTTCTTCAAACTCCAGGTTTTGCGCATGCTGCATCATCTGGCCTTCCAGCTCATGAATTTTCTGCTGCAACGCTTTCGGCGTCATATCCAACTCAACCACACCCGATTTCGCCGCTGCGCGGGACTTCCCTTTGCCCTTCGCTTTGGTTTTCGCGATGTTCTGACCCAGCGCCAGAATATCGACCACTTTCTTATTCAGCCCCTGCGGAACGATACCGTGCTCTTCGTTGTATAACTGCTGTTTCTCGCGACGACGTTCGGTTTCGCCTATCGCTTTCGCCATCGACGGGGTGATCTTATCGCCATAGAGGATCGCCTTCCCGTTGACGTTACGCGCCGCACGGCCGATGGTCTGAATCAGCGAACGCTCTGAGCGCAGGAACCCTTCTTTGTCTGCGTCCAGAATCGCCACCAGCGAGACCTCAGGCATGTCCAGCCCTTCTCGCAACAGGTTGATCCCCACCAGCACGTCAAACTCGCCCAGACGCAAATCACGAATGATTTCCATACGCTCAACGGTATCGATGTCCGAGTGCAGGTAACGTACGCGCTCGCCGTGTTCTTCGAGATATTCGGTAAGATCTTCCGCCATTCGTTTGGTCAGCGTTGTCACCAGCACACGTTCGTTAATCGCCGCCCGTAGGCGGATCTCAGAGAGCAGATCATCAACCTGCGTCGCCACCGGCCGAACTTCAATGATCGGGTCCAGCAGCCCGGTAGGACGCACCACCTGATCCACCACCTCGCCGCCGGATTTCTCCAGCTCATAGTTGCCCGGCGTGGCGGAAACGTAGATGGTTTGCGGGGCCAGCGCTTCAAACTCTTCAAATTTTAGCGGACGGTTATCCAGCGCTGACGGCAGACGGAAACCGTACTCCACCAGCGTCTCTTTGCGCGCCCTGTCCCCACGAAACATCCCGCCGATTTGCGGAATCGTGACGTGAGATTCATCCACGACTAACAGGCCATCGGCTGGCAGATAATCAAACAGCGTCGGCGGCGGCTCGCCAGGCCCGCGCCCGGAAAGGTAGCGGGAGTAGTTTTCAATCCCCGAGCAATATCCCAGTTCGTTCATCATTTCCAGATCGAACTGCGTACGCTGGGTTAAGCGCTGTTCTTCCAGCAGCTTATTGTTTTCCAGCATGATCCTGCGTCTGTCCACCAGTTCGTCTTTGATCTCCTCCATCGCCTGTACGATGCGCTCGCGCGGCGTAACGTAGTGCGTTTTCGGGTAGATGGTGTAGCGCTGGATAGTCGATTCAACCTGCCCGGTCAGCGGGTCAAACAGCGACAGACGTTCAACCTCTTCGTCAAACAGCTCAACCCGCAGCGCAATATCGTCAGACTCCGCCGGGAAGATGTCGATGACCTCGCCGCGTACGCGGAAAGTGCCGCGCTGGAAGGCCTGATCGTTGCGGGTATATTGCAACTCCGCCAGACGGCGCAGGATAGCGCGCTGATCGATGATCATCCCCACCGTCAGGTGCAACATCATCTTCAGGTATAAGTCGGGATCGCCCAGACCGTAGATAGCGGAAACCGAAGCCACGACCACAACGTCCCGCCGCTCAAGCAGCGCCTTGGTCGCCGACAGTCGCATCTGTTCTATGTGTTCGTTCACCGACGCATCTTTTTCGATAAAGGTGTCGGAGCTGGGCACATACGCCTCTGGCTGATAGTAGTCATAGTAAGAGACGAAATATTCCACCGCGTTGTCAGGGAAGAACTCTTTCATTTCGCCGTATAACTGGGCCGCCAGCGTTTTATTGGGCGCAAGCACCATCGTCGGGCGCTGTAAATCGGCAATCACATTGGCGATGGTGAACGTTTTCCCTGATCCCGTTACGCCCAACAGCGTCTGGTGCGCCAGACCATCTTCAAGACCTTCCTCCAGACGACGTATCGCCTCCGGCTGATCGCCTGAAGGTTTAAAAGCGGAATTCAGTTTGAACGGTTTACTCATGGGCAGCTACCTGAAGGAATGGGCGGGCAGGACACTAATTTTACCCGGAGCCGCTAATATTGCCAGCAAAATATACTGGATGAAAAAACAGTGGCGACTTAAGGTATTACTCAAATAAGGGATAACACCCGGCATTGCGACGTAAAATGTAGACCCTGACGAGATAAAAAACCAGTGAGATGCGGTTATCCCCAAACCAAAGACTTTTTTAACACTTGTCAAGATGTGTGATGAAAGATTTGTGGCAACCCGTGACACTTTCCTTACAGCCATTGCTTTTATCTAACAAATTGTTTCATAAGCACTATTTACTTAAGACGCCTTTCGCATCAATTTAGTCGCAGGCCGCGTCTTCTCTCGCTTACGTTGTGTTTTCTAACTCTAATACACAAGGTTATCCACAGGAATGGTGGATAACTGCGTCCAGCCCGTATGGACTGCCGCCTGGCAAAATCGCGCGGACGCCCCTTGATGAGGGGCTAAAAAAAAATTATCGCTTTTTTTTGATTTTTATCAGCTAACGAAACGCGGGCGGCAGGCGAGATCCTGCTCGCATTTTCACCTGTTTTACACCGCCTTCAGGCGCGTCAGGTCGAGATATTGTCCTGTTGATGCACTTTCCGCCTTCCCGGAAAGCCAGGGGATTTCGCCCAGCAGAGGAGCCGTAATCACCCGCGTTAGCGTCGCCATGTATTCCGCATGGCGCTTTCCGGGCGGCGTCACGTCATTGGCTACCCACCCGGCAAGCGTCAGCCCGGCTTGCTGCACGGCCTGCGCCGTCAGCATGGCATGATTGATACACCCCAGCTTCACGCCCACCACCAGAATCACCGGCAGGTGCTCCGCCGCAACCCAGTCGGCAAACGTCAGCGTTTCGCCAAGCGGAGTAAACCAGCCGCCCGCCCCTTCCACTAACACCCAGTCGGCCTGCCGTTCCAGCGTGCGTAAACCGGCGGACATCACCGAGGCCTGAACGGGTCTCCCCTCCTCTGCGCTCACAATGTGCGGCGAGGTCGGTTCCGCAAAGGTGTAGGGATTGATCGCTTCATAGGCCAGCGTCAGCGTGCTGTTGCGCTGTAGCGCCAGGGCATCGCTATTGCGCAGCCCCTGCGCCGTCATCTCGCTGCCCGACGCCACGGGCTTGTAGCCTGCCGTCCGAAAGCCGCTCTGCGCGGCAGCCTGTAACAGGGCGCAACTGGCGACCGTTTTTCCGACTTCAGTGTCCGTCCCGGTGACAAAATACCGTTTAATCACGTTCAATGACTCCCAAAAAAAGCTGATACGTCAGCGGATATTTCCCCTGTTGCTGCGGCCAGGCCAACTGTAACTGTCGCAACTGCGAACGCGTTAACACGCGCGGTTCACGCCCCTCGTGCAGATGCGTCGCCCCAATGCCTTTAAGCGAACGCATCGCGCTGAGCGCATCATCAAACCACAGGGTGATCGCCTGGATCTGCTGACGGACGCGCCAGCCGCGCATTGCATTGCCGATCGTCTCCGGCGACAAAAAATGGTTGGCATGCCCCCGGTTATCTACCGCCTGCCAGGCCTGACGCAGTTCCGGCAGCGATCCGTGCGCCAGCGAGGTAAACGCCACCACGCCGCCAGGACGCACCACGCGATACAGTTCGCTTAGCGCGCCGCGCAAGTCGCCGCACCACTGCACCGCCAGGTTGCTCCATGCCAAATCAAACCGCGCCGCCGCCAGCGGGATGGCTTCGATATCCGCCGCAAGGTAATGGTGAGCAGCCTGCTGACGACGCGCCTCATCCAGCATTTGCGCCGAAAGATCGAGCGCCGTGACCTCGCATCCCTGCTCTCGCCAGAAGCGGCTCATCCGCCCTGGCCCACAACCAGCGTCCAGAACGTGCGCACATTCGCGCCCTGCCAGCAGCGCCAACAGCGCGTCCGCACTCTGGCGTTGCAGTTCAGCGTGCTGCTCATAATGCGACGCGGCGCGCCCAAACGCGGCCGCAATCGCCTGCTTATCAACCTGCGCCATCCAGCACCTCCAGTAAGCGATCAATATCCTGCGCTTCGTGCGCCTGAGTGAGCGTCAGGCGCAACCGGGCAGTACCGGCCGGAACGGTAGGCGGTCGGATCGCGCTCACCCAGCATCCCTGTTCCCGCAGAGTATCCGCCAGCCGTAACGCGCGCGCATTGTCTCCGACAATCAGCGGCTGAATCGCACTGTGCGAATTTGCCAGCGTAAAATCGCTGGCCTTAACGCCCGAACGGAAGCGCTGAATTAACGCAGCCAGTTTTTCCCGGCGATCTGCGCCTTCCGGGCTTCGGATCACCGCCAGCGCCGCGCTCAGCGCCTGCGCCTGGGCCGGTGGCATACTGGTGCTGTAGATCAGATGGCGGGCAAACTGCAACAGATAATCCGCAACGCTTTCAGAGCAGAGAATCGCCGCCCCGCTGACGCCAAAACCTTTGCCAAACGTCACAATCAGCAGCTCAGGTTTGACCTGCTGTCGCCAGCAGCTTCCGCGCCCCTCATCGCCCGTAACGCCAATACCGTGCGCATCATCCACCAGCAGCCAGGCGTTACGCTGCCGTGCGACACGGTGGATCTCCGCCAGCGGCGCGCCGTCGCCGTCCATACTGAATATGCCCTCTGTCACCACCAGTTGCTGCCCGCCGCACGGGGCGTCCAGCAGGCGCGCCAGGTGTTGAGGATCGTTGTGGGTAAAGCGGCGAAGCGTCGCCGGGCTGAGGTTTGCCGCTTCCAGCAATGAGGCGTGGCTGAGACGGTCCGCGACAATCCGATCGTCTTTCGCCATCAGTGCAGCGATAACCGCCTGATTCGCCGCAAAGCCAGAGATAAACAGCAGCGCCCGCGAATAGCCAAGCCAGCCTGCCAGCGCCTCTTCAAGCGCCTGATGCGCCACGGAGTAGCCGCTGACGTGGCCGGAGCCGCCGCTGCCGACGCCAAAGCGCTCCGCACCCTGTTGCCAGGCGCGAATAATCTGCGGATGGTGACTTAAACCGAGGTAGTCATTGCTGGAGAAATTCAGATACTGGCGTTCGTTAGCCACCAGCCAACGCCCTGCCCCCTGCGCCACCGCATAGCGGCGACGCAACGCATCGGCAGAACGACGCGCCGTAAGCGCATCGTCGATTTTTTGCTGCCAGGTCATACTGCTGCCGCGTTGTAATAGTCGTCTGTATCCGGGGTCATCAGCGCCTGTTCCAGACGCTGTTGCTGTTCGTTGTCGCCAGCCAGCACCGACGTTTGCTGCGGATTCAGCCCCAGTTTGCGGAACAGCTGGAGATCTTTGTCTTCTTCCGGGTTCGGCGTGGTCAGCAGCTTGCAGCCGTAGAAGATGGAGTTCGCCCCCGCCATAAAGCACATCGCCTGCGTCTGTTCGTTCATCTGTTCGCGACCCGCAGAAAGACGCACGTATGAGGTTGGCATCATAATGCGCGCGACAGCGATCGTGCGGATGAAATCAAACGCATCCACATCCTCATTATCCGCCAGCGGCGTACCTTTGACCTTCACCAGCATGTTGATCGGCACGCTCTCCGGCGGAGTCGGCAAATTCGCCAGTTGCAACAGCAGCCCGGCGCGATCTTTAACCGTTTCGCCTAAGCCAACGATACCGCCAGAGCAGACTTTAATCCCCGCTTCACGCACTTTGTCCAGCGTATCAAGACGTTCCTGATACGAGCGGGTCGTGATGATGTTGCCGTAAAATTCCGGGGAGGTATCCAGGTTGTGGTTGTAGTAGTCCAGCCCGGCGTTGGCAAGGCGCTGCGCCTGAGATTCATTGAGCGTGCCGAGAGTCATACAGGCTTCCAGCCCCATCGCCTTCACGCCCTGCACCATCTGTTCCAGATACGGCATATCGCGCTCGTGCGGGTTTTTCCATGCTGCGCCCATGCAGAAACGGGTTGAACCGGCGTTCTTCGCTTTGCGCGCGGACTCCAGCACCTGCTCCACTTCCATCAGACGCTCCGCTTCCAGCCCCGTCTTATAGCGAGAACTCTGCGGGCAATATTTGCAGTCTTCCGGGCAGGCGCCGGTTTTAATCGACAGCAGCGTGCTGACCTGCACCTGTTGCGGATCGAAATGCTGACGATGGATTTGCTGCGCGTCAAACAGCAGATCCAGCAGCGGTTTATTAAATAATTCGGTAACTTGCGACAATGTCCAGCGTGGGTGGTGAGCCATAGGGCCTCTCCAAAGGGTGTTGTTAATTCTTGATTCGGTGTAGACTCGTAAACCTAAATGTTTTTAATTTGGTTTACAAGTCGATTATGACAACGGACGATCTTGCCTTTGACCAACGCCATATCTGGCATCCCTATACCTCCATGACCTCCCCACTCCCGGTTTATCCGGTTGCGCGCGCCGAGGGTTGCGAACTGATTTTGGCCAACGGCGACCGTCTGATCGACGGCATGTCGTCATGGTGGGCGGCGATCCACGGTTACAACCATCCACAGCTCAACGCCGCGATGAAAACGCAAATTGACGCCATGTCGCATGTGATGTTTGGCGGCATTACCCATGCCCCTGCGGTCAACCTGTGTCGCAAGCTGGTGGCGATGACGCCGCAAGCGCTGGAGTGCGTGTTCCTGGCGGACTCCGGTTCGGTAGCGGTGGAAGTGGCGATGAAAATGGCGCTGCAATACTGGCAGGCGAAAGGCGAGTCTCGTCAGCGTTTTCTGACCTTTCGCAACGGCTATCACGGAGACACCTTCGGCGCGATATCGGTATGCGATCCAGATAACTCAATGCACAGCCTGTGGAAGGGCTATCTGCCGGAAAACCTCTTTGCCCCCGCCCCGCAAAGCCGGATGGATGGCGAATGGGACGAGCGGGATATGGTGGCCTTTGCCCGCCTGATGGCGGCGCACCGGCATGAGATTGCGGCGGTGATTCTGGAGCCCATTGTCCAGGGCGCTGGCGGGATGCGGATGTATCACCCGGAGTGGCTTCGCCGCATCCGTAAGATGTGCGATCGCGAAGGGATTCTGCTGATTGCCGATGAAATCGCCACCGGATTTGGCCGCACAGGTAAACTGTTTGCCTGCGAATATGCAGACATTACGCCGGATATTTTGTGTCTCGGTAAGGCCATCACCGGCGGTACGATGACGCTTTCCGCCACGTTAACCACCCGTCTGGTCGCTGAAACCATCAGCAACGGCGAAGCCGGTTGCTTTATGCATGGCCCGACCTTTATGGGCAATCCGCTGGCGTGCGCCGTGGCCTGCGCCAGTCTTTCCCTGCTGGAAACGGGCGAGTGGCAGCAGCAGGTGGCGGCGATTGAAACGCAGTTACGCCGCGAACTAGCGCCCGCGCGCGCATCGTCCTGGGTCGCTGACGTGCGCGTACTCGGCGCCATCGGCGTCGTGGAAACCACGCACCCGGTCAATATGGCGGCGTTGCAGCGTTTCTTTGTCGGGCAAGGCGTCTGGGTGCGCCCGTTCGGTAAACTTATCTACCTGATGCCGCCCTATATCATCCAGCCGGAACAATTGCATCGTCTGACGCAGGCGGTGAACGACGCTGTGCGCAATGAAACATTTTTTATCCATTAATCAGCGGTAAGCTGTAGCGGTTCTGGCTACACTTCCTTGCTAATCAGTAGATTAATGGAGGCGGTATGAAACTTATCAGCAACGACCTGCGCGACGGGGAAAAACTGCCCCATCGCCATGTGTTTAACGGCATGGGCTATGACGGGGACAACATCTCTCCGCATCTGGCCTGGGACGAGGTGCCCGCCGGTACGAAAAGCTTTGTCGTGACCTGCTACGATCCCGATGCGCCAACCGGCTCAGGCTGGTGGCACTGGATTGTCGCCAACCTGCCAGCCGATACCCGCGTACTGCCGCAAGGGTTTGGTTCCGGCCTGGTGGCGATGCCGGAAGGGACTCTCCAGACGCGCACCGATTTTGGTAAAGCAGGCTACGGCGGCGCAGCTCCGCCGAAAGGGGAAACGCACCGCTACATCTTTACCGTTCACGCGCTGGATGTGGAGCGTATTGATGTCGATGCAGGCGCCAGCGGCGCGATGGTGGGCTTTAACGTCCATTTCCATGCGCTCGCCAGCGCGTCGATTACCGCAATGTTCAGCTAAGTGCCGTTGTTGCCTGATGGCGACGCTAAAGCGTCTTATCCAGCTTACGGCACCTGACACCCAGCGCCGTAGGCCGGATAAGCGTCAGCGCCATCCGGCATTTTTTTACAAGAAATCAGGTAATAAGCGGAACAAGTCCCCGCGCGCCAGCAATTCGGTCGCGCACTCAATATCCGGCGCGAAGAAACGGTCCTGAGTATAATGCGGCACCTGCTCGCGCAGCGCTTTTCGCGCCTGCTCCAGCAGCGGGCTTGAGGTTAATCCTTCCCGGAGGTCGATCCCCTGACAGGCCGCCAGCCACTCTACCGCAATGACCCCACGCGTGTTTGCCGCCATTTCCCATAGTCGCCGACCCGCAGCGGGTGCCATCGACACATGATCTTCCTGATTGGCCGACGTCGGCAGGCTGTCCACGCTGTGCGGATGCGCCAGCGCTTTGTTCTCGCTGGCCAGCGCCGCAGCGGTCACCTGCGCAATCATAAAACCGGAGTTGACGCCGCCGTTTTTCACCAGGAAAGGCGGCAACTGCGACATATGTTTATCCATCATCAGCGCGATACGCCTTTCCGACAGCGCGCCGATTTCCGCAATCGCCAGCGCCAGATTATCCGCCGCCATCGCCACCGGTTCGGCATGGAAGTTACCGCCGGAAATCACATCCCCCTCTTCGGCAAACACCAGTGGGTTATCCGAAACGGCGTTGGCTTCAACGAGCAGCACCTCCATCGCCTGACGCAGTTGTGTGAGGCACGCGCCCATCACCTGCGGCTGACAGCGCAGCGAGTACGGGTCCTGCACCTTTTCACAGTTATGGTGCGACTGTGCTATCGCGCTGGTCTCCGTCAGAACGTGGCGGAACAGCCCGGCGGCGTCAATCTGCCCACGCTGACCGCGCGCGGCATGAATGCGCGCATCAAACGGTCGGCGCGACCCCAGAACGGCTTCGGTGGTTAACGCCCCGCAGACCACCGCAGAGGCGAACAACGCCTGCGCTTCGAACAGCCCACGCAGCGCAAAGGCGGTGGAGGCCTGGGTGCCATTCAGCAGCGCCAGCCCCTCTTTCGCCGCCAGCGTGATCGGTTCCAGTCCGGCCTTTTTCAACGCCTCTTTCGCCGGAAGCCACTCCCCCTGCCAGCGGGCTTTCCCTTCGCCAAGCAGCGTCAACGACATATGCGCCAACGGCGCCAGATCGCCCGATGCCCCTACAGAACCTTTCGCCGGGATCAGCGGCCAGACCTCTGCGTTAACCAGCGCAATCAGCGCCTCAATCACGCTCAGGCGGATGCCCGAGAAACCACGCGCCAGGCTATTGATTTTCAGCACCATGATCAGACGCACCATCGCGTCGTCCAGCGGCTCGCCAATACCCGCCGCGTGGGAGAGCACCAGCGAACGTTGCAGGTTTTGCAGATCCTCCGTGGCGATGCGCGTCTGCGCCAGCAGACCAAAACCGGTATTGATACCGTAGGCCGTGCGCCCCTCGGCGACGATATTGTTCACGCAGTCGACGCTGGCATTAATACCGTCAACCGCGCTGCTATCAAGACGCAGTTGCACTGGCTGCTGCCAGACGGCGCGAAGCTGCGCAAAACTCAGATGACCCGGCGTTAACGTAAGCGTATTCATATCAGCGTTTTCCTTGAGTAGCCGCGATCATCGGCAAGTTCAGCCCTTGTTCTGCGGCGCATTCAACCGCAATCTCATACCCGGCGTCAGCATGACGCATCACGCCTGTCGCCGGATCGTTATGCAGCACTCTGGCGATACGCACCGCCGCCTCGTCGGTGCCGTCGCAGACAATCACCATTCCGGCATGTTGCGAGAACCCCATGCCGACGCCGCCGCCATGATGCAGCGAAACCCAGGTCGCACCGCTGGCGGTATTGAGCAGCGCGTTCAGTAACGGCCAGTCGGATACCGCATCAGAGCCGTCGCGCATCGCTTCCGTCTCCCGGTTTGGACTGGCGACGGAGCCGGAATCCAGATGGTCGCGGCCAATGACGATCGGCGCGGAGACCTCTCCACGGCGTACCATTTCGTTAAACGCCAGACCCAGTTTTTGCCGCCACGCCAGCCCCACCCAACAAATACGCGCCGGTAAGCCCTGGAAGTTAATACGTTCGCGCGCCATATCCAGCCAGTGATGCAGATGTTTGTCATCCGCCACAATCTCTTTGACTTTGGCATCGGTTTTATAAATATCTTCTGGATCGCCTGAAAGCGCCACCCAACGGAATGGGCCGATCCCCCGACAGAAAAGCGGGCGGATATAGGCCGGAACGAACCCAGGAAAATCAAAGGCGTTCTCTACGCCCATCTCTTTCGCCATCTGGCGGATATTGTTGCCGTAATCGAAGGTCGGGACGCCCATTTCACTGAACGCCAGCATCGCCTGTACGTGCTTCGCCATTGAGCGTTTCGCCGCCTGTACCGTGCCCTGTGGATCTGACGCCGCTTTCGCCTGATACTCCTCCCAACGCCAGCCAGAGGGTAGATAACCGTGCAGCGGATCGTGCGCGCTGGTCTGGTCGGTCACCAGATCCGGGCGAACGCCGCGTTTTACCAGTTCCGGCACGACGTCCGCCGCGTTGGCGCACAGCGCAACGGAGACGGCTTTACCCTCGCGGGTATATTTTTCAATTCGCGCCAGCGCGTCGTCCAGCGAGGTGGCCTGTTCATCGACGTAGCGGGTACGCAGACGGAAATCGATACGGCTTTGCTGGCATTCGATATTCAGCGAGCACGCCCCCGCCAGCGTCGCGGCCAGCGGCTGTGCGCCGCCCATACCGCCAAGCCCGGCGGTCAGCACCCAGCGCCCGGACAAATTCCCCTGATAGTGCTGCCGTCCTGCTTCAACGAAGGTTTCATAGGTACCCTGCACGATGCCCTGACTGCCGATGTAGATCCAGCTTCCGGCGGTCATCTGGCCGTACATCGCCAGCCCTTTGGCGTCCAGCTCATTGAAATGTTCCCAGGTCGCCCAGTGCGGCACCAGGTTGGAGTTAGCGATCAGGACACGTGGCGCGTTTTCGTGGGTCTTAAACACGCCGACCGGTTTACCGGACTGCACCAGCAGGGTTTCATCGGCCTCCAGTTTGGTCAACGCATTGATGATGGCGTCATAGCACTCCCAGTCGCGCGCCGCGCGGCCAATGCCGCCATAAACCACCAGTTCATGCGGATTCTCGGCAACATCGGGATCGAGGTTGTTCATTAACATGCGCAGCGGCGCTTCGGTTAACCAGCTTTTTGCCGTCAGGGTTGTTCCCCTCGGGGCGCGGATATCCTGCTGACGATACTTGCTTTGAGGCATGACACCAGACTCCTTACGATGATCGGACAGATAAGTAACATATACTTGTCTATACAACTTGTCGCAAGGCTGATTTTAACAACTGAGATACATTTTTGTTATATTGCGTCAGCAATCACGCTTTTTATCGCGCCGTCATTCAGGACATAAAATGGCCCTGCAACCGGTAGCGAGAACCGGGGAAAAGCAGGCGAGCGTGAGAAACAATGTGCGACGCAGACCAGGTGCGTCGATGAATTAACAGGCAGGGATCGTGCTCCTTAATGTTCAGCAGCGCGCACTCTTCCGCCGTGGCGCGCACGGCTTCCACAATGTGCTCCCCTTCCGTTAGCGGGGCGATCAGCGACAGGTATGCATGAGGCGTGGTCTGGCTGTAATCCTGCGCCAGATAATCCGGTACAACGCCAGCATTCACACAGCGATCCTCAATCTGCACCGGCAGATCGTTTTCATAGTGCACCATCACCGAATGAAAAATCAGCGTGCCTTCACGCACATTCAGGGCAGTGGCCTGAAGCGCATTCGCCTGCGTCTGTTCCAGCGTCAGCACCTCACAGCGATGCTGATGGTGACGGGCGGCGATTTCATCGGCAATGCTGCGAATTTCAAACAGTGCGGACTGCCCTTTCGGTTCCGCCACAAATGTGCCGACGCCCTGTAAACGCACCAGCAGCCCTTCATCCGTTAATTCCCGCAACGCCCGGTTGATTGTCATCCGGCTGAAGCCAAATTGCGCCACCAGTTCCGCTTCCGAGGGAATGCGGTCATGCGGGCGCCAGACGCCGCTGGCGATGTTGTCGCTGATCGTCTGTTTGACCTTTTCATAGAAAGGCACAGGGGCAGAACGGGATGGGAGCATGCGTAAGCCTTCCTTAAGCGTATGATTTTATTTGCCGGATGGCATTATCCAGCCTGTAACGCGATTCTGGGCCGGACAAACATCGCGATTAACGCCACCCGTGTGCGATTTGCCAGCCGAGGCGTGCCGCAACACGCGCTGCGTTGCCATCATCGTCAAAGCGCGGATTAAATTCAACCATATCCACCGCCTGTAGCTTACCGCTGCGACAAACGGCATCGACAAGCCGCATCACCGTCGCCAACGGCACACCGAGCGCTGCGGGCGCAGACACTGCGGGCATCTCCCAGGCGGGCAGCACATCAAGATCGATGGTCAGGTAGATCTTATCCACGCTGTCGATAACCTGCGCCAACGGCGCCTGAGCGGTATCACAATCCACGTCTTCTACGATGGTCACTCCGCGTTGTTGCGCCTCATCCCATAACGCCTGCGTATTTGCCGCCCGACTGACGCCAAAGCAGGCGTAATGAAACTCACGCTGCTGTTCATCGCATAATTGCGCCAACTGGCGAAACGGCGTACCGGAGGTGGCGTGGTCAGCCCGACGCAGATCCAGATGCGCATCAAGATTAATAATGCCGACTCTGGCATGCGGGAACGCATCGAGCAGTCCCGCGCCATGCCCAAACGCCGTTTCATGTCCGCCGCCTAGCACAAACGTGCGCATATCCGCCTGCTGGCAGCGCCGTACCGCATCGCGAAGCGCCTGCTGCGCGCCTTCCAGATCGGGGGCTTGCGCAATAATGTTACCTAAATCCACCAGCCGATCGTGGCCGTGGTGAGAGGCCAGGTTCGCCAGCGCCCGGCGCAGGGCATCCGGCGCGCCAGCAGCGCCAGGCCGCCCCTGGTTTCGCTTCACGCCTTCGTCACAGGCAAAGCCGAGCAAGGCGATTTTTTCACGATACATTTCGGGAGAAAACGTCGGGCTGCGCGTCACCGTCTGAAAGAGACGCAGCGCATTAGCCGCCTCGGCGCTGTCATCACGCCCCTGCCAGAGCGTGGGGGATGCGGGTTGCCATTGCGTCATGTTACTTCTCCTCTGAATACACGGTGACAGAGCGGGTTACGCCCCGGTTCATAAAGGATTTCAACCGGAAGCTCAGCGTCCCATACGGCAAAGTCAGCGACATATCCCGCTTTCAATTGCCCATGCGTCGTCTGCCGCCCCAGCGCGCGCGCAGCATGCCGCGTCACGCCCGCCCACGCCTCTTCCGGCGTTAAGCCAAACTGTACGCAAGCCATGTTCATCGCCATATGCAAACTGATAAACGGACTGGTGCCGGGGTTAAAGTCCGTTGCAACCGCCATTGGCACGCCATAGTGGCGGAGCAACGCCACCGGCGGGCGCTGCGTCTCTTTGAGGAAATAAAACGCCCCCGGCAGCAGAACGCCCACGGTGCCGCTGCGACTCATCGCCGCCACGCCAGCCTCATCCAGATACTCAATATGGTCAGCGGATAACCCCTGATAACGACTCACCAGTTGTGCGCCCCCCAGCAAGGAGAGCTGCTCAACGTGCCCTTTTACCGGAATGCCCAACGCCTGAGCGGCCTGAAATACCCGCTCACTCTGCGCCAGGTTAAACCCCACGCTTTCACAGAAAAGATCCACCGACTCAAACAGCCCTTTTGCCCATAATCCGGGCAGAATACTTTCGCAAACTAGCGTGATATAGCCGTCGGGATCGTCGCGGTATTCTGCTGGCGTCGCATGTGCCGCCAGCAGGGTAGGACTGATTTCCACCCTGTTTTCATGCGCCAGCGCAGCGGCAACGCGCAACATTTTCTCTTCCGTGGCGAAATTCAGGCCATAGCCGGATTTCACCTCCAGCAACGTAACGCCTTCTTGCAGCAACCGCGCCATCCGCGCACGCGCAATGGCTAAAAGCTCATCTTCAGAGGCCGTCCGGGTCGCGGCGACGGTCGCGTTGATACCGCCGCCCTGCGCGCTGATCTGCTGGTACGACACGCCGTTAAGCCGCTGCTCCCACTCCCCGGCGCGCGTGCCGCCAAAAATCAGGTGGGTGTGACAGTCAATCAGTCCGGGCGTGACCAGTCGGCCTTGCAGATCCACGGTATTGCGGTGCGCGGCGTTGAGCGACGACGCAGGCGCAATATCCAGTATCCGGCCCTGGCGGACGACAAGCGCATGATCGTCCACCATCCCATAAGGGCTACCGCGTTCAGGGTTCATCGTCGCCAGTCGGCCATTCCGCCAGATCGTGTCATCAGGTAAAAGTTGCGCCATTGGGTTCATCACTTGTCATGGGTTGTCTATACATTTATTTTTTATTCTGCCGGGGTTGTCAATCTTACAGGCCATGAATGTTATTTATTTGTGATGTACTTGCCTGGAACATCGGGTGCGCGGCGTCTAAAAAAGAACTTTTTACCTTTTCACCTTCCCGTTTCGCTCAACTTAGTATAAAAAAGCAGGCTTCAATGGAATTAATTTAACTTTCAAAGCCCGGAGCAACCTGTGAACACATTTTCGGTTTCCCGTCTGGCGCTGGCACTGGCTTTTGGCGTGACGCTGACCGCCTGTAGCTCTACGCCGCCCGATCAAATCCCATCCGATCAGACCGCGCCAGGCACCTCCTCGCGTCCGATCCTGTCGGCGAACGAAGCGCAGAATTTCGTTGCTGCACACTATTTCTCGTCACTGACGCCGAATACGGCGCCGTGGACGCCTTCCGCCATTACGCTGCCTGCGCAACCTGACTTCGTTGTCGGCCCGGCTGGCACGCCAGGCGTGACGCACACCACCATTCAGGCGGCGGTAGATGCAGCAATTACGCAGCGCAGCAGCAAGCGTCTGTACATCGCCATTATGCCGGGCGAGTATCAGGGAACCGTGTATATCCCGGCGGCGCCTGGCAGCCTGACGCTGTACGGTACGGGCGAGAACGCGATTGATGTGAAAATCGGCCAGGCGATTGACGGCGAAATGAGCACGACCGACTGGCGTCGTTCAGTGAACCCGGGCGGTAAATACATGCCGGGCAAACCTGCGTGGTATATGTTTGATAACTGCCAGAGCAAACGCGGCGCCAGCATTGGCGTGATGTGTTCTGCGGTAGTCTGGTCACAGAATGACGGCTTGCAGTTACAAAATCTGACCATCGAAAACAATCTCGGTGACAGCGTTGACGCCGGCAACCATCCGGCAGTGGCCTTACGCACTGACGGCGACAAAGTGCAGATTAATAAAGTGAACATTCTGGGTCGCCAGAATACCTTCTTCGTGACCAACAGCGGCGTACAGAACCGTCTGCAAAACGATCGCCAACCGCGCACGCTGGTGACGAACAGTTACATTGAAGGGGATGTGGATATGGTTTCCGGTCGCGGCGCAGTGGTGTTCGATAACACTGATTTCCGCGTGGTGAACTCCCGTACCCAGCAGGAAGCGTATGTTTTCGCTCCGGCAACGCTGTCGAATATTTATTACGGTTTCCTCGCCACCAACAGCCGCTTTACCGCCGCAGGTGATGGCGTCGCACAACTGGGGCGTTCGCTGGATGTGGATGCCAACACCAACGGTCAGGTCGTTATCCGCGATAGCGTGATTAACGAAGGGTTCAATATGGCGAAACCGTGGGCTGACGCCGTTATCTCCAAACGTCCTTTTGCCGGGAATACTGGCGCGAAGGATGATAAAGACGAGGTACAGCGTAACCTGAACGACACGAACTTTAACCGGATGTGGGAATACAACAACCGGGGTTTGGGCAGTAAAGTGGTTGCCGAACCGAAGCAATAATATCTGCTGACGATTATTCTTCAGGCCAGATAAAAGAGAAAAGGTCGTCACGCCTGGCGTGACGACCTTTTTTTACATCTGACGATTTTTATTGAAATTAATCAGACTTCCCGCTTTGATAATTTCACGTTCCTCGGCGGTCAGGCTTTCCAGATACAGACTGATTTCCGTGATTTCATCGTCATGAATCACATAGCCTTTTAAGGTGGTTGCGCATTGATCCAGCGCCGTACGGACGCCAGGAATGTAAATATAATCCCCGACGTCAAACCCAGGCTCACCCGCCATTTGCAGCGGCAACATTCCCCAGTTGATCACATTCGAACGGTAGCGTTTCGTCGCATACTCCTGGGCAATATTCGCCAGACCGCCAATCACGCGCTGACAGCTTGCCGCCTGTTCACGCGCGGAACCGTCTCCCGGCTTAACGGCATAAATCATGCTGCCAATCCCGGTGGCTAACGGATCGGTGGTTTCCTGGCCCGCAATTGTGCGAATACGGGCAAAGACCGGCTCCAGCTCACTCACCTCGCCTGCCAGACGCTGTTTTTCCAGCGTCGCGGTTGCTTTGCTTCGGCCAACATAGTCTGGATCGCGGCGTGACAGGGTGAACTCCGCCAGACCAACCGGATTTGAGCGAAAAGAGGAGGTCTCCCCGGACGGAATCAGCTCATCCGTCGTTGTGACTTCATCAAGAATTTTTGACGCCACCTTGAGCAGAATATTTTCCGTCAGCGCCCCCAGCGCCGGCCAGTCTTTAATATTCGGGCCATAGATGAGCGATTGCTGCGTCGCCCCTTTAACAAAACCCTGATAGACACGGTTTTTGTACGGAGTGGGATCAAACGCATAGTCAGGAACGTTTTCCCAGCAGTCCAGTTCAGCGGCGGAGGTCAGATAGCCCCCATTTATTGCCGTCGCCGCAATAGAACGCGCATCCATCAGCGCAACCGCGGACATTTGACCATTACCCGGTTTCGAACCTTCACGGTTCGGGAAGTTACGGGTGGTGTGGCGAATGCTCAGCCCGTTGTTAACGGGCGTATCGCCAGCGCCAAAGCATGGGCCGCAGAAAGCGGTTCTGATGATTGCGCCCGCGCCAGTTAAATCGGCCACCACGCCTTTTTTCGCCAGATCCATAAATACAGGCTGTGAAGAGGGGTAAACCGCGAGTGAGAACGTCTCATTACCACACGATTTACCGCGCAACGCATTCGCCGCCGCAATGACGTTCTCATAGTTACCGCCTGAGCATCCGGCAATAATTCCCTGCTGAACCTTTAATTTTCCCTTCTCAACTTTATCCAGCAGTGAGATTTTGGCTTTCCCACGGGCAATGCGCGCAGACTCAATTTCTACCTGGTGCAGAATATCCGTCAAATTCTCATTTAACGTGTCGATTTCATACACATTGCTCGGATGGAAAGGTAGCGCGATCATCGGTTTAATTGTGCTCAAATCAACATAAATACAGCCATCGTACCAGGCCATTGGCTGCGGATTCAGCTGTCGATAGTCCGGTTCACGGCCATGTAACGCCAGCCAGCTACGGGTTTCATCATCCGTTTGCCACACCGAACTCAGGCAGGTCGTCTCCGTGGTCATGACATCAACACTGTTACGGAAGTCCGTGGACATTGCGCTAATGCCCGGCCCCACAAATTCCATGACCTTATTTTTGACATAGCCATTTTTAAATACGGCGCCAATGATGGCTAACGCCACATCCTGCGGGCCAACGCCTGGCGCCAGTTTTCCCGTCAGATATACCGCCACGACGCCCGGATAATCGATATCCCAGCTATCATTCAACAGTTGCTTGACGAGTTCACCTCCGCCCTCCCCTACGGCCATCGTCCCCAGCGCGCCATAGCGCGTGTGGCTGTCTGAGCCTAAAATCATTTTTCCACCGCCCGCCATCATCTCGCGCATATATTGGTGGATGACCGCAATATGGGGCGGCACATAAATACCGCCATAGCGCTGCGCAGCGGAGAGTCCAAAAAGATGATCATCGCCATTAATGGTTCCACCAACGGCGCATAATGAGTTATGACAGTTTGTGAGAACATAAGGTAATGGAAAACGCACCATCCCGGACGCTTTCGCGGTCTGAATTATGCCTACATAGGTAATATCGTGGGAGGTTAACGAATCAAACTTGATTTTAAGTTTATCCATATTTCCTGACGTATTATGAGACGCAAGAATGGACCATGCTATGGTGCCTTTTTTGGCTTCCTCTTTTTGTACATTACCGCAATACTGTTCTTCTGCAATTATCTCATTGTTACCGGAGAGATAAATCCCTTTGTCATATAACTTAATCATTCATTACTCCACATTGCCGTGCATGTTTCCATGCACGGACAACAGACCATGTCATTAATAATAAAAATGAACGCTGACGGTTGATTACAGCATGTTCCAGTCAATCAACATGTTCCACCACCAGATACCAACCGTGATATGTACCAGGAACGTTAAAATGGTCAGAACCGCGCCGACGAGCCACCAGGACTTAATATCGTTATAACCGACCCCGAAAATAACCGGGCCAGCGGCACCGCCATAGTGCGTGACCATTCCGCCATAAGAGTTGGAGAATAATAAGGCCAGCGCGGTTAGCATTAATGGCGCACCAGAGACATTCGCCAGCATGGCGAATACCGGCATCATCGCCACAATATAAGCGCTACCGGAGGCAAAGAAATAACGGACAATAATACTCAGAAACAAAATGACGAAGAACGCCACGTTACCATGATTATCAAAAGAGAGATTGTTTTTAAACAGTTCAGCCAGCCAGTCAAAAAACTTCACTTTCGATAATAAAGAGCTTAAGCCAATGATACCGCCGTACCAGATTAATGTATTCCAGCCGCCCTTATTTTTAACGACATCATCCCAGCTCACCACGCCCAGTAGCAACATCGCGCCCATCACCACAATCGCAACGGTTGATTCATCCACGCCAAGCTGTTTACTGAAAATCCAGCCTGACAGCGCGAGGACAAAAATACCCAGCAGTAATTTCTCACGGCCTTTCATTGGCCCGAGATCCTGAAGCCCGGCTTTCGCGATCGTCTTATTATCAACCTTTTTAATTTCTGGTGGATACATGGTATAAATCACCAGCGGCGTCACCAGCAACATAATGATACCCGGCACCATTGCTGCCAGCGCCCATCCTCCCCAGCTTAATTGCAGATGGCAAATATCGTTGATCATTTTCAGCGCCAGTATGTTCCCTGCCATTGCGGTAAAAAACATATAACTGGTCGTTTTCGTGACCATATACACGGACATCATTAAGTAATGACCGACACGACGGGGGCTTTTTTCAGGCTCTGAACCCAGCGCGACGGCCACACTGTTGATGATAGGTAAAACAATGCCGCCTGCGCGCGCCGTGTTTGACGGCGTTGCCGGAGAGAGAACCAGATCGAGAAAAACCGTAACGTAGCCCAGCCCCAGCGTGGTATTCCCGATCTTACCAATCAGAATATACGCAATGCGTTTGCCCAGACCGGTAGTGACAAACGCGGCGCTTAACGTAAACGCAGAAAATACCAGCCACGTCGTTCCAGAGGCGTAACCGCTGAGCACGCTGGTCGTTTTAAACGCCCCTTCACTTAAATTTCCGACCACGACCATCGATGCCGCGACGGCAATCAATAATACAACGGGTTCGGGAAACGGTTTTATCACCAGCCCCACGATTGCCGCAAGATAGATGCCAAAGAGAACCCAGGCGAGTTCACTCAGACCGGCTGGCGCGGGAATTAAGCCAATAATACACGGGATCGCTAATATAATAATTAGCTTCCATATGGATTTTTTATTCATTTTTTGCACCCTGATTTATCTGTATTCGTTATACAGAAAAGGCATTGTTTGATTTTCCTTAATCACAGCGAAATGAGATCAACATCATTCAGGAATATAAACTTCACCTGCAAAAATCTTTCTTGCTGTGCGAATAACAGAAGCACGTATTGAAGAAGGCTCATTACCTTCATTTGTTAAATGAATATCAAGGCACCCGCCCGGGTGTTCGATATTTATATCGCCATAGTCTGTCAATTGCGTCATCCGGTGGGCGACCGTCCCTTCTGTCGCACAGCTACTGGCAAGCGCGATGGCACCAGTAATCGCCAGCGCCTTATGGCAGGAGTGCGGCATAAAATAGCGCACATTGATCGTCCCGCCCCGTCTGGCCGGGGAAATAAGCATCGGTTTAGGAATAACCATATTGCTGACGTCGCCTAACCCCATCGCTTTACCCGCCTGCAAACGGATGGATTCAATGCGACGCAATAATTCAGTATCGGCATCAAGTTCCGCAGGGGATTCATAACCCGTTTTACCGACATCTTCGGCAGCGATAATAACCACCGGCATCGCCATATCAATACAGGTGACGGCAACGGAATCAAAATGATCGACACGATGACCGGTCGGAAAAATTTGCCCGGTTTTGGCGCCAGCAGCGTTCAAAAACGTGAGTGCCACGGGCGCAGCCGTTCCCGGTACGCCATCGATTTTTGCCTGACCTTCGTACTCAACGGCGCCGTCCGGCGTCTGCACGTCCGCTTCGATATACGTATTTGTATTTACATTACGTATACGCACGCGCGTGACGGGCGGCGTAGTCTCAATTAAGCCATGTTCAATCGCAAATGCGCCTACCGCGGAAAGCATATTTCCACAGTTCGGCGTGGTATCAACGCGGTGTTCATGTACCAGAACCTGAGCAAATAAATAGTCGATATCTGCTTTTGAGTCATCCGAACGACGGATAATGGCCACTTTACTGGTCAACGGATTACCGCCGCCAATGCCATCTATTTCCAGCTCATTCCCCGATCCCATAATTGCCATCAATATGGCATCGCGCCGCTGTCTCTCCTCAGGAAGGTGTTCTGCTAATAAAAACGCCCCTCTGGATGTTCCCCCTCGCATCAACGTGCAGGGAATTTTTTTCATAACATTGCCCTCAATTAAAAAACATTAGCGTTAATGAGGACATGGTTGCACGCGCAGAATAGAGAGGCTAATGACTTTAAATTTATGATTGATAATTTATTTGCATTAATCAAGACGGATAATTTACATATAAACTACGTTTTTCTCTCCTGGGGCAGCAAATCAGGGAATCCCTGGATTCTATTTTCTGGAGTTATGATGAAACACGAATTATCAAGTATGAAGGCATTTGTCACACTGGCAGAGGCAGGATCATTTAACAAAGCCGCTAAATTACTTAACATTACGCAACCTGCATTAACTCGCAGAATAAAAAAGATGGAAGATGATTTACATACCCTGCTTTTTGAGAGAACAACACGTAAAGTAGAATTAACAAAAGCGGGGAGGATGCTGTTACCGGAAGCCAGAGAATTAATAAGAAAACTGGATGAAGCTCTTTTTAATGTTCGCGAAATGAATGCTTATCACCACGGCACGATCACATTGTCCTGTATTCCGACCGCTGTTTTCTATTTTCTACCCCTTGCTATCGGAAAATTTAATGAGTTGTACCCCAATATCAAAATACGAATTCTTGAAAAAGGTACGAACAACTGCATGGAATCGGTGTTGGGTAACGAAGCTGATTTCGGCATAAATATGAACAGCATCACAAATTCTGCTATTGACTTCACCCCGCTGGTGAATGAACCGTTTGTTCTGGCCTGTCGACGAAACCATCCCTTAGCCAGTAAGCAACTGGTCGAATGGCAGGAGTTGGTGGGCTACAAATTGATTGGCGTGCGGTCATCCAGCGGTAACAGGCTGCTTATTGAGCACAATCTGGCGGATAAACCCTGGAAGCTGGACTGGTTTTACGAGGTTCGTCATTTATCGACCTCACTTGGCCTGGTTGAGGCCGGGCTGGGTATTTCTGCACTGCCGGGGCTGGCAATGCCTCAGACAGTGCATCCCACGCTTATCGGAATCCCGTTGATCGAACCCGTTATCAGACGCACGTTAGGGATTATCCGGCGCAAAGACGCCGTTCTCTCTCCTCCGGCAGAGCGTTTTTTCTCTCTGCTTTTGAATGTCTGGGCCGATGATAAAGACACGCTGTGGACGCCCTTTGCTGAACCACAGCGGCAACAATAACGCCGTATCCGGCCGACGGCCCGGTAAGCGAGCGCCACCGGGCACAACGGTCACGGAATATTAATACGCGTTAACCACGACCCACATTGGCCCCTGGCCTACCGCATAACGGCCTTTCTCCGTCAGCAGCCCCTGCTCACCGGCAATGGCATACACCGCAATATGGTGTGACTTCTGCCCGGCGGCAATCAGGTACTTACCGCTATGATCGACGTTAAAGCCGCGCGGCTGCGTTTCAGTCGGCTGGAAGCCCTCTTTTGTCAGTACGCTGCCGTCTTCAGAAACGCTAAAAACGGTAATCAGGCTGGCAGTACGGTCGCAGGCATACAGATGACGGCCATCCGGCGTAATATGGATATCCGCCGCCCAACGCGTGTCAGAAAAATCGGCAGGCATCATATCCAGCGTCTGCACGCATTCAATATTGCCGTGCGGATCTTTCAGCTCCCAGACATCAACAGAGCTGTTCAGTTCATTCACGCAGTAGGCATATTGCTGGTTCGGGTGGAACGCCATATGGCGCGGCCCGGCCCCCTCAACGGTGGTGACTTCCGCCGGTTCCTGGGCGACCAGTTTGCCGTCGTCACTGAGCGTAAACAGGCAAATGCGATCCTGCTTCAGCGCAGGCACCCACAGCGTCCGGTTATCCGGTGAGATATTCGCTGAGTGGCACCCTTCCAGCCCTTCAACGACATCCACCACGCCAGCCGGCAGGCCATCATCCAGACGGGTCACGCTGACGTTACCGGCATTGTACGAGCCAACAAACACAAAACGGCCCTGATGATCGGTAGAGATATGGGTTGGGCTACCCGGCAGAGCGGACTCCGCCGCGAAGGTCAGCGCGCCGTCATCCGGCGCAATACGGTAAGCCAGCACGCGGAACTCAGGACGGACGCCAACATAGAGATAGCGCTTATCAGGGCTGACCACCATCGGCTGAACCTGCCCCGGCACATCAACCACCTGCACCAGCTTCAGCGAGCCGTCATGATTCAGGCTCCAGACGTGAATTTGCTGGCTCTCAGGGCTGGCGGTATAAACGGTTTGCTTCATGACTACTCCTTCCTTATGGCAACTGTCTGCAATTGCGGAATACAGCTTAACGTAGACGCTTTTAACGGTGAATGCTGAATTAACGCTCAGAATTTTGTCCGGCCAACCGTCTCGGTGTACCATTCCCGCAGGCAAAATTCTCAACCTTAATCTGGAACTCCCTATGACCGCTCGTGTGATTGCCCTGGATTTAGACGGCACCTTACTGACGCCGAAAAAAACATTGCTCCCCTCCTCGCTTGAGGCGCTTTCTCGCGCCAGAGAGGCAGGCTACCAACTTATCATCGTCACTGGCCGTCATCACGTTGCGATTCATCCTTTTTATCAGGCACTGGCGCTGGATACACCTGCAATTTGCTGTAACGGCACTTACTTGTATGATTATCAAGCAAAAAATGTTCTTGAGGCCGATCCGCTGCCTGTCGATCAGGCATTGCAACTGATTGATCTGCTGGATGCGCATCAGATTCACGGTCTGATGTACGTTGATGACGCGATGGTTTATGAACGCCCGACCGGCCATGTGATCCGTACCGCTAACTGGGCGCAGACGCTGCCGCCGGAACAGCGCCCGACCTTTACTCAGGTGCCGTCGCTGGCGCAGTCGGCACGCGACGTCAACGCCGTCTGGAAATTCGCGCTGACCGATGAAAATCTGCCAAAACTGCAACAGTTCGTGCAGCAGGTTGAGCATCAGCTGGGTCTGGAATGCGAATGGTCCTGGCACGATCAGGTGGATATCGCGCGTAAAGGGAACAGCAAAGGGAAGCGCCTTACCCAGTGGATTGAAGCGCAGGGCTGGTCGATGGAGAATGTGGTGGCGTTTGGCGATAACTACAATGATATCAGTATGCTGGAAGCGGCAGGCACCGGCGTCGCGATGGGCAATGCTGACGACGCGGTGAAAACGCGGGCGAATATCGTGATCGGCGATAACACCACGGACAGCATTGCGAAGTTTATTTATACCCACCTGCTGTAATCAGGCGGTAATTGAGACACTCTTGATTTGCGCGTACAGCCACAGGCCAGGTTTGATGCCCAGCTCATCCCTGGCCCACGGGCTGATTCTTGCCCACAGCGTTTTCCCGCCGACTTCAAGCTGGACTTCCACCTGCCCGTTATCGTCATAACAGTTTGCCACTTTTGCCCGCAGGATATTACGGATACTGGTTTGCATCGGTGGTTGTAATACCAGCGACACGTCCGAGGCCTGAATACGAATACGCAGCACGGTTTGCAGCGGCTCTTCCAGTTTGTTGACCCACAGGTGCTGATCGCCCAGCGCCAGCGCGGTCATTGCATAATGCGGATGATGCTCCAGCACGCTCACTTTCAGGATGCTGCTCTGCTGCTCTTTCGGCAGCCACGGGTGCATCACACTGCTGCCCCAGACCTCTTCCAGCGCGCCAAACGCTTTCACCTGCCCGTTTTCCAGCACCATGACTCTGTCCGCCAGATGTAAAATCTCGTCCAGCGAGTGACTGACGTACAGCAGGGGGATATTAATTTCGCGCGCCAGGCGTTGCAGATACGGCAGCAGTTCGCGTTTGCGCGGAATATCCAGCGAAGCCAGCGGCTCATCAAGCAACAGTAGCTCCGGCGCGGTCAGCAACGCGCGACCAATCGCCACACGCTGTTTTTCCCCGCCGGAAAGGCTGCCAGGCAAACGCTCCAGCAAAGGTTCGATACCGAGCAGATCCACCAGCTTGTCGAACTGTCCGGCCATGCTTTTCGCCATGCCATAGCGCAGATTGCCGCGCACTTTGTAATGCGGAAACAGTCGGGCATCCTGGAACACATAACCGACGCGCCGTTTTTCCGGCGTCAGGCAGATGCCATTTTCAACATCATTAAGCACGCGACCATTGAGCACAATGCGCCCTTTTTGCGGGCGCGTCAGTCCGCTGATGGCATTGATCAGCGATGTTTTCCCGGCGCCGGAAACGCCAAAAATAGCGGTGATCCCATTGGCAGGTAACGTTTCGTTGAGTGTCAGACAGTGGGTGCCCAGCGTCTGGGAGAAATTGAGTTCCAGCATGTTTATCTCCCCGCGCGCTCACGGCTGATACGCGCCAGCCATTCCGAAATCAACAATGAGATCAGCGCCAGCACAATAGAAATAATGCACAATCTCGCCGCCGCGCTTTCGCCGCCAGGGGTCTGGATCAGGGTATACATCGCGGAAGGAATGGTGCGGGTTTCACCCGGAATGTTAGACACGAAAGTGATGGTAGCGCCGAACTCGCCGAGCGAACGGGCAAACGCCAGCACGGTCCCGACGATGATGCCAGGCAATGTCAGCGGTAGCGTAATGGTGAGGAAAACACGCCAGCGTCCTGCGCCCAGCGTTCTGGCGGCCTGCTCCAGCTTAATGTCAACCCCTTCAAGCGCCAGACGAATAGCGCGAACCATTAACGGGAAAGACATCACCGCCGCCGCCAGCACGGCGCCTCGCCAGCTAAAGGCAAAGGTAATGCCGAACCAGTCATAAAGCCACTGACCAATAAATCCGCGTCGGCCCATCGCGATAAGCAGCAGATAACCGACCACCACGGGCGGTAAAACCAGCGGCAGATGCAGTACGCTGTCGAGCAACGCTTTGCCTGGAAACTTGCATCGCACAAGTAACCAGGCAAAAAAGATCCCAAACGGCAGACTAAACAACACGGCCAGGGAAGAAACTTTCAGGCTCAGTAGAACGGCCTGCCATTCTGGATCAGTCAGTATCATTACTTCGTCGTAAATCCATAACGTTTAAATATTTCGGAAGCCTGCGGTCCTTTCAGGTAGTCATAGAACGCGCTGACCGTTGCGTTTTTGTGTCCATCAACAATTGCGATCGGGTATTCCACTTTCTTATGGGAATCTTCCGGGAACGTGCCAACCACTTTCACGCCTTTGCTGGCAACGGCATCAGAACCGTAAACGATGCCCAGCGGCGCTTCGCTACGCTCCACCAGCGCCAGTGCGCCACGCACGTCTTCCGCAGGAGCCAGTTTCGGTGCCAGGGTATCCCATGCGCCCAGTTTTTGCAGCGCTTCTTTTGCATAAATGCCAGCCGGAACGTGTTCCGGGTCGCCCACCGCCAGACGACCGCCATTCAGCAGAGTCGTCCAGTTGGTTTTGCTGTCGATGGTGATGTCTTTCTGTTCACTGGCCTTTGGCGCGACCACAACCAGGCTGTTGCCAAGCAGCGTTTCACGCGTTGCGGTATCAATCGCTTTTTTGTCTACCGCGTAATCCATCCATTTCTGGTCAGCAGAGATAAACAGATCCGCTGGCGCTCCCGCTTCAATCTGGCGAGCCAGCGTAGAAGAAGAGGCAAATGAAGAGACAACGTCAACGTTCTTCTCTTTTTTGTATTCAACCGCAATATCCTGCATTGCGTTGGTCAGCGAAGCCGCCGCGAATACGGTGATTTTCCCTTCATCCGCCAGCGCATGTCCGGCAACAGTCAGAGATAATGTTGCCCCAGCAAACAGGCGTAACCATGTACGTGCCATCTGTAACTCCTTTGAGTGTCGTTATGTAGGCGCAAATATAGCGAGAAAATAAGGTTTTTCCCAGAAGTTATTGATACCCAATTGAGGTTACGCAAAGAAAATATCGGCAGAAAAAGCAGGATCTTGAGGGGCGCTACCCAATAGATTTCGGGTTGCGCTGAGACTCACAGGCACAGCCAACAAAAATGCGGCCTGAAAGTCGAAGAAAGTAAAACGCCCGACTGAGCGGGCGTTTAAAAATCAATGGTTTTGTCTGGACTGGTCTTTCTGACCGATGCCGGAGAAAATGTTGAACACTTCACCCAGACCGTAAATCAGCCCCAGAATGATGGCCATGACCACCGGAACCATGACTACGGCGAATACCAGACTTTTCAATAACTCTAACATGGTCAACTCCAGATAGGATTCTTTTGATATTCTAACTGCATAAATGAGAAAAGCACTCCCCTTTTGTGCGGTCGACTTTGCGCGGAAGCGGTTTTCCGTCACAATAACCCTTTTGCCAGGATCTTGTTATGCAGGCCGAAATCCTCCTTACACTCAAACTTCAACAAAAATTGTTTGCGGACCCCCGCCGCATTTCGCTGCTCAAGCATATCGCGCTTTCCGGCTCCATCAGCCAGGGGGCGAAAGATGCGGGCATCAGCTACAAAAGCGCCTGGGATGCCATTAACGAGATGAACCAACTCAGCGAGCAGACGCTCGTCGAGCGCGCAACGGGCGGCAAAGGCGGCGGCGGCGCGATACTGACCCGCTACGGTCAGCGCCTGATCCAGCTTTACGATTTGCTCGCCCAGATTCAGCAAAAAGCGTTCGACGTGCTGAGCGACGACGACGCCCTGCCGCTCGACAGCCTGCTGGCCGCCATTTCCCGTTTCTCTTTGCAAACCAGCGCCCGTAACCAGTGGTTCGGCACCATTACCGCACGCGATCACGATCAGGTTCAACAGCATGTCGATGTGCTGCTGGCCGACGGCGAAACGCGACTGAAGGTCGCCATCACTGCGCAAAGCGGCGAGCGTCTTGGCCTTGATGAAGGTAAAGAAGTCCTGATCCTGCTGAAAGCGCCGTGGGTTGGCATTACCCAGGACGAGGCGATTGCCCGGGCTGCCGACAACCAGCTTCAGGGAACCATCAGCCATATTGAACGCGGCGCCGAGCAGTGCGAAGTTCTCATGACATTACCTGACGGCCAGACGTTATGCGCCACCCTGCCCGTTGAAGAGACCGCCACGCTGGAAGAAGGTGCTAACGTGACGGCATATTTTAATGCTGACAGAGTGATTATCGCTACGTTGTGCTAAGTGCATTGACATCTGTTCTTTGAACACGTATCCCTGTCATTCATCGCTGCAAAAAATGGGATACAAAATGTCATCATTGCATATTTCGCAAGGTACGTTTCGCCTGAGCGACACAAAAACGCTTCAGTTAAATGCGCTGACGTTGCAGGCGGGGGATAGCTGGGCTTTTGTCGGCACCAATGGAAGCGGGAAATCGGCGCTGGCCCGCGCGCTGGCGGGAGAACTGACGCTACTGAAAGGCGAGCGCCAGTCTCAGTTCGCGCGCGTCACCCGCCTCTCATTCGAACAGTTGCAAAAACTGGTCAGCGATGAATGGCAGCGCAATAACACCGACCTGCTCAGCCCTGGCGAAGACGACACCGGACGTACTACGGCAGAAATCATTCAGGATGAGGTGAGCGATCCCGCCCGCTGTGCCGAACTGGCGCAGCAGTTTGGCATTTCTTCCCTGCTCGACAGACGTTTTAAATACCTTTCTACGGGCGAAACGCGCAAAACGCTGCTTTGTCAGGCGCTGATGTCAGAGCCGGATTTATTAATCCTCGATGAGCCGTTTGACGGGCTGGATGTCGCCTCCCGCCAGCAACTGGCGAATCTTCTCGCCACGCTGCACCAGTCGGGCTACACGCTGGTGCTGGTGTTAAACCGCTTCGATGAGATCCCCGAATTCGTTCAGTATGCGGGAGTCCTTGCCGACTGCACGTTAACGGAAACGGGGGAAAAAGCGGATTTGCTCCAGCGGGCGCTGATTGCCCAACTCGCGCATAGCGAACGACTGGAAGGCGTAAAGTTGCCCGAGCCGGATGAGCCTTCTGCCCGTCACGCCCTGCCGGACGGCGCGGCGCGCATTATTCTCAACGATGGCGTCGTCTCCTATAACGACCGCCCTATCCTTAATCATTTGAGCTGGCAGGTGAATCCGGGTGAGCACTGGCAGATTGTCGGGCCTAACGGCGCGGGAAAATCCACCCTGCTAAGTTTAATCACCGGCGACCATCCGCAGGGATACAGCAACGACCTGACGCTGTTTGGCCGCCGTCGCGGGAGTGGTGAAACAATCTGGGATATCAAAAAACATATCGGCTATGTCAGCAGTAGCCTGCATCTGGATTACCGCGTCAGCACCACGGTGCGTAATGTCATTCTCTCCGGTTACTTTGACTCGATTGGCATCTACCAGGCGGTTTCCGACAGGCAGCACAAGCTGGCGCAGCAATGGCTGGATATTCTGGGAATGGACAAACGCACTGCGGATGCGCCTTTCCACAGCCTGTCCTGGGGGCAACAACGGCTGGCGCTGATCGCCCGTGCGCTGGTCAAACACCCTACGCTGCTGATTCTTGACGAGCCCTTACAAGGCCTGGACCCGCTGAATCGTCAGCTTGTTCGCCGCTTTGTCGATGTACTGATTAGCGAGGGAGAAACGCAGTTGTTGTTTGTCTCCCATCACGCGGAAGACGCCCCAGGCTGCATTACCCATCGGCTGGAGTTTGTACCGGAAGGCGAGAGTTACCGCTATCAACAGACGACGCTGCGTTAGCGGTTCACTGGGGGCGTGCGACCACGCCCCTTTTTTCACTGCTTTTTCAGATAAAAGGCGCAATCATTCTTAAAGCATATGATTTATCATTAAATAACAGTCGTTGGCGGGTGAAAAAACCGAAGTGTAAACGATTCCACTAATATATTCCATGTCACACTTTTCGCATCTTTGTTATGCTATGGTTATTCCATACCATAGGCTTAACGGAGCGAATTATGAGAGTACTGGTCACCGGTGGTAGCGGTTACATTGGAAGTCATACTTGTGTACAGTTACTGAAAAACGGTCACGATGTCATCATCCTTGATAACCTCTGCAACAGTAAGCGCAGCGTACTGCCTGTTATCGAGCGATTAAGTGGTAAGCACCCAACTTTCGTTGAAGGCGATATTCGTAACGAAGCGCTGATGACTGAAATTCTGCATGACCACGCGATTGACGCCGTCATTCACTTTGCCGGTCTGAAAGCCGTGGGCGAATCCGTCGCCAAACCGCTGGAATACTATGACAACAACGTCAACGGTACGCTGCGTTTAATCAGCGCCATGCGCGCCGCCAATGTCAAAAACTTCATCTTCAGCTCCTCCGCCACCGTCTACGGCGATCAGCCCAAAATTCCTTATGTCGAAAGCTTCCCGACCGGCACGCCGCAGAGCCCATATGGCAAAAGTAAACTGATGGTCGAACAGATCCTGACCGACCTGCAAAAAGCGCAGCCGGACTGGAGCATCGCCCTGCTGCGCTACTTCAACCCGGTCGGCGCGCATCCGTCAGGTGATATGGGCGAAGATCCGCAAGGCATTCCTAACAACCTGATGCCGTACATCGCCCAGGTCGCCGTTGGCCGTCGCGAATCACTCGCGGTCTTTGGCAACGACTACCCTACCGAAGACGGCACCGGCGTGCGTGATTACATCCATGTGATGGATCTTGCCGACGGCCACGTAACCGCGATGGAAAAACTGGCTGGCAAACAAGGCGTGCATATTTACAACCTTGGCGCCGGTGTTGGCAACAGCGTGCTGGATGTGGTTAACGCCTTCAGCAAAGCCTGCGGTAAACCCGTTGCTTATCATTTTGCCCCACGCCGTGAAGGCGACCTTCCGGCCTACTGGGCGGACGCCAGCAAAGCCGACCGCGAACTGGACTGGCGCGTAACCCGCACACTTGACGAAATGGCACAGGACACCTGGCGTTGGCAGTCACGCCATCCGCAGGGATATCCAGACTAAGGACATGTCATGACGCAATTTAATCCTGTCGATCATCCACATCGCCGTTTTAACCCGCTAACCGGACAGTGGATTCTGGTTTCACCGCATCGCGCAAAGCGCCCCTGGCAGGGGGCGCAGGAAACGCCATCTCAGCAGGCGCTTCCCGCCCATGACCCGGACTGCTTCCTGTGCGCGGGCAATACGCGCGTAACCGGAGATAAAAACCCGGATTACACCGGCACCTATGTCTTTACAAATGACTTTGCCGCGCTGATGTCTGACACCCCGGACGCGCCGGACAGCCATGACCCGTTAATGCGTTGCCAGAGCGCCCGCGGCACCAGCCGCGTGATCTGCTTTTCTCCCGATCACAGCAAGACGCTGCCGGAACTGAGCCTCCCCGCGCTGACCGACATCATCAAAACCTGGCAAGAACAGACTGCCGATCTGGGAAAAATCTACCCCTGGGTGCAGGTTTTTGAGAATAAAGGCGCGGCGATGGGCTGCTCCAACCCGCATCCGCACGGCCAGATTTGGGCCAACAGCTTCCTGCCGAACGAAGCCGAGCGTGAAGATCGTTTGCAAAAAGCCTACTTCGCCGAGCATCACTCCCCAATGCTGGTGGATTATGCGCAGCGCGAACTGGCGGACGGCAGCCGTACGGTGGTTGAAACCGAGCACTGGCTGGCGGTCGTGCCTTACTGGGCAGCCTGGCCGTTTGAAACGCTGCTGCTGCCCAAAGCGCATGTGCTGCGCATTACCGATTTGACCGACGATCAGCGCGACTCCCTGGCGCTGGCGCTGAAAAAGCTGACCAGTCGTTATGACAACCTGTTCCAGTGCTCCTTCCCCTACTCCATGGGCTGGCACGGCGCGCCGTTTAACGGTGAAGAGAACGGGCACTGGCAGCTACACGCGCACTTTTATCCACCGCTGCTGCGTTCCGCGACCGTCCGTAAATTTATGGTCGGTTATGAAATGCTGGCGGAGACCCAGCGCGATCTGACGGCAGAACAAGCGGCGGAGCGTCTGCGCGCGGTCAGCGACATTCATTTTCGCGAATCAGGAGTTTAAATAATGAGTCTGAAAGAGAAAACACAATCTCTGTTTGCAGAAATTTTCGGCTACCCTGCTACCCACACCATTCAGGCGCCTGGTCGCGTCAATCTGATCGGCGAGCACACCGATTACAACGACGGCTTCGTGCTGCCTTGCGCTATCGACTACCAGACGGTGATTAGCTGCGCCACGCGTGACGATCGCAAAGTGCGCGTGATTGCGGCTGACTACGACAACCAGGTTGATGAATTCTCCCTTGATGCGCCGATCGTTACCCACGACAGCCAGCAGTGGTCAAACTACGTGCGCGGCGTGGTGAAGCATCTGCAAAAACGAAATAACGCATTTGGCGGCGCGGATCTGGTTATCAGCGGCAACGTGCCGCAGGGCGCGGGACTCAGTTCTTCTGCGTCGCTGGAAGTCGCGGTCGGCACCGTATTCCAGCAGTTGTACCACCTGCCGCTGGATGGCGCGCAAATCGCGCTCAACGGCCAGGAAGCGGAGAATCAGTTCGTCGGCTGTAACTGCGGCATTATGGATCAGCTGATCTCCGCGCTGGGTAAAAAAGATCATGCCCTGCTGATTGACTGCCGCACGCTGGGTACGAAAGCGGTTTCCATGCCGGAAGGCGTGGCGGTGGTGATCATCAACAGTAACTTTAAACGTACGCTGGTGGGCAGCGAGTACAATACCCGTCGCGAGCAGTGTGAAACGGGCGCGCGTTTCTTCCAGCAACCGGCGTTGCGCGATGTCAGCCTTGCGGCGTTCAACGCGGTGGCCAACGAGCTGGACCCGATTGTCGCCAAACGTGTTCGCCACGTACTGACCGAAAACGCCCGTACCGTTGAAGCCGCCAGCGCGCTGGAGAAAGGCGACCTGAAACGCATGGGTGAATTGATGGCGGAATCTCACGCCTCAATGCGCGATGACTTCGAAATCACCGTCCCGCAGATCGACACGCTGGTCGAAATTGTGAAAGCGACCATCGGCGATAAAGGCGGCGTACGCATGACCGGCGGCGGCTTCGGCGGCTGCGTCGTCGCGTTGATCCCGGAAGCGCTGGTTCCTGCCGTACAGCAGGCCGTAGCCACGCAGTATGAAGCGAAAACCGGAATCAAAGAAACGTTTTACGTATGCAAACCCTCACAAGGAGCCGGACAGTGCTAAACGAAACGCCCGCACTGGCGCCCGATGGTCAGCCGTACCGCCTGCTCACCCTGCGCAACGATGCAGGGATGGTGGTCACGCTGATGGACTGGGGCGCCACACTACTTTCCGCCCGTATCCCGCTAACCGATGGCAGCGTCCGTGAAGCGTTGCTGGGGTGCGCCAGCCCGGAATATTACCAGGATCAGGCCGCCTTTCTTGGTGCATCGATTGGCCGCTACGCCAATCGCATTGCCAACAGCCGTTACACCTGGGCGGGTGAAACCGTCAGTCTGCTGCCGAGCCAGGGTGAAAACCAACTGCACGGCGGGCCGGACGGCTTTGACAAACGTCGCTGGCAGATAGTCAACCAGAACGATCGTCAGGTGCTGTTTGCACTGACGTCTGACGATGGCGATCAGGGCTTCCCCGGCCATCTCTGCGCCACCGCGCAGTATCGTCTCACCAACGATAACCGAATCTCCATTACCTATCGAGCGACGGTAGATAAGCCCTGCCCGGTGAACCTGACCAATCACGTCTACTTTAACCTGGACGGCGAGCAGTCAGACGTACGCCAGCACAAGCTACAGATTCTGGCTGATACGTACCTGCCGGTTGATGAAAGTGGTATTCCACTCGACTGGCTGAAATCCGTTGCCGGAACCTCGTTCGACTTCCGCAGCGCAAAAACCATCGCCAGCGCGTTTCTTGCCGATGACGATCAGCGCAAGGTAAAAGGTTACGATCACGCCTTCTTATTGCAGACCAAAGGTGATGCCAGCCAGCCAGCCGCGCATCTGTGGTCGCAGGATGAGAAATTGCAGATGAAGGTTTATACCTCCGCTCCGGCGCTGCAATTCTATTCCGGCAACTATCTGGGCGGCACGCCGTCACGCGGGCCTGAACCTTATGCCGACTGGCAAGGCCTGGCGCTGGAAAGCGAATTTCTGCCAGACAGCCCGAACCACCCGGAATGGCCGCAACCTGACTGCGTGTTGCATCCCGGCGACGAGTACGCCAGCCTGACGGAATATCAGTTTATTCCGGCCTGACGATGAGCCATAACAGGCCCGATGGTGCCAGCTATCGGGCCTGTGGCGCGTCGCTTTGCTCAAATCCCCACCACTCAAAGACAAAATCGCAACTCCGGGTTCACAAGAACCTTACACTGCGTCACTATTTTCGCTATGGTTATGCGTAAGCGTTGCCGCTGACCTGTCACGGCAATATAATGAGAATTATTATCATTCAATAAAGCTTGAGGAGTGAGAGTATGGCTGTAACTAAGCTGGTTCTGGTACGTCACGGCGAAAGTCAGTGGAACAACGAAAACCGTTTCACCGGTTGGTACGATGTTGACCTGTCCGAGAAAGGCGTGGGTGAAGCAAAAGCGGCAGGTAAACTGCTGAAAGAGGAAGGCTATAGCTTCGATTTTGCTTATACCTCCGTGCTGAAACGTGCCATCCACACGCTGTGGAACGTCCTGGACGAACTGGATCAGGCCTGGCTGCCGGTTGAGAAATCCTGGAAGCTGAACGAACGTCACTACGGCGCACTACAGGGTCTGAACAAAGCGGAAACCGCTGAAAAATACGGTGATGAGCAGGTTAAACAGTGGCGTCGCGGTTTTGCCGTAACCCCGCCGGAGCTGACCAAAGATGACGAGCGTTACCCGGGCCACGATCCGCGTTATGCGCAACTGACCGAGAAAGAGCTACCGCTGACTGAAAGCCTGGCGCTGACTATCGATCGCGTGATCCCTTACTGGAACGAAACCATTCTGCCGCGCATGAAAAGCGGTGAGCGCATCATCATCGCCGCTCACGGTAACTCTCTGCGTGCGCTGGTGAAATACCTGGATAACATGAGCGAAGAAGAGATTCTCGAACTGAACATCCCGACCGGTGTACCGCTGGTGTACGAGTTCGACGAAAACTTCAAACCGATCAAACATTACTATCTGGGTAACGCTGACGAGATCGCGGCAAAAGCGGCGGCCGTAGCGAACCAGGGTAAAGCGAAGTAATCTGATTTGCCTGATGGCGCTTCGCTTATCGGGCCTACGGGTTGGCAATGTGCGTCCCGTAGGCCCGATAAGCGAAGCGCCATCCGGCAATACATGCACTTAAACCCCGATAACCCCGTCGAGCACCACCTGCGCCCTGCCCTGTGAACAACGTTCCACACGACCCCGAACGTTATACACTTCCGCCAGGCTTTCTGCGGTAATAACCGCTTCCGGCGCGCCGCTGGCCACCAGTTTGCCCTCCTTCAGCATCAGCACATGTTCGCTGTGGCGTAGCGCGATATTAATGTCATGCACCACCACAACCGTCACCATATTGCGCGCCCGCGTTTCCCGCGCGATCAGATCCATAACGTGAAACTGATAGTTCAGATCCAGCGCGCTAAGCGGCTCGTCCAGCAACAAAAGTTCCGGGTAGCGAATCAGCGACTGCGCCAGCCCCACCAGTTGCCGCTGGCCGCCGGAAAGCTGGTCAAGATAGTGCAGCGCCAGATGCGCAATGCCGAGTTGATCCAGGATTGCCAGCACCTGCGAGTGGCTGTTCGCGCCATCCCGCCCGCCGGACGCCCGCTGCGCCACGATAATTGACTCCAGCACATGCAGATGTACGCCCTGCGGCAGCGACTGAGGTAAAAACACCACCTTTTCCGCACGCCGGGCAAACGGCAGCGACATCAGGTTCTCACCGTCCAGCATGACCTCGCCACGGGCTTTATTCAGCCCGGCCAGCGCGCGTAATAACGTTGATTTCCCGCAGCCGTTCGGCCCCAGCAGAACGGTAATTTTACCGCGCGGCAGCTCAGGCACGCTGAGATCGCGAATAACCGGATGTTTCGGGTAACCGGCGCTTATTCCCTTGAGGATCAACCCGCTCATGACATGCTCCCCCGGTGGCGCAAAATAATGCTCAGGAAGAACGGCACACCCACCAGCGACGTTACGATGCCTACCGGGATGATCACCCCAGGAACAATATTCTTCGACGCGATCGAGGCTAGAGACAGCACCAGCCCCCCCGTCAACACGCTGCCCGGCAGATAGAACCGGTGATCTTCACCAAACAGCATTCGCGCAATGTGCGGCGCGACCAGACCGATAAAACCGATTGGCCCGACAAACGCCACCGACAGCGCCGATAGCAGGCTGATGCGCAGCAGCGATGACAGGCGCAGGCGCCGCACGTCAATGCCAAAACTCATCGCCCGATCTTCCCCCAACCGCAGCGCCGTCAATTGCCAGGCGCTACGCATCGACCACGGCAGCACAATGGCAAACACCAACGCCAGCACGCCGAGCTTTTCCCACGACGCGCGCGCCAGGCTGCCCATCGTCCAGAACACCAGCCCCTGTAGCGTGTCCTCATCGGCAACGAACTGCATCATCGACACCAGCGCATTAAAGGTAAACACCAGCGCGATACCGAACAGCACCACGCCAGAGGTCGCCACGCGCGTCCAGCGAGTAATCCCGTCCAGCAGCAGGGCGGACAGCAGCGCAAAAGCAAAGGCATTCGCGGGAATAAACCAGGCGGCAGGAACGCCGGGAATGCCGATACCCAACACGATCGCCAGCGCAGCGCCAAAGGCTGCTGCGGAAGAAACGCCCAGCGTGAACGGACTCGCCAGCGGGTTGTTCAGGATCGTCTGCATTTCGGCGCCCGCCAACCCCAAAGCCATTCCCACCAGTAACGCCATCAGCGCATAGGGTAAACGGATATCCCAGACGATAACGCGCGTCCCCGCATTAACGCTTGCCGGGTGCAGCAGCGTTTGCCAGAGCTCGCCGAGCGACAGACCAGACGGGCCAAGCGTAGAGTCCAGCACCAGCGAGGCGACTATCGCCGCAATAATCAGCAGCGCCAGCATCAACCGCTTGCGTACCACAAGACGGTAGCGATCGTCGATCGACGGAGCATTAGCGGATAGCGACATAACGTTCCTTACCTGTAGAGTCATTTCGGCGGATTGAGCACATCGCTAATCTGCGCGTCGCTGAGTGTAATGCCAAAGAAGTCCTGGTAAAAGCGGCGGGTCTCCTTGCGCATATCCACATCGGCAAAGCGCTGCGGGTAGAGCGTTTTTGCCAGCCAGAGGAATTGTAACGCCTCTTCGCTGGTCTCCCGACACCACCAGAACATCCCTTTCGGGTTCACATACACGCGATGATGAATCACGGCATCCACCTGCGCCCACTGGGGAGAAGTCAGGATGGCATCCGCATCCCGCTTATTCATGGCGACAATCACCGCCGGATTTGCCGCGACAATCTGCTCAAGAGCAACTTCCCCCGTCCGGTTTTGCTTGTGGCTAAACCAGCGCTCGGCGACGTTTTTTGCACCGGCCAGATCCATCCAGTCCTGATTAAGCGACGGCCTGCCGGAAGTGGTCAGCGGATTGCCCATGCTGTGATAGAGGGTCATTCGCTGATCTTCAGGAAGATCGCTTAAGCGCGCCTTTACCCGCTCCACATTGCGGTCAAAATACTGCTGATACCGCTGCGCTTTATCCTGCGCATCCGGCCCCAGCACCTCCGCTGTTTTATGCACCCGGGCGGTCAGCGCCTGCATGGAGTTCGCCTCAAACGCCAGTACGCGCACCCCCGCCTGCTGGAGCAGCGACGCCCTCGGCACCGTCATCGATTTTGGCACAAACAGCAGTTGCGTACCGAGCGAGATGATCTGCTCCGGGTCCAGTTCGTGACCGCTGTTGACGCTGACAACGGCGACATTCTCAATACGCGGCAGACTCTGGCGAAAAAGCGGAATCGTCTTTGCAATCATCGACGTGCCAACAATATTATCGCCATACCCCAGCATGGTGATGATGGTGTTTTGCGCCGGCCACGGCGAAGCGATGCGCACATCGTTGTGCGGCTGCGCGGCAAACAGGCTCCCCGCCACCAGCCAGGCCAGCGCGGGGAAAATGCGGGTTAGCGTCATGACTCCATCCTTTAAAAATCAAACGTGACGGAGGCGCGAACTTCACGCCCGCTGCCGATAAAGGCGCTGGGTGAACCGTTATCGCCATCGGTGCCTGACGGGAAGATTGATGCCCAGTAGTGTTTATCGAACACGTTGTTAACCACCACGCGGAAGGTGGTCGGCACGTTGCTGATTTTCGTGGTGTAGCGGGTGCCCAGGTCCCAGGTGGTGTAGCTGCTGGCCCATGCGGTGTTGGTATCGTTGGCGGCACGCTTGCCGGTATAGTGAACGTTAGCGCTGTATACCCATTCCGGCATCGACGGTAAGCTGTACTCCGCCAGCACGTTCGCCTGTACTTTCGGTACGCCTACCACCCGTTTATCGCTGGTGGTATCGCTCACCGTATCTTTCAGTTTCGGATCGAGGAGCGTCACGCCGCTGTAGATATTCAGCCCTTGCCAGACATTACCGGAGGCCGTCAATTCCAGACCGTTATTGACCTGGTTCCCCTGTTCCTTATAGACGTTATCGCCGGGATCGACATAGGCAAATGGACGCTCAAGACGGAACAGCGCCGCCCCCAGATTCATCCCGGAGACATCGGCTTTTAGCCCCATCTCATATTGTTTGCTGCGATACGGGTCGAGGGTTTGCCCGGCATTTTTCACGTCGCTATTGGTTGGCGCCGTCCCGCCCTGTTCCAGCGACTCCGCATAGCTGACGTAGGCCATCACATTCGGGGTGATTTTATACATCAACGCCGCATTCGGGCTTAAACCGTTCTCATCAATCTGGCCGGTTTTATGACCGCTTTTATTGTAGTTCTGCGACTGAATCCAGCTCTGGCTCAAGTAGAACATCGCCGACCATTTCGGCGTGAAAGTCACGGTATCCCCAAGGGTAATGCTCTGTTGCGTGTTGACGCTGGATTTATAACGATCCCCACCGGTTATGATTTTGCCATCGCCCTTTTCGTACATCTCAGAGGGGTGGTACATATTGGTGGTGTCCCAGCTATAAGACGGCCCCGTCCCTTTCGCACTGTACAGCGACCAGACATAACCGGTGGTCGAGAGCGCAATATCATGCCCGACAGAACCGGTATCAACATGACCGTTAAGCGTGGCGGTATTGCTCAGTACGCGAAAACGTCCTGCGGCAGTAGAGTCTTTCAGCGAACGGCTGATATCGCCCTGGTTATTGATAATTTTGCTGGATACGTTACGCATCGCACGATCCGCCTGCTGCCAGCCAACGCCTGCCGTTACGGACCAGTCATCATTGAGATAATGAATAAGACGCGTGCTCACCGTGTCGGTTGTCAGATCGTTCCCGGCCGTGCTGAGCGCCAGATTTTTATCTTTGGGATCGGGTGCGGAAGGTAGTTTAATGTTCGGGCCATAGCTGAAGCTTCCCGGATAGCCTTTTTGAATAAACTCATAGTGGCTGGCATCCAGCTGCAATTGCGTGCCTGGCTGAATATTCCAGTCCAGCGCCACGGAAAGCAACTTACGGCGCAGCGTACTGTCATCCAGATTCCCTTCACCTTCCTGATTTAGCACATTCACGCGATAGCCAAAACGGTTGTCATCATCAATGTGTCCGCCCAAATCGACATGCCCGGTAAAGGCGCTCCGGCTTTGATAACCCAGAGTGACTTTGCGCAGCGTCTCTTCCGTTGGGCGTTTGGCGACAAAATTAAACTGCCCGGCCGGACTTGCCGGGCCGTACAGCGCGCCGGTCAGGCTGTTGAGCACATCCAGGCGTTCCAGCATCTCAACGGGGAAAGCGGTGGTTGAGACGATGTTCAACCCATCCAGGCGGCTGTTGGCAACCACGCTGCCCTGCATCCCCCGGCTCTGCGGTCTGCCGACATCCATGCCGCCGCGCGCCTGCATTTGTGTGCTGGGCGAGTATTTCAGCAGTTCGCTCACGCTTTGCGCCTGCTGGTTCTCAATCATCTCTTTGGTGACGGTCGTGGTCGAATACGGTGTATCAACCCAGGCTTTATTGCCCAGCGGCCCGACATCGATATCATTGGTTTTGAATCCAGCGCCGGAAGCGGCATGCGTGGTATCGGCAGAAGGCTGGCTGGTGACGATAATTTCATCTTCAGAGGTGTTTGCCGCATGTGCGCTGTGCGGCGCCAGGGAAATGAGAAGAGGCAACAGCGTTGCCAGTTGAGTGGGCTTATTCATTTGTATTATCAATCGTTATGTAAAAATTTATATTACGACCGATATAAGTGTAAAAAGTTGATCACGATCACATCAAAACTTTTAAACAAAGAACTAACTCTTTTGGATTACAAACAGTTAGTAGAAAAAAACCGGCCTGATTTGCCGGTTTTTCAATTGCGCAACGTGCGTTGGCAGGAGGAATTATCCGCGACGGGCTTTCACCGCATTCGACAACTGACGCAGCAGCGCATCCGTATCTTCCCAGCCGATGCAGGCGTCGGTAACACTCTTACCGTAGGTCAGCGGTTCGCCGCTTTCCAGGCTCTGATTACCTTCCACCAGATGGCTTTCCACCATCACGCCAATGATCGCGTTTTCGCCACGCGCAATCTGCTGGCAAACATCCGCACAAACGTCCATCTGCTTTTTAAACTGTTTGGAGGAGTTCGCATGGCTGAAATCGATCATAACCTGCGGCGCAAGCCCCGCTTTAGCAAGACCTTCTTTTACTTCTGCCACATGTTGCGCGCTGTAGTTTGGCTCTTTGCCTCCACGCAGAATAATGTGGCAGTCGCCGTTGCCGCTGGTATTCACAATGGCGGAGTGCCCCCACTTAGTGACGGAGAGGAAGCAGTGAGGCGCACCGGCGGCATTGATGGCGTCAATCGCTACTTTGATGGTGCCGTCGGTGCCATTTTTAAAGCCGACCGGGCAGGAAAGACCAGAGGCCAGCTCGCGGTGTACCTGAGACTCCGTGGTACGTGCGCCAATCGCGCCCCAGCTCATCAGATCCGCCAGGTATTGCGGGGTGATCATATCAAGAAACTCACCCGCAGCAGGTAATCCGCTGTCGTTAATGTCGAGCAATAGCTTGCGGGCAATACGCAGGCCATCGTTAATCTGGAAGCTGTTATCCATATGCGGATCGTTGATCAGCCCTTTCCAGCCCACCGTGGTGCGCGGTTTTTCAAAATAGACGCGCATGACAATTTCAAGCTCGCCTTTTAGCTCTTCACGCAGCGTCATTAAACGAGCGGCATACTCTTTGGCGGCAACCGGATCATGAATTGAGCACGGCCCAATCACCACCAGCAGGCGATCGTCATTCCCTTTCAGGATTTTATGAATCGCTTTGCGGGCATGGGCAACGGTGTTTGCTGCATTCTCTGTAGCGGGAAATTTTTCAAGGAGTGCGACTGGCGGTAATAACTCGTTGATCTCTTTAATACGTAAATCGTCGTTCTGATAATTCATGATTATTCCAGTGTTGCCATACTTATCTAATTAAATGCAATCCCTTCAATCTATCTCTTTGGCTAAAAAGTGTAAACTGACTTTTACACTTCGAACGGACTAATCCTGGAATTAGGAAAAAAAACGCCAGAAAGTAGCGAAAAACGAGATCTAACCTACAATTTTTAACTGCAAACACTCTTTTTGTGAGTTTTTTTAAGATTCTCTGCTGGGCTAAATCGCCAGTGCGGGATCTTTAACCCCTCTCTGAGATTTTACTGGCACATGCACTGTTGGAAGAGTTATCCGACATATCGACCATAACAGGAGCATCTTATGAAAATGACAAAACTGGCCACACTTTTTCTTACTGCCATACTCAGCCTTGCCAGTGGCGCAGCGTTGGCCGCTGACGCGAATACGCAGTCCAACAACGGACAGGCAAACTCTTCGGCGGATGCCGGACAGGTCGCCCCTGACGCCCGCGAAAACATCGCGCCAAACAATGTGGACAACAGCCAGATTAATTCCGGCGGCACCATGCTTCACCCGGATGGCTCATCAATGAACCACGACGGCATGACCTCCGATGAAGTGCATAAAAACACCATGTGTAAGGACGGCCGCTGCCCGGACGTGAATAAGAAAGTGGAGACCGGCGACGGCATCAACAACGACGTTGATACTAAAACCGATGGCACCACGCAGTAAGCCTGAAAAAAGGCCAGGTAACGGGAGAGCTGACGCTCTCCTTTTTATTTTGTCAGCCCAAAACTTGTATGATGTCATACAGTAATAATGAAAATAACAAAGGGATGACACGATGGCACATTCACACTCTCATACTGCTTCGCATCTGCCGGAAGATAAGAACGCGCGTCGGTTGCTGTTCGCATTTTGTGTCACCGCCGGATTTATGCTGGTTGAAGTGGTGGGCGGCATTCTTTCAGGATCGCTGGCGCTGCTGGCCGATGCCGGGCATATGCTTACCGATGCCGCAGCCCTGTTGTTCGCTCTGATGGCCGTACAGTTTTCCCGTCGTCCTCCAACCATTCGCCACACTTTCGGCTGGCTGAGACTGACAACGCTGGCCGCGTTTGTTAACGCCATCGCATTAGTGGTGATTACTCTTTTAATCGTCTGGGAAGCCATTCAGCGCTTCTATACGCCACGCCCTGTCGCAGGCGGCATGATGATGACTATCGCAGTGGCGGGTTTGCTCGCCAACGTGTTCGCGTTCTGGCTCCTGCACCGGGGGAATGAAGAAAAAAACCTCAATGTGCGTGCCGCCGCGCTGCATGTGATGGGGGATTTACTGGGATCGGTCGGCGCCATTTTTGCCGCACTGATTATCATCTGGACAGGCTGGACGCCAGCGGACCCAATTCTCTCGATCCTGGTTTCCATACTGGTGTTACGCAGCGCCTGGCGTCTGTTAAAAGACAGCGTAAATGAATTACTGGAAGGCGCGCCGGTTTCGCTGGATATCGCGGCGTTGCGTCGCCATCTCAGCCGGGGTATTCCCGAAGTACGCAATGTGCATCACGTCCATGTCTGGATGATAGGAGAAAAACCCGTGATGACGCTGCATGTGCAGGTGATCCCGCCGCACGATCATGACGCGTTGCTGGCGCGCATCCAGCATTTCCTGATTCACCATTACCAGATTGAGCACGCCACCATTCAGATGGAATATCAGCCGTGCAACGGGCCGGACTGCCACCTGAATCAGGGGCTATCCGGCCATTCGCATCATCACCACTAACTGGAAAGCGCGTGTGAGCCTCGTTCGCGCGCGCTGTTGATCCACATCCGGCTGCCATTCAGGGCGATGAAGGTCAGGATCAGATACTCCAGCGACATCGCATAGACGCCTTGCAGTGCGAAGATCACCACGCTTATCACGTTGATAATCACCCACAGCAGCCAGTTTTCGACGTACTTGCGCGTCATCAGGATCATCGCCACAATCGACAGCACCATCATGCAGGAGTCCCAGAACGGGAAGGCATCAGGCTGCAATTCCGGTACGGCGACCGACAATCCCAGCGCCTGCATCAGGTTGACGGCGACGCGAGTCAGGAAAGCAAATACCGGATCGATATACGCGGTCATCAGACCTATCGCCACCACGCATACCGCCAGCCAGGCCAGCGCTTTTGGCAGCGGCAGCCAGCGAATTTTCAATTCAATCTCATGCTGGCTTGTTTTGCGGGACCAGGCATACCAGCCGTAAATATTGGCGGCAAAGAAAAATACCTGAAGCAACAGGCTGGCGTAGAGTTGGATCTGAAAAAAGATGATCGCGAATAGCGTCACGTTAATCAGGCCGAAAAAATAGTTGCTGATCTTTTCCAGGCTGGCAAGCCCGATACACAGCAAACCCGCAACGGTGCCGACAGCTTCAATCCATGACAGGTCGTAACCGCCAGCGCCAATTGGAATATGAACCAGAATGTTCTGTGTGCTAAAAAAATCCATCTTTCCCCCAGAGCGTTTTACGTTTTACGCTCGTAGTGTAGCCGCAAATTCCAGCATACGGTTGAGCGGCAGCAGCGCCCCTTCTCGCAACGCCTGGTCAACGTGAATCTCATGGGCCTGCCCGCCCTGCTCTAACCCCTCAGCAATCGCCTTAAGGCCGTTCATCGCCATCCACGGACAATGCGCGCAGCTACGGCAGGTCGCCCCTTCTCCGGCTGTCGGCGCTTCAAGCAACTCTTTATCAGGCACCGCCTGCTGCATTTTATAGAAAATTCCCCGGTCGGTCGCCACAATAAGCTGCTTATGCGGCAGCGTGCGGGCGGCATTAATCAGCTGGCTGGTAGACCCGACGGCATCCGCCATATCGACAATCGATTGTGGCGACTCAGGATGCACCAGCACGGCGGCATCCGGGTACAAACCTTTCATCCGGGTCAACGCCTGGGTTTTAAATTCATCATGAACGATACAGGCCCCCTGCCAGCAGAGCACATCCGCGCCGGTCTGCTTTTGCACGTAATGTCCCAGGTGGCGATCCGGCGCCCAGATAATTTTCTCGCCCAGACTGTCCAGATGTTCAATCAGTTCAACGGCGATACTGGAGGTAACAACCCAGTCAGCGCGGGCTTTGACGGCAGCAGACGTGTTGGCGTAAACCACTACCGTGCGATCCGGGTGGGCGTCGCAAAACGCGCTAAATTCGTCAATCGGACAACCCAGATCCAGCGAGCATTCCGCCTGTAGAGTCGGCATCAGGATGGTTTTTTCCGGGCTGAGAATTTTGGCCGTCTCGCCCATAAAACGGACGCCAGCGACCAGCAACGTGGAGGCAGGATGTTTCGCGCCAAATCGCGCCATCTCCAGCGAGTCGGAAATGCATCCTCCGGTTTCTTCAGCCAGTTGCTGGATTTCGGGATCGGTGTAATAGTGCGCCACCATGACGGCATCGCGCGCTTTCAGCAGACGTTTGATTTTCTCGCGGTAGAATTGCTTTTCATCCACGCTTAGCGGGGTCGGTTTCGGCGGAAACGGATAGATTGCGGCTTCCGGGTCAAACATTACGCTCATCATGCTTTCTCGTTTTACTGGCTTAACGAAATAACCGATATAAAGCGTAACCCACGCCACAATCGGTTAAATTTGTTTTATATGCTAAACAAGATAGCCGATTGGCTGGCAAAAGTCACAACAATTGCGCTTGATAATGCCGGATGGCGGCGCAAGCGCCTTATCCGGCCTACGGGTCGCCGACTGACATCTTATCCGACCTGGACGAGTGTATCGCTGTAGGCCTGATAAGCGCAGCGCCATCAGGCACAAATTCTGCGCATAGCAAAAAGGCGCCTTTAGGGCGCCTTTTTACATTGGTGGGTCGTGCAGGATGACTCGGCTTCGCCTCGCCCTTCGGGCCGTTGCTGACGCAACGTTATCCTTCACGTTTAACATCTGAGTGCAATGTTAAAATTGGTGGGTCGTGCAGGATTCGAACCTGCGACCAATTGATTAAAAGTCAACTGCTCTACCAACTGAGCTAACGACCCCTTGCGGGATTTTACTGCTTAATCATTCAGGATGGTGGGTCGTGCAGGATGACTCGGCTTCGCCTCGCCCTTCGGGCCGTTGCTGACGCAACGTTATCCTTCACGTTCTCTACCAGTAACCACCTTTAAAACTGGTGGGTCGTGCAGGATTCGAACCTGCGACCAATTGATTAAAAGTCAACTGCTCTACCAACTGAGCTAACGACCCATACGGGTGTTACCTGAAAGATTTTACTCGGCACCAATTTTTAAATTGGTGGGTCGTGCAGGATTCGAACCTGCGACCAATTGATTAAAAGTCAACTGCTCTACCAACTGAGCTAACGACCCCTTGCGGGATTTTACTGCTTAATCATTCAGGATGGTGGGTCGTGCAGGATGACTCGGCTTCGCCTCGCCCTTCGGGCCGTTGCTGACGCAACGTTATCCTTCACGTTCTCTACCAGTAACCACCTTTAAAACTGGTGGGTCGTGCAGGATTCGAACCTGCGACCAATTGATTAAAAGTCAACTGCTCTACCAACTGAGCTAACGACCCATACGGGTGTTACCTGAAAGATTTTACTCGGCACCAATTTTTAAATTGGTGGGTCGTGCAGGATTCGAACCTGCGACCAATTGATTAAAAGTCAACTGCTCTACCAACTGAGCTAACGACCCGAGTGGTGGGTGATGACGGGATCGAACCGCCGACCCCCTCCTTGTAAGGGAGGTGCTCTCCCAGCTGAGCTAATCACCCGATACTACGCTGGTAAGATGTTTCCATCTTTAAAGTGGTGGGTCGTGCAGGATTCGAACCTGCGACCAATTGATTAAAAGTCAACTGCTCTACCAACTGAGCTAACGACCCACTTTTGCGCTGCTTTCGGTTTGTTTGATATCCCCTGGCAACGGCGGCATATATTACTGATTTCAGATTTCAGCGCAACAAAAATTTCGATGTAGATCACTCAACTGCTTAGGAATCGCACGACGAGACCAGAAATAACGCGATTTCTGGTCGCGTGGTGTGCATTACATCGCGTTAAGACGTTTTTGCGCTTGTTTTGCGCCATCAGTGCCAGGGTATTTACTGATAACCTGCTGATAAACCGCTTTGGCTTTTGCCGCGTCGCCTTTGTCCTGCATGATGACGCCGACTTTGTACATCGCGTCAGCCGCTTTTGGTGACTTCGGGTAGTTTTTGACTACCGAGGCAAAATAAAATGCGGCATCATCTTTTTTACCCTTGTTGTAATTCAACTGGCCGAGCCAGTAATTGGCATTCGGCTGATAAGTTGAGTCCGGGTATTTTTTGATGAAGTTCTGAAACGCCACAATCGCATCATCCTGGCGGGACTTATCCTGCACCAGAGCAATTGCCGCATTGTAATCGGTATTGGCGTCGCCGCTTTGTACCGGCGCGCCTGACGTCGCCGCGCCCGCGCCAGGCGCAGGTGTTGCGGTTGCCGCCCCGCTTTGCTCGCCGCCCGCCGATGGCGTCGCTGCGCTACCGCTGCTCAGACTGTCCATCTGTAGCAGGATCTGCTTCTGCCGTTCAACAACCTGATTCAGCTGATACTGGCTTTCCTGGATTTGACCACGCAGGGAATCAATATCGGACTGATTATCAGAGAGTTGTTGCTGGAGTTGGGTTAAAAGCTGGCTGTGAGCATTCGAAATACGCTCGAGTTGAGTGACGCGGTCTTCGACCGAGCCTGAGCCGACACTACTGATTGGCGCCTGAGCAAAAGCGGCCCAGGGGGCCGCTATGCCAACCAGTAACGACAGACTCAACAGGTGATGTCTGAAGTTACTGCTCATGCAATTCTCTTAGTAAACCAGTACGGCGCGACGGTTTTTAGCGTAAGCCGCTTCGTCGTGACCCAGTACTGCGGGTTTTTCTTTACCGTAAGAAACGATGGAGATCTGGTCAGCAGAAACGCCTTTACCCTGCAAGTACATCTTAACAGCGTTAGCACGGCGTTCGCCCAGGGAGATGTTGTACTCAGGAGTACCACGTTCGTCCGCATGACCTTCTACGGTGACTTTGTAAGACGGGTTGCTACGCAGGAAGTTAGCGTGCGCATCCAGCATTGCCGCGAAGTCAGAACGGATATCGTACTTGTCCAGATCGAAGTAAACGATGTTGTTCTGCTGCAATTGCTGCATCTGCAAACGCGCTTGCTCTTCAGAAGACATGTTGCCGCTGCCGTTCGCATCCATACCAGTGCCTGCACCCAGCATGCCTTCGCTGCCGTCATTGCTGGCGTTCTTGTTGGAAGAACATGCAGCAATTGCCATAACAGGCAGAGCGATCATCAGCCCTTTCAGCACTTTGTTCAGTTGCATTTCAATGATTCCTTTACTAATCAATTAATTATTATCACAGATACGGCGACCAGGCAGGGAATTTAACCTGACCATCAGTTGCCGGAAGACGCGCCTTGAAACGCCCATCTGTAGAAACCAAATTCAGCACGGATCCCATCCCCTGAGAAGAGCTGTAGATTACCATAGTGCCGTTAGGTGCCAGACTTGGCGTTTCATCCAGGAACGTTGACGACAGAACCTGTACGCCACCCGCTACCAGATCTTGTTTGGCAATGTGCTGCTGACCATTCGCCGAGCTTACCATTACCATAAATTTACCGTCGCTGCTCACATCCGCATCCTGGTTTTGCGAACCTTCCCAGGTGATACGCTGCGGAGCACCGCCGTTCACGTTAACTTTATACACCTGCGGACGACCGGCCTGGTCAGAGGTAAAGGCCAGGTTCTGGCTGTCCGGGAACCATGTTGGTTCGGTGTTGTTGCTGCGACCATCCGTCACCTGACGAATCTGACCAGAACCAATGTCCATCACATACAGGTTCAGGCTACCGGTTTTAGACAACGCAAACGCCAGTTTGCTGCCATCCGGCGAGAACGCAGGCGCGCCGTTGTGACGCGGGAACGACGCAACCTGACGCACAGCCCCGTTAGCCAGCGTCTGGATAACCAGCGCGGAACGACCGCTTTCGAAGGTCACGTAGGCCAGTTTAGAGCCGTCAGGAGACCACGCCGGAGACATCAGCGGCTGCGGAGAACGGTGAACCACGAACTGGTTGTAGCCATCGTAGTCAGACACGCGCAACTCATACGGGAACTGGCCGCCGTTAGTCTGCACTACGTAAGCGATACGGGTGCGGAATGCGCCCTTGATGCCGGTCAGCTTCTCAAACACTTCATCACTTGCAGTATGGCCAGCATAACGCAGCCACTGCTTGTTCACTTTGTAAGAGTTCTGCGCCAGTACAGTACCCGGTGCGCCGCCGGTGTCAACCAGCTGATAAGCAACATTGTAGGAACCGTCAGGATTCGGAGTCACCTGGCCGACAACAACCGCATCAATACCCAGCGCAGACCATGCCGCCGGCTGAACTTCTTGCGCCGTACCCGGCTGCTGCGGCAGACGAGAACGATCCAACGGATTGAATTTACCGCTGTTGCGCAGGTCAGCGCCAACGATGCCGCCAATATCTTCAGGCGCAGCTCCCGGCCCTGCCCACTGGAATGGCACAACGCCAATCGGGCGCGCCGAGTCCACCCCCTGGGTGATCTCGATACGTACTTCTGCGTGCAGCACCGCTGCCCACAGCATTAAGAAACCAAATGCTACTCGTAATGCCTGCTTCATCATATCTCCCTTATCCGGGCGGAAAGCCCACGATAATTTAGCAGAATGTTAACAAACTCAAATACACAAAACTACCAGAACCCAGCGACTCCCGTTGCGTGCCTTTCCCCGCCGTGACGGGGAAAGTTTAGCTTACGGTTTAAAGTCCAGAGGTGCGTTTTTAAACACTTCGTATACCGCCTGGCTTGGTGGTTTTGGAATCTTCGCCTGTCGGGCCGCAGCAAGCGCTGCCTGACAAAGCGCGGGATCGCCACCTTCAGACTGAATATCCAGCAACAGGCCATCTGGAGCCAGTTTTATACGCAGCGTACAGGTTTTACCTGCATAGGACGATGCGTCGTAAAACTTACTTTCAATGGCCGATTTAATCTGCCCGGCATAGTTGCTGATATCCGCGCCTGATGCACCATTGTTTTTAGTATTACCACTCCCCGCAGGAGAAGCATTGCTTCCTGCCGCTCCGCCGCCGGTTTTCGGCGCATTCTTACCGGAGCTTAAATCGCCCAACAGGTCGTCGACGCCAGATGCGGCAGCGGCTTTTTCGGCTGCGGCTTTCTTCGCAGCAGCCGCTTTATCTGCCGCAGCTTTCTTATCGGCAGCAGCCTTCTCAGCAGCAGCTTTTTTTGCTGCTGCCGCTTTCTCAGCGGCGGCTTTGTCGGCGGCAGCTTTTTCAGCAGCAGCCTTTTCTGCTGCGGCTTTCTTCGCGGCCTCTGCCTGAGCCTGCTTAGCCGCCTCGGCTTCCGCTTTTTTCTTCGCGTCGGCGGCGGCTTTTGCCGCTTCAGCTTCGGCTTTCTTCTTCGCATCAGCAGCCGCTTTTACCGCTTCGGCTTCGGCTTTCTTCTGCGCTTCCGCCGCTGCTTTAGCCTGCGCGTCCGCTTTCGCTTTCGCATCCGCTGCGGCTTTCGCCGCCGCTTCTTCAGCCTGTTTCTGCTGCTCCTGCGCTTTCTTCGCGGCCGCTTCCGCTTGTTTCTGCTGTTCCGCCTGCTCGCGCGCCTGTTCCTGCGCGGCTAAACGTTCTTTCTCAAGTTGCTTCAGTCGTTCCTGTTCAGCCGCCTGCTTCTCGCGAAGCTCTTCAGCTTGCTGCTGCGCCTGTTTTTCACGCTGTTCCGCCGCACGCTTCGCGCTCGCCTGTTGCTGCTGCTGACGATCGTACTGCTGAACAACTGCGCCGGGATCGACCATGACGGCGTCGATGGAAGAACCACCGCCGCCCCCGGCTGAAGCCTCTATATGCTCATCGAACGAACTCCAGATCAGCACTGCAAATAAGATGACATGCAGTACCGCTGAAATAATTATCGCCCGTTTGAGCTTGTCGTTTTGTTCGGTTGCCTTTGACACTCTCGGTTCCCAAAAACTGTGCGCCTGTTACTTGCTATCTTTACGTCCCGGAGACGCAGAAGATCAGATAGGCTGCGTCATCAAGCCAACCGATTTCACGCCCGCACTGTGTAACAAGTTCAGCGCTTTAATTATTTCATCGTAAGGCACGTCTTTCGCGCCACCGATTAAGAAGACCGTTTTCGGATTGGACTCCAGGCGACTTTTCGCTTCGGCAATAACCTGCTCTGGCGGCAACTGATCCATCCTGTCTTTCTCAACCACCACGCTGTATTGCCCAATACCGGAAACTTCAATAATGACCGGCGGATCGTCATTGGTGCTGACGGCCTGCGACTCGGTCGCGTCCGGCAGGTCGACTTCCACACTCTGGGTAATGATCGGCGCCGTCGCCATGAAAATCAGCAACAGCACCAACAGTACGTCGAGCAACGGTACAATGTTGATTTCGGACTTGAGATCGCGACGACCTCGTCCACGCGTTCTGGCCATGGCTTACCCCTTGTTGCTCTCGCTACTGGTAAACGCCTGACGGTGCAGAATGGCGGTGAACTCTTCCATAAAGTTGTCGTAATTCAGTTCCAGCTTGTTCACGCGCTGATTCAGGCGGTTGTAGGCCATAACCGCTGGAATCGCCGCAAACAGACCGATAGCCGTTGCAATCAGCGCTTCCGCGATACCCGGCGCCACCATTTGCAGCGTCGCCTGTTTCACCGCACCGAGGGCGATAAACGCGTGCATAATCCCCCATACCGTACCAAACAGACCAATATACGGACTGATGGAACCCACGGTGCCGAGGAAAGGAATGTGCGTCTCTAATGTTTCCAGCTCACGGTTCATGGAGATACGCATCGCACGAGACGCCCCCTCAACAACCGCTTCCGGCGCATGGTTATTTGCACGATGCAGACGCACAAACTCTTTGAACCCGCTATAGAAGATTTGTTCCGAACCCGCGAGGCTATCACGACGCCCCTGGCTCTCCTGATACAGGCGAGACAGTTCGATTCCAGACCAGAATTTATCTTCGAACGCTTCCGCTTCGCGCGCCGCAGCGTTAAGAATACGAGTCCGCTGGATGATGATAGCCCAGGATGCGATTGAAAAACCAATCAAAATCAACATGATAAGTTTAACCAGAAGGCTTGCCTTCAGGAACAAATCAAGGATATTCATGTCAGTCACTGCTTAAACTCCGCGACAATAGACTTGGGAAGCGCACGAGGCTTCATTTTGAGTGGATCAACGCAAACAATCAGAACTTCCGCTTCGTTGAGCACGTTGTTCTCTGCGTTGACAATGCGTTGCGTGAAAACCAAAGAGGTGCCACGCATTGACGTAATTTCAGTTTGGACTTCGAGCATATCGTCGAGTCGCGCAGGCGCATAATATTCCAGCATCATTTTACGCACCACGAAGGCAACCCGTTCAGCCAACAGCACCTGTTGACTGAAGTGATGATGACGCAGCATCTCTGTGCGTGCTCTTTCATAAAAAGCGACGTAACTGGCGTGGTAAACCACACCACCGGCGTCGGTATCCTCATAATAGACACGAACCGGCCATCGAAATATATTCACTGTACATCCCGGTAATGCAAAAAAAGTTAACGCTTTTAAACGTTGCTACTATACGCGCGCGAATGAGGCTTGGGAATGGGGGGAAGTTAAGGGAGAGTAAAAATTTATGGGCTTATGAAAACCCATAAATTTTTAAGGATACTTCTTATTCAAAAGAAGAAAAAAATCAGACCAACAATAAGCACGATATCGGCGAGCAGCGGGCAAAAGACCCCCTGCCAGTGAACGGCGCGAGGACGAAATCCTACGCCATGAATCACGCCCGTACAAACGGCCCACATCAGCAGAAAACCATGCCAGATTTCCAGCTCGCTTGTTTTCGCCGCGAAACGCGTCGGGTCCCAGAAGATGCAGCCTGCCAACACTAACGCCAGCATAAAGGAAAGCGCCCGTAATGGGCGCTTATCCATTACCGCATACAACGTTGCGATAATACTGGTCATTAGCTGTCTTCTTGTCCGGCTTTACCTGATTCTACGTGCTCAAGCGCCAGCGCAGTGATTATCCCAAATGCACAGGCAAGAAGCGTTCCCAGAATCCATGCGAAATACCACATTTTTAGCTCCTTACTTAGTACAGAGAGTGGGTGTTGCTTTCAATATGTTCTTTAGTGATGCGGCCGAACATTTTCCAGTAACACCAGCTGGTGTAGATCAGAATGATCGGTACAAACACCAACGCAACCCAGGTCATCAGGTTCAGCGTTCTCTGGCTGGAGGTCGCATCCCACATGGTCAGGCTCGCATTCATCATGGTGCTGGAAGGCATCACAAACGGGAACATTGCGATACCGGCAGTCAGGATGATGCAGGCCAGGGTCAGAGAAGAGAACAGGAATGCCCATGCTCCTTTCTCCATACGGGAGGTCAGGATAGTCAGCAGCGGCAGAACCACGCCCAGCGCCGGAACCAGCCACAGGATCGGCGTACTGTTGAAGTTCACCATCCACGCACCGGCTTCACGCGCGACTTCTTTGGTCAGCGGGTTAGATGCGGCGTGATGATCCATCGCGGAAGTCACGACATAACCATCAATACCGTAAACCACCCATACGCCCGCCAGCGCGAAGCACACCAGCGTAACCAGCGCGGCTACCTGTGCCGTCGTGCGGGAACGCAGGTGCAGCTCACCCACGGTGCGCATTTGCAGATAGGTCGCGCCCTGGGTAATGATCATCCCTACGCTGACGATACCTGCCAGCAGGCCAAACGGGTTCAGCAGTTGGAAGAAGTTACCGGTGTAGTACAGACGCAGATACTCGTCGATATGGAACGGTACGCCCTGCAACAGGTTGCCAAACGCCACGCCGATAACCAGCGGCGGCACAAAGCTCCCCACGAAGATGCCCCAGTCCCACATGTTGCGCCAGCGGGTGTCTTCAATCTTGGAACGGTAGTCAAAACCGACCGGACGGAAGAACAAGGACGCCAGCACGAGGATCATCGCCACATAGAAACCAGAAAACGCCGCAGCGTAAACCATCGGCCAGGCGGCGAACAGCGCACCACCGGCGGTGATCAGCCACACCTGGTTACCGTCCCAGTGCGGGGCGATGGAGTTGATCATAATTCGACGCTCGGTGTCGTTACGACCGAGGAAACGGGTGAGCATGCCCACCCCCATGTCGAAGCCATCGGTAACCGCAAAACCGATCAGCAGAATGCCAACCAGCAGCCACCAGATAAAACGCAATACTTCATAATCGATCATTTGACGACTCCTGTCTTAGCGTGCCGGCTGAGAGGCCACATTGGGCTGCTCAAAGTGATAGCGACCGGTTTTCAGGCTGCTTGGGCCACGGCGTGCAAACTTGAACATTAAGTACAGCTCCGCCACCAGGAACAGGGTATACAGGCCGCAAATCAGGATCATGGAGAACAGCAGGTCACCGACCGTCAGTGACGAGTTCGCCACGGCGGTTGGCAGCACCTCACCGATCGCCCACGGCTGACGACCATATTCGGCAACGAACCAGCCTGCTTCTACAGCAATCCACGGCAGCGGGATGCCGTACAGCGCCGCGCGCAGCAGCCATTTTTTCTCACCGATGCGGTTACGAATGACGCTCCAGAAGGAGAGCGCGATGATCGCCAGCAGCAGGAAGCCGCACGCAACCATGATACGGAACGCAAAGTACAGCGGCGCAACGCGTGGGATGGAGTCTTTGGTCGCCATCTCAATTTGCGCTTCGGTCGCGTCAGTGACGTTCGGCGTATAGCGTTTAAGCAGCAGACCGTAGCCCAGATCTTTCTTCACGTTATTAAACTGGTCGCGAACGGCCTGGTCGGTAGAACCGGCACGCAGTTCTTCCAGCAGCGCGTAGGCTTTCATCCCGCTACGGATACGTTCTTCATGCTGCACCATCAGGTCTTTCAGACCGATGACCGGCGTATCGACGGAGCGAGTCGCGATAATACCCAGCGCGTAAGGGATCTGGATAGCCAGTTTGTTTTCCTGCGTCTCCTGATCCGGGATACCGAACAGGGTGAAGGAAGCAGGCGCTGGCTGGGTTTCCCATTCCGCTTCAATCGCGGCGAGTTTGGTTTTCTGCACGTCGCCCATTTCGTAGCCGGATTCGTCACCCAGCACGATAACAGACAGCACAGCAGCCATACCGAAGCTGGCGGCGATAGCAAAGGAGCGTTTAGCGAACGCGATGTCGCGGCCTTTCAGCAGGTAGTAAGCACTGATACCGAGGATGAACATTGCACCGGTCACATAGCCAGACGCCACAGTGTGAACGAATTTCACCTGCGCAACCGGGTTAAGCACCAGTTCGGAGAAGCTCACCATCTCCATACGCATGGTTTCGAAGTTGAAATCCGATGCGATAGGGTTCTGCATCCAGCCGTTCGCCACAAGTATCCACAGCGCAGACAGGTTGGAACCCAGCGCCACCAGCCAGGTGACACACATATGCTGGACTTTACCCAGACGGTCCCAGCCAAAGAAGAACAGACCTACAAAGGTGGATTCGAGGAAGAAGGCCATCAAACCTTCGATTGCCAGCGGCGCACCGAAGATATCCCCTACATAGTGGGAATAGTAAGACCAGTTAGTCCCGAACTGGAACTCCATGGTCAGACCGGTAGCCACACCCAGAGCGAAGTTGATACCAAACAACTTGCCCCAGAACTTGGTCATATCTTTATAAATCTGTTTGCCGGAAAGGACGTATACCGTTTCCATAATGGCCAGCAGGAACGCCATACCGAGCGTCAGCGGCACAAACAGGAAGTGGTACATCGCGGTCAAGGCAAACTGTAAGCGCGACAGTTCGACTATATCTAACATCATGACTCCTTGCTCATCGCATGAAGACTCCGAGAGTGAACCCCGTTAGAAAGGGTCACACGCATGCCCCAATAAAATTTATTTGCTCCCCTTCACCGTTGCCGTTTCATCATCAGAGGAAACAGCAATGATAAAAAGTTACAAACATGTTAATAAAAAACCTAAATTGATCCCGCAAATATATTACGCCGTAAAATCCCTACAATAAACAGGTTTTTATTGAGTCAAATTTGCATTTTTCGACATTGATCAATTTACAGCTAATTTACCGGTTTCAGGCCAATTTGATCGGCGACAATTTATCGTGTTTTGACATCTTTTTCCAAGCATTAAACATTGATTTAAATCAAAAACACCAAAATTCGTTAACGGTGTATACAATGCGTAAACACAGTGAAAACAATGTTGCGCATATGTATCTCTGAGGGTGTTGGCGGTTATCTAATAGAAAGGTATATATAAAAAAACAGCATTTCATTTAACGTTATCATCGACGACATTCTTTTGCCGTCTGCAACTATTTAGCGTAGACGCTTCAGCGTAATTTTCCACAGGGTCAATTCGCCATGAAAATAATCACAAATATTTTACTTTTGAGCCCATTGAAATTAACACCGGATTGTTATTATTCCGTTAACAATAAAGCCACGCTAAGCGTGGCTTTAATCTGTTTGTCTGAGATTCAGGCAAGCGTGTAGCTAAACGTTCGGGACTGCCCCGGCAGAAAGAGGCCAGCCCCACTTGCGCCCTCTCCTTTCGCAGGGCACGCCTGTTCATCCATCATGGTCTCTGTACATGCGCTAACGGCTCTGCCGAAGGCAACGGTGGCATCACATGAGGTTGTTTCGGACGGATTGTACAGGCGCAGGATGACATCATCGCGATCCTCTGCTTTTTTCAGCGCGCTTAACAGGCAGCCCACCGGCGACATCGTTAACAGGCTGTAATGTTCCGGTACGCAAACATCGGCCTTGTTGAGTTTCATCGCATCCCAGGGAATTTTGTTATAGCACTGAACAGGCGTCAGCCACGCCTTCGCCTGTTGCGCGACACCGGCGCTAAAAGGCGTTCCGCTATAGCTGAACAGGCTAAACCGACTGCGCAGCATTCCGCGCATTTGTGAATCCGGCACCGCCATTTTGATGCCGGAAGGCCGCCCTGGTCGCAGCAGTAGATCCTCTTTCCCCAGCAGCCCCACCCCACGCAGGAGCGTCAAGGCGAACGTTTTCTTCCCTTCGCCGATAACTTCAAATTCACGTAATCCCTCCGTGAAAAGCGCAAGGCCATTTCTCTCTTCCTGAAGCGCCGCATAGTTCAGCATATTCCAGACCGGCACCGGCGCCTCTTTCCACCCCTCTTCCTGCCAGTTTTCCATCGCACTGTCCTGTACCGGACGCGTCACTGCGCCAAACTGGGTGTCCGCCAGCACAACATCCGTCGTGAACGGCGTGGGGATTAACACCCGCACGCGGTGATCGTCAGCCTGATTATCCAGCGCCACCTCAACATCAATGCGTCTGCTGTTATGGCTCAAGGTGACGGCGATCTCCACGCCTAACGTTCCGTTGCGCTGCCGCGCGCTGCGTTCGGCAAGATTCGCCGGAACCGCCAGGGTATAGCGAATGACAACCCTGCTCTGCCACGCGTCATGAATCACTTCATATTCCGGTTTTGCCGTCGTCGAAGTAAGCAGCCACTCTTCTCTGGCGGGGGAGTAATCGTACTCATCGCCATCGTCTGACCCCTCTTCCAGCGCCAGTATGCGTTGATAACGCACGCCGCTGTCTTTATCGCGCAGGTTCAGCGTACCGTCATCATTCGCCGTAATCTGCCAGAACGCGTTCTCCAGCAGCGCGTCTGATGAAACCGTCGGGCTCACCACATTGCCCGCAGCGTTCGGTTCGATATAAAGCGTGCGATAGCCCATTGAAGGGATAATCTGCTGGATCTGGATATCAAATTCCATAAACGGCTCGTAGTTACCGTAATGCACAATCTGGCGGTCAATTAAACCGGGATCGATCTCCCGGGCATGGCGAATGCAATAAGGAATGGCATTGCCCCGATCATCCCGCAGAGAGAACTGGCTGGCGCGCAGGCGTACCGTGGTGTTAATTACCTCTTCACGCGGCCACGGCATCAGGTTAAACAGCACCAGTTTGTCGGCATCGCTCTGCGGCATGTTGTCGGCGATTTTGCGCTGATAAAAACAGATCAGGTTGTCGGCCATATCCTCAGCCAGCTCGAAACGGGAGGCAATTTCGCGATGTACTTTGTCACTGCAACAGCAGCCGATGCTGTCGTGGGCGTGATTCTTCAGAATCTCTTTCCACATTTTCTCCAGCAGGCCGTGGTGATACTCAAACCCCAGCGTCCAGGCCAGCGTCGCCAGCGGCTCAAGAATGTTGACGATTTTGTTCTCAATGCGCGCATGGGCGATTTTGATGTCCATCCGCGTCGAACCAATGGTGCGATGAACGCGCATATATTTGCCATCAATAAACTCGCCTTTCAGCGTGGCAAGCTGCTCGCGGCGGGCTTCTATGTGTTCAAACACCTCTTCAAAGCGGCTCATCACAAACTTACGCTGCGGGTAGATTTCGCGCAGTTTATCCATCACCGCAAAGATATTTTGCTGCAACGGCATCTGATCGTGGCCATTCGGCAGCAAAATTTCTTTGGTCAGCGACGCGCGCTCCAGCACATCGAAGTAGCTGTCGAGACGTTTACGCAGCCCGGCCTCGTCCTCCGGTAAGTACTTACCAATCGCGTAGCCCAGCGGCAGCACCTGCGCCGTCACTTCACTGCCATCCGCGCTTTGCCATAAAAACTCGGTTTTATCGGTGCCGTGGCGTTCCGAACAACCACGCCAGAACATGGCGCGGGTAATACCGAAACCGTTATAGATATGCGGAAGCTGCCCCGACATGCCGAACGAATCCGGCAGATAGCCAATTTTCATCGGTTCGCCAAACGCCAGGCAGTCGCGCATACCGTACATCAGATTACGCACGATCGACTCCCCGGATACCAGCGTGGTATCCGTTTGGGTATACCACGGGCCGATAATCAGTTTTCCGGCCTGCACCAGCTTTCTTACCCGCGCTTTATTTTCCGCTTTGACGGCGAAATAGTCCTCCAGCACCGCCGTCTGCCCGTCAAGGACATAATATTTATACTCTGCATCCTGCTCCAGGCGGGTCAGGATCTCCTCCATATTGTTGACCAGCAAAATACGTGACGCTTCCGTGGTGAAATACCATTCACGATCCCAGTGCATGTGCGGCGTAATGTGAACGCGAGATACTGCTTTCATCTTCGTTTCCTGTTAGTTCGTTTATGGCAACACATTGTTAGTCAGATACTTGCCCTGCTTTACCGCATGACGACGCCAGAACAGCAGGATAGTGGTCGATATCGCTGTCCCCACTAACGCTGCGCCAAACCAGCCTGCGGCGGCGACGAAACCGCCGTATCCGGCGTCATGCAAAAGAAAGAGTGAAAAAATGCCTGCGCCCGGCGTCGAAAGACCAATGTTCATCGCGCCGACAATCGCACCCGTCACCATTGACCCCAGAACAAAAGAACCGATAACCCGCAGCGGATCTTCAATCGCCATCGGGATTGCCCCTTCCGTAATGCCCGCCAGCCCCAGTAGCCAGGTCGACTTTCCTGTTTCGATCTCAAACTCTTTGAACAGCCTCGGCGCCAGCATCGTTGATGCCGTTACGGTGAAGGCGGACACCATTTTGACCGAGGCGAAAATGGCATACGGGCCGTAGACGCCGTTCGCCATCGCCCCAAGGCAGAACGCGTAAGACGCTTTATTGACCGGCCCGCCCAAATCGAAAGAACACATAAAGCCGAGAATCGCGCCAAGCAGCAGTGCATTGGCGCCGCTCAGCCCATTAAGCCAGGCGGTCAGCGCGTTGTTGATCCACGCAACGGGCTCGCCCACCACAAACAGCATCAGGCTGCCCGCGCCTAAGGTGCCGATGACCGGATACAGATAGAAGGTCAGGAAGCCGTTGAATTTGCTGCTCAGGCGAAGATGGTTTTTCACCCAGCGCATCAGATATCCGGCGATCAAGCCACCCGCGATCGCGCCGAGAAAGCCGGAGCCAATCATATTGGCGGCAAGGCCGGCGGCGAATCCGGGAGCCAGCGCGGGTTTATCCGCCAGCGAATAGGCGGTATAAGCGGCGAGCACCGGCACCATCAGGATGCCGAGCATCCCGCCGCCCAGCTTGCGGTACATCCACAGCCAGGAGTTCTCCTGATCGAAGAGATGCTGCAAGCCGAGCATTTGCGCCAGCAGCACCGACACGGCCAGTACGGTTCCCCCGGCGACAATCAGCGGCACGGCGAACGAGATGCCGCTCAACAGCGCCTGTTTTAACTCCGTTTTCAGACTCTTAGGCGCTGCCGTTTCCTGGTAAACCGCGCGATCGCCCTGCACGGGCTCCAGCGCCAGCGCTTGTTGGATCAATGCTTCGGCATGGCGGATAGGTTCGGCGACGGGCACCGACAGCGCAGGAATGCCCGCAAAGCGCTCACTCTCTTTTATCGCCACCTCTGCGGCGAAAATGCAGGCTTTTGCCGCGTTGAGCTGCTGTGCGGTAAGACGGCCTTCAATTCCGTTAGCGCCCTGCTTTTCCACATACACGTTCACGCCCAGTTTGCGTCCCGCTTTTTCCAGATACTCCGCCGCCATATAGGTGTGCGCAATCCCCGCCGGGCACGCCGTTACGCAGACGATGGTCGGCGCATCCTGTAAGGGCTGAAAAGCGCTTTCCTGATATTGGTCGTCCAGCGCCGACAGTAGCTCATCCGCCGTGGTCGCAGCCAGAATCCTCGCGCGGGTGTCATCATCCGCCAGTCGCGTGGTGAGTGCGGTCAGCAACTGCATATGGGTGCTTCCCGCTTCGCCTGGCGGAATGGCGAGCAGAAAAATCAGCGTCACCGCTTCCGGCCCGTCAACCCCTTCCCACATCATGGGTTCGCGCAGGGTGGCCACGGCAAATGCCGCTTCTTTAACCGCCGACGTTTTACCATGCGGCACCGCCAGCCCTTCTCCCAACGCCGTTGGCCCCTGGCTTTCACGCAAAAAGACTTCTTCAAGGTAAGCATCGGAATCTGAAATTTTCCCCAGTTGCACAAGCCGCTGGGTTAACGCGTGAATAGCCTCTTCACGACTGCCAAACCGGGCGTTCAGGCATAACGCATCGCGGTGGGTTAACGTCGTCAGGTTCATCATAGTCCTCACACTGTCATTGTATGTTTCAGAAATTGTGCCAGATGAAACAATACATTTATGTGATCATTTTCACTTACGCAAAATAATTTGTATTTAATTTGTATTATTTACAAGAGCTATTGATCGGGCATAATCAACGAAGTCGTATTAATTCATTCATACAAAAGTAAAAAGATGAGCCAAAAACCGTTATACCGACAGATTGCTGACCGAATCCGCGAGCAGATTGAACGTGGCGAACTGAAAGCAGGCGACGCGTTACCCACCGAGCAGGCATTGCAGCATGCGTTTGGCGTGAGCCGGGTCACGGTACGTCAGGCGCTCAAGCAACTGACCGAACAGCAGATCATCGAAAGCATTCAGGGCAGCGGGACCTATGTGAAAGAAGAGCGGGTCAATTACGACATTTACCAGTTAACCAGCTTTTACGAAAAACTCGCCGATCGCCATGTTGACACCCACAGTGACGTTTTGGTTTTTGAAGTGATCCCGGCGGACGACTTTCTGCGCAACCAGTTACAACTGGCGGAGAACAACCGGGTCTGGCACGTAAAACGCGTGCGTTACATTAAGCAAAAACCCGTCGCCCTCGAAGAGACATGGATGCCGCTGGCGCTCTTTCCCGACCTGACCTGGCAGGTGATGGAAAATTCCAAGTATCACTTTATTGAAGAGGTGAAGCAGATGGTCATTGATCGCAGCGAGCAGGAGCTGATCCCGATCATGCCAACCGAAGAAATGAGCCGCACGCTGGCGATCAGCGCAAACAAACCGATCCTGGAAAAGGTTTCTCGCGGATTTCTGAAAGACGGTCAGGTATTTGAATATAGCCGTAATGCGTTTAATACCGATGATTATAAATTTACGTTGATCGCGCGCAGAAAACAGCGCTGATCATGTTTTCTGTTCACGGTATTGTGACAATATGCTACCGGGCTCACAAATAATCCGCCCGGTAAGAAAGAACAAATTATTATCATATTTATCCTTTCATTAACAATGAACCGTGTTCCTATAGAAACATCCATTTCTGTTCCGTTATTTAACTCACAGTTTTGCCTTTGTATTATATTTATCTCTCAATAACCGTTTGCAAAAATAAATAAGACCGCGATCACAAACACAGCATATTATTTATTAACCCCCTGTTCCAATTAAATTAACCAGAGCTGGACAATCAATAATAACTCATTGATAACAAACACCCTTCCAATGATTAATTAAGAACATTAGTTTTAAGAAAGATATTTTGAAAATAGATCAATTGCATCCCTTCCCGCCTGCACAGACACTCCATGACTATTAAAAGGTTGCAGAAACCTGAGTGCGCAATATTAAACGAAGACTCTTACCTTTTGTTCATCAGCTCTACAGAGGATTACTCATGAAAAAATCAACACTTGTTATTGGCGTCATTGGTGCTGACTGCCATGCAGTAGGCAATAAAGTTTTGGATCGCGTTTTTACTGCCCATGATTTTCGCGTAATCAATCTGGGGGTCATGGTAAGCCAGGATGAATATATTGATGCCGCAATCGAAACCGGCGCCGATGCGATTGTCGTGTCATCCATTTACGGCCACGGCGATATCGACTGCCTCGGTTTACGTGAACGCTGCATCGAACGCGGTATTGGTGACATTCTGCTCTATGTCGGCGGCAATCTGGTGGTGGGTAAACATGACTTTGCCGACGTGGAAGCGAAGTTTAAAGAGATGGGCTTTAACCGCGTCTTTGCGCCAAGTCATGATCTGGAAGATGTGTGCCGGTTAATGGCCGGAGACATTAACCCGCGTCATGGTGTTGAACAGCGCTGCCTTGAAGAGGCCATCTGATGCAAATCGTCTCTGTCGATATCGGCTCGACATGGACCAAAGCCGCCCTCTTCGCCAGGGAGGGGGATGCGTTAACCCTGGTGAACCATGTCCTGACGCCAACCACCACATACCATCTGGCAGACGGTTTTTTTGCCAGTCTGAATCAGGTGCTGAATGTCGCCGATGCTCGTCCGTTGCTGAAAAGCGGCGAAGTGCAGTTGAAATACTCCTCATCGGCAAAAGGCGGGCTCGCCGTCGCCGCTATGGGGCTGGTGCCGTCTATCACGCTGGAATCCGCAAAAGTTACTGCCCACTCAGCGGGGGCGAAGATCGCGCAATATTACGCGTATAAGCTCAACCGCCATGACATCCAGGCGTTAGAAAACTCGCCGCCGGACATCCTGCTGTTTACCGGCGGTACGGATGGCGGCGAAGAAAGCTACGGCCTGGCGAATGCACGCGCGCTGGCGAACTCAAATCTGGATTGCGCGATTATTTATGCCGGAAACCGTGACATTCAGGATGAGGTACAGGCCATTCTGGGGCATAAAGATCTGACCACGGTAGACAACATTCTGCCCGACCTCGATCACCCGAATCCGTATGCCGCCCGCCAGGCCATTTGCGATCTGTTCCTGTCCCGCATCGTGAAAGGCAAAGGGCTGGACGTGATTGTTGGCGAAACCGGCGAAGAGCCGATGCCAACGCCGTGGACCGTCTACGAGCTGGTTAAAGCCATCAGCGACATCGACAGCGCATGGAAAGAGTTCATGCTGATCGATATGGGCGGCGCCACCACCGACGTGTACTCCGCCTGCGCCAATATGCTCTCTCCCGATACCGTGCTGCATGGCGTGCCGGAACCGTTCGTCAAACGCACCGTTGAAGGCGATCTCGGGATGCGCGTCTCTGCCCTTGTGGTCGGAGAAAGCACCCAGGAGATGGTAAACGTCGTGTTTGCCCAACAGCCTGAGCGTCAGGAGGCGTTTTACGGCTATCTGCGCCACCTGGTGTCCCACCCCGATTACCTCCCCCGCAGCGACGAAGAGAAATTCTTCGACGCCCTGCTGGCAGGGCTGTGCGTGGGTTATGCCAGCGAACGTCACGCGGGCACCAAAAAGCAGGTCTGCACCTGCGTGGGCAACGTCGACTTACAGATGGGGCGCGACCTCACCACCGTTCGCAAAGTTGTCGGTTCCGGCGGATGGCTCTCCCGCGCCAGTCAGTTCGACATCCATCGCTGGTTGAAATACCGCGAGCTGGACGATGACGGCAGACGCATTCTCTTACCCGGGCAGTTTGACTATTACCGCGATTCAAAAGGCTTGCTTCCTCTGCTGGCGAACGTCGCCAGGCTGTACCCGCAGCTCGCCGCTCGCACCAGTATTCAATGTTTAACCCTATAAAACCTAAGGCAGCTACGAATGGAACTCCGAAATAAAAAATTAACCCATGACGAATTCATGACCGAGCGGCATCAGGTATTGCAAACCTGGCATACCGGCAAGGACGTCGAGAATTTTGAAGATGGCGTGAAGTATCAGCAAACCATTCCAGAGAAAAAACGCTTTTCTCACGCCCTGTTAAAAGCCGATCAGGAAGGCAAAACGCTCAGCCAGCCGCGCGCGGGCGTGGCGCTGATGGATGAACACATCGCGCTGCTCAAAACGTTGCAGGAAGAGTGCGATCTGCTTCCCAGCACCATCGATGCCTATACCCGTCTGAACCGTTACGAAGAAGCGGCGATCGGTATTCAAAAATCCATCGAAGCAGGCACCTCTAAGCTGAACGGCCTGCCGGTTGTCAACCACGGCGTTGCTGCCTGCCGCCGGATGACGGAAGCGCTGGAAAAACCCATTCAGGTTCGTCACGGTACGCCGGATGCGCGACTGCTGGCGGAAATCGCGATGGCCAGCGGCTTCACCAGCTACGAAGGCGGCGGCATCTCCTACAACATTCCTTACGCCAAGCGCGTCACGCTGGAAAAATCAATCCGCGACTGGCAGTACTGCGACCGTCTGATGGGAATGTATGAAGAGCACGGCATCCGCATTAACCGCGAGCCGTTCGGCCCGCTGACCGGCACGCTGATCCCGCCGTTTATGTCCCACGCGGTCGCCATCATCGAAGGTCTGCTGGCGCTGGAACAGGGCGTGAAGTCGATTACCGTCGGCTATGGCCAGGTGGGCAGCCTGACGCAGGATATCGCCGCCATTCAGTCACTGCGCGAACTGTCCCACGAATATTTCCAGAACTACGGCTTTGATGATTACGAACTGAGCACTGTCTTCCACCAGTGGATGGGCGGCTTCCCGGAAGATGAATCCAAAGCGTTCGCCATTATCTCCTGGGGCGCGGCGGTGGCGGGTATGTCCGGCGCGACCAAAGTGATCACCAAGAGTCCGCACGAAGCCTTCGGTATCCCAACGGCCGCCGCAAACGCCCAGGGGCTTAAAGCCTCTCGCCAGATGCTCAATATGGTCAGCGACCAGAAGTTCCCGCCGTGCGCGGCCGTGGAACAGGAAGTCGAACTGATTAAGTGCGAAGTCCGTGCGGTGCTGAAAAAAGTCTTTGAGCTGGGTAACGGCGATGTGGCGCGCGGCACGGTGCTGGCTTTTGAAGCCGGCGTGCTGGACGTACCTTTCGCCCCGGCCTCCTGTAACGCAGGCAAAATCCTGCCGGTTCGCGATAACTCCGGCGCCATTCGCATCCTTGAAGCCGGTGCGGTTCCACTGCCGAAAGATATCCTCGCCCTGCACCACGATTACGTCGCTGAGCGCGCCCATTTTGAAGGACGCAAGCCCTCATTCCAGATGGTTGTTGATGACATCAACGCGGTATCCCACAGTCAATTAATAGGAAGACCATAATGAAAATTAAACAGGCCCTTTTCACCGCTGGCTACTCCTCATTCTATTTCGACGATCAGCAGGCGATTAAAAACGGCGCGGGTCATGATGGATTCATTTATACCGGCGCGCCGGTCACGCCCGGCTTTACCTCTGTGCGTCAGGCGGGCGAGTGCATCTCGGTACAGCTGATTCTGGAAAATGGCGCGGTAGCGGTCGGTGACTGCGCCGCCGTGCAGTATTCCGGCGCTGGCGGTCGTGACCCGCTGTTCCTGGCAGAGCACTTTATTCCGTTCCTGAACGATCACATTAAACCGCTGCTGGAAGGTCGTGATGTCGATGCGTTCCTGCCGAACGCCCGCTTCTTCGACAAGCTGCGCATTGACGGCAATCTGCTGCACACCGCCGTGCGTTACGGCCTGTCGCAGGCGCTGCTCGACGCCACCGCGCTGGCGTCCGGTCGTCTGAAAGCAGAAGTGGTTTGCGATGAATGGCAGTTGCCGTGCGTCCCGGAAGCGATTCCGTTATTTGGTCAGAGCGGCGACGATCGCTATATCGCCGTCGATAAGATGATCCTCAAAGGCGTTGACGTGCTGCCGCATGCGCTGATCAACAACGTGGAAGAGAAACTGGGCTTTCAGGGCGAGAAACTGCGTGAGTATGTACGCTGGCTGTCCGATCGCATCCTGAGCCTGCGCACCAGCCCACGCTATCACCCGACGCTGCATATTGATGTCTACGGCACCATCGGCCTGATCTTCGATATGGACCCGGTACGCTGCGCGGAGTACATCACCAGCCTGGAGAAAGAAGCGCAGGGTCTGCCGTTGTACATTGAAGGCCCGGTGGATGCCGGTAACAAACCGGATCAGATCCGTCTGCTGACCGCGATCACCAAAGAGCTGACCCGCCTCGGTTCCGGCGTGAAAATTGTCGCTGACGAATGGTGTAACACCTATCAGGACATCGTCGATTTCACTGACGCGGGCAGTTGCCACATGGTGCAGATCAAAACCCCGGATCTCGGCGGCATTCATAACATCGTTGACGCCGTGCTCTATTGCAACAAACACGGGATGGAAGCCTATCAGGGCGGCACCTGTAACGAAACCGAGATCAGCGCCCGCACCTGCGTACATGTCGCGCTGGCCGCACGCCCGATGCGGATGCTGGTGAAACCGGGTATGGGCTTCGATGAAGGTCTCAACATCGTGTTTAACGAGATGAACCGTACCATCGCGCTGTTGCAGACAAAGGATTGAGAAATGGCACGCACATTTAAGATCTTATCGCCGACGGCCATTCTGGGCTATGGCTTCCCGGAAGAGAGCTTTCGCAAAGCGATGGAGGAGTCGCCGGATCTGATCGCCGTTGACGCCGGTTCCTCCGATCCTGGCCCCCACTACCTGGGGGCAGGGAAACCCTTTACCGACAGGGCGGGAGTGAAACGCGATCTGCGCTATATGATCACCGCAGGCGTGAAAAACAACATCCCGGTGGTGATCGGCACTGCCGGAGGCTCCGGCGCGGCGCCGCATCTGGAGTGGTGTCGCCAGATAATCCTTGAGATTGCTCAGGAAGAGAAGCTGTCGTTTTCGATGGCGCTTATCCCGTCAGATGTTGATAAAGCGATCGTTCACCAGGCGCTGGATAACGGCAAAATCACCGCGCTGGATTTCGTCCCGGAACTGACCCACGACGCGATCGACCAAAGCACCTATATCGTCGCGCAAATGGGCATCGAACCTTTCCAGCGGGCGCTGAAAGCCGGTGCGCAGGTGGTGCTGGGCGGACGCGCTTACGATCCGGCCTGCTTCGCGGCGCTGCCGATCATGCAGGGCTTTGATGAAGGTCTGGCGCTGCACTGCGGTAAGATCCTTGAGTGCGCGGCCATCGCCGCGACGCCGGGTTCCGGTTCCGACTGCGCGATGGGGATCATTGACGATAACGGCTTTACGCTCAAAACGTTCAATCCAAAGCGCAAGTTCACCGAAACCTCTGCGGCGGCGCACACCCTGTATGAGAAATCCGATCCGTACTACCTGCCAGGGCCGGGCGGCGTGCTGAATCTGAAAGGGTGCAGCTTCAAAGCGGTCAACGAGGGCGAGGTCTACGTCAGCGGTTCCCGTCACGAAGAGACGCCGTACGCGCTGAAGCTGGAAGGCGCGCGTCAGGTGGGCTTCCGCTGTCTGACCATCGCCGGGACGCGCGACCCGATCATGATTGCCAGCATTGACACCATTCTCGAAGAGGTGAAGACCAGCGTGGCGCGTAACCTCTCGCTGAATGATGACAGCATCCGCATGACGTTCCACCTGTACGGTAAGAACGGGGTGATGGGCAATCATGAACCGATGCAGAGCGCCGGGCACGAACTGGGCATATTGCTCGACGTGGTCGCGCCGACGCAGGATATCGCCAACAGCGTCTGTTCGCTGGTGCGTTCCACCCTCCTGCACTACGGCTATGAAAACCGGATTGCGACGGCGGGCAACCTCGCCTTCCCGTTCTCGCCTTCCGACATTCAAAGCGGGCCAGTGTATGAGTTTTCAATCTATCACCTGATTGAAGCGAGCGACGCGCTGCAATTTGATTTCCACCTCGAACAGGTGACGCCGGAAGGAGTTCAGGCATGAAACACTCGATTTGCTCACTGGCGCAGGTGATCCGTTCCAAAAACGCCGGACCGTACGAACTGGTTTTAGATATTTTGTTTAAAACCCGGGAAGACTATCAGCGGGTAAAAGCATCGGAACAATTAACGCCGCAGCTTATTGCCCGTTTATATAACGTCGAGCCTGATTTTATTCATCGCATTGTCTGGTTTGATCCGGCAAATGCGGTAAAAATTGTCATGCCGCGCGATATTATTTCCGGCAACGTTGGTGACAATGATGTTTATGGCGCGCAGCAACACGCGCCGCTATTAAGTATTACCTTCGACTTGTAGTCATAACAATACAACAACAGCCATCAGGATACAGGATTTTGCTGTATCACTGTTTTCCTGATTATTCATGCGGTTGGTCATAACAAGTGCGTACCTGAGCGGTTTTCTGCGTTCGGGTATGCGCTGCCCTACACATTATTCTCCAACCATTATCCGATGGAGCAAACATGAAAAAAATAAGTTTAACCAAAATGATCATATTAGGCCTGATACTCGGCATGATTGCCGGGGTGGCCATTAATAATATGGCATCGGCTGAAACAGCAAAATCGTACGCCCAGGACATCTCTATTTTTACCACCATATTTTTGCGCATGGTAAAAATGATTATTGCCCCCCTGGTTATTTCAACATTAGTGGTGGGGATCGCCAAAATGGGCGATGCCAAAACGCTGGGACGTATATTCTCTAAAACCTTTTTCCTGTTTATTTGCGCCTCATTGTTGTCTATTGCGTTGGGTCTGGTCATCGTCAATATGTTCCAGCCAGGCGCAGGCATTAACTTTGTGGCACACGACGCAGGCGCGGTTGCCGCCGTGCAGTCTGAACCCTTCACGCTGAAAGTCTTTATCTCGCACGCCGTGCCCACCAGCATTATCGATGCGATGGCGCGCAACGAGATCCTGCAAATTGTGGTGTTCTCCATTTTCCTCGGTTGCAGCCTGGCCGCCGTTGGTGAAAAAGGCGCCGCCATTGTTAAAGTGCTCGACTCGCTGGTGCACGTCATGCTGAAGCTGACAGGTTACGTGATGCTGTTTGCGCCGCTGACCGTCTTTGCCGCCATCTCCGGTTTGATTGCTGAACGCGGTCTGGGCGTGATGGTCAGCGCCGGGATCTTCATGGGCGAGTTCTACCTGACGCTGGGGATGCTGTGGGCGATCCTGATTGGCCTGTCGACAATGATTGTCGGGCCGTGCATCAGTCGTCTGACCAAAGCAATCTTCGAACCCGCGCTGCTGGCCTTTACCACGTCCAGCTCGGAAGCGGCTTTCCCCGGTACGCTGGACAAACTGGAGAAATTTGGCGTCTCTTCCAAGATTGCCAGCTTCGTACTGCCTATCGGTTACTCCTTTAACCTCGTCGGCTCAATGGCCTACTGCTCGTTTGCCACCGTGTTTATCGCCCAGGCGTGCAACATTGAACTGAGCATGGGCGAGCAGATCACCATGCTGCTGATTCTGATGCTGACCTCCAAAGGAATGGCAGGTGTGCCGCGTGCGTCAATGGTGGTTATCGCCGCTACCCTCAACCAGTTCAACATTCCAGAAGCCGGTCTGATCCTGCTGATGGGCGTCGATCCGTTCCTCGATATGGGCCGTTCTGCCACCAACGTGATGAGTAATGCGATGGGGGCGGCGATTGTCGGTCGTTGGGAAGGCGAGCACTTCGGCGCAGGCTGCCGTGGCAAAGCACCGGTCAAAACCCCGGAACAGGAGCGCCCGGCAACCGAACACTCAGAAGTGGCGATGTCCTGATACCACAGCGATGCCGGATGGCGCTAACGCTTATCCGGCCTACGGTTTGCGCATTGTTGTAGGCCGGACAGCCGTCCGGCAAAAATAACTTAAAGGTGAGAAGTTAATATGTCTAAACCATTTGTCTGGCAGGAACCGTTTGTTCAAAGCAAAGATACGACGGAATATGAATTACTCAGCGACAAGCACATTACGGTAACGGAGTTAGACGGTGAAGAGGTTATCAAAGTCGCGCCTGAAGCGCTGACTCTGCTGGCCCAACAGGCATTTTATGAAGCCTCGTTTTTCCTGCGCACCGCGCATCTGAAACAGATTGCCAGCATCCTGCACGATCCGCAGGCCAGCGGTAATGATAAGTACGTCGCGCTGCAACTGTTACGCAATGCCGAAGTCTCGGCGAAAGGCGTACTGCCAAACTGCCAGGACACGGGAACGGCAACCATTGTGGCGAGCAAAGGTCAGCACGTCTGGACAGGCGGCGACGATGCCGAAGCCCTGAGCAAAGGCGTGTACATCACTTTCCAGGAAAATAACTTACGCTACTCCCAGAACGCCCCGCTGGACATGTACACCGAGGTAAATACCCAAACCAACCTGCCCGCCCAGATTGATATCAGCGCGACGCCGGGTGACGAATACCGGTTTCTCTTCGTCAATAAAGGCGGCGGTTCCGCCAACAAAGCGGCGCTGTTTCAGGAAACCAAATCTATTCTGCAACCCGAAAAACTCACCGCTTTCCTGATCGAAAAAATGCGTTCGCTGGGAACAGCAGCCTGCCCGCCCTACCATATCGCTTTTGTGGTTGGCGGATTGTCTGCCGACCAGGCGCTGAAAGTGGCGAAGCTGGCCTCAACCAAATATTACGACACCCTGCCGACCAGCGGAAACGAGTTGGGCCAGGCGTTTCGCGACACGGCGCTGGAAACAACCCTGCTCAATGCCAGCCGCGAGTTTGGCATCGGAGCACAGTTTGGCGGCAAATATTTCGCTCATGATATCCGCGTTATCCGCCTGCCGCGCCACGGCGGTTCCTGCCCCATCGCAATGGCGCTCTCCTGCTCTGCCGACCGCAATATTAAAGCGAAGATCAACAAGCGCGGCATCTGGCTGGAAAAACTCGAACACAATCCGGGAAAATTTATTCCTGAATCCCTGCGCGTGGAAAACAGCGCCCAGACCGTACAGCTCGATCTCAACCGTCCGCTGCGCGAGATCCTGCATAACCTTTCCACGCTGCCTGTCGGCACCCGACTGTCGCTGAACGGCCCGATTGTCGTCGCCCGCGATATCGCGCACGCCAAAATTAAAGAGCGTCTGGATAACGGCGAACCGATGCCGGACTACATGAAAAATCACATTGTTTATTACGCGGGGCCAGCCAAAACGCCGGAAAAACAGGCCTGCGGCTCGCTCGGCCCGACCACCGGCGGGCGCATGGACGGCTATGTTGACGCCTTCCAGGCGGCGGGCGGCAGTTTGATCATGCTTTCGAAAGGCAACCGCAGCCAGCAAGTGACCGAGGCCTGCCACAAGCATGGCGGTTTCAATCTTGGCAGCATTGGCGGCGCTGCCGCGCTTCTGGCGCAGCAGTACGTTAAAAGCTTACGCTGCCTTGAGTATCCCGAACTGGGGATGGAAGCCGTGTGGATGATGGAGGTCAAAAACCTGCCCGCCTTTGTGCTGGTGGATGATAAAGGCAATAACTTCTTCAGCCAGTTTGAGCAGCAACATCGCTGCGCGACCTGTCCGGCAGGGCATTAAGGAGCATTTATGGAAGCGCGAGCCAATACTGACAGGCACCGCCAGCGGCAGCAAAAACTGAAAGAACAGGTGGACACCCGCGTGGCGGCGGCCACGGAACAGAAAGGAGTCCTGATTGTTTTCACCGGGAACGGTAAAGGAAAATCGACGGCGGCCTTTGGCACCGCAACCCGCGCGGTCGGTCACGGCAAAACCGTTGGCGTCGCGCAATTTATTAAAGGTCAGTGGGATAACGGTGAATACAACACGCTGCAACCGCTTGGCGTTGAGTTTCACATTATGGGCACCGGTTTTACCTGGGAGACGCAGGACCGGGAAGCGGATATACAGGCGGCGGAAGCCGTCTGGCAGGAAGGCAGGCGTATGCTCGCCGACCCGCGTTACGATCTGGTGGTGCTGGATGAACTGACATACATGCTGGCTTATCACTACCTGGACACCCAGGACGTGATCGCCGCGATTGTGAATCGTCCCGAACAGCAGAGCGTGATCGTTACCGGTCGCGGGTGTCATACGCAATTACTGGAACTCGCCGATACGGTTAGCGAAGTCCGCCCGGTGAAACATGCATTTGATAGCGGCATTCAGGCGCAGGCGGGGATAGACTGGTAGCCGCGCCTTTGCCTGATGGCGCTGCGCTTATCAGGCCTACAGTCCTCACCGTTTGTAGGCCGGATAAAGCCATTGGCCGTCATCCGGCATCAGTTCTCACCGCTTGTAGGCCGGATAAGGCCACTGGCCGCCATCCGGCATCAGTTCTCACCGCTTGTAGGCCGGATAAGGCCACCGGCCGCCATCCGGCATCAGTTCTCACCGTTTGCAGGCCGGATAAGGCCACTGGCCGCCATCCGGCATCAGCGCTCCACCGCTGAGATTACCGATTTTTGCAGCAGCCAGTCACGGAAGATCTGTAAATACCGGGATTCCGCTTTTTCTTCGCGCCACGTCATAATAAACCGGTTCCCTGTACGCATCGGCACATCGCAGGGAATCACCATCTCACCGTTATCCAGATCGTGCTGGATCGCAAACCGGGGCAATAGCGCCACGCCCAGATTAGAACGCACGGCGGCAATCAGCATCGACAATAAATCAAAGCGCGGGCCTTTATTCACCAGCGGACTGTTGATATCCGACAGCGCGAACCATTCCTGCCAGCCTTTGATGCGCGTGCTTTGATGCAAAAGGGGAAATTCATTGAGCAACTCTTCTACGGTCAGTTTTTGATTCGGCTGAGGTAAAAGGCTGCCACTGCATACGGGTAAAATTTCCTCTTCAAATAAATACTCCACCTCTGACCAGGGCGAGCAAAAATCTTCCCGCATAATGGCGGCGTCATACTCACGGTTAAGAAAATCGCCAATATTCGCCAGCGAATGAATATTAACGATAATGTCAGGATTTATTTTATTAAATTCACGTAAATTCGGAATCAGCCAGTGGGTACTGAACGTTGGGTTCACCGCCAGCTCAATGACCTGAACGGTGGGTTGCCAGGTCATTATCGTATTGGTATCGCGTTCAAGTTTGTTAAGTGTTTCTTTAACAATGCTCAGATAATGCTTACCGGCTGCATTTAAAAAAATTCGCTTTTTGGCATGGTTAAATAACGAGGTATGTAAAAAATCCTCCAGCGCATTCACCTGCCGGAACACGGCACTCTGAGTCAACGCCAACTCTTCTGCTGCCCGGGTATAGCTTTCGTGACGCGCCACCACTTCAAAAGTCACCAGTAATTCGGTCTTGGGTATCTTTCCTCTCATAACGTCTTCCATATGCAGCGTACAAAAATAGTTTAATTTATAAAAAATTAATGCAACCCCTCCAGATTATCCCCGAGAGTTATATTTTATTTTCTCCGCTAATGTCATTGATCCACTCCATGATTTACGCACACTGCCAGTGTTTAAATATTAAGCAATAATACTCAACCCCGACAATAAACACAATTTAAACGCGGTTAATTACAGGCAAATAGTGCTAATAAGTTCTTAATAATTTTTCATGTTAACTTGTTTTATGGAGAAAAAATGTTGCGAGGTGAATCAATATTATTTGTGGTTTATTTAAGGAGGATTTAACACGCGGCATAACAGAAAGTGACTGTTTATGTGTCTGATAATTTTCTGTTCGTTACCTGCTGGCAGGATGATATTAATAACAATAAGCGCGGGTAAACGTTTACCGCAGCAAGATGCTTATTTTCAACACGGTTAAGCGGCAAAACAGGCAAAAAAAGGTCACCAGAAGGTGACCAACCATGTCGAAAACGGACCAGCCCTGCATCCTCCGCGCTTCAGGTATTCCCCTGTCGCACGAAGGAGTCGGGCCTTATTGCTGCTTTTTGAGAATTACTTCATTACGGCTTTCAGCGCTTCGCCGATATCCGCCAGGCTACGAACGGTTTTCACGCCTGCGGCTTCCAGCGCGGCGAATTTCTCATCCGCCGTACCTTTACCACCCGCGATAATCGCGCCCGCGTGACCCATACGCTTGCCTTTCGGCGCGGTAACGCCCGCGATGTAACCGACAACCGGCTTGGTTACGTGTTCTTTAATGTATGCCGCCGCCTCTTCTTCCGCGCTACCGCCGATCTCACCGATCATCACGATCGCTTCAGTCTGCGGATCTTCCTGGAACAGTTTCAGGATATCGATGAAGTTAGAGCCCGGGATCGGGTCGCCGCCGATGCCCACACAGGTGGACTGGCCGAAACCGTAGTCAGTGGTCTGCTTAACCGCTTCATAGGTCAGCGTACCGGAGCGGGACACGATGCCCACTTTGCCCGGCTTGTGAATGTGGCCCGGCATGATGCCGATTTTGCACTCGCCAGGGGTGATCACGCCCGGGCAGTTCGGCCCGATCATGCGCACGCCCGCTTCGTCAAGCGCGACTTTCACGGTCAGCATATCCAGCGTCGGGATGCCTTCAGTGATGGTGATAATCAGTTTGATGCCCGCGTCGACAGCCTCCAGAATGGAGTCTTTGCAGAACGGCGCCGGAACGTAGATAACCGTTGCGGTGGCACCAGTGGCTTCTACCGCTTCACGCACGGTATTGAACACCGGCAGACCCAGATGCGTGGTGCCGCCTTTGCCTGGCGTTACGCCGCCCACCATCTGCGTGCCGTAAGCAATCGCCTGTTCAGAGTGGAAAGTCCCCTGGCTACCGGTAAAGCCCTGGCAGATAACCTTGGTGTTTTTATCGATTAAAACAGACATTATTTCCCCTCCACTGCGGCAACAACCTGCTGAGCTGCATCCGTCAGACTTTTCGCTGCAATAATATTCAGGCCGCTGTCAGCCAGTTTTTTCGCGCCGAGTTCGGCGTTGTTGCCTTCCAGACGTACGACAACCGGTACGCTAACACCCACTTCTTCTACCGCGCCGATGATACCGTCGGCAATCAGGTCACAACGGACGATGCCGCCGAAGATGTTAACCAGAACCGCTTTCACGTTGTCATCAGAGAGGATGATTTTGAACGCTTCGGTTACGCGCTCTTTGGTCGCGCCGCCGCCTACGTCGAGGAAGTTAGCCGGTTCGCCGCCGTGCAGTTTAACGATGTCCATCGTGCCCATCGCCAGACCTGCGCCGTTAACCATGCAGCCGATGTTGCCGTCCAGCGCCACGTAGTTCAGTTCCCACTGCGCCGCCTGCGCTTCACGCGGGTCTTCCTGAGACTGGTCGCGCATTTCACGCAGATCCGGCTGGCGGAACAGCGCGTTGCCGTCAGCGCCCAGTTTGCCGTCGAGACAGATCAGATCGCCCTGCTTAGTGATCACCAGCGGGTTGATTTCGATCAGCGCCAGATCGCGCTCAAGGAAAATGGTCGCCAGACCCATAAAGATCTTCGTAAATTGCTGAACCTGCTTACCTTCCAGACCCAGTTTGAACGCCAGTTCGCGGCCCTGATACGGCATTGGACCCGCCAGCGGATCGAGGGCGATTTTGTGGATCAGGTGCGGGGTCTCTTCCGCCACTTTTTCGATTTCCACGCCGCCTTCGGTGGAGGCCATAAAGACCACGCGGCGAGAACTACGGTCAACAACCGCGCCAAGATACAGCTCTTTATCGATATCGGTCGCCGCTTCAACCAGAATCTGGTTGACCGGTTGACCGTTAGCGTCTGTCTGGTAGGTCACGAGGCGTTTACCCAGCCAGTGTTCCGCAAACGCGCGAATCTCTTCTTTGCTGTTAACAACCTTCACACCGCCCGCTTTGCCACGGCCGCCTGCGTGAACCTGACATTTTACTACCCACGGACCCGCGCCGATTTTTGAAGCGGCTTCTTCTGCTTCACGCGGAGTAGTACAGGCATAACCCACCGGCGCCGGTAAGCCATAGCGGGCAAAAAGTTGTTTTGCCTGATATTCATGTAAGTTCATGTGTTCTGTCCATCCTTCAGGTAATCGTTATCTTTAAACCTGTAGGCCTGATAAGACGCGGCTGCGTCGCCATCAGGCATCTCACCAGCGCCTTATCCGGCCTACAGGGCAGGTGACACTAAAAAGTGACTACACGTCCAGCAGCAGACGCGTCGGATCTTCCAGCAGCTCTTTAATGGCGACCAGGAAGCCCACTGATTCACGACCATCGATCAGACGGTGATCGTAAGACAGCGCCAGGTACATCATCGGCAGGATCTCAACCTTGCCATCTACCGCCATCGGACGATCTTTGATCGCATGCATGCCGAGGATTGCGCTCTGCGGCGGGTTGATGATCGGGGTAGACATCAGCGAGCCGAACACGCCACCGTTGGTGATGGTGAAGTTACCGCCGGTCAGATCGTCCACCGTCAGCTTACCGTCACGCCCTTTCACGGCCAGTTCTTTGATTTTCTTCTCGATATCCGCCATGCCGAGGGTATCAACATCACGCAGTACCGGCGTTACCAGACCACGCGGCGTGGAAACCGCCATGCTGACATCGAAGTAGTTGTGATACACCACGTCGTCGCCATCAATGGAGGCGTTCACTTCCGGGTAGCGTTTCAGCGCTTCAACCACCGCTTTCACGTAGAAGGACATGAAGCCCAGACGAATGCCGTGACGTTTTTCAAACGCGTCGCCGTACTGCTTACGCAGATCCATGATTGGCTTCATGTTGACTTCGTTGAACGTGGTCAGCATCGCGGTGGAGTTTTTCGCTTCCAGCAGACGCTCGGCTACGCGCTTGCGCAGACGGGTCATCGGGACGCGTTTTTCACTGCGAGCGCCAAGCGCAGGCTGTGCGGCAGGCGCGGCTTCCGGCGCTTTGGCTTCCGCTTTCGCCGGTGCCTTCGCCAGATGTTTTTCCACATCTTCGCGCGTGATGCGACCGCCTACGCCCGTGCCTTTGATGGCGCTGGCGTCGAGGTTGTGTTCACCCAACAGACGGCGGATCGCCGGGCTGAGGGCATCGTTGTTCTGCTCGGATAGCGACGCCTGCTGGCGCTGCGCCGGCGTAGACGCTTTCTCTTCGGATTTGGCGCTGGTCTCTTTACCGGAGCTGTTGCCTTCACGCAGGCGACCCAGGATCTGGCGAGACGTTACCGTCGTACCTTCATCTTCCAGAACCGCATCCAGAATGCCGTCAGCCGATGCCGGTACTTCCAGTACCACTTTGTCAGTTTCGATTTCTACCAGCACTTCATCACGCTGGACACTATCGCCCGGTTTTTTGTGCCAGGTCGCAACGGTTGCGTCCGCTACGGACTCAGGCAGGTCGGGAACAAGAATATCTACGCTACTCATTATTTATCCTTTAATTAATCGACGTTCAGCGCGTCATTAACCAGATCTTGTTGCTGTTTCTGGTGAACGGACAGATACCCTACCGCCGGGGAGGCGGAGGCCGGGCGACCTGCGTAACGCAGAGCAGACCCAAATGGAATCACTTCACGGAAATGATGCTGACTACAGTACCATGCGCCCTGGTTGAGCGGCTCTTCCTGGCACCAGACAAAATCATGTACGTGGGCGTACGGTTTCAGCGCTTCCTGAACCGCTTTGTGCGGGAACGGGTAGAGCTGTTCAATGCGCACAATGGCGACATCTTTCTGATCGTTTTTACGGCGTTGTTCCAGCAGGTCGTAATAAACCTTACCAGAACACATCACCACGCGCTTCACGCCTTGCGGATCGAGCTCATCAACCTCGCCAATCGCAGGCTGGAAGGCGCCGTTGGCCAGTTCGTCCAGGCTGGAGACCGCCAGCGGATGACGCAGCAGCGACTTCGGCGACATAACGACCAGCGGACGGCGCATACCGCGCAGCGCCTGACGACGCAGCATGTGGTAAACCTGCGCCGGGGTGGACGGGACGCAAACCTGCATGTTCTGCTCAGCGCAAAGTTGCAGATAACGTTCCAGACGCGCGGAGGAGTGCTCCGGCCCCTGCCCTTCGTAGCCGTGCGGCAGCAGCATCACCAGGCCGCACATCCGACCCCATTTCTGCTCGCCGGAGGAAATGAACTGATCGATCACCACCTGCGCGCCGTTGGCGAAGTCGCCGAACTGCGCTTCCCAGATGGTCAGGGTGCGCGGTTCAGCGGTCGCATAGCCGTATTCGAACGCCAGCACCGCTTCTTCAGACAGGACGGAGTCCCAGACGCGGAAGGTGCCCTGACCGTTATGAATGTGCTGCAACGGCGTATACGTGGAACCATTTGCCTGGTTATGAATCACCGCATGACGGTGGAAGAAGGTGCCGCGACCGGAGTCCTCACCGGACAGACGCACCGGAATCCCCTCATCAACCAGCGTGGCGTAGGCCAGCGTTTCCGCGCCGCCCCAGTCGAACAGCTTCTCGCCAGCGGCCATCGACTGACGATCGCCGTAAATTTTGGCGACGCGCGACTGCATTTCTACCGCTTCCGGCACCGTGCTGATGCGTTTAGCCAGTTCCTGCAAACGCTTCATTTCCACCTTATTCGGGTAGCTCTCATCCCATTCATGGTTGAGGTACGGCGACCAGGTGAAGGAGTGCATGTTCATCGGACGCCACTCTTTCACCACGCATTCGCCTGCATCCAGCGCATCGCGGTAGAGGTTGACCATTTCAGTGGCGTCTTCCAGCGTAGCGACCTTGTCCGCTTCCAGCTTGTCGGCGTAGAGTTTACGCGGCGTCGGATGCTTTTTGATTTTCTGGTACATCAGCGGCTGGGTTGCGCTCGGCTCGTCGGCTTCGTTATGGCCGTGACGGCGGTAGCACACCAGATCGATGAAGACATCGCGTTTAAAGGTGTTACGGAAGTCCAGCGCCAGACGGGTAACGAAAGCCACCGCTTCCGGGTCATCCGCGTTAACGTGGAAAATCGGCGCCTGAACCATCTTGCCGATGTCGGTGCAGTATGGGGTGGAACGCGCATCCAGCGGGTTGGAGGTGGTAAAGCCCACCTGGTTGTTGATGACGATACGCACCGTACCGCCCACTTCGTAACCACGCGCTTTGGACATGTTCAGGGTTTCCTGAACCACGCCCTGGCCCGTCACTGCGGCGTCACCGTGAATGGTGATTGGCAGCACTTTATTGCTGCTCGGCTCATCCAGACGATCCAGACGGGCGCGCACGGAACCGATCACCACCGGGCTGACGATTTCCAGGTGCGACGGGTTAAACGCCAGCGCCAGGTGAACCAGACCGCCTTCGGTTTCGATATCAGACGAGAAGCCCATGTGGTACTTCACGTCGCCGGTGCCGAGGTGTTCTTTATGTTTGCCCGCAAATTCGTCGAACAGATCCTGCGGTTTTTTACCCAGCACGTTGACCAGCACGTTCAGACGGCCACGGTGCGCCATACCCAGCACCACTTCGCGGGTGCCGCTGTTGCCCGCATGACGGATCATCTCTTTGAGCATCGGGATTAACGCATCGCCGCCTTCCAGCGAGAAGCGTTTCGCCCCCGGGAATTTCGCCCCCAGATAACGCTCCAGCCCTTCGGCGGCGGTCAGTTCGTTGAGGAAGCGTTTTTTCTCTTCCGCGCTGAAGGCGGCGCGGCCGGATTCGATACGCTGCTGAATCCAGCGTTTCTCTTCGGTGCTGGTGATATGCATATACTCGGCGCCAATCGGGCCGCAGTATGTTTGTTTGAGCGCGGAAATAAGTTCGCCCAGCTTCATCGTCTCTTTGCCAATCGCAAAAGAACCTACGTTAAAGCTTTCCTGGAAATCGGCCTCTGTCAGATCGTGGAAAGAGGGGTCCAGATCCGCCACGTTTTCTTGTTCCCACAGTCCCAGCGGATCGAGATTCGCATGCTGGTGACCACGGAAACGATAAGCGTTGATAAGTTGCAGGACTTTGACCTGCTTCGTATTGGTGTCAGGGTCGGAAATCGAAGAAGAGTAACGTGAGGCATCCTTCGCCAGACGACGGAAATAATCACGCGTTTTTGAATGGAATTGATCCGGTTTGACTCCGGTGCCAGGTAACTGCTGGAACGTCGAACGCCAGTTAGCGTCTACCGAGTCAGGATCGGTTAAGAAGTCTTCATAGAGCTGTTCTATCCAGCTCTGGTTTGCGCCAGAGAGGTAAGAAGAGTCCAACCAGGCTTTCAAAGCGCTGTTCTGCATCGTGATCCCTTAAGCATTCTGTATGCTTACTTCGCCGTGGATACTACCACGCACATTGCTGTGCGTGCCGGGGTTCACTTGCGAGCTCTTCTCTGTGTAGCGGCTCGCGAAGGAACCTTTAGAAACTGTCTAACCATCAGGGCAGTTTTTAAAGGTTTCCTGCATTTCAAACCGGTGGTGGCCCCGTAGACCTGATAAGCGTAGCGCCATCGGGCAATATATGCCGGATGACGACGCCAACGTCTTATCCGGCCTACGGGACTGTCATTTACTGCGCTTACCGGCGTTATTATTTACGCACTGCGTTGCAACAACATCGACTTAATATGGCCGATGGCGCGCGTCGGGTTCAGCCCCTTAGGACATACACTGACGCAGTTCATGATGCTATGACAGCGGAATACGCTGAATGCATCGCTCAGGTCTTCCAGGCGGCTGTCGGTCTCGGTATCACGGCTATCGATCAGGAAACGATACGCTGCTAACAGACCTGCCGGGCCGATAAACTTATCCGGGTTCCACCAGAACGACGGGCACGACGTTGAACAGCACGCACAAAGAATACACTCATACAGCCCATCGAGTTTTTCACGCTGCTCGGGCATCTGTAAATGCTCACGAGCGGGTGGATTTTGCCCATTATTCAATAAGTAAGGCTTAATCTTCTCATATTGTGCGTAGAATTGCCCCATGTCTACCACCAAATCGCGGATAACCGGTAAACCGGGCAGCGGACGGATAACAATCTTCTTACCCGGCTGGTGTAGCGCCGAAACCGGCGTAATACACGCCAGGCCGTTTTTGCCGTTCATGTTCAGGCCATCTGAACCGCACACGCCTTCACGGCATGAGCGACGGAAAGAGAGGCTGGGATCTTTCTCTTTCAGCTGCATCAGCGCATCCAGCAGCATCATGTCACGCCCTTCTTCGCCTTCCAGGGTGTAATCCTGCATGCGCGGAGCGTCATCAACATCCGGGTTATAGCGATAAATCGAAAACTCGAGTTTCATTTTCCTGTCTCCGCATTAGTAAGTACGAATCTTCGGCGGGAATGCCGGGCGCAGTTTCGGTTCCATATTGACGCTACGACGCGTCATGGATTCCGTCTCTGGCAGATACAGGGAATGGCACAGCCAGTTTTCATCATCGCGATCCGGGAAGTCGAAGCGGCTATGCGCGCCACGGCTTTCGGTACGGAAGTTGGCGGATACCGCAGTTGCGTAAGCCGTTTCCATCAGGTTGTCCAGCTCCAGACACTCGACGCGCTGGGTGTTGAACTCGCTGGAGGTGTCATCCAGACGGGCGTTTTTCAGACGCTCGCGGATCACCTTCAGTTGCTCAAGCCCTTTCGCCATCGCGTCGCCTTCACGGAATACCGAGAAGTTGTGCTGCATACATTCCTGCAACGCTTTACGGATAACCACCGGATCTTCACCGTCACGGTTGTTGTTCCAGCGGTTGAGACGTTCCAGAGAGGCCTCAATGTCAGACTCGCTGGCGTCACGCAGCGCGCCCTGCTCGGCGATGGACTCCTGCAAATGCAGACCGGCCGCACGTCCGAAGACCACCAGGTCAAGCAGCGAGTTGCCACCCAGACGGTTAGCGCCATGTACGGATACGCAGGCGATCTCACCCACCGCGAACAGGCCAGGAATCACCACGTCTTCACCCTGCTCGTTCACGGTCAGCGCCTGACCGGTCACTTTGGTCGGGATACCGCCCATCATGTAGTGACAGGTTGGGATAACCGGGATCGGCTCTTTAACCGGGTCAACGTGCGCAAAGGTACGGGACAATTCGAGGATACCCGGCAGACGGGATTCGAGCACTTCTTTACCCAAATGGTCGAGCTTCAGTTTCGCGTGCGGCCCCCACGGGCCGTCGCAGCCGCGACCTTCACGGATTTCGATCATAATAGAACGCGCGACCACGTCACGACCGGCCAGGTCCTTCGCGTTCGGGGCATAGCGCTCCATAAAGCGCTCGCCATGTTTATTCAGCAGATAACCGCCTTCACCACGGCAGCCTTCCGTCACCAGCACGCCCGCGCCCGCAATGCCGGTCGGGTGGAACTGCCACATTTCCATATCCTGCACCGGAACACCGGCACGCAGCGCCATACCCACGCCGTCGCCGGTGTTGATATGAGCGTTAGTGGTGGACTGGTAAATACGGCCTGCGCCGCCGGTCGCCAGCACGGTTGCGCGCGCTTTGAAGTAGACCACTTCGCCGGTTTCGATACACAGCGCGGTACACCCCACTACCGCGCCATCCTGGTTTTTCACCAGATCCAGCGCATACCATTCAGAAAAAATGGTGGTGTGGTTTTTCAGGTTCTGCTGGTACAGCGTGTGCAACAGCGCGTGACCGGTACGGTCAGCCGCTGCTGCGGTACGCGCCGCCTGTTCGCCGCCGAAGTTTTTCGACTGGCCGCCGAACGGACGCTGATAGATACGGCCATCGTCAAGACGGGAGAAAGGCAGCCCCATGTGCTCCAGTTCCAGAATCGCTTCCGGGCCGGTTTTGCACATATATTCAATCGCGTCCTGGTCGCCGATGTAGTCCGATCCTTTTACGGTATCGTACATGTGCCATTCCCAGTTATCTTCATGGGTATTACCGAGCGCCACGGTGATGCCACCTTGTGCGGATACGGTATGGGAACGGGTTGGGAAGACTTTGGAGAGCAGCGCACAGGTCTGGCCGCTCTGGGAAATTTGCAGCGCTGCGCGCATACCTGCGCCGCCTGCGCCAATAACAACAGCATCAAATTCTCTGACTGGCAGTTTCATTACACACCCCACACCACAACAAATCCATAAATGACGTAAACCACCAGCGCAACAACGATTGCCAGCTGTAGCACAAGGCGCAGGGCCAGAGGTTTAACGTAGTCGGTCAACACCTGCCACATGCCAATCCAGGCATGAATCAAGATGGAGAAAAGTGCCAGCAGGGTGAAGACTTTGGTGAATGCCGATGAGAAGAAACCGCTCCAGACATCAAAGGTCAGCTCGCCGCTTATTGCGAAAAAGCCCACCATATAAACGATGTAGAGGGTCAGAACGATAGCGGTAGCACGGACCAGGATGAAGTCATGTACGCCATTGCGTCCTAATGCGGAGGCGTTGCTTACCATACGAGGACTCCTGCGAGAAGTGAAAGCACGACAGTGATAACAAAAGAGATTTTGGCTGAGCGTTTACCCGCTTCGAATGTTTCTTCCAGATAGCCAAAATCCATCATCATGTGACGAATACCGACCACGACGTGATACGCCAGCGCGGTGAGGATGCCCCACATAATAAATTTAACAAAGAAGCTCCCCATGATGGCGGATGCCTGCTGGAATCCTTCAGGGGAAGAGAGGCTGGTGCCCAATAACCACAACAGAATCCCGACCGCCACGAAGGTGATCACTCCAGAAACGCGATGGAGAATGGACGCTATCGCCGTGATTGGGAACCGGATCGTTGTCAGATCCAGATTGACAGGTCTTTGTTTTTTCACATTTCTTATCATGAATAACGCCCACATGCTGTTCTTATTATTCCCTTTGGACTTCGGGTACAGAGGGTGAATCTACCTGTAGCCAGAAAGACGACGGGATTTCCTTCCTCCGGTCTGCTTGCGGGTCAGACAGCGTCCTTTCTATAACTGCGCGTCATGTAAAACACTGCTTCCAGTTGCTAAAACGACACGTTACAACGCTGGGTGGCTCGGGATTGCAGGGTATTCCGGAGACCTGGCGGCAGTATAGGACGTTCACAAAATCATTACAATTAACCTACATATAGTTTGTCGGGTTTTATCCCGAACAGTGACATAGGTCACGATAACAACATTTATTTAATTTTTAATCATCTGATTTGACAAATATTAAACAAAGTTGTTACAAACAACACCAGAAAAGGCATATAATGCGCAAAAGTTATGGGGTCACTCTTTCACCTGCTAATAAGTTATGTAACAGTGTGGCGGTATTGACCAATTTATTCAGGACAGTTATTAGTGATAGTCAGGTTTAATAATTCGGATTGCTAAGTTGTTGATTTGTTGCTAATTCGCCATAAGTTAACTGTTTTTACCTGCAAGCGCCCATTGCTCTGTACCCTGGTTTTCTCCTCTTTCGCAGAGCGGCGAGCCAAATAACAAACTGGTAACGGTTGATTTATGTAACGAAGCAAATCTCACTGAGTAGTCTTAAGCAATAAGGCGCTAAGGAGACCGTAAATGGCTGATACAAAAGCAAAACTCACCCTAAATGGTGACTCTGCTATTGAACTGGATGTGCTAAAGGGCACACTCGGTCAAGACGTTATTGATATTCGTAGTCTCGGCTCAAAGGGGATGTTCACTTTTGATCCAGGTTTCACCTCTACCGCATCCTGCGAATCCAAAATCACCTTCATCGACGGCGACGAAGGCATTCTGTTACATCGCGGCTTCCCGATTGACCAACTGGCTACCGAGTCTAACTATCTGGAAGTATGTTACATCCTGCTGTACGGCGAGAAACCGACCCAGGCAGAGTACGACGAGTTCAAAACCACCGTCACACGCCATACCATGATCCATGAGCAGATTACCCGTCTGTTCCACGGTTTTCGCCGCGACTCGCATCCGATGGCCGTTATGTGCGGCGTCACCGGCGCGCTGGCTGCGTTCTACCACGACTCGATGGATGTGAATAATCCGCGTCATCGTGAAATCGCCGCGTTCCGCCTGCTGTCCAAAATGCCGACAATGGCGGCAATGTGTTACAAGTATTCTATCGGTCAACCGTTCGTCTACCCGCGCAACGACCTCTCCTATTCCGGCAACTTCCTGAACATGATGTTCTCCACACCGTGCGAAAACTATGAAGTTAACCCGGTGCTGGAACGCGCAATGGATCGCATTCTGATTCTTCACGCCGATCACGAACAGAACGCATCGACGTCAACCGTCCGTACCGCAGGCTCCTCCGGCGCGAACCCGTTCGCCTGCATCGCGGCGGGCATTGCCTCCCTGTGGGGACCGGCGCATGGCGGCGCGAACGAAGCGGCGCTGAAAATGCTGGTAGAAATCAGCTCTGTTAAACACATCCCGGAATTTATTCGCCGGGCAAAAGACAAGAATGATTCTTTCCGCCTGATGGGCTTCGGTCACCGTGTTTACAAAAACTATGACCCGCGCGCTACCGTCATGCGTGAAACCTGCCACGAAGTTCTGAAAGAGCTGGGCACCAAAGATGACCTGCTGGAAGTCGCGATGGAGCTGGAACACATCGCGCTGAACGACCCGTACTTTATCGAGAAGAAACTCTACCCGAACGTAGACTTCTACTCCGGCATCATTCTGAAAGCGATGGGCATTCCGTCCTCCATGTTCACCGTGATCTTCGCGATGGCGCGTACCGTGGGCTGGATTGCACACTGGAACGAAATGCACAGCGAAGGCATGAAAATCGCCCGTCCACGTCAGCTGTACACCGGCTACGAAAAGCGCGATTTCAAGTCTGATATTAAGCGTTAATCATCCTGGCCATCGGGTAACACCGGTGGCCTTTATTATTTACTGAAACTCTGGCAACAATATTCATCTTGCCAATATAACCTTTATTACTCCAGTCACTCCCAATATATTACCGCCGAAAAAATAGCTATTTCCTTTCACATAGCATCAATAGCTAATGCATTATTTGACCTTTAAAACCATTAGATCTTTAATCCGACACAATTGGATGCAGGTAAAGGCTAAATGGAATGGGCGATATTATTTACCTGAGAATCACAGGTGAGGAACAAGGAAACATTTCGGCGGGATGTGGAACATATTCGTCAACAGGTAATCGCTGGCAAAAAGGACATGAAGACGAGATCTTCGTATTTTCGCTATTCAGCGCATTGAGTAATACAGGAAGAGGTATTAACCTTCAGGGACTCAGATTCAGCAAATTAATCGATAAAAGCACCCCGCTATTTTGTAATGCAATCACTAATAATGAAAGACTGTTCATTGAAATTGATTTCTGGCGAATAAACAGAACGGGCCGATGGGAACGCTATTATTATATTCAACTAAGAAATGCTTCTGTAAGAAGTATTCAAACGCATGTGGCCCTTAATGAGCTGGATACCGAAGAGATTGCGGTATCATATGATTATATTCTTTGCAAACACCTCATCGCCAATACCGAATTTGACTACCTGGCATTTCCCGCTGAATATAACCACTTGTTTATGCCGCAGCGCCCTCAACCGGTAAGTTCCCCCAGACCAGCGGCAATAAAAATCACGCCCCCCAGCCAACACCTCCCAAAAATCACACCGGTCTATGCTAAATCCTGCCTGAAAGCGAAAGGATGTACGGACGCCGGGAACACAGAAGAACCGGCAAAAAACTTCGGCCAGATGGCGATTTTTGCACAATCGTCAGTCGATGATTGTTGCGGATATACACAGCCCGCGGAAGCCTCAGCCATACCGCTGGCTCTGGGCGGACTGGCGCAGGTGTGGGGAGAGTGGCCGCTCAGCGGTACGCTCAGTGCGACAAGAGCGATACCTTATGTGGGAGCCCTGGCTTCCGCTCTGTATATTTCGTCCGCTGGCGAAGGCAGCGCGCGCGTTCCCGGGCGTGATGAATACTGGTACGAAGAGGCCCTCAGACAGAAAGCGCTAACCGGAAGTACCGCCACCACCCGGGTACGCTTTTTCTGGGGCACCGACACTCACGGCGCACCGCAGGTCTATGGCGTACATACAGGGGAAGGTACCCCTTATGAAAACGTCCGCGTCGCGAACATGGTGTGGAATGATGAACATCATCGCTATGAATTTACGCCTGCTCACGACATAGACGGGCCGTTAATCACCTGGACACCGGAAAACCCCGCAACTGGTGATTTACCTAATCACACCGGAAGCAATGTTCCACCGCTTGATCAGCCAACCATTCTGGTGACACCTATCCCGGATGGCAAAAATGAGTACACCACGCCCCCGTTCCCGGTGCCGGATGTCGCCGATTTTAACGATTATATTCTGGTCTTTCCGGCCGATTCAGGCATTCAGCCGATATATGTATACCTGAAAACAGCCCGGGACGAACCCGGTACAGCAACCGGCCACGGTGAAATTCTATCCGGAAATGGTCGTTGGCTTGAGGCCGCCAGTTCAGGGCTGGGAGCGCCGATACCTGCACAGGTCGCAGATAAGCTGCGAGGAAGAACGTTTCGCAACTTTGACCATTTCAGAAAAGAGTTCTGGCTTGCGGTATCAGAGTGTCCTGAGCTAATGTCACAGTTTAAAAAATCGAACCAATTCCATATTCTTAACGGTAACGCGCCATTTAATATTCCTTCTGAACGGGTGGGAGGCAGGAAAAGGTTTGAAATTCATCACATTGATTTTATCCGTGATGGTGGTGAAGTCTATGATATGGATAAGATGCGCGTTAACACAGTAAAAAATCATATCAGCATTCACTCAAATAAATAGCGAGGTTCATATGGAACTAAAAAAACGGATTGAAGATTATACCGAAGCCGAATTCATAGAATTCCTGAATGAATTTTTCAGTAACGTTCACAATCTGAAAGGAAGAGAACTTGAATCTCACATTGATTCGTTAGTCGATCATTTCGATAAAATCGTGGACCATCCAGAAAGTAATGGTTTGATTTTCTATCCCCCGGATGACAGGGAAGACAGCCCACAAGGCATCATTGAAGAAATTAAAAGATGGCGCAAATCTCAGGGACGCCCATCATTCAAAGACTCTGAGTAAATACGAGGACCTGTATTTAACAACACATTAGAAAGGTGAACATATGATTCATTTTAAACAAAAACTCGAAGACTACACTGAATCCGAATTCATAAAATTCCTGAATGAATTTTTTGAAAACCCTGGCAATCTGAAAGGAAGAGAATTTGAATCTCACTCTAATAGGCTAGTCAAACACTTCGATAAAATCGTGGATCATCCTGAAGGGAATGGTTTGATTTTTTATCCCCCGGATGACAGGGAGGACAGCCCACAAGGCATCATTGAAGAAATTAAAAGATGGCGTAAATCCCAGGGACTTCCCCCGTTCAATCACAGAAAAAACTCAGATACAAACCTAAGGAAATTCAAATGACAATACTGGTTACGGTTCAGGCTCAGCTCATTGTGGGTGAAGCGCAGGTGATAGAGAGTCTGGCCCCCGAAGGTTCATTTGCAGCAGTGTTTGAAGACGATGGAAAAACGGGATATTTCTATGCCCTTGATGAGTCTGTTGATGGTAATCCTATCAGAGATGCTCTACATATCTACAATACAGAAGACGTTTCAGACGGGCATATCCCGTCTGATGTGAAGATCGGTTGGTCAGAAGACAGCAGGAAATGCGTGCTTTTAATTAATAATTATCCGCATGGTGTATTTGATTTTGAATCTAAAAATGGATACTGCCGAAGTGGCTTCCCACCCCCAATCAATCAGGAATGGTCTGTTTCAGGTCACAACTGGAATGATACCGTTGATGATTTTTTCAGATGATTTGTGAATAACCCACAGGTGTCAGGCATATCAATACTGTCGAGGTAAAATTAAAGTATCCTCCTGTCAGTATAAAACAGTACCAGACACCTGTTATTCAGTTCTGGTTTAGCCCGCTTTTATTGACGCCTGATATTTTTTTCAGCGTACTTTTTCTCTATGCTGTATCGATACACTTGATTGGATATCGCCAGGGAGCACAGGATGCCGGTTTTGCAGTGGGGTTTGTTGTTCCTGCTATCACTCCTTCTTTCGCTGGCTTTTCTCTGCATCCACCTCCCGGCGGCGCTGCTGCTCGGCCCGATGATTGCCGGTATCGCATTCAGTCTGAAAGGCATTACGCTGCAACTCCCCCGCTCCACTTTTCTCGCAGCGCAGGCCATTCTCGGCTGCATGATTGCGCAAAACCTTACTGGTTCGATTCTCACCACGCTGGCGGTGAACTGGCCGGTGGTGTTAGCCATTCTGATGGTGACGCTGCTCTCCAGCGCGGTGGTCGGCTGGCTGCTGGTGCGCTACAGCTCACTGCCGGGCAATACCGGCGCATGGGGTTCCTCCCCCGGCGGCGCGGCGGCAATGGTGGCGATGGCGCAGGACTACGGCGCGGATATCCGCCTGGTGGCGTTTATGCAGTACCTGCGGGTACTGTTTGTCGCAGGCGCCGCCGTGCTGGTCACGCGGCTGATCCTCGGCGACAGCGCAGAAGCGGTCAGCCAGCAGATTGAGTGGTTCCCGCCGCTGACCGGCAATCTGTGGAGCACGCTGCTGCTGGCTGCGGTTGCAGGCTTCGCCGGGCGCATATTGCGCATTCCTTCCGGTACGATGCTGGCGCCGATGATCGTCGGCGCATGGCTTCATGCAGGCGGCATGATCGTGATTGAACTGCCGGAATGGCTGCTGGCGATTGCGTATATGGCCATTGGCTGGCGCATCGGATTAGGGTTCGACAGGCAGGTCTTTTTTATGGCGCTGCGTCCGCTGCCGCAGATTCTGGCCTCCATCTTTGCCCTGATGGCGATTTGCGCGGCGATGGCCTGGGGACTCGCCCACTACATGCAGATTGATTTTATCACCGCCTGGCTTGCCACCAGCCCCGGCGGGCTGGATACCGTGGCGGTGATCGCCGCCGGTAGCAACGCCGACATGGCGCTGATTATGGCGATGCAAACCCTGCGGCTGTTCAGCATTTTGTTGACCGGGCCTGCGGTTGCCCGTTTTATTTCAACCTATGCGCCGAAACAGCCGCAGGTATAAAATGTTTAATTTAAATTATACTTAAACCCAACCCTGATCTGGTATTCATTTTTGGTGTCATCGCCATCTTTATATTCATCCAGATAACCTAATTCAAAGAAGGGATAAAAACGCGGCGTTGCATGGAAGTTAAAAACAAAATTATGTTGCAGCGTATGGTTTTTACCATTCGCATATTCAAATTTATCGCCATGCGTTTTACTGTAATATGTCGGATTATATTGCACCCAAAAATCTGGCGTAAAATATTTGGTCAGATAAATATCAACGCGATGTTCCGAAGAGTCATCCCAGTCGCCCTGTAGCGTCTGGCTGTCGTGATTTTGATGATTATAGCGGTAGCGTAAAACGGCACCCAGCGTTGGGTCGAAGTGATAACCAATGCCGAGGTAAGGATCGATACGCGAACCGGCGGACTCCCAATGAAAGACAACCCCAGGTTCAAGCCAGAAGTCGCTCTCGCCCAGCGGGAACGGCTTGTTAAACTCCGCTTCTTCGTAGCTGCTTTTCCACTGCTCCATATTTTTACCGAGATCGGAGTCCGTCTCAAAACTCCAGTACATTCGGGCGAAAATACTGTTCTGGTCCTGCACCACGCCTGTCAGCATCAGTCGTTGTAAAAAACGTTCGCTGGCTGTACGATATTGTGTGCGTGGCGCAAAATAAACCGTCGTAAACGGTTTTTCTTTTGCCTGTGGCGCCGTCGTTGAATGGCTGTTATTGTCCGCAAAAACGCTGGCGGAAGGCATGACCAGTGCAGCCGCTAATAGGGCTGTATTCATATTCTTACTTTGCATTATATTTTCCTTGCAGAAACAGAGATAAAATCTCCCCCTGCTAACTGAATAGCATTATTATTCAACAGGAGGAGTGGGATATTACCAGTAACTATTCCAGCATGACGTTGCGCGGGTAATGGCCTCCATCAGGAAATAATCACCCCAGGCACAGCATTCATTCACGCCGACGTTACCTTTAAAATAATAAACAGAATGTTTTAATAATCCTTCGCCTTCTTTGTGCTCCAGATTGAGATAGCCGTCGAGCATCCGCTCAATCATTCGCAATGCCAGCGCCTCATAACTTTCGCGATCGGGATGAGTCGCCGGAAGCTGTTTTACCAGCTCCAGCAAGGCGCAGGCGAGAATCGCGCTGGCAGAACTGTCTCTTTCGCTGTTGGGATCGGTCAGCGCCAGATCCCAGTAACAGACCAGGTCTTTCGGCAAACGGTTAATAAAATAGTTTGCCAGCGTCTGGCTCAATTCCAGCAGTTTCTCATCCCCGGTATAGAGGTAGTTCAGCAGAAAACCATACACGCCCCATGCCTGCCCACGCGACCAGCAGGAATCGTCGGAGAACCCCTGATGAGTATTGCCAAAGCGTGGCTCACCGGTGTGAACATCCATATAGTACGTGTGAAACGTCGAGCCGTCCTCGCGCACAATATAGCGTCGCGCCTGCTCAATATGGCTTTTCGCCGCCTGTGCATAGCGCGGGTCGCCCGTTGTCGCGCTGGCCTGATACAACAACGGCAGATTCATATTGCAGTCAATGATCATCCTCCCCTGCTGTTCCGGGTTATCCAGCTCGCCCCACGCCTGAATAATGCCGCACTTGTCGTGATAGCGCTCCATCAACACTTCTGCCGCCTGCTGGGCGATATATATTGCCTCCCGGTTATCGGTCAATTTGCTGGCAGCCACGCAGGAAAGGCTGTACAGAAACCCGAGGTCATGGTGGTTAGTGTGGTCGCGCTTTGCGATACGTTCGCCAAAGGAGCGGACATGCTGCCCGGCTAACGCGCGATATGCGGCATTCCCTGTCCACTCCCATGCCAGCCACAGTTGCCCGGTCCAGAAACTGGTCGTCCACTCCTGATTATCGATAATCGGATAGATACCGTTTTTACATGCCGCGTCGGGAAAACGCTGGCCGAAATAAGCGCTGTTACGATCAACAGCCTTCAAAATCACCGGCAACGCATGACGAATTTTCTGCGCGATAGCAGCGCGCTCGCCGCGCTGTAGCGCAACAGGGACAATCGTTTCTTTACGGATAGTTGCAGACATAATTCTCTCGTTTTCTTTACTTTAATGAATGGCTTCTTGCCCGTGGGCAGGGATGGCGGTGTTTTTTTTATGCTGATAGCAGGGAGATAGCGTGATGGCGGAGATCCCGGTAAATATCAGCGCGATGATGCCCATAATCAGATAGGTGTGTTCAAAACCGATCTTCTGGTAGGCATACCCTGCAGGCGGCGCCACCACGATAGAGCCGACGTAAATCATGGCCTGATAACCCAGCAGATACATCGTGGCGTTGACGCGCTTGTCGAAGTGTTCGGCGATATATTTGAAAACCGAGACCAGAATCAGCGCAATTTCAATCCCATACAGCGGTTTCACCAGGCAGATAATCAACGGATCGTTGGTTAACCCGGAGATAATCAAACGCAGGCTGATCACCAGCCCTGTCAGGAGCATCCCCTGTTTGGCGCCGATGCGGTTAATGATGGCGGGCACCAGCATCATGCCGAAGAACTCGGCGGCGGACTGCGCGGTGCTCATATAGCCAAACATGGCGTTTCCTTCCTCTTTGGTACTGAAGAAGGTGACGAAATAGCGAGAGAATTGCTGCTCGGCAATAAACATCATCCATGCCACGCCCGCGATATACAGGGAGAAGGTCCAGAACTTTTTATTGCGCAGCAGCTGGAACACATCGCCAATGACAATCTTCTCTTTCGACAGAACGTTGTTTTCTTCCTGACCAAAGTGATCGACCTTCAGCGTCAGCAGCACCGCAAACATGCACAGCGCGGAAACGGTGCTGATAACAAAGTTGATTTTGGGGGAGATATTGTAGAGATAGCCGGAAAACGACGACGCCGTCGCCCAGCCCAGCGCCGCCCACATGCGGATGCGGCCAAACTCCATGTCATACAGACGGCTGAAACGGTCAACATACGACTCTTCCGCCGCCACGCCCGCATACCAGCCGAGGCTGAAAAACAGCGCGCCGACAATCATTCCGCTGACAAAATGGGTTTGCAGCAGCGGCAGATAGCACCAGATGTAAAACGGCGCCATCAGTGCCGAAACAATACAGACAAAATAGAGCAGGTGTTTTTTCATGCCCATTTTGTCCATGATGTAGCCGTAAACGGGTTTGATAATCACCGCAAAAACGCCGTTAACGGCAAACACCGTGCCGATTTCCACGCCATCCAGCCCGGCTTTATCCCCCAGCCAGATAGCATACAGGCCAAAACTGGCCGCCCAGGTAAAGGTAAACAGAAATACAAACAGACTCAGCTTGATGTAAGCCGAACGTGTCGACTGAACAGGGTTCATCATTATTTTCTCCGCATCAGCGTCAATTATTTTATTTCCAGCGTTTTCGAGTTCAGCGTCAGCACCTGATTGATACGATCGAATGCCATGACCACCGGCGGCGGCAGCGACGGAGACATCGTGGCGTTAACGCTACAGGCCAGCCAGTGAGTGCCCGGCGTGAGCGTCGTGCCGAGACAGGGGATCTCTCCAGGAGAGGCATACAGAATGTTGCTGTTCGGCGGGGTGGTGACGACCCGCGGCTGGCGTTCAGCCAGCAAATCCTCGATCTGACACACGCCGGAAGTGGTACTGAGAGTCAGCCCGTTTTTTGCCATTCGGGTCGTCGTCAGATGATGGCGATTCAGTGCGAATCCGCCTTCCACGCAGTCGAGCGTGCGTGGGGTTACAACGCGATGTAGCCGGAGATGCCCCTGCTCATGCGGAATAAGCCAGGTGGTGACGCTGACATCCGGCCAGGGGCGCCAGACGCTTCGAAGCCACGCTGGCGTCATCTCCACCGCATCGCACTCGCGCCGCCCGCGCCAGTAGCCGTCCTGCTCGCTGAACATCAGCGTTGAATCACAGGCGGCATGGTTCAGACCATACACGCCGCGTTCAAGGGTGAAACCAAAGTGGCTGGAATAGGCGAACTTGCAGTATTTGGCGTCGAAATTGACGAAGTTATTGCGATCGTACTGCCCGGACATCAGCATCCAGACGTGATGGTTATCCTCCGCATGAACAATAAACTGCCCGGCTTCCGCTATCGGGTGAACCGTCTCCAGCGCGGGCAATGGCGCGGGTTCCGCCTGCCAGAACGCACTCTCTTGCGGCAGCGCCAGAATCAGCAATGCCTTACATGCCCAGTACGGCGAACCGGGGCTGTTGTAATCTTCGGTCATCACCAGATTCGGGTATGTGTACCCCAGCGTGAACAAACCATCCGGGCCGATAAACGGTTGGCTCAGCCACCAGTCGACATGCCGCAGGATCAGCCCTTTGATAACCGGTACGCTAAACACATCCAGTCCGGTATATGCCACCGCGCTCCAGAATGCGACCTGTACGAAGCGATAAGTCAGGCTACGGCCAAAGGGGATCGCATTGCCGTCACCGGTAAAGTAATGGATATAATCTTTCGCGAACTGACGCGCGCGCTGACGATAGCGCAGGCAACGTTCGGGATCTGCATCCTGCATAAAGTGGCTGTACAGCAGGCTGTAAAAGTGAAATCCGCTGGAGATGTAGTAGTCGCGCGGCTTACCGGCGCCATCGGCGTACCAGCCGTTGCCAAGCCAGAACGGTTCAATGGCATTCAGATGCTTATCAATCACCATCATGTCGTAATGCCGCCCAACGCACTTAAGCCCCACCTGCACCAGCACCGGGAAGAAATGCCAGTTGTTATCGGGGATCTGAATGTCGGCGCTCTGGCGTAACCAGCGCTCCAGATTGTTTTGCTCGTCGATGGAGAGCGCTGACCAAAGCCCCGTTCCCGGTAACGCCAGCGCCAGGCCAAACGCCGCCATTTCGACGCATCGCTGATCGTTATCCGCCAGAGAACCCCAGTAATCAGGATGTTCGGGATCGCAGCCGTGACGAATACCGTCGATAAACGTCTCGCGAAAATCATCGGCTTCGCCACCGCTCAGTAACGGCGCCAGCAGCCACAGCAGACGGGAGAAACCTTCCATTCCGGCGACATCCGCCGGGTAGTGTGCAGACGTTTCTCCGGCGTCCAGACGCGTGTTCCCTCGCCTCAAATGGGGGACGGCTGACGCCAGCCATTGTTGCGCCAGTCCGACGTATTCTTGCCTTATTCGCATAATGAAACCTCGTTTCATTTGATAAATGTTGGACGCATAATAAGGATTCAGACGGACAGACAAATGTGATAATTGTCGTATTTTCGGACAACGTCGGTGATGAATAACAACATTCATCCTCTTTTAGCGACAAAAATTCGATTAGAGTGATAAAAGTTTAAGTTTATTCACATTGCGGGAGGGGCGGGCAGAAATGCAGCGAATGGAAGACAGCAGTTATCTTGAGAATATCAACCTCAACGATAAGTCGATTTACTTTAACCGCATGAAGAATATGCCTGCCAACTACTACCACTGGCATCAGTGTGTGGAGATCCTGTCAGTTTCTCAGGGAGTTGGCATCGCGCTAATGGAGCACCAGCAGTACACCGTTAAGCCGGGGCGCATTTTTATTTTTCCGCCGGGAAAGCTGCATAAGGTGTTTGTCGAGCAGGACGATCGTAATGTTTATCACCGCACAACGCTGCATTTTAATGGTTCAATTATTGAGCAGTACCTGCGGGATTTTCCGCGTCAGCAAATGTTGCTGCGTCAGCTCTGCGGTCGGGGAGAAAAGGCGCGGGTATTTGATGTCGGCGACGTACAGCCGGTGATTGAAACGCTGCTGAGCCGTTTTGAAACGCTGGTAAAAAGCAAAACGTTCAGCGTCAGCGACAGCGCATTTCTGGTGATGCAGATTATCAGCCTGCTGCCGCATCAGGAGCAGGCGACGGGATACAATACCTTTTCGGTCAGCATTATCCGTTGGATAGAAACTCATTTTCACCAGCGCTGCTCGCTGGACGATATCGCCCGCGAGATGGGCTGCTCGCGCGGACATGCCTCACGCCGCTTTCACGAGGAAACGGGCGGCACCATTCAGGAGTATCTGATGATGCGCCGTATCCGTCAGGCATGTGAATTGCTGTTGCACACCAACAGCTCAGTGCGTGAGATTGCCGAACAGGTCGGTTTCTCCGAGTACGCCTGGTTTATTACCTGTTTTCGCAAGAATATGGGTAAAACGCCGTTGCAATATCGCAAAACGTATTCCCCCGCCTAGTTTCCACGCTGGATGGTCTGGTCTGTAGGCCGGATAAGGCGAAGCCGCCACCCGGCGCGTTGACAGATTACGTCTGGCAGTGTGGACACCAGTAGAACGGGCGCGAGGAGAGCGTCGTTTTCTCAATAATGCCGCCGCAGCGCTCGCAGGCTTCGCCGTCCCGGTGGAACACCTTAAAGCGAAACAGCGCGCCGTGATGCGTGTTCTCATCCGCCTGACCGCGCGTGGTATAAGAAAGACGCGGGATATCGAGCAGCGCATGAGATAACGCCTCCAGCTGTTGGTCACTGAGATCTTTCGCCTTATGCTGCCCCGTCAGCCCTACCTGCCAGAGAATTTCCACACGCAGATAGTTGCCCAGCCCGGCGAGAAACGCCTGATCCAGCAACAGCCCGGAAAACTGACGATTACGAAAACGCGCAGAGAGCAGACGCGCTTTTACATCACTGGGCGTCAGCCGCGGGTCCAGCACGTCCGGCCCGACGCGTTGCAGAAACGGGTGGGTGGCGAGCTGTTCCGGCGTCAACATTTCAATGTCGGACGCGCTGTAAAGCAGAATGGTTTTATCCGCCGTTTGCAGGTTAACGCGTAATACCCGGCTGGTTGCCGGGATGTTCCCCGTCTCCACTACTCGCCATACGCCATACAACTGGTTATGGCTGTAGAGCGTCAGCCCCTGCGAAAAGTGGGTCAGCAACGCTTTCCCCCGCGTTTCGATATGGGTGACCGTCTGCCCAATCAGCGGCGATTCATACGGTTTTAACTGCGAAAAGGCAAACCAGACGTCCGTCAACGGTTTGCCTTTGATCGCCGCCTCCAGGTTATCCGCCGCACGACGGATCTCCGGGCCTTCAGGCATAGTTCTGTCCTTTGTTAGTGAGTTGCTCCGCCTGTTACTGCAATGTCAGTTTCCACATGAAGCGCTGTGACAATGGCGATTTCCAACGCCTGACGCACCGTTTCCGCCGCCATGCTGGGCGCACCAAGATGTGCCGCCGCCTGTTCCGGCAGATAAGGAATATGGATAAATCCACCCTTCACGTCCTGAATATCGCGCAATTTATGCAACAGTCCATACATTACGTGGTTGCAGACAAAAGTGCCTGCGGTCTGAGAGACCGATGCCGGAATCCCCGCTTCGCGCATCGCCGAGACCATCGCTTTGATCGGCAGCGTGCTAAACCAGGCTGCCGGGCCTTCCGCCACGATGGGCTCATCAACTGGCTGCCTGCCGCGATTATCGGGGATACGCGCATCGTCAATATTAATCGCCACGCGCTCCACGGTAATATCCGTGCGCCCTCCGGCCTGCCCTATCGCCAGCACCAGCACCGGGGATAACGCGTCAATCGCCGCATTCAGCACGGTGAGAGAGTCGCCAAAGACGCAAGGGAGCTGGCGGGCCACCACGCGACACCCTGCGATAATAGCATTGTCGAGACGCGAGACCACTTCCCAGGAAGGGTTAACCTGCTCGCCGCCGAAGGGTTCAAACCCGGTGATTAATACCGTCTTCATCCTTCCTCCTTACAGAAACATCAGGAAATACATCAGAAACACGTTAACCAACAGCAGCACAATACCGGTCGGCACCTGCGCTTTGATCACCGCATTTTTATCCGGCAGTTCCAGCAGCGCCGCAGGCACGATATTAAAGTTTGCCGCCATCGGCGTCATCAGCGTTCCGCAGTAGCCGGAGAACATGCCGATTGCCGCCATCACCGCCGGATTCCCGCCATGTTGCAGCACCAGGATTGGAATCCCAATCCCCGCCGTCACAATCGGGAATGCGGCAAAGGCGTTCCCCATCACCATCGTCAGTAGCGCCATACCGATGGTGTAGACCGCCACGGCGATAAAACGGCTATCGACGGCAAGATATTCCTGGGTGAGATACGAAATTCCGCTGCCGACGCCTGCCGCGGTAAATAACAGCCCTAACGTGGCGAGGATCTGCGGCAAAATGAACGCCCAACCGATGGAATCTAGCAGACGACGCGCTTCCTGAATCGGCTGGTGCACCTTCTCATGCGTCATCTTTATCGCCATCCCCAGACCAATCAATGACCCCGCAGTCATGGAAAACAGCGTCACCAGCGTGGCGTGATTGCCCGGCCCGAACAGCGCCTCCTGCAATCCGGGAACATGGTTGAACATAAGCACGCCGATCACCGTGACCACCGGGATCGCCAGCGCCGGATAAAACAGGCGGTTGCCCAGACGACTGGCGCTTTCCTCACGCTGTTCGCGAGTTCGCTGGTGATAGCTTCCGAGCTTCACGCCGCCAAAACCGGCAATCAGCGCCATCACCACCACCGCCCCACCGACGGCGATGTTAACCATGCGTTTGTCGCCCACCAGCTGATAAGTCCAGTCGCCGAGCAGGAACAGTACGCCATAAACGCCCCAGAATAACCCCGTCGTCAGGCGACGCGGGTTGGCTTTGTCCTGCCACGACATGACGGCGACAATCAACAGCACCACACCGGCCAGCCAATAGAGATAACTTTGTTGAAAATTCATTTCGCCTCTCCTTTGCTCATCGCCGCGCTGACTTTCGCCACTTCACGTTGCAGATAATTGTCCAGACGCCACAGGCGCGCGCCGTGAATCAGAAAAGCGCAGATCGCCGTCGGAATCCCCCACAGCGCAATATGCAGCGGCTCGGTCTGAATCCCGCCGGACTCCAGCATGAAGTTGTGCATAAAGATGATGGCGCCAAAAGCCACGAAAATGTCTTCGCCAAAAAACAGTCCGACGTTATCGGTGGCTGCTGACATTGCCCGCAGCCGGTAGCGAACCGTGCCTGGCAGCTCCCCGTGTATTTTCTCTGCCGCCCCTTCCGCCATCGGCGCCAGCAACGGACGCACCATTTGCGGATGGCCGCCGAGACTGGTCAGCCCCAGCGCTGCCGTCGCTTCGCGGACAAACAGATAGACAATCAGCAGACGTCCTGCCGTGGCGCTGCGGATTTTCGCGATCCACGCCTGCGCGCGCTCTTTGAGCCCGTGACGTTCCAGCAGACCGATAACCGCCAGCGGAATCAGCAGAATAAAGGGCAGGTTACGGGTATTGAGGAACCCTTCACCCAGTTTTTCGAGGATCGTGGCGATCGGCATCTGCGCCGCCAGTCCCGTGACGATCCCGGCAATAATGACCACTAATACCGGGTTAAAGCGTAAAAGAAATCCAGCCACAATGACGGCGATACCCATCAGTGGCCAGAGAGAAATTGCGTCTCCCATGATCCGTTCCTGTCAGTCGTGTTGCGTTGTTTTTATTTGCACAGCGCCTCTTCGGGCACTGTGTCAGCCTGGTTATTGGTTATGCCATAATCCTGATACTGCGTTCTTCAAACGCCGCGCGCAAACGACGGGCAAAAGCGAGTGCGTGCTCGCCGTCGCCGTGAATACATACCGTTTGCGCCACAACGTTCGCCCATTCACCGGTAATGCTTTTCACTCTACCGGATTCCACCATGCCCAGCGTTTGCGCCAACGCGTGCTCTTCGTCTTCTACCAGCGCGCCCGGCTGGGTTCGCGGCACCAGGCTGCCGTCAGCCTGATACCCCCGATCGGCAAAAACCTCCTGACGCGTCGTCAGGCCATAATGCTCGCCTGCGCGAATCAGTTCGCTGCCCGCCAGCCCGACCAGAATCAGCGACGGATCGCAGGCATGTACCGCTCTGGCGATGGCATCCGCCAGCTGTGGATCTTTCGCCGCCTGGTTGTACAACATACCGTGCGGTTTGACATGACGCATAACGCCGCCTTCCGCGCGGGCTATCGCCGCCAGCGCGCCGATCTGGTACAGCGTCTGGCCGTAGACGGTTTCCGGCGGTAACGTCATGGCGGTGCGGCCAAAATTTTCCCGGTCAGGGAAACTGGGATGCGCGCCAATCGCTACGCCGTTTTTCAGCGCTTCGCGCACGCTCGCCAGCATGGTTTGTGCATCGCCCGCGTGAAATCCGCAGGCGATGTTGGCGGATGACACCAGTTGCAGTAACGCCGCATCGCTGGCGCACCCTTCTCCTAAGTCTGCGTTAAGATCAATGTTCATCATTAAGTCGCCATGTTAACTGTTCCAGATAACGCTGCTGGTCGTGACGCGCCTTAAGCGCCTCCTCCAGCGTACACTGAACAAAATGGATCGGTTGCCCGAGAGGGATCTGCGCCAGATGATACATATCCGCCTCAATGATGCAGGCGATACGCGGGTAGCCGCCGGTGGTCTGGGCATCGTTCATCAGCACGATCGGCTGACCATTATGCGGCACCTGAATAACGCCCGGCAGCAGCCCGTGCGACAGTAACTCACGTTCGGTGGTACGTTTCAGCGGTTGCCCCTGCAAACGATAGCCCATACGGTTACTTTGCGGGCTAAGCTGCCACGGCGAGCGCCAGAACGCCTCCTGCGAGGCCGCGTCAAACTCCTGGTATTCCGGGCCAGGCAACGCGCGAATCCGGTTCCCCCACAGCAGCTGTTTAACGCCCTGCGGGCCGCTGAACTGGCGTTCTGACCTTCCTGTCGCCAGCCGATCGCCATCTTTTAACAAGCGCCCTTCCAGCCCGCCAATGCCGACCTTCAGGTCGGTACTGCACGACCCCATCACTTCAGGCACGTCAATGCCGCCTGCCACGGCCAGATAGCTGCGCATTCCGTGGAGCGGGCGCTTCAGCGCCAGACGCTGTCCCGCTTTCACCGGCAGCCGCCAGCCGGTCCAGACCGGTTGGTCGTCCAGACGGGCCTCGCACCCGGCGCCGGTCAATGCAAACCAGCCGTCGGATTCAAATTCCACCACCAGTTGGCCGAGCGTAATCTCCAGCGCCGGAGCACTGGCGTCATTCCCCACCAGCAGGTTTGCGATATGCAGCGCCGGTTTGTCCAGCGCGCCGCAATGGCTAATACCGGACTGACGATAGCCGTGTCGTCCCCCATCCTGCACTGAGGTGTACATACCCGCGCGAATAATGTTCAGCATACCCCCTCCTTCTGCGGGACAAAGCGTATGGTGTCGCCCGGACGTAACAGGATGGGCTCATCCCGCTGTGGGTCGAACAGCTTCAGCGGCGTATGGCCGATTAGTTGCCAGCCGCCCGGCGTCGGCAGAGGGTAAATCCCGGTTTGCGGGCCGCCAATCCCCACGGAACCCGCCGGAACAATCAGGCGCGGTTCTGCCCGTCTTGGCGTGTGCAATTGTTCCGGTAAGCCCCCGAGATACGGAAAGCCCGGCTGAAAACCTAAAAACCAGACGACGTACTCTACTGAAGCGTGCAGTTCAACCACCTGCTTTTCGCTTAATCCGCTGTGTTGCGCCACCGCCGCCAGATCCGGGCCGCCCTCACCGCCGTAGGTCACGGGAATTTCGATAAAGCGTGAATCAGGCTCCAGCGCCTCGCTCTCTTCCCACCAGCGCTGCAAACGTTCAATCGCATCCAGCGCCAGCGTCTGCGGCTCGCGCAGGATCACCGTGATATTGTTCATACCCGGAATTGCTTCAACAACATTCGGCATATCGACCAGGCGCTGCGCCAGTCGCCAGATGCGTTTCTGGGATGCCAGCGTGACCGGCGGCTCAAGCTCCAGCACCACCGCCGTTTCACCTAACAGATAACAACGCGCTCGTTGCACTTTCGTCCCTCTCGTGTTTTATGCGTTATGCCGGATTAGGAATATCAATAAAGGTCACATCCAGACTCGTATTTTCAGTCAGCCATTCGCTTAACGCGCGAATACCGCCGCGCTCGGTGGCGTGGTGTCCGGCGGCATAGAAATGCAGCCCCTGTTCGCGGGCGGAGTGAATCGTCTGTTCAGAGACCTCGCCGGTAATAAACGCATCCACGCCAAAGCGCGCGGCGCTGTCGATAAAACTTTGCCCGCCACCGGTACACCAGGCCACACGCTGCACTTTTTCCGGCCCGGTATCGCCGCACCATAACGGTTTACGCCCCAGGCGCGCTTCAATCCACGAGGCCAGTTCCAGCCCCGGCACCGGCATTGATAACTCTCCCCACGGCACCAGCGGCTCGATTTCCCCCATCACGGTAATGCCGAGCAGCGCCGCCAGCTGCACGTTGTTTCCCAGTTCCGGGTGCGCATCCAACGGCAGATGCCAGCCATAGAGGTTAATGTCATTCGCCAGCAGCGTTTTCAGACGGTTGCGTTTCATACCGCGAATGACCGGAGATTCCCCTTTCCAGAAGTAACCATGATGAACGATGACCGCATCAGCCTGCTGGCGTACCGCTTCATCCAGTAAGGCCTGGCTTGCCGTCACGCCGGTCACGATTTTTTGCACCGTCTCTTTGCCTTCAACCTGTAAGCCATTCGGCGCGTAATCGCTGATGGCCGCGCTGTTCAGCTTTTCATTGATCAGTTGTTCCAGTTCGGTGTTTTTCATCATCGCTCCCTTCTTCATATGTGCACTACGTTAAAATAGCGTTCTCCCGTCACTTCGTCGATAGCCATTTCTTCGACACATTGAGAAACAATCACGCCGTTTTAAGACGCAAAATGCTTACCCTTACTCGATCTGATTCATGTATATTTATGCAATCAGACAGCATATTGCAAAAATAATCAGATCTGTATCGAAGTTATAACTTTAAGGAAACACACTCACGCCGCGGATTTCTTTTGCGGTGTGACATCCATCCCGGAATCACAATGAATAAACCATCTTCTCAACCGCGCGCCATTTATTACGTCGTCGCACTGCAAATTTGGGAATACTTCAGCTTTTACGGCATGCGCGCCCTGCTGATTCTCTATCTCACCAACCAGCTAAAATACGACGATAACCATGCGTATGCGCTGTTCAGCGCTTACTGTTCGCTGGTCTATGTCACCCCGATTCTCGGCGGGTATATGGCGGATAAAGTGCTTGGTAATCGCATGGCGGTCATGCTGGGAGCATTTTTGATGGCCGTTGGGCATCTGGTGCTGGGGGCGAGTGAAATCGCGCCGACCTTCCTTTACTTGTCGCTGGCGATCATCGTCTGCGGTTACGGTCTGTTCAAATCCAACATCAGTTGCCTGTTGGGTGAGCTGTATAAACCGGAAGATCCACGCCGCGACGGGGGATTCTCACTGCTGTATGCCGCCGGCAATATCGGCTCGATCGTTGCCCCTATCGCCTGTGGTTATGTTCAGGAAGAGTACAGCTGGGCGATGGGTTTTGCGCTGGCCGCCATCGGCATGATCGCCGGGTTAATTATCTTCCTGTGCGGCAATCGCCATTTCGCCCACACCACTGGGGTAAATAAAGCCGTGCTGCACGCCAGAACGTTTGTTCTGCCCAACTGGTGTTGGCTGCTGGTGCTGTTGGTCGCCGCGCCGCTGCTGATCACGGTGCTGTTCTGGAAAGAATGGTCGGTCTATGCGCTGATTGTCGCCACCGTCATTGGTCTTGCGGTGCTGACAAAAATCTACCGTCAGGCACAGACGCAAAAACAGCGTAAAGAGCTGGGGCTGATTGTGGTTCTCACCTTCTTCAGCATGTTGTTCTGGGCGTTCGCCCAACAGGGCGGCAGCTCCATCAGTTTGTACATCGACCGATTTGTGAACCGTACGATTCTGGGTTACGAAGTACCGACGGCGATGTTCCAGTCAGTGAATGCCTTCGCGGTCATGCTGTGCGGCGTGGTGCTGGCCTGGCTGATTAAGGAGAGTATGGGCGGCAACCGTACCGTGCGGATCTGGGGGAAATTCGCCCTGGGCCTCGGTTTGATGAGCGCCGGATTCTGCATTCTGACCGTAAGCGCCCGGTTATCTGCCGCCTACGGTCACTCTTCTATGCCACTGATGATCTTAGGGTTGGCGGTAATGGGTTTTGCCGAGTTGTTCATCGACCCGGTCGCAATGTCGCAGATTACACGTATTGAGATCCCTGGCGTGACGGGCGTCCTGACCGGCATCTATATGTTGCTCTCCGGCGCGATCGCCAACTATCTGGCTGGCGTCATTGCCGATCAGACCTCGCAGAGCGCGTTTGATGCAAGCGGCGCGATCAACTACGCCATCAATGCCTATATCGATGTGTTCGACCAGATAACCTGGGGAGCGCTGGCCTGCGTGGCGCTGGTACTGTTGATTTGGCTGTATCAGTCACTCAAATTCAGAAACCGCCCGCTGGCGGTTGAGTCCTGAATGACATTACGCCCGGTGGCGCTACGCTTACCGGGCCTACAGTGTGGCACTATCTGTATGCCAGATAAGGCATCGCCGCCATCCGACCGCCACATTCATTACGCCCGGTGGCGCGACGCTTACCGGGCCTACAGTGTGGCACTATCTGTAGGCCGGATAAGGCATCGCCGCCATCCGGCATAACGTATAAAAAAAACCGCCACATTTCTTACGCCCGGTGGCGCAGCGCTTACCGGGCCTACAGTGCGGCACTATCCTGTAGGCCGGATAAGGCATCGCCGCCATCCGGCATAACGTATAAAAAAACCGCCACATTTCTGTTGGCGGTTTTCTCGGACGATGCTGTATATCAGTAGAAATCGCAGGTCACTTTTTCTGCCTGCTCCATCCACACCGGTTTATCGCTGGTTTTCGACCAGACGCGATGCAGATAGCTGTAAAAACGAGCACGGTCTTTCCAGAACAACATGACCGGCAGCGCCAGAACCCCAGCCACAACGGCGAGAGTGCGGCGTAACAAAACAACATGAGCTGGATATTCTTTATAGAGTTCCATACTTTTCTCCCCTTTATCTGGCCGGTAATCATCACCGGTAAAGTCAAATTGGTTATCTGCTGAAAATAGTACCGCTTTGCGTGTAATTTTACTACTCATCCGACCACTTATTTTTGTCTATTTAAGGTTTATTTACATTCGCCCTGTAATTAAGTTACATAAAAGTTAAATTAATACTAATCATTAGTTAAATGATGGTCTTTTCCATTTTTATACTTTTTTTACACCCTACGCGCCGATTTTTGCGAAATCTTTGCAGGCAAAAAATTACCCTCCGCATATCAGAAGAAAAACCACTGGAGGTGCACCGTGAGTGCAGGCGTAATCATCGGCATCATGCTGATTTTCTTACTTTTGGGTTACCTGGTGTATGCCCTGATTAATGCGGAGGCATTCTGATGGCGGCCCAGGGATTTTTACTGACAGCCAGTTTTTTACTGATCCTGTTCGTGCTCGCCCGCCCTTTAGGCGTGGGTCTGGCGCGACTTATCAACGACATTCCCCTGCCAGGCACCGCCAGCGCAGAGCGTCTGCTATGGCGCGGGTTGGGGATACCGACGCAGGAAATGGACTGGAAACAGTATCTGCTGGCCATTCTTACCCTGAATCTGTTGGGTCTGGCAGTGCTGTTTCTGATGCTGCTGGGGCAAAACCTGCTGCCGCTGAACCCGCAGCAGTTGCCTGGTCTTTCCTGGCATCTGGCGCTCAATACGGCCATCAGTTTTGTCACCAATACCAACTGGCAGTCCTACGGCGGGGAAACCACCTTAAGCTACTTCAGCCAGATGGCGGGACTGACCGTACAGAACTTCCTGTCGGCGGCTACCGGTATCGCGGTGATCTTCGCCCTGATCCGCGCCTTTACGCGCCAGAGCATGAATACGCTGGGCAACGCCTGGATGGATTTGGTGCGCATTACGCTGTGGATCTTATTGCCGCTCGCCCTGTTAATCGCCCTGCTTTTCATCCAGCAGGGCGCACTGCAAAACCTGCTGCCCTATCAATCGTTCACCAGTGTTGAAGGTGTGAAACAGCTTTTACCGATGGGGCCGGTAGCTTCACAGGAAGCCATAAAGATGCTCGGCACCAACGGCGGCGGGTTCTTCAACGCCAACTCATCGCATCCGTTTGAAAACCCGAGCGCATTAACCAACATGGTACAGATGCTGGCGATCTTTTTGATTCCCGCCGCGCTTTGCTTTGCCTTTGGCGATGCGTCAGGCGATCGCCGTCAGGGGCAGATGCTGCTGTGGGCGATGTCGATCATTTTCGTAGTCTGCGTCGCCGTGGTGATGTCGGCGGAAGTCCAGGGCAATCCTCATCTGCTGAAGTTTGGCGCCGACAGCAGCCTCAATATGGAAGGCAAAGAGAGCCGCTTTGGCGTGCTGGTCAGCAGCCTGTTCGCCGTCGTGACCACGGCGGCCTCCTGCGGGGCGGTTATCGCTATGCATGACTCCTTTACCGCGCTGGGCGGCATGGTGCCAATGTGGCTGATGCAAATCGGCGAAGTGGTTTTTGGCGGCGTCGGTTCGGGTTTGTACGGCATGCTGTTGTTCGTATTGTTAGCCGTATTTATCGCCGGGCTGATGATTGGCCGCACGCCAGAATATCTGGGTAAAAAAATCGACGTGCGCGAAATGAAAATGACCGCCCTGGCGATTCTGATTACCCCGACGTTGGTATTGCTCGGTACGGCGCTGGCGATGATGACCGAAACCGGCCGCAGCGGAATGCTCAACCCCGGCCCACACGGTTTTAGCGAAGTGCTGTACGCCGTCTCTTCGGCGGCCAACAACAACGGCAGCGCCTTTGCCGGTCTGAACGCCAGCACGCCCTTCTGGAACTGCCTGCTGGCCTTCTGCATGTTTGTCGGTCGCTTCGGGGTGATTATCCCGGTCATGGCAATTGCCGGATCGCTGGTCGGTAAAAAGCGCCAGCCGGCCAGCCCCGGCACACTGCCGACGCACGGCGCGCTGTTTGTCGGCCTGCTGATCGGTACGGTGTTGCTGGTGGGCGCACTGACCTTTATTCCTGCGCTGGCGCTTGGGCCGGTTGCTGAACACCTCTCTTTATATTGAGCGAAGCGGAGTACATGGTGATGAGTCGCAAACAACTGGCGCTGTTCGAACCCTCCCTGGTCGCTCAGGCGCTGATCGAGGCCGTGAAAAAATTAAGCCCACATACCCAGTGGCGCAATCCGGTCATGTTTATTGTCTGGATCGGCAGTCTGCTGACGACCCTTATCACGGTGGCGATGGCAACCGGGCAGATGCCAGGTAATCCCCGGTTTACTGGCGCGATAAGCCTCTGGCTGTGGGTTACCGTCCTGTTCGCTAACGTTGCCGAAGCGCTGGCGGAAGGTCGCAGCAAAGCGCAGGCCAGCAGTCTGAAAGGGGTGAAGAAAACGGCATTTGCCCGCAAACTGCGTGAACCAAAGTATGGCGCGCAGACGGATCGCCTCCCTGCCGATGAGCTGCGTAAAGGGGATATAGTCCTGGTTGAAGCGGGCGATATTATTCCCTGCGACGGCGAGGTCATTGAAGGCGGCGCATCGGTGGACGAAAGCGCCATTACCGGTGAGTCCGCGCCGGTGATTCGTGAATCCGGCGGCGACTTTGCCTCAGTGACCGGCGGAACACGTATTCTCTCCGACTGGCTGGTCATCGAATGCAGCGTGAATCCCGGCGAAACCTTCCTTGACCGGATGATCGCGATGGTGGAAGGCGCGCAGCGCCGTAAAACGCCAAACGAAATCGCGCTGACCATTCTGCTGGTTGCCCTGACTATTGTCTTTTTACTGGCAACCGCCACGCTCTGGCCCTTTTCCGCCTGGGGCGGCCATGCCGTCAGTGTGACGGTGCTGGTCGCCCTGCTGGTTTGCCTGATCCCCACCACTATCGGCGGATTACTTTCGGCGATCGGCGTCGCCGGGATGAGTCGAATGCTGGGAGCAAACGTCATCGCCACCAGCGGGCGGGCGGTGGAAGCCGCAGGCGACGTGGACGTGCTGCTGTTGGATAAAACCGGCACCATCACCCTCGGCAACCGTCAGGCCTCGGACTTTCTGCCCGCTCAGGGCGTAGATGAAAAGACGCTGGCCGACGCAGCGCAACTCTCTTCGCTGGCCGACGAAACGCCGGAAGGCCGCAGCATCGTCATTCTCGCCAAACAGCGTTTTAATCTGCGCGAGCGCGATGTGCAGTCGCGCCATGCCACCTTTGTTCCCTTTACCGCGCAAAGCCGGATGAGCGGCATCAACATTGATAACCGAATGATTCGTAAAGGTTCCGTGGATGCCATTCGCCGCCACGTTGAAGCCAGCGGCGGTCACTTCCCTGCTGACGTGGAGCAAAAAGTGGATAGCGTCGCCCGTCTTGGCGCCACGCCGCTGGTGGTGGTGGAAGGTTCCCGCGTGCTGGGCGTTATCGCGCTGAAAGATATTGTCAAAGGCGGGATTAAGGAACGTTTTGCCCAGTTGCGCAAAATGGGCATCAAAACGGTGATGATCACCGGCGACAACCGCCTGACGGCCGCGGCGATTGCCGCCGAAGCCGGAGTGGATGATTTCCTGGCGGAAGCCACACCAGAAGCCAAGCTGGCGTTGATCCGCCAGTACCAGGCTGAAGGTCGCCTGGTGGCGATGACCGGCGACGGAACCAACGATGCACCGGCGCTGGCGCAGGCTGATGTGGCGGTGGCGATGAACTCCGGTACTCAGGCAGCGAAAGAAGCCGGTAACATGGTGGATCTGGATTCCAACCCGACCAAGCTGATCGAAGTGGTGCATATCGGTAAACAGATGCTGATGACGCGCGGTTCGCTCACCACGTTCAGTATCGCCAATGACGTGGCGAAATATTTCGCCATCATTCCGGCGGCGTTTGCCGCGACGTACCCGCAGTTGAATACGCTGAACATTATGCGTCTGCATTCGCCGGATTCCGCAATCCTCAGCGCGGTGATCTTCAATGCGTTGATTATCGTTTTTCTGATCCCGCTGGCATTGAAAGGGGTGAGCTATAAGCCGCTTTCGGCCTCTGCTATGCTGCGCCGTAACCTGTGGATCTACGGCCTGGGTGGTCTGGTTGTGCCGTTTATCGGCATTAAAGTGATTGATTTACTGCTGACTCTGCTGGGTCTGGTGTGAGGTTTATAATGAGTGGATTACGTCCTGCATTATCAACGCTGGTGTTTCTGACGCTGCTAACCGGCGGCATTTACCCGCTGCTTACCACCGCGCTGGGGCAATGGTGGTTCCCGCATCAGGCTAACGGCTCACTGATTGTTGATGGCAGTCTCGTGCGCGGCTCTGCGCTTATCGGGCAGAATTTTACCGCCGACGGCTATTTTCAGGGACGCCCGTCAGCAACGGCGGAAATACCCTATAATCCCATGGCTTCCGGCGGCAGTAATCTGGCGGTCAGCAACCCGGAGCTGGATAAACAGTTGCAGCAGCGGGTGAAGGCGCTGCGGGCCGCTAACCCGGACGCCAGCACGACGATTCCGGTGGAACTGCTCACCGCCTCCGCCAGCGGGCTGGACAATAACCTGACGCCAGCGGCGGCGGCGTGGCAGATCCCGCGCGTCGCCAAAGCGCGAAATCTCAGCGTTGAAGCCGCGACGCAGTTGGTCGCAGAATATACGCAAAAGCCGCTGGTGAGTTTTATCGGCCAGCCAGTGGTCAATATCGTGGAACTCAATTTAGCGCTGGATAAGCTCTGATGGTTAATGAAGAACCGCTACGCCCTGACCCCGATCGCCTGCTGGAACAGACCGCCGCACCACACCGGGGAAAACTGAAAATCTTCTTCGGCGCCTGCGCAGGCGTCGGGAAAACCTGGGCGATGCTGGCTGAGGCGCAGCGACTGCGGGCGCAAGGGCTGGATATTTTGACGGGTGTCGTGGAAACCCACGGGCGTAAAGAGACCGCCGCGCTGCTGGACGGCCTCAGCATCCTGCCGCTAAAACGGCAGACGCGTCACGGACGCCATCTCAGCGAGTTCGATCTCGACGCGGCGCTGGCCCGTCGCCCGGCGATTATTCTCATGGACGAACTGGCGCACAGTAATGCGCCAGGCTCGCGCCACCCTAAACGCTGGCAGGATATTGAAGAACTGCTGGAAGCGGGTATTGACGTCTTTACCACCGTCAACGTCCAGCACCTGGAAAGCCTCAACGATGTGGTCAGCGGCGTGACCGGCATTCAGGTTCATGAAACCGTACCAGATCCCTTCTTCGATGCCGCCGATGAAGTGGTTCTGGTCGACCTGCCGCCTGACGATCTGCGAGCGCGTCTGAAAGAGGGCAAGGTGTACATTGCCGGTCAGGCTGAACGCGCCATTGAGCACTTCTTTCGCAAAGGCAATTTGATCGCCCTGCGTGAACTGGCGCTGCGCCGCACGGCCGACCGGGTGGACGATCAAATGCGCGCCTGGCGGAGCCACCCGGGCGAAGAGAAAGTGTGGCATACCCGCGACGCCATTCTGCTGTGCATCGGGCACAACACCGGCAGTGAAAAACTGGTGCGTGCCGCCGCGCGGCTGGCTGCCCGCCTCGGCAGCGTCTGGCACGCGGTGTATGTCGAAACCCCGGCGCTGCATCGCCTGCCGGAAAAACAGCGGCGCGCCATCTTGAGCGCCCTGCGTCTGGCACAGGAGCTGGGCGCGGAGACCGCCACGCTTTCCGATCCCGCCGAAGAAAAAGCGGTTGTGCGTTACGCCCGGGAACATAACCTCGGCAAAATTGTGCTGGGTCGTCCGGCAACGCGACGCTGGTGGCGCAGAGATTCGTTTGCCGATCGCCTGGCGAAACAGGCGCCGGATCTCGATCAGGTGGTCGTCGCCCTTGATGATCCCCCGACTCGCCCGTTGAATCAGACACCGGATACCCGTGCCTTCAAAGATAAGTGGCGGGTGCAGATACAGGGCTGCCTGGTCGCGATCGCCCTTTGCGCAGTGACCACCGTCATCGCCGTACAGTGGATGGTCGCCTTTGATGCCGCTAACCTGGTGATGCTGTATCTGCTGGGCGTGGTGATTATCGCTCTGTTTTATGGGCGCTGGCCCTCGGTAGTGGCAACCTTTATTAACGTCGCCAGCTTCGATCTCTTTTTTATTGCTCCTCGCGGCACGCTTGCCGTTTCCGATGTGCAGTATCTGTTGACCTTCGCCGTGATGCTGACGGTGGGGCTGGTGATCGGTAACCTGACGGCGGGCGTGCGCTATCAGGCGCGGGTTGCCCGCTATCGGGAACAGCGCACGCGCCATCTGTACGAGATGTCCAAAGCGCTGGCGGTGGGGCGAAGCAGGCAGGATATCGCCGCCACCAGCGAACAGTTTATCGCCTCCACGTTTCAGGCCCGCAGCCAGGTGTTATTGCCGGATGAAAACGGCACGCTGACGCCGCTGACCCACCAGCAGGGCATAACGCCGTGGGATGACGCCATCGCCCGGTGGAGCTTTGACAAAGGCCAGCCGGCCGGGGCGGGCACGGATACCCTGCCCGGCGTGCCGTATCAAATTTTACCGTTAAAAAGCGCCGATAAAACGCATGGCCTGGTGGTGGTCGAGCCGGGGAATCTTCGCCAGTTGATGATCCCGGAGCAACAGCGGCTACTGGAAACATTCACCTTGCTGGTCGCCAGCGCGCTGGAGCGTCTGACGCTTACCGCCAGTGAAGAGCTGGCCCGACTCGCCAGCGAGCGCGAAAGCATTCGCAATGCCCTGCTCGCCGCCCTCTCCCACGACTTGCGCACGCCGCTGACGGTGCTGTTTGGTCAGGCGGAGATTTTAACCCTGGATTTGGCAAGTGAAGGATCGCCACATGCGCGCCAGGCCAGCGAAATCCGCCAGCACATTCTCAACACCACCCGACTGGTGAATAACCTGCTGGATATGGCGCGCATTCAGTCCGGTGGATTTAATCTTAAAAAAGAGTGGCTGACGCTGGAAGAGGTTGTCGGCAGCGCCCTGCAAATGCTGGAGCCGGGGCTACCCCACCCCATTAACCTGTCGCTGCCAGCGCCGCTGACGCTGGTACACGTTGACGGCCCGCTGTTTGAACGGGTACTGATCAACCTTCTGGAAAACGCCGTCAAATACGCCGGTTCACAGGCGGAGATCGGCATTGATGCCCATATTGAAGACGAACATCTTCAGCTTGACGTCTGGGATAATGGCCCCGGCATTCCTGACGGGCAGGAGAAAAGCATCTTCGACAAATTTGCCCGGGGAAATAAAGAGTCTGCCGTACCGGGCGTTGGGCTGGGGCTGGCTATTTGCCAGGCGATTGTTGAAGTGCACGGTGGAACGATTTCCGCCCACAATCGCCCGCAGGGTGGAGCCTGTTTCCGTGTTACACTCCCGCAGGAAACTGCACCTGAACTTGAAGATTTTCATGAGGATATGTGACCAACGTTCTGATTGTTGAAGACGAACAGGCTATTCGTCGCTTTCTGCGCAGCGCGCTGGAAAGCGACGGGCTGCGCGTATACGAAGCAGAGACGCTAAGCCGTGGGTTGCTGGAAGCCGCCACGCGGAAACCCGATCTCATCATTCTTGATCTTGGCCTGCCTGACGGCGACGGCATCGATTTTATTCGCGACCTGCGACAATGGAGCGCAATTCCGGTGATTGTGCTTTCTGCTCGCAGCGAGGAGAGCGATAAAATCACTGCGCTGGATGCGGGCGCCGATGACTATCTGAGTAAACCCTTCGGCATTGGCGAACTACAGGCGCGCTTACGCGTGGCGCTGCGCCGTCACGCCAGCGGCCCTTCTCCTGACCCCATCGTGCAGTTTTCCAGCATAAAAGTGGACTTAGCAGCACACCTTGTCCACCGTGATGAAGAAGAAATTCACCTGACGCCGATTGAGTTTCGCCTACTGGCCGTGTTGCTGAATAATGCGGGCAAAGTGCTCACCCAGCGCCAGCTGTTGAACCAGGTCTGGGGCCCGAACGCCGTCGAGCACAGTCACTATTTGCGTATTTATATGGGTCACCTGCGACAGAAACTGGAGAAAGATCCCGCCCGCCCCCGCCATTTCATTACCGAAACCGGAATCGGTTATCGTTTTATGCCATGAATGGTTATTCATTTTTTTTTAATTAATTCCTAAATATCATTTTTATCATTAACCACACTGCAAATAATGTATTTTGCAGTGTAAGCTCATTCCTTAAAAAATATAAAAACACAAACCCATAACATATAAACAACAATACGATATCTTATCGTGTGATATGCATAAACAACGACTAAATATTTTAGAAATGATCGTTTTTTATTGATCTTCTTCACAGATCAGGCTCATTTCCTGGATAAAATACCCTCACCTTCCACTTATCCAGTAAAGGTAACCAAAATGGAAAATAATAGCCGTACAATGCCCCATATAAGGCGGACAACTCATATTATGATGTTTGCTCACCGTAACAGCTTCGACTTTCATTTCTTTAATGCCCGTTAGTCTTTCGACTAAGGGCACTCCAGCATACAGGTCTTCCTGACCCCTTGTATCGCAGGCTAACGCCTGTATCTCGTGGTGCTCACACTGCATAACCCTGTTTTACCTGTGACCGGAAAGGTTAGGGTTTATTGCATCTTCTAAAAAGCAATTTACTGATTTATTTATCAGTGGCGTCGTATTGCTTTTTTTCCGGAGCTATCAGTTTCTCATTCGAGAAATTGAGGACCTGCTATTACCTGAAAATAAAGAGATGAAAATGTCTGAATTAAAAATTGCCGTCAGTCGTTCCTGCCCTGATTGTTTTTCTACACAGCGCAGTATCGTTAATGTTGATGAAAGTAATTTCATTGATGTTGCCGCTATCGTGTTATCCATCAATGATATTGAACGAGGTAAACTCGATGAGATTGATGCGACGGGCTACGGTATTCCCGTGTTTATCGCGACACAAAATGAAGAGCGCGTTCCGGCGGAATATCTGCCGCGGATCTCGGGCGTATTCGAACATAATGAAGCCCGTAACGCCTTCTATGGCCGCCAACTGGAGACCGCTGCCAGCCACTATGAAACGCAACTGCGCCCGCCGTTCTTCCGGGCGCTGGTGGACTACGTAAACCAGGGCAACAGCGCATTTGACTGTCCGGGGCATCAGGGCGGTGAATTCTTCCGCCGTCACCCCGCAGGGAACCAGTTTGTTGAGTACTTTGGCGAAACGCTTTTCCGCTCTGATTTGTGTAACGCCGACGTGGCGATGGGTGATCTGCTTATCCATGAAGGCGCGCCGTGCATCGCGCAACAACACGCCGCGAAAGTGTTCAACGCCGATAAAACCTACTTTGTGCTGAACGGCACCTCATCGTCAAACAAAGTGGTACTTAACGCGCTGCTGACCCCAGGCGATCTGGTGCTGTTCGATCGTAATAACCACAAATCGAACCACCACGGCGCGCTGTTGCAGGCGGGCGCGACGCCGGTTTATCTGGAAACCGCGCGCAACCCGTACGGCTTCATCGGCGGGATCGACGCCCACTGCTTTGAAGAAGGCTATCTGCGTGAACTGGTCAGCGAAGTGGCGCCGCAACGCGCGCAAGACGCCCGTCCGTTCCGCCTGGCGGTGATCCAGTTAGGCACCTACGACGGCACCATCTATAACGCCCGTCAGGTGGTGGATAAGATTGGTCATCTGTGCGACTACATCCTGTTTGACTCCGCATGGGTCGGCTACGAGCAGTTTATTCCGATGATGGCCGATTGCTCGCCGTTGTTGCTGGACCTGAACGAGAACGATCCGGGTATCCTGGTCACGCAGTCTGTTCACAAACAGCAGGCCGGTTTCTCCCAGACCTCGCAGATCCACAAGAAAGACAGCCATATCAAAGGTCAGTCTCGCTATGTGCCGCATAAACGTATGAATAACGCGTTCATGATGCACGCCTCCACCAGCCCGTTCTACCCGCTGTTCGCCGCCCTGGACATCAACGCCAAAATGCACGAAGGCGTCGGTGGCCGTAACATGTGGATGGACTGCGTGGCGAACGGCATCAATGCACGCAAGCTGATCCTTGATAACTGCCATCACATCCGTCCGTTCGTGCCGGAACTGATCGACGGTAAACCGTGGCAGTCTTACCCCACTGCGGAGATCGCAAACGACCTGCGCTTCTTCCACTTTGTGCCGGGCGAACACTGGCATGCCTTCGAAGGCTACGCCGAACACCAGTACTTTGTTGATCCGTGCAAACTGCTGCTCACGACGCCGGGCATCAATGCGCGCAACGGCGAATACGACACCTTCGGCGTTCCGGCGACCATCCTTGCCAACTTCCTGCGTGAAAACGGCGTGGTACCGGAAAAATGCGATCTCAACTCGATCCTGTTCCTGCTGACGCCAGCGGAAGACATGGCGAAATTGCAGCAACTCGTCGCCCTGCTGGTGCGCTTTGAGAAACTGCTGGAAGCCGATGCGCCGCTGGCTGACGTTCTGCCGTCAATTTATAAGCAGCATGAAGCGCGTTATGCCGGCTACACCCTGCGTCAACTGTGCCAGGAGATGCACGATCTGTACGCACGCCATAACGTGAAACAGCTGCAAAAAGAGATGTTCCGTAAATCCCATTTCCCACGCGTCAGCATGAACCCGCAGGATGCCAACTACGCCTATCTGCGCGGTGAAGTCGAACTGGTTCGCCTGCCGGACGCGGAAGGACGGATCGCGGCAGAAGGCGCGCTTCCGTATCCGCCAGGGGTTTTGTGCGTTGTTCCGGGGGAAATCTGGGGCGGTGCGGTGCTGCGTTATTTCAGCGCGCTGGAAGAAGGGATCAACCTGCTGCCGGGCTTTGCGCCTGAACTACAGGGCGTTTACATCGAAGAACACGACGGCCGTAAACAGGTGTGGTGCTACGTCATTAAACCGCGCGAAGCACAGAACACCCTGCTGAAAGGGGAAAAATTATGAGTAAAGCCAAATCCAATAAAATGGGCGTCGTTCAGCTCACCATCCTGACCATGGTCAATATGATGGGCTCCGGGATTATCATGCTGCCCACCAAACTTGCAGAGGTCGGCACCATCTCGATCATCTCGTGGCTGGTGACTGCCGTTGGTTCAATGGCGCTGGCATGGGCTTTCGCCAAATGCGGGATGTTCAGCCGTAAATCCGGCGGTATGGGCGGCTACGCGGAGTATGCCTTTGGTAAGTCCGGCAACTTTATGGCGAACTACACCTATGGCGTTTCGCTGCTGATTGCCAACGTCGCTATCGCCATCTCCGCCGTCGGCTACGGCACCGAGCTGTTCGGCGCCACGCTGTCACCGGTGCAGATCGGTCTGGCGACCATCGGCGTGCTGTGGCTGTGCACCGTCGCCAACTTCGGCGGCGCGCGCATTACCGGGCAAATCAGCAGTATCACCGTCTGGGGCGTGATTATTCCGGTTGTCGGTTTGTGCATCATCGGCTGGTTCTGGTTTAGCCCGACGCTGTACGCCAACTCCTGGAACCCGCATCACGTACCGTTCTTCACCGCCGTCGGTTCTTCTATTGCGATGACGCTGTGGGCCTTCCTCGGTCTGGAATCTGCCTGCGCCAACGCCGAAGTGGTGGAAAACCCGGAGCGTAACGTACCGATTGCGGTATTAGGCGGTACGCTGGGCGCGGCGGTGATTTACATCATCTCCACCAACGTGATTGCCGGGATCGTACCGAACATGGATCTGGCCAACTCCACCGCGCCGTTCGGTCTGGCATTCGCACAGATGTTTACCCCGGAAGTCGGTAAAGTGATCATGGCGTTGATGGTGATGTCCTGCTGCGGTTCGCTGCTGGGCTGGCAGTTCACTATCGCCCAGGTCTTCAAATCCTCGGCGGATGAAGGTTATTTCCCGAAAATCTTCTCTCGCGTAACGAAAGTGGATGCGCCGGTTCAGGGAATGCTGACCATCGTGATTATCCAGAGCGGATTATCGCTGATGACCATCAGCCCATCGCTGAACAGCCAGTTCAACGTGCTGGTTAACCTGGCGGTGGTAACAAACATTATCCCGTACATTCTGTCGATGGCCGCGCTGGTGATCATTCAGAAAGTGGCAAATGTTCCGTCGTCAAAAGCCAAAACGGCGAACTTCGTGGCATTCATCGGCGCGCTGTACAGCTTCTATGCGCTGTATTCCTCCGGTGAAGAAGCGATGCTGTACGGCTCCATTGTGACCTTCCTCGGCTGGACGCTGTATGGACTGGTATCGCCGCGTTTTGAGCTGAAAAACAAACACGGTTAAAAAAAAGCCCGGTAGCACTAACGCTTACCGGGCCTACGATCGTTGTTGTAGGCCGGGCAAACGCAGTACCGCCCGGCACACAAACCGCACTTACGCGTTTTTCAGCACTTCGCTGACAATCTCAACCGCTTCTTTTTCGATCTGCTTGCGGTGTTCCTCGCCGAGGAAACTTTCGCAATAAATCTTATAAGCGTCTTCCGTACCAGAAGGCCGCGCGGCGAACCAGCCGTTGTCGGTCATCACTTTCAGGCCGCCAATCGACGCGCCGTTACCCGGCGCCGCCGTCAGACGCGCGGTGATCGGATCGCCCGCCAGCGTGCTGGCGCTCACCATTTCTGGAGAGAGCTTAGACAACGCGGCTTTCTGCGCAGACGTTGCGCTTGCCTGCAAACGGTTATAGCTCGGCGCGCCAAAGCGGGCCGCCAGCTCGTTGTAGTGCTCCTGCGGGTTCTTCCCGGTGACGGCCGTGATTTCCGCCGCCAGCAGGCACATGATGATGCCGTCTTTATCGGTAGACCACGGCGTGCCGTCGAAACGCAGGAAAGACGCCCCGGCGCTCTCTTCGCCGCCGAAGCCGAAGCTGCCGTCGAACAGACCGTCAACGAACCATTTAAAGCCGACCGGCACTTCCACCAGTTTACGCCCCAAATCGTTCACCACGCGGTCGATCATCGCAGAGGAAACCAGCGTTTTACCGACCGCCACCTCTTTGCCCCACTGCGGACGGTGCTGGAACAGATAGTTGATCGCTACCGCCAGATAGTGGTTCGGGTTCATCAGCCCAGCCGGAGTCACGATGCCGTGGCGGTCATAGTCCGGGTCGTTGGCGAACGCCAGATCGAACTTATCACGCAGCGCCAGCAGACCCGCCATCGCGCACTCGGAGGAACAGTCCATACGGATTGCGCCGTCTTTGTCGAGATGCATAAAGCGGAACGTCTGATCAACGTGATCGTTAACGATAGTCAGGTTCAGGTTGTAGTGCTTAGCAATACGCTTCCAGTATTCGATACCGGAACCGCCCAGCGGATCGACGCCTAGCGTCAGGCCCGCTTTCTGAATCGCCGCCATATCGACGATATCCGCCAGCCCTTCAACGAACGGCTGCACCAGATCCTGCTCTTTAACGTGGCCTGAGGCCATCGCCGCATCCAGAGAGATACGCTTCACGCCCTTCAGGCCGTCAGCCAACAGCGCGTTGGCCCTGTCTTCCACCACTTTGGTGACGTTGGTATCCGCCGGGCCGCCGTTTGGCGGGTTGTACTTAATACCGCCGTCTTCCGGTGGGTTGTGAGATGGCGTGATCACGATGCCATCAGCCAGCGGGCCGCCTTTTTTATTGTGAACCAGGATAGCGTTGGAAACGGCAGGCGTTGGCGTGAAGCCATTGTTTTCCTGCACGATGACATCAACACCGTTCGCCGCCAGCACTTCCAGTACAGAGATAAATGCCGGTTCAGACAGCGCGTGGGTATCTTTGCCCACATAACAAGGACCAGTGATACCGTTTTTTGCACGCTCTTCCGCAATCGCCTGGGCGATCGCCAGGATGTGCGGCTCGTTAAAACTATGACGACCTGCGCTACCGCGATGCCCGGACGTACCGAACTTCACGGCATGCTCTGCATTCCCTGCTTCGGGTTTCAGTACATAGTACTGTGCCGTCAGTTGGGCGACGTTAATCAAATCACTCTGTTGCGCAGGTTGACCTGCACGGTTGTGGATTGCCATTGCCTGGTCCTTTTAATGCAAGGATTAAATTGTTCCGCAAACCTTCTCAATCAATTCCGCCGGGAATTGCATTGACTGCATGATGTGTTCAACCATGCTGCATTTACGGCCGGTGTTGGTGTTGGTAATCACCCAATACGGCGTGCCGGGCACATGTTTCGGTTTGGTTTGATTACCATTTTTCAGCAGCGTTTGTTCATCAGCCGCAAAATAGACGCGCGTACGGCCATGCAACGACTCCGTTGCTTCGGCAAACGCGCGATTATCCAGTGAGTAGAGTGTAGACAGCACCAGCATGAAGCGGTTTACCGCTTTCTTCTGCTCCGCGTACTCGTCGGAAAGCAGCAGTTCACGCATGGCGCGGACTTTATCTTTTACGGGGTTGACGGGCTTCGCTTCCACGATAGCAGGTTGCGCGACGCGAACCTCTTTCGCCGCCGGAGTGACAGGCTGTGATACGGCGGAAAACTTCAACATGCGCCGTAAAATGTCGGATGCGCTCTCGCCAATATGCTTGGTGTGGCTGGCAATATAGCTATAGAGTTCATCATCAACTTCAATCGTTTTCATCTTAATCCAGTGCGGTGTCTTATCTGAATACAAGTCGTTGGGATTACCTGCACGTAGTGTAAAGGCAAATTCCAACAGCGGATAGCGTCAAACCTGGCTGACGGAAAAACTCGGAGTAAACCGTAGTTGTTGCAGCCCTGTGGCAGAATAGTCAACATAATACCCTAACCCGACAGAGCGAAAAAAAGAACTTTGCCATGAAATTGAATATCCGAGCGCAAACTGCACAAAACCTGCACAATAATTCTCCCATCGTCCTCGTTCACGGTTTGTTTGGCAGCCTGGACAACCTCGGCGTGCTGGCGCGCGACCTGGTGACCGATCACGATATCATTCAGGTTGATATGCGCAACCACGGTCTCTCCCCTCGCGATCCGGTGATGGACTACCCGGCAATGGCGCAAGACTTACTGGATACCATTGATGCCGAAGGCATTGAGAAAGCCACCTTTATCGGCCACTCCATGGGCGGTAAAGCGGTAATGGCGCTCACCGCGCTGGCGCCGGAGCGTATTGACCAGTTGGTCGCGATAGACATCGCGCCGGTCGATTACCACGTTCGCCGCCACGATGAAATCTTCGCCGCCATCAATGCCGTCACCGACGCGGGCGCCGAAACCCGTCAACAGGCCGCCACCGTTATGCGTCAACATCTGCAAGAAGAAGGCATCATCCAGTTTCTGCTGAAATCGTTTATCGACGGCGAATGGCGCTTTAACGTACCGGTGTTGTGGGAACAGTATCCACATATTGTGGGCTGGGAGACCATTCCAGCCTGGGATCGCCCGGCGTTGTTTATCCCCGGCGGCAACTCGCCTTATGTGACCGAAGCATATCGTCACGATCTGCTGGCGCAGTTCCCTCAGGCGCGGGCGCACGTCATCGCCGGAGCGGGCCACTGGGTTCACGCGGAAAAACCCGATGCGGTGCTGCGCGCCATTCGTCGCTATCTGGCAGATAAGGCCAACTGATTAAAAACTCAGCGTCCGCGCGCGATTACGTCCGCGGGCGTTGGCGTGTCTGCCTTGCTGATGTATGATGGCGCGCTATCCATCCGGGCAGACGCCTGGCTGATTGTTTCCCCGAAGTCACCAAAATCATGGCCAAAGAACAAACGGACCGTACGACATTAGATCTGTTCGCACACGAGCGTCGCCCGGGACGACCCAAAACCAATCCGCTTTCGCGTGATGAACAGCTGCGCATTAATAAGCGTAACCAGCTAAAACGCGACAAAGTACGTGGCCTTAAGCGTGTCGAACTGAAACTCAACGCTGAGGCTGTCGATGCGCTGAACGAGCTGGCCGAATCCCGCAATATGAGCCGTAGCGAACTCATCGAAGAGATGCTGATGACTCAACTGGCAGCGCTGCGCGGCCAGGGCGTAGTCTGAAAAACTGCTCAATATCATAAATCATGTAGCACAGAGTGCAGTCCCGCGTGATTGCTGTTTCCGCATGCCTGACTGTTCTGCTATGATTGCCCTTATCTGCGGGCAATACGCCACCACCATTTCAATAAGTTTCAAGAGGTTATTTTACTCATGGCAATCACTGGCATCTTTTTCGGCAGCGACACCGGTAATACCGAAAATATCGCAAAAATGATTCAAAAACAGCTTGGTAAAGACGTTGCCGATGTGCATGACATTGCGAAAAGCAGCAAAGAGGACCTGGAAGGGTACGACATCCTGCTGCTGGGCATCCCGACCTGGTACTACGGTGAAGCGCAATGTGACTGGGATGACTTCTTCCCGACTCTCGAAGAGATTGATTTTAACGGTAAACTGGTGGCGCTGTTCGGCTGCGGCGACCAGGAAGATTACGCAGAATATTTCTGCGACGCGTTAGGCACCATCCGCGACATCATTGAGCCGCGCGGCGCGACCATCGTCGGTCACTGGCCAACGGCGGGCTACCATTTTGAAGCGTCCAAAGGTCTGGCTGACGACGATCACTTTGTTGGTCTGGCTATCGACGAAGACCGTCAGCCTGAACTGACCGCAGATCGCGTTGAAAAATGGGTTAAACAGATTTCCGGCGAACTGCACCTCGACGAAATCATTAACGCCTGATTTTGTGCGGCGCAGAAAAGCATCTGCGTCGCATCAATAGATAAAACCAATTAAAATAATTGCTACAAATTTGTAACTTTCTTGCCTGACCCTGTACAATGTCCGGGTGTTATTCTGGTATTGCACAGTGTGTTTGTTGGCGATACCTCGTTTTTATTAACAATATTTGCCGGAGGCTTGCAGTTTTCATTTAGGCGTGGCAGTTCTATAATGAAACGCATGATCTCAAGTGCAATTTCTGTCACTTCTTTGTTTGAAGTGAATCGTTTAGCAACAGGACAGATTCCGCATGACTGACAACAATACCGCATTAAAGAAGGCTGGCCTGAAAGTAACGCTTCCTCGTTTAAAAATTCTGGAAGTTCTTCAGGAACCGGATAACCATCACGTCAGTGCGGAAGATTTATATAAACGTCTGATCGACATGGGTGAAGAGATTGGGCTGGCGACCGTGTACCGCGTGCTGAACCAGTTTGATGACGCCGGTATCGTAACCCGCCACAATTTTGAAGGCGGTAAATCCGTTTTTGAGCTGACCCAACAGCATCATCACGATCACCTTATTTGCCTCGATTGTGGCAAAGTGATCGAATTCAGTGATGATTCTATCGAAGCGCGCCAGCGTGAGATTGCGGCTAAGCATGGCATTCGTTTGACGAACCACAGCCTCTATCTCTACGGCCACTGCGCTGAAGGCGATTGCCGGGAAGACGAGCACGCGCACGACGCGAAGTAATGTGAAACCTGCTAAAAAGCCAACCGACCGGTTGGCTTTTTTTATGCCTCCGACCCGGTAGCGGCCTTAAAAAACGCAAACGGGCGGAGAGTTCTCTCCGCCCGCCATTAACCCGCCCTGCTTTTATTTGGCGCTATTTTTACTGCGAATTTCCTGCCAGATTTTGTCGCAATCGGCGGTCACCGCCTGATCGTTCCCCGTACGCGTAGCCTGAATGCACTGCTGATAATCCAGCACGCGCACGCTCTCTTCTGTAGCAAACTGCTTGTGCTGGTCATCTTTCTTCAGCACGTTCAGTACGCTCTGACAGGCTTCGATTTTCTCTGGCGAACCTTGCGCCGTATTGATGCAGGCGCTGTACGCCTCTTTTAGCTGACTGTCTTCTTTCGGCGCGGTTGGCTGCGCGCAGGCCACCAGTCCCGATGCCATCATGGCGATGAGTAACAGTTTTTTCATATCAGTGTCCTCAACGTTGCGGCAGACAAATCACCTGCCGCAACGGGCATCAGAAAATAGTGAACGGAGCGATAACCATGAACTTCACGTCACGTTCATCCTGGAAGATGTTGCCGTAACCGCCGCCCCAGCTTGGGATGTTGGAGTGGTTGTCATATTCCGTGAAGTGCAGTTTAAACATGGTGCCTTTGGCACGGCCTTCCTGTAGGGTGTAGACCGCATCAAGGCTGTAAGAAGACTCTTCAATGGTACGGTTTTTGTCATAGTACGCATCCGGGGTAATCTGCCAGGTTGATGGCTTCGCGTCCCAGGCGTAAACGTATGACGCCCCCACTGCCCAGCCCGGCAGGTTCCAGTTTTTCAGATCGTACATCGCACCGAAGAAGACGGCTTTTTCGCCGTTGGCGTTAAAGTCTGAGCGGTTATCCCACCAGATATCCAGACGACCGTTTGAGGATGCGTAAGTTGGCGTCATACGTTGCAGGAAGTAACCTTGTTGACCGTCCGCCTTAACCCAGGTCCCTTCCAGGCGCAAATCGACGACTTCGGCCACTTTGTAACCGAAAGTCAGCGCCTGCAACCAGGCGGTGCCGTCATAAATATCGTTTACGCTGCGATCATCAACTTTGTCGCGCGCACCATAGAACTGATAGCTGGTGGTGAACGGGTTGCCGCCCAAATCAAATTTGTAGCTGGCTTTGGCAAAATACTGGTCGACATACCCTTCTGACTGACCAAATGCCGCTTCCAGCACGAGGTCATTTTTGAAATCGTATTTAGCGCCGATAGAGTGGAGGTAATCCACTTTGGTCTTTTTATCGGCCTGATAGAATTTATCAACATCGGTGTGCCACGGCGCTTTATATTGGTTGGCCCACATATAGGAGAAACTCAGCGCGCCCGCATCACCGTAGTCAAAATTCGCTCCGGCTTCCGCGCCCTGATAAGTACCCGGCATAAAGCTCCAGTGCGGCGCTAACAGCGTCTGACCGGTCGGCTGGATATACCCCGCACGCGCCCAGGTTGGCCCGTACTTAAATTTTGCCGCGGCTTTATAAAGGCTGATCCCGCTCTTATCACCAGAATAATCTTCATCGTAACCTTTATTCTTTTTCGAGAAGGCGATTTCGTTGGGGTGTCCGCTGTCGCCGTTTTCCGCCATTTCTATCGCGGTAAATGCCGCGATATCCAGACCGAACATATCAGCCGCATAACCAGACTGGAAATCCAGGTTGGCGTTCCAGGTCGCGTGTGAAAGGTTGGTTTTATATTTGTCATCGTCGGTGACATCTTTACGGTCACGCTCACGCTGCCAGTAATAGATGCCGCCTGTTAACGTGGAATCGTCAATAAAGCCTTCGGCCTGAGCCTGTGGAACGACGACCAAACCTGACATTGCTGTGATACCGGCGATAGCCAGCGCCAGCGTACTACGTTTGCCACTAAACGTACGCATGTGTTAATCCTCTTTGACGTATAAAATGCTGCCGAACAAAAGCGGACAGCGAAAAATAAAAATGTAAAAGTAGCGTTGAGAAAAACCTCGCAGACTACAGTGAATAGACTATTTTTCGCGACGCGAATTATCAATCTCTTTCTGTAACGAGAATGTAAGAGTATGAGCAACAGCACATATTTCATTGCTTTCTGTTACATTTTCATCAGGCGCTAAAAAAGATGAACAAAAGTTAAAATTGTCTTGTTTTCCATGCACATGAAATCGGTTTCACATGAAATGATATTCATTCCATAAATTCACTACGCCAAAACTATTTTGTTGCGAAATTATTTTCCTGGCGGCATTAATTCGCTCTGCAAACAGAGAGCGGGATGACAAAATGGAAAGGATAAAAAAACGCCGCAAAATGCGGCGTTGGAAGGTGATGTGATGCGGTGGCTTTACTCGCCCGCTTTAGCCCACGTATCGCGCAGACCTACGGTACGGTTAAACACGCGTTTATCCGCCGTTGTGTAGCGGCTGTCCAGGCAGAAGTAGCCTTCACGCTCAAACTGATACGCTTTACCTGCTACGGCGTTCTGCAACGACGGTTCCGCGTAACCCTGCTTAATTACCAGCGATTCAGGGTTGATCACGGACAGGAAGTCCTCTGCGGCGCCCGGGTTCGGCACGCTGAACAGACGATCGTACAGACGAATTTCAACCGGCAGCGCGTGTGCCGCGCTTACCCAGTGAATGACGCCCTTCACTTTACGGCCATCAGCTGGATCTTTGCTCAGGGTGTCCGCATCATAGGTACAGAAGATGGTGGTGATATTGCCTTCCGCATCCTTCTCCACGCGCTCAGCTTTCACCACATAGGCGTTACGCAGACGCACTTCTTTCCCCATCACCAGACGCTTGTACTGCTTGTTCGCTTCTTCGCGGAAGTCAGCACGATCGATCCAGATCTCACCGCTAAACGGTACTTCACGGCTGCCCATTTCCGGTTTGCTCGGATGGTTCGGCATGGTGACCATTTCGCTTTCGCCCTGCGGGTAGTTTTCGATAACCAGTTTCACCGGATCGATAACCGCCATCGCGCGCGGTGCGTTTTCGTTCAGATCTTCACGAATGCAGGACTCCAGCGATGCCATCTCAATGGTGTTGTCCTGCTTGGTAACGCCGATGCGTTTGCAGAATTCACGGATGGAGGCCGCGGTATAGCCACGACGACGCAGGCCAGAAATGGTCGGCATACGCGGATCGTCCCAGCCTTCAACGTGTTTGTCCGTCACCAGCTGGTTCAGCTTACGCTTGGACATCACGGTGTATTCCAGATTCAGGCGCGAGAATTCGTACTGACGCGGGTGAACCGGGATGGTGATGTTGTCCAGCACCCAGTCGTACAGACGACGGTTGTCCTGGAATTCCAGCGTACACAGAGAGTGCGTAATGCCTTCCAGCGCATCGCTGATGCAGTGGGTAAAGTCGTACATCGGGTAGATGCACCACTTGTTGCCGGTCTGGTGGTGTTCGGCAAATTTAATGCGGTACAGCACCGGATCGCGCATCACGATAAACGGCGACGCCATATCAATTTTGGCGCGCAGGCACGCTTTACCTTCTTCAAAACCACCGGTACGCATTTTTTCAAACAGCGCCAGGTTCTCTTCCACGCTGCGATCGCGGAACGGGCTGTTTTTACCCGGCTCTTTCAGCGTACCGCGATATTCGCGGATCTGATCCGGCGTCAGCTCATCGACGTACGCCAGACCTTTGGTGATCAGCTCAACCGCATACGCATGCAGCTGATCGAAGTAATCTGAGGAGTAGCAAACGTTGCCAGCCCAGTGAAAACCTAACCACTCGACGTCGTTTTTGATCGAATCAACGTACTCGATATCTTCTTTTACCGGGTTGGTATCATCGAAACGCAGGTTGCACAGGCCCTGATAATCTTGCGCGATGCCAAAGTTCAGACAGATGGATTTCGCGTGGCCGATGTGCAGATAGCCATTCGGCTCCGGCGGAAAACGGGTGTGGATTGTGGTGTGCTTACCACTGGCCAGATCTTCATCGATGATCTGACGAATAAAGTTAGTCGGGCGGGCTTCAGCCTCACTCATCGTGGATTCCTCAAAGCGTAAACAACGTATAACGGCATATGATCTTATAAGCCGGACAGACTGACAACCTTTAGTTACTTAAAAAGTGGCTTTGAAGAAAATATGGGGGCTGATTGCTGTAAAAAAAAGCGATGGCGCTTTGCCGGATGACGGCTACGCCTTATCCGGCCTACAAGCTGCTACAACTGTGTCGAACCGTAGGCCTGATAAGCGCAGCGCCATCAGGCGCATTTGCCGGATAGCGGCTATACCTTATCCGGCCTACAGGCTGCAAAAAAAAGCGGCGGAGGTTTCCCGCCGCCGCTCAGGCACAAACTCTACTCAGGAGCGATTATTTGCCTTTAATCTCATACAGTGGCGTTTGACCCGCAACCACCTGACCTTCAGCTTTAATCACCAGACCGCTGAAGTCGTCGATGTTGCTGCAAACCACCGGGCTAATCATCGAGCGCGCATTGGCGTTCAGGAACTCCAGATCCATTTCCAGGATCGGCTGACCGGCAACCACTTCGGCACCCTCTTCCACCAGGCGTTTGAAGCCCTGACCGTTCAGCGCAACGGTATCGATCCCCATGTGGACAACGATTTCCGCGCCTTTTTCAGTTTCCAGGCAGAACGCATGATTGGTGTTGAAGATTTTCACAATGGTGCCTGCCGCCGGGGAAACAACGGTTTTATCCGTTGGTTTCACCGCCACGCCGTCGCCAACCGCTTTGCTGGCGAACGCTTCGTCAGGAACCTGTTCCAGCGCAACCACGTCACCCGTGATCGGAGACACCAGCGTCGCGATAGTCACTGCATTAGGAACCGCCTGCGGTTTTGCCGCCGGCGCCGCAGTCACTGGCGCGCTGTCAGCAGACGCTGCCGCAACCGGGCCACGCGCCACCACTTTCTTCATTTCGTCGCCGATAGATTCCGCTTTCGCGCCGACGATAACCTGGATGGTCTGTTTGTTCAGTTTCACCACGCCGGACGCACCAAGACGTTTACACATCGCATCGCTCACGCGAGCCGCGTCGGCAACGGTCAGACGCAGACGGGTGATGCAGGCATCGATCGCTTTCAGGTTATCCGTACCGCCAACCGCAGCAATGTAGTTGGTCGCCAGTTGGGTCATACCTTCTTCAGTGTTGCTGTTCGCTTCGTCAGTCACGATATCGTCGTCTTTATCTTCACGACCTGGCGTTTTCAGGTTGAACACGCGAATTACCGCACTGAACAGCAGGAAGTAGATGACGAAGAAGACCGCGCCCATCACCAGCAGCATCCAGACGTTTTTGCTGGCCGCAGGCAGGCTATACATCAACACGTAGTCAATTGCGCCTGCGGAGAAGGAGAAGCCCGCATGAATACCCAGCAGCGTCGCGATGAACAGGCTGATACCGGTCAATACTGCGTGCAGGAGGTACAGCAACGGCGCCAGGAACATGAACAGGAATTCCAGCGGCTCAGTAACACCGGTCAGGAACGCGGTGATCGCAACGGACAGCAGCATACCGCCAACCATTGGACGACGCGCTTTCGGCGCAGCGAAGTACATCGCCAGCGCCGCACCCGGCAGACCAAACATCATGATCGGGAAGAAGCCGGACATGAACATCCCCGCCGTGCCGTCACCAGCGTAGAAGCGGTTGATGTCGCCGTGGAATACCGTACCTGCCGTGTTAGTGAACTCGCCAATCTGGAACCAGGCGATGGTGTTCAGCACCTGATGCAGACCTGTCGGGATCAACAGACGGTTGATAAAACCGAAGATACCGGAACCCAGCGCGCCCGCGCCGACGATCCATTCACCGCCCGCATGAATAGCGTGCTGAACCGGAGGCCAGACGTAACCGAAAATCGCCGCCAGCACCAGACAGAAGAAGCCCGTGGCGATCGGCACAAAACGTTTGCCGCCAAAGAAGCTCAGGAAATCAGGAAGTTTGATACCGGACCAACGGTTATAAACGGCGCCGCCCACCAGACCGGTAATGATACCCGCCAGGACGCCCATGTTGATTTCCGGGTTAATCGTCACCATCGCTTTGGTCAGGACGAAGTACCCGACCGCACCCGCCAGCGCTGCTGCACCCGCGCTGTCCTTAGACCAGCTGGATGCCACACCGATGGCGAAGATCAGTGCGAGGTTATCGAAGATCGCCCCGCCCGCCTGCGCGATAAAGGCGACATTCAGTAAATCTGGTTGACCGAATCGCAGCAACAGTGCCGCCACTGGCAGCACTGCGATAGGGAGCTGTAACGCCCTACCCAGTCGCTGGAAAAAACCTAAAATATTCATCTTATTCCCCCTACGAGACCCCGATTAGGCTTCTGGAAGCCATTTTTTTATTGTGCGACAAATCGTTAAAGCGTGATGTTTGGCAACAACGGTATGAATTATTCATCTACGCTCAGAGTGTGTGAAAAATTAATTCGTATCGCAAATTAAACGCGTGTTTTTTGTGATTTGAATCACCAAATATCGTTATTCACCCTCCCTTATACTGGCTAACTGCGAAAACTTATTTTATCATTCAAAAAATCAACACGGATTAGCGCCTGTCCATACGAATCCAGGTTACGCTTACTAACGTACAGATGCTCAATCCGCCAATTTATTACTTTTACTTTTGAGGTGAAGAATGAGACTGATCCCCCTGACGTCCGCAGAACAGGTCGGCAAATGGGCTGCTCGCCATATCGTTAACCGTATTAACGCCTTCAAACCTACCGCCGATCGCCCGTTTGTCCTGGGCGTGCCGACCGGCGGCACGCCGCTGACGGCGTATAAAGCATTAGTCGAAATGCACAAAGCGGGCCAGGTCAGCTTTAAGCATGTGGTGACATTCAACATGGACGAATATGTTGGCCTTCCGAAAGAACACCCGGAAAGCTACCACAGCTTCATGCACCGCAATTTCTTCGATCACGTTGATATTCCGGCAGAAAATATTAACCTGCTCAACGGTAACGCGCCGGATATCGATGCGGAATGCCGTAATTATGAAGAAAAAATCCGTTCTTACGGTAAAATTCACCTGTTTATGGGCGGCGTAGGTAACGACGGCCATATCGCGTTTAACGAACCGGCTTCTTCCCTGGCTTCCCGTACGCGTATCAAAACGCTGACCCATGACACCCGCGTGGCAAACTCTCGCTTCTTTGACGGCGACGTCAATCAGGTGCCGAAATATGCGCTGACCGTAGGCGTGGGTACGCTGCTGGACGCAGAAGAAGTGATGATCCTGGTGCTGGGCCATCAGAAAGCACAGGCGCTACAGGCGGCTGTCGAAGGCAACGTCAACCACATGTGGACCATTAGCTGTCTGCAACTGCATCCGAAAGCGGTCGTGGTGTGCGACGAACCTTCCACTATGGAACTGAAAGTTAAGACGCTGAAATATTTCAACGAGTTAGAAGCCGAAAATATTAAAGGTCTGTAATGTTATCTCCGCCCTGCACGCAGACGCAGGGCGGCATTTTTTGAAATCGGGGGTCGGAATGTATGCTTTAACCCAGGGCCGGATTTTTACCGGTCACGAAATTCTTGATGACCATGCGATTGTTGTCGCCAATGGCCTGATTGATCGCATCTGTCCAGTGGCGGAACTGCCGCCAGAGATAGAACAACGCGCGTTGAATGGGGCCATTCTCTCCCCCGGTTTTATTGATGTGCAATTAAACGGCTGCGGCGGCGTCCAGTTCAACGATACCGCTGACGCGGTGACTGTCGAAACGCTGGAAATCATGCAGAAAGCCAATGAGAAATCAGGCTGCACCAGCTACCTGCCGACGCTGATTACCACCAGCGACGATCTGATGAAACAGGGCATTCGCGTCATGCGTGAATACCTGGCGAAATACCCGAATCAGGCATTAGGTCTTCATCTTGAAGGTCCGTGGCTGAACCTGGTCAAAAAAGGCACCCATAATCCAAGTTTTGTCCGCCAACCTGACGCTGCGCTGGTGGACTTCCTGTGCGATAATGCCGATGTGATCACCAAAGTCACGCTGGCGCCGGAAATGGTGCCGGCAGAAGTGATCGCTAAGCTGGCGGCGGCGGGCATTGTGGTTTCAGCCGGTCACTCCAACGCGACGTTAAAAGAGGCGAAAGCCGGTTTCCGCGCAGGGATCACCTTTGCCACCCACCTGTTCAACGCGATGCCGTATATTACGGGCCGTGAACCGGGTCTGGCGGGCGCCATTCTTGACGATGCCGATATTTATTGCGGCATCATCGCGGATGGTCTGCATGTTGATTACGTCAACATTCGTAACGCTAAACGTCTGAAAGGTGACAAACTTTGCCTGGTGACCGATGCAACCGCCCCGGCGGGTGCAAACATTGAACAGTTCATTTTTGCTGGTAAAACAATATACTACCGTAATGGACTGTGTGTGGATGAGAACGGTACGCTGAGCGGATCATCATTAACCATGATCGAAGGCGTGCGTAATCTGGTTGAACATTGCGGTATTGCGCTGGATGAAGTGCTGCGTATGGCAACGCTCTACCCTGCGCGCGCGATTGGCGTCGATAAGCAGCTCGGCAGCCTCGCGCCGGGTAAAGTTGCGAACCTGACCGCCTTCACCCACGACTTTAAAATCATCAAGACCATCGTTAATGGTAACGAGGTCGTTACTGAGTAAGAGAAAGTATGACACCAGGCGGACAAGCTCAAATAGGTAATGTTGATCTCGTAAAACAGCTTAACAGCGCGGCCGTTTACCGCCTGATTGACCAGCACGGGCCAATCTCGCGTATTCAGATTGCCGAGCAAAGCCAGCTTGCTCCCGCCAGCGTAACCAAAATTACGCGTCAACTCATTGAACGCGGGCTGATCAAAGAAGTTGATCAGCAGGCCTCCACCGGAGGCCGCCGCGCCATCTCCATCGTTACCGAAACCCGTAATTTCCATGCCATTGGCGTGCGGTTGGGTCGTCATGACGCAACCATTACCCTGTTTGACCTGAGCAGTAAAGTGCTGGCTGAAGAGCACTACCCGCTGCCAGAACGCACTCAGGAGACGCTGGAACATGCCCTGCTCAATGCCATCACCACATTCGTCGACAGTAATCAGCGTAAACTTCGCGAGTTAATCGCGATTTCCGTGATCCTGCCGGGTCTTGTCGATCCCGAAAGCGGCGTGATCCGCTATATGCCGCATATTCAGGTTGAAAACTGGGGATTAGTTGAAGCGCTGGAAAAACGTTTTCACGTAACCTGTTTTGTCGGTCACGATATCCGCAGTCTGGCGCTGGCCGAGCACTATTTCGGTGCAAGCCAGGATTGCGAAGATTCCATTCTGGTGCGCGTACACCGGGGGACTGGCGCCGGGATTATCTCAAATGGCCGCATTTTTATTGGTCGCAACGGCAACGTCGGAGAGATCGGCCATATTCAGGTCGAGCCGCTGGGCGAGCGCTGTCACTGCGGCAATTTTGGCTGTCTGGAAACCATCGCCGCCAACGCGGCCATTGAACAACGCGTACAGCACTTACTCAAGCAGGGCTACCAAAGTCGCGTTACGCTGGACGACTGCACGATTAAAACCATCTGCAAGGCAGCTAATAAAGGTGACAGCTTAGCGGCAGAGGTGATTGAACACGTTGGTCGTCATCTGGGCAAAACCATCGCTATCGCTATCAACCTGTTTAATCCGCAAAAAATCGTGATTGCCGGTGAAATTACCGAAGCGGATAAAGTGCTGCTGCCGGCGATCGAAAGCTGCATCAACACACAGGCGCTGAAAGCGTTTCGCAAAAATTTGCCGGTTGTCCGTTCCACGCTGGATCACCGCTCCGCCATCGGCGCATTTGCGCTGGTGAAACGCGCCATGCTCAACGGCATTTTGTTGCAACATTTGCTGGAAAATTAATGAGCTTTTATAGTGGCGCATTATGACTAAATCCTTTGGGTAGTTCATGACCATCAAGAATGTAATTTGTGATATTGACGGCGTGCTGATGCACGACAATGTTGCCGTACCCGGTGCGGCAGAATTTCTGACGGATGTAATGGAAAAAGGTCTGCCGCTGGTGCTGCTGACCAATTACCCTTCGCAGACCGGCCAGGATCTGGCGAACCGCTTTGCTACCGCAGGGGTTAACGTACCGGACAGCGTTTTTTATACTTCCGCGATGGCCACCGCCGATTTTCTGCGTCGTCAGGAAGGCAAGAAAGCCTATGTGGTCGGTGAAGGCGCACTAATTCACGAATTGTATAAAGCAGGTTTTACCATTACCGACGTCAATCCCGATTTTGTGATTGTCGGCGAGACCCGCTCCTATAACTGGGACATGATGCATAAAGCGGCCTTTTTCGTCGCCAACGGCGCCCGTTTCATCGCCACTAACCCCGATACCCACGGTCGTGGTTTCTATCCGGCCTGCGGCGCGCTCTGTGCAGGTATTGAAAAAATTTCTGGCCGTAAGCCTTTTTACGTCGGTAAACCCAGCCCGTGGATTATCCGCGCCGCGTTAAACAAAATGCAGGCGCACTCGGAAGAGACCGTTATCGTCGGCGACAATCTGCGCACCGATATTCTGGCGGGATTCCAGGCCGGTCTGGAAACCATTCTGGTGCTCTCTGGCGTCTCAACGCTCAACGATATCGACGACATGCCGTTCAGGCCAAGCTGGATTTATCCTTCCGTCGCCGAAATCGACGTTATCTGAAAACGCCCCCCAGCCTGATGGCGCTACGCTTATCAGGCCTACAATATTGTTCTGTTCGAATCGTAGGCCTGATAAAAAACATCGTTTAATAAAATCGCCATAAAATTATCGATTCATCAATAAACATGTTCGTTACGTAATCTTTTTTCATCATTCAACAACTGCCATTGCATTTTTTGCTTTCATCACGCCAAATCTCTTGCGAACCCTGCGGCTTTGCGGCATTTTCATAAACAAGCAAACACAAAAAAGCACCACGCAACGGGTTAATGGAGAAGGTTATGTGTTCTATTTTTGGCGTATTCGATATCAAAACAGACGCGGTTGAGCTGCGTAAAAAAGCCCTTGAGCTGTCACGTTTGATGCGCCATCGCGGCCCTGACTGGTCCGGTATTTACGCCTGCGATAACGCGATTCTGGCACACGAGCGTCTGTCTATTGTCGACGTCAACGCCGGTGCGCAGCCGCTGTACAACGAAAAGAAAACACATGTGCTGGCCGTTAACGGTGAAATTTATAACCACCAGGCATTACGCGCGGAATATGGCGACCGCTATCAGTTCCAGACCGGGTCTGACTGTGAAGTGATCCTCGCGCTGTACCAGGAAAAAGGGGTGGAATTTCTCGACGACTTACAGGGTATGTTCGCCTTTGCGCTGTACGACAGCGAACAGGATGCCTGGCTGATTGGTCGCGACCACATCGGGATCATCCCGCTTTATATGGGTCATGACGAACACGGCAACTTTTATGTCGCCTCTGAAATGAAGGCGCTGGTGCCGGTCTGCCGCACGATTAAAGAGTTCCCGGCAGGCAGCTACCTGTGGAGCAAAGACGGTGAGATTCGTCAGTACTACCAGCGCGACTGGTTCGAGTTCGACGCGGTAAAAGACAACGAAACGGACAAAAACGTGCTGCGCCAGGCGCTGGAAGAGTCCGTCAAAAGCCACCTGATGTCAGACGTGCCATACGGCGTATTGCTCTCGGGCGGCCTGGATTCCTCCATTATTTCCGCCATCACCAAGAAATTCGCCGCACGCCGCGTGGAAGATCAGGAACGTTCGGAAGCCTGGTGGCCTCAGTTGCACTCCTTTGCTGTCGGTCTGGAAGGCTCCCCGGATCTGAAAGCCGCGCAGGAAGTGGCAAACCATCTCGGCACCGTGCATCACGAAATTCACTTCACCGTGCAGGAAGGTCTGGATGCGATTCGCGACGTGATTTACCACATCGAAACTTACGATGTCACCACCATCCGCGCCTCGACGCCGATGTATTTAATGTCGCGTAAAATCAAAGCGATGGGAATCAAAATGGTGTTGTCCGGCGAAGGTTCCGATGAAGTGTTCGGCGGCTATCTCTACTTCCATAAAGCGCCAAACGCCAAAGAACTGCACGAAGAGACCGTACGTAAACTACAGGCGCTGCATATGTTTGACTGTGCTCGCGCCAACAAAGCGATGTCTGCCTGGGGCGTCGAAGCCCGCGTCCCGTTCCTGGATAAGAAATTCCTCGATGTGGCGATGCGCATCAACCCGGAAGACAAAATGTGCGGCAACGGCAAAATGGAGAAACATATCCTGCGTGAATGTTTTGAATCCTACCTGCCCGCAAGCGTGGCATGGCGTCAAAAAGAGCAGTTCTCTGACGGCGTCGGCTACAGCTGGATCGACACGCTGAAAGAGGTCGCGGCGGAGCAAATTTCCGACCAGCAACTGGAAACCGCCCGCTTCCGTTTCCCGTACAACACGCCATCTTCTAAAGAAGCGTACCTGTACCGTGAAATCTTCGAAGAGCTGTTCCCGGTACCCAGCGCGGCAGAATGTGTGCCAGGCGGCCCGTCCGTTGCCTGTTCTTCTGCGAAGGCCATCGAATGGGATGAGGCGTTCAAAACGATGGACGATCCATCAGGCCGCGCCGTCGGCGTACACCAGTCCGCTTATAAATAAGTTATCGTGATAAAAAGAGTCCTGCGGGGCTCTTTTTTTACGCCGTTTTTTCACCGCAAAAAACGATTAATAACCAATAATTGCCGAATATTGCGTCACGCTGTTCGCAACCTAACCAAACAGTCACATTCCAGCCATTTTCAATGAAAAAGAGGTTGACGCTTCAAGGCTCAATACGCATAATGCGCCCCGCAACGCCGATAAGGTAACGCGAAAAAAGATGGCTACGTAGCTCAGTTGGTTAGAGCACATCACTCATAATGATGGGGTCACAGGTTCGAATCCCGTCGTAGCCACCATCTTTTTTGCGGGAGTGGCGAAATTGGTAGACGCACCAGATTTAGGTTCTGGCGCCGCAAGGTGTGCGAGTTCAAGTCTCGCCTCCCGCACCATTCACCAGTACGCGTTGCACGGATGGGGTATCGCCAAGCGGTAAGGCACCGGTTTTTGATACCGGCATTCCCTGGTTCGAATCCAGGTACCCCAGCCATATTTCTTCGAGTTTGCGGATTGCCGCGACGGTCATTGGGGTATCGCCAAGCGGTAAGGCACCGGTTTTTGATACCGGCATTCCCTGGTTCGAATCCAGGTACCCCAGCCATCGAAGAAAACAATCTGGCTACGTAGCTCAGTTGGTTAGAGCACATCACTCATAATGATGGGGTCACAGGTTCGAATCCCGTCGTAGCCACCAAATTCTTGGGGTATCGCCAAGCGGTAAGGCACCGGATTCTGATTCCGGCATTCCGAGGTTCGAATCCTCGTACCCCAGCCAAATTTGAAAGACGTTCGGATGACGAACGCAAAAACCCAATCATTGGGGTATCGCCAAGCGGTAAGGCACCGGATTCTGATTCCGGCATTCCGAGGTTCGAATCCTCGTACCCCAGCCACATTAAAAAAGCTCGCTTCGGCGAGCTTTTTGCTTTTCTGCCCGGCACTCCGGGCGGTGTAGGCCTGATAAGCGCAACGCTATCAGGCACAGAACATCCTACAACCCTAACGCATATTTCAGGGCCTGACGTTTCAACACGCCTGCGCGCTCTGCCGCCATCAATCCAATATTACGCATAATGCGCAGCGGCTGAAGATTATTGCTGAAACCGGCATAGAACAGATCCATCCCGCTTTGCATAATGAAGTTATCCGCCATGCGGCGCGTCTGATAGCGTTTCAGCACCTGGTGACTGGCCCAGACCTCGCCATGACTGCGGGCGCTGATCAACACATCCAGCAGCGCATCCACATCACGATACCCCAGGTTTACCCCCTGCCCGGCTAATGGATGAATGGTATGCGCCGCATCCCCCACCAGCGCCAGACCAGGCTGTACGTATTGCAACGCATGGCGGCGCGTCAGCGGAAAAGCGCCTGCCGCAACCGGTGTGACCGCCCCCAAACGCGACGGAAAATGTTGCATAATTTCCGCCTGCAACTGCGGCATACTCAGGTTCTGCAACTGGCGAATACGCGCCGGTGAGTCATACCACACCAACGATGCCCAGTTGTCGAACAACGGTAAAAAGGCCCGTGGACCGTCTGGCGTAAATTGCTGCCAGGTGCTGTCACCGGGCTCGCTCTCACACTGTACAGTAATCAGCATACAGGACTGAGCATACTGCCAGGCATGAATGCCAATCCCCGCCAGCTGTCGTACCTGCGAGTTCGCACCGTCAGCGCCGATCACCAGTTTTGCGGTAAGACGCTCGCCATCCGCCAGCTCCAGCTCATGTCGATCATTGTGGCGATGCAACGCAATCAGTGAAGCAGGCGCGCGCAGCGTCACTTTCGGGTGCGCATCCAGCGCCTGCCACAGCGCCTGTTGCAGCACGATATTCTCAACCATATAGCCAAGCAGCGGTAACTTAAGCTCGGCGGCGTCAAACACCACATGGGCGTTTTCCCACTCCCAGGTCTCCAGACGACGGTACGGATGGCTGCGCATCCCCTGCACCGCATCCCAGACGCCCAGGCCTTTAAGCAGCGACACCGACGCCGCACTGATCGCTGAAATACGCACATCAGGCTGGCTGTCGGCCACAAACGGCGCAGGCTCAGCATGTTCAATCACCGTGACGGTAAATCCATGCTGCGCCAGTCCCAGCGCCAGCGCGCCACCGACCATCCCCCCGCCAACAATGGCAATTTCCGTTGGTTGATTTGTCATGGTCACTCATCCTGTTACGTTGATAAGACAAGTTTACAGGATTTTTTACCTCTAAGGGCTGATAAGCGTCATACTGGTCACAACCGCGCCAAAGCATTACACTATGCGCCCTGCAATTCAGCCACTATTTCGCAAGAGCAAGTCGATGACCAAAAAACTCCATATTAAAACCTGGGGCTGTCAGATGAACGAGTACGATTCATCGAAGATGGCCGATCTGCTGGATGCTACCCACGGGTATCAACTGACCGAGGTCGCGGAAGAAGCGGATGTGCTGCTGCTGAATACCTGCTCAATCCGCGAGAAAGCTCAGGAAAAAGTCTTCCATCAATTAGGCCGCTGGAAACTCTTAAAAGAGAAGAACCCGGATCTGATTATCGGCGTCGGCGGTTGCGTGGCCTCCCAGGAAGGCGACCACATCCGTCAGCGTGCGCACTATGTCGATATTATTTTTGGCCCGCAAACGCTGCACCGCTTACCGGAAATGATCAACTCCGTTCGTGGCGACCGCAGCCCGGTGGTGGACATCAGCTTCCCGGAAATCGAGAAGTTCGACCGCCTGCCGGAACCGCGTGCGGAAGGCCCGACCGCGTTTGTCTCCATCATGGAAGGGTGTAATAAATACTGCACGTACTGTGTGGTGCCGTATACCCGTGGTGAAGAGGTCAGCCGTCCGTCTGACGACATCCTGTTTGAGATCGCCCAGCTTGCCGCTCAGGGCGTGCGTGAAGTCAACCTGCTCGGTCAGAACGTTAACGCCTGGCGCGGTGAAAACTACGACGGCACCACCGGCTCCTTTGCCGACCTGCTGCGTCTGGTTGCCGCCATCGACGGGATCGATCGCATCCGCTTCACTACCAGCCACCCGATCGAGTTCACCGACGACATCATCGAAGTTTACCGTGATACGCCGGAACTGGTGAGCTTCCTGCACCTGCCGGTACAGAGCGGCGCGGATCGCGTACTGAATCTGATGGGGCGTACCCACACGGCGCTGGAGTACAAAGCGATCATCCGTAAACTGCGCGCGGCGCGCCCGGATATTCAAATCAGCTCGGACTTCATCGTTGGTTTCCCGGGCGAAACGACTCAGGACTTCGAACAGACCATGAAGCTGATTGCCGACGTCAATTTCGACATGAGCTACAGCTTTATTTTCTCTGCGCGTCCGGGAACACCGGCGGCCGATATGGTTGACGATGTGCCGGAAGAAGAGAAAAAGCAGCGTCTGTATATTCTACAGGAGCGTATTAACCAGCAGGCGATGGCCTGGAGCCGTCGGATGCTCGGCACCGTCCAGCGTATTCTGGTGGAAGGCACCTCGCGTAAGAGCATTATGGAACTGTCAGGCCGTACCGAAAATAACCGCGTGGTGAACTTTGAAGGCACCCCGGAGATGATCGGTAAGTTTGTGGATGTGGAAATCACCGATGTCTACACCAACTCTCTGCGCGGCAAGGTTGTACGCACCGAAGATGAGATGGGGCTGCGCGTGGCTGAAACGCCGGAGTCAGTCATTGCCCGTACCCGTAAAGAAAACGAGATTGGCGTCGGTTTTTACCAGCCTTAATCCTGCTGAAAAGCGAAAAAATGCCCGATGGCGCTGCACTTATCGGGCCTACGGCACAATATGGTTCGTAGGCCCGATAAGGCACCTGTGCCGCCATCCGGCAAATAACAGACAGGCCTTGTAATTCCCCCCTACGCCCCCATCTTCATTGCAATGCTTGCGCCTTTATCCTGTGGCGTGAATAATTTCCTTATCTGCCGGTGAATTTTCATTTTCCGGCAACTCAGGCATAAGAGGAACAGTTTGAACATAGACACTCGCGAAATTACCCTTGAGCCCGCAGACAACGCCCGTCTGTTGAGCCTTTGCGGCCCGTTTGACGACAACATCAAACAACTGGAACGCCGTCTCGGCATCGAGATCAACCGTCGTGACAATCACTTTAAGCTGACCGGTCGCCCGATTTGCGTCACCGCCGCGGTAGATATCCTGCGCAGCCTGTACGTCGATACCGCCCCGATGCGCGGTCAGATTCAGGACATCGAGCCGGAACAAATCCACCTTGCGATTAAAGAAGCGCGCGTGCTGGAACAAAGCGCGGAGAGCGTTCCTGACTATGGCAAGGCGATAAATATTAAAACCAAGCGTGGCGTGATTAAGCCGCGCACGCCGAATCAGGCGCAGTACATCGCCAACATTCTCGATCACGACATTACTTTCGGCGTTGGCCCTGCCGGTACGGGGAAAACCTACCTCGCCGTTGCCGCCGCCGTGGACGCTCTTGAGCGTCAGGAAATTCGTCGTATTCTGCTAACCCGTCCGGCAGTGGAAGCCGGGGAAAAACTGGGCTTTCTGCCAGGCGACCTGAGCCAGAAGGTAGACCCGTATCTTCGCCCGCTGTATGACGCGCTGTTTGAGATGCTCGGCTTCGAGAAAGTAGAAAAGCTGATTGAGCGCAACGTCATTGAAGTCGCGCCGCTGGCCTATATGCGCGGTCGTACGCTGAACGACGCCTTTATTATTCTCGATGAGAGCCAGAACACCACCATCGAACAGATGAAGATGTTCCTGACGCGTATCGGCTTTAATTCGAAAGCGGTTATTACCGGCGACGTCACGCAGATTGACCTGCCGCGCAACACGAAGTCTGGCCTGCGCCATGCGATAGAAGTGCTGGCGGAAGTCGAAGAGATCAGCTTTAACTTCTTCCACAGCGAAGACGTGGTGCGCCATCCGGTGGTTGCCCGTATCGTTAACGCCTATGAAGCCTGGGAAGAAGCGGAGCAAAAACGCAAGGCAGCGCTGGCGGCAGAACGTAAGCGTGAAGCGCAGGAGCAGGAACAAAAATGAGTCAGGTGATCCTCGATTTACAACTGGCATGTGAAGACCATTCCGGCCTGCCGGAAGAGAGCCAGTTTCAGACGTGGCTGAATGCGGTGATCCCACAGTTTCAGGAAGAATCAGAAGTGACGATTCGCCTGGTGGATGAAGCCGAAAGCCACGATCTTAACCTGACCTACCGCGGGAAAGATAAGCCAACCAACGTGCTCTCTTTCCCGTTTGAAGCGCCGCCAGGTATGGAGATGCCGCTGCTGGGCGATCTGATCATCTGCCGCCAGGTAGTGGAGCAAGAAGCGAAAGAACAAGATAAGCCGCTGGAGGCCCACTGGGCGCATATGGTCGTGCACGGCAGCCTGCATTTGCTGGGCTACGACCATATCGAAGATGATGAAGCGGAAGAGATGGAAGCCCTCGAAACAGAGATTATGCTTGCTCTGGGCTATGAGGACCCGTACATTTCCGAGAAAGACTAAGTACGATGAACAAACATGCCGTCAGCCGTTAAGTATATGCATGACGAGCGACCTATTAACCAACATGAGAACCCATACGACGCCATGAGCGACGACAATTCACACAGTAGTGACACGTTAAACAGCAAAAAGGGATTTTTTTCCCTGTTACTGAGCCAACTTTTCCACGGTGAACCCAAAAACCGTGACGAACTGCTGGCGCTGATCCGTGATTCCGGGCAGAACGACCTTATCGATGAAGATACGCGCGATATGCTCGAAGGGGTGATGGACATTGCGGACCAGCGCGTTCGCGACATCATGATCCCCCGCTCCCAGATGATTACCCTGAAACGCAACCAGACGCTGGATGAGTGCCTTGATGTCATCATTGAGTCAGCACACTCGCGTTTCCCGGTCATCAGCGAAGACAAAGATCACATTGAAGGGATTCTGATGGCGAAGGATCTGCTGCCGTTTATGCGCAGCGATGCCGAAGCCTTCAGCATGGAAAAAGTGTTACGCCAGGCCGTTGTTGTCCCGGAGAGTAAGCGCGTTGACCGCATGCTCAAAGAGTTCCGTTCCCAGCGTTACCATATGGCGATCGTTATCGACGAGTTTGGCGGGGTGTCGGGTCTGGTGACCATTGAAGACATTCTCGAACTGATCGTGGGTGAAATTGAAGACGAGTATGATGAAGAAGATGATATCGACTTCCGTCAGCTCAGTCGCCACACCTGGACCATTCGCGCTCTCGCACCGATTGAAGACTTCAACGAAGCCTTCGGCACCAGCTTCAGCGATGAAGAGGTCGATACCATTGGCGGTCTGGTGATGCAGGCGTTCGGTCATCTGCCTGCGCGCGGTGAGACCATTGACATTGATGGTTACCAGTTCAAAGTCGCTATGGCCGACAGCCGTCGTATTATTCAGGTTCATGTCAGAATACCGGATGACTCGCCCCAGCCTAAACTGGACGAATAAAACCAAAAGTGGACTAAAGACTAAATGGCATTTGCCTCACTGATTGAACGCCAGCGCATTCGCCTGCTGCTGGCGTTATTATTCGGCGCCTGCGGAACGCTGGCTTTTTCTCCGTATGACGTCTGGCCCGCCGCGCTTATCTCGCTTATGGGCCTGCAGGCGTTAACCTTACACCGCCGCCCGCTCCAGTCGGCTGCTATCGGCTACTTCTGGGGGCTGGGACTCTTTGGCTCCGGCATCAACTGGGTCTACGTCAGTATCGCGCAGTTCGGCGGTATGCCCGGCCCGATAAACGTCTTCCTTGTGGTGCTGCTTGCCGCATACCTTTCCCTCTACACGGGCCTGTTCGCCGGTATTCTGTCGCGTCTGTGGCCGAAAACCACCTGGCTGCGCGTGGCGATCGCCGCCCCCGTAGTCTGGCAAATCACCGAGTTTCTGCGTGGCTGGGTACTGACTGGCTTCCCGTGGCTACAGTTCGGCTATAGCCAGATTGACGGCCCGCTGAAGGGGCTGGCGCCGGTGATGGGCGTTGAGGCCATCAACTTCCTGCTGATGATGGTCAGCGGCCTGCTGGTGCTGGCGGCAGTTACCCGCAACTGGCGTCCTCTGGTCGCCGCGCTGGTGTTATTTGCCCTGCCCTTCCCGCTGCGTTACATCCAGTGGTATACGCTGGAGCCGGAAAAAACAACGCAGGTCTCGCTGGTTCAGGGCGACATTCCCCAATCACTGAAGTGGGATGAGAGTCAGCTTATCAATACGCTGAAAATCTATCTCGACGCCACCCAGCCGGAAATGGGTAAATCGCAACTGATTATCTGGCCAGAGTCCGCCATTCCCGATCTGGAGATTAATCAGCAGCGTTTTCTGGGCATGATGGACGATCTGCTGAAATCCAAAAACAGCACGTTGATTACCGGCATCGTCGATGCGCGTCTGAACAAGCAGAACCGCTACGACACCTACAACACGATTATCACGCTGGGTAAAGACAGCCCGTACAGCTACGATTCCAGCAATCGCTACAACAAAAACCACCTGGTGCCATTTGGCGAGTTCGTGCCGCTGGAGTCGATTCTGCGCCCGTTAGCGCCGTTCTTTGACCTGCCGATGTCCTCATTCAGCCGTGGGCCGTACATACAGCCACAGCTGCATGCGCATGGCTTTAAACTGACGGCGGCGATTTGCTACGAAATCATTCTGGGTGAACAGGTTCGGGACAATTTCCGCCCGGACACTGACTATCTGCTGACCATCTCTAACGACGCCTGGTTCGGAAAATCTATCGGCCCGTGGCAGCACTTCCAGATGGCGAGAATGCGTTCTCTGGAGCTGGCGCGCCCGCTGTTGCGCAGCACCAACAACGGCATTACGGCAGTCATTGGCCCGCAGGGTGAAATTCAGGCGATGATCCCGCAGTTTACCCGCGACGTGTTGACCACCCACGTTACGCCAACCCGTGGTTTAACGCCTTATGCCCGTACCGGCAACTGGCCGTTATGGTTGCTCACCGCGCTGATGGGCTTTGGCGCCGTGGTGATGAGCCTGCGTCAGCGTCGTAAATAATCTCCCTTATTACCGGGTAAGACGCGATGCGTCTTACCCGGCCTGGCTATATCCCTCCATTCTGGCACGCCTATTGCTTTGTTAAACAAGGTAAACCTTGTTTTGGCTATATGTGCAACCTGGTCGCACCAATATCGATCATCGGTAGCACCCAAACAGTGCAATGAAAGATTTTTGCCTCTAAACGGTGCGGCGCACTTCGCAAAAATAAACAATAAAGCAGCAAAATCTTTACATTCAGCCAAACTAAATGTTAACAAACACGCATAACACTGCACGCTCAAGTTGCAGACGATAACAACACAAACACTCACAATGGGTATCAATGCGTCGATGGCGCAGACGATAAAGGAGTTGGATATGCAATTACGTAAGCTAGCCACAGCAATGCTGGTCATGGGAATGTCTGCCGGTCTGGCACACGCGGAAGACGCCGCGCCGGCGGCGGGCAGTACGCTGGATAAAATCGCGAAGAATGGCATTATCGTCGTCGGCCACCGCGAGTCCTCCGTGCCGTTCTCTTACTACGACAACCAGCAAAAAGTGGTCGGTTATTCACAGGACTACTCCAACGCCATCGTTGAAGCCGTGAAGAAAAAGCTTAACAAACCTGACCTGCAAGTGAAGCTGATCCCAATTACCTCCCAGAACCGTATCCCGCTGTTGCAGAACGGAACCTTCGACTTTGAATGTGGCTCCACCACCAACAACGTCGAACGCCAGAAACAGGCCGCGTTCTCTGACACCATTTTCATCGTCGGTACGCGTCTGCTGGCGAAAAAAGACGGCGATATTAAAGACTTCCCGGACCTGAAAGGGAAAGCGGTCGTGGTTACCTCCGGTACCACCTCTGAAATTCTGCTGCACAAGCTGAATGAAGAACAAAAAATGAATATGCGCATTATCAGCGCGAAAGACCACGGTGACTCCTTCCGTACGCTGGAAAGCGGTCGCGCCGTCGCCTTTATGATGGATGATGCCCTGCTGGCGGGTGAACGCGCGAAAGCCAAAAAACCAGACAACTGGGAGATCGTCGGTAAGCCGCAATCTCAGGAAGCCTACGGCTGTATGCTGCGTAAAAACGATCCTGAGTTTAAAACGCTGGTAGATGACACGATTGCCCAGGTGCAGACCTCAGGCGAAGCGGAAAAATGGTTTGATAAGTGGTTTAAAAACCCAATCCCGCCGAAAAATCTGAACATGAATTTCGAACTGTCCGACGAGATGAAGGCGCTGTTCAAAGAACCGAATGACAAAGCACTTAACTAACTAAAATAAATGGGGCGGGATCTCCTTGCCCTCTCGATTGTCATTCAGCACGGACAGACTATAAGCCTGATGGTCGTTCCCCATCAGGCCTGAAAACCGCAAAACGCTGGATAACAATCTTCGAGGGTAGCGCTGCTACCCTTTTTTTTCTGGAGTAGATTTATGTCAATAGACTGGAACTGGGGGATTTTTTTACAACAAGCCCCGTTCGGCAACACCACGTATCTCGGCTGGCTCTGGAGCGGCTTCCAGGTCACCGTCGCGTTATCCATCACCGCCTGGATTATTGCTTTCCTCGTCGGCTCGTTATTCGGCATTTTACGTACTGTACCTAACCGCTTCCTCTCAGGAATGGGGACGCTTTACGTGGAACTGTTTCGTAACGTCCCGCTGATTGTTCAGTTCTTTACCTGGTATCTGGTCGTGCCTGAGCTGTTGCCGGAAAATATCGGCATGTGGTTCAAGGCGGAACTGGACCCGAACATTCAATTTTTCCTCTCATCAATGATCTGTCTGGGGCTGTTTACCGCTGCGCGCGTCTGCGAGCAGGTACGCGCCGCGATTCAGTCGCTGCCTCGCGGGCAGAAAAACGCTGCGCTGGCGATGGGGCTGACGCTGCCTCAGGCTTATCGCTATGTTCTGCTACCGAACGCCTATCGGGTGATTGTCCCGCCGATGACCTCGGAAATGATGAACCTGGTGAAAAACTCCGCCATCGCATCGACCATTGGTCTGGTGGATATGGCGGCGCAGGCGGGCAAGCTGCTGGATTACTCCGCCCACGCCTGGGAGTCGTTCACCGCGATTACGCTGGCCTACGTGCTGATTAATGCCGTCATTATGCTGGTGATGAATCTGGTGGAACGTAAAGTCCGCCTGCCTGGCAATATGGGAGGCAAATAATGTACGAGTTTGACTGGAGTTCGATCGTTCCTTCCATGCCGTACTTGCTGGCCGGGCTGGTGATCACCCTGAAAATTACCGTCACCGCCGTGGTGATCGGGATTCTCTGGGGCACTATTCTGGCGGTAATGCGTCTCTCAAGTTTCGCCCCTGTCGCCTGGTTTGCGAAAGCTTACGTCAACGTTTTCCGCTCCATCCCGCTGGTGATGGTGCTGCTATGGTTCTACCTGATTGTGCCGGGGCTGTTGCAGGACGTACTGGGTATTTCGCCCAAAACGGATATTCGCCTGATTTCAGCGATGGTCGCGTTTTCCATGTTTGAAGCGGCGTATTACTCGGAGATTATCCGTGCGGGTATTCAGAGCATTTCACGCGGGCAGTCCAGCGCTGCGCTGGCGCTGGGGATGACCCACTGGCAGTCGATGAAGCTCATCATCCTGCCGCAGGCGTTCCGTGCGATGGTGCCGCTGCTGCTTACCCAGGGTATCGTACTGTTCCAGGATACCTCCCTGGTTTACGTGTTAAGCCTCGCGGATTTCTTCCGCACCGCCACCACCATTGGCGAGCGTGATGGTACGCAGGTCGAAATGATCCTGTTTGCCGGTGCCGTCTACTTTGTTATCAGCCTGAGCGCGTCGTTGTTGGTCAGCTATTTGAAGAAAAGGACAGTTTAATGATTACCCTGAAAAATGTTTCTAAATGGTATGGTCACTTTCAGGTGCTGACCGACTGCTCCACGGAAGTGAAAAAAGGTGAAGTGGTGGTAGTCTGCGGCCCGTCGGGTTCCGGTAAATCGACCCTGATCAAAACGGTGAACGGACTGGAACCGGTGCAACAGGGTGAAATCACCGTTGACGGCACCAAAGTGAATGACAAAAAAACGGATCTGGCGAAGCTCCGCTCGCGGGTCGGAATGGTGTTCCAGCACTTTGAACTATTCCCACATCTGTCGATCATTGAAAACCTGACGCTGGCGCAGGTGAAAGTGCTCAAACGCGGCAAAGCGCCCGCCCGTGAAAAAGCGCAGAAGTTGCTTGAGCGCGTAGGACTTTCGGCCCATGCCAATAAGTTCCCGGCGCAGCTTTCCGGCGGGCAGCAACAGCGTGTGGCAATCGCGCGCGCGCTGTGCATGGACCCTATCGCTATGCTGTTTGATGAACCGACATCCGCACTCGATCCTGAAATGATCAACGAAGTGCTGGACGTTATGGTCGAGCTGGCAAACGAAGGGATGACCATGATGGTCGTCACCCACGAAATGGGCTTTGCCCGTAAGGTGGCCAATCGGGTGATCTTTATGGACGAGGGGAAAATTGTCGAAGACTCACCGAAAGAGGAGTTCTTCGCCAACCCGAAATCGGACCGCGCCAAAGACTTCCTGGCGAAAATCCTGCATTAATCCTCCCGGCGCGCACGACAGAGTGCGCGCCATATCACGCTTTATCTCTTCATATCTCGAATCGCACTCATCCCGGCGTTACCCTTGTCACAAAGTACCACTTACAAGGAGCAACAATGGCACTTCCAGTCCTTTTTGATTGCGATCCAGGTCATGACGACGCCATCGCAATTGTTCTCGCCCTCGCATCGCCTGAACTGGATGTGAAAGCGATCACCTCTTCCGCCGGTAACCAGACGCCTGACAAAACGCTGCGTAACGTATTGCGTATGCTGACGCTACTGGGGCGTAACGATATTCCTGTCGCGGGTGGCGCGATAAAACCGCTGATGCGCGATCTGATCATCGCCGATAACGTACACGGCGAAAGTGGACTGGACGGCCCGGCGCTGCCGGAGCCGTCATTTGCGCCGCAGACCTGCACCGCCGTTGAGCTGATGGCGAAAACCCTGCGCGAAAGCCCGGAACCGGTAATCATCGTCGCCACCGGGCCGCAAACCAACGTCGCCTTGCTGCTGAACAGCCATCCAGAATTGCACCGTAAAATCGCCCGTATTGTGATCATGGGCGGCGCGATGGGATTAGGTAACTGGATGCCAGCGGCAGAATTCAATATTTACGTCGACCCCGAAGCGGCAGAGATTGTCTTCCAGTCAGGGATTCCCGTGGTGATGGCCGGGCTGGACGTAACGCACAAAGCGCAGATTCATGCTGAAGATACCGAGCGTTTCCGGGCGATAGGCAATCCTGTTTCCACGATCGTGGCGGAGCTGCTGGATTTCTTCCTCGAATATCACAAAGACGAAAAGTGGGGCTTTACCGGCGCGCCGTTGCATGACCCTTGCACCATCGCCTGGCTGCTAAAACCCGAGCTTTTCACCACCGTTGAACGTTGGGTCGGCGTGGAGACTCAGGGGAAATACACCCAGGGAATGACGGTCGTGGATTATTACTTCCTGACCGGCAATAAACCGAATGCGACGGTGATGGTCGATATCGACCGGCAGGGCTTTGTGGATTTACTGGCGGAGAGGCTGTCGTTCTACGCATCATAACCAGCCGGATGGCGCTAACGCTTATCCGGCCTACATCAGCGTACAATTTGTAGGCCGGATAAGACGCTTCGCGTCGCCATCCGGCACTGCCGATTACGGCTCAAACGGTCTGCGCTGGAACTGGTCGTGGCCGCATTTCGGGCACAGCGGCAGTACATCCGGCGTATACACCGCTAAATGGTAATGACACTTCTCGCACACAAGGTTGCCCAAGCCGACCACCTCGCCGCTGTGGTAGACCCCGTGGTGATTGAGATCCTGGAACACTTCGCGCCACTCCAGTTGCGTTTTGTCGGTGATGTCCGCCAGTTCCTGCCAGAGGCTCTCTTTAATCACCCGCATAAAGACGCTGTCGCTCTCCTCTTCCTGACTCTCCTCGTAGCTCATGGCGAACTCTTCCAGGTCGCGTCTGACGGCGCGCGTCAGTTCGTCCACCTCAATTCGCGTTAACTCCCCTGCTTTCATTACGCTCTGACGCGCCTGTTCCACCAGCGCGTCAATATCGCGTTCGCCATTACGCAGGCGTTCGCTTAATGACGTCACCAGTTCACGGTAATATTGAGCAACCTTGTTCATCGCTTCGCCTCCTGGGTCGTTAACTGTCTATAATAATAGACGTTATTTACGCCGCGCTTTGCAAGACCGCCCACAGACTGTGTAAATTCATGCAAGGATTAGCATGGCGGGAATTCAATGCAGAATGCGCGAAAGGCTGTTTTGGCGCGGGCGTTTGGGCTATGCTATGCGGATCTGAAACACCACATCTAACGCTACGTTTGTAGCCGTAATGAAAACAGGACCACTGGCTGCCATGCAAGAGCAATACCGCCCGGAAGAGATAGAATCAAAAGTCCAGCAACACTGGGACGAGAAGCGCACCTTTGAAGTAACCGAAGACGAGAGCAAAGAGAAGTATTACTGCCTGTCGATGCTTCCCTATCCTTCTGGTCGACTACACATGGGCCATGTGCGTAACTACACCATCGGTGATGTGATTGCCCGCTACCAGCGCATGCTGGGTAAAAACGTTCTACAGCCCATCGGCTGGGATGCTTTCGGCCTGCCTGCTGAAGGCGCGGCGGTGAAAAACAACACGGCGCCGGCGCCGTGGACCTATGACAACATCGCCTACATGAAAAACCAGCTCAAAATGCTGGGCTTCGGCTATGACTGGAGCCGCGAGCTGGCGACCTGCACCCCGGAATACTACCGCTGGGAGCAGAAATTCTTCACCGAGCTGTATAAAAAAGGGCTGGTGTACAAAAAGACCTCTGCGGTGAACTGGTGCCCGAACGACCAGACCGTACTGGCGAACGAGCAGGTTATCGACGGCTGCTGCTGGCGCTGCGACACCAAAGTTGAGCGTAAAGAGATCCCGCAGTGGTTCATTAAGATCACCGCCTACGCTGACGAACTGCTGAACGATCTGGATAAACTGGATCACTGGCCAGACACCGTTAAAACCATGCAGCGCAACTGGATCGGCCGTTCTGAAGGCGTCGAGATCACTTTTGACGTGAACGGCTACGACAATACGCTGACGGTGTACACCACGCGTCCAGACACGTTCATGGGCGCCACTTACCTGGCGGTTGCCGCAGGTCACCCGCTGGCGCAGAAAGCGGCTGCCAACAACCCGGAACTGGCTGCCTTTATCGACGAATGCCGCAACACCAAAGTGGCGGAAGCCGATATGGCGACGATGGAGAAAAAAGGCGTCGACACCGGTTTTAAAGCCATTCACCCGCTGACCGGCGAAGCGATCCCGGTATGGGCCGCCAACTTCGTGCTGATGGAGTACGGTACTGGTGCGGTCATGGCCGTTCCGGGCCACGATCAGCGCGACTACGAATTTGCCACCAAATATGGCCTGACCATCAAGCCGGTTATCCTGGCGGCTGACGGCTCTGAACCGGATCTGTCCGAGCAGGCGCTGACCGAGAAAGGCGTACTGTTTAACTCCGGCGAATTTAACGGTCTGGGCTTTGAAGACGCCTTCAACGCGATTGCCGATAAACTGGCGGCAAAAGGCGTCGGCGAGCGTAAAGTCAACTACCGTCTGCGCGACTGGGGCGTTTCCCGTCAGCGTTACTGGGGAGCGCCGATTCCGATGGTGACTCTGGAAGACGGCACCGTTCTGCCGACCCCGGAAGATCAACTGCCGGTCATCCTGCCGGAAGATGTCGTCATGGACGGCATCACCAGCCCGATCAAAGCCGATCCTGAGTGGGCGAAAACCACCGTTAACGGTCAGCCTGCGCTGCGTGAAACCGACACCTTTGACACCTTTATGGAGTCCTCCTGGTACTACGCGCGCTACACCTGCCCGCAGTACAACGAAGGGATGCTGGACCCGGAAGCAGCAAACTACTGGCTGCCGGTCGATATCTACATCGGCGGTATTGAACACGCGATCATGCACCTGCTCTACTTCCGCTTCTTCCACAAGCTGATGCGCGACGCGGGCATGGTGAACTCTGACGAACCGGCGAAACAGCTGCTGTGCCAGGGTATGGTGCTGGCAGACGCGTTCTACTATGTAGGCGAAAACGGCGAGCGTAACTGGGTCTCCCCGGTTGATACCATCGTTGAGCGCGACGAGAAAGGCCGCATCGTTAAGGCGAAAGATGCGGCGGGCCATGAGCTGGTGTACACCGGCATGAGCAAGATGTCCAAGTCCAAAAACAACGGCATCGACCCGCAGGTAATGGTTGAGCGTTACGGCGCGGACACCGTGCGTCTGTTCATGATGTTTGCTTCCCCGGCCGATATGACGCTGGAATGGCAGGAATCTGGCGTGGAAGGGGCAAACCGCTTCCTGAAACGCGTCTGGAAACTGGTCTATGAACACACCGCGAAAGGCGAGGTTGCGGCACTGAACGTTGATGCGCTGAGCGAAGATCAGAAAGCGCTGCGTCGCGACGTCCACAAAACCATCGCGAAAGTGACCGATGATATCGGCCGCCGTCAGACCTTCAACACCGCGATTGCCGCAATTATGGAGCTGATGAACAAACTGGCGAAAGCGCCGCAGGAAGGCGAGCAGGATCGCGCCCTGATGCAGGAAGCGCTGCTGGCTGTCGTGCGTATGCTCAACCCGTTCACCCCACATGCCTGCTTCACGCTGTGGGAAGCGCTGAAAGGCGAAGGCGATATCGATAACGCGCCGTGGCCGGTCGCTGACGACAAAGCAATGGTAGAAGACTCTACGTTGGTTGTGGTTCAGGTGAACGGTAAAGTCCGTGGCAAAATCACCGTACCGGTGAACGCCACTGAAGAACAGGTTCGTGAACGTGCTGGCCAGGAACATTTGGTCGCAAAATATCTTGATGGCGTTACCGTGCGTAAAGTGATTTACGTTCCGGGTAAACTCCTCAATTTGGTCGTTGGCTAAGCGCGGGAGGAAGCGTGCGACATCTGACAACATTGTTGTTATCCCTGGCGGTGCTGGTCACCGCCGGGTGCGGCTGGCATCTGCGTAGCACTACGCAGGTGCCCAGCACGATGAAAACTATGATTCTTGATACAAGCGATCCGAATGGACCATTAAGCCGGGCGGTACGTAACCAACTGCGTCTTAACAATATTGAATTGCTTGAAAAAGATACAACGCGCCAGGATGTTCCGTCACTGCGCCTTGGCCGGACCAGTATCTCTAAAGATACCGCCTCCGTGTTCCAGGATGGCCGTACGGCGGAATACCAGATGGTCATGAGCGTCAGTGCAAGCGTTCTGATCCCGGGTCATGATATTTATCCGATCAGCACGAAAGTGTACCGTTCATTCTTTGATAACCCGCAAACCGCGCTGGCGAAGGATAATGAACAGGATATGATCATCAAAGAGATGTATGACAAAGCAGCCGAACAGTTGATTCGCAAGCTGCCGAGTATCCATGTCGCTGATGCTCAGTCATCCCAGGAAAACGCGGACGCCGCTGAAAACACCACGGCGACGCCAGCATCTTCCCCGGCACGCGTGTCCACCACGCTGGGTAACTGATGATCCGGTTGTACCCTGAACAACTCCGCGCACAGCTCAATGAAGGGCTGCGCGCGGCGTATTTGCTCCTGGGCAACGACCCTCTCTTGTTGCAGGAAAGCCAGGACGCTATTCGTCTGACGGCCGCTGCGCAAGGGTTCGAAGAACACCACGCCTTTACGATCGACACCAGCACCGACTGGGGAACTCTGTTCTCACAGTGTCAGGCAATGAGCCTGTTTGCCAGCCGTCAAACGCTGCTGTTGTTGCTACCGGAAAATGGCCCGAATGCGGCGATCAATGAACAGCTCGCAACGCTCAGCGGTTTGCTGCATGACGACCTGCTGCTGATCGTGCGCGGAAATAAGCTCACCAAAGCCCAGGAAAACGCCGCCTGGTATACCTCGCTGGCGGGCACTGGCGTGCAGGTAAGCTGTCAGACGCCGGAGCAGGCGCAGCTACCGCGCTGGGTTGCCGCCAGAGCAAAGCAGAATAATTTGCAACTGGATGACGCCGCGAATCAGCTGCTGTGTTATTGCTACGAAGGCAACCTGCTGGCGCTGGCGCAGGCGCTGGAGCGGCTTTCACTCCTCTGGCCTGACGGTAAGCTCACGCTTCCACGCGTAGAGCAGGCCGTCAACGACGCGGCGCACTTTACGCCATACCATTGGGTGGATGCGTTATTGATGGGCAAAAGCAAACGCGCCCTGCATATTTTGCAGCAACTGCGCCTTGAAGGCAGTGAACCCGTGATCCTGCTGCGCACCCTGCAACGCGAATTACTGATGCTGGTTAACCTTAAACGGCAATCCGCCCATACGCCTCTGCGCACGCTGTTTGATAAACATCGGGTATGGCAAAACCGTCGCGGCATGATTGGCGATGCGTTGAATCGGCTCCAGCAGACCCAGCTTCGCCAGGCAGTGCAACTGTTGACGCGGACGGAAATTACGCTAAAACAAGATTATGGACAGTCAGTGTGGGCTGAGCTGGAGGGGCTTTCTCTTCTTCTCTGCCACAAAGCGCTGGCAGATGTTTTTATTGATGGTTGATATGAAATCGTTACAGGCTCTGTTCGGCGGCACCTTTGATCCCGTGCATTATGGTCATCTCAAGCCCGTGGAAACGCTGGCCAATCTGATTGGTCTGTCGCGGGTGATTGTCATGCCCAATAACGTACCGCCTCATCGTCCACAGCCTGAAGCGTCCAGCGCACAGCGTAAATATATGCTTGAGCTGGCTATCGCCGACAAGCCGCTGTTTATCCTGGATGAGCGCGAACTCAAACGCGATACCGCCTCTTACACCGCGCAAACGCTGAAAGAGTGGCGGGAAGAACAAGGCCCGGACGCGCCGCTGGCGTTTATCATCGGCCAGGACTCCTTACTGACGTTCCCGACCTGGCACGACTATGAAACCATTCTGGACAATACTCACCTGATCGTTTGCCGACGCCCCGGCTACCCGCTTGAGATGGTGAAAGAGCAGCATCAGCAGTGGCTGGAGCGCCATTTAACCCATACGCCGGACGATCTGCACGCGCTCCCGGCGGGTAAAATTTATCTGGCTGAAACGCCCTGGTTCAATATCTCCGCCACCCTTATCCGCGAGCGGCTGGAGAAAGGCGAACCGTGCGACGATCTCATGCCGGAATCCGTCCTGAACTACATCAACCAGCAAGGGTTGTATCGGTAAAGACTTCCGCCAGCGCCGTCAGCAGGCGGCGGTTCTCTTCCTGACTGCGAATCGCCACCCGGTAATAACGCGCGTCAAGCCCCGGATAGTTAGCACAGCTGCGGATCAGAATGTGCTTCTCCAGCAAGGCGCGTTGCAAATCCAGGCCTTCCCGCTCACTGCGTAATAAAAGATAATTCGCCCGACCGGGATAAACCGTTAGCTCAGGAAACGCATGTAACCGCTGACGGAAGCGCTGTCCCTCCTCCGCCAGCCACTGCCAGGTCGCCTGGTGATAGGCGGCATCCTGCAAGATAACCTCTCCGGCCAGCGCCGCAAACGCGTTGATTGACCAGGGCATCTGCTGCGCTCTCATTTGCGCGACCGCCTGCTCGTCGCTGTTCACCAGATAGCCCAGCCGCAGCCCCGGAATGGCGTAAAATTTGGTGAGCGAACGCAGCACCCAGATATGCGGGTTGCCCTGCAACAGCGGAATAAAGCCCTCTTCACCCGGAATAAAATCGATAAACGCCTCATCCAGGATCAGCGCGATCCCCTGCGTCTTACAGCGTTCCGCAATAGCCAGTAACAGTTCGCGGGCAGGCAGGAGTCCGGTTGGATTATTTGGCGTACAGAGAAACAGGCAGTCCAGATCCGGGGTCAGCGCATTCAGAATGGCGTCCGTGAGTTGCCAGCCATCGGCTTCGCGAAGCGCAAATTCATGTATCTCACACGCGCCCCACTGTAGCGCACGGCGATACTCGGCAAAGCCCGGCGTGACGATCATGGCATGACGCGGCTTCAGCCCGTGAACCAGCGTGAAGATGGATTCCGTCTCGCCATTTCCGGCCAGGAGCCATGACGCGGGGATCTGATGGTGCTGCGCCAGTGCCTGGTGCAGATGCTGATAATCCACATCAGGATACCGCTCCGCGCAGGTAAGATTGTCGATAAGCGCGCGTTTTAAGCGCCCTGGCATACCCAGAGGATTAATATTTGCGCTAAAATCCAGCAACTGTTCAGGCGAGATGCCCAACAATGCGGCGGCTTCCCGGGTGTTACCGCCATGCGCACTCTTCAGTAAAGGCATCTTGCCTCCGATAAAAAGTCTATTTTAGTGAAAAAGCGCTGCGCAATCAGGGTGAATATCATATTTTGCGCGAATACGTATCACGAGGAAAAACATGCGACTCTGGTTAGTTCGTCATGGGGAAACCGAAGCCAATGTAGCCGGATTATACAGCGGCCACGCCCCCACTCCGCTGACAGAAAAAGGGATATCCCAGGCGCAAACGCTGAATAATCTGCTGCGCAATGTCCCCTTTGACAACGTATTCTGTAGCGAACTGGAACGCGCCCGCCACACGGCGCGGCTGGTGCTTCACGACCGCGACGTACCGCAGCGCCTGTTCCCGGAGCTTAACGAGATGTTTTTTGGCGACTGGGAGATGCGTCATCACCGCGATCTGAGCCGCGAAGACGCGGCAAGTTACGCGGCCTGGTGCACCGACTGGCAGAACGCCGTCCCGACCAATGGGGAAGGCTTCCAGGCGTTCTCACAACGCGTAGAGCGTTTTATTGCACAACTTGCTGATTATAAAGATAATAAAAACCTGCTGGTCGTGAGCCACCAGGGGGTTCTGAGTCTCATGATCGCGCGATTATTGTCCATGCCCGCCGCCTCATTATGGCATTTCAGGGTTGAGCAAGGATGCTGGAGCGCCATTGATTTTTGTGAAGATTTCGCCACGCTGAAGGTGTTAAACAGTCGGGCTGTCTGGCATCACGGCGAGTGATATTTCTGTTTTTTCTCCTCGGGGGCGTTTCGGCCATTGACACCCCCTGACAGGCTGCTATCCTCCGCGCCAGACTTCTCCCGCCCTTCAGAGCTTTGCAGAAATTGTTTTACAAAAATGGCGATGCAATCTGTTGTGCGGGATGGGATGATAACCCACTTTTAAACGCCCGTTGATGACATTAGTCCCGACATCGCCTCGGGTTCAGGTATACTGACAGGCTTATTTATATTCATCCGTAATACCCAGGGGGAAAACTTGCAGGGTAAAGCACTCCAGGATTTTGTAATCGACAAAATTGATGACCTGAAAGGTCAGGACATCATCACCTTAGATGTTCAGGGTAAATCCAGTATCACCGACTGCATGATTATCTGCACCGGTACATCCAGCCGTCACGTTATGTCTATTGCTGACCACGTTGTACAGGAATCTCGCGCGGCGGGCATGTTGCCGCTTGGCGTTGAAGGTGAAAGCGTAGCCGACTGGATTGTCGTTGACCTGGGTGATGTGATTGTCCATGTCATGCAGGAAGAGAGCCGTCGCCTGTATGAACTGGAAAAACTCTGGAGTTAATGCGTGAAGCTTCAACTTGTCGCTGTCGGTACGAAAATGCCCGACTGGGTACAAACCGGTTTTACGGAGTATCTCCGGCGTTTTCCGAAAGACATGCCGTTTGAGCTGATCGAAATTCCAGCGGGCAAACGCGGCAAGAACGCGGATATTAAACGTATTCTCGACAAAGAGGGTGAGCAGATGCTGGCGGCCGCAGGCAAAAACCGTATCGTCACCCTTGATATCCCAGGGAAACCCTGGGACACGCCGCAGCTGGCGACTGAGCTGGAGCGCTGGAAGCTGGATGGTCGCGACGTCAGTCTCCTGATTGGCGGCCCTGAAGGGTTGTCTCCGGCCTGTAAAGCGGCGGCGGAACAAAGCTGGTCACTTTCTGCGTTAACCCTCCCCCACCCGCTGGTTCGGGTGCTGGTGGCAGAGAGTCTGTACCGGGCGTGGAGCATTACCACCAACCACCCTTATCACCGTGAGTGATTATTAAGCCTTGAGTAGATTAAGCAGCGGATGAAACTACAGAATTCTTTTCGCGACTATACGGCTGAGTCCGCGCTGTTCGTGCGCCGGGCGCTGGTCGCTTTTTTGGGTATTTTGCTGCTGACCGGCGTGCTCATCGCCAACCTTTATAATCTGCAAATCGTGCGTTTCACCGATTACCAGACCCGCTCAAACGAAAACCGCATCAAACTGGTCCCTATCGCCCCCAGCCGTGGGATCATCTATGACCGTAACGGCATCCCTCTCGCCCTCAACCGCACTATTTATCAGATAGAAATGATGCCGGAGAAGGTCGATAACGTTCAGCAAACGCTGGATGCGTTACGCAGCGTGGTCGATTTGAACGACGATGACATTGCCGCGTTCAAGAAAGAGCGCGCGCGTTCACACCGTTTTACCTCTATTCCCGTCAAAACGAACCTGACCGAAGTGCAGGTCGCGCGTTTTGCCGTCAACCAGTACCGTTTTCCTGGCGTGGAAGTGAAAGGCTACAAGCGCCGCTACTATCCTTACAACTCCGCGCTGACCCACGTCATCGGCTACGTTTCGAAGATTAACGATAAAGACGTCGAACGCCTTGATAAAGACGGTAAGCTGGCCAACTACGCCGCCACACACGATATCGGCAAGCTGGGGATTGAGCGCTATTACGAAGAGGTGCTGCACGGCCAGACGGGTTATGAAGAGGTTGAAGTTAACAACCGTGGCCGCGTCATCCGTCAGCTTAAAGAGGTGCCGCCGCAGGCCGGGCATGACATCCATCTCACAATTGACCTGAAACTCCAGCAATATATTGAAACGCTGCTGGCGGGCAGCCGCGCCGCCGTGATCGTAACCGACCCACGGACAGGCGGCGTACTGGCGCTGGTTTCCATGCCGAGCTACGACCCGAACCTGTTTGTGGATGGCATCTCCAGCAAAGATTACTCAGGGTTGCTCAACGACCCGAATACGCCGCTGGTTAACCGGGCGACGCAAGGTGTTTACCCGCCGGCCTCAACGGTCAAACCGTATGTCGCGGTGTCCGCTTTAAGCGCTGGGGTGATCACCCGTAATACCAGCCTGTTCGACCCCGGATGGTGGCAGTTGCCGGGTTCTGAGAAGCGTTACCGCGACTGGAAAAAATGGGGTCACGGTCATCTGAATATCACCAAATCCCTTGAAGAGTCAGCGGATACCTTCTTCTACCAAGTGGCCTATGACATGGGGATAGACCGACTCTCCGAGTGGATGAGCAAATTTGGATACGGGGAATATACCGGCATCGATCTGGCTGAAGAGCGTTCCGGCAATATGCCAACCCGCGAATGGAAGCAAAAACGCTTTAAAAAGCCGTGGTATCAGGGCGATACCATCCCGGTGGGCATCGGCCAGGGTTACTGGACGGCAACCCCGATCCAGATGAGCAAGGCGCTGATGATCCTGATTAACGACGGGGTGGTAAAAGTGCCGCATCTGCTGATGAGCACGGCGGAGAATGGCAAACAGGTGCCGTGGGTACAGCCGCACGAACCGCCTGTCGGCGATATTCACTCCGGTTACTGGGAAATCGCCAAAGACGGCATGTACGGCGTCGCAAACCGCGCGAACGGCACTGCGCATAAATATTTCGCCAGCGCGCCGTATAAAATCGCCGCGAAGTCTGGTACGGCGCAGGTCTTTGGCCTGAAAGCCAACGAAACCTACAACGCGCACAAAATTGCTGAACGACTACGCGACCATAAACTGATGACGGCATTCGCGCCGTATAACAATCCCCAGGTTGCTGTCGCCATGATCCTGGAAAACGGCGGCGCGGGCCCGGCTGTCGGTACAATTATGCGTCAGATTCTTGACCACATCATGTTGGGCGACAACAACACCAATTTGCCTGCGGAAAACCCGGCGGTTGCAGCGGCGGAGGACCAATAATCGTGACGGATAATCCGAACAAAAAAACATTCTGGGATAAAATCCATATCGATCCCACAATGTTACTGATTCTGCTGGCGCTGCTGGTTTACAGTTCATTAGTCATCTGGAGCGCCAGCGGCCAGGATATTGGCATGATGGAGCGAAAAATCGGTCAGATCGCGATGGGTCTGGTCATTATGGTGGTGATGGCGCAAATCCCGCCTCGTGTCTACGAAGGATGGGCGCCCTATCTCTATATTTTCTGCATCATCCTGCTGGTGGCGGTAGACGCCTTCGGGGCGATATCCAAAGGAGCGCAACGCTGGCTGGATCTGGGGATCGTCCGTTTTCAGCCTTCTGAAATCGCCAAGATCGCCGTCCCCCTGATGGTGGCGCGCTTTATCAACCGTGATGTCTGCCCGCCGTCGCTGAAAAACACGGCTATCGCGCTGGTATTGATTTTTATGCCGACGCTGCTGGTCGCCGCGCAGCCTGACCTGGGCACCTCGATTCTGGTCGCCCTTTCCGGCCTGTTCGTGCTGTTTTTGTCTGGTTTGAGCTGGCGTTTAATCGGCATTGCGGTGGTGCTGATTGCCGCGTTTATCCCGATCATGTGGTTCTTCCTGATGCATGATTATCAGCGCCAGCGCGTCATGATGCTTCTCGACCCGGAGACCGACCCTTTAGGCGCGGGTTATCATATCATCCAGTCTAAAATTGCGATTGGCTCCGGCGGCCTGCGCGGTAAAGGCTGGCTGCACGGCACTCAGTCGCAGCTTGAGTTTTTACCCGAACGCCACACCGACTTTATCTTCGCCGTACTGGCGGAAGAGTTAGGCCTGGTGGGAATATTAATCCTGCTGGCGCTCTACATTCTGCTGATTATGCGCGGACTGTGGATCGCTGCCCGCGCGCAAACCACCTTTGGTCGCGTGATGGCCGGTGGTTTAATGTTGATATTATTCGTTTATGTCTTCGTAAATATTGGTATGGTGAGCGGTATTCTGCCCGTTGTAGGGGTTCCACTCCCGCTGGTCAGTTACGGAGGCTCCGCACTGATAGTGCTGATGGCCGGGTTCGGGATTGTTATGTCGATCCACACCCACAGAAAAATGTTGTCGAAAAGCGTGTAAGGGGTGCGCAATGCGTAAGCAGTTGCCAGGAGTCTGCGTCGCGGCAGGAATAATGTTACTCGCGGCGTGTTCGAGTGATGATGGTCAGCAGCAGGTTGCCGTCGCGCCGCAGCCTGCGGTGTGTAACGGGCCGATTGTTGAGATCGGCGGGGCGGAGCCACGTTATGAACCTCTGAGCCCGACAGCAAATCAGGATTATCAACGAGACGGTAGAAGCTACAAAATTGTCCAGGACCCGTCTCGCTTTAGCCAGGCCGGGCTTGCCGCCATTTATGATGCGGAACCCGGCAGCAATTTAACCGCATCGGGCGAAGCGTTTGACCCGATGCAGCTCACCGCTGCGCATCCAACGCTGCCGATCCCGAGCTATGCGCGAATCACGAATCTGGCGAATGGCCGGATGATCGTGGTACGCATTAACGATCGCGGCCCTTACGGTAACGATCGGGTGATTTCACTCTCCCGCGCGGCGGCCGATCGTCTGAATACGTCGAATAACACCAAAGTCCGCGTTGATCCCATTATCGTTGCGCAGGATGGTTCACTGTCAGGGCCAGGCATGGCCTGCACGACAGTGGCGAAACAGACCTACGCCCTGCCCGCGCGCCCTGATTTAAGCGGCGGCATGGGCAGCGTCTCTTCCGCGCCGGAATCGGTACAGCCGCAAGGCGATGTCCGGGCGATAAGCAATTCGACGCTGAAAAGCGATGACCCGAGCGGCGCACCGGTCAACAGCAGCGGCTTCCTTGGCGCGCCGACCACGCTCGCCTCCGGGGTGCTCGAAGGCAGCGAACCAACGCCCGCGCCACAGCCCGCCGTAGCGACACCCGCCGCGCCGGTAACGGCTCCTGGTTCGACTCAGGGCGCAGTCGCTGCCCCGACGCCGGCTCCAGCTCCGGCCGCCGCAAGCAGCGGTTTCGTGGTTCAGGTTGGCGCGGTCAGCGATCAAACGCGCGCGCAGCAGTACCAGCAGCGTTTAAGCCAGCAGTTTGGCGTACCGGGGCGTGTGATGCAAAACGGCGCGGTCTGGCGCATTCAGCTTGGGCCATTCGCCAGCAAAACTGAAGCCAGCGCGTTGCAGCAGCGTCTGCAATCTGAAGCCCAGTTACAGTCCTTTATCGCCAGCGCGCAGTAGCCTGCAAAGGGCATCTGAATTGTCAATTTCTGTAAATGACATTAACAAAGTCACGCGGAAAGTCAGATGCCTGCCGGTTATGCTTTTGCTATAGTAGGGCACTTTTTTTAATTCCATCACGGACGTCGTAGTTCAGACCATGAAGACCACTTTTTCCGCTCGTTTCATGCAGCGCATGGCGCTCACCACGGCTCTTTGCGCCGCCTTTATCACAAGCGCGCATGCCGATGACCTGAATATCAAAACCATGATCCCAGGTGTTCCGCAGATCGATGCGGAGTCGTATATCCTGATCGACTACAACTCTGGCAAAGTGCTGGCGGAACAGAATGCGGATACGCGCCGCGATCCCGCCAGCCTGACCAAAATGATGACCAGCTATGTCATCGGCCAGGCGATGAAAGCAGGGAAATTTAAAGAAACCGATCTGGTGACGATCGGCAACGACGCCTGGGCTACCGGCAACCCGGTATTTAAAGGCTCGTCCCTGATGTTCCTGAAACCGGGTATGCAAGTTCCTGTTTCCCAGTTAATCCGTGGTATTAACCTGCAATCCGGCAACGACGCCTGCGTGGCGATGGCCGACTTTGCCGCCGGCAGCCAGGATGCCTTCGTCGGGCTGATGAACAGCTATGTGAATGCCCTGGGTCTGAAAAACACCCACTTCCAGACCGTTCATGGCCTGGATGCTGATGGACAATACAGCTCTGCGCGCGACATGGCGCTGATCGGTCAGGCGTTAATCCGCGATGTGCCAAACGAATACTCCATCTACAAAGAAAAAGAGTTCACCTTCAACGGGATTCGCCAGTTAAACCGCAATGGTCTGCTGTGGGACAACAGCCTGAACGTTGACGGGATCAAAACCGGCCACACGGATAAAGCCGGCTACAACCTCGTGGCGTCGGCAACTGAAGGCCAGATGCGCCTGATCTCTGCGGTGATGGGTGGACGTACCTACAAAGGTCGTGAAACAGAAAGCAAAAAACTGCTGACCTGGGGCTTCCGCTTCTTTGAAACCGTAAACCCGCTGAAAGTCGGGAAAGAGTTTGCCTCTGAACCGGCCTGGTTTGGCGATACCGACCGCGCCTCGCTGGGTGTGGATAAAGACGTCTATCTGACTATCCCTCGCGGCCGCATGAAAGATCTGAAAGCCAGCTACGTGCTGAACACGGCTGAACTGCATGCCCCGTTGCAGAAAAACCAGGTCGTCGGCACAATCAACTTCCAATTGGATGGCAAAACCATTGAGCAGCGCCCGCTGGTGGTACTACAGGAAATTCCTGAAGGTAACTTCTTCGGCAAAATCATTGATTACATTAAATTAATGTTCCATCACTGGTTTGGTTAAAAATTAAGCACTTGAAAGTGTGATTTCCATCCCCATATACTGAGTATCCTGATAACTCCCACACGCTGTGGGAGTTATTATTTTTTGATGTAATGCCGGAGCTGACATGAAAACCAAACTTAACGAACTGCTTGAATTCCCTACGCCATTTACTTACAAAGTAATGGGGCAGGCGTTGCCTGAGCTGGTTGATCAGGTGGTTGAAGTGGTACAGCGCCATGCGCCAGGTGATTACTCCCCGACGGTAAAACCGAGCAGCAAAGGTAACTACCACTCGGTCTCTATCACCATCAACGCAACCCATATCGAGCAGGTTGAAACACTGTACGAAGAACTGGGTAATATCGATATCGTTCGTATGGTGCTGTAATACATCCGTTCGTTACCCGGCGTTGCCCGGGTAACATCCTCCCCCGCTGTGATATACTTTTCTCCCTCTTTTGTTCATTCTCTACGGAGATGCCGTTTTGTATCAGGATAAAATTCTTGTCCGCCAGCTCGGTCTTCAGCCCTACGAACCCGTTTCCCAGGCCATGCACGAATTCACCGATACCCGCGATGAAAACACGCCCGATGAGATCTGGTTAGTTGAGCACTTTCCTGTTTTCACCCAGGGTCAGGCCGGTAAAGCGGAGCATGTATTAATGCCCGGCGATATTCCGGTGATCCAGAGCGATCGTGGCGGGCAAGTCACCTATCACGGCCCCGGCCAGCAGGTAATGTATGTTCTGCTGAATCTTAAACGCCGTAAGCTGGGCGTGCGGGAGCTGGTAACGCTGCTGGAACAAACCGTCGTCAATACGCTTGCCGAACTGGGTATTGATGCGCATCCGCGAGCCGATGCGCCCGGAGTTTATGTGGGAGAAAAAAAGATCTGCTCACTGGGTTTACGAATCCGTCGCGGCTGCTCTTTTCATGGTCTGGCATTAAACGTCAATATGGATCTCTCTCCGTTCTTACGCATCAATCCTTGCGGTTATGCCGGGATGGAAATGGCGAAAATATCGCAATGGGATAATAACGCAACGACGGATAATATTGCCCCTCGCCTGTTGGCCAATATTTTAGCCCTGCTAAACAATCCACCTCATGAATATATTCCTGCTTAATCAATAAAATATAATGACCCACACAATTCATGGGTCATTAACTATATATTGCTTGAATGCTTTACTTCTCCGCCCGGTTTCTATATTTTCGTTATGCCTAAGCTAAAACCGTCAATGACGCAACCTCATCAGCCATCAGAATGAGGGGATTCGCCGTGGCTAAAATCCGAATGTACTGTTTGTTACCCTGTTGAAATTGTTACTGATATTGACATTCAGGCGATATTTAAGCCAAATCAAAAATGCAATAAATATAAACCCTACTATTATTTATAACGTGAATAAATTCGGAGCGAGAGCGTGAATGATAATAATCTGCCGGGACGGCGTCTAATCGAGCAACGGCCAGAAGACAAACCTCAAATTTTCAGAACGCTGAGAAATATTGACCTTAATCTCTTGACTATTTTTGAAGCGGTATACGTTCATAAAGGCATCGTCAATGCTGCGAAAATTCTTAATTTAACGCCATCCGCTATTAGCCAGTCTATTCAAAAATTACGCGCTATATTTCCCGACCCGCTATTTATCCGTAAAGGCCAGGGCGTGACCCCGACGGCCTATGCCACCCATCTGCATGAGTATATTAGCCAGGGGCTGGAATCTATTCTGGGCGCGCTGGATCTGACCGGCAGTTACGACAAACAGCGCACCATCACGATAGGCACGCCTCCCTCTATCGGGGCGTTAGTCATGCCAACCATCTATCAGGCGATCAAATCCCGGTATCCGCAGCTTCTGTTACGCAACATTCCGGTAAGCGACGCCGAATGCCAGCTCAGCCAGTTTCAGACCGATTTGGTCATCGATACCCATATCTACAGTAGTCGGGCCATTCATCACCATGTGCTGTTTGCCGATACTGTTGAGCTGGTTTGTCGCCAGGATCACCCTTCACTTTCCGCCCCGCTAACTGAAGAGAAGCTGAAAGCGGTCGACCATACTCTGCTGATGCTCGAAGGGCAGAATTTCAGCCTGGTGCGTCAGCGTATCCAGGACCTCTTCCCTGAACGACAAATCAACTTTAGCAGCTACAACATCTTCACCATTGCCTCACTCATCGCCAGCAGCGACCTGCTGGGGATGATGCCTACCCGGTTCTACACCTTATTTAGCCGTTGCTGGCCGCTCAAGCGCATTCCCTATGCGCCACTGAGCGATGAGAGAATCGACTTTTCGCTGCATTACAACAAATTAAGCTTGCGTGACCCGGTGCTGGAGAATGTTATTGATGTAATACGCGATGCGTTTCGAACCGGAGATGTTGCTGCTTAGTCACAGGAGATGTTGGGCAAATGGCACAAAACAACAACTATTTTACATTTTGCCGACCACTCAGGCTGCTTTATGGCCCGTTTCAATGATATACTGCCTGTAGTTAATTCAAAAATAGTTGATAAATACAACATTCCCTTGAATTGAAACGCTTTCCTTCGTTATTCGCAACTGGAACACGCACGCTATGAGTAAACCCATTGTGATGGAACGCGGTGTTAAATACCGCGATGCCGATAAGATGGCCCTTATCCCGGTTAAAAATGTGGCAACAGAGCGCGAAGCCCTGCTGCGTAAACCGGAATGGATGAAAATAAAGCTTCCAGCGGACTCCACTCGTATCCAGGGCATCAAAGCGGCAATGCGCAAAAATGGCCTGCATTCTGTCTGCGAGGAAGCCTCTTGCCCTAACCTGGCGGAATGTTTCAATCACGGAACCGCCACCTTTATGATCCTCGGCGCGATTTGTACCCGCCGTTGCCCGTTCTGTGACGTTGCCCACGGTCGCCCTGTCGCCCCGGATACCAACGAACCATTAAAACTGGCTCAGACGATTGCGGATATGGCGTTACGCTATGTGGTTATCACCTCCGTTGACCGCGATGATCTGCGCGATGGCGGCGCTCAGCACTTTGCTGACTGCATTACCGCGATTCGTGAAAAAAGCCCGGCAATTAAAATTGAAACGCTGGTGCCTGACTTCCGTGGCCGTATGGATCGCGCACTGGAGATCCTTAACGCTACCCCGCCAGATGTGTTCAACCATAACCTTGAAAACGTACCGCGTGTCTATCGTCAGGTACGCCCAGGCGCCGATTACAACTGGTCGCTGAAGCTGCTGGAGCGTTTCAAAGAGGCTCACCCGGAAATCCCAACCAAATCGGGTCTGATGGTCGGTCTGGGAGAAACCAATGCTGAAATCATTGAGGTTATGCGCGACTTGCGCCGTCATGGCGTCACCATGCTGACGCTGGGCCAGTATTTACAGCCAAGCCGCCATCACCTGCCGGTACAGCGTTATGTTAGCCCGGAAGAGTTCGATGAGATGAAAGCCGAAGCCATGGCGATGGGCTTTACCCATGCCGCCTGCGGGCCGTTTGTTCGTTCTTCTTACCATGCAGACATGCAGGCGAAAGGACTGGAAGTGAAGTGATCGAGTAATACTCGCTTACATTTAACGCATAAAAAAACCCGCTTAAACGCGGGTTTTTTCTCTTCAGAGTCAGTGAGGGAGCATCCTGCTCGCGACATGATCACTCTTTATGAGAGAGTTTCTCAGCCTGAATATCGCCGCCCGCTTCTTTTTTCGCGCCAGCGTCTTCATCATTCATCGCCTTTTTGAAACCTTTAATTGCCGTGCCCAGGTCTCCGCCCAGCGTACGTAACTTCCTGGTACCAAACAGCAGAACGACCAGTGCGGCAACCACCAGCAGTTTGGTAATACTAATCTCACCCATAGATACCTTCTTGACTTAAAATCAGGCGGCTTAACGCGCCATATTAACCTGAGAATATTAACGGTCATTCGACGCGCGCACACAATAGCAATCTGTAACAAGGTGAATCAAGCTTAGTTTAAAAAAACATCATAATAATTGCGGTGGCGCAAAACGACGGTTACGTAAAACGGGAAGTTGCGCCCGAACTTGCCTGACGCGCTCGGCGGAGACCTCGGCCATAATCAGCGCCGGAGTCTCTGCCGCAGCGGCTACTGTGACGCCAAACGGATCGACGATTCGGCTTTGACCGATATTTTTGTTGCCGCACTCCCCTGCGGCAACGATGTAGCAGGTTGAATCCAGCGCTCTTGCCGCCAGCAAGGTCGCCCAGTGATGCTCTTTCAGCGCCCCTCTTACCCAGGCGGCAGGCAGCACCAGAATGTCAGCCCCCTGCAAAGCCAGCGCCAGAGCCAGCTCCGGGAAGCGCAGGTCATAGCAGGTCATTAACCCGACTTTGATCCCCTCAACATCCAGCAGCGGGGCAATGGTGTCGCCTGCATCAACGCTGCGGGACTCCTGAATCGAAAAGGCATCGTACAAATGCAGCTTGGCGTAGTGCGCAACAATCTTTCCCCCACACAACGCAACCTGCATGTTGAATGCCCGCCCCGGCGTTGAAGGAACATGAATCGTCAGGATTGTCGTCATCGTATTGCGCGCGCTCTCACGCAGTAAGCAGCGCAAAAACCCGCCCTCCAGTAGCTGCGCGGACTTAACCGACAGATCGGGATCGCGATCGTCACGAGCCAGCAGCGCCTCAGGCAACACCAGTAAGGAAACGCCATTTTCTGCCGCCTGAGACATTAACGAAACGCATATTTCGGCATTCTTTTCCCAGACCGGCGCCACGGCAAATTGTCCTGCTGCAACGAGCATACTCCCCTCCGACCAGATTCGTTAAACTCGCCAAAGATGTTTATTCGGCGTTACACTCATCCCATATACAATCAAATAGCAGGAATATTCAGTGTTACAACTCCTTTTAGCAGTTTTTATTGGCGGTGGTACAGGAAGCGTAGCGAGATGGATGTTGAGTATGCGGTTTAATCCGCTTCATCAGTCCATTCCGTTCGGCACCCTGACGGCGAATTTGATCGGCGCCTTCATCATCGGTATGGGCTTCGCCTTATTTAGTCGCATGACGAATATTGATCCGATGTGGAAGGTGTTGATTACCACCGGTTTTTGCGGCGGCCTGACCACGTTTTCCACCTTCTCAGCGGAAGTTGTTTTTTTGCTCCAGGATGGGCGTTTTGGCTGGGCGATGGTGAATATACTGGTCAACCTGCTCGGGTCATTTGCCATGACCGCGCTTGCGTTTTGGCTGTTTTCGGCATCCACCGCGCATTAAGAGCATAAAAAAACCCGCCAGTTGGCGGGTTTTGGAATTCTTGCTGTCGTATGCTTACAGAGCGATTACGTTAGCAGCAGAAGGGCCTTTGGCACCGTTAGTGATTTCGAACTCTACGCGCTGACCTTCAGCCAGAGTTTTAAAACCATTAGTCTGGATTGCAGAGAAGTGTACGAACACGTCTTTGCTGCCATCTTCCGGAGTAATGAAACCGAATCCTTTGGATTCATTAAACCACTTAACGTTACCTTTAATCTTAGACATCAAAATTACCTTTACATGAAAAATAGACACAAATGCTGTGTCGGGTACCAGTACATCAATTGTGGTGCATTTTGTCCAGTCCAACTTTGCCAAAAAGTGATAAATATCGCGTTATTTTTTAGATTTTTTGTATTACCTATTGTTTTATAACGCTATTCTATATACCACTAACAAGGCATATCACTCATCAAAACTGGAAACGCATCCAGGCAAAGTAAACGTTACCGTTGTTATACGTACCGGGGATGTAGGTCATCTGGAACGTTGCCGGACCGTAGCCTATCGAGGCTAACGGCAACAGAACCGGCACCGGAATGTACTTCCAGTTATCACGCGCCGTTGCGCCAGCGGTAAATCCCAGCCCCATGTGGAAGTTTTCATCTGCCAGAGGTCGCCAGGTTTTTTCCCAACCGTAACCGCCGATAGGCTCCCACTTATTGAAGGAGTCTTTAAACGCCATGATGTAAAGCCCATGCCAGTTGCCTTTATCATCCCAGCGAGACTGACCAAACCCTGCCCCCCACGGGCGCTCATTGTAGCGATCCGTTTTTTCTTTATCGTAGGCAAACCGCGCATGCCAGGTAATGGCCGGCACGTACAAATCATAATGCTCGGGTTGTTGCCAGGTTTCCGACACATTATCTTTCAGCGTATCAAACCAGCCTTTATCTGCTGAAAAGGCCTGGGGCAGAAGGGCGAATTGCACAAAGAGAAATGAAAGAACAAGAAAATATTTTTTAGCGACAATCACAACTTAATTACCATCCTGGAGTTCAATACCGATCGTAGCAAAACGAACCTGAATGGAATCTTAACAAAAAACAGGTAACGAAAAATCAGAAAACTCCCCTTTGCAATAGCAAACCCACTTATTTCCCGTTTATTTCATACGGATCATCGCCGTTTACTGAAACTTTTTATCATCAGGAAAGGGAATCTGGCCTGTTATAATTCTGTACACCACCTCACAGTTAACATTACATTTCCATAAAAATAACAAATACAAAACAAATGCGTTTCTACGTAAATTTTTCGCCTGAGAGATTTCATATTCGTTGCCTGCATGAAAAAATAACAACACAGGACGTTTAATCCGTCCTTTTCTTGATTTTAATCAGCAAGGGGAAACGGTTTATTCGGCACATTTTCACACCACTTTCTGTTCCTTTTTTATTCTTACTTTCTGGGCGTCCAGGCGACAGGGGAAACAATGCTAACGTTTATTGAACTCCTTATTGGGGTTATGGTTATTGTGGGTGTAGCGCGCTACATCATTAAAGGTTATTCGGCAACCGGCGTGCTCTTTGTGGGCGGCCTGGTGCTGCTGATTATCAGCGCGTTAATGGGGCATAAAGTCCTGCCCGCCAGTGAAACCAGTACCGGCTATACCGCGACGGACATCGTTGAATACATTAAGATTCTGTTGATGAGCCGTGGTGGCGACCTCGGTATGATGATCATGATGCTGTGCGGTTTCGCCGCCTACATGACGCATATCGGCGCAAACGACATGGTTGTAAAACTGGCCTCCAAACCGCTGCAATACATTAACTCACCTTACCTGCTGATGATCGCCGCCTATTTTGTCGCCTGCCTGATGTCGCTGGCGGTCTCTTCGGCAACCGGGCTTGGCGTATTGTTGATGGCAACGCTCTTCCCGGTGATGGTTAACGTCGGGATCAGCCGTGGCGCTGCTGCCGCCATCTGCGCTTCCCCCGCAGCGATCATCCTCTCTCCGACCTCGGGCGACGTGGTTCTGGCGGCAAAAGCGGCTGAGATGCCGTTGATTGATTTTGCCTTTAAAACGACCCTGCCGATTTCCATTGCCGCCATTATCGGCATGGCGATTGCCCACTTTTTCTGGCAGCGTTATCTGGATAAAAAAGAGAACATCTCCCATGAAATGCTGGATGTAAACGAAATTACCACCACCGCCCCGGCGTTTTACGCCATTCTGCCATTCACACCGATTATCGGCGTTCTGGTTTTTGATGGTAAATGGGGTCCGCAGCTGCACATTATTACTATTCTCGTCATCTGTATGCTGCTCGCTGCCGTGCTGGAGTTCATTCGCGGATTCAATACACAGAAAGTCTTTTCCGGTCTGGAAGTCGCGTACCGCGGGATGGCTGACGCGTTTGCGGGCGTGGTGATGCTGCTGGTCGCAGCCGGGGTATTCGCTCAGGGGCTGAGCACTATCGGTTTCATCCAGAGTCTGATCTCTATCGCCACCTCGTTTGGCTCCGCCAGTATTATCCTCATGCTGGTACTGGTGATCCTGACCATGCTCGCGGCAATGACCACCGGTTCCGGTAACGCGCCTTTCTATGCCTTTGTCGAAATGATTCCCAAACTGGCGCACTCTTCCGGTATTAACCCGGCTTACCTGTCCATTCCGATGTTGCAGGCTTCAAATCTGGGGCGCACGATCTCCCCGGTCTCTGGCGTCGTCGTTGCGGTGGCAGGGATGGCGAAGATTTCGCCGTTTGAAGTGGTGAAGCGTACTTCCGTTCCGGTTATGGTCGGGCTGCTGGTTGTCATTATTGCAACTGAAGTGATGGTGCCAGGCACTTCTTCCGCTGTGGCGGGTGGTTAAGCGAATTAATTTGTAGATGATTCGCCGGATGGCGGCGGTAACGCCTTATCCGGCCTACAAAACTCCCCGTAGGCCCGGTAAGCATAGCGCCACCGGGCAATTGGCCGGATGGCGGCGATAACGCCTTACCCGGCCTACAAATCTTACCCGTAGGCCCGGTAAGCGCAACGCCACCGGGCGATTGGTCAATCCCGAATTCAACCGTGGTAAATACGCTGCGGTCTGCCCACTTTTCCGTGAATAATCTCGGCAATAATCAAATGCTGACTGGCGCAATACTCCAGATACCGCCGGGATGTGGTACGGCTGATCGTCAACGCCTGCGCCACCGTCTCAGCCGTATGGCGCGTCGCTGAGTCGCTAAACAGCTTCAGCACGGCATTCAGCGTCAGAGCATCAATCCCGGTCGGCAAATCACCTTTTGGCTCCCCTCGCGCATAGGCATTAAACATCTCGTCAATCTGCCGTTGGCTGGCGCTATCGTTACCCGCCAGCATACGCCGGCGTTGCTGATACCGCGTAAGAGTCTGCCCCAGGCGCTCATAGGCAATCGGCTTCACCAGATAATCAAACGCCCCCCAGCGCACCGCTTCGGAGACGGTTTCCATATCACTGGCGGCCGTGGTAAACACAATTCCGCCGGGATAGCGCGCCTGCATCAGTTCATGCAGCAGCGTGATGCCCTTCCCATCCGGCAGATAGTTATCCAACAGAATAAGCCCGGGTTTAAAACGTTCGATCATCATACGGGCCTGAGCCAGATTGCCCGCCAGCCATATCTGGCTGAAACCGGGAATATGGCGGATATATTCCGCATGCATTTCCGCCAGCAGCGTTTCATCCTCAACGATCAATAGGGTTAATGGTTCCGTCATCGTTTTTTTTCACTTTCGGAAGAAATAGAGAAAACAAGGTGCCACAGGGATCATTATCTTCCAGCGTAATCACCCCGCCACAGCGCCCCACATAACTTGCAATCAGATACAGCCCGATGCCATGTTCGCCTGGTTCATCGGTTCGGGTGCTGACACCCTGTTCAAATATTTTTTCGCGCAGAGATTCAGGAACGCCGCATCCCTGATCGGCAACTTCAATCACCACATCGTCCCCTTCGTCGCTCAAATAGAGTTCAACGACGTTATTCCCTTCCCGGGTACGCAAACTGGCTTCAAACGCGTTATCGAGAAGATTGCCGACAATCGCGGCAAATTCGGTGCTATCAAGCCCTTCCGGGAGTCGGTGCAGCTGACTGCCAGGCACGATCGTCATTTTTAGCCCCAGCTCCCGCGCCCGCTGGACTTTGCCGAACAGCAGACCGGCGACCTGGCGATCGGCAAACGCGCTGCGTAAACTATCAATCAGTTGCTGTTGCGCCTGCGACTCGCCCTGCACCATTTCCCTGACCCGATCATACTCTTTCATCTGGAGCAGACCGTTGAGCGTCGACATCCAGTTCAGGTGTTCATGACGCAGCGTTCTCAGGCTCTCCACATACTGTTTTATTTGCGTCAGTTGGGCGTTCAGGGTGGAAATTTCATCCTTGCTGCGAAAACTGATGATCGCCCCCAGTAATTCATCCCCGGAGCGAATGGCCTCACGATTAGCAATAACGCTCAACCCATTGAAATTCGCCATCACATCCTGGCGTTTTTCCGCAATCTGCTGTGTGAAGAAGTCCGCAGGATTAACTACCGTCTCTATCGACTTACCCAGCCATTGCCGTCCCGGCGAACGCAGCCCCAGCATTTTTCGCGCGTTGCGGTTAATGGCGGTAATGTGCCCTTCCGGGTCGACTGCAATTAATCCTTCATACACTGAACTGAATAATGCCTCCTGCTGGCGCACAACGCGCGCAATCTGCTTTGGCTCCATCCCCAGCATCTGGCGGCGAATGTGGGCGGCGAAAAACCAGGAAAGCAGCATAAGCACCACCAGCAGCAGGACGAATACTCCCGCCATCGGCAGTAAAAAATCCAGTCGCCAGCTGTCAATTTTACTGACCAGATAACCGATGGAAACCACGCCGATCACGTTGCCATTGTCGTCAAATATCGGCGTTTTAGCGCGCATCGCCATGCCAATAGACCCCTTGCCAGTGATGAAATAGCTCTCACCGTTCTCCAGCGCGCCGGGTTTCGTGAACTGCATCGGATAACCAATTTTTTCCGGGTTAGGATGGTAGAGGCGAATCGAGTTTTTGTCGCCGATGACCACATAATCAAAATCGGTGTCGCTTTGTAGTTTATCCGCGATGGTCGCCAGCCGCCTGTAATCCCGGTGTTTCACGGCCGTGATGATACTGTCGTTAGAGGCGATAATTTTTGCCTGGTTCATCGCCATATCCCTGACATGCGATGCCAGATAGTCTTCAAAGCTGGCGGAAAAATAGCGGGCTAACGCGGCGATGATGAAAACAGAAACGACCAGAATGAGCAGAAAAATCCGCAGCGGGAACGCGAGTTGACGAAAAAAAAGAAACCGTTTTTTATTTTTTGGGTCGGGCATTGTTATTCCTTCGCTGGCGTAAGCGTCTCATTTCCCGTATATGTAATAAAAATGTTTTAACTTTCTGCTGTGCATTTAATAGCGATCGTTACAGATTCCCCACCTTAAATCAATTAAACAAATAAAACCCACCGCGCAATTTGCTATTAAATTAATTAAAAAACTTAAAACCATTAAACACATAAAAACCATCTAAGTGTTTGTGAAATAAATCAAAATTTACCACCAAAATACCCCTTACGATGTAGGCAACAGAGAGAAAAAGAAATACGTCGTAATAAAAACAACGACCGCTCCAATTGAAAACAAAACGTTATCAGGTTGCAACGACACACAACATACGCAAAAAACTGGCAACAAAATATATCATCAGGACGCTCAATACTATGTTCGGTAATAATGTATTCACGCAAGTGAAACGCTCAGAAAATAAAAAGATGGCGGTTATCACGCAATTTCTGAAAGAGAATGATTTAAGCGTAGATACCACCGTCGAAGTTTTTATTACCGTTACGCGCGATGATCGTCTTATTGCCTGCGGCGGTATTGCCGGAAATATCATTAAATGCGTTGCTATCTGCCAATCCGTGCGCGGCGAAGGGCTGGCGCTGACGCTGGCTACAGAGTTAATCAACCTCGCCTACGAAAGGCACTGTACGCACCTCTTCATCTACACCAAAACAGAATACGAAGCGCTCTTTAAACAGTGTGGCTTCTCAACGCTGGCTGATGTGCCTGGCGTGATGGTGCTCATGGAAAACAGCAATACGCGCCTGAAACGCTACGCTGAATCCTTAACGAAACTGCGTCATGACGGGAAAAAAATCGGCTGTATCGTCATGAACGCCAACCCCTTCACAAACGGGCATCGCTATCTAATCCAGCAGGCCGCCGCACAGTGCGACTGGCTGCATCTGTTCCTGGTAAAAGAGGATACGTCGCGTTTTCCGTACGAGGACAGGTTTGATCTGGTGATCAAAGGAACAACGGATATTCCACGCCTGACTGTGCATCGCGGTTCCGAGTACATCATCTCGCGTGCGACCTTTCCGTGCTACTTCATCAAAGAACAAAGCGTCATTAACCACTGTTACACCGAAATCGACCTGAAGATTTTCCGCCAGTACCTGGCGCCAGCATTGGGTGTAACACACCGTTTTGTCGGCACGGAACCGTTTTGCACCGTCACCTCCCAGTACAACCACGATATGCGCTACTGGCTGGAGACGCCAACGCTTCCCGCCCCACCCATCGAGCTGGTGGAAATTGAGCGGCTGTGTTTCCAGGAGATGCCGATTTCCGCCTCCTGGGTGCGCAAGCTGCTGGTTAAAAAAGATCTCACGGCTATCGCACCGCTGGTTCCCAACCCCACTCTGCACTATCTGCAAGGCATGGTTGAACGTAACCCGTCCAGCGCGGTAGTCCGCCAAAAGACCCCCGCATTAGAAACAGGTGAAAAATGAAAATAGACCAGGCTGCCGTCGCTGGCACACTTGAGTCCGGTGATGTGATGATTCGCATTGCTCCACTCGACACGCAGGATATTGACCTGCAAATCAACAGCAGCGTTGAAAAACAGTTTGGCGACGCCATTCGCGCCACCATTCTGGATGTGCTTGCCCGTTATAACGTCCGCGGCGTGCAATTAAATGTTGATGACAAAGGCGCGCTGGACTGCATTTTGCGTGCGCGGCTGGAAGCGTTACTGGCTCGCGCCAGCGGCATCCCCGCTCTGCCGTGGGAGGATCGCCAATGATTTCCGCCTCTCTGCAACAACGTAAATCCCGCACCCGCCGCAGCATGCTGTTCGTCCCCGGCGCAAATGCCGCGATGGTCAGCAACTCGTTTATCTACCCGGCCGATGCGCTGATGTTCGACCTGGAAGATTCCGTCGCACTACGTGAAAAAGATACCGCTCGCCGTCTGGTATATCACGCCCTGCAACACCCGCTGTACCGTGATGTGGAAACCATTGTCCGCGTTAATGCGCTGGATTCCGAATGGGGCATTAACGACCTTGAAGCGGTGGTTCGCGGCGGCGCTGACGTTGTCCGTTTGCCGAAAACCGACACCGCTCAGGATGTTACCGACATCGAGAAAGAGATCCTTCGCATTGAGCAAACCTGCGGCCGTGAACCCGGCAGCACCGGGCTGCTGGCCGCAATCGAGTCGCCGCTGGGCATTACCCGCGCCGTTGAAATCGCCCACGCCTCCGAACGTCTCATCGGGATCGCGCTGGGGGCGGAAGACTATGTGCGCAATCTGCGTACCGAACGTTCCCCGGAAGGCACCGAGCTGCTGTTTGCCCGCTGCTCCATTTTACAGGCGGCACGCTCCGCAGGCATTCAGGCGTTCGATACCGTCTATTCCGATGCCAATAACGAAGCGGGCTTCCTGCACGAAGCGTCACACATCAAACAGCTGGGTTTTGACGGCAAGTCCCTCATCAACCCACGCCAGATTGAACTGCTGCACAACCTGTATGCCCCGACGCTTAAAGAAGTCGCCCATGCGCGTCTGGTCGTGGAAGCCGCAGAAGCCGCCGCCCGTGAAGGCCGCGGCGTCGTCTCCCTGAACGGCAAAATGGTAGACAGCCCGGTGATTGAACGCGCCCGTCTGGTGCTCTCCCGTGCAGAACTTTCCGGCATTCGCGAAGAATAAGGCAAAAAAATGACGCAGAAAATCGAACAACTTCAACGACAAGAACGGGTAGCGGCCTGGAGTCGCCATGCCGAAAGCGAATTTTCCGCTTTTCAGAGCACTTCGAAACTGAATTTACAGGCGCAAAAACCGCGCGATAAAAAACTGTGCGCCACGCTTGAAGAAGCCATCCGCCGTTCTGGTTTACAGGATGGAATGACCATCTCTTTCCACCACGCTTTCCGTGGCGGCGACCTGACGATCAACCTGGTGATGGACACCATCGCCAGCATGGGCTTTAAAAACCTGACGCTGGCCTCCAGTTCGCTGAGCGATTGCCACGCGCCACTGGTCGGGCATATTCGCCAGGGCGTCGTGAGCCGAATTTACACGTCTGGTCTGCGTGGCCCTCTGGCGGAAGAGATCTCCCGCGGATTGCTGGATGAGCCCGTACAAATTCACTCCCACGGCGGTCGCGTCCATCTGGTGCAAAGCGGTGAGCTCAATATCGATGTGGCCTTCCTCGGCGTGCCGTCCTGCGATCCGTTTGGCAACGCCAACGGCTACACCGGTAAAGCCTGCTGCGGTTCGCTGGGCTATGCGAAAGTGGATGCCGAAAACGCCCGCCAGGTTGTTCTGCTGACGGAAGCGCTGCTGCCGTATCCGCATAATCCAGCCAGTATCGCCCAGGACCAGGTGGATCTCATCGTGCAGATCGAACGGGTAGGCGACGCCGACAAAATTGGCGCAGATGCGACCCGTATGACCACCAACCCGCGTGAACTGTTGATTGCCCGCAGCGCGGCAGACGTGATTGCCAACTCAGGCTATTTCCAGGAAGGCTTCTCTCTGCAAACCGGAACCGGCGGAGCCTCTCTGGCAGTAACCCGTTTTCTGGAAGACAAAATGCGCAGCCGCGATATTCACGCGGATTTCGCGCTGGGCGGCATTACCGCCACGATTGTCGACCTGCATGAAAAAGGGCTGATCCGCAAATTGCTGGACGTACAGAGCTTCGACCGTAACGCCGCAGAATCGCTGGCCCGCAACCCGAATCACATCGAAATCAGCGCCAACCAGTACGCCAACTGGGGTTCAAAAGGCGCATCGGTCGATCGTCTGGATGTCGTGGTGCTGAGCGCCCTGGAGGTGGATACCCAGTTCAACGTGAACGTGCTGACCGGTTCCGATGGCGTACTGCGCGGCGCTTCAGGCGGTCACTGCGATACCGCCGTTGCCGCCGCGCTGTCAATCATCGTCGCACCGCTGGTTCGCGGCCGCATCCCGACGCTGGTCGATAACGTGCTCACCTGCGTAACGCCTGGCTCCAGCGTCGACATTCTGGTGACCGACCACGGCATCGCCGTCAACCCGGCACGCCCGGAGCTGGCGGAACGCCTGAAAGAAGCGGGAATGAAAGTGGTCTCCATTGAATGGCTGCGTGAACGTGCGCAGTTGCTCACCGGCCAACCTCGCGCCATTGAATATACCGATCGCGTCATCGCCGTAGTGCGTTACCGCGACGGTTCGGTCATTGACGTTGTTCATCAGGTGAAGGAATAAGCCATGCACCTGCTCCCTGAACAGGCCACTCGCTATGCGGTTTCCATTCCCGAGCTGCTCGTCAGCCGTGATGAGAGACAAGCGCGGCAACACGCCTGGCTGACGCGCCATCTCACTCCACTGGTCTCCTTTACCGTGGTGGCGCCTGGCCCGATTAAAGACAGCGAGCTTACTCGCCGAATCTTCAATCACGGCGTAACCGCCCTGCTCGCCGTGGCGAAAAAAGCAGGCTGGTCTGTCAGGGAGCAGGCTGCACTGGCCTCAGCCAGTGGGCCGGAAGGGTTCCTCGCCATTGAGGCTCCGGCCCGCGATCTCAAGCTCGCCACGATCGAGCTTGAGCATCAGCATCCGCTGGGACGTTTATGGGATATCGATGTGCTGACGCCGGAAGGCGACATTCTGTCCCGCCGTCATTTTTCGCTTCCTGCCCGCCGCTGCCTGTTGTGCGAGCAAAGCGCCGCTGAATGCGCCCGGGGGAAAACCCACGCGCTTTCCGACTTACTTATTCGCATGGAGGCGCTGCTGCATGATGCCGATTCCAGCCACATCAACTGACTCCGCCGCCATTCCTCAGACGCTGCTTGACGCGTACGCCCTGCTGGCGTGGCGCGCCATGCTGACTGAGGTCAATTTATCTCCCAAGCCGGGTCTGGTCGATCGCATTAACTGCGGCGCGCACAAAGACATGGCGCTGGAAGATTTCCATCGCAGCGCGCTGGCCATTCAGGGCTGGCTGCCGCGTTTTATCGAATATGGCGCGAGCTGCGCGCAGCTACCGTCAGACGATGTACTGAAAGGGCTACGTCCATTAGGTATGGCCTGCGAAGCCGACATGTTTCGCGCCACTGCCGGCGTTAACACGCATAAAGGCAGCATATTTTCCCTGGGACTGCTGTGCGCCGCCATCGGACGCCTGCACCAGCAGCATTCCCCGATCACTCCTGTAAACATCTGCTCGACCGCCGCAACATTTTGCCGGGGTCTGACCGAGCGTGAACTGCGACAGAACAATCAACAACTCACCGCAGGTCAACGCTTGTACCAACAGCTGGAGTTAACTGGCGCGCGCGGCGAAGCCGAAGCGGGTTACCCGTTAGTGATCCGCCATGCTTTACCACACTACCGCGCATTGCTGGCGCAGGGGCGCGACCCCGAGCTGGCGCTGCTCGACACCCTGCTGCTGCTGATCTCAATGAACGGCGACACCAACGTCGCATCACGCGGCGGCGCGGAAGGTCTGCGCTGGATACAACAGCAGGCGACAACATTATTACGGCAAGGAGGCATTCGTTCTCCTGCCGATCTTGAACATCTCCACCGGTTCGATCAGCAGTGCATTGCACGCAACCTCAGCCCTGGCGGCAGCGCCGACTTACTGATCGTCACCTGGTTTTTAGCACAAATTTCGCAAGTTAATCATTTACATAATTATTGAAAGATCCTTTTCGGAGAATCACTTATGTCTTTATCTAAAGATAATATATGGAAGTTATTGGCCCCATTAGTCGTTATGGGCATCATGTTTTTGATCCCCGTCCCGGACGGCATGCCCCCTCAGGCATGGCACTACTTCGCCGTTTTCGTGGCGATGATCGTCGGGATGATACTGGAGCCGATTCCGGCCACCGCGATCAGTTTTATCGCGGTGACCATTTGCGTTATCGGCAGCAACTATCTGTTATTTGATGCCTCAGAGCTGGCCGACCCGGCCTTTAACGCAGGCAAGCAGGCGCTGAAATGGGGGCTGGCGGGCTTCTCCAGCACCACCGTCTGGCTGGTGTTCGGCGCATTCATTTTCGCGCTGGGCTATGAAGTCACCGGTCTGGGCCGCCGTATTGCGCTCTTCCTGGTGAAATTCATGGGTAAACGCACCCTGACGCTGGGTTATGCCATTGTCATCATCGATATTCTGCTGGCGCCGTTTACGCCGTCCAACACCGCGCGTACCGGCGGTACGGTATTCCCGGTAATCAAGAACCTGCCGCCGCTGTTTAAGTCGTTTCCGAACGATCCTTCCGCGCGCCGCATTGGCGGTTATTTGATGTGGATGATGGTCATCAGTACCAGCCTCAGTTCTTCCATGTTCGTGACCGGCGCGGCGCCTAACGTTCTGGGTCTGGAATTCGTCAGCAAAATTGCTGGTATTCAGATCAGCTGGTTGCAGTGGTTCCTGGGCTTCTTACCGGTAGGGATCATTCTGCTGATCGTCGCACCGTGGCTCTCTTACGTACTCTACAAACCCGAAGTGACCCACAGCGCCGAAGTTGCGGCATGGGCTGGCGAAGAGTTAAAAACGATGGGCACGCTGACCCGCAAAGAGATGACGCTGATCGGTCTGGTGTTGCTCAGCCTCGGACTGTGGGTATTTGGCGGTGAAGTGATTGATGCCACCGCTGTCGGCCTGCTGGCGGTATCCCTGATGCTGGCGCTGCACGTTGTGCCGTGGAAAGACATCACGCGTTATAACAGTGCGTGGAACACCCTTGTTAACCTCGCGACGCTGGTTGTCATGGCCAACGGTTTAACCCGTTCGGGCTTTATCGACTGGTTTGCTACCACAATGAGCGCTCATCTGGAAGGCTTCTCACCTAACGCAACGGTGATTGTGCTGGTACTGGTGTTCTACTTTGCTCACTACCTGTTCGCCAGCCTGTCCGCACATACCGCAACCATGCTGCCGGTCATTCTGGCGATAGGTAAAGGTATTCCAGGCGTTCCGATGGAGCAACTTTGTATTCTGCTGGTGCTGTCCATCGGTATCATGGGTTGCCTGACGCCGTATGCAACAGGGCCGGGGGTCATCATCTACGGCTGCGGCTATGTAAAATCCAAAGATTACTGGCGTCTTGGCGCGATCTTTGGGGTCATCTACATCACCATGCTGCTGGTGGTTGGCTGGCCGATTCTGGCGCTGTGGAACTAAACATCGGCACATAATGCCGGATGACGGCTAACGCGTTATCCCTCTCATGCCAGTCAGATAAACCTGACTGGCTTTTTTTATGGTTAAATAGGTGATATTCAATATTTGTATGAGTTTCAGCATTCATCATGAAATCAACATGGCGTTATGGTTCTCTCCTGGCGGTATTCCTGCTTCCCCTCTTCAACGTTAACGCTGAGCCACTTCAGGCAAAACAGTACGCTGATTTTGACCGCTATGTGCTGGCGCTCTCCTGGCAAACCGGTTTTTGTCAAAGTCAGCATGAGCGCGATCATCGGGAACCCGAAGAGTGCCGTCAGCAGAAAGAGATTCCCAACAAAGCTGATTTTCTGACTGTCCACGGTCTGTGGCCAGGTCTGCCGGGATCGGTTGCCGCGCGTGGCGTGGACGAGCGCCGCTGGATGCGGTTTGGCTGCGCGACTCGTCCGATCCCCAATCTGCCGGAAGCGCGCGCCAGCCGTAAATGCGCCGCGCCTGAAACCGGCCTTTCACTGGAGAGCGCGGCAAAACTCAGCGCGGTCATGCCCGGAGCCGGTGGAAAATCCTGCCTGGAACGTTATGAATACGCCAAACACGGTGCCTGCTTTGGATTTGATCCAGACGTTTATTTCGGCACAATGGTACGGCTGAACCATGAGATAAAACACAGCGCGCTGGGCGATTTTCTGGCTGCAAATTACGGGAAAAGGGTCAGCCGCGCCGCGTTTGACGCTGCCGTCGCCCAAAGCTGGGGGAAAGAAAACGTGAAGGCGGTGAAACTGAGCTGCCACGGGAACCCGGCTTATCTGACGGAAATACAGTTCTCGCTCAACGCCGCCAGGATTAACGATCCGCTTTCCGCTTCCTCGTTTATATCGCAACCCCATCCGGGCAATTGCGGGAAGCGGTTTGTGATTGACAAAGCGGGTTACTGAGGCGGTATACAAACTTGAGAACCATCACGGCTTGCGACTAAAATTTACGCAAAGACAACCGTATTGAGGATTTCCCCGAATGTGAGCTAAATCACTTCAAAGAAGGGGGAAGTCTCAGTATTATCATAAAAGCTAAACCCTCGCCGCCTGACGGTGAGGGTTTTCTTTTGGGATTATTTACCTGCGGCACTCGCAGCATCGACGACATGGAGTAACAAATGTCCAGACCAACTATTATCATCAACGACCTCGACGCCGAACGCATCGACCGCCTGTTGGAGCAGCCTGCGTTTGCTGGTTTACCCATTGCTGACGCATTAAATGCGGAGCTGGATCGCGCCCAGATGTGCTCGCCGGAAGCCATGCCGCACGACGTCGTCACCATGAACAGTCGGGTGAAATTCCGCAATCTCAGCGATGGCGAGATTCGCGTGCGCACGCTGGTGTATCCGGCGAATATGACCGACAGCAATACGCAGCTTTCCGTAATGGCGCCGGTGGGCGCGGCATTGCTGGGCCTGCGCGTCGGCGATACCATTCACTGGGACCTGCCTGGCGGGGCGTCCACTCACCTTGAAGTGCTGGAACTTGAATATCAGCCTGAAGCAGCGGGCGACTACCTGCGCTAAACCATCTGGATAAGCGTTCACCCGTTTACACAGAGGATGCTCCCTGCATCCTCTTTCCGAAAATCACCCATTCCTCCTGGTTCACCCCCATTCCCCGTCATCCAGAATTAATCCGTTTCATTGCCGCGAGTACGGTCATGAATGAGGCTCTTTTCATCACGCTGGCATTTCTTATTATGATGGCGATTATCGTCGTGGCCGTGCTTTACCTTGAGCGACGCTGGTAGCTTCTGGTCATAAGCATCAATCAGTCGTAAAGAAACGTTGTGATATGAAAAGTGCCGGGCAGATACCAGAAAGAAATATTATTATATGTTTGAATGAATTCAGTATTAGTTAACAGGGAGAAACGGGTATGTATAAGACAATCATTATGCCGGTTGATGTTTTCGAAATGGAACTTAGCGACAAGGCCGTGCGCCACGCAGAGTTTCTGGCGCAACAGGATGGCGTCATTCATCTGTTGCATGTTCTTCCGGGCTCCGCCAGCCTGAGTCTGCACCGCTTTGCCGCCGACGTTCGTCGTTTTGAGGAGCATTTGCAGCACGAAGCGGAGACTCGCCTGCAAACGATGGTGAGTCATTTCAGTATCGACCCTTCCCGGATTAAGCAGCACGTCCGCTTTGGTAACGTGCGGGATGTGGTGAACGAACTGGGCGAAGAGCTGAATGCGGACGTCGTGGTCATTGGCTCCCGCAATCCGTCTATCACCACGCATTTGCTGGGTTCTAACGCCTCCAGCGTTGTCCGCCATGCTACGTTGCCGGTGCTGGTTGTGCGGTAAATCGCACGGTTGTTGCGTAAAAAAAGAGGCTGCCATTGGCAGCCTCTTGCATTGCAGGTGTAGTCTTACTTTCTTTTTATGCCGTCTTACTGCGGATCAGATAATCAAATGCGCTCAGAGAGGCTTTCGCGCCTTCGCCCGTCGCGATGATGATCTGTTTGTAAGGAACCGTGGTGCAGTCGCCTGCGGCGAATACGCCTTTCACGCTGGTTTCGCACCGGCCATCAATGATGATTTCGCCCATACGGTTACGCTCAATCGCGCCTTCCAGCCAGTTGGTGTTTGGCAGCAAGCCAATCTGTACGAAGATCCCGGACAGCGCAACGTTGTGGATGTCGCCGCTTACGCGATCGCGATATTCCAGCCCCGTCACTTTACTGCCGTCGCCTTTCACTTCCGTTGTCTGCGCGTTCAGAATAATGTCGACGTTTTTCAGGCTACGCACTTTATCTTGCAGAACCTGGTCGGCTTTCATTTCTGGCGCAAATTCCAGCAGCGTAACGTGCTCAACGATCCCCGCGAGGTCAATCGCCGCTTCCACGCCGGAGTTCCCTCCGCCGATTACCGCAACGCGTTTGCCTTTAAACAGCGGGCCGTCGCAGTGCGGGCAATAGGTTACGCCTTTCGTGCGGTACTGATCTTCGCCCGGCACGTTCATGTTGCGCCATTTGGCACCGGTGGCAATGATAATGCTGCGGGCTTTCAGCACCGCGCCGGAAGCGGTCTCAATCTGATGCAGGCCCCCTTCCGTTGCCGCCGGAAGCAGTTTGCTCGCGCTCTGGCTGTCGATCACGTCAACATCGTAATCATCAACGTGCGCTTTCAGCGCGCCAGCCAGCTTCTGCCCTTCCGTTTTTGGCACGGAAATATAGTTCTCGATATCAACGGTATCCAGCACCTGACCGCCAAAACGCTCGCCCATCAGGCCGGTACGAATGCCTTTACGTGCGGAGTAAACTGCCGCTGCCGCCCCCGCCGGGCCGGAACCGACAATCAGTACGTCGTAAGCGTCACGCTTATTCAGCTCTTCCGCCGCCCGTTTTTCTGCGCCGGTATCCACTTTGGCGACGATTTCCGTCAGCGTCATACGTCCCTGACCGAATTCGTTACCGTTCAGGTACACAGCCGGAACGCCCATCACATTACGATCGGTGATTTCATTCTGGAATGTGCCGCCGTCAATCGCGGTATGTTTGATACGCGGGTTAAGCACCGCCATCAGGTTCAGCGCCTGTACGACGTCAGGGCAGTTGTGGCAGGAGAGCGAGTAATAAGTTTCAAACTCGAAATCGCCGTCGATATCGCGGATCTGCTCCAGCAGAGACTGCGTCTCTTTCGACGGATGGCCGCCAGTCCACAACAGCGCCAGCACCAGCGAGGTAAATTCATGCCCCAGCGGAGAACCCGCAAAGCGCGGCCCCTGGTCAGAACCCGGGTTTGCTATCAAGAAAGAAGGCTTGCGCACCGGCAGGCTGTTATCTTCTTTAAATGTGACTTTCTCTGACAGTTCAGCGATTTCAGCCAGCAATTCCTTGATTTCTGCCGATTTAGCGCTGTCGTCCAGCGTGGCAATCAGCTCAACAGGCCTGGTCAGTTTCTCAAGATACGCTTTGAGCTGAGTTTTCATGTTAGTGTCGAGCATTATTCTTCCCTCTCTAAAAACATCATCATGCAAGTTGCCTTATACCGGCAGCCTGAATGCGACTTGCATGATGGTGCTGGAAAAAACGGGTGCGACGCACCCGCTTAAGGATTAATTCGCCAGTATTTCGCGTTACAGGAAGGCGGCAAGCTTATGAATCCCCGGGAGCTTACATCAGTAAGTGACCGGGGTGAGAAAGCGCAGCCAACGCACCTGTAGCGCGAAAGGCGCAGCGAATTTTAGATTTTGCCGACCAGGTCCAGGGACGGAGCCAGAGTCGCTTCGCCTTCTTTCCATTTAGCCGGGCAAACTTCACCTGGGTGAGCAGCAACATACTGAGCCGCTTTGATTTTACGCAGCAGGTCAGATGCGTCACGGCCGATACCTTCAGCGGTAACTTCGATAGCCTGGATGATACCCTGCGGGTCAACAACGAAAGTCGCACGGTCAGCCAGACCTTCGTCTTCACGCATGTTGTCGAAGTTACGGGTCAGGGCGCCAGTCGGGTCACCGATCATCGCATATTTGATTTTTGCGATGGTTTCAGAGCTGCTGTGCCATGCTTTGTGAGTAAAGTGGGTGTCGGTAGAAACAGAGTAAACGTCTACGCCCAGTTTCTGCAATTCATCGTAATGATCTGCAACGTCGCCCAGTTCGGTCGGGCATACGAAAGTGAAGTCAGCCGGGTAGAAGAAGAAGACGCTCCAGCGGCCTTCGGTATCTTTCTCGGTTACTTCGATGAATTCACCGTTTTTGAACGCCTGGTTTTTGAAAGGTTTAATTTTGGTATTAATCAAGGACATCTATACTTCCTCCGTGTTTTCGTTGAGATGTAAAGTAACCAACTTTCCGTGATTGGGCTAATGCGTTTGCATTATCAAATCAATCAGCGATACCTAACAACTCACACAAGACAACGTTGTGAACGTTTAGCGACAAAAAGTAAAAAGGCCCCCTTTACAGGCGGCCCCATTACCTGAACTACCCGTAGGTAACTTCAGCGCCAGTGAAACTGGCTATGTGTTGCGCTCTACATTACCTTAACAAAGGCTGTAACAGCGAAAGGATTACATCACCCTACCAAAGAAAGGGCAATCTTCCGACGGCAGACCTTACCTATGACTGTGATAGGTTTTGCCGTCAATGTTCCTTTTGCACTGATTTTTAAGGAAATATAATGATAAAACGAACATTGCTGCTGACGTTGCTCCCGCTCATCGCCTTTGCTGAAGAACTGCCTGCCCCGGTTAAAGCGATAGAAAAACAGGGAATTACGATCCTGAAGTCTTTTGACGCCCCCGGCGGAATGAAAGGCTATCTGGGCAAATACCAGGATATGGGCGTGACCATCTACCTCACGCCTGACGGGAAACACGCGATTTCCGGCTACATGTACGACGAAAAAGGCGCAAACCTCAGTAATGCGCTGATAGAAAAAGAGATCTACGCCCCGGTCGGCAGAGAAATGTGGCAGCGGATGGAAAAAGCGTCGTGGATTCTGGACGGCAAAAAAGAGGCGCCGGTGATTCTTTATGTCTTTGCGGACCCTTTCTGCCCTTACTGCAAACAGTTCTGGCAGCAGGCGCGCCCCTGGGTCGAATCCGGCAAAGTACAATTGCGGACGCTACTGGTGGGCGTGATCAAACCCGAAAGCCCGGCAACGGCTGCCGCTATCTTATCCACCCGCGATCCGGCAAAAACCTGGCATGACTATGAAGCGTCAGGCGGTAAACTCAATCTGGCGATCCCTTCACCGCTGCCAGAAGATAAGATGAAAATGCTGAATATTCATCAGAAACTCATGGACGATCTGGGGGCGAACGCAACGCCAGCCATTTACTATATGAATAAAGAAAATATGTTACAGCAGGTCGTCGGGTTACCGGAAAAAGCGCAGCTGAACATTATGATGGGTGAACATTAAACCTAAATTAAAGGGGGGAGATTGGCATTGTTTTTCTGTCAATCTCCTTTTCCATTATAAATCGCTCGCAAAGATATTCTGAGCTATGCTATTTTAGTATTATTGAAAGAGAATTTAAGCTTAGCAAACATCACTATTGTAAAGCATTGGATGTGTTGCATAACTATAACAAATATAGTTATGACAATAGTCACAAAACAGGAAGAAAAAAAATGGCTAATCTCTACGATCTCAAAAAATTCGATCTCAACTTGCTGATTATTTTTGAGTGTATCTACCAGAATTTAAGCATTAGTAAAGCGGCGGAAACGCTGTACATCACCCCGTCTGCCGTGAGTCAATCTCTGCAACGATTACGAACTCAATTCAACGATCCTTTATTTATTCGTTCAGGAAAAGGCATCACGCCGACCGTCACCGGTATAAATCTACATCATCATCTTGAGGAAAACCTCAATAGCCTGGAACAAACAATTAATATTATGCATAGTTCCAGTCTTAAGAAAAAATTTATCATTTACAGCCCACAGCTACTTACTGCAATGAACGTAATAAAGCTGATTAATTTTATTATGGAAGATTCTTCCGTTGAAATTGAGCATCATGATATCCTGATGTCTGCGGAATCAGCAGAAGACCTGCTGGCATACCGCAAGGCGGACATGGTGATCACCACCACGCCGCTGAACAACCATTCGGTTGTCTGTACGCCTTTTAAAACAATCAAAAGCGTACTGGTGTGTCGTGCCGATCACCCCAGAATCAGCGACGCCAGTACATTAGCGCAAATACTCGAAGAACCGTTTACCTCATACCAGGGAGAGGAGCCAGGCGTTAAAGAATACCAGTCGCTGGTCAACTCCCTTCTTGCCAGCCGGAAAATTGGGTTTCGCAGTGACTCGATGGTTGCAATCATTAATACTATTGCTGAAACCAACATAATTGGCATCGTTCCTGAAGTCATATATGACTTCTTTCACTCCACCCTTAAACTGCAACGAGTTAATATTGATCAGGATTTACCTTCAGTTCAGTTATACCTGGTATATAATCGAACGTCACTGAATAACAAAGGTTTTACGAGTATCATTAACAAAATGACGGAAAATAGCTGAAACGAAAGCATACGGGGCCATCGCCGGCACAAGCATTCAAAATTAAAATAATTAATATAAAATTAATTTAAGTTTTGGATGCTTTTTTAAACCTTGCACATTCTGTTGATTATATCATATAATATATATAATTATTTTTCTGTATTCTACACATAGCCATTTTCCGTTCAGGTATGAACTCATTATGTCTGTTTATAAAATCCCACTTGACCAAAATGTTTTGGAAGCTGCGGAAGAGCGCATTACATGGACACTCACCACCTTACCGCGTATTTGCGTGTCATTTTCCGGGGGGAAAGACTCAGGGTTGATGCTGCACCTTACCGCCGGAATCGCGCGTAAGTTAAAGAAGAAGATCTGCGTATTATTTATTGACTGGGAAGTGCAATTCTCCTGCACAATTGACTATGTTCAGTCATTACACGAACAATATTCCGATGTCATTGAACATTTTTACTGGGTTGCCCTGCCGCTCACCACACAAAATTCGCTGTCGCAATACCAACCCGAATGGCAATGCTGGGACCCGAATGCTGAATGGGTGCGTCAACCGCCTGCCGACGCCATTACCGATCCGGCTTACTTTCCTTTTTATCAGCCAGGCATGACCTTCGAACAATTTGTTCGCGACTTTGCCGAGTGGTTTTCAGAAAAGCGTCCTGCGGCGATGCTGATCGGCATCCGCGCTGACGAGTCTTACAATCGGTTTGTCGCTATCGCCTCCCTGAGCAAACAGCGTTTTGCGGACGACAAACCCTGGACGACCGCCGCTCAGGGCGGGCACACCTGGTATATTTACCCGATGTATGACTGGAAAACGGCAGACATCTGGACATGGTTCGCAAAAACGAAGCAGCCTTGCAACCCGCTTTATAACCTGATGTACCAGGCCAACGTGCCGCTCCGGTATATGCGCATCTGCGAACCTTTCGGCCCGGAGCAACGTCAGGGATTGTGGCTCTATCATGTCATTGAACCCGAACGCTGGGCAGCAATGTGCGCCAGGGTAAGCGGCGTGCGCAGCGGAGGGATATATGCAGGCCAGGATAACCATTTTTACGGCCATCGAAAAATACTGAAACCCGAGCACCATAGCTGGCAAAGCTACGCCATGCTGCTGTTGGACAGCATGCCGGAACAGAGCGCCGAGCATTACCGCAACAAAATCGCGGTCTACCTGCAATGGTATAAAAAGAAAGGAATGGAGAACATTCCACAAACGCAGGAAGGCGATATCGGCTCCAAAGATATCCCCTCATGGCGACGTATCTGCAAGGTGCTATTGAACAATGATTACTGGTGTCGGGCGCTCTCATTCAGCCCGACAAAGCCTAAACACTACCAGCGCTACAATGAACGCATGAAAGCAAAGCGCAAAGAATGGGGGATTTTATGCAACAGCGACTCACCCAACAAATAACCGACTTTCTCTCCACGCTGAACGAAGAAGAGAGAATTGCGGCAATCAACGAATTCAGAATGGCGATCCACCGCGTCAGCCCCTTTCGCGATCAGCCGGTAGACTGCGTGCAATGGGTAAAAAACGAACAAATCGAGCCTAATGATTACAACCCAAACAATGTGGCGCCCCCGGAGAAAAGGCTCCTGCTAAAGTCTATTGAGGTAGATGGCTTCACGCAGCCTATTGTCGTTGCAGAAACGGCGGCAGAAAAATATGAAATCGTGGATGGCTTTCACCGTCACGAACTCGGTAAAGGGAAATCCACATTACGCTCAAAGTTAAAAGGCTATCTTCCCGTCACCTGTCTGGAACGCAATCGCCATGAACGGATTGCGGCGACCATTCGTCACAACCGAGCCCGTGGCCGTCATCAGATTCACGCGATGTCGGAAATTGTGCGAGAACTCTCCCTGTTGGGCTGGGACGAGACGCGAATCGGAAAAGAGCTGGGCATGGATAAAGATGAAGTCCTGCGTCTGAAACAAATCAACGGCCTACAGGAACTCTTTGCCGACCGTCGATTCTCCAAAGCCTGGACCGTAAAGTAATTACAATTTACACAGGCGTTCTGCGGCCGCCAGCAGCGTGGATTCCTGCTTGGCAAAACATAAGCGGATGAGTTTATGTGGGAAAGGATCGGCGCAAAATACCGACAGCGGAATCGCCGCAACGCCGATTTCCCGGGTCAGCCACTGGCAGAAATCCACGTCATTGAGGTCTGATACCGCACTGTAATCCACCAGCAGAAAATAGGTGCCTTCGCAGGGCAGGATTTCCAGACGACTGTCACGCAGGGCATTAACCAGAACGTCACGCTTCTTCCGGTAAAATGCGGGTAAATCGCGGTAATGTTCCGGTTCAGCACGCAGCATATCGGCCAGCGCCAGTTGCGCCGGTGTGTTGACGCAGAACGTCAGATACTGATGCACTTTACGCAATTCCGCGCTGATCGCCGCTGGCGCTACGCAGTACCCCACCTTCCAGCCGGTCATATGAAAGGTTTTACCGAATGACGAGACCGCGACAGCACGCTCACGTAGCTGCGGATGCGCCAGTACGCTGGCATGGCCTTCTGGCGCAAAGCAGATATGCTCATACACTTCATCGCTTAATACATAGATTTCGCGATCGCCAATCGCCTGCCACAGCGCTTCAAAGTCGGCTTTGCGCCAGACGGTCGCGCTCGGGTTATGCGGCGTATTGAGGATCACCAGCCGGGTACGTTCGCTCAGTAACGCAGCAAATGCCTGCCAGTCAACGCGAAACTGCGGCGGCTGAAGCGCCAGACGTTTCAGCACGCCGCCGGACAGTTCAACGGCTGGCGCGTAGCTGTCATAGCTGGGATCGAAGCAGATCACTTCATCTCCCGCACGAACCAACGCGGTGATAGCGGCATACAACGCTTCCGTTGCCCCCGCCGTTACCGTCACCTCGCTCCCGGCATCAGCCTTATAGCCGTATAACGCCGCCGTTTTTTCCGCAATGGCTTCGCGTAATGCAGGCACACCGGTCATTGGCGCATATTGATTCGCCCCTTGTGCAACATGCCAGGCCAGACGTTCCTGTAGATAGCGCGGGCCATCGAAATCAGGAAATCCCTGCGACAGGTTAATCGCCTGATGCTCCTGCGCCAGGGCGCTCATTTGTGTAAAGATTGTGGTGCCTAAATTAGGCAGTTTGCTTTGCGGAATCAGTGGGTTATTACTCATAGTTATCATACCCGAGGGTGATGTCGATGTTGAAACCACTATAACACGATGTTAGCATTTGGCAATCAAGACGCTTAGACGTCTAAATAAAAACAACTCCCGGACAGCGCAGCCACAAGGACAACACACCATGAGCAACACTGACATCCGCGTCGTTACCGGCCCGGCTAACTACTTTTCCCATACCGGCAGCCTCTCCAGACTGAAGGATTTTTTCAGCGCCGGGCAACTCTCCGCCGCAGTATGGGTGTATGGCGAACGTGCGATTGCCGCCGCCCGCCCTTACCTGCCGGATGCGTTTGATCTTCCGGGAGCCAGACACCTGCCGTTTACCGGCCATTGCAGCGAAAGCGATGTGAAACAACTGGCCGCGAAAGCAGGCGACGACCGCCGCGTAGTGATCGGTATCGGCGGCGGCACGCTGCTTGATACCGCCAAAGCCCTTGCCCGTCGGCTACAACTCCCCTTCGTGGCGATCCCGACTATCGCGGCCACCTGCGCGGCCTGGACACCGCTGTCGGTCTGGTACAACGATGCTGGTCAGGCGCTGCACTTTGAAATTTTTGACGACGCCAATTATCTGGTGCTGGTAGAGCCGGAAATCATTCTCCGCGCGCCAGAGGCCTATCTGCTGGCCGGCATCGGCGACACGCTGGCAAAATGGTACGAAGCCGTTGTATTAGCGCCACAGCCAGAAACCTTACCGCTTACCGTGCGTCTGGGCATTAACGGCGCGCTGGCGATCCGTGATGTGCTACTGGAGAGCAGCGAACAGGCGCTGGCGGACAAAGAACGTGGAGAACTCACCCAGGCATTTCGCGATGTGGTGGATGCGATTATTGCCGGGGGCGGCATGGTCGGTGGTCTTGGCGAGCGTTATACCCGTGTGGCGGCGGCACACGCCGTCCATAATGGGCTCACCGTATTGCCGCAAACCGAGAAGTTTCTGCACGGCACCAAAGTGGCTTATGGCATTCTGGTGCAAAGCGCATTGCTGGGTCAGGATGAGGTACTGGCGCAGCTTGTCGCCGCTTATCAGCGCTTTAGTCTGCCCACTACGCTGGCGGCGCTGGATGTCGATATCCAGAACCAGGCGGAGATTGATAACGTGATTGCCCACACCCTGCGCCCGGTCGAATCCATCCACTTTCTGCCGGTGACGTTAACGCCAGCCACATTACGCGCCGCGTTTGAAAAGGTAGAGTCGTTTACGGTTTAGCGGCGGCTTGCCGGATGGCGGCTGCGCCTTATCCGGCCTACAAAATACCCCGTACGTAGCGCCATCGGGCAACACAAAACATCAGCGTAGGCCCGGTAAGCGCAGCGCCACCGGGCAACACAAAACATCAGCAGCAACGTGCGCCGCCTTTCCCGCCATAACGCGCATCCTGCCGCTCACGAAAAAATTCTTCGTAAGTCATTGGCGCCTGATCCGGGTGCGTCACGCGCATATGCTCAACGTAGTTGTCATAGTCCGGCACGCCAATCATCAGTTTTGCCGCCTGACCCAGATATTTCCCGGCCTTAGAAAGCGTATCAAACATCGTTACCACCTGTGACGCAAATGCCCTCTCCCGTTAAGAAGAGGGCCGCTTATTTAAAAATTAGTGCGCGCCTTTCGCCTGCGCCACAATCTCTTCAACGTTTTCCGGCATGGCTTCATACGGCGTTTCTTTCGCCGTCGGTTTGTCCTCTTTCAGCGCTGCCAGCGCAGTTTTGATTGAGAACAGAGCCAGAACCACCACCACAACCATGAAGAAGATGGTCAGACCGGCATCCAGACGGTTGTTGAACACCAGCTGCGCCAGCTGAGACTGCGTGTACTGCGCAGGAATATCGCCACTGTCGATCATCGCCTGGAATTTATTGGCGATCGCCAGGAAACCAATTTTGGTATCCGGGCTAAACGCTTTCTGCCAGCCTGCGGTCAGCGTACAAATCAGCAGCCAGGCGGTAGGCACCAGCGCCACCCATGCGTAACGCTGACGTTTCATCTTGAACAGTACAACCGCGCAGAGCATCAGCGCCATACCCGCCAGCATCTGGTTCGCGATACCAAACAGCGGCCACAGGGTGTTGATCCCCCCTAACGGGTCCACCACGCCCTGGTGCAGGAAGTATCCCCACGCCAGCACGCACAGCGCCGTCGCTAACAGGTTCGCAGGCAGTGAATCCGTACGTTTCAGACCCGGAGAGACCACGCCCAGCAGATCCTGCAACATAAAGCGCGCCGCACGCGTACCGGCATCAACCGCCGTCAGAATGAACAGGGCTTCAAACAGAATCGCGAAGTGATACCAGAACGCCACATCCATCATACCGCCCAGCGCCCCGTGCAGGATGTAGGCCATCCCCACCGCCAGCGTTGGCGCGCCACCGGCACGAGAAATAATGGATTGTTCGCCCACTTCGTTGGCAATCTGATGCAGCGTATCAGGCGTAATCGCAAAGCCCCAGCTACTGACCACCTGCGCAGCAGAGGCAACCACATCAGCGGTTCCGGCTGGCGCCAGTACGGCCATTGGGCTGTTCATGGCGAAGTAAACGCCCGGATCGATGATACATGCGGAAACCAGCGCCATAATCGCCACGAAGGATTCCATCAACATCCCGCCGTAGCCGATAAAGCAGGCCTGCCCTTCGTTCGCCAGCATCTTCGGCGTGGTGCCGGAAGAGATCAGCGCATGGAAGCCAGACACCGCGCCACAGGCAATGGTGATGAACAAGAACGGGAACAGGTTACCGGTCCACACCGGGCCGGTGCCATCCACAAATTTGGTCAGCGCAGGCATCGTCAGCGTCGGACGCATAATCAGAATGCCGACGGCCAGACCGACAATCGTACCAATCTTCAGGAAGGTTGAGAGGTAATCACGCGGCGCCAGCAGCAGCCATACCGGCAGAACCGCCGCCACAAAGCCGTAGCCCACCAGCATCCAGGTCAACTGTACGCCGGTAAAGTCAAAATACGGCGCCCAGGTTGGGCTTTCCGCAACCCAGCCACCGGAGATGATGGCAAAGACAAGGAACACCAGACCAATAACAGACACCTCGCCAATACGTCCCGGACGCAGGTAACGCAGGTAGACGCCCATAAAAATGGCCAACGGAATGGTGAACGCAACGGTGTACGTCCCCCACGGACTGTGGGTCAGGGCTTTCACGACGATCATCGCCAGTACCGCAAGGATAATCACCATGATCATGAAACAGGCCACCAGCGCGATCACACCAGCCGTTGGGCCCATTTCTTCTTTAACCAGTTCACCCAGCGAGCGACCGTCACGGCGGGTAGAAACAAACAGCACCATAAAGTCCTGCACCGCGCCTGCCAGCACAACCCCGGCAAGCAGCCAGATCATACCGGGCAGATACCCCATCTGCGCCGCCAGCACCGGCCCAACCAACGGCCCTGCCCCGGCAATCGCCGCAAAATGGTGACCGAACAGCACTTTCTTATCGGTAGGTACGTAGTCCAGACCATCGTTATGACGCACCGCAGGCGTCATGCGCGTCGGGTCAACCGCCAGCACATTTTTGGCGATATACAGACCATAAAAACGGTAGGCAATGAGGTAGACACAAACTGACGCCACGACGATCCATAGCGCGTTGATCTGTTCCCCACGGTTTAACGCAATATATCCCAGGGCAAATGCTCCCATAACGGAGAGCAATGTCCAGACGAGGTATTTCCCTGATTTGTTCATAGTTGTTGTCCGTTTGCGTGTTGTGTTCCAGAGAGATGTTACATTTTGTTTCTATAACACCTCTGCTGGTTTTAACAACCTGACAACGCTATAAAACTGATTATTTACATTGCATTGTTAACTGGATCACTTCATTGGTCGGTCAACGCTGCAACATCATTGCATTTTGTTGGGCCTAGCCCATCACCGCCGTCCCCAGGCGGCAGGTACAGCAACGTCGTCCCTGTTCGTCAAAAATCACAATTTCCCAGCTCTGGCTTTGCCGACCCAGATGCAGCGGCTGGCAAACGCCGCGCACCTTCCCCTGCGACACGGCGCGATGATGCGTGGCATTCAGCTCGGTTCCCACCACACACTGGCCGTCACGGGTCATCAGATACCCGGCCATTGACCCCAGGGTCTCCGCCAGCGCCGCCGAAGCGCCGCCGTGTAACAAGCCGAAAGGCTGATGCGTTCGCGCATCGACGGGCATTTCCGCCTCCAGCACGTCATCGCCCAGACGGGTATAGACGATCGCCAGATGCGCCACCATCGTGTTCAGACTGGTGGCGTTCAGCTCATCAAGCGTTAAATGGCGTTTCCAGATCATCGCTACGCTCCCAGGGTTGAGCCGCCGTCAACCACAATGTCCTGTAGCGTAATGTGGCTGGCCAGATCGGACGCGAGGAATAAAATGGTATTCGCGATTTCCTGCGGACGCGCGATTTTTCCCAGCGGAATGCCAAGCTTAAACTGCTCGCCAAAGCCACGAATACGCTGTTGTTCCGCATCATCGCTCACCCACAGCGTGCGCTGCATATCGGTATCGGTAGATCCCGGAGAGACAACGTTACAGCGAACGCCGCTGCCCGCCAGCTCCAGCCCAACGGTCAGCGCCAGGCTTTTCAGCGCCGCTTTGGACGCGCCATAGGCGCTCATGCCAATGCGCGGCGTGTGCGCCGCATCAGACGCGACGGTAACAATCGCCCCGCCCTGCTGCTGACGAAATTGCGCCATCGTCTGCTGGAAGAGGTTAAACGCGCCGCCGACGTTGACGGCGAACGTCTGCTGCCAGTCCTCGGCGCTTAGCGCATCGGTCGCCCCCATCCGTAAAATCCCGGCGGCATTCACCAGCACATCCAGCCGTTCGGTTTGCGCCAGCACGCGCTGGCAAACCTGCGCGACCTGCGCGGCGTCTGCGACATCCAGCACTTCGGTCGCAAAGGGATACGCATCCTGCGTGAACTCGCGATCGAATCCCGTCACCTGCGCGCCAGCCGCAACAAACGCCAGCGCCGTGGTATAACCAATCCCTTTTCCCGCGCCGGTCACCCAGACGGTTTTGCCGTTAAAATCCAATCCGGCCATCACTTCACCTCACGGGAAAGCAGTGTCCACCAGGCATCGATCGTCGGGTTTTTCGCCAGCATCACGAAGTCGATATCGCCATGCACTTTACGCCAGCGAGCCGCCAGCGCCATCATACGTACAGAGTCCAGCCCGTAATCAATCAGGTTTTCATCATCCAGCGGCTCGTCGGATTCATCCAGCAGCGGCAGGATCAGCGCCCGCAGCTCCGCTTTGCTCGCCGGAACCGGCGTCGGCAGCAGTTCCTGCGTCATCACCACGCGACCGGAGCGACCGGCAACATAGTTAAGCGACATCACATGTTCTTCACGGCTGAAATCGGCCAGCGCATCCGCCACCATAAACGGCTTGATATCGCGCATGAAAGCGTCGGTCGCCGTGGTCATACAGCCAATGTGCGCATACACACCCGTGATAATCAGCTGATTACGCCCGGTTTCTTTTAACATCTGCTCCAGCGGCGAACGGTGAAACGCGCTGTAGCGCCATTTCACCAGCACGGTGTCCGCCTCGTCCGGCGCCAGCGCATCGACAATCTTTTGCTGCTCGGGAGAACGCGTCAGGCCCGGCCCCCACATATCGTTCAACAGGGCGCGATCTTCATCGCTCTGATCTTTCGGCTGAGCGGTGTAATAGACCGGAATGTTGTGCTCTTTGCAGTACTGACGCAGGGCGGCGATATTCGCGATCACCTGTTCCATCATCGGGCAGTTGTCGCCCCAGAAGCTGACAAAATAATCCTGCATATCGTGGATCAACAACGCAGCGCGTTCAGGTTCAAAGGCCCAGTTCACTTTATTGGGCGGAATATCGAGCGCGCCAGGCAGCGCGTACGCCTGCAATTTCGGAATTGCCATCTCTCTTTCTCCTTCAGGTCAGTGAACGTGACGCCAGCCACTGACGTAATTGTTTTTTATCGACTTTACCGACCGGGGTCAGAGGCAACGCCTCGACACACTCCACGCGATCCGGCAATTTGAATTCGGCGACCCCCTGCTCACGCAGGAAGCGGCGTACCTGTACCGCGCGAAGCGGCTCTTTCACCACCAGCCAGGCACAGCTTTTTTCCCCCATCAGCTCATCTTCCATGCTGACCAGCGCGGCATGGATTACGGCCGGGTGGCGCAGTAACAGGTTTTCAATCTCTTCCGCGGCGATCTTCTCCCCGCCGCGATTGATCTGATCTTTTTCACGTCCCTGCACGGTGATATAGCCATCTGGATCAATGGAGATCAGATCGCCGGAGCAGTAAAAGCCGTTGGCATCAAATGCGCTGGCGTTATGCTCCGGGCTTTTAAAATAGCCGCGAAACGTGTACGGCCCGCGCGTCATCAGGCGTCCCGTTTCCCCCTGCGGCAGCGGATTGCCGTCAGCGTCAGCCACCCAGACCTCATCGTCCGGGCACATCGGGCAACCCTGAGTATTGATGATGCGCTCCGGGCTGTCGTCCAGACGGGTGTAATTCACCAGTCCTTCCGCCATGCCGAATACCTGCTGCAACTGACAGCCGATTTCCGCCGGAATACGCGCGGCAAGCGTCGCTGAAAGCCGCGCGCCGCCTACCTGCAACAGTTTCAACGAGGCCAGTTGTGCGTTGCTGCCCCACTCCTGAATCGCCTGCAACCACAGGCTCACCGCAGGCGGCACCAGCGCCGTTGAATTAATCTGATGCTTTTCAATTAACGGGAAACAGAGCGTAGCGCTCGGGTCAGCCGCCAGCACCACCGTTCCCTGGGCCAGAAAGACGCCCAGCGATCCCGGCGAACTCATGGCGTAATTATGCGCAGCCGGAATCGCGCATAAGAAACGCGTGGCTTCGGTAAAGTGGCAAATTTCATTGCTGCGGCGCACGCTGTAGTAATAATCATTATGGGTGCGCGGGATCAGCTTCGGCGTTCCGGTTGTCCCGCCGGAAAGCTGGAAATAAGCCACCTCATCGGCAGGTGATGGCGTGGCGGTAAAATCAACCGCAGGCTGGTCAATCGCCGTTTGCAGGTTGTGTTCACCCGCATCGTTGAGCAACAGCACCACACGCACGGAATTGTGTTCGGCAATAAACGTATTGAGGAAATCGTCCCCGGTGAACAGCGCGTGCTGGCGGTCAGCAATCACCAGCGCCGGTTCAATTTGCTTCGCGTAAGCGTTAAGTTCCGTCCGTTGATGGCTGAACAGCGCCAGAACCGGTGCGACGCCAAGCTTCAGCAGGGCAAAGAAAGTGATATACAGCTCCGCCACGTTGCCCAGTTGCACCAGCGCGGTTTCGCCGGGTTTGATCCCCTGACGGCGCAGGCTACAGGCCAGATTATCCGCCGCCTGGTTCAGTTCGCGATAGCTCAGGTGTCGATCGCCATCAATCACCGCCGTTTTATCGCTGTCTGCGTGGCGGGTTAAAATATCGGTCAGCGGCAGATCCTGCCAGTACCCTTTTTCACGATAGCGGCGGGCAAACTCCTCCGGCCAACGGGTGAAAGGAATGGTCATCATCGCTCCTTAATGCAGTCCAAAAACGTTCAACATAGTAGAAAGCTTCACGCCGGTCTCGCGCCACTCCGCGACCGGAGACGAAGCAGGCACAATCCCGGCGCCCGCGAACAGGCGAACCTGGTTTTGTCGCAGCTTCGCGCAACGGATCGTCACGACCCACTCGCCGTTTCCTTCAGCGTCACACCAGCCGACGATGCCGCCGAACAGTTCACGATCGAACGGCTCCAGTTCAGCAATTAATTTTTTCGCCACCTGATGCGGGAAACCGCTCAACGCAGGCGTCGGATGCAGCAGACACGCCAGCGTCAGGGCATTTTCTTCCGCATTCGCCTTACCTTCGAACGGCGTACCGAGATGCCATAACGTCGGGGTGGTGATCAATTGTGGAGATGCGGGCAGTTGTAATTCACTGCTGCGGTCGCGCAGCACCGTCTTCATGGCCTGAGTAACCAGCTCATGTTCGTGTCTGTCTTTTTCAGAAGCCAGCAGTCGGTTGCCCGCTTCACGATCCAGCACATCATCAGGCTGGCGACGCGCCGACCCGGCCAACGGCAGCGAACTAAAGAGATCGCCCTCTTTACGCAGCAGCAATTCCGGGCTGGCGCCAAGCAGCACGCCGCCATCCTCCAGAGGCACATGGAAGTTGTAACTCACCGGATTCTGCGCCACCAGCCGCTCCAGCAGCGCGCCGCTGTCAATGGTGGCATCGGTCGTAATATCAATCAGGCGTGACAGAACCACTTTGTCGACTTCAGGCGTCGCCGTCAGCGCTGCCGCGCGCGCCACCATCGCTTCAAACGTTTCCTGTTCAGGGATACTTTTACGATCAACAACATTCAGTGCCTGATGCCCGGTAAAGTAACGCGAGGATTGTTGCTTTGCCGGTCGGGAGAAAGTCTGCCAGGACTCAGGAATGAACAGCGAGGATGGCTGGCGGGTATCGAAGGGGATAGCGCCGACCATAACAGGATTTGCGATACCCTGCGCTCTGGCGTCGGCAAAGGCTTGCTGTAATTTTTGTTGGAAGGGGCTGTCTAACGAATCCCCGTCAACCGCTGGTTCAGCGAAACGGGCGAAGCATCCTGACGTCGTAAAGCTGCGATACGGCGACATAAAGAAAAAGCGATCGGGGGTGAGCGTTGCCATTTTCTGCTGAACTTCCTCGGCCAGTGACGTATCCATATCATCCTCCAAAAATGATAAAGGCTTTAATAATGATTATCATTTATATTTTCGGGCGCTAACCTAAAAGTAAACAGACAGCATGTCAACTCTTGGGGTAGCACAATGTGCGACTTAGACTTGCATCCCTTCACGCTAACAATGAAAATGAGAAGCATTAACTCCATTAATAACAGGACGCTGATTCGTGAGACTTCCCCTGCTTTGCAGAACATCCCTGATACTGGTTGGGCTTTTCATTTCAGGAATTTCTTTAGGTCATGCCGCTGACTGGCCGCGCCAGATCACCGACAGCCGCGGCACGCATGCGCTGGACCATAAACCTGAACGTATCGTCTCTACCAGCGTGACCCTGACGGGCTCGCTGCTGGCGATTGATGCTCCCGTTGTCGCCAGCGGAGCGACCACCCCTAACAACCGCTTTGCCGACGATCGGGGATTTCTGCGTCAATGGAGCGACGTTGCGAAAGCGCGCAAGCTGGCGCGCCTGTACATCGGCGAACCAAGCGCTGAAGCCGTTGCCGCACAAATGCCGGACCTTATTCTGATTAGCGCAACCGGCGGCGACTCTGCGCTGGCGCTGTACGATCAGCTTTCTACTATTGCCCCCACGCTTATCATCAATTACGACGATAAAAGCTGGCAGTCTCTGCTGACGCAACTGGGCGAGATCACCGGCCAGGAAAAACAGGCCGCTGCGCGCATCGCGGAATTTGATAAACAACTGGCGACCGTTAAACAACAGCTCACATTACCGCCGCAACCGGTCAGCGCGCTGGTCTACACCGCTGCCGCACATAGCGCCAACCTGTGGACGCAGGATTCAGCCCAGGGCAAGCTGATGGAGCAGTTAGGCTTTACGCTGGCGCCCCTCCCTGCCGGACTGCAAACCAGTAAAAGCCAGGGCAAACGTCATGACATCATCCAGCTTGGCGGGGAAAACCTGGCAGCAGGTCTGAACGGCGAAGCGCTGTTCCTGTTTGCCGGTGACAGCAAAGATGCCGACGCTATTTACGCCAACCCACTGCTTGCTCACCTGCCTGCCGTACAAAACAAGCGCGTTTATGCGCTGGGCACCGAAACGTTCCGTCTGGACTACTACAGCGCAACGTTACTGCTTAACCGTCTCGCCGCGCTGTTTTAATTTATTTGCCGGATAGCGGCCAATGCCCTGTCCGGCCTGCATTTTAAAGCGGTGCGCCATCTGGCACCGGCGGCGGCTGGCGAAAACGACGCAACTCGCCCAGCAGCAGCATTAACAACAACCCAACAATCACCAGCCCAAACCCGCTCACGCTCGCTGACGCAACCGGCGTCATCATGGCGCCCAGCCCGCCCAACAGCGCTGCGCCGATGGCGTCGCCGGTCACGTTTTGCGCCGTCCACAGGCCGTTGATTCGCCCGAGCATGGCTTCCGGCGTTTGCGTCTGCAACAGGGTGTATTGCAGTAACGAGCTAATCGCGCTGAGCCAGCCAAACAGCGCCAGACAGATCACCCCGAGCAACCAGACTGGCATCAGCCCAAACAACCCAATCGCCAGGAACGACCCTACGGTGGAAACCAGCATCAACAGTCCAGGGCGAACGCTGTGCGCCAGTTGCCCGCTGGTTAGCGCGCCAACAGCCGCCCCCAGCGGGATAGCGGCATAAAGTAAACCAATTTGCGCGGCGGACATGTGCCAGTTAATCGCCAGCGCCGGATAAAGCACACGCACCGCGCTTGCCATCGTCAAAAGTCCGCCAAGCAACGCTATGCCGCCAATGAGCGGACTGGAGAGCAAGAAACGGAACGCCGCCAACAGCGATTTCAACGGATGCTCACGCGGTTGCGGCGGCGGCGGGAGCGCCGGAAGGCTCAGCAACGGCAGCAGCGTGATAAATGTTCCTGCCGCCGCCAGACCGTAGTTCCAGGCCACGCCGCCGGTAGCCAGCAATACGCCGCCCAGCATCGGTGAAATCACCGATCCCAGACGTACCGTCAGCATCGTAATCGCCCCGGCCTGCATAAGGTTTTCTCGCCCTACCAGCGCAGGCGTCGCCGCCAGTAGCGCCGTGACCCCCAGCGAGGCAAAAAAGCCATCCCACAGACCGAGCAGATAGATTGCCAGCAGCGAAGGTTCCGGCAACAGCGCGTTCAGACACAGGCCAATAAAGCCAATACCGCAGGTGCCGCGCGCCAGCAGGATCACCTTTTTACGTTCATAACGATCCGCCAGCACGCCGCCGACCATCAGGCCAACAAACATCGCGCTGCCGGTCAGCGTCACCGACAGACCAACCTGCCACGTCGAGTGGGTCATCATCTGGATCTGTACCGGCACCGCTACGCCCAGCAGACCCAGCGAGACAATAGAGATAAAACGGGCGAGGAAGACAGCGCGAAATGCAGGGTGCGTCTTCAACAGGCTGAGATTCAGCAGCCAGGATTGTCGATTCATTACAACGCCTTAATGCGAACTTTTTTTAAATATCCATTCAATGGCTGCACATGCTAACATAACCGAATAAGATCGATAACGATAATTACTATCATTATCAGGGAAGTTGATATGTCATGCTCTGTTTCCGTGGCACGCGCCATCGCCGTGCCCGGCTTGTTGTTATTACTTATTCTCGCCACGGCATTAAGTCTGGCTATCGGCGCAAAATCACTGCCTGCGTCCGTCGTACTTGAAGCAATTACCGGCACCTGCCAAAGCGCTGACTGCACCATCGTGCTGGATGCGCGATTGCCGCGCACGCTGGCTGGCCTGTTGGCTGGCGGCGCACTGGGGCTCGCCGGGGCGTTAATGCAAACGCTCACCCGCAACCCGCTTGCCGACCCGGGCATTCTCGGCGTCAATTCCGGCGCCAGTTTCGCTATCGTACTCGGCGCGGCGCTGTTTGGTTTTTCCTCTCCACAGGAACAGTTGCTGATGGCGTTTGCCGGGGCGCTGGTCGCCTCGCTGATTGTCGCCTTTACCGGCAGTCAGGGCGCCGGGCAGTTAAGCCCGGTTCGCCTCACGCTGGCGGGTGTCGCGCTCGGCGCAGTACTGGAGGGGCTTTCCAACGGTATCGCGTTGCTGAACCCGGATGTGTACGATCAGCTCCGTTTCTGGCAGGCCGGCTCGCTGGACATTCGCAGTCTGCAAACGCTCAAGGTTATTGTCGTGCCGGTGCTGATTGCCGGTGCTACCGCGCTGTTTCTCAGTCGCGCGCTGAACAGCCTGAGTCTCGGTAGCGATACTGCCACTGCGCTGGGCAGCAAAGTGGCGCGTACCCAGCTCATCGGCCTGCTGGTGATTACCGTGTTATGCGGCAGCGCGACGGCGGTTGTTGGCCCTATCGCGTTTATCGGTCTGATGATGCCGCACATGGCCCGCTGGCTGGTGGGGGCGGATCACCGCTGGTCGCTGCCGGTCACGTTGCTGGCGACCCCGACCCTGCTGCTGTTTGCCGATATTATCGGGCGACTCATCGTTCCCGGTGAATTGCGCGTTTCGGTTGTCAGCGCCTTTCTCGGCGCGCCAGTGCTTATTTTCCTCGTGCGGCGCAAGCAGCGCGGAGGTGCCGTATGATGCACCTTTCCCGCCGCCTGATCATAAGCTGTCTGTTGCTGGTGCTCGGCTGTATCGCTGTCGGCTTGTGGAGCCTGCGCAGCGGCGCCGTTACGCTGGAAGTCTCGCAAATTATCAATGCGTTGCTGGGAGACGCCCCGCGCAGCATTACCCTGGTGGTGACCGAATGGCGTCTGCCTCGCGTGCTGATGGCGCTGCTGATTGGCGCCGCGTTGGGCGTCAGCGGCGCGATTTTTCAGTCGTTGATGCGCAACCCGCTGGGTAGCCCGGACGTAATGGGTTTTAACACCGGGGCCTGGAGCGGCGTGCTGGTGGCAATGGTGCTGTTTGGCCAGAACCTGACGGCGATCGCGATGGCGGCGATGGCTGGCGGGATTCTCACCTCGCTGATCGTCTGGCTGCTTGCCTGGCGCAACGGCATTGAGACCTTCCGGCTGATTATTATCGGCATCGGCGTGCGCGCCATGCTGGTGGCGTTCAACACCTGGCTGCTGTTGCAGGCGTCGTTAGAAACGGCCCTCTCCGCCGGATTGTGGAACGCCGGGTCGCTCAACGGACTGACCTGGGCCAAAACGTGGCCCTCGGCACCGCTGATCGTTCTGATGCTGGCGTGTGCCGCATTGCTGGTACGCCGTCTGCGCTTGCTGGAAATGGGTGATGACAGCGCCTGCGCGCTTGGCGTCAGCGTTGAACGTTCCCGGTTAATGATGATGCTGGTCGCCGTGGTGCTGACCGCCGCCGCGACGGCGCTCGCAGGCCCGATCTCTTTCATTGCGCTGGTTGCGCCGCACATCGCGCGGCGCCTTAGCGGCACGGCACGCTGGGGGTTAACCCAGTCCGCATTGTGTGGCGCGCTGCTGCTGCTGGCCGCCGACCTGTGCGCCCAACAACTGTTTATGCCTTACCAGCTTCCGGTAGGCGTTGTCACCGTAAGCCTCGGCGGTATTTACCTTATCGTCTTGTTAATTCAGGAGTCCCGCAAAAAATGACCGAATCAGTAGCCCGTTTGCGTGGCGACCAGTTAACGCTGGGTTATGGCAAGTATACCGTCGCGGAGAATCTGAATGTTTCTATCCCGGATGGTCACTTCACTGCCATTATTGGGCCGAATGGCTGCGGCAAATCAACGTTATTGCGTACGCTAAGCCGTCTGATGTCGCCCGTACATGGCCACGTCTGGCTCGACGGCGAGCATATTCAGCACTACGCCAGTAAAGAGGTGGCGCGACGAATCGGCCTGCTGGCGCAAAACGCCACCACGCCGGGCGATATCACCGTACAGGAGCTAGTTGCCCGGGGCCGCTATCCGCATCAGCCTTTGTTTACCCGCTGGCGCAAAGAAGACGAAGACGCCGTCGCCGGTGCGATGCGCGCCACGGGGATTACCCACCTGGCGACGCAAAGCGTGGACACGCTTTCCGGCGGGCAGCGGCAGCGAGCATGGATAGCAATGGTGCTGGCGCAGGAAACGTCCATCATGTTGCTGGATGAACCGACGACCTGGCTGGACATCAGCCACCAGATCGATCTGCTGGAGCTGTTGAGCGAGCTGAATCGCGAGAAAGGTTACACCCTCGCTGCGGTTCTGCACGACCTTAACCAGGCCTGCCGGTACGCCACGCATTTAATCGCGTTACGTGAAGGCAAGATCGTCGCAGAGGGAGCGCCAAAGGAGATTGTGACAGCGGATCTTATTGAGAAAATTTATGGATTACGTTGCACGATCATCGACGATCCGATCGCCGGAACGCCGCTGGTTGTGCCGCTGGGTCGCCCGAAGTAATCTCAATGGCGGAGGGTTAACAATACAGGCCCGGTCAGCGACAGCGCCACCGGGCGATTTGCCGGATGGCGCTTAGACTAACCGTTCTTCCAGTTGAATCGCATCATCCAGTTTACGGGACAGCATGGCATGACGCAGCAGAACACCGCCGCAAGCGATCATACCGCCCAGTAACGCAGCCAGAATAACGATCAACGCTTTGCCCGGGCCGTCTTTTTTCACTGGCAGCGAAGGCGATAGCTGATATTTAAACGGCATAAATTTCACATCATTGATATTCATCGCGGTCAGTTGCTCTACGTAATACTGGCGATTGCGTATTTCAGCGTTAATTTCCGCAACGTCCGTGACGGACTTTTCAATTTGCAATTTTTGCGCAATACCGTCGGCGCCCAGAGAAATAGAGAAATCCGGGTCGTCTTTTACCGCCTGACCATTACTGTAGACCGGCTTCTTAATCCCGGCGGCGTTGGCAATCTCCAGGGAATAATTAAGTCGCTGAATGTTCGCATCAAGCTGGTTGCGCAATCTCACCCGGTCCATCGCCAGTTTTTCTTTCTCAAAATGCGTTCTGGTGTCCAGCTGGTTACGAATATTCTCCAGCGTCTCTTTCACGACGATGTCCGACACATACTGGATATAGCCAGCCAGCACCTTCTGCGCCTCTTCTTTCGTTGGCGCAGTAAAACTCAATGTCCACGAGGTAAATAACGACGTCTCGTTTTTCTTACCGGCGTTGGTATCCACCGCGTTCATCTTTTCACTGAGCGCAACAATCGCCCGATGCAGTTCCATTTCATCAATATCCGCCCCTTTCAATTGATCCATCACATACGGGGAGGCGCGAAGATATTCATCCAGCAGCGATGTTGAGCTGAACTTCTTAATGAAAAGCGTAAAGACGGCGTCTCGCTGCAAATTAATGTCGAGGTTCAGCACACGCAATGTGGTCAGCGTTTTTTCCAGTTCCTGCCACTGTACGGCCTCTGCCGGGGTGACAATCGCCCGACTGGTCCATTTCTGCGGCAGAATAAAGGACAGCAGAATACCTGCCAGCGCAAACGCAAAAACAGTCGCAATAATGCGATTTTTCGCCCGCCATAAAACATCAACAAGGCTTAACAAATCAATTTCATTACTGTTTGACGGCGCTAACGGATAGCCAGTAAATTCCGAATCTTTTTCCTGCTTAACATTGAGTGATGACATGTTGTGTAACCTGACATTGAGTCCAATGAATAAAAACATCCTTTCTAATATTCTAACAGCATCTCAGAATTATCCGAAACGTTCTTTGCCTGTTCCCACAGGTAGCATGCAACTTTCGGAATTTCACTAACCGTCTGATTATGTTTCACTTATGTTAAATCAATGCTGAAGACAAATAAAAAGCCCATAATAATTGGTAGCTATTATGGGCATCAGTAGAATTAGATTTTTAAAGGCGTCAGAACGCTTCGCTTACTGGTCGAGCAATGCGCGAATAATCGGCCCGATATTCTCAAACGCGGCAGGTGAAATAATATCGACGTGGGCGCAATCCTGGCGATAGATATCCAGTTCAGCCATCCACGGCGCCCAGCTGCGTTCAGGGCTTATTCCTTCCGGCAGGGTGCGCTCCGCGACAAACAGCGTTGCGCGTCCATCGAACGGTACGCTATGCGCGGTTGTCAGAAGCCGCACGGCATCGGCGTAGTTTCCTTCGATGGTGCTGAATAACTCCCCGGAGGCATTTCCCTGTTGCGCAGCAAGGAACGCTTCACGTTCACGCGCGATCTCCGCTAACACTTCAGGGTCCAGACCATTGGCCTCTTTTTCCTGCCAGTTTTGCGTTTCCGGCGGCCAGGTATCCAGCAGCCCGAGGAATGCAACCGTTTCGCCACGCGCACGCAAGCGCGCCGCAATGCCCTGGGCCAGCGTTCCGCCCAGCGAATACCCCAGCAAGTAGTAAGGCCCATGCGGCTGCTGCGCCAGCAGCGTTTCCAGATGACGCTCACACACCTCATCCAGATTCGCAGCCGTTTGCATCGGTCCATCAGGCCTTGGCGACTGAATCCCCGTAATCGACCAGTGTGGGCTGAGATAACGAGCCAGCACGCTAAACTGCCAGGCAAAACCGGACGCCGGATGGAAGCAGAATAACGTTGGTCCACTGCTTTCACGCAGCGGCAGGAGCGTTTCAAAGCCCAGACGCTGAGACTGCTCGTCATCGGCGGAATCCAGCAACGCGCTAAGCTGACCAACGGTTGACGCCACCATCACCTGCCCCGGCGTCACCTGACGCCCGGACGCGCGGCTCAACTGCGCGGCGAGTTTCATCGCCAGTAACGAATGCCCGCCCAGCGCAAAGAAGTCGGCCTCCACATCATTGACCTCGCAACCCAGCAGGCCGGCAAAGGCGTCGGCCACCGTTTTTTCCGTCCCTGGCAATGGCGCGCGCCCCGGCGTACGTTGCGTCAGTTGCGGCATCGGCAGCGCTTTACGATCCAGTTTCCCGTTTGCGCTGAGCGGCAGCTCCGCAAGCTGTAGCAGAACCACAGGCACCATATGCGGCGGTAATGTCTCGCGTAACCGTTCCTGAAGCGCCGGAATATCCAGCGGTAAGCCGGATTGTGACACCAGATAGCCTACCAGTTGGCGGGCATCGCCTCCTGTCGCGGCCGCCTGGTTAAACACGCAGGCGTGAGCCACGGCGTGCTCGACGTCCGGCAGCGTTTGCATAACCCGATCAATCTCGCCCAGTTCAATGCGCTGACCACGAATTTTTAGCTGATCGTCGCTGCGGCCAAGGTACTCTACCGCGCCATTTTCCAGCCAGCGCGCCACGTCTCCGGTGCGATACATGCGTTCGCCCGGCATAAACGGATCGGCAATAAAGCGACTCGCCGTCAGATCCGGGCGCCCCAGATACCCCTGCGCCAGCTGGATGCCGGTCAGGTATAAATCACCCGCGGTGCCCGGCGGCACCGGGCGCATCATCGCATCAAGAATGCGCAGGCCGGTATTCCAGACCGGATAGCCAATCGGCACGCTGTTTCCGGTGACATCCGCCAGTTCTTTGCCGCAGGCGGGATACCAGCTGACATCCACCGCCGCTTCCGTCGGCCCGTACAGATTGTGCAGCGGCGCGCCGGTCAACTGTTCCCACTCGCGGCACAGCCCGGCGGGCAGCGCCTCGCCGCTACAAAATACGCGCTGTAGCGTAGCGCAGCTTTCATGAGCGGATTCAGGGGTGAGCGAGGCGACGAACGCCGCCAGCATTGACGGGACAAAATGGGTGGTGGTCACACCATACTTCGCAAAGAAATGCTGCATGGCAATCGGATCGCGGTGCGCGTCCGGCTCCGCCATCACCAGCTTCGCCCCGGCAATAAACGGCCAGAAGAACTCCCACACCGAAACATCGAAACTGCACGGCGTTTTTTGTGCGACCACATCCTCTGCCGTTAACGGATAGTGATCCTGCATCCACAGCAGGCGATTCACGATCGCGGTTTGCCCGACCATTACCCCTTTCGGTCTGCCGGTCGAACCGGATGTAAAGATGATGTATGCCGTATGGTTCGGCAACGACAACGCCAGCGATTCAGCGCCGCTCGTCGGCAGCAGCGCGTTGTAGCACAGGCTTTCTACGCCGGGGATATCGTTAAATCGCGGCAGTTGTTCTGCGGTTGTGATCAGTAATTTCGGCTGCGCGTCTTCGAGCATCATTCGCAGACGATCGTCTGGATACCCCGTATCTAACGGCAGCCAGGCGGCTCCGGCCTCCACAATGCCGTGCAGCGCCAGCGTCAGGAAAACCGAGCGCGGCAACGCCACCGCGACGCTGTCGCCCGGTTTAACGCCACGTTCACGCAGCAGGTGCGCCAGAGCGATCACCTGCTCGCGCATCTCCTGATAACTGAGCTGATAGCGCGCATCAGCCAGCGCGGGCGCGTCCGGCGTTTTGCGTGTCTGTTCGTCAACCAGCGCGCTGAGCGTCGTGAGCGGTATGCTTACCGCCGTATCATTAATCTGCGCCAGTTGCGCATATTCGGCAGGCAGGAGCATTTCGGCATCGCCGCAGCGCAGCGCCGGATTGTCCGCAAACTGGCGTATCAGCGCCGTCAGCCGTGACGCATGGCAGGATAACGTCGCCTCATCATAGCGCTGTTTGTTGGCTAAGATTTCAATGCTCAGGCCGCCCTCTTCATCCGGGAACAGCGCCAGTTCAAGATCGTTAACCGGGCCGGTCGCCAGCGTATGGGTTTGCGCCTGTACACCGGGAATATCCAGTTGATAATCAAAGACCTTCACGTTCAGTACCGGGCCAAACAGCGGTTCTTCACCCGCCGCGCGGCCGCTGTCGCGAACGATCTGTTCGGCGTCATAACGCTGATGGCGACGCATTTTTTTCATCTGCCCGGCAAGACGCGTCGCCAGTTCCGGCAGCGTTTCCGCCGCATTAATGCTTACCCCTAACGGCAGGACGTTCAGTACCGGGCCGGTCGCCGTTAACGCCGCCGAGCCCATACGCCGCATGAATATAAATCCGGCGGCATAGTCCATCCGACCGCACAGGCGACCCAGCCATAGCGCCACCAGCGCCAGCGCTAAATCCGCACGCTGAATATCAGACATGCGTGCCGCCAGCTGACGGAAAACACCGTCGGGCACATCCAGTTTCATACGCAAAATATCGGCGCTGGCCGCCCGCCCGGGAAGCGGCGCAGCCGACAGCGAAGCGGGAGGCGGCAACTGGCGACGCTGCTCCGCCCAGAAGGCGCCATCGCGTTGATAAGCCTCGCTCTCACGGTAACGCTGATACTCCTCCACCACGTCAGCAAATGGCGTAAACGGCGAGTCGGGCGTCTGGGCGTTACACTGCCAGGCGCGGTAAATCGCCGCGATCTGACGGGTTATCGCCGGGAAACTGAAGCCATCCACCAGTAGATGGTGATAACGCTGATACCAGTACCAACGGGTATCATCGACCTGAATCAACTGGTGGAACGCCAGCGGTTTGCCGCCATCAACGCGTAAATTTTGTCGCAGATCGGCCTGCATCCGCGCCAGCGCCGCCGCATGCGGATCGGGCTCGTCACGCAGATCGATAAGCTCGGGTTGTGCAAACGTTAATGTCGGGTCCACCCACTGCCAGACCTCGCCGTTATCTTCAGTAAATCGCATACGGAGGGTATCCGCTTGCGCCATACCGGTTACAACCGCCTGCGCCAGCAGAGGGGCATTCAGCGTGCCGTGTAATTCCACATAGTGCGCCACGCTCCAGGCGGAAGGCAGCGTAGAGAGTTTTTCCGCCATCCAGATCCCTGGCTGGGCGGCCACTAACGGTAAACGCGTAGTCATTGAGCCTCCTGCGCAGCGGCGTAATGGGCGGGAGTTAGCGTGGTCCAGTGTGCATCCAGCCACTGCTGGCAAAGCGCCTGCGATTGCGGTTCGCACACCACCTGCCAGCCAGCAGGGAGAGAACACTGCTGTGGCCAGAGGCTAAATTGACGCTGCGGGTTTTGCAGAATGTAAAATTGTCCCTGCGGGTTATCGAAGGGATTACTGAATTCCATACTCAACTCCTGTCGTGGAAAATCGCCAGCTACAGCGTGTCGGTTAACGGTTGCCAGAGGGTCATCAACCCCTGCATTAATCCGCCACGCCAGCAAAGCGCATCATGTCCGCCGTCAACCTGACGCCAGAAAACCGACTGCTGCGTAGTGTGTAGTTGGCTGTAAAGCGCCTGATTCGCCCGGAAAATAAGCGGCTCTCTGATACCGGCCTCCAGCACGATGCGCAATCCTCTGGCGGTCAATGTGCCCGCCTTCAGCTGTTCAATAATCTCGCCTTCCCGATCTGCGCCGCGCTGCGGCCACCAGAACGATCCCGACTGGCTCAGTACGCAGCCAAAGCGCTCAGGCCAGTTCAGACCGGCATACAGCGAGGAGAGCCCGCCAAAACTCTGCCCGGCGACGATCGTCCTTTTTGCACAATCGCTGAATAGCGCAACGGTTTTCACCAGCGGCAGGAGTTCTTGTTGTACCGCCAGCCAGAAATCGGCATTGCAGGGCAGTTCACGGCTACGGTGGGGGGTATCAATGGCATCAATCAGCAGGTAGACCGCAGGAGGGAGCTGACGCCGCCGGGTCAGTGAGGTGAGCGCGGGCCAGACGGGCATGCTTTCCGCCCAAAACTGCCCGTCGAGCAAAATCGCTAGCGGACGTTCAGGCCGGGCGTCGCCGGTCGTGAACACCCACACGCGACGCGTATTGCCCAGCCGCTCGCTGCGCCATTGCAAACATACCGGGGGAGCTGACGGATTTTCAGGCTTATCCCAGCCGGGTTGCACTGGCGCGTCTGGCATTTCCAGCGCGGAAACCGCATGGCCCCGCCCCCCCTTCCAGCTCACCGGGTTAAGAGGATCGGCAATCGCCTGCGGCAATAACTGACGCCAGCCTTCACGCAGCGTGGTTCTGTCAGGCGTTTCGTCTACTGCCAGAGAAGCAAAAATATCATCGCGTTCAGAAGGGATGAAACAGTAACTGCCACGCCAGTCGGCGCTTAATGTCGTGCTCCATCGCCAGACATCCGTGCCCGCAATACGCTGCATGGATTGCGGAACCGCATTCTGGTGATGGTCGGTGACGCCCGTAATGTAGACCCATACGCGGCGAATTGAAGAGCGGTTTTCCGTTCCCTGCGGATCGCGCCACCAGAAAGTCACCCGATATTTTTCGTCTGTTTCACGCTCCCATTCGGGACCGTGTTTTGACTGCCACCAGGTCTCACTTCCTGTCGTTAACGCCGTCACCGTCATAACCTCATGTTTATTGTGTAATTTTTTATTTAATGATGAAATATATTGATAATATTATTGATAACTATTTTCATTTGCAATAGCGTATTGTCGCGCCGTGGGAAGCGCGAACATTATTTCACCACCCAGGCTGGGTCTCTCATTCGTGCATTGACGCCACGTTCAAATGAGAAACACAACCTGAAACCTGCACTGCGTGCTTTTTCTGGAATGTATGGCTTTCGCAGATGTGGGCGACATCAGGCTAAACACCTCACCACGAGAGTTTGGCGCATGTGGCTAAATAAAGATAAGCAGGAAACACAATGAACAATAAGATTCATTCCCTGGCCTTACTGGTCAATCTGGGAATTTATGGGGTCGCTCTGCCTGTTATGGCGGAGGAGACCACTGATAGCGCAGCGCTTCATGAAGACACCATCGTGGTCACCGCCGCCCAGCAGAACCTCCAGGCACCGGGCGTATCGACCATTACCGCCGACGAAATCCGTAAAAATCCTCCCGCTCGCGACGTTGCCGAAATCATCCGCACCATGCCGGGCGTGAACCTGACCGGTAACTCAACCAGCGGCCAGCGCGGCAACAACCGCCAGATCGACATTCGCGGCATGGGCCCGGAAAACACCCTGATTCTGATCGACGGCAAACCGGTGACCAGCCGCAACTCCATCCGTCTGGGCTGGCGCGGTGAGCGTGACACCCGTGGCGATACCGGTTGGGTGCCGCCAGAGATGATCGAACGCATTGATGTGATTCGTGGCCCTGCGGCAGCACGTTACGGCAACGGCGCAGCGGGCGGCGTGGTAAACATCATCACCAAGAAATTCGACGATCAGTGGCATGGTTCGTGGAACACCTATCTGAATGCGCCGGAACACAAAGACGAAGGTTCCACCAAGCGCACCAACTTTAGCCTGAGCGGCCCGCTGGGCGGCGAATTCAGCTTCCGCATGTACGGCAACCTGGATAAAACTCAGGCCGACGCCTGGGACATCAACCAGGGCCACCAGTCTGAGCGTACCGGCGCCTACGCCAACACCCTGCCAGCAGGTCGCGAAGGGGTTGAAAACAAAGATATTAATGGTGTCGTACGTTGGGATTTCGCGCCGATGCAGGCGCTGGAGTTTGAAGCAGGCTACAGCCGCCAGAACAACCTTTACGCGGGTGACACCCAAAACACCAATAACGACAATGCCCTGGTGAAGAAAAACTACGGTAAAGAGACTAACCGTATTTATCGCCAGAACTTCGCAGTGACCTGGAACGGCGGCTGGGATAACGGTATCACCACCAGCAACTGGGCACAGTATGAGCACACCCGCAACTCGCGTCTGGGCGAAGGACTGGCGGGCGGTCTCGAAGGGTTGTTCAACAGCGACGAATTCACCGACACCGACCTGGCCGACGTGATGTTGCACAGTGAAATTAACCTGCCGCTTGATTTCATCGTTAATCAAAACCTGACGCTGGGTACTGAGTGGAACCAGCAGCGTATGAAGGATTCCGCCTCGAATACTCAGGCTCAACAGGGCGGAGCCATTCCAGGCATGAGCGACGATCGCAGTCCGTACTCATCCGCAGAAATCTTCTCCCTGTTTGCCGAGAACAACATGGAGATAACTGACAGCACCATGCTGACCCCGGCGCTGCGCTTCGATCACCACACTATCGTCGGCAACAACTGGAGCCCGTCCCTGAACCTGTCGCAGGCGCTGGGCGATGATTTCACCCTGAAGATGGGTATCGCCCGTGCCTATAAAGCACCGAGCCTCTATCAGACCAACCCGAACTACCTGCTGTACAGCAAAGGCCAGGGTTGCTATGCAAGCTCCGATGGCGTCGGTTGCTACATGATGGGTAACGATGACCTGAAAGCGGAAACCAGCGTCAACAAAGAGATTGGTCTTGAGTGGAAACACGACGGCTGGCAGGCCGGTGTGACCTGGTTCCGTAACGACTACCGCGATAAGATTGAAGCGGGCTATGCGCCAGTCGGCCATACCTCTTCAGGTAAAGTGCAAACCGATATCTACCAGTGGGAAAACGTGCCGAAGGCCGTGGTAGAAGGTCTGGAAGGATCGTTGAATATTCCGGTCAGCGATGCGATAAACTGGACCAACAACATTACCTACATGCTACAGAGCAAGAACAAAACAACCGGCGATCGTCTGTCGATCATCCCGGAGTACACGCTGAACTCAACCCTGAGCTGGCAGGTACATCAGGATGTGTCAGTGCAGTCAACCTTCACCTGGTACGGCAAGCAGCAGCCGAAGAAATACAACTATAAGGGCCAGCCTGCTACCGGCTCTGAGAAAGATGAAGTCAGCCCGTACAGCATTGTCGGCCTGAGCGCGACCTGGGACGTAACCAAAAACGTCAGCCTGACCGGCGGCGTGGATAACGTCTTCGACAAGCGTCAATGGCGTGCGGGGAATGCCCAGACCACGGGTAACGACGCGACCGGCGCTTATATGTACGGTGCAGGTGCTTACACCTACAACGAGCCGGGTCGTACATGGTACATGGGCGTTAACACGCGCTTCTGATAACGACCACCCTCTCCCTGAACGGGGAGAGGGTTTTTATGAGAAACCATGCAAACCACTTATACCGCCCTCTCTTTTTCCCGCCACAAACTTCATCTTATCGGGTTCGATATCGATAGCTTCCACGAACACGATCTGCTCTGGTTGCCGCACCATGCGCAGCTGCTTCCCGCCGGGCGAAAACGTCAGGCTGAACATTTAGCGGGACGTCTCGCCGCGTTTCATGCTCTGACTGAATATGGACACAAAACCGTACCCGCTATCGGCGATAAACGGCAGCCCTTGTGGCCAGAAGGCCTGTTCGGTAGTATCAGCCACAGCGCCGCCACGGCGCTGGCAGTCGTCTCCCTCACTCCGGTAGGGGTTGATATCGAAGCAATCTTCACGCCTCAAACGGCAGCAGAACTCACCAGCAGTATCGTCGATAACGATGAACAACGCGTTTTACAGCGCAGTTCCCTCCCTTTTCCGCTCGCGTTAACCCTGGCGTTTTCCGCCAAAGAGAGCGTCTATAAAGCGTTCTCCGATCGCGCGGCAACGTTACCGGGTTTTGCCAGCGCCAGGATCGTTTCAGTGACGAAAACACATCTAACCATGCAAATGACGTCGGCGTTTTCGCCGCAGCTTGCTGATTGCACAGTGGATATTTCGTGGCGTGAGTACGACGGTCAGGTCATTACGCTCTGCGCGTCCGCCCTGTAGAATTTGCCCGCAGCCATTGCTGACTGCGGAGCACAAGCATTGCCATAAAAGCGTACTTCGTCAGCATATATCGCCTCCATGCGAAGAAGAGACTAACAAGCCGAATTGTCGTGTTCGGGTTGTTAGTCTCAAGGTTGACGGAACTATTTTCAGAAAACGTGAGATCCGCTTACATTCCCGGGAACAACACCCCGTTGCCAGGCGCCTCACGATCCAGATGAATAAAGTTCAGATGACGTTCATACTGATCGAGAATGTCCGTAATCACCTGCTCTTTGCTGTAGTCCATCAGGTCATTTCCCTGGCTTCCTTCCAGCAGGAACGTTTCCAGCCGGTAATAGCTCGACTTGCCGCTACGCGCCCGGTAGGTAAAGCCGGGGATTGCGTACTGCTGCGGCCAGATCTGATAGATAAAGTTGCGCTCATCGCCCATATGAACCCGCAGATCCAGATGACCAAGGTTTTCCCCTTCCTGCGGCGGCATACTTTTCAACTCCACCGATGCGCCGCGCAGTTGCAGCTCATGGGCGACCTCTTCCATTGCCGGGAAACATACCTTCTCCATCATTTCGCGGGTATAGCGCGTTCCCGGGTAGTTCATCAGGCGCGACAGTCGTTTTTTCCAGCTCAGCCGGTCCTGCACGCCCATCGGACGCGGTGCGGTATGACGACTGGCGCTTTCCCGACGATAATCTTCAACTTTCAATGACTTATACAATCCCGCCATAATGAAGAAGATCACAAAACTAAACGGCAGCCCCATGATCACCGTCGTGTTTTGCAGCGCTGAAATCCCATTGGTCATCAGCATCCCCAGCGTCAGCAGGCCAATCGCTACCGACCAGAAAACACGCAGCCAGGCTGGCGCATCGCTGTTGATGTCTTTCAGTTTTGAGGTGAAATTGCCCAGCACCAGCGCACCGGAGTCCGCCGATGTCACGTAGAACAACAGACCGGTGATTGTGGCGACAGACGCGCTGAAGGTGAAGGCCGGATACTGCGCCAGCAGGCTATAAAAGCCGCGCTCAGGGTGCGCCATCGCTTCCTCGGCAAAACCGGCATCGCCATGAATGATTTCATACAGCGCGCTATTGCCAAACACCGACAGCCACAGCAGGGTGAAAGTGAACGGGATAATCAACGTACCGAAGACAAACTGGCGAATGGTGCGGCCACGCGAAATACGCGCCAGGAACAACCCGACAAACGGCGACCACGCAACCCACCACGCCCAGAAAAAGAGCGTCCAGTTGTTCATCCACTCAACCGGCCTGTCGAACGCAAAGCTGTTCAACGTCATCCCCATAAAGCGGTTAACGTAGTCGCCCACATTCAGCACCAGCGCATTGAGCAGGAATGAGGTGTCCCCCATAAACAGCACAAAGAGGATCAACCCCAGCGCCAGCAGCACATTCAGCTCCGACAGAACCCGAATGCCTTTGTCCACGCCAGAAGTCACCGAGATCGTGGCGATCACCACCGACAGCACAATCAGCGCCGCTTTGGCCGCCATTGAATCCGGGATATCAAACAGCACGCTCAGACCGTAATTGAGCTGCACCACACCAATCCCCAGCGTCGTGGCGATACCAAAGATGGTGCCGATAACTGCGGCAATATCCACGCTATGCCCAATCGGCCCGTTGATGCGCTTACCGAAGATCGGATAGAGCGCTGAGCGAATGGTCAGCGGCAGGTTATAGCGATAGCTAAAGTAGCCAAGCGCCATCCCCATTAACGCATACATCGACCAACCGGTCAGGCCGTAGTGAAACAGCGTCCAGACCATCGACTGGCGGGCGGCTTCAATAGTCTGCCCTGCGCCTTCCGGCGGCTGCATATATTGGGTGACGGGCTCCGCCACCGAAAAGAACATCAGGTCGATGCCAATCCCGGCGGCGAAAAGCATTGCCGCCCAGCTTAGCAGACTAAATTCCGGCTTTGACTGCTCAGGCCCGAGCTTGACGGAACCGAAACGCGAGCAGGCAATGAATATGACAAAAACGATATAGAGCGTGGCGGCCAGCAGATAGTACCAGCCAAACGTTCTGGAGACCCAGTTCAGCGTGCGGCCGATCCAGACTGCGGAGAAATCACTAAAAAAAATGGTCGTCAGGGAAAACAACAAAATCAGTCCGGCAGACGTATAAAACACGACGGGATTGATTTTGTCCTTTTCTCTGTTCTGAGCAAGGTTCGTCATCGATTACCTCTGATTAAGTAACGGTGACTACTCTGTCGAGCAGCTAACTTTTTGAGATTCTGTAAGGCGATGGCATTTTTAACAGATTTGCAAAAATAGCCTTATTAACAGAAATGATGATATTTTCAATCTATTGTTTTTATTAATTTTATCTAATATCCCATTACATTCCCCTTACCTGTTAACCGCTAAATTGATAACAATTAAGACACATTTTATATTGAACGTCCAATCAAAAAACGGTTTAATACATAACCATAACTGATGACTGGAGCGATAAAAATGCCCAAAGTGGGGATGCAAACCCTTCGTCGCAGGCAACTGATTGACGCCACCCTGGAGGCCATTAATGAAGTCGGGATGCATGACGCAACCATTGCGCAAATAGCCCGGCGAGCAGGCGTGTCGACCGGCATCATCAGTCACTATTTCAAGGATAAAAATGGATTGCTGGAAGCGACGATGCGCGACATCACCAGCCAGCTTCGCTATGCCGTCCTGCGTCGGTTGCATGCCCTTCCAGAGGCCAGCGCAGAATTGCGTTTGCGCGCCATCGTAGCGGGCAACTTTGACGACAGCCAGATAAGCCAGGCCGCGATGAAAGCCTGGCTCGCATTCTGGGCAAGCAGCATGCATCAGCCGATGCTCTACCGCCTGCAACAGGTCGCCAGCAAGCGGCTACTGTCAAACATTGTGTATGAATTCAGGCGCGAACTTCCGCGCCAGCAGGCTCAACAGGCCGGCTATGGCCTGGCGGCGCTTATCGATGGGCTGTGGCTACGCGCCGCGCTGAGCGGAAAACCGTTTAATCTCAGTCTCGCTCAGGCGCTGACCACCCATTTCATCAGTCAGCATTTGCCGAACGCCACTGACTAACCGAGGAGAACCCATGCCCCGAATGGCAGAACAACAGCTTTATATTGACGGCGCATATACTGCCGCTACCAGCGGTCGCACCTTTGAGACGATCAATCCCGCTAACGGCGAGGTACTGGCTACCGTACAGGCCGCAGGCCGCGACGATGTCGATCGCGCCGTGAAAAGCGCGCAGCGCGGGCAAAAAATATGGGCCGCGATGAGCGCAATGGCGCGCTCGCGAATCCTGCGTCGGGCAGTTGATATTCTGCGTGAACGCAATGACGAGCTGGCGCAACTGGAAACGCTCGATACCGGTAAACCACTGAGCGAAACCGCCAGCGTAGACATCGCCACCGGCGCTGACGTGCTTGAGTATTACGCCGGGCTGATCCCTGCCCTGGAAGGCAGCCAGATCCCGCTACGCGAGACGTCATTCGTCTACACCCGTCGCGAGCCGCTGGGCGTGGTGGCCGGGATCGGCGCATGGAACTACCCCATTCAAATCGCCCTGTGGAAATCCGCTCCGGCGCTGGCGGCAGGCAATGCCATGATCTTCAAACCCAGTGAAGTCACGCCGCTAACCGCGTTAAAACTGGCGGAAATCTACAGCGAAGCCGGTCTCCCGGACGGCGTGTTCAACGTGCTGCCAGGCACCGGCGCGGAAACAGGGCAGTTCCTGACGGAACATCCTGATATCGCCAAAATCTCCTTCACCGGCGGCGTCGCCAGCGGCAAGAAAGTGATGGCCAATTCAGCGGCTTCATCGCTGAAAGAGGTGACGATGGAGCTGGGCGGCAAATCACCGCTGATTATCTTTGACGACGCGGACCCCGACCTCGCGGCGGATATCGCCATGATGGCGAACTTCTTCAGCTCCGGCCAGGTCTGCACCAACGGCACGCGCGTATTCATTCCGGCGCACATGAAAAGCGCCTTCGAGCAAAAAATTCTGGCGCGCGTAAGCCGCATTCGCGCAGGCGATCTGTCTGACCCGGCAACCAATTTTGGCCCACTGGTGAGCTTCCCTCATCGCGACAACGTTCTGCGCTATATCGCCAGCGGAAAAGCGGAAGGCGCAACGCTGCTTTGCGGCGGCGACGTATTAAAAGGCGAAGCGTTTGATAACGGCGCCTGGGTCGCCCCCACCGTATTCACCGACTGCCGGGATGAGATGACCATCGTACGCGAAGAAATTTTCGGCCCGGTGATGTCCATTCTGACCTACGAAAACGAAGAAGAGGCGATCCGCCGCGCCAATAACACCGATTACGGACTGGCCGCCGGGGTAGTGACAGCCGATCTCAACCGCGCTCATCGCGCAATCCACCAGCTTGAAGCGGGGATCTGCTGGATCAATACCTGGGGGGAATCTCCTGCTGAAATGCCGGTCGGCGGCTACAAGCATTCCGGTATTGGTCGCGAGAACGGCATCATGACGCTGCAAAGCTACACCCAGGTGAAGTCCATCCAGGTTGAGATGGGTCAGTTTCAATCCATATTTTAACCAGGAGGTTTGTTTGCATTTTGACTACATCATTATTGGCGCCGGTTCGGCGGGCAACGTACTGGCAACACGGCTGACTGAAGACAGCGACACCACCGTGTTGCTGCTGGAAGCGGGCGGCCCGGACTACCGTGCGGATTTCCGCACCCAGATGCCTGCCGCGCTGGCGTTTCCGCTACAGGGTAAACGTTATAACTGGGCGTATGAGACCGAACCGGAGCCGCATATGAACTACCGCCGCATGGAGTGCGGCCGTGGTAAAGGGCTGGGCGGCTCATCGCTGATTAACGGCATGTGTTACATTCGCGGCAACGCGATGGATCTCGACAACTGGGCGCAGGAGCCAGGCCTCGAACACTGGAGTTACCTCAACTGCCTGCCCTATTACCGCAAGGCGGAAACCCGTGATATCGGCCCCAACGACTACCACGGCGGCGACGGCCCGGTAAGCGTCGCCACGCCAAAGCACAATAACAACCCATTGTTCCATGCGATGATAGAAGCGGGCGTCCAGGCGGGATATCCACGTACCGACGACCTCAACGGCTATCAGCAGGAGGGGTTTGGGCCGATGGACAGAACCGTGACGCCGCAAGGACGACGCGCCAGTACGGCACGCGGGTATCTCGATCAGGCCAAAGGTCGGCCGAATCTGACCATCATCACCCATGCGCTGACCGACCATATTCTATTCGAAGGTAAAAAAGCGTCAGGCGTTGAGTGGCTGGAAGGCGACAGCACCATCCCGACCCGGGCGATGGCGCGTAAAGAGGTGTTGCTGTGCGCGGGCGCCATTGCGTCGCCGCAAATCCTGCAACGCTCCGGCGTGGGTGACGCATCGCTACTGAAAGCGTTTGATATTCCGCTGGTGCACCACCTGCCGGGCGTGGGTGAAAACTTGCAGGACCATCTGGAGATGTATCTACAGTATGAGTGCAAAGAACCCGTCTCTCTCTACCCGGCGTTGCAATGGTGGAACCAGCCGAAAATTGGCGCTGAGTGGTTATTTGGCGGCACCGGCGTGGGCGCCAGCAACCATTTTGAGGCAGGTGGATTTATCCGCAGCAGCGAAGCGTTTAGCTGGCCGAATATTCAGTATCACTTCCTGCCGGTGGCGATTAATTACAACGGCTCGAATGCGGTGAAAGAACACGGTTTTCAGTGCCATGTCGGTTCGATGCGCTCACCCAGCCGTGGGCATGTGCACATTAAATCGCGCGATCCGCGCGAGCATCCGGCCATTCTGTTTAACTATATGTCTACCGGGCAGGACTGGCAGGAGTTCCGCGATGCCATACGCATCACGCGTGAAATCATCAACCAGCCTGCGCTGGACAAATACCGTGGACGAGAAATCAGCCCTGGCATTACGTGCCAGACCGACGAACAGCTGGATGCGTTTGTGCGCGACCATGCGGAGACCGCGTTTCATCCTTGCGGCACCTGCAAAATGGGTTACGACGAAATGGCGGTAGTCGACGGCGAAGGCCGGGTTCACGGCGTGGAAAATCTGCGCGTGGTGGACGCCTCCATTATGCCGCAAATTATCACCGGCAACCTGAACGCCACCACCATTATGATCGGCGAGAAGATGGCCGATGCGATTCGTGGCCGCGAACCGCTGGCAAAGAGCACCGCAAGCTATTACGTCGCAGGTGATGCGCCCGTGCATCAGCCGCCGCTGCGTTAATCCCACCTCTTTTTCCCGCTCTGCTGCTGAGCGGGAAAAGACCACGCCCCCCCTCCTCCTCCCTGACATCTATACTCAACGCAACGCCCTGACAAAAGAGAACGTTATGCCGCTACCCGATTTTCACGTTTCCGAACCGTTTACGCTGGGAATTGAACTGGAAATGCAGGTGGTCAATCCGCCGGGTTACGATTTAAGCCAGGACTCTTCCACCCTGATTGACGCCGTCAAATCCCAACTCACCGCCGGAGAAGTGAAGCACGATATCACCGAAAGCATGCTTGAGATGGCGACGGGAGTCTGCCGCAACATTGACCAGGCGGCGGCGCAGTTCTCCGCCATGCAGCAGGTGATTTTGCAGGCTGCCGCAGACCATCATCTTGAAATCTGCGGCGGGGGCACGCACCCTTTTCAAAAGTGGCAGCGCCAGGAGGTGTGCGACAATGCGCGCTACCAGCGTACGCTGGAAAACTTCGGTTATCTGATTCAGCAGGCGACGGTATTTGGTCAGCACGTCCATATTGGATGCGCGAACGGTGATGACGCTATCTACCTCCTGCATGGTCTGTCGCGCTTTGTTCCTCACTTTATTGCGCTGGCGGCGGCATCGCCGTATATGCAAGGGTCAGATACCCGTTTTTCCAGCGCCCGGCTGAATATCTTCTCAAGCTTTCCTGATAACGGCCCGATGCCGTGGGCCAGCAACTGGCAGGAATGTGAAGGGCTGTTCCGCCGCCTCGCGTACACCAGCATGATCGACAGCATCAAAGATCTGCACTGGGATATCCGTCCCAGCCCTCACTTCGGCACGGTAGAAGTTCGGGTAATGGATACGCCTCTGACCCTTGCTCATGCGGTCAATATCGCGGGGCTGATTCAGGCGACGGCCCACTGGCTGCTGACCGAGCGCCCGTTCAGGCATCAGGAGCGGGATTATCTGCTGTACAAATTCAACCGCTTTCAGGCTTGTCGGTATGGCCTGGAGGGAACATTGACCGATGTCCACACCGGCGACCATCACCTGCTGTCTGATGACACGCTGCGCCTGCTGGAGAATGTTGCCTCCTCCGCAGATAACGTCGGCGCCGCCAGCGCCATTAACGCTCTGCGCCTACAGGTGAAAAACGGGCTGAATGAAGCGCGGCAGATGCGGGAGTTTGTGACGGATGGCGGTTCGCTGATTGGGCTGGTGAAAAAACATTGCGAGATCTGGGCGGGTCAGTAGGCGACGATTTGCGTTACCCGGCGATATCCCGGACAATGGCTTTTTAACTCAAGTTTAACAATGCCATGAAACACCCGCTTGAATCGTTGATGACCGCTGCTGGCATCCTGCTGATGGCTTTTCTCTCCTGTCTGCTGCTGCCTGTGCCCTCGCCGGGCATGGTGCTGGCGCAAAAGCTGGTTGCGACCTTCCATTTAATGGATCTCAACCAGCTTTACACCCTGCTGTTTTGCCTGTGGTTTTTAACGCTTGGCGCTCTCGAATATTTCGTGATCCGCTTTATCTGGCGTTGCTGGTTTTCGCTGGCTGACTAAGCCGGTGAAATCCCGCATACCGTGAACCAGCGCTTCACACCACGCGGCGTAATCGTGCCCGCTTGACCACGGATGAAAACTCACCGGATAGCCTTTTTCACGTAGTACCTGCGCAAATTCCAGCGTGTTGCGATAAATACCGCCGTCCGGGCCTTTGGTTTCAAAGCGGCCAGCCTGCAACCAGAAGCGGACAGGATAACGCGGCGAATTCTGGTACTGACGCGTCAGCCAGCTGGCCTCCTCGTCTTTTGGCGCCCACCAGTACGAACCGGATAAACTCAGCACGTTGCCGAACAGACGCGGATAGCGCAACGCGACCCAGGATGACGCCAGCCCGCCATAACTGGAGCCCGCCAGCACCGTTTTTTGTCGTTGCGTAGTCACCCCCTGCTGACGCAGCCAGGGCAATAATTCATGCGCCATAAAGTCGGCAAAATCAGGGTTCGGCGGCAACTCTTTCGCCCGTCTGGCGTGATCGAGCGTATCAATAAACACCACGTTTATCGGCGGCAGTTGATGGCGCGCGATCAGCCCATCCAGCACGCGATCGATATGGTAATCATCAAGATACGTTTTGCCGTCAAACAGCATCAGCGTCCAGCGTGCCGGTTGCGCGCTGTGTGGGCGATAAATCGCAATTTCACGACTGTTGCCCAGACGTTCGCTGAACAATGTTTTGCGCGTAAGCGAACCGTAACGAACAGGCTGCGCGGTAGCTTGCGCAGAGCAAAAGCGCGCGGGACTCAGATCGAGAAGGGAAAACTGATTCCAGCGATCGGCATACTTCTCGCCAAGCGTCAGCGGGTTAAGCGGATCTCTCTGCGCGCTGACCAGAATCGCCCGCCGCTGATCGCGCGGCGAACCGTTCACCAACGGAACATCCGGCGCCAGTTTGTACTGCATTACCGTATCCGCAGGCACCACATAGCTGCGGAACCAGACGTCGGAATCGCCCAGGCGGAACAGGGGATCGTGATCGCCTGCCGGAGAACCGAGAATAAAAACGTTCTGCTTCGCACCGCGCCACAGAAACGTAACCCGCTTATGGCTGTCGTCAACTGGCTCCACCAGCGGCGTGCCGTTGCGCTGTAGATCCTGCCAGAAATGGGCGGTTCCGGCGCCTGCCGCCAGCGCTTTTTCCAGTTGCTGCAAGGTTGGGCTGACGGGAGCGACGCGCTGTATTTTCGGCAGCGGCGTGGTCTCTTTCATCTGCCATGTAAACCGCCAGCGAGCGCCCTCATTACCGTGCAACACCAGCGAGGTGGCCTGTTGTACCGGCAAAGAAAACAACAGTTGATGCTCGCCATCGGCCGGGCCGCCTTCCAGTAAAGTACGGATGCGACGGTTCTGGCCGTCCAGCAAACGAGCATCGGTAATCCCCGACAGGGTGGCCGAAACATAATTTTCACTCAGCGCGGGAAGCACAAAGCAGATCTCGCCGCTGGCATCAAATTTCCCCTGCTGCTCTCCCTGAACGGAGGGCGTCGAACACGGCATCGCCTGAGCCGACATCGTCCCCAGCCCAATCACCAAACCACTCCATGCCATCTTCATTAACGGTGCTTTCCTGATGAAATTTGTTAACAACGCTAATGCAAATGGTAATGATTTGCAATAACATCTGTCGCGTTTGATGAGGATGGCAGTCCGGCATTTGTCTGACAGGACGACCGGACAATTTCAGGTATGGCATAGAAAAGGATGCTAAATGATATTTAAAAATAACAAGATAATGCAGCTCTGGGTTCTCAGTCTGGCGACCGTCAGTACGACGACGTTTGCCAAAACGCAGGAGGAGACCATTCTGGTGACGCAAGGCGTCAGCCAGGAACCCACTGCGCCGGTGAAGGGAATGGTGGCGACCAAAACCCTGTCGGCAACCAAAACCTCCGCGGAGCTGGTAAAAACGCCGCAGTCCGTCTCCGTCGTTACCCGCGACCAGATGGACGCGCTGGACGCCACCTCCGTCTCCCAGGCGCTGCGCTACACCGCCGGGGCATTTACGGAGTATCGCGGCTCATCCAACCGTAACGATGAAGTGTTTGTACGCGGCTTCAGCTACGTTCCTAAATTCCTTGATGGTCTGAGCTTTGGCGCAACGGCGTCATCGCAAACCGGCACCGTTGATCCGTGGCTGCTGGAGCGGGTAGAGCTGGTACGCGGCCCGGCTTCGGTTCTGTTTGGCCAGGTGAACCCCGGCGGGCTTATCAGCATGACCAGCAAACGCCCTACCAGCGAACCGATTCATAAGGTTCAGTTCAGCACCGGTAATCGCGATCTGGCGGAAGGCGCATTTGATTTCGGCGGCCCGCTGAGCGATGACGGCCGGGTACTGTATCGCCTGAACGGGATCGCCCGCACTCAGCATAACCAGGTTGAAGACTATAAAGATTCGCGCGTCGCGATTGCTCCGGCTATCACCTGGTATCCAAACGATCAAACCCGTTTCACGCTGCTGACCAGCTACCAGAAAGATCCCGATGCGGGCTACCGTAACTTCCTGCCTGCTTACGGCACCGTCACCAGCGCTAACGGAAAATATATTCCGCTCGATTTTAACGTCAGCGATCCTGATTACGATCAGTCATGGCGTGAGCAGACAATGGTGGGTTACGAGTTTGAACATCAGTTCAATGACATGATGACCTTCCGCCAGAACGCCCGCTATGCCAGCATCAAGCAAAAATACCGCTATCTGGTTTACTTCAACAGCAAACCGGAAAGCACGCTGCTCAGCCGTCGCGCCCAACATGAGGAGCGCACGACCAATGAGTTTGGCATTGATAACCAACTGGAAGCACAGTTTGCGACCGCGCAGATGAACCATACGCTGCTCGGCGGGCTGGATTACAAGTCCAGCAACGACAAGCAACTGTTAATGCGCGGTTCCGGCTCGCAGTACGATATGGACTGGACGCACCCGGTTTATGGCGTAAACGTCGATGAAAGCACCTTCAGCACCGCCAGCCACGAACAGCAGAACCTCGATCAGATGGGCCTCTATTTGCAGGATCAGATGAGCTGGAACAACTGGGAGCTGCTGCTCTCCGGGCGCTATGACTGGACGGAAGTTCGCACCACCGATTACATCAACAGTGAGAAAACGCAGCAGAACGACAACAAGTTCACCTGGCGTACCGGCTTGCTGTATGCCTTTGATTTCGGCCTCTCGCCGTACATCAGCTACAGCACCTCGTATGAGCCTAATCTGCAAACCAACCGCGCGCCGGGCAGCGCGCCGTTTAAACCCACTACCGGTAAACAAACCGAAGTGGGCGTGAAGTATCAGCCGGTGGATAACACGCTGATGTCGCTGGCGTTATACGATCTCAAACAGAGCAATGTGTCCACTTACAACAGCACGCTGGGCTGGTTCGAAAACGCAGGGGAAGTGCGTTCCAAAGGCGTGGAAGCGGAAATTCACTCTTCACTGTGGGATAGCGTCAACCTGATTGGCTCGTATACCTACACGGATGCGGAAACCGTCAACACCACGGTAGCGGGTACGGAAGGGAAAACGCCTGCCCGTATTCCTGCTCACATGGCTTCCGCCTTCGCCAGTTATACCTTCCCCGGCGGCCCGCTGAAAAGCCTGACGACCGGCGTGGGCGTACGCTACATCGGCACCAGCTACGGCGATGCGAAAAACACCTTTAAAGTGCCGGCGGTGGATCTGTATGACGCGATGGTGAGCTACGAACTGGGAGAACTGAACAGCAGCCTGAAAGGCGCAGCCGTACAGTTTAATGTCAATAATATCGCCGATACGAAATACGTGGCCTCTTGCGCCAGCGACACCGCCTGCTTCTATGGCGTAGGTCGTACGGTTACGGCAACAGTGAGCTATTCCTGGTAAGAAAGATTCCCGGCAGCCAGGCGCTGCCGGGGAAACTCAGTGCGTACGGCTGTGATTCTCTTTACGGTAGGCGCCCGGCGGCTGATTAAAGGTTCGGGTGAAGATCCGCGTAAAGGTCTGCTGCGAATCAAAACCGTACTTCAGGCAGATGTCATACACCCTTTGGTCGGTATCGCGTAAATCACGCGCCGCCAGCCGCAGCTTACGCTCCCGGATATAGCGCCCCAGACTCTCCCCTTTGTACTGCATAAACAGGCGTTGCAGATGCCATTTGGAGTACCCGGCGTGGCGGGCAATATCATCAATGCGCAACGGTTGATTTAAATTATCATCAATCCACTCGACAATAGTGTCGATTACCTGAGCGGAAATGGTCATCGTGCCTCCCCCTCCGAAAAATGGTCGCTTATTCCCACCAGGCCGTAAACTGCTGGGTCGGATCGGCCAACATCACCGGTTCACCCAGCGTCGGCGTCAGCAGGCGGTAGCGTTTATGACGACTCGCCAGCGCCAGACGTTTATACGGATCGTCCCAGCTGTGTTTCGCCAGGACAAAACGCCCGGCATGACCGGGTAAAATCGCTTTTGCGCGCAGATCCTGCGCCGCCTGCGCGGTCTCTTCCGGCATCATGTGAATGTATCGCCAGTCCCGGTCGTACTGACCGTTTTCCATGATGGCCAGATCGACTGAGCCGAACTGTTCTCCAATCGCCTTAAAATGCGGCCCGTAACCGGAGTCCCCGCTGTAATAAACCTTCTGTTCAGGCGTCTCAAACATAAAACTCGCCCACAGCGTCTGGTTACGTTTGAGCCCCCGACCAGAAAAATGGCGCGCGGGCAGGACGTGGATCAGCAGCGCGTCATCGATCCTGACGGACTGGTTCCAGTCGCGCTCGTCGATAATCCCGCCATTCATGCCCCAGTAGCGCAAATGCGATCCCACACCCAGCGGCGTAATGACTCGCTTAATCTTCGGCATCAGCGCTTTGATGGTGGCGTAGTCCAGATGGTCATAGTGATCGTGCGAGATGATCAGCAGGTCGATCTCCGGCATATTTTGCGCCGTCCAGGGGTAGTCTCCGGCAAAGGCTTTATTCAGAAACGAAAACGGCGCGGCATAGCTGCTGAACACCGGGTCGATCAGAATGCGTTTTCCCGCCAGTTGCAGATACCAGGAGGAATGGCCCAGCCAGATGAGCGTGTCCCGATCGCGCGGTACGCTGGCGAGATCGGTGTTTACCAGCGGCAACGGTTGGGCAGGCCGCGCGTTTTCACGTTTAGCGACCAGAAACTCCCACCATGCGGCGAGCATCCCCTTATCCCCGGTGTAACCGGGAGTGGGTAACTGATTATGAAACTGTCCATCACGATAGTGTGGAGACTGTTCCACCAGGCTCAGTTGAGCGCCCTGCGGCACCTGACCAAACCCGGCGTTAAGGACAAACGGCAGACTCGCTGTAGAAGCAATAAGCATAATAACAACCACACAAATTGTGAGACGCTTCATATCCTGATCCGAAAACGCGCCCCTTTCCGCTGGTTTGCGCGACTGTCACTTGATTATGAGTGAGTAAGCACTCATTATAGAAAGCGAAGGAATCTCGTCAAGATGATTTTCAATCTTTGACATTCACCGTTGCGGCGCTGCAAAGAGCGTGTTTCAATCATGTTTTTTACATCATTAAGGGTAAAGTGTAGTGGCTCGTCCGAAGAGTGAAGACAAAAAACTGGCGTTACTGGAAGCCGCAACAAAAGCGATCGCGCAATCCGGCATTGCCGCCTCCACCGCCGTCATTGCTCGCAACGCAGGTGTTGCTGAGGGAACATTGTTTCGCTATTTCGCGACAAAAGATGACTTAATCAACGAGCTTTATCTGCATTTGAAGCAGGATCTCTGCCAGTCGATGATGGCGAATCTGGACCGTTCAATCACCGACACCAGAACCATGACGCACTTCATCTGGAACAGCTACATCAACTGGGGCCTGAACAACACTAACGGACACCGCACCATCCGCCAGCTTGCGGTTAGTGAGAAAATCACGAAAGAAACCGAGCAACTGGCGGACGATATGTTCCCGGAACTGCGCGATCTCTGCCATCGCTCGGTTCTGCCCATTTTCATGTCTGACGAATACCGCGCCTTTGGCGATGCCCTGTTCCTCACCCTGGCGGAAACCACGATGGAATTTGCCGCCCGCGATCCGGCCCACGCAAATGAGTACATCTCGCTGGGTTTTGAAGCAATGTGGCGCGCCCTCACCCGCGAGGAAAAATAATGGACGGCCAGACGCTGCATCATTGTGCGAAACGCATCGCGCTCGAACTGCCTTTCACCGAACACTGCTGGCCGTTCGGCCCGGAGTTCGATGTCTTTAAAGTCGGCGGCAAGATATTCATGATCGTTTCTGAACAACGCGGCCGTCGGTTTGTGAACCTGAAGTCCGATCCACAGAAATCCCTGTTAAATCAGCAGATTTACCGCAGTATTGAACCCGGTTACCACATGAACAAAAAACACTGGATTTCCGTTTACGCAGGAGACGATATCACACCGTCGCTGCTTGCCGACCTGATCGGCGACTCCTGGAATCTGGTGGTGGATGGTCTGGCTAAAAAAGATCAAAAGCGTCTGCGCCCCGCCTGATTTATCGTTGATATCGATAAGTGTTTTCGCACTTTTCTCTCTTATCTTTTATGCGCTAACCCTGTACCCTGCTGGCACGAAAACGCACCCGCAGGGTATTAAAAAACATCAGGAGTATTTATGGATATCGTTTCTGTCGCCTTAAAACGCTACTCCACTAAGGCGTTCGATCCCAGCAAACAACTGACCGCAGACGAAGCGGAAAAACTCAAAACATTGCTGCAATATAGCCCTTCCAGCACCAACTCTCAGCCGTGGCATTTCATCGTCGCCAGTACCGAAGAAGGGAAAGCGCGCGTTGCGAAATCCGCCGCCGGTAATTTCGTATTTAACGAGCGCAAAATGCTGGATGCTTCCCATGTCGTCGTGTTTTGCGCAAAAACCGCAATGGATGACGCCTGGCTGGATCGCGTTGTCGATCAGGAAGATGCCGATGGCCGTTTTGCCACGCCGGAAGCCAAAGCGGCAAATAACAAAGGCCGTCGCTTTTTCGCGGATCTGCACCGCCGCGACCTGAAAGATGACGATCAGTGGATGGCGAAACAGGTATACCTGAACGTTGGCAACTTCCTGCTGGGCGTCGCCGCGATGGGTCTGGACGCCGTACCGATTGAAGGCTTCGACGCCGCGGTTCTTGACGCTGAATTTGGCCTGAAAGAGAAAGGTTATACCAGCCTGGTCGTGGTGCCTGTCGGCCATCACAGCGTAGAAGATTTTAACGCTGCGCTGCCGAAATCCCGCCTGCCGCAGGAAACCACCCTGACGGAAGTCTGATTTCTTGTTATGCCGGATGGCGGCTGCGCCTTATCCGGCCTACGGAGCACACGTTATTGTAGGCCCGGTAAGCGCAGCGCCACCGGGCATATCGCCTTATCCGGCCTACGGAGCATACGTTATCGTAGGCCCGGTAAGCGTAGCGCCACCGGGCATTTTACTGCTTATCCAGCCACGCCAGCGCCTGTTCTCCGGCCTCATCCATCGGTAAATACACCAACAACCGGGAGCCGTTACGCGGTGCGGAATACCAGTACATCTGCTGCAAACTAAAACGCCCTAACCGGGGATGGAGAAAATTCTTCACCTGGTTTTCCACGCCACGCACCTCATAACGCTGATGCCATAACGCTTCAAACTCAGAAGATGCGGCGAAAAAGCGCGCCAGTTTATTTTCCCACCCCGGATCGCCACGGTGTTCCGCCATTGCCGCACGAAAATAAGAGACAAACGTCGGCAGCACGTCGCGGTTTTCTATGCGGCTGCGCCAGGTTTCGTTGGTGAGGTAGAGGTAAATACAGTTGCGATCGTCATCCGGGATCGTGGCAAAATCCACGCCCATCAGCCGACAAAAACTCTCATTCCACGCCACAATATCAAAATTAGGTTTCTGAATGCTGGCTGGCTGCGGCATCAGGCTGTCAAGCATACGGCGGGTTCCCGCACTGATCCCCTCGCACACGGTGATCTGCGTCGATTCCGGCGGCGTCAGCCCGGCCAGTACAAACAGGTGTCGGGTTTCCAGCGGGCTGCATTGCAGCGCATTCGCAACGCCAACCAGTACCGACTCAGAGGGATTCACCTCCCGCCCCTGTTCCAGCCAGGTGTACCAGGTCACGCCAACTTCCGCCAGCATCGCCACCTCTTCGCGGCGCAGACCAGGCGTTCGCCGCCGACCGACGCGCGGCAGCCCCATACGTTGTGGATCGAGGCTTTCCCGCCGGGCGCGTAAAAATGCGCCGAGCTGCTTCCGGTTGTCTGCGGGTTGCATCACCGTGGGCTCACGTCGCGTCATCACCGTCATATTACCTCCAGCATGGTAGTACCAATACCAGTATAACCAGGAACTGGTACCCGTTTAATTCTTCAGTAATGCTACGTCCATCTGTTGAATGACGCAATGGAGTTACCATGAATACGTCAGTCGTTTCACTCAGTCGCACCGGGCTATCGCTCTTGCTGACAGGCCAAATGCTGCCGCTTATTGATACATCGATTACCAACGTCGCCCTGGAGTCCATTACCCGCTCTTTGCAGGCGACGACGACGCAACTGGAGTTAATTGTCGCCCTCTATGGGATAACGTTCGCGGTCTGTCTGGCGCTGGGGAGCAAGCTCGGCGATAACTACGGTCGCCGCCGCCTGTTTATGTGGGGAGTCGCATTCTTTGGCGTCGCCTCCCTGCTCTGCGGTCTGGCGAACTCTATTCACATGCTGCTGGGCGCCCGTATTTTGCAGGGGGCTGGCGCGGCGTTGATCGTGCCGCAAATTCTCGCCACGCTTCACGTCACGCTAAAAGGAAGCGCGCACGCAAAGGCCATCAGTTTATATGGCGGTATTGGCGGCATTGCCTTTATCGTCGGTCAAATGGGCGGTGGCTGGCTGGTCTCGGCGGATATCGCCGGGCTTGGCTGGCGCAACGCATTTTTTATTAATGTCCCGGTCTGCCTTCTGGTACTGGCATTCAGCCGCCGCCACGTTCCCGAAACGGCCAGCGAAACCCGCGCCGACATCGACTGGTTGGGCACCGTCTGTCTGGCCGCCATCCTCTGCTGCCTGCTTTTTCCTATGGCGCTGGGGCCAGAAACCGGCTGGCCCTGGCAGGCTCAGGCGGCGCTATTTGCCATTCTCCCGCTGGGATGGTGGATGCGTAAAAATGCGCTCCGGCAGGAGCTGCGCCACCAGCACCCGCTTCTGCCGCCGCGCCTGTTACGGCTGACCAGCATCCGTTTCGGCATTCTGATCGCATTGCTGTTTTTTAGCGCATGGTCGGGTTTTATGTTCTGTATGGCGCTGACTCTGCAAATGGGTCTGGGGATGGCGCCGTGGGAATCCGGCAACAGCTTTATCGCCCTCGGCGCGACCTATTTCATCTCGGCCTGCTACGCACCGCGATTGATTGCGCGCTACAGCATGGGGCGTATTCTGTTGATGGGTCTGGCGATTCAGATAGTCGGCTTAGCCGGGTTAATGATGACCTTCTGGCATTCGGGCATGCAAACATCCACCTTCGCGCTGGCGCCGGCAACGGCCCTGATAGGTTATGGACAGGCGCTGATCGTGAACAGCTTTTATCGTATCGGCATGCGCGATATCAGCACGCAGGATGCCGGAGCCGGAAGCGCCATTTTAAGCACGTTGCAGCAAGCCACATTGGGGCTTGGCCCGGCGGTGCTGGGGGCGTTATTTTTGCATCTGCAACACAATAGTCACGGCGATTATACGCAGTCGGTGATCGGTTTTCTGGCCGTCGAAGCCGCCATGATGCTCAGTCTGGTTCTGGCGACATTATGGTTTCGCCGCGCATTGAATATCAATGCAGCCCGCCCCTGTATGGCGTCAAAATAGCAAACCTGCATCGTGCAATTTGCATAATATCCGCACAGCGGTCATCATAGACCGCTGTTTATAAAGGAGACGTTATGCAGGAATTAATATCTCAGGTAGAAGAACTCGGGATCGAAATGAATCACACCACTTCGCTGGTGATGATTTTTGGCATTATTTTTCTCACTGCCATCATTGTGCATATTATTTTGCATTGGGTGGTGCTGCGAGCCTTTGAAAAGCGCGCCAGCGCCAGTTCACGCCTGTGGCTGCAAATCATTACCCAGAATAAATTATTTCACCGCCTGGCGTTTACGCTCCAGGGGATTATCGTCAATATTCAGGCTGTGCTCTGGCTACAAAAGGGGACTGAGGCAGCTGAGATATTAACCACCTGCGCACAGCTGTGGATCATGATGTATGCCCTGTTATCCGTCTTTTCATTACTGGATGTTATTCTCAACCTGTCGCAAAAATTCCCGGCGGCGTCTCAGCTTCCGCTGAAAGGGATATTCCAGGGCATCAAGCTCATCGGCGCCATTATCATCGGTATTCTGATGATCTCCCTGCTGATAGGTCAGTCTCCGGCTATTCTCATTAGCGGTCTCGGCGCGATGGCCGCCGTCTTAATGCTGGTGTTTAAAGACCCCATTCTCGGTCTGGTCGCGGGTATACAGCTTTCAGCGAACGATATGCTGAAGCTGGGCGACTGGCTGGAAATGCCGAAATACGGCGCGGACGGCGCGGTGATCGATATCGGCTTAACCACCGTGAAAGTGCGTAACTGGGATAATACCATTACCACCATCCCCACCTGGTCCCTGGTTTCGGACTCTTTCAAAAACTGGAGCGGCATGTCCGCCTCTGGCGGTCGCCGAATTAAACGCAGCATCAGTATCGACGCCACCAGCATTCATTTTCTTGATGAGGATGAGCAGCAGCGTTTATATAAAGCGCATTTGTTAAAGCCCTATTTAACCACCCGCCATCAGGAAATCCAGGAATGGAACCAACAGCAGACTGCGCCGGAATCCGTACTCAATCATCGTCGGATGACCAATATTGGCACTTTCCGCGCCTACCTGAATGAATATTTACGCCACCATCCGCGTATCCGCAAAGATATGACCATGATGGTACGCCAGCTTGCGCCGGACGATCAGGGTTTACCCATTGAGATTTACGCGTTTACCAATACCGTGGTGTGGCTGGAATATGAAAGTATTCAGGCCGATATTTTCGACCACATTTTTGCCGTGGTCGAAGAGTTTGGCTTACGGATTCACCAGTCCCCTACAGGAAACGATATTCGCGCGCTGTCCGGGGCGTTTCAGCGCTAATATTCAGGTACTGGCGCGGGAAATATAGCGCCAGTCCATCATCACCCTTTCGGTTGACGCATCCGGGTGTTCAATCCGGTTCAGCAGCAGCCCGACCGCTTTACGGCCAATATCGCGGGAAGGCTGCTCGATAGTGGTCAGTTGCGGGGAGACCATCTCCGCCAGTTCCGTACCGTCAAAACCCACGACGGCGATATCCTGCGGGATGCGCAATCCGGCGTTGGCAATAGCGCGCATGGCCCCTGCCGCCAGGGTATCCGATACCGCAAAAACCGCATCCGGGCGCGTTTCGGCCGCCAGCAAAACGTCCATCGCCGCCATTCCGGCGCTGGAACTCAGTTCGCTGGCATACTCTACCGCCTGATAATCCAGAGACCAGGCATGAAGCGCCGCCTTATACCCCCGCTCCCTCAGACGCGCATATTTATAGCTTAAGTCATGGTTGATCAGCGCAATCCGCTGATACCCCTTTTCGACCAGATGGGAGATGACCGACTGTGCGGCATCAACGTCATTGATCCCCACACAGGAGACCGCGCCTTTATCGGCGTATTCCGCGCACTGCACCCACGGCGCATCGCCGATCATGGTGGTCAGCTCCGGTAATTTTGAAAACGCGTCCATAGTGATAATGCCATCGACAATTTTCCCCGAGAGCAGTTTCAGCGCCGATTTTGAACGCGCCATATCCGATCCTGAATTACACAGCAGAATGCGATACCCGTTTTTCTCCGCCTCTTCTTCAATGCCCTTCACCACTTCTGCGCAAAAAGGGTTCGCAATATTTGAAACCATCACCAGAATCATTGAGCTGCGCGCGGTGCGAAGCTGGCGCGCCAGCAGGTTGGGCTGATAGTTACTTTCCTTGATGGCTTGCAGCACGCGCTCGCGGTTTTTGGCTTTGACGGTATCACTGTTATTGAGCACGCGTGATACCGTCGCCACCGACACACCGGCGAGCTGGGCGATTTTTTGAATAGACATAACGGCGACACATCCTGCGGTTTGCGCTTTGTGTTGAGGCTACCATAAAATCGCCCTCCGGCGAACCGGGCGAAGGTTTACCGCATCACGCTCACCCACCGCTGGTGTTGATGGCTTTTCACAATGGCGTCAATGATATACATCACGTCAGCACCGTCCGCGAACGAGGCAAAACGACGCACCTCCGGCGCGGGCATTTTTCCTGCCTGCACCGCAAGATAAAACTGCTGCATCATGTTTTTAAAGGCATCCGGCCAGCCCTCAATATGCCCACCGGGAAAGTGCGCGCTGCCAGCCACATCCGCGTTCATTAATCCGGGGTCGTCCGTCAGGATCTGATTCGCCTGCTGCCGGTGGCCGATCCACAACTGCTGCGGCACTTCCTGATCCCAGGCCAGCGAACAGTGACTGCCGTTAATCTCAAATGTCAGCTGGTTTTTCCGCCCGGCGCTCACCTGTGAAACGCTGAAACAGCCTTTGCTGCCGTCATCAAAACGCACCAGCACCGCACCTCTGTCTTCCGTGCTGACCGGTTTATCTACCCACTGGCGTTCCGTGAGCGGCTGAGTAAACGTCGAGCCCCCTTCCACGCTGGCCTTACGCGTTGGCCAGACCGTGGCAAGATCCGCCATCACCTCCACAATCCGCTTTCCAGTAACAAACTGCACCGTGTCGCACCAGTGTGAACCGATATCCGCCACCGCGCGTGAGCTCCCGCCAAGCGCGGGGTCTACGCGCCAGTTATAGTCGGTTTCCAGCAGCATCCAGTCCTGCAAATAACTGCCCTGCACGGAAAACTGCCGCCCGACGCTCCCGGCGCGTACCATGCTGGCGGCCTGCTGCACCATCGCAAACTGCCGGTAGACAAAACTCACGCCATGCACCACCCCCGCCTGCTCCGCCAGCGCGGCCAGTTCACGCGCTTCATCCGGCGTCATGCAGAGCGGTTTTTCGGAGAACACAGACAACCCCGCCCGCAACGCCTGGCGATTAATGTCGGCATGAAGATAGTTCGGCGTGCAGTTGTGTACCACCTGCAATCCCGGATGCGCCAGTAATGCCTCCACGCTGCCGTAAGCGTGCGGAACGTTTAGCGCCCGGGCTTTCTCCTGCGCCTTCTCCAGCGAACTGTCGCAAAGCGCAACCACCGATACGTTTCCCGGTCGGCGCAAGGCTTCAATATGCGCAGGGCCAATAAACCCGGTTCCGATAATACCAACCTGAATCATTTACGTACCTCATCACCCGCAGCGAAATCATCAAACGCATGCTCAGAAACCGGAATAATATGACGGCGAATAAATTCACTGCCCTCACGCGCGCCGGTGGCGGCTTCTTTCAGGCAGCACTCCCACTCCAGTACCGCCCAGCCGGGGTAATCATATTGGGCGAACTTGCTGAACAGCGTTTTGAAATCCACCTGTCCGTCGCCCGGCGAACGAAACCGCCCGGCCCGTTCAATCCAGGGTTGATACCCGCCGTATACGCCGCTACGGCTGCTGGCGCGATACTCGGCATCTTTCACATGAAACGCTTTAATGCGCGAGTGGTACACATCCACAAAGCCCAGATAATCCATCTGTTGCAGCAGCAGGTGGCTGGGATCGTACAGAATATGGCAACGCGGATGATCGTCGACCAGCGCTAAAAAACGCTCGAACGTGACGCCATCGTGCAAATCCTCGCTGGGGTGAATCTCATAACACACGTCCACGCCATGCTCATCAAAGCAGTCGAGAATCGGTCGCCAACGGCGCGCCAGTTCGCTGAATGCCTCGTCAAAACGCTGACGATTATGCGGCGGCCAGGGGTAAAAATAGGGCCAGGCGAGCGAACCGGAGAAGGTGGCATGTGCGGTCAGCCCCAGTTTTTGCGAAGCGGCGGCAGCCTGTTGCAACGTCTGCGTCGCCCATGCCTGTCGCGCCTGCGGGTTTCCGCGCACCGACTGCGGCGCAAAACCGGCAAACGCCTCATCATAGGCCGGGTGTACCGCAATCAGTTGACCTTCAAGATGGGTCGATAATTCACTGATGACCAGGCCGTGATCCGCCAGCATCCCGCGAATATCATCACAGTAGGTCTGGCTCACGGCGGCCTGTTCAACATCAAACAACGCTTTATGATTGCAGGGGATCTGCAAGGCCTTATAACCCAGCCCTGCCGCCCAACCGGCCAGCCCTTCCAGCGTATTAAACGGGGGTTGCCCCCCGATAAACTGCGCCAGAAAAATACCCGGTCCCTTAATGGTTCTCATAACCCCTCCTGAAAATTACGCCTGCTCTTTCTCGTCATACTTGAAAGCGAAAAGGAAAATCGCGGCAATCACCGCAGCGGCCACTGCCGGGAGCCACCAGAACGTTACCCAGGCCTGAGGAACCGCCTGCCCCGCCACCAGGCGGTTGTACAGCGCGCCGGAGATCTGCGAGCCGAGCAGCATACCGATGCCATAGGTAAACATGACGATCATACTTTGCGCCTGCCCCTTCACCTTTTCTCCGGCAATACGATCGGTATAGATAAAACCCACGACAAAGAAAAAGTCATAGCACACGCCATGAAGCAAAATACCGAGATAGAGCAGGAAGCGCCCCTCTTCGCTGATGCCGAGCGCAAAGAAGGCATAACGGACAAACCAGGCGCACATCCCGATCAGCAGCATGTATTTCACCCCCAGGCGGCGGAACAAGAAGGGGATCACCAGCATAAAGACGATTTCGGACATCTGGCCGAATGACATCGCGGTGCTGACATCGCCCACGCCAGCATCCGCCAGGAACGAGGCGGTATAGGCGTAGTAAGTTCCCAGCGGCACGGAGATTAACGTCGCGCAAAGCGAGAACACAAAGAAGTGGCGGGTCTTGAGTAATGCAAACGCATCAGCGCAAAAAAGATCGCGTATCTTCACCGGCAACCCCTTCGCTGGCGCAGGGGTGTGCGGCAGCGTCAGGCTGTAGAGCGCCAGAATCACAGAGCAGAGCGCGGCAAGCGTGAAGATCCCGGTGGTGTCGGAAATCCCCGTCACGCCGATAAAAATACCGGCCACAATCCAGCCAATCGTGCCGAACACGCGTACAACCGGGAAGGTTTTATCTTTATCTGACAGGCTATGAAAGGCGATGTTGTTGGTCAGCGCCAGCGTTGGCATGTAGCACAGCGTATAGCCAAACAGCAGCCCGATGAGCAATGCCCCGTTTTGCGCCACCAGCGCCTGCGGCACAAACCACAGAATCGCCGCCCCCGCCACATGCATCACCGCCATCACTTTTTGCGACGCAAAGAAGCGATCCACCAGCATCCCCAGTACAAACGGCGACAGGATGGAGGCGATCGGCCCGGCGGAAAACGCATCGCCAATCAGCAGCGACATGTTGTACTGGGTCATCACCAGCCCCAGCGTCACCGACCAGCTCCCCCAGATGAAGAACTGTAAGAACATCATTAACGACAGTCTCGGCACCAGCAGCCGGTACTGTACGGTCTGTTTTCCACTACTTTCGGTTGTCGACACCATTTTTTTGCCTCACCTTTAAAAAGTAATCGATTACAAATAAACTCAAAATAAAAAGTAATCGATTACAAAACAAAGATCCTGCGGATCAAATAAGAATTGCGAGGAGAGTCACGATAAAGGTGAAGTGTGGCGCGGCGCGCGATGTTGCGGGTGGCGGCTGTGCAGGCCCGGTAAGCGCAACGCCACCGGGCAGCAGGATTAACGGGTTTTACGGCGCAGTAATTTAAAGGCAACGAACAGGAACAGTATCCATACCGGCAGCAATATCGCCGACATGCGCATATCGTCAATGGTACACATCAGAACCAGAATCATCGCCAGAAAAGCAATGCACAGGTAGTTCCCGGCAGGGTACAGCAACGCCCTGAACTGCGTGTCGCGACCTTTGCGCCGCATCGCCGCGCGAAAACGCAGGTGCGCCAGGCAGATCATAATCCAGTTCAGCAGCAGCGTGGCGACCACCAGCGCCATCAGTAAGCCAAAGGCTTTCTGCGGCAGCAGATAGTTGATGAGTACCACCAGCGAGGTGATAGCGCCAGAGAGCACCAACGAGTTCACCGGTACGCCACGGCGACTGACGCGGGTTAAAAACTTCGGCGCATTTCCCTGAACGGAAAGACCGAACAGCATACGGCTGTTGGAATAGACGCCGCTGTTATAAACCGACAGCGAGGCCACCAGAATGACAAAGTTCAGCGCAGAAGCCACCACGTTACTGTCGAGATTATGGAAAATCATCACGAACGGGCTGCTGTTGGATTGCACTTCCACCCACGGATAAAGCGCTAACAGCACCACCAGCGAGCCGATATAAAACAGCAGAATACGGTAAACCACCTGATTCACCGCTTTTGGAATGCTTTTATGCGGATCGCGTGCTTCAGCGGCGGTGATCCCAATAAGCTCAAGCCCGCCGAAAGAGAACATGATCACCGCCAGAGAGAGGATCAGCCCGTTCCAGCCGGTAGCGAAAAAGCCGTTGTAGCGCCAGAGGTTCTCGATACTGGCATGTTCTCCCCCGTTACCAGAAAAGAGCATCCACAGGCCAAAGCCGATCATGCCGATAATCGCCAGCACTTTGATTAGCGCAAACCAGAACTCCGTTTCACCGTACAGGCGCACGTTCACGAGGTTAACGGCGTTGATGATAATGAAGAACGCGGCGGCCCAGATCCAGGTTGGAACATCGGGAAGCCAGTATTGCATATAGATACCGGCGGCAGTCAGCTCCGCCATCCCAACCAGTACGAACATGACCCAGTAGTTCCAGCCGGAAAGAAAACCGGCGAAGGGGCCCCAGTATTTGTATGCAAAGTGCGCGAAAGAGCCGGAAACGGGTTCTTCAACCACCATTTCACCCAGCTGGCGCATGATGAGGAAAGCGATAATTCCGGCGACGCCGTAACCCAGCAGAACCGCCGGGCCAGCCATTTGAATGGCGGGGCCAATTCCCAGAAACAGACCTGTACCAATTGCGCCGCCCAGCGCAATCAATTGAATATGGCGGTTTTGCAACCCCCGTTGAAGCGTCGGCTCTCCGTTCGACGCAGCATCAGGCAAACTGTTGCCAGATGCAGTTGACGCGTTTTTCACGCCCTACCCCTGTATCGTTTTTATTGAAGGGGCACCTTTTAACATTTCGCTATAGTTGCCGCAAGGCACAATCCTCAGGGATGCGCCAGGCATCCCTGCCTGACGCCCCGAGGCGACGCTATTTATTATTTGTTCAGATCAATACGCACCACGCTGTCTGGCGCATCAGTCGAGTGATCTTTATTGAATTTCTGTTTCACCGTGACATACAGCGTCTGGCCATCGGCGGACAGCAGCAGGCTGTTTGGATTCGGCGGCAGATCCCAGGATTTCTTCACGCTGTAATCCGTCGCGTTGAGGCTGAGCAACTTCCCGGACTCACGCTGAGAAATATAAAGTTCATTGCGTTTCGGGTTGAATTTCACCGATAAGGAATCGCCCACATCCAGCTGTTTGATGAGTTTGCCCGTATGGATATCCAGCACCAGCGTGGTTTTCGCTTTGGAGTTGTCGGTAACAAACAGGCGACCGGTTTGCGTATCTTCCGCCATATTCAGCAGCAGCGCCGGTTTATCACCCAGCGGTTTCCAGCGTTTTTCTACGCGCTGCGTGCGAGGATTGATAACCAGAATTTCACCGCCGCCATTCGCGGCATAGATACGCTGCGTGCTGTCAGAGTAGTGCAGACCGGTCATCCATTTACCGGTATTTTTGATGCGGGTTTTCAGCTTCAGGGTGTCGGCATCGACGACCCAGATCACCGCCGGATCGGCAACGGCGCCGATATACAGCAGGCCGTTATGCAGCAGAACCTGACGCGCGCCGTACGGGAATCCTTCCGGGTTACGTTCCGGGAAGAGCACACGGTTTTTCACTTTGCCGTCGGCGGTATTCAGCGCGCTCACGCCACCATCCAGCGAATTGGTGACATAGACGGTTTTACCGTCCGGCGAAATCGCCATACCGAAGTTTTTCAGGTCAGTGTGGCTGGCGCCAATGGTTTTCAGCGTCTTCGGGTCCAGTTTGTAGACCACCCCGCCCTGCACATCTTTAAAACCTTCGGCGCTGGCAACGTAAAGCGCATCGCCTGACGGGCTTAACGCCATTTCATACAATCCATCGGCTAAATCACGTTTCTGAACATCGGTCGCAACGGCTGGCGCAGTCGGCGTTGCCTGCGGCGCAACGGGGGTTGAAGAGCCGGAAGTGGCCGCACAACCACTTAATGCAACGGCAATCAGCAGGGCCAACGCGGATGTTGTCTTTTTCATTTTGGAAATCCTTACCTGGGTAATGTGAACCATGTGAAAAAAGCCTGATAACGTCCTTTGCACGCGGCAGTGACGTGATGAACCATCCGTGTAGAGAGGGAAAGTCTTACGAACCGTAAGCGCATTCGCCGCCAGGCCATTAAATAATAAAGAGAATGAGAACTATACTTATTCTCTTTAGCGAAGCAAGAATAATTCACCCGAAAGACGAAATTTCAAAACGGTGGTTTGAAGTACAAGTCAGATAGACATACCTGGGCACGTCGTATAATTTTCGTGAATTGTTCTGGACGAAAAGGCTTCACACACCACAGAATATGTTTTAATTTTTTTTCTATATTTTCAAACGCGTGAGTCGGATCTACTATCTGTCACTCGTTTTTGAGTCACGTCGGGCATCGGCTGTCATGAATAAAATCATTAAACGGTTAGAGATCGTCAAAAGCGCCATCGAACTTGAGGATGAGGAGATCATCCATCAGCAACTTGCGCACCTGAAAGACGCCTCTCTGGATGCGGCCATCGGCACCATTGCCCTGGCGATCGAGGAGCGACGTTTCGGCGACGCGATGCGTGAAATTGCCGCCTGGTTACAGTCCCAGCGCGCCGTCTCGACGTGGCAGGACCCCGGCATCGCCGCCAGCAAGCTGGAACTGAAGGCGCTCGAAACGCAGCTACGCGAGCTGATCGACAAACGCAATGCCCGCATCCAGATCCTTGACGACTTCAACGATTTGTATCACTTGCGCCTTGGCCCGCTCATGGGCCGTATTCTGGAGCTGCGCAAACAGCTGGCCGCCAGCGCGCAGCGTAGGCAAGAGGCCGAACTCAGACGACGTGAAAAGGACTATCAGTCCTGCCAGCAGTATATTTCTCAGGCTATCGATCAGTTAGTGAAGCTTAAACAGCACTGGGTAAGCCTTAGCTCAACCTCCCGGGAAGCGGTGGAAACCAGAGAGCGTATTCAGCAGCAGACGGAACTTATCACCTCCCTGCTGGCGGAAATTCGCGAGCTGGAGAATGATTTCTCGCGTCAGGATGACAGCGCAACCCGACAGGCGCGTGAAGAGGCCGATCACGAATATGAGGAATATCAGGAGCAGCATCAGGATGCGCAGCACCGCTATGCGCGCGATCAGCGCCTCTCTGCTGATGAACGTAATGAGCTTAAACGCCTGTGGCGCCAGGCCAGCCGACTCTGCCACCCGGACGTGGTCGCCGATGAGCTGAAAGAAAAAGCGCACCAGATGATGGTTCAACTTAACCAGGCCCGGCAGAATGCCGACCTGGCCACGATCCGTTCGCTACTTACCCAGTTGCAAAGTGGTCTGGAGCCGATGCTGGCGAGCGACAGGCTGAACAATCTTGCCCATCTGCGCAGTAAGATAGAGCAACTCAGAACGCAAATTAACGCCCTGCTCAAAGAGATAAGCGAGCTGGAAACGGAGAACGCCTGGCGTCTTGCCACATCCGTAACCGACAAAGAAGCGTACTTTGCCGAGCAGGAGCGCGCATTAGCGGAAATTCGCGATACGCTGGAAGTTCAGGTAAAACATGCGGAACAAGAGATCCTCGCAGGGTAAGGCGGAGCGTCAGGGAGGCAGGGATACCGTTGCTCACAACATCATCATGACCACCCTTTACCCTTTATAGCCGTCGAACTTTATTGCCCATTAAAAAACTAATGATGATTCTTTCGATCTCTGCTTCTTCACGCGAATTTTTAAAATCAAAACGACAGGAGACCTGATAACAGGAATACAGCTGATTCTCTGCATCAAATTCATTGACCATCACCACATCCACCACTTTTAAGTCGAGTTGCAAATAGCCGAATTGCTCAAAATCCAGAGACGCGCCTTTTATGACGGCATCTTTATAGAGAAAACGCGTATTCGCATCCTGCGCAATTAATGCGCATCCCCCCCTGGACATATTTTTAATTTTGAAAGAATAATTCTCTCCATTTTTATATCGTCCAAAGCAGTTGAAACTGTGTCCCTTCAGGAAGGAGAAGCGCTGATGCTGGCGTCGTTGTATAAGAAAGACCATCTCGGGAATGAAATACGCCAGCGCATTCTCCATGCCGTCTGACATTTCCTGATCAATTCTGGCGTTAAATTTTATAATTCCATTTTCACTGTGAAGAATAAACGTTTGGATCTTTTTGGTGACAATATCCTTATGGTGAGGGATAACAAAATGTTCAAAATCAACTTTTTCCAGCTGCGTGACCACACTAGTGTTGGCATATTTAAGCTCTAGTTTAGTCTTCTTTAGTAGCTCTTCACGGAAAACAGCGATAATTTCAAACTTGTTATCCTTCATCAATCCAAAACTCATCAGCAAGTCCTTATTTTTTATTCGAGATACATCTCATTCTCGTTTATGTGAAAAACGCAAAATCGTCCCCCATCCCTGGCTTTTGATTACCATAATGGATTCCAGATCAAATAATTCGTGAGAAATTAAGTTTTTAACTATTTTTGCCGTTTTATTGATACATAAAAACATTCATAAATGATTAAAGTTAGCGTAACTTATGTGCTACACAATACAAATTTAACTCAAAATTATAACAATTTGGAATAACATCGCTGCTCGTGCCGCGATTCTGAAATAAAAAAAGAGGGATTGCAATATAAACTAAAGGAGTAGACTGTCGGATTTTTTCATTATGCGTGGAATTTATACTGCGGCATCGTCTTTAATATTGAAGAAGATCTGGAGAACAAAAATGTAACGTCAGGAGGGAAAAAATAATAATGAACCTGAGTAGAGACACTTAAAATAAATTAACCTGTTAAGGCTTACTTTCTTTATGGCAATAAAGACAAAATATTCACAACGCAACAGTAATAAATTGATTTTAAAAGACAAACATAATTCACCGTTCAATACGCTATGGCATCTCATCCGGCCCATGAAGCGTACTCCACGGGCCGGACGACTGGCGCAGCAGGTATAACGTTATGAGCGCTTATGTTGATGCGTGCGCAACCACATCAGTTTATACGCCGCCGGAATGATAAATAGCGACAGCAGCGGCGCGGTGATCATACCGCCAATCATCGGCGCGGCAATACGGCTCATCACTTCTGAACCCGCCCCGGTTCCCCATAAAATAGGTAACAGACCGGCGATAATCACCGCCACGGTCATGGCCTTTGGCCGCACGCGGAGAACCGCACCGTGGTACAGCGCCTCATCAAGTTTCTCTGCCGTAAAGGTTTGTGGATTATCCAGAGACGGCTCCGCTTCAATCGCATGACGCAAGTACATCAGCATGACCACGCCAAACTCTGCGGCGACGCCTGCCAGCGCGATGAATCCTGTTCCGGTGGCAACGGACAAATGAAAGCCCATCCAGTACAGGAACCAGATCCCGCCGACCAGGGCGAAAGGAACGCTGGTAATGATCAGCAGCGCTTCCCCCACCCGACGAAACGCCAGATACAGCAGAACGAAAATAATCATCAGCGTCATCGGCACCATCAGCTTCAGCTTATGGCTGGCGCGTTCAAGCAGCTCAAACTGCCCGGAAAACGCCACGCTGGTTCCCGGTTTCAACTGCACCTTTTCCGCGATCGCTTTTTTCAGATCGTTAACTACCGACACCATGTCACGATCGCGCGCATCAATATAGATCCAGCTTGCAGGTCGGGCATTTTCGGTTTTCAACATCGACGGTCCTGGCGCGATCTTCACGTCCGCCACATCCGCCAGGGTAATTTGCTGCTGCATTGGCGTCAGAATCGGCAGTTGACGTAAGGTTTCCGGGCTGTCGCGATAACGTTGCGGGTAGCGCAGGTTAATAGGATAACGCGCAATCCCCTCCACGGTTTCGCTTACCATCGCCCCACCAACTGCGGAGGTAATAAACAGTTGTACATCACCGACGGTCATCCCGTAACGGGCGGCTTTTTCACGATGAATGTCGATATTGAGGTAACGGCCTCCTTCCAGCCGTTCCGCCAGCGCCGACGCAACGCCCGGTACGGTTCTGGCAACCTCTTCGATCTGCTCCGCCGTGGCATCAATATCAGCCAGCACGGTGCCGGACACTTTAATACCGATCGGGCTTTTTATCCCGGTAGACAACATGTCGATTCGGTTACGGATTGGCGGCACCCACAGATTCGCCAGCCCCGGTAATCGCACCGTTTTATCCAGTTCTTCGATGATTTTGTCCATCGTCATTCCCGGTCGCCACTGATCCTGCGGTTTCAGTTGGATCGTCGTTTCCACCATCTCCAGCGGCGCAGAGTCGGTGGCCGTTTCCGCCTTGCCGGTTTTGCCGAACACGCGCGCCACTTCCGGCACCGTCATGATCAGCTTATCGGTTTTTTGCAGCATATCCGCCGCCTGCGCCGCCGAAATCCCCGGTAGCGTGGAAGGCATATACAGCAGATCGCCCTCGTTAATTTGTGGTAAGAACTCCCCGCCCACTTTATTAAGCGGCCAGATGACCGTCAGGATCGAAAGTACCGCCACCAGCAGCGTGGTCTTCGGCCAGTGCAGCACTTTCAACAGCAGCGGGTGATAAATGCGGATCAAAAAGCGGTTAAGCGGATTACTGCTCTCTGCCGGGATCTTGCCGCGAATCCAGTAGCCCATCAGGATCGGGATCACCACGATCGCCAGGAAGGCCGCCCCTGCCATCGCATAGGTTTTAGTGAATGCCAGCGGGCCGAACAAGCGTCCTTCCTGCCCTTCGAGGGTAAAAATCGGGATGAACGACAGGGTAATAATCAGCAGGCTGATAAACAGCGCCGGGCCCACTTCCACCGAGGCGTTCGTGATAACCTTCCAGCGCGTTTCGTTATCCAGCGGGTCGCCGGGATGCTGGTGCCCCCACTCCTCCAGCCGTTTATGCGCGTTTTCGATCATCACAATCGCGGCATCCACCATTGCCCCTACCGCAATGGCGATCCCGCCGAGCGACATAATATTGGCGTTCAGCCCCTGAAAATGCATCACGATAAAGGCAATACAGAGGCCCAGCGGCAACGAAATGATCGCCACCAGCGCAGAGCGGACATGCCACAGGAACAGCGCGCAGACCAGCGCAACCACAATAAACTCTTCGAGCAATTTGTAGCTGAGGTTATCAATAGCGCGGTCAATCAGCTGGCTGCGATCGTAGGTTGTCACGACGTCAACGCCTTCCGGCAGGCTGCTTTTCAGCGTTTCCAGCTTCGTCTTCACGGCGGAAATAACGTCCCGGGCGTTTTTACCGGAACGCAGGATCACCACCCCGCCCGCCACTTCGCCTTCGCCGTTCAGTTCAGCAATGCCCCGGCGCATTTCCGGGCCAATCTGTACGCGGGCGACATCGCGAAGGTACACCGGAACGCCGTTCTCACCGGATTTCAGCACAATGTTGTTGAAGTCATCGAGGGTCTGCAAATAGCCGCTGGCGCGCACCATGTATTCCGCTTCTGACAGTTCGACGGAGGAGCCCCCCGCCTCCTGGTTGGACATATCCAGAGCCGACTTCACCTGCGCAAGGCTGATGCCATACTGCGTGAGTTTCATCGGGTCGATAACGACCTGGTACTCTTTCACCACGCCGCCGACCGAGGCCACTTCCGCCACATTCGGAATGGTTTTCAGCTCATACTTTAAAAACCAGTCCTGTAAAGAGCGCAGTTCCGCCAGATCGTGTTTACCGCTGCGATCCACCAGCGCATATTCAAATATCCAGCCGACGCCGGTGGCGTCTGGCCCCATTTCCGCGCTGACACCCGCAGGCAGTTTCCCCTGCACCTGATTGAGGTACTCCAGCACGCGGGAACGCGCCCAGTAGGGATCGGTGCCATCTTCAAAAATGACGTACACGTAAGAATCGCCAAACTGCGAGAAACCGCGCACCGTCTTCGCGCCTGGCACCGACAGCATGGTGGTCGTCAATGGATAGGTCACCTGATTTTCAACAATCTGCGGCGCCTGTCCCGGATAGCTGGTTTTCACAATCACCTGCACGTCAGACAGGTCAGGCAGCGCATCAACCGGCGTGTTAATGATGGTCCAGGTTCCCCAGATGCTGAGGAACAGCGCCCCCATCACAACCAGAAAACGGTTCGCTACGGAGCGGCGGATAATCCATTCAATCATTTGTCATTCCCTCAATGTGAATGGGCCGCATGATCGGGCGCAGCAGAGGAAGATTGCGCCCGCATACGATCCAGCGCGCCGGAGATATTGGCTTCTGAGTCAATCAGGAACAGTCCGCTGGAGACCACTTTTTCACCTTCGGCAAGCCCGGCGCGAATCGCCGTCACACCTTGTGATTCATGGAACACCGAGACCTGTTTCGGCACAAAGCGACCATCGTTGTCAACGGCGATCACCCGCTGTTCCGTTCCATTATCAATCAATGCCTTAGACGGGATTAGCAGCATCGGTTCGCTTTGCGTTTTCAGCTTCAGGTACGCATTCATTCCAGGCTTGAGCGCTTCATCCGGGTTATCAACCTGTAAGCGCAACTGGAGGGTACGGGTGGTGGCGTCCACGCTTGGCAGAATCGCCCATTTACTGATGGTGAAGCGTTTATCCGGCCACGCGGGCACGGTAATATCGAACTGCGAGGCATCTTTAATCAGCCATGCGATGGATTCAGGAACGGCCGCGCTGATCCACACCGGGTCCATCCCCTGGATTTTCGCCACCACGTTATCTTTGGCGATATTCATCCCGGCGCGCAGATCGAACGCGGTGATCACCCCATCAATAGGCGCTTTCAGGGTAAAGCGGGTTTGAATTTTACGGGTCGAGACTAAGCGGCGGATATCCTCTTCCGGCATCCCGGCCAGACGCAGTCGTTCAAGAATGCCTTCCACCTGCGTTGCCGTACCGCCCGTTTCCCGCAGCAGTAAATATTCACTCTGGGCTTCAACCCAGTCAGGAATGGTCAGGTCGATCAGCGGCGTTCCTTTCTTAATTTTATCCCCCACCGTCAGCGGCCAGACTTTATCGATAAAGCCAGCGGAACGCGCCTGCATAATCACAAACTGGTATTCATTGAAACTGACGTTAGCCGGAAAAGTTTGCGCGTAGCGCAGCGGCCCACGGCGGACAGCCTCCGTCTTTAACCCTAAATTCTGCGTCTGTACCGGATCGATACGCACGCCTGGCGCAGAGGTCGTGTCTGACTCTTCGTCAGCGTATTTCGCCACCAGGTCCATATCCATAAACGGCGATTTACCGGGCTTATCAAAGCGCGTATTCGGATACATAGGGTCATACCAGAACAGAACCTTACGGGCCTCTTTTTCGGAGGCAGGCGCAGTATCGACAGGCTGATGCGCAGACGAAAAATAAGCGTAAACGCCGACCGAGATAATCCCTCCGACGATCATACTGCCGAGAATAAGCGCGGTAGTTTTTATTTTTAAAGACGCCATAGTGACTTCCATTCGATCCATTTTCTGGATCAGTTACGCGGGAGAAATGCCCGCGCTTCTGTAAACCCGGGCAAGAACAAAGAGACAGCGAATACGCTTTACTGGCTGACCTGAATATCGCGTAATAAAGAGAGATTGCCCTGCTGAACGAAAGTAAACGCCACTTTGTCGCCGGGTTTAATGTCACCGGAACGGGTTTCCGGGGTCAGGGTAAAGCGCATCGTCATCGCAGGCCAGTTGACCGCCGGAATAGGTTCATGATCGATAGTCACTTTTTTCGTGTCTTTGTCGATGGCTTTAACCACGCCGGTTGAATGAATCACCTGCTCCTGCTGCGCCGCTGACGCGTTATTCATCATCTCGCCGTGGTGATGTTCATTCGCCTGAACGTTAAATACCACGGCGGAGAACAGACCCAAAATCGCCGCTTTTACTGTATTGTTCATCATGCTTTCTCCTGAAAATAACGATAAATTTTTATTCCACCCAACCGCCGCCCAGCGCGGTGAACAGCGTAATTTCATTAGCCTGTCGGGCGTAATTCAGATCGAGTAACGTTTGCTGGGTTGAAAACAGAGAGCGCTCCGCATCCAGCACTTCGATATAGCTGACCGCGCCATGCTGATAGAGCGCTCTGGCGCGTTGCAGCGTAATACGCAGCGAGCCCAGATAACGCTGTTGCGCGGTTATCTGGTCGGCCAGGCTCTGGCGCAAAGCCAGCGCATCCGCCACCTCTTTAAACGCGGTCTGGATCTTCTGTTCATAATTCACAACCGATTGCTGCTGGCGAATTTCCGCCAGATCGAGGTTGGCCTGATTACGTCCGGCGTTAAAAATCGGCAGTTCCACTTTCGGGATAAAATTCCACATCCCGCTCGCGGCATTAAATAAACGGGAGAGATCGCTGCTGCTGCCGGACACCCCGCTGGTCAGGGTAATGGTGGGAAAAAAGGCCGCGCGCGCCGCGCCAATATTGGCATTCGCCGCCATCAACGTATGTTCAGCTTCCATAATATCCGGGCGCTGCAACAAGATTTGCGAGGAAAGCGACGGCGGGAGCGTCACGTTTTTAATATCTCCGCTATCGCGCGCCCTGTCATCCGGCAGCGCAGAATAAGTGCCCAACAGCAATTGCAGCGCATTATTGGCCTGCGCCAGCTCGCCCTGTCGTTTCGCAATATCGCTGCGGGTGCTTTCAATCACGCCCCGCGCCTGTTCCAGCGCCAGCACGGTCGTGCTGCCGGTCAGCAACTGCTTTTCTACAAATGCGTAAGAGCGTGTATAGTTTTCCAGCGTTTCTTGTGCGATTTGCAACTGCGCGTACGCCAGCCGTTGATTAAAATAACTTTGCGCCACGTTTGAGATTAATAAGATATGCACTGCCCGGCGCGCTTCTTCGCTGGCAAAATAGTTCTGTCGGTCAGCCTCACTCATGTTTTTCAGCCGGCCAAAAAAGTCCAGATCAAAACTCAGATTCAGCCCGGCTTCATATTCGCGGGTACTGCTGCTGTCACCCTTTAATTTTCCTTCCCAGCTTCCGCTGGCATCGGAATTAAGCTGCGGATAACGATCGGCATCCGTCACCCGGTATTGCGCTCTGGCTTCCTGCACTTTCAGCGTCGCCATGCGCAAGTCACGGTTATTGCGTAACGCCTCGCCAATCAGCAACTTTACTTGCTCATCAACAAAAAAGGTTCGCCAGCCGGTCTCCTGATACCCCGCAGGCGCAGAAACCAGCGCATTCTGGCTCAGGGAGAATTGTTGCGGCACCGGCAACGCGGGCCGCTGATAGTCCGGCGCCAGCGAACAGCCCGTCAGAACAAGCATCACGCTGAGGGTAAGAAGCTTAAATTTGCGCATAGCGTTTCTCGTCCCAACGGGACTGATAACCATATAGTGAATGTGAATTTATGCCCTGTACCTTAACGAAGTGACTCTGTTCGGCCCGTGACAGGAAAATGACAAAGTTGTCATTTTCCCAATAACCGATTGCTATCCGATCCTGCTCCTCTAGAATTGAAAACCCGCCCAACCTTTGCGTGAAGGAAGACGTGATGAAGATTCTGATAGTCGAAGACGAGAAAAAAACCGGTGAATACCTGACCAAAGGTCTGACGGAAGCGGGCTTCGTGGTGGACCTGGCGGATAACGGGCTTAACGGGTATCACCTGGCGATGACGGGAGATTACGATCTGCTGATCCTCGACATCATGCTGCCGGATGTGAATGGCTGGGATATTGTCCGTATGCTGCGCACCGCCAACAAAGGCATGCCAATCCTTCTTCTTACCGCGCTGGGCACCATTGAACACCGGGTAAAAGGTCTGGAGCTGGGGGCTGACGACTATCTGGTTAAACCGTTCGCTTTCGCTGAATTACTGGCTCGCGTCAGAACGCTGCTGCGTCGCGGCGCGGCGGTGATGGTCGAAAGTCAGTTTCAGGTCGTGGATTTGACGCTCGATCTGGTCAGCAGAAAAGTGACCCGCAACGGCATGCGCATCACGCTCACCAGTAAAGAGTTTACGCTACTGGAGTTTTTCGTCCGCCACCAGGGAGAAGTCTTGCCCCGCTCGCTGATCGCTTCCCAGGTCTGGGATATGAACTTTGACAGCGATACCAACGCGATTGACGTTGCCGTTAAACGGCTGCGCGCGAAAATCGATAACGAGTTCGAACCGAAACTCATCCAGACCGTGCGCGGCGTGGGCTATGTGCTTGAGGTACCGGATGGTGACTAAACGCTTTCAGCGCCCTTTCTCGCTGGCGACGCGCCTGACATTTTTCATCAGCCTCGCCACCATTGCCTCTTTTTTCGCGTTTGCCTGGATCATGATTCACTCCGTAAAAGTGCATTTTGCCGAGCAGGATATCAATGACCTGAAAGAGATCAGCGCGACGCTGGAGCGAATCCTCACGCATCCCGACGAACCGGAAGCACGCCGACTGGAAATCCTAAAAAACGTTGCCGCCGGTTACTCGAACGTCATTATTTCGCTGGAAGATGCCAACCAGCGGGCGATTTTTCACTCTCCCGGTTCACCTGATCTTCGCCAGTTTATCGCCAAAGCCACGCCGGATAGCAGCGCGCGTAACGGCGATGTCTTTTTGTTGTCCAGCCCGGACTTACAAGGCAAGAGGCACGCTAACGGGCACGGTGCTCATTCCGCATGGCGCATGATTCGCCTGCCGGTCGGGCAACTCGCGGACGGGCAACCGGCCTACACGCTCTATATGGCGTTATCGATCGACTTCCATCTGCACTATATTAACGATCTGAAAAATAAGCTGATTATGACGGCTTCGCTGATTAGCATGATGATCATTTTTATTGTGCTGTTCGCCGTCTACAAAGGCCATGAACCGATTCGCAGCGTCAGCCGCCGGATTCAAAATATTACGTCGAAAGACCTCGATGTGCGTCTTGACCCGCAGGCCGTTCCGATTGAGCTGGAGCGGCTGGTGCTCTCGTTTAACCATATGCTTGAACGCATTGAGGATGTTTTTACCCGCCAGTCGAATTTCTCTGCGGATATCGCCCATGAAATTCGCACCCCGATTACGAACCTGGTGACGCAAACAGAGATTGCGCTAAGCCAGACCCGCAGCCAAAAAGAGCTGGAAGACGTACTCTACTCCAACCTCGAAGAGTTTGGCCGTATGTCGAAGATGGTAAGCGACATGCTGTTTCTGGCTCAGGCCGACAATAACCAGCTCATCCCGGAGAAAAAGGCGCTCGACCTGGCGGATGAAGTCCACAAGGTGTTCGACTTTTTTGAAGCCTGGGCAGAAGAACGCGAAGTGCGTTTGCATTTTGAAGGACGCGCATGTTGGGTATCCGGCGATCCCATCATGTTACGCAGAGCGCTCAGCAACTTGCTGTCTAACGCCATGCGCTACACCCCGAAAGGCGAAGCCGTTACCGTGCGGCTCAAAGAAATGGACAGACAGGCGCAGATTACCGTTGAAAACCCCGGCGCCCCCATTGCGCCAGAACATTTACCGCGCCTGTTTGACCGCTTCTACCGGGTTGACCCTTCCCGACAGCGTAAGGGCGAAGGCAGCGGAATTGGGCTGGCGATTGTCAAATCAATTGTCATCGCCCATCAGGGAACCGTGTCCGTAACGTCCGATCTGCGCGCAACGCGCTTTATTCTGACATTGCCGAAACATGGCGATTGAAATGCAGTGATAACGACGCAGCGAAATGAAGTCTGACAGAAAGGCGAGAATAAAGACTGGCGCGCCCTGCAGGATTCGAACCTGCGACCCACGGCTTAGAAGGCCGTTGCTCTATCCAACTGAGCTAAGGGCGCACTGTGTGAAGCGATGGCTTCATGCGGATGAAACGCGTGAATTATACGGTGAGCGCCTGCTGAGTCAATGGCTTTTGTTCTGGTTGCTGAGGAAGTGTACGAATATCTTTTTTTCTGGCGCTACGCAACTATCCAGGAAATCACCTGGTAAGAACTCGGCCTGCATAAAGTGGCATTTTAAGGATAAATGTATTTAGAAAATTAATGCGTTTACTTACTATTTCCTCCCCACTTCCCAGCTGTTCAGGATATTTTTTATGCTGAGTGTCGCCATAAAAGAACAAAATAGCCATTTCGAACACGGTCTTAAAATCATCATGACTCGTCTGACTCATCAGTGGCATCAGAAAATTCAATTTCTACCTGCTGATGATATAGACAAAGCGGACATCGCATTTTTATCGCTGGATGAAGACTGGTTTAGTGCCGGATGTTATCAGATACCGGTACATACCCGGCACCAGCAGAGAGTCATTATTTGTAATGAATACGATAAAGACAAACTCATGTTCAGGCCGTGTCTCTATATGCTGCCGCATATTTACCGGGAGGACGATGTTGATGAGATAACCAAAAAGATGGTGCTTATCCTGCATAAACGGGCACTTCGCCGCAACGTTCCCCCTTCTGTTTGCCATTACTGTACGACTCGCCATTTCTCCATTCTGGAACGCCAGTTTTTAAAGATGGTCGCCCGCGGGCACCGGTTAAGCGAAATTGCCGTACTCCTTTCGCTGAGTGAAGAACAAACCAAATCAATTCGCCGTAGCATCATGAAGAAACTGCACGTAAAAAATGAACAGCAGTTCTTAAATTACATCAGAGTTAACCTGGGTTTTCTGCAAGAATAGACATATTCTCAATTTTCCATCCATCATGTTGAGAAATATCTCACAGATGATTAAGTAACGTCATCTACAGCGATTTTTCGCATACTGCCACAATGACACTTATCATATTTCCTGATTGCACAACCGTCAGGAACCGAAAATATTCGGCGGCATTCTTTATGCCTACAGGAGTGTTTTTGTGGCAACTCGCCCGGTATTACAGGGAAATATTCTTGACTCTGCAACATTGCGCACTCAAAAGGAACGTCCTTTTTGTTGGGAATATCCTTTAAAGCTTGAGCCGATAGTCCATTTATCTTCTGCACGCACCTTTGGCTATGAAGTTCTGACTCAGGTTCCTTTTCATGTCAATACTGAGCATTTTTTTCACCACCTTCCGCCAGAAAAAATAGTGGCGTATTTTTATCAGCAAGTCGCCACTATTACGCATTATCCCAAAGGCGTACATTATTTTCTTAATTTACCGCTGAAGGTATTTTTACACCTGGATTTTTTTAATTCAGGAGTAACCCCCTGCCCGTCCAATCTGATCCTTGAAATCCAGGACCCAGAAACGCTTTTTTCACTTAATAGCCGCCAGCGTTCCCAACTCTATGAAAAAATAAAACAGGTTGAGTCTATCGGAATTCCCGTCTGGCTGGATGATGTCGATGAAAATTTGATCAAAGAAGTGGCTGCCGCCCGCTGGCGTTTTAGTGGTCTGAAACTGGATAAAAATGCGTTCTGGGATCTAATTCTGCATCCTCAGAAACTGCGCCAGGTGATTTTTATGGGGTATAACATTGCAGATGTCATACTCATTGAAGGTATTGAAAATCATGCGCAAAAAGAAATTGCTTTTCATTCTGGCGCCCAATTAGGCCAGGGATACTTATGGCCCGCGCTTTTGCAAAACAAAGAGTAGAAAAACGGAAAGGGAAAGGATGCGCAGCGCACTTCGCAAAGAAAGACATCGCCGTTTAAGAAATACTGATTGCACTCACCACTACCATCACCTTGAACCACAGGTATTTGATCGTCTGGAATATCTGACCCAACGTCTCAATTATGCCCTACCGGACAATACAATCTCTCAGGTTATTATCACGACGGATAACTATCTCGGATATACACTGAATCGCTATTTATTTTCTGGAAAACGCACGGCGGTGTTCAACTCTCTGGAATCACCCTCACGCAGGCTGGAAGAGACGGGCATCAGACAATTGATTGTTGATATGGCTGGACTGGCAGTCTCCTGCTACGAAACGCTTGAGCGATTACGCCTGCTTATCCGAGAGCGAAGCGATATCCAGGTTTACTTACTGGTGCCGGATAAGGATGTTAGTCTGACGCGTTTTATGCAAAAAGCCGGTAAGTTTTATATTCTGCAACGTCGCCAGAATCTCTCATCATTACGTAACGCCTTATTATCTCCCCCCTCCGTTCAAAATACTGATGGCACCTTTAGCCATACTGACTGGAAGATCATTTCCGCGTTATCCCAGGGTATGTCTTTAAAGGAAATCGCGCTTTTACTCAATACGCCTTATCACCGGGTGATCTATCGACTCAATCAACTTATTACTCAGTTGGATCTGCCGCATCGACACAGTTTGCTGTATCTGATACACCGCCTTAGCGTCACTTCTCTTCACTTAATTTAACACGCTAACCTCTTAAGCTATAAGATTTTTTAAGAAATTACTTATTTTAACGCCTGACTAAATGTAAATTTTTTACATAAAATTAATATTTACAACTATTCCTGGTATCATAGGAAAATCCCTCTTTCTCTATAATCCTTCAATTGACGGGCTCTCACGGCCTCATCGTTGAAAATTCGCCCAAAAATCACATAACAGAAACTAAACAATTGGTTTTTTGTGTTGTTTTTATATTTAAAAAAAATACTTTTAGCCACAGAACATTGATTCAACAGAGAATAAAACCAAACGCTATTAAACAGTCTAAAACATGCAGAACATCCTAACAGCCAGCACCGATTTGTGTACCGTAAGCCTTTTCCGAAAAAATAGACCAGGTATAATCTCCCTATTCTTAGTTAATCAGAATTTTCTTTTTTGTTGGTGCGAAATGGATATTCCCCACGCTTATTGCTCTTACGCAAAATAGTCAGTTAACAAGGATGGTATTACCTTCACCACTTCCCAGGTTCGTGAGGTATATTCTGGCTATTTGATAATTAATAGTGTCTGACGCTTATCCGCAAACGGAAGACGCGCAAACAGTCTGAGGCATACAACAATGAAACCTGCATCCGTTATCATTATGGACGAACACCCTATTGTCAGAATGTCGATAGAAGTGCTTCTCGAAAAGAATAGTAATATCCAGGTTGTCCTGAAAACCGATGACAATCGTACCGCGGTAGATTATCTGCGCACATATCCTGTGGATCTGGTCATCCTGGATATAGAGCTGCCGGGTACAGATGGATTTACACTGCTTAAACGAATCAAATCAATACAAGAAAATACCAAAATTCTTTTCTTGTCGTCTAAATCTGAATCTTTTTATGCCGGGAGAGCTATCCGGGCAGGCGCAAACGGATTTGTCAGTAAAAGAAAGGATCTCAATGATATTTATAACGCAGTGAAAATGATCTTATCAGGATATTCTTTTTTTCCTTCAGAGACGCTAAATTTTATCAGTAATACCAGTTCACGAAAAGGTGAGCACAATGATATGCCGCTCTCAAACAGGGAGGTTACGGTACTGCGCTATCTCGCCAACGGTTTATCGAATAAAGAAATCGCAGAGCAACTCTTGCTGAGTAACAAAACCATCAGCGCGCATAAAGCGAACATCTTTTCGAAACTCGGCCTGCATACCATTGTTGAGCTTATTGATTACGCGAAGGTACACGACTTGCTGTGATCGTGGCTGACTCCCGACGAGAGATCGTTCGGGAGTACGTTATTGGGATCGGGCTTCAGTTGTAATTGATCATAAAAGTCGCATCCGCCTTTGCGACTCCTGGCTGAACGCCATCGGCCAACGCAATGTAATTCGCATAAAACGTCAGCGTAGCATTACCGTTTTCATCAACGCTTACCGCCTGGCTGGCTTGCTCAAGCGGTAATCTGCTGCGATCGCTGTCGCGGATCTCAATGGCCACTTTTTGCGCCATGACCGCATCATCCAGCGCCAGCAGCGACGTCCCCGCCGCTGGCGTTCCTGAAAAGGTCATCGACGCCGCGCCCGGCGGGCAGCCCTCAAGTTTGATGCTGAAAGGCACGGGCTGGGTAGTATCGCCGCTGGTTTTCAACTGCTTCGTGGGCCAGGTGCCCAGCTCGACCGTTTTGTTACTGTCACCGGTCACTGCGGTGCAGGTGAAGTCCACAACATTACCGCGCAGTTCAATATTAATCTCGCCCAGAGCGGTGTCAGCCCGGCAAAGCGGGCTCAGCAACACGCTGCAAAAAATAGCCAGCAAAAGTCTCATGGCTGTGCGCTCCCCTTAGTCGTAATCCACACGCAGATACCCACGAGCGGTAAAAGGCCCTTCCGTCGGTTTACTCCCCGTGATGCTTACCGGCCATGCGCGGATCCCCACGCTGGCGGCGGCGCTGTCATCCAGACGGAATGGAATTTTGCTGGCCAGATTGTTAGGCGTCAGCGGCACGCCGCCGCTGTCGGAAACGATAAAGCCTAGGTCGGGATTATCAGAGACCATCGCCTGCCCGGAGATTTTCTCCGCCTCCAGACGCATCGACAAATAGGCCTGCGCCGCGACGTTCGTACATTTTATGGCGACCGTTTTTGTCTGCGGCGTCACCCCTTCCGGGCGATTTCCCGCCCCGGCTTTGCTGAACAGCGCGGCGCCGATATCGCCAAAATCAAATTCCACAACCTGCCCGGCATTCACTTCACAGCTTTGCGGAACCTCGACTTTACCGCTGTAGCTGATGGTATAAACCGGCGTGCTCAGGGCATCGCCGGTGCTGGTGGTGACATACACCGAGAACATGGTCTGGCGGGGAATCGGCACCATGTTGATAAAAGGCCGTATCACTTTGAGTTTAAAGATCAGCTTAGAGTCCATCACGCCGAAGGGCTTTTGTTTCGGTACATTGGGGTGCGTCCCCATGCGAATATAATTACGGGGCGGATAAAATAATCCGGCATAGCTGTCGGTGATGCTCATCGCCCCCAGCAGATAGTCATTGAGCTTGAGATACTGGAATCCCCCTTCCGTACTTTGCACGGGAAGTTCGGTCACATAGCTTCGAAAGGTATAATCCACATTCGTACCAGCAGGACACGTCGCCTGTACGCCAACCCAGCCCGATTTCTCCGGCAGCGTCACCACCTGTCCTACCTGATTATTGCTGCTGGTAAAAACATTCGACAGATCGTAAAACACATCGGTCGGCGTACCGTTCGAGTTATGGCAAACCGTCGCCCATGCCGGATTCGCCAGCAATAATGCGATGGCGCCCGGCAACAACCCTGATTTCATTTTCATCTTTTCTTACCTTTCATGACGACGGACGTTTACAGGTCGCATTAAGCAGCGTCACCGCCTGCTTCAGGCTCTCTTCAGGCAGGGAATAATGCGCCACGCAGCGGGCGTTCGCTCCCTCTCCCCACTGAATCAGCAGTTCCCCTTTCAGCGGCAGTCCGCTCAGATAAATTTGCCCGTCATCGCCCGCCATACTGGTGACGCCGCTGGCGGTTTCGCGCACAATTGAGCCAAACGGCACCGGGCGATCGCCCTGTTTTGCGGTGACAATTGCGCGCACGCCGATTCGCGTGTCAAAGGCAGCGCGTACCAGCGCCCCTTGCGTCGGCACCACGCTGCTGACGTTATTTTCCACATCGGTGTGGTTATCCATTGAGTTGGTATCCAGCGCGACACGGTTATAGCGATATACGGTGGCGTAAGGCATGACCGCATATCCGCGCCAGTCGGTTTGCACCCCGGTCTGGTTTTCTATATGCACCCCTTCGGCGCCTGGCGCTTTAATCAGGACGTTGGTATCGCCTAAAGGCTGACTGAGCGTGATGCCGTCCGCATGACCGACCACACCGCCAGACAGCTGCCAGTTGTAGTCATGCTGGTCTCGATCGTAGTTGTACCCCACGCCGAGCGTCCCGTAAGCCGCCTGCCAGTTCGCGCTGGCGCTGCCGCTGTAGCCATTGGTGCTGCTGTGTCCCTGGTTCACGCTGTAGCTCAGGTTACGCCCGTCTAACAATGTCCCGCCGATGCCGGTCTGCCAGCTGTTCTGCCCATTGCTGTTCCGGTTCGCGTTAAAGGTGGCGTAGGTGCGATCCAGGGCATTGTCGCGCGAGTAGCGCCGCCCGGTGAGCACGCTGAACGGAACCGACATGTTGAATGCCAGAATGCGATCGGTGCCGGAAATCCCTACGGATTCATTCCACGACCAGGAAAGGGAGTAGCTGATCCCTTGCCAGCCGCTGGCATACCCCAGTTGATACCAGGTATTGGCATCCGACGTGTTCCAGTATGTTTGCTGACTGCCGGAGATATACAGCGAGCCGTAATCCCCCAGATTCTGTGAAATGTTGACCTGGAATCGGCCTTTTTTGCTGTAGTTCAGGTTGTGATAGCTCTGCACTACCGGCACTTTATGACGCTTACCTTCGCTGTCATATTCATACTCGTACCCTTCCATACTGCGGTACGCCACATCGTCAAGCGTGTAGAATCCGCGCGTGGAATAGCGATAGCCCAGTAACTGGAAGTTAGTGCCGTAGTTGTTCAACGACTTGGCGTACAGGAAACGCAGCGACTGCCCCTGGTGGGTGCTGTCATCCGCCAGTTGGCTGCGGGCGTGGGTGACGTCTACCGAAACCGCGCCCCAGTCGCCCAGGTTCCGTCCGGCCCCCAGCACCACCGAGCTGTAGCGCGAAGCCAGCTGCGTGCCGCCATAAGCAGTATACCCTTCAGGCAGACCGGCGATCAGCGTTCCCTGGAAGAAGAATGGCGAAGATTGCTGGCTATTGCCGCTGCGAAAATCCCCCGCCACCAGGTCGAACTTCATACGTCCTTCGCGCTGCAACAGCGGAACGGTGGAGTAAGGCACCGTATAGCGCTGCTGACTGCCGTCTTTCTCATCAACCGTCACTTCCAGGTCGCCGCTTGAAGACGTTGGGTTGAGGTCTGTGATCGCGAAAGCGCCCGGTGAGACATAGCTTTGATAGATCACATAGCCGTTCTGGCGGATAGTCAGTTTTGCGGCGGTACGGGCGATCCCACGCACGGTCGGCGCATAGCCTTGCAGGCTATCAGGGTACATATTGTCGGAAGAGTAGAGTCGCGCCCCGCGAAAGCCCACGCTGTCAAACACGTCGTTGCCGGTGTTGCTGTCCCCCATCACCAGTTCGCTTTTCAACGGGATAATGGCGCGTTGTACCCAGGTGCCGATGTTTTTCCAGCTTTGCGAGTGGTATCCGTCGCCTTTGGAATAGCTCCACGCGCCGTTGTTACGCAACCGCCACGAGCCATAGTTCAGGCCGCTCATCAGGCTTAAAAAATAGCTGTCGCTGTTCGTCCCGCGACTGCCGGTAAAACTGTAGTTGATAAGCGCGGCGGGAATCCCTTCATCCCACTCTTCCGGCGGGATATACCCGCGCGCGCTGTTCAGCATTGACGCCTGCGGAAGACTGATATTTAAACGCATTGAGGAAAAATCAAAAGCGATTTCAGCGCCGGGAATCGCCTCTGGCAAATTGATGCAGGTCTCCTCCTGGCTTTGCCCAAGCGCAGGAAAGGCGGTGGTATTTACCCCCAGCCTTTTGATCCACGCCAGATCAAAACAGGGCATTAATCCGCCTGATTTTTCACCGGTTTTCGTCGACGAGGTTTCAAAGCGAATATCCTGGGTCGCGACGAACTCATCGTTGCGCCAGATATCCACCCGATAGATGCCCGGGGGCTGGTGATTGCCTTTCTCAAAACGTGACAAATCTGCCACGGACGCAGCATCTGCCGACAAAAAAGCCGGGTTAAAGTAACTTTCGCCATGACTTATCGCCGGATAGAGCGCCGCCAATATGGACAACGCCACCCCCGTCAGATGTGGCGTATACCCCGGCAGTGAACCGGGAAGATACGTTATCTTCTTCATCGTTTTCTCAGTGTGGCTTCACACGTTCCGATCAGCGCAAGCTAACCGTTTTCGCCGGTGTCAGCGCACCGTAATCATTTACCGTCTGGAATGTCACACTTCCCTGCGCGCCTGCCGGAAGCAGAATCTGGGTATTGTTCTTCGGCGCGACCATGACGTTATCAACCTTCTGACTTCCCACTTTGAGATTGACCAGCGTGAGATAGTAAGCAGACGGATTGGTGATTTTCAGGTGGTTCCCGGAACGGGAGAATTGCAGCATTCCTGGCGCGTCTTCCTGCACCTGCGGCAGATTGGCAGGGCGAACAAACAGCTTAATGCGCGACAGGATCGCCAGTTGCAGGACGTTTTTGCCTTCAAGGCTGTTTTTATCCACCGACGGTATCGCTTTCACGTTCATCCAGAACAAAGACTCCCGATCGGCAGGCAGGGGTTGTCCGGCATAAATAATACGCAGCGTGTTTTCACTTTTGGGTTCGCTGACAAACAGCGGCGGTGTAACAACGAACGATTTTTCTTTGACGCCGGCGCTGTTCTCAATCCATGAATTAACCAGATAACGCTCTTTCGATGCGCTGTTGCTAATTGCCAGCGAGGTCTGTTTGGCGTCCGCCGGATAAATAACGCGGGTGGCGCCTAATGCAATTCCCCCGGCCGCCTGCGCACTCATTGAAGTCAATAAGGCAATAAAAATAATAAGGCCTGATTTTATATAATTAAGCATGGCAAAAAATACCTTTTGCGTTTTATCAACGCCCGGAAAACAAATCAGGGGTAAACCAGCGTAAACCACACATCTGAATGAATACTTCCCGGCGTCATATTTTCCGAGATTGCCCGATAGCGAGCCGTGAAATGAAATGTCATTTCTTGCGTTAAAATAGGGGCATAATGAAGCGGCAAGGAATTGGGTATGATTTGCCGTTGTTCTTCATCAAATAATGCCAGACCAATACCGGAGGTCGCCGCCGTGTCGCTGCGCGCCAGGAATACCTGCGGATCTTCTGCGGGAGTCACACCGGAAAAAGCGATCCCAACATGGCTATAAACCTCTGAACTACAATCGGTTAATCGCAGCGCGAAAGGAATACTGGTCGGGGCGAAACTCCCGGCGCCAGAAAAGACATTGGTGCGGTATTGCCCCATCTGTACACGGAGATCCTGGCTTTCGGAATTCACCGCGCAGGCGCCGTTTACCAGTTGGCCTCGCAGGTGAAGATTACCGCTCTCCAGTATCACCGTATGCGCGAATGCGGGCATCGCGCAAATCAGCCCCACCAGCGCCACGCCTTTGCTAATCATCTGCTGTATCACTTATCGTCCCCGGATAGCGCCTCATCCATTGAGGCTTGCCACATCCCTGAATCCCTGGTGGGTTTATTCGTACTTCATGATGAAGGTTGCGTCGGCGTTAGCCTGACCCGGCGTGGTGTCCGCAGCAGTCGCTTTATAACGCGCGGTGAAACGCAGCGTGTTGCTACCTTCTACCAGCGCCTGAGCCGTAGAGAAGGTCGCGCCGTCTGGCTTCAGCGGAGAAGAGGTGTTATCAAGAATTTCGATCCCTACGCCGCCTGCCGTGGTGCCATTGTCACCAGACACGACTGCCAGCAGGCTGTCGTTTGTACCGTCAGCCTGACCAGAGAACGCAACGGCAGCGGTCGCTGCTACGCTCGGATCGCAGTCATTCAGTACAATGGTGAACGGAATCTGTGCGCTGGTATCGCCAACAGCGGTAAAGCTGGCGGTACGATACTGGCCCAGGGTCACGGTCTGATCGGCAGATTTCGTGCTAACGGCACACGCTGCATTGACCAGCTCACCTTCGAAGTGAACCGTACCGCCGCTAACGCTTACCGGATCGGCATGAGCCGCACCAGCAGCAAACATCAGGCCAGCAATAACGGAAGAGGTCATTAATTTAAGTTTCATGGATTTCCCTTGAATTACGCACATTCGGCTCCAGTTTCCTGCGGGAACCGTTTGAATCAAAATCGACATAATAATGTCAGGCTAATTATCTCTGCATCCTGTAAAGATATATATCGAAAGAGAATTAGCTAACCTTTTTACCCCAACTCTCCTGAGCATTAGATTCACTAATTAATCTTTACGAATATGACAATTCGTCACAGGGATAAATTAAACATTTCAATAAGTGAAAAATACCTTCAATCTCTTTAATTAGCCCAGGTAAATTCTTATTGGGATATAGGACAGGTCTAAGCCTTTTTTATATAAAAGTGTTCAATATCACACTTAACGCCACGTTTTTCGCGGCATTCCCCCTAATTTTAGCAGGGTGATGAATTGTTTCTTTTAGGTTAATTTTGATTAGGTTGCTCATTAATCACCCACAGGATTTTGCCCCTCGCCGCAGCCCGTATCGCAGTGGTCACTGCACCGATCACACGTAAAGACGCAAACGATAACTGACAGCGCGCCCCGCTTCTGACAAAATAGCCACATCCCCTTCGACTTAATGTAACAGACGGAATCCTCTCTCTGATGGCAGCAAAGATTATTGACGGTAAAACGATTGCGCAGCAGGTGCGCTCTGAGGTTGCTCAAAAAGTTCAGGCGCGTGTCGCGGCCGGACTTCGCGCCCCAGGGTTGGCCGTTGTATTGGTAGGCAGCAACCCGGCTTCGCAGATTTATGTGGCGAGTAAGCGCAAAGCCTGTGAAGAGGTGGGATTCGTCTCCCGCTCCTATGACCTGCCCGAAACCACCAGCGAAGCAGAACTGCTGGAACTGATTGATACGCTTAACGCCGACAACACTATCGACGGTATTCTGGTGCAGTTGCCGCTACCGGCGGGCATCGATAACGTCAAAGTGCTGGAACGCATTGCGCCGGACAAAGACGTAGACGGTTTCCATCCCTACAACGTAGGCCGTCTGTGCCAGCGCGCGCCGCGTCTGCGCCCCTGTACGCCGCGCGGCATCGTCACGCTGCTGGAGCGTTACAACATCGATACCTTCGGACTGAATGCCGTCGTCATCGGCGCCTCGAATATCGTCGGTCGCCCGATGAGCATGGAACTGCTGCTGGCAGGCTGCACAACGACCGTGACTCACCGCTTCACCAAAGATCTGCGTCGCCATGTTGAACACGCCGATCTGCTGATTGTCGCCGTCGGCAAACCCGGATTTATTCCCGGCGAGTGGATTAAAGAAGGCGCCATCGTGATTGATGTCGGAATCAACCGACTGGAAAATGGTAAAGTGGTCGGCGATGTGGTCTTTGAAGACGCTGCCGCGCGCGCATCCTATATCACCCCGGTGCCGGGCGGCGTCGGTCCGATGACGGTCGCAACACTTATCGAAAACACGCTACAGGCGTGCGTTGAATATCACGATCCACAAGGTAAATAACATGGCAACATTCTCTTTAGGCAAGCACCCGCACGTTGAGTTGTGCGACCTGCTCAAACTGGAAGGCTGGAGCGAAAGCGGTGCCCAGGCGAAAATTGCCATTGCAGAAGGTTTAGTGAAGGTTGATGGCGCGGTTGAAACCCGCAAACGCTGCAAAATTGTTGCCGGGCAAACCGTCAGCTTCGCAGGGCAAAGCGTTAACGTCGTCGCCTGATTCAGAGTGCCGGATGGCGACGCTATCGCGTCTTATCCGGCCTACTGGTTATGCCAGTGTAGGCCGGATAAGGCGTTAGCCGCCATTCGGCAATGACGTTATTTACGGCGCCAGGTTGTCCCTTGCGGACCATCTTCCAGCACGATGCCCATCTCATTCAGACGGTCACGCGCCGCATCCGCCGCCGCCCAGTCTTTGGCTTTACGCGCATCCAGACGCTGTTGAATTAACGCTTCGATTTCAGCCACTTCGCCGTCATCCGCCTGCGCTCCGCTTTGCAGGAACGCTTCCGGCTCCTGCTCCAGCAGCCCCAGCACGCCGGAAATTTTACGCAGATGTGACGCCATCGCATTCGCGGCAGCCATATCCTCACTCTTCAGACGGTTCACCTCACGCGCCATATCAAACAGCACGGAGTAGGCTTCCGGGGTGTTGAAATCGTCGTTCATCGCCTCCACAAAACGCGCTTCAAACGCTTCGCCGCCCGCAGGCGCAACGGTTTTGTCCGTTCCGCGCAGCGCGGTGTACAGACGCTCCAGGGCGGAGCGCGCCTGCTTGAGGTTCTCTTCGCTGTAGTTGAGCTGGCTACGATAGTGGCCGGACATCAGGAAGTAGCGAACGGTTTCCGCGTCGTAGTATTTCAGCACATCACGCACGGTAAAGAAGTTGCCCAGTGATTTCGACATCTTCTCACGATCCACCATCACCATGCCGGAGTGCATCCAGTAGTTCACATACTCACCGTCGTGCGCGCAGGTAGACTGGGCGATTTCGTTCTCATGGTGCGGGAACATCAGGTCGGAACCGCCGCCATGAATATCAAAATGGTTGCCCAGCTGTTTGCAGTTCATGGCGGAACATTCAATGTGCCAGCCTGGACGACCCGCACCCCACGGCGACGGCCAGCTCGGTTCGCCCTCTTTGGACATCTTCCACAGCACGAAGTCCATCGGGTTGTGTTTTACGTCAACGACGTCAACGCGGGCGCCCGCCTGTAGCTGTTCCAGATCCTGGCGCGACAGCTGACCGTAGTTCGGGTCGGTCGGCACGTCGAACATCACGTCGCCATTGTCCGCCACATAAGCGTGACCTTTGGCTATCAGCTGTTCGGTGATCTCAATAATTTCGGCGATATGGTGCGTTGCACGCGGCTCCAGATCCGGGCGCAGAATATTCAGCGCATCAAAATCTTTGTGCATCTCCGCAATCATACGATCGACCAGCGCGACAAAGCTTTCACCGTTTTCGTTCGCCCGTTTAATGATCTTGTCGTCGATATCGGTAATGTTACGCACGTACTTCAGCGTATAACCGAGGAAACGCAAATAGCGCGCGACGACGTCGAAGGCGACAAACGTACGCCCGTGACCGATATGACAGAGGTCGTAAACGGTAATACCACACACGTACATGCCGACTTCCCCGGCATGAATAGGTTTGAATTCCTCTTTTTGGCGCGTCAGTGTATTAAAGATTTTTAACATCGAAGATTCCGTATAGACGTGTGTGGGTAATAATATCCGTATGATACATATTATTCGTAATCGAAGCAGCACACTTTGCGAGGTGATCGCAGCGTGCGGTTATGCTATAACACCCCCCTATATGTGACCCTTATCGGGGTCGAAGCACCACTATATCGGAACAGGATGCAAAAATGGTTACTTTCCACACTAATCACGGCGATATCGTAATCAAAACGTTTGATGACAAAGCGCCTGAAACAGTTAAAAACTTCCTGGACTACTGCCGCGAAGGTTTTTACAACAACACCATTTTCCACCGTGTTATTAACGGTTTCATGATTCAGGGCGGCGGTTTTGAACCTGGCATGAAGCAGAAAGCGACCAAAGAAGCGATCAAAAACGAAGCCAACAACGGTCTGAAAAACACCCGTGGCACGCTGGCAATGGCGCGTACTCAGGCTCCACACTCCGCAACGGCGCAGTTCTTTATCAACGTGGCCGACAACGACTTCCTGAACTTCTCTGGCGAAAGCATGCAGGGCTGGGGCTACTGCGTATTCGCTGAAGTCGTGGAAGGCATGGACGTGGTTGATAAAATCAAAGGCGTATCAACAGGCCGCAGCGGTATGCATCAGGACGTGCCGAAAGAAGACGTTATCATCGAAAACGTGACCGTCAGCGAGTAATCGTGGCAACACTGTTTATTGCAGATCTTCACCTCTGCACGGAAGAACCGGCGATCACCGCCGGTTTTCTGCGTTTTTTAGCCGGTGACGCGCGCCAGGCCGATGCGCTGTACATTCTTGGCGACCTTTTCGAAGCCTGGATAGGCGACGACGATCCCAACCCGCTGCACCGCGAAATGGCCGCAGCCATTAAAGCCGTTGTAGATTCCGGCGTACCCTGCTTCTTTATTCACGGCAACCGTGATTTTTTGATCGGCAAACGCTTTGCCCGTGAAAGCGGAATGACGCTATTGCCGCAGGAAAAGGTGCTCGACCTCTATGGCCGTCGCGTATTGATTATGCACGGCGACACGCTCTGCACCGACGATGCCGGTTACCAGGCGTTTCGCGCCAAAGTTCACAAACCCTGGCTACAGAAGCTGTTCCTCGCCCTGCCGCTGTTTATCCGCAATCGTATTGCCGCCAGAATGCGCGCAGGCAGCAAAGCCGCTAACAGCAGCAAGTCACTGGAGATCATGGACGTTAATCCACAGGCCGTGGTGGCCGAAATGGAAAAACACCATGTGCAATGGCTGATTCATGGTCATACTCATCGCCCGGACGTTCACGAACTGAGCGCTAACGGCAAACCCGCGTTCCGCGTTGTTTTAGGCGCCTGGCACAGCGAAGGGTCGATGGTCAAAGTCACGCCAGATGACGTTGAGCTTCTCCATTTCCCGTTTTAACCTCGCCCGTGAATTGACGACGTCATAAGGTACGCAACCGTTTTCCTTGGCGTATTTCCGTGCTATTCTCTGTGCCCTCAAAAGCCGAGAGTTGTGCACCACAGGAGTTTTAAGACGCATGTCTTCCCGCAATAATCCGGCGCGTGTCGCCATCGTGATGGGGTCCAAAAGCGACTGGGCTACCATGCAGTTTGCCGCCGAAATCTTCGATATCCTGAACGTTCCACACCACGTTGAAGTGGTTTCCGCACACCGCACCCCCGATAAGCTGTTCAGCTTCGCCGAAAGCGCCGAAGAGAAGGGTTATCAGGTGATTATTGCTGGTGCTGGCGGCGCGGCGCATCTGCCGGGAATGATTGCGGCAAAAACGCTGGTGCCGGTACTGGGCGTGCCGGTGCAAAGCGCTGCGCTGAGCGGCGTGGACAGCCTCTACTCTATCGTCCAGATGCCACGCGGCATTCCGGTCGGCACGCTGGCGATCGGCAAAGCGGGCGCGGCAAACGCGGCGCTGCTGGCAGCGCAAATTCTGGCGACACACGATAAAGACCTGCGCCAACGTCTGGCGGACTGGCGTAAAGCCCAGACCGATGAGGTGCTTGAGAATCCCGACCCACGAGGTGCGGCATGAAGCAGGTCTGCGTACTGGGTAACGGCCAGTTAGGACGGATGCTGCGTCAGGCGGGCGAACCGTTGGGCATCACCGTCTGGCCTGTCGGGCTGGACGCGGAACCTACCGCCGTCCCGGTTCAACAAAGCGTGATCACAGCGGAAATCGAACGCTGGCCGGAAACCGCGCTGACCCGCGAACTGGCGCGCCACCCGGCTTTCGTCAACCGCGACGTTTTCCCGATTATTGCCGACCGCCTGACGCAAAAGCAGCTTTTTGACAAACTCTCGCTGGCGACGGCGCCCTGGCAGTTGCTGGCAAGCCAGGACGAGTGGCCCGCCATATTTGCGCGTCTGGGCGAACTGGCTATCGTCAAACGGCGCGTTGGCGGTTACGACGGCCGTGGGCAGTGGCGTTTACGCGCGGATGAAACCGCTCAGTTCCCGGACGACGGTTACGGCGAGTGCATTGTTGAACAGGGCATTAACTTCTCTGGCGAAGTGTCGTTAGTCGGCGCACGCGCCCATGACGGCAGCACCGTGTTCTACCCGCTGACGCACAACCTGCACCAGGACGGGATTCTGCGCACCAGCGTAGCGTTCCCGCAGGCCAACGCGAAACAGCAGGAACAGGCGGAAGCCATGCTCTCCGCCATCATGCATGAACTGGGTTATGTCGGCGTCATGGCGATGGAGTGTTTTATCACGCCGGAAGGGTTGCTCATCAACGAACTGGCGCCGCGGGTACACAACAGCGGGCACTGGACGCAAAACGGCGCCAGCATCAGCCAGTTTGAGCTGCATCTGCGCGCGATCACCGGCCTGCCGTTACCGTCACCGGTCGTGGACAGCCCGTCCGTGATGGTGAACCTGATTGGCAGCGCTCTGAATTACGACTGGCTGAAACTGCCGCTGGTACATCTGCACTGGTACGACAAAGAGGTTCGCGAGGGGCGTAAAGTGGGCCACCTGAACCTGACCGACAGCGATACCGATCGCTTAAGCGCAACGCTGGAGGCCTTAGTTCCCTTGCTACCGCCGGAATACGCCAGCGGCATCATCTGGGCGCAAAGTAAGCTTAAGTAATACATAAAATGCCGGGAAAGGAATCTTATCCTTTTCCGGCTCCTCCTTCAGCGCGTAAAATCCCCATCATTGCCGTTTGTTTTTTTTCAGGATTCCACAATGAACGATGGGACGGACTATCGCGCCATTCTGGCGGCCGATACGCCTTTAATCGACGTTCGCGCGCCGATAGAATTTACGCAGGGCGCCATGCCCGCCGCGATTAACCTGCCCTTAATGAATGATGAAGAACGCGCGGCAGTCGGCACCTGTTACAAACGCCAGGGGCCGGAAGCGGCACTGGCGTTGGGCCATAAACTCGTTGCCGGCGACGAGCGTCAACGGCGGCTGGAGGCCTGGCGAAAAGCCTGTATTCAACATCCCCGGGGTTATCTCTGCTGCGCGCGCGGCGGTCAGCGTTCGCATATCGTACAACAATGGCTACATGAGTCCGGCGTGGATTATCCGCTGATCCAGGGCGGCTACAAAGCGCTCCGCCAGGCGGCCATGCACATCACCAACACGCTGGTACAAAAACCCATGATCTTAATTGGCGGCTGTACCGGCAGCGGAAAAACACAGCTGGTTCGACAGCAGCCGAACGGCGTGGATCTGGAAGGGCTGGCGCATCATCGCGGTTCGTCATTCGGCCGCACGCTGAAGCCGCAGCTGAGTCAGGCCAGTTTTGAAAACCAGCTCGCCGTGGAGATGTTGAAAACCGACGCCCGTCAGGAGTTGCAGATGTGGGTGCTGGAAGACGAAGGCCGGATGATTGGCGCAAATCATCTGCCCGAATGTCTGCGCGAACGCATGGCGCAGGCACCCATTGCGGTTGTGGACGATCCGTTCGAGCTGCGTCTGGAACGGCTGCGCGAAGAGTATTTTATCCGCATGCATCGCGATTTCACCCATGCCTGCGGGGAAGAAGACGGCTGGCAGGCGTACAGCGACTATCTGCATCATGGGCTTTCCGCTATTCAGCGCCGCCTTGGTTTGCAGCGTTTTAAAGAGCTGACGGTAAAACTAGACGCTGCGCTGGCCATGCAGCAGGCCAGCGGCAGTACCGACGGGCATCTGGCCTGGCTGGTGCAGCTCCTCAACGAATACTACGATCCGATGTATCGCTATCAACTGGAAAAGAAAGCCGCGAAAATCGTCTTTCGCGGCATATGGCAGGACGTTGCGCAGTGGCTTCAAAACTAGCGATTGCGGGCATTCTGCCGGATGGCGGCTAACGCCTTATCCGGCCTACAAATATTATGCCCTAATGTCTGTCGCGTTTATCGGCGCGTTTCGCCAGCCAGTCGCCGAGCATCTGTACAACCTGCACCAGAATAATCAACGCGACCACGGTGACAATCATCACCTGGGTTTCGTAACGGTAATAGCCGTAGCGAATCGCCAGGTCGCCGACCCCGCCGCCGCCGACAATCCCGGCCATCGCGGAATAGCCAATCAGACTCACCAGCGTGATGGTCAGCCCGCGTAGCAGACCGGCGCTGGCCTCTGGCAGCAGTACGGTGCAGATAATGCGCATCGGGCTGGCGCCGAACGCTTCTGCCGCTTCGATAATCCCTTTATCCACCTCACGCAGCGCGCTATCAACCAGACGCGCATAGAACGCTATCGCCGCAACAGAGAGAGGGACGGAGGCGGCAATCGGCCCGATGGTATTGCCGAGCAAAAATTGCGTGAGCGGCAACAGCAGCACCAGCAAAATCACGAACGGCACCGAGCGGATAATGTTCACCAGAACCGAACTCACCAGATACACGAAGCGATTCTGCCAGAACAGATTCCGGTCGGTGACAAAGATAAGGAAGCCGAGCGGCAGCCCGCCGACAACCGCCAGCACCGTTGAAATGCTCAGCATTTGAAAGGTTTCATTGAACGCCAGCGTTAAATCCGGCAGTAAATCATCCACGAATCACCTCCACCTGCGCAGTACGTTGCCGAATATGCGCTACCGCGGCATCCACCGCTGACGGGTTGTGCGGCGCAGTCAGTTGCACCACTAAAATCCCCAGCGCGCGTTCGCCGATATATTCAATTTTGCCGTGCAGAATGTTCACCGCTACGCCGAACTTTACCGCCACATCAGACAACACCGGCTGCTCCGCCGAATCACCGATAAACAGAATTTTCAGTAACTGACCGGGCAAATGCTGGCGCAGACGTTCCGGTAACGTCAGATTGAGGGTGTGCGACACCAGCTGCTGTGTGAAGGCGTGCTGCGGATGAGCGAAAACATCAAATACGTCGCCCGACTCCACCACTTTGCCGCCGGACATCACCGCCACGCGATCGCAGATGGACTTGATCACATTCATCTCGTGGGTGATCAGCACGATCGTGATCCCCAGCTGTTCGTTAATCTGTTTGAGCAGCGCCAGAATGGTCGCTGACGTTTCCAGATCCAGCGCGGAAGTCGGTTCGTCGCAGAGCAGTACATCTGGATGGTTGGCGATCGCGCGGGCAATCCCCACTCGCTGCTTTTGACCGCCGCTAAGCTGTACCGGAAAGCGGTTCGCCTTATCCGCCAGCCCGACCAGCGCCAGAATTTCGGCGACGCGCGGGGCGATCTTGCTGCGCTCCCATCCGGCGGATTTCAGGCTGAAAGCGACGTTTTGCGCCACCGTGCGGGTATGCATCAGATTAAAGTGCTGGAAAATCATCCCAATACGCTGGCGGGCTTTACGCAGATTCGCCCCTTCCAGCGCAGAGATCGCCACACCGTTCACTTTCACGCTTCCCTGACTCGGGCGCGTTAAGGCATTAAGGGTACGCAGCAGCGTACTTTTTCCCGCGCCGCTGGTGCCGACAATGCCAAAAATTTCGCCCGCCGCTATCCGCAGGCTGACATCATCCACCGCGCGGGTCGATGCGCCACGGCCTGCCGTAAAATCCACGCAGACCTTTTCAATCTCAATCATGCTCACCTCAGAAATGCGAAAAGGGCAGTCGCCGCTGCCCCGTTAATTCCCTTGCGCAGCGATTATTTGTCTGCGGTCATCCATTCCGGTTTCTGGAAGGCGCTGTAAATATTCTTCGGATCGTCAATAACCGCACGGTAGGCCGGAGATTTCACCGCATCGACAATATCTTTCGCGAACGGCTTGTCGGCATCTTCACTGCGTACAGCAATGATATTTTTCAGGTTTTCATCCAGTTGCTCTTGTTTTAGCGCGCTGGAAAGATCCAGCCCCGCCGCAACGGCGAAATTACCGTTAACCAGCGCGCCGGTCACGCCATCCAGCGTGCGCGGCAGCTGCGCCGCTTCCAGCGGTTTAAACACCAGCCCTTTCGGGTTGCTGGCGATATCACGCTCGGAGGCTTTCGTCGGGTCGATATTGTCTTTAATGGTGATAAGACCGATTGATTGCAGGAAACGCAGACCGCGCGCCAGATTGGTCGGGTCATTCGACAGGGTAATAATGTCCCCTTTCTTCAGCTCGTCCAGGCTGTTGATTTTACGGGAATAGAACCCCATTCCGGCCGTCGGCACGACGATCAGCTTCGTCAGTTTCAGCCCTTTATCGGCGGTGAATTTTTCAAAATAGAGCGTATGCTGGAACAGGTTAGCGTCAATGCTGCCGTTGGATAACGCCATGTTTGGCTGAACATAGTCGCTAAATTCGCGCACCACGACCTTGTAGCCTTTCTCTTTCAGCGTTGGCGCGATGGCCTGTTTGACCATATCGCCATACGGACCCGGCGCGACGCCGAATACAATAGTCTGTGGATCGCTATTAGCATGAGCAAATTGCAGGCCGCAGGCCAGCAAAAGCACCCCGGCGGCAACGCGTAAACTCTGACGCAGTCCCATAACTTCTCCCTTTTAAATGTTGTGATGCAGTGCAGTACGCCGTGCGATGCGACGTTGTTCATTTGGGCCTGAATACAAGGCTATTTGTTAACATGACACAGTTCACAACCTGTTGTCCTTGAAATTATTTCATGATGTTGCAGAGTATGTCGTTGAAAGGGGATGGGCAGAAATGAAAAAGCCGGATAGCGGCATAAATGTCTTATCCGGCCTGGACGCTCTATTATTACGCTGCACTCGTAGGCCCGATTAGCGCAAGCGCCATCGGGCATTCGGTTTGGCAGGTGCCAATTAGAAGTCGTAACGCAGACGAACCAGGTTCATATCGCCCAGATCGTCGGTGCTGGAGGTGAATACGTGTTCGTAATCCACGCGGAAACCATAATCCAGCTGGAAGCTAATACCGACGCCATTATCAATACGCTGGTAGTTACGGCCGTTCACATATTCAATACGGTCACCCATAAAGTACGGCTGAATAGATTTCACCGCATACTGGTTGATCGGGAATTTATAACCGGCAAAGTATTCAATACCCCATGCGTCGCCCGCAAAGTAGTCATGCGCGTCTACGCGTTTGGTGGTCATGAAGTTCTGATACCAGCCGCCGCCCAGCGCGAAAGTCCAGTTATCCGGCGTCCAGCTAAGCGCAGTACCAACGATATTTTGATCGTAGTCTTTACCGTCGCCGCCGTTACCTGGGCGCATTTCCGCACGCGTATAGTTCCACGCCGTACCCCAGGTCAGATCGTCCGTGATGTGGTAATCCGCACCCAGAGAACCGCCGCCTTTACGCTTGTAGCGCAGGCCGTTGTTCGGGTTGTAATCATCGCTGAACAGATAAGACGCGTAGAGATCGACGTCGCCGACTGTTTTCTTATACTTCAGGGATTTACGGGTACGGTAAGAACCGTCGTAGTCGCCGTTGATACCGTTGCCTGGCGCCTGACCAATCATGTCATAGTCCCAGATATCGGTTTTCACGCCAACCACATCATAATAAACGCTGTTCTGTTGACCGAAAGTCAGCGTACCCCAGGTATCGCTTTTCAGACCGGTGTACAGCATACGACGAGTGGTGTCGTTCGCGCCGTCTGCGTAGTGATTATCCCAGTTGAACATCGCCGGGAAGTTAACGCCCAGCTCGTAGTAGCTGACCCAGCTAATGTCATCAAACAGATAGTAATCAGCCGCGAAACGGAAACGGGTGCCGCCATCGAAGCCATTACGTTTGTAACCATTTTTACCGTCGTCGCCAGCCATATTCTGGAACTGAGGACGAATACTACCGCCAACGGTGAAGTTAAGACGGCTCAGCGGATTACCCGCCTGTGGATCTTGTTTCAGAACAGTGATTTCCGCCTGAGATGCGAAAGACGTTAATGCCACTGCCGCGCCGATCGATGCCGCCAGCGCTGTTTTTTTTATTGTCATTATATTTTCCTTGATAGATTTACCCGCCATTATTCGCACTGCCGGCAAAATACCGGCAACGTAAAAAACAACGGGCATAGCCCGCTAACTATTTAGCAATTAAATATTAACTGGTATTAATCCTGTCGTGTTGGCGGGTTTTTAATGTTTTGTGCTACTAAAAATCGAGGGGTTAACAATTCGTGCCACATAGGGAGTACACACCAGTATAAACACCGGTGCGTAATCATCACGTATATAAATTATATTATTAAAACTACACACCGGTATAAAAACCGGTGTGTGATCATCACATCTATAAATTAATTATTAAATTGGCGAAATAACGCTTTGCCTTTTAACAGACGCGCGCCGAGCCATCCGCCGCATAATGAAAGTAATAATGCGCCGCAGACGGGCAAAATAATCCACACGCGCCAGTCCGGTTCCCACGGAAAATCGAACACCTGACTTTGCAGCACCGCCAGCGCAGTTTCCGCGCCGATCGCCGCCACCAGCCCGGAGACCATACCCAGCATGGCAAATTCACACCAGAGCGTGGTGCGCAGCAGTTTTTTGCCCGCGCCTAAGGTGCGCCAGACCACCAGTTCCTGATGACGTTGACGCATTCCGACCTGAACCTGCGCCAGTAACAACAGCATGCCGCAGGCCGTGACCAGCACCACCATCACCTCCAGCGCCCGGCTGACCTGCTCCAGCACCTGACCGACCTGTTTCAGGATCGCGCCGATATCCAGCAGGCTGATGGTCGGAAACTCGCGATTAAGCTGCGTCAGCATGCCGTTGCCATTTTCCCAACGGAAGCTGGTAAGCCAGCTCTGCGGCTGCCCGTCCAGCGCGCCGGAGGGGAAGATAAAGAAGAAGTTAGGGCGCAGACTTTCCCAGTCTACTTTGCGCAGGCTGCTGACCGTCGCGCTAAAGTCCTGGGTATCGCCCATAAAGGTCACGCGATCGCCGAGTTGTATATTCAGCCGCTTCGCCAGCCCTTCCTCTATCGAGACCTCTCCCGCTTTTGGCGGCCAGCTTCCGGCGGTAATCGGATTATGATCCGGGCGCGTATCCTGCCACGTCAGATTCAGCTCACGGTTAAGCGCTTCGTCCTGATTTCCTTCGGTCGGCAGACCATTAATCTCCGTCAGTCGCGCCCGCACGATCGGGAAGAATGCCTCCGGGATCACCTGATGCTCAGACAGGAAGGCCTTCAGCGGCACCACCTGTTCAGAAGCGATATTGATGAGGAAATAGTTCGGACTTTCCGGCGGCAGTTGTTGTTGCCAGCGATCCAGCAGATCGCCGCGCAGCACCAGAAGAAGCGCCAGCAGCATAAAAGAGAGCGAAAAAGCCGAGAGCTGGCTTAACGTGGACCACGGCTGGCGCAGCAGTCGGCTTACGGCCAGGCGCAGAGGCAGCGATGTCAACGTCATACCACGCAGCACGTTCAACAGCATCCAGCCCAGCACACCGCAAAGTAGCGCCAGCACCACCGCGCCGGCCAGCACCGCCCACAGCAACATGCTGCCGCCCATCAACCCCGCGAGCAGCGCGACGACGACAACCGTGACCACCGGAAGATACATCTTCAGCGGCCAGACACGCGCAACCACATCACGCCGCAGCACACGCAACGGCTGCGTCGCCAGCAGCAGACGATACGGACGTAGTCCAACCAGCAAAGAAATGATGATCATCGTTCCCAGCGCCCACAGCCACGGCCAGAGGCTGGCTGGCGGCAGAACGGCGGGTAACACCGGTTTGAGCAGCACCATCAGCACATTCTCGAACAGTAACCCAATGGCGCCTCCCGTCACGGCGGAAAGAGTCAGCAGCATCCCCCACTGCCCGACGATCAGCTTGCGCAGCTGCGCCCTGCCCGCCCCCAGCGTTTTGAGGATCGCAATCAGATCGTAGCGGCTGCGGCAGTAGTGGCTCATCGCCACCGCCACGGCCGCGACTGCTAACAGCAACGTTAACAGCGCCGACAGCAGCAGGAACTGCTGCGAGCGTTCAAGCGATTTGCCCAGCGCGCCTTCATCTTGTTCCAGTCCGTACCAGCGATGTTCAGGCTTAAGCTGCGGCAATAGCCACTTTTCATAGCCGTCCAGCTGCTGCGGCGTACCGCCAAACTTATAGCGCCACGTCACGCGACTTCCCGGCTGTACTGCGCCCGTTTTTTCAACATCCGCAATGTGCATCATCAGGCGTGGCGCCATCTGGAAAGGGTTAAACCCGGAATCCGGCTCCTGTACCACCTCGCCAGCAATACGCAGCGTGGCGTCGCCGACGTCGATGCTGTCACCCGTTTTCAGGTTGAGGAGCGCCATCAGTCTTGGCGCCAGCAACACGGAACCCGGCTGCGGTTTTAACCCCGGCGGATTCGTTTGCAGCTCACCGTACATCGGATAAACGTCATCCACCGCTTTGACGCTGGCCAACTGCGGCGTATCGTCCGCGAAGGTCATGGTGGCGAAGGTCATCTGTTCGCCCACTTTCAGACCGCGTTTGCGCGCCTCATCGATCCACGCCAGCGGCACCTCGCGCGAACTGCGCAGCGCCCGGTCTCCGGCCATAAAATCACGGCTTTGCTGACTTAAACCCTTTTCCATGCGGTCGCTGATATTGCCCAGCGCCAGCACGCAGGCCACCGCCAGACTCAGCGCCAGCCAGACAATCAGTAAGGAAGGTGAGCGCCATTCGCGCCAGAACCAGCGTGCAATCATGCCTCCTCCTGCAACTGCCCATCCACCAGGCGTAATCGTCGGTCGCAACGCGCCGCCAGCTGCGGGTCGTGCGTCACCAGAATCAGGGTGGTGCCATGTTCGCGATTAAGCGAAAACAGCAGGTCGGCGATTTTATCCCCGGTCTGCCGGTCAAGGTTTCCCGTCGGTTCATCGGCAAACAGCACGTCCGGCCGCCCGTTGAACGCTCTCGCCAGCGCCACACGCTGCTGCTCGCCGCCGGAAAGCTGGGCCGGAAGATGATCAAGACGTTTCCCCAGGCCTAACTGTTCCAGCAACGCTTTCGCGCCATCGCGACTTTTCCCGCTGTTCTCCCCCCGCAGCAAGGCGGGCAGTTCAACGTTTTCCAGGGCATTCAGCGTAGGAATCAACATAAAAGACTGGAAAACAAAGCCGACATGCTGCGCGCGCAGCTGCGCCCGCGCCTCTTCATCCATCGTGTGCAGAGACTGCCCGACCAGATTCACCTCGCCGCTGCTGCCATCATCCAGCCCGGCCAGAATCGCCAGCAGCGTCGATTTCCCCGATCCTGACTCGCCGATCAGCGCAATGGTCTCGGCGCGTTTGACAACCAGTTCAACTCCGGTAAGGATGGAAAGCTCATGCTCACCCTGACCGACGGACTTCTTAAGACGATGAACTTCAACAATGTTTTCCGCTGGCATTTGCCCTTCCTGTTTCTGGTCCTGTTAACGTTCCGCGCCGCCGCAGCGGACACGTTATTAATTCTGGGTGACAGCCTGAGCGCCGGATACCGCATGTCCGCCAGCGCGGCCTGGCCTGCGCTGCTTAACGACAAATGGCAGGACAAAACGCCGGTCATCAATGCCAGCATTAGCGGCGACACCTCGCAGCAAGGCCTGGCGCGTCTGCCTGCGCTGCTGAAGCAGCATCAGCCCCGCTGGGTTCTGGTCGAGCTTGGCGGCAATGACGGCCTGCGCGGTTTTCAACCTCAGCAAACCGAGCAAACCCTGCGTAAAATCCTGCTGGATGTGAAGGCCGCAAACGCCGAACCGTTGCTCATGCAAATTCGTCTGCCCGCAAACTATGGTCGCCGTTATAATGAAACCTTTAGCGCCATCTACCCACGGCTTGCCAAAGAGTTTGATATTCCGCTTCTGCCCTTTTTTATGGAAGAGGTTTATCTGAAACCACAATGGATGCAGGACGACGGTATTCATCCTAATCGCGACGCCCAGCCGTTTATTGCTGACTGGATGGCGCAACAACTAACCCCATTAGTTAACCACGACTCGTAAATCAACGGAGATCCTGACAGGTAAAGTTATGCAAAAATCGGTCTTAATTACAGGATGTTCCAGCGGAATCGGTCTGGAAAGCGCTCTTGAACTGAAACGTCAGGGTTTTCAAATTCTGGCAGGTTGCCGTAAACCCGATGACGTCACGCGGATGAACAGCATGGGATTCACCGGCGTGCTGATCGACCTCGACTCGCCGGAAAGCGTGGATCGCGCCGCAGACGACGTGATCGCCCTGACCGATAATCGTTTATATGGGATCTTTAACAATGCCGGATACGGCGTGTATGGCCCGCTTACCACTATCAGCCGCGCGCAGATGGAGCAGCAGTTTTCCGCCAATTTCTTTGGCGCGCACCAGCTCACTATGCGCCTGCTCCCTGCTATGCTGCCGTACGGCGAAGGGCGTATTGTGATGACCTCATCCGTGATGGGGCTGATCTCCACGCCAGGGCGCGGCGCCTATGCCGCCAGCAAATATGCGCTGGAAGCCTGGTCTGATGCGCTGCGCATGGAGCTGCGCCACACGGGGATTAAGGTCAGCCTGATCGAACCCGGCCCGATTCGTACCCGGTTTACCAATAACGTCAGCCAGACCCAGAGCGACAAACCGGTAGAAAATCCGGGGATTGCCGCGCGTTTTACGCTCGGGCCAGAAGCCGTTGTCGCTAAAGTCCGCCATGCTTTTGAGAGCGACAAACCGAAATTACGCTACCCGGTTACGATGGTGACGTGGGCGGTCACGCTGCTGAAGCGCGTGCTGCCGGGACGCGCAATGGACAAAATTTTGCAGGGTTGAGTTGAAGCGCGCGCGTCAGCCCCCATGTAAAAGAGAACCAGACATAAAGAGAGTGACTCCATGTCCGTACAAAATATTGTCAATATTAACGAATCTAACCTGCAACAGACCCTCGAACAGTCGATGACCACCCCGGTTCTGTTCTATTTTTGGTCTGAACGCAGCCAGCATTGTCTGCAACTGACGCCAGTGCTGGAAAGCCTTGCCGCACAGTACAACGGCCAGTTTATCCTCGCGAAGCTCGACTGCGACGACGAGCAGATGATCGCCTCCCAGTTTGGCTTGCGCGCTATTCCGACCGTGTATCTGTTCCAGAACGGTCAGCCGGTCGACGGCTTCCAGGGGCCGCAGCCGGAAGAAGCGATTCGCGCGCTGCTCGACAAAGTGCTGCCGCGTGAAGAAGAGCTGAAAGCGCAGCAGGCGATGCAACTGATGCAGGAGGGCAACTACATTGAAGCGCTGCCGCTGCTGAAAGACGCCTGGCAGCTCTCTCATCAGAACGGCGAGATCGGCCTGCTGCTGGCGGAAACCCAGATTGCCCTCAACCGTACGGAAGACGCCGAAGCCGTGCTGAAAACCATTCCGTTACAGGATCAGGACACCCGCTATCAGGGCCTGGTCGCGCAGATTGATTTACTGAAACAGGCGGCCGACACCCCGGAAATCCAGCAACTGCAACAGCAGGTTGCGGACAATCCAGAAGATGCGGCGCTGGCGGCGCAACTGGCGCTGCAACTGCATCAGGTCGGGCGTAACGAAGAGGCGCTGGAGTTATTGTTCAGCCATTTGAAGAAAGATCTCGCCGCCGCAGACGGTCAGGCACGAAAAACGTTCCAGGAGATCCTCGCCGCGTTAGGCACCGGCGATGCGCTGGCGTCGAAATTCCGCCGCCAGCTGTACGCGCTGTTGTACTAATCCGCTGCATTTTGCCCGATGGCGCTACGCTTATCGGGCCTACAAACGCTAAAAATACCGATCCTCCCGGCATCACATCTTCTTTAAATGCGTCACCACCAGTTGGTGGCGCAAATTATAGAATTTCCGGTAGGTTAAATAGCAGGCGATAATGGTCGACAGGCTTGCTGTGGATAGCAGCATAAAAGTCACCATTATCTGATACTTAATCGCTTTTACCGGATCGATACCGGCAAAAATCAACCCGGACATCATCCCCGGTAAGCTCACCAGCCCAACCGTTTTTGCCGAATCAATGGTCGGGATCAGCGACGCGCGAATACTGTCGCGAATAAGCCCCGCAGACGCCGTTTTCGGCGTTGCGCCCAGACTGAGCTTCTCCTGAATTTGCTGCTGCTCGCTGCTGAATCGCTGGCCCAGATTGTTGTAGCACAGCCCTACCGCCACCATCGCGTTACCCGCAATCATGCCGGAAATCGGGATCACCTGCATCGGCGTAAACTCGATAGATCCTGACAATACCAGTACCGCCAGCGTCAGCCCCGCTCCGGTCGTAATCGCAATAAACGACGAGGTAAACGCTTTATCAATATATTTACTGCGTTTTTGCGCGTTATACGCCGCGTTAAAACAGATAAACAGCACCATCAATAATGTCAGGATGGCGTGATTGACGCCAAAAATGTATTTCAGAACATAGCCGACGATAACAAGCTGGATTACCGCACGGGCAACGCTCCAGAGAATATCTTTTTCCAGCGCCAGTTTCTCTTTGTGGCTAATCAGAATAGCCACAACCACCAGCATCATCGATAACGCCAGCGACTCATTCGTTATATTATGCTCGTTCATAGGTAGCTTCCTGCATTTCTCCGGCATGAGGCTGAAGCGTAATCACATTATCCGCATGATTAATTTCATCTTTATCGTGTGTTACCCACAGCACGGCAATATTTTTATCGCGAACATAGCGATGAATAATGTCATTCACATTCTCTTTATTACGCTCATCCAGCGCACTGGTGATCTCATCCAGCAGCAGAACCTGCGGCAGAAACTGTAAATTACGGATCAATGAGATACGTTGTTTTTCCCCGCCGGAAAGCGCCGTAATGTTTTTCTGTAAAATGGTTTCCGGTAGCTCAAACTGCGCCAGATCGGCAAGAAAAGCCTTCGGTTCCGGCGTTTTGTTGCGGATCTGCCAGGGAAAAATCAGGTTGTCATACACCGTATCGCCAAACAGCACTGGCGTCTGGGCGCAATAAGAGACCTGCTGGCGGTAAGTTTCGGGCTTAAGCGTGGCAATCTCTTCGCCTTCAAACAGGATATCCCCCGTATCCGGGCTGATTAATGACGCCACAATCTTTAGCAATGTGCTTTTACCGCACCCGGATGGGCCGGTAATCAGTTTAAATTCCCCGGCATTCAGCATGAAACTGATGTTATTGAGAATTTTCGTGGCGCCAGCCTGGTATCCCACCTTTCTTAGCTGGAGCAAAGGGCTGCTCTCTTTCATCTCACATCCATTTTTCACATCTTTAAAGTAAACAGTGTATCCCTGTAATTTATAAGAGGGGAACTCACTTTGATTAATCGGGTATAATTTGATTAAACAGACCGCAAAGACCGTTTTTTTACATGGACAGCACGACAGGAGGTTTATCAATGCTTATTTTTATCCCTATTCTCATTTTCGTGGCGTTGGTGATAGTCGGCGCAGGCGTCAAAATTGTCCCACAGGGATACCAGTGGACCGTGGAGCGTTTTGGCCGTTACACCAAAACCCTGCAACCAGGCCTGAGCCTGGTGGTGCCGTTTATGGACAGAATTGGTCGCAAGATCAATATGATGGAACAGGTACTCGATATCCCGTCGCAGGAGGTTATCTCAAAAGATAACGCCAACGTCACCATTGACGCGGTGTGCTTTATTCAGGTTATCGACGCTCCGCGCGCGGCCTATGAAGTCAGCAATCTTGAGCTGGCCATTATCAACCTCACCATGACCAACATCCGTACCGTACTGGGGTCAATGGAGCTGGATGAAATGCTTTCCCAGCGCGACAGCATCAACACGCGCCTGTTGCACATTGTCGATGAGGCCACCAATCCCTGGGGCGTCAAGGTTACGCGTATTGAGATCCGCGATGTTCGTCCACCGGCGGAATTGATTTCATCCATGAACGCCCAGATGAAAGCAGAACGTACCAAACGCGCCTACATTCTGGAGGCGGAAGGGGTGCGCCAGGCTGAAATTCTGAAAGCTGAGGGTGAAAAACAGTCGCAGATCCTGAAAGCGGAAGGCGAACGCCAGTCTGCCTTCTTACAGGCTGAAGCGCGTGAACGTTCCGCCGAAGCGGAAGCCCGCGCCACCCAGATGGTCTCTGAAGCGATCGCCGCCGGGGATATTCAGGCGGTGAACTACTTCGTGGCGCAGAAATACACCGAAGCGTTGCAGCAGATTGGTTCGTCGGGCAACAGTAAGGTTGTCATGATGCCGCTGGACGCCAGCAGTCTGATGGGCTCCATTGCCGGGATCACCGAACTTATCAAGGACAGCACCAGCGAACGGAACAAATCATGATAGCGATGATTCTGGTTCACCCGCATATTTTCTGGCTGAGTCTTGGTGGGCTACTGCTGGCCGCCGAGATGCTGGGAGGGAACGGCTACCTGCTGTGGAGCGGTGTCGCCGCCGTGATTACTGGCCTGGTGGTCTGGCTGGTGCCGCTCGGCTGGGAGTGGCAAGGCGTTATGTTCGCCGTATTGACGCTGCTGGCGGCCTGGCTGTGGTGGAAGTGGCTGGCACGGCGCGTGCGTGAGCAAAAACCGGCTGACAGTCACCTTAATCAACGCGGGAAACAGCTGGTAGGCCACCGCTTTATTCTGGAAACCGCGCTGGTCAACGGACGCGGCCACATGCGCGTCGGCGACAGCTCCTGGCCCGTCAGCGCCGACGCGGATCTGAGCGCCGGAACGCAGGTGGAGGTGATTGCCATCGAAGGGATAACGTTGCGCATAAAGGCCGTGTGATCAACGGCGGGCTTTACCTTTGTGATGACAGCAGCCGGAAAGATTATCAATGATCGGGCAATCGGCGCTGTCATCACCCGGGCATGACTCCGCCAGGGTCAGTAATTGCGTGCGCATAGCCTGCAATTCGCTGATGTGGCGTTCAATCTCAGCGACCTTTTCCAGCGTACGTTTTTTCACATCTGCGCTATGGCGCCCCGGATCGTTAAACAAATTCACCAGTTCACCGCACTCTTCCAGGTTAAAACCGACCTGACGCGCCTGACGCAACAGCGTTAACTCGTTTAAATGCTGCTGGCTGTAAGTGCGGTATCCGTTTTCACTGCGCAGCGGCGGCGTCACCAGCCCTTTCTCTTCATAAAATCGAATAGCCTTGCTGGTTAAGCCTGTTTTTTTCGCAACATCGCTAATATTCACATCTCCCCCCGCAGAGCATGTTGATGCCGAAGCTCATTATAACCCACATCGCCCCCATGCTATCACGGGGTGGAATGCCCCTGGCGCCTGTGCAATAAATCCTTAGCAATCCTACTGTTATGTGCGATCTCGCTCACACTTATGGTTGTCTTGCTTGCAACATATTGATACAGATCAAAGGTGCATTAATTATACACCTTTCAACCTTGAACTTGTGGATACATCTTCTATATAAACGCGAATGATAATGATGATCATTTACATACTCATAAAGGTTCTCACATGTTGCCACGGATTAGCCAACGGCCATTTATTCTTTCGGCCCTGACATTATGCGTTTCAGGTGCTGTTTCAGCAGCCACGACAACTACAGCACAACATCATAAAGTATCGGATGACGACACGTTAATCGTCACCGCTAACCGCTCAGAAAGTAGCCTTTGGGAAAGCCCGGCCACGATTCAGGTTATCGACCGCCAGGCCATACAGAATTCCACCAGCGTGTCGATTGCGGACGATCTACAGGACATCCCCGGCGTTGAGGTTACTGATAACTCTCTGGCAGGACGCAAACAGATCCGCATTCGCGGCGAAGCCTCTTCACGCGTATTAATTTTGATTGACGGCCAGGTCGTCAGCTATCAGCGCGCCGGGCAAAACTACGGCGCCGGCTTGCTCATTGATGAATCGTCGCTTGAGCGTATTGAAATCGTTAAAGGCCCCTACTCGGTGCTCTATGGCTCGCAGGCCATTGGCGGCGTGGTGAACTTTATTACGAAAAAAGGCGGCGATAAGCCGCTTGGCGGAAGCGTCAAAGCCGTTTACAACTCCGCGACCGCAGGCTGGGAGGAGTCGGCCGCCGCCGGGGGCAGCATCGGCAACTTTGACTACCGCATTAACGGCAGTTATTCCGATCAGGGCAACCGCGACACGCCTGACGGCAGATTGCCCAACACCAATTTCCGCAACAACAGCCAGGGCGTCTGGCTTGGCTACAATCTCGATCGCCATAAATTTGGACTATCACTCGATCGCTACAAAACGTCTACCCAAACCTGGATTAGCGATGCGGATAACCAGTATGACGAATTCAGCGTCCGTATTCCGAAACTGGAACGCGAAAAGGTTGGCGTTTTCTATGACTATGATGCCGATGGCGATTACCTGAAAAAAATCCACCTCGACGCTTACAGCCAGACCATTGAGCGTAAATTTGAGAATCGGGTAAAAACCACCCAGGTCATCCCAAGCCCGATGATTCAGGCGCTGACAGTCAGCAATCAGACCAACACCAATGATAAACAGTACACGCAGGGTGTGACGTTACAGAGCAACTTCTCACTGCCAGCGAACAACGAACTGGTTATCGGGACGCAGTATCAGCACGACAAAGTGAAGCAGGACACCAATAGCAGCACGCGTCAGACAGCGGCAACCGGCGTCTTCGATATCCAGACCAATACCCTGTCACATATTGAGGCTGAACAAGGTAACGCCTCAATATTTGCGCAAAACGACTGGCGTTTTGCCGATGACTGGACCTGGACCGTCGGCGCACGTCAGTACTGGCTCTCTTCTAAACTGAACCGTAGCGACAGTCTGAGCGGCACAACCTGGCAGTCATCCGGTGGAAAGTCAGCGCATGACGATGAGTTAGTCACCTCAACCAGCCTGCGTTACTCCGGTTTTGATAATCTTGAGCTACGCGCAGCCTATGCTCAGGGATATGTCTTCCCGACGCTGGTTCAGTTGTTTATGCAAACGTCTGCGGGCGGCAGAATCACCTATGGCAATCCTGACCTGAAGGCTGAGCACTCCAATAACTATGAACTGGGTGCGCGTTACAAAGGCAATATGTGGCTGATTGACGGGGCGATTTACTACTCCGAAGCCAAAGACTATATCGCCAGTCTCGCCTGTTCAGGGCAAGCGATTTGTAATGGCAGCAGCACCTCATCCTACTACTACGACAACATTGACCGCGCCAAAACCTGGGGGATGGAGCTGACGGCGGAATACAACGCCTGGGCCGTATCACCTTATCTGAGCGGCAACCTGATTCGTCGTCAGTATGAAGGTGACGTGCAGAAAACCTGGGATACCGGCGAACCGATGCTGACAGGCCGCGCAGGTCTGAAACACACGCTGCTGCTCAATGCCGCGAATATCACTTCCGATCTCTTCATCCGTGCGGCATCCAGCGCCAAAGACAACACGGGAGAGACTGAAATTCGCTATCCGGGCTGGGCGACGCTTAACCTCGCCTTTAATACCGAGTTTGGTCCGCAGGATCAGTATCAGGTCAATCTGGCGCTGAACAACCTGACCGATAAACGTTACCAGACCGCTCATGAATCCATTCCAGCGGCGGGCTTTAACGCAGCGATTGGTTTTGCGTGGAATTTCTGACGATGAAGAGACTTGTCATTGGCTTACTGGCGCTGGTTAACGCCTTCAGCGTGCAGGCGGCCGAACGACTGGTGGTGGCGGGCGGTTCTCTCAGCGAGCTTATTTTTGCGATGGGCATCGGCGATCGCATTGTCGGGGTGGATGAAACCACCTCTTATCCCCCCGAAACCGCTGCACTGCCGCATATTGGCTACTGGAAGCAACTGAACAGTGAAGGCATTTTATCGCTGCGCCCGGACAGCTTTATTACCTGGCAGGACGCGGGCCCGCATATTGTGCTGGAGCAGTTGCGCACCCAAAAAGTCAACGTTGTCACCCTGCCGCGCGTTCCGGCCACCGTTGACCAGATGTACGCCAATATTCATGCCCTGGCGAACACGCTCCAGGTTCCTGAACAGGGCGACGCGCTGGTTAACCGCATTCGCCAGCGGCTGGATCGTGTGCAGGACAGCGTGAAGGCGAAAGGCGCGCCGGTTAAGGCGATGTTTATTCTTTCTGCGGGGGGCAGCGCCCCGCAGATCGCCGGTAAGGGCAGCGTCGCTGACGCGATTCTGACCCTCGCTGGCGCGCAGAATGTCGCCCAGCATGCGCAATATAAAAGTTACAGCGCGGAATCGCTGATTGCGGCAAACCCGCAGGTGATTGTTGTGACATCACAGATGGTCGAGGGCGATATCAATCGCCTGCGCGCCATTGCCGGTATCACCCATACCTCCGCCTGGAAAAATCAGCGGATCGTCGCCATTGATCAGGCGTTGATTCTGGGGATGGGTCCCCGCGTCGCTGACGCCGTTGAAACTCTGCACCAGCAACTCTGGCCTCATTAAATGGATTTGGCATTACAATTATGAATACTCAACACACGCTGGATCTCACTCCACATTTCGCGCTGGAGGGGAACCAGCCCTTTAAGGATCGTCGGGCCACGATGCCGTGGCGTGGTGCGATTCCTGTCGCAAAAGAGCAATTGTCACAAACCTGGCAGAACGTCATCAGCCAGACCGTTCCACCGCGCAAAAGACTGGTGTATTTACATATCCCTTTTTGCGCAACCCACTGTACTTTCTGCGGTTTTTATCAGAACCGCTTTGAAGAGGATCACTGCGCACGCTATACCGACGCCCTGCTACGTGAAATAGAGATGGAAGCCGACAGCACGCTGCACCAGTCAGCGCCCATTCATGCGGTGTATTTCGGCGGCGGAACGCCGTCTGCGCTGTCGGCCAGGGATCTGGCCAGGATCATCACCACGCTGCGTGAAAAACTGCCGCTGGCGCCGGATTGCGAAATCACTATCGAAGGTCGGGTGCTCAACTTTGATGATGCCCGCGTTGATGCCTGTCTTGATGCGGGCGCCAATCGGTTTTCTATCGGCATTCAGTCTTTCAACAGCAAGATCCGCAAGAAAATGGCGCGCACCTCGAACGGCCCAACCGCCATCGCCTTTATGAACGGCCTGGTGCGGCGGGATCGCGCCGCCGTGGTGTGCGATCTGCTGTTCGGCCTGCCCGGTCAGGATGCCGCCCTGTGGGGTGAAGATCTGGCGATAGCCCGCGATATCGGGCTGGATGGGATCGATCTGTATGCGCTGAATTTGCTTCCCAATACGCCGCTCGGTAAAGCGGTTGAAAGTGGCCGGACGACCGTTCCTTCCCCCTCAGCGCGTCGCGACCTCTACCTTCAGGGCTGCGATTTTATGGATAGCGCGGGCTGGCGCTGCATCAGCAACAGCCACTGGGCGCGTACCACCCGAGAACGCAACCTGTACAACCTGCTGATCAAGCAAGGCGCTGACTGCCTCGCCTTCGGCTCCGGCGCAGGCGGTTCGGTCAACGGCTACTCCTGGATGGTGGAGAGAAACCTTTCCACCTGGCATGAAACTATCGCCGCCGGGAAAAAGCCGTTAATGATGATGATGCGTACCGCCGAACGCGGCTTTCAGTGGCGCCATACGTTACAGGCGGGGATTGAAACGGCGCGCGTACCGCTTGATGAGCTGACGCCTCACGCGGAGCAACTGATTCCGTTACTGACCCAATGGCACAACGCGGGGCTGACCCGCGATGCGTCAACCTGCCTGCGTCTGACCAACGAAGGACGCTTCTGGGCAAGCAATATTTTGCAGTCTCTTGACGAGCTGATTCAGGAACTTAACGCACCGCGCATCGCGGTAGATAAACCATAAAAGGAGTAACTTATGAGCCATGTCTCTTTACAGGATTTTTTGCGCACTGAGCCGGACGGAACGCTGGAAGCGATCGCCGCACAGTACAACACCACGCTTTTAGACGTAGTCAAAAACCTGCCCTCTCATACCCTGGTCAGCGGCGATAAATTCGATACCGTCTGGGACACCGTCAGCGAATGGGGCAAGGTCACAACCCTGGTGCACACCGCCGATGTCATTCTCGAATTTACCGGTGAACTGCCCTCCGGCTTCCATCGTCACGGTTATTTCAATCTGCGCGGTAAAAAAGGCATGACCGGCCATATCAAAGCGGAAAACTGCACGCACATCGCCTTAGTGGAACGCAAATTTATGGGCATGGACACTGCGTCTATTCTGTTCCTCAACCAGGCGGGCAGCGCCATGTTTAAAGTCTTCCTCGGTCGCGACGAGCATCGTCAGCTACTGGGCGAACAGGTTGACGCCTTCCGCACACTGGCCTCCTCTCTGAAGGAAAACGCCTGATGACACCGTGGTTACTTTTCGGTGCCGGCGGTACGGGCGTGGGTGCCAGAACGCTTGAACTCGCGCTGACGCAACAGCGCCCGGTCGTTGCCGTGATTCGTCACCCGGAAACCGCGGCCCTTTTGCAAAGCAAAGGCGTTCAGGTATTTATTGGCGATGCCTGCGACGCAAGCGTCGTGTCCTGCGCCTGCCATGCCGCAGGGCCGGAGGCGCTTGTCATTTCATCAATGGGGGGAAACCAGGATTATCTGGCGCACAGAACCGTTATTGATGAAGCCGAAAAAGTGGGCATCAAACGCATGATTCTGGTGACGTCGCTGGGATGCGGCGACAGTTGGGCATTTTTATCCCCTCGCGCGAAAGCCGCATTCGGCCAGGCCGTGCGGGAAAAAACGCTGGCGGAAAGTTGGCTGCAAACCAGTCAGCTGGATTATGCCATCCTGCGGCCTGGCGGTTTACTGAATGGCGATGCGACAGGTAAAGCGCAGCGCTACCAGGGACAGGAGTGCCACGGGTTTGTGATGCGTGCGGATGTCGCCGCCCATATTCATGAACTGGCCTGCGCGCCTGCGCTTAACAATCAGATCTACAGTCTGGTTGAGCCTGAACTAAAGCCGGTGTGATCCCCTCGCGGCGCGGACATCCGCGCCGCAATGACGTTATGGAGATTCGAGTGTTCAAGGATTCACTCTCTTCCCTCAGTGTATTGACGGGGCTTTCACTCTTGCTGATCGCACTGGTGCTGTTCGGCGCCAGCCAGGGGGCGCTGAACATCAGCTTCAGCGCGCTGTTTAACGAAGAGTACCGGGATATCTGGCTGAACATCCGTTTGCCCCGCGTTCTGTTGGCCGTGCTGGTTGGCGGCGCGCTGGCGACAGCGGGCGTGATCATGCAGGGACTGTTTCGCAACCCGATGGCCGATCCGGGGTTGCTTGGCGTCAGCAGCGGCTCTGCGTTAATGGTCGGCGTCGCGATCGTTTTCCCTCTTTCGTTGCCCGTCGTTCTGGCGCTCTATGAACAGATGATCTTTGCCGTCGCCGGCAGCGTGGTGGTCTGCGCGGTTATTTTTCTGATCAGCCTGCGCCACGCTCACGGCGGCATGATGCAACTGCTGCTGGCCGGGATTGCGATTAATGCGCTGTGCGGGGCGGCTATCGGCATACTGAGCTATGTTGGCGACGAACAGCAATTACGTCAGTTGACGCTATGGATGATGGGCAGCCTCGGCCAGGCGCAGTGGCCGACGCTACTGGTGGCCAGTTCGTTCGCGCTGCCCGCCATCGCCGCCACCGCCTGTCTTTCCGGGACGCTGAACCTGCTGCAATTAGGGGATGAAGAGGCGCACTATCTGGGGGTAAACGTAAAGCGTAAACGTCAGCAGCTGTTGTTGCTCAGCTCCCTGCTGGTGGGCGCTGCCGTTTCGGTAAGCGGCGTGATTGGCTTTATCGGTCTGGTGGTTCCCCATTTAATTCGCATGATCATCGGCGCAGACCATCGCTGGCTCATTCCCTGCTCTACACTTGCAGGGGCATGTTTGCTCCTGGTTGCCGACACGCTGGCACGCACGCTGGTACAGCCTGCGGAGATGCCGGTCGGCCTTCTGACCAGCCTGATTGGCGGCCCCTGGTTCCTGTGGCTCATTCTGAACAGCCGGAGGGTGGTATGATTGATGCCCAAAATCTGGTTTACAGCATTCATGGACGCCGTTTAACGGACAATGTTTCGCTGACTCTGCCTGGTGGTGAAATCGTCGCTATTCTAGGGCCGAATGGCGCCGGGAAATCCACGCTGCTGCGCCAGCTTACCGGGTATCTGAAGCCCGACTCTGGTCGCTGTACGCTTCTGGGCAAGCCGCTGACCGAATGGCCGCTGACGGAACTGGCGAAGACCCGCGCGGTGATGCGCCAGAACAGCCACATGGCGTTTCCGTTCAGCGTTCGGGAAGTCATTCGCATGGGCAGGCATCCTCATCGGACGCATAATCCACGCGATGAAACCGAGCACATCATGGCGTTGTGCGATTGCAGCCAGCTGGCCTCGCGTGATTACCGGCAGTTGTCGGGCGGCGAACAACAGCGGGTACAGCTGGCGCGCCTGCTGGTTCAGCTCTGGGAACCCGAGCCCTCGCCCAAATGGCTGTTTCTGGATGAACCCACCTCCGCGCTGGATATTCACCACCAGCAGCATCTTTTCCGTCTGCTGCGCCAACTGGTGCGTGAACGGCAGTTCAACGTCTGCTGCGTGCTGCACGATCTCAATCTTGCCGCACGCTATGCCGACCGGGTGGTGCTGATGGCAAACGGCCGCCTTATTGATAACGGCAGACCGCAGGAGGTGCTGAAACAACAGGCGCTGAAAACGCTTTACGGCGCGGATATCACGGTTTTAAACGATCCATCAAATCTCTCACCGCTGATCGTCCTCGATCGGTAAAACTTGCGGAGCATCGAATGCTGATGCTCCATTTTCTGTAACAATTGCCTGTTATAAGTGATCGCTTTCTCAATTCTGACTCTTTCAACTGGTCATTCTACGCGGGTAGATTTATTAATCTGCGGTAAAAATATAATATCTACGCGAGTAGAACGTGAAGAGTATAAACCTGCGACTTATGTCGACAGCTAACTTCAAGGAGTTCTTATGAACACGCATTCATCCTCTGTTCCCCTGACGGACGGCCAACAGGCAGCTCAGGAACGACTGGAAACCCCCGAGGGGCGCCGCGAATTCTGGCGAGCGACATTTTCCTGCTGGTTAGGCACGACAATGGAATATGCCGATTTTGCGCTGTATGGCCTCGCCGCAGGCATTATCTTTGGCGACGTCTTTTTTCCTGAAGCCACACCAGTTATGGCGCTACTTTCCAGCTTCGCCGCCTATTCCGTCGGGTTTATAGCACGCCCCATCGGCGCGCTGTTGTTCGGCTGGATAGGCGACCGTCATGGCCGGAAGACTGTCATGGTTATCACTATCGGGTTAATGGGTATGTCGACCATGTTGATCGGTTTAATTCCCAGCTACGCCCAGATTGGCGTTTGGGCGCCGGTATGCCTGGTCATCTTACGATTTTCCCAGGGGCTGGGCGCCGGGGCAGAGCTTTCAGGCGGCACCGTCATGCTCGGTGAATATGCCCCAGTTAAGCATCGCGGACTGGTCTCCTCGATTATCGCTCTGGGCTCAAATAGCGGAACATTGCTGGCTTCTTTAGTCTGGCTCATCGTACTGCAAATGGATAAAGACGCCTTGCTTAGCTGGGGATGGCGCATCCCTTTTCTTTGCAGCTTCCTCATCGCCGCCGCCGCACTGTTTATTCGCCGCCATATGCGTGAAACGCCCGTCTTTGAGCGTCAAAAAGCACTCCTGCAAGCCGAGCGAGAGAACGCGCTTCGCCAGGGTCAGGAGATGCAACAGTATGACACCCGTAGCTTCTGGCAACGCACCAGAGCATTCTGGACCATGGTCGGATTACGCATCGGCGAAAATGGCCCCTCCTATCTGGCCCAGGGATTCATCATTGGCTATGTTGCCAAAGTGCTGATGGTTGATAAATCTGTCCCCACTGTTGCGGTATTTATCGCCTCTATTCTGGGATTTGCCATTATTCCGCTGGCGGGTTGGCTTTCTGACCGATTTGGCAGACGTATCACTTACCGTTGGTTCTGTCTGCTACTGATTCTGTACGCATTTCCGGCATTCATGCTGCTGGATTCTCGTGAACCGTGGATTGTTATCCCGACGATCATTACCGGAATGGGGCTCGCTTCGCTGGGCATTTTCGGTGTTCAGGCTGCATGGGGCGTTGAGCTTTTCGGTGTGACCAACCGTTATACTAAAATGGCTTTCGCAAAAGAGCTGGGGTCCATTATGTCTGGCGGTACGGCGCCACTTGTCGCCTCGGCGCTGCTCTCATTTTACGGACACTGGTGGCCTATCGCCGTCTATTTCACCCTGATGGCCGCAATTGGGCTGGTGACGACTTTCTTCGCGCCAGAGACTCGTGGGCGGGATCTCAACTTGCCCGAGGATGCAATTTGAGGCCAGAGAACGTGAGTTGCGCGTTCTTTACCAAAGATTTTTGGGTCATAACGCCTTATGCTGTCTGGAAAAAAGATCACTCTGAACTCAATCAGGTAGGTGCCTTGTGACCCAATCACATTCACAACGCGTAACACGTTCTGATGTTGCAAAAGAAGCGGGAACATCTGTCGCTGTTGTCAGTTACGTTATTAATAACGGTCCGCGCCCCGTCGCCGAAGCGACCCGACAGCGCGTATTGCAGGCCATAAAAAAAACCGGTTATCGACCTAATGGTATAGCGCGCGCCCTGGCTTCTGGCAGCACGCAAACCTATGGACTCATTGCGCCAGACATCTCTAACCCGTTTATCGCCTCAATGGCGCATGCCCTGCAACGTGAAGCATTTTCTGATGGGAAAGTGCTCCTGCTGGGCGATGCGGGCGACAACAGCGGACGTGAGCGTGAACTGATTAACAATATGCTACACCGTCAGGTCGACGGGCTTATCTATACCAGTGTTGACCGGCATCCCTATATTGAGCTGATTCAGGAGAGCGGAACCCCCTGCGTCATGCTGGATCGCGTGGACCCTGGGTTGAATGTCAGTGTTATTCAGGTAGATGAACAACTGGCGGCCTGGCAGGTGACGAAGCATCTGATTGATCACGGTTACCGCGATATTGGCATTATTTGTGGTCCGCGTGAAATGTTGAACACCCAGGATCGTATCCGGGGATGGCAGCTAGCGCTGGAAGAGTCATCGCTAATTATCAACCCCTCCTGGATCTTTTCGACTAACTATACCCGCGCCGGAGGTTACGAGGCGACAAAACGCATGTTGCAAGGTAAACCGCCGCGCGCGCTGTTCGCAACCAATGAACAGCAGGCGCTTGGCTGTTTACGCGCTCTGGCAGAACAAGGATTACGCGTTCCACAGGATGTGGCGCTGGTCTGCTTTAACGCAACACAAGAATCGGCTTACAACGTACCTTCCCTGACCGCCGTCCGACAGCCTGTCGACAAAATGGCTCGTGCGGCAATTGATATGTTGAAAAACTGGGATGGAGAAGTTCGCCGCGTTGAATTTGAGTTTTTTTTACGAGTGGGAGAGTCGTGTGGCTGCCAGGGACATGAAGTACAACCTGAAACCAGATAAAAATAAATCTATGCGCGTGATTATCGACTGCGATCCGGGTAATGGCATTCCCGGCGCCAATATCGATGACGGCCTCGCGCTGGCACTCGCCATTGCCGCGCCGCAAATCTCTCTGGAGATGATCACAACGGTGGCTGGTAATACACCGGTAGAAATCGGATATGCAGTAGCCAAAGACTTCGTCCAACAATTAGGTGTACCCGTTTCTGTCTACCGTGGCGCCGCACGCGCGCTCAGAGAAGATCCGCAGCCCTGGCGGGAAAAGCTTGATCATGGTGTAGACCAATATGGCTTACGCCAACTCTGGGCTGATGTCCCCGTTCCGCAGGCATACCAGGCCACGAAGCCTCTTGCGCCTGAGGCGATAGGTGAGCTGATATGCAATAACCCCGGTGAGATAACGCTGGTTGCAACAGGCCCACTCACCAACGTCGCCATTGCTCTACAGCTCTATCCGCAGCTCGTTCATACGGTGAAGAATATCGTGATCATGGGCGGAGTATTCAATGTTCCTGGCTACCTGAAAGACACTAATTTTGGCCTTGATCCAGAAGCAGCTCATGCCGTACTCACCAGCGGTGCGCCGGTCACATTGGTTCCGATGGATGTCACGACAAAAACCCAAATGCTTCATACCGATTTGGATCGTCTGGCTGCGGCAGAAAACGTTCTTGGTCTCTATCTGGAAAAAACCATTCGCCCGTGGATCACCTACTCTATGCAGACCCGCAATCTGCCTGGCTGCTGGATCCACGATGTTCTGACGATCGCCTGGTTGCTTGATCCCTCGCTCGCCGCAACGACAGAAGACTTTCTGGACGTCTCGCTTGAAGGCCTTACTCGTGGTATGACCTGTCGTTATGGACGTGACACATTACGCCTGGACGTGGGAATACCCGAGCCCAAAGGCGCGATGATAAAAATTCTACAGACTATCGATAACCATCAACTTCTTTCGCTGATTGAACACTACATCCATCGCTACGGCGCATAGCGATGCTGCACAGAAAAAGAAGATATTCGCGCAGTGTGTAAGGTTATGTTTTTCTGGAGGAAAAATGAATACGTTAGCACTCATCCTCTCTGGTGAAGGAGAACCAATTTTAATTACATTATGCAAAATTTGCGTCGCTTTTTTCCTGGGAGGAATCATCGGGCTTGAAAGAGAATCAAAGGGAAAGCCTGTCGGGTTTAAAACATGTGTGATTATTTCAGTAGCCAGTTGTGCCCTGACCATTGTTTCGATTCAATCTGCGGAGTATTACGCTGAGATTTCAATGAATATCCGTAGCGATCCTATGCGCCTGGCCGCACAAATCATCAGTGGCGTGGGTTTTCTCGGTGCCGGGGTTATCCTCCATCGCCATGATGATGCGATATCTGGGCTAACAACCGCAGCTATCGTCTGGGCTTCTGCTGGCATAGGAATTACCAGCGGAGCCGGTTTTTATCTTCATGCCCTGCTTGCCACAGGGTTATTTCTGCTGGCTATAAAGCTCAGTTATTTTGTGATCTTTTTACAAACAAAAAACCAGCTCCCCGGCAAAGTAAAAATCCGCATTATTCTTGACGAAAAATCAGGGCTACAAACGCTGGTAGAAAGTATTAATCAGCAAAAAAGCATTATTGAGACCATTACTATCCGCGATGTAAAAAAGGGAAAAATAGAGGTCAACCTTAAGGTTGTGATCAGAAAAAAAATAACCTTGCCCGAACTGTACAGCAACCTTTCTACGCTCGAACACGTCTGTGCTATCGCGCTGGAACACTGAAAAACACGAGTATAAAACAAACTTCTTGACCTTCCCCTTGATGGAAGGTTTACCCTTTATCACAGTCAGTTAATCCTGTCATAAAGGAGTGTGTTATGTCTCAAACTATCGACCTGACCCTGGACGGTCTGTCCTGTGGTCACTGCGTCAAACGCGTGAAAGAAAGTCTTGAACAACGTCCTGACGTTGAACAGGCGGACGTCACGGTAACCGAAGCGCACGTTACCGGCAGCGCCAGCGCCGAAGCGCTTATTGAAACCATTAAACAAGCCGGTTACGGCGCGGAGTTAAGCCACCCAAAGGCTAAACCGCTGGCGGAGTCATCAATCCCGTCGGAAGCACTGACAGCGGTTCCCCCTGAGCTTCCGGCAGCGACGGTCGATGATGAAAGCCAACAGTTGCTGTTAAGCGGCATGAGCTGCGCCAGCTGTGTTTCCCGGGTGCAAAACGCATTGCAAAGCGTACCGGGCGTCACACAGGCACGGGTAAACCTGGCGGAACGCACTGCGCTGGTAATGGGCAGCGCGTCCGCCGCAGATTTAGTGCAGGCGGTAGAGAAAGCAGGCTACGGCGCAGAAGCGATCGAAGATGACGTTAAACGCCGCGAACGCCAGCAGGAAACCGCACTCGCTACCATGAAACGTTTCCGCTGGCAGGCGATTGTCGCGCTGCTGGTCGGCGTGCCGGTGATGGTCTGGGGGATGCTCGGCGACAACATGATGGTCACCGCCGATAACCGCAGCCTGTGGCTGGCAATCGGCCTGGCGACCCTTGCCGTGATGGTTTTTGCGGGCGGACACTTCTACCGCAGTGCATGGAAAAACCTGATGAACGGCACCGCCACGATGGATACGCTGGTGGCGCTCGGCACCGGGGTGGCCTGGCTCTATTCGATGAGCGTCAACCTGTGGCCGCAGTGGTTCCCGATGGAAGCGCGCCATCTCTATTATGAAGCCAGTGCGATGATCATCGGTCTGATCAACCTCGGACACATGCTGGAAGCCCGCGCGCGCCAGCGCTCTTCTAAGGCGCTGGAAAAATTGCTCGACTTAACCCCGCCGACAGCGCGCGTGGTCACTGATGACGGTGAAAAAAGCGTACCTCTGGCGGATGTACAGCCGGGCATGTTGCTGCGTCTGACCACCGGCGACCGTGTGCCGGTAGACGGTGAAATCACTCAGGGTGAAGCCTGGCTGGATGAAGCGATGCTCACTGGCGAACCCATCCCGCAGCAGAAAGGCGAAGGCGACAGCGTTCATGCCGGAACCGTGGTGCAGGACGGCAGCGTGCTGTTTCGCGCAAGAGCAGTCGGCAGCCATACCACTCTGTCGCGCATTATTCGCATGGTGCGCCAGGCACAGAGCAGCAAACCGGAAATCGGCCAGCTTGCCGATAAAATCTCCTCGGTGTTCGTGCCAGTCGTGGTGGTGATTGCCCTGGTGAGCGCAGGTATCTGGTATGTCTTTGGGCCGGCGCCGCAAATTGTTTACACGCTGGTGATCGCCACCACCGTCCTGATTATCGCCTGTCCGTGTGCGCTGGGTCTGGCGACACCGATGTCGATTATCTCGGGCGTCGGACGCGCCGCTGAATTTGGCGTCCTGGTACGCGACGCCGACGCGCTGCAACGCGCCAGCACGCTGGACACCGTGATATTTGATAAAACAGGTACGTTGACGGAAGGTAAACCGCAGGTCGTCGCCATCAGGACATTTGGCGATACCGATGAGGCGGGCGCCTTACGTCTGGCGGCAGCGCTGGAACAAGGCTCCAGCCACCCGCTGGCGCACGCTATCCTGGAAAAAGCCGCCGACGCCGCCCTGCCTCAGGTGAATAACTTTCGGACGTTACGTGGCTTAGGCGTTAGCGGCGAAGCGGACGGGCATACGTTGCTGTTAGGCAATCAGGCGCTGCTGAATGAACAACAGGTTGTCACGACCGCAATGGACGATGAAATTTCAGCGCAGGCTTCTCAGGGGGCAACGCCCGTATTGCTGGCGATTGACGGAAAAGCCGCGGCGCTGCTGGCGATCCGCGATCCGCTGCGCAGCGACAGCGTCGCAGCGCTTCAGCGCCTGCACCGCGCCGGGTATCGTCTGGTGATGTTAACCGGGGATAACCCGACCACCGCCAACGCCATTGCCAAAGAAGCCGGGATTGATGAGGTGATCGCGGGCGTGCTGCCGGACGGTAAAGCCGATGCGATTAAGCGTCTGCAAAGTCAGGGACGTCAGGTCGCAATGGTCGGCGATGGCATCAACGACGCACCGGCGCTGGCGCAGGCGGATGTCGGCATCGCGATGGGCGGCGGCAGCGACGTGGCGATTGAAACTGCGGCGATAACCCTGATGCGCCATAGCCTGATGGGCGTGGCGGACGCGCTGGCCATCTCACGGGCGACCCTGCGAAACATGAAGCAGAACCTGCTCGGCGCGTTTATCTATAACAGCATCGGCATCCCCGTTGCCGCCGGGATTCTGTGGCCGTTCACCGGCACGCTGCTTAACCCGGTTGTGGCAGGCGCGGCAATGGCGCTTTCCTCAATTACCGTGGTGAGCAACGCCAACCGGTTGTTGCGCTTTAAACCAAAAGAGTAAGGCGCCTGCGCTAACGCTTATCCGGCCTACGCAGCACTCTCATCGTAGGCCGGATAAGATGCTTTTGCGTCGCCATCCGGCATTTCACGCATTGCACCTTCCAGAGCCACACGCTAGCATGGTTTTCCACTAAGGGAGGGCGTATGGATCTGTTATACCGGGTAAAAGCGTTATGGGCTGCACTGCGCGGCAACCATTATACCTGGCCTGCCATCGACATCATGTTACCCGGCGATCGCTGTTTTCATCTTGTGGGCAGTATTCACATGGGAACGCACGATATGGCCCCCCTTCCGGCAAAACTGCTTAAAAAGCTCAGGCAGGCGGACGCGCTGATTGTTGAAGCCGATGTTTCAGGCAACGATTCGCCTTTTACCGACCTGCCTGCCTTTGCCGACCTGGATGAGCGAATTAGCGACGAGTTACGTCAGCGCCTGCATAAAATCACCCATGAACTGGGCATTTCCCCTTCTCTCTTTTCGACCCAGCCGTTATGGCAAATCGCCATGATATTGCAGGCGACTCAGGCGCAACAACTGGGGCTGCGACCGGAATACGGTATTGATTACCAGTTGCTGAAAACGGCAAAACAGGCGCAAAAACCGATCATCGAACTGGAAGGCGCTTCCAGCCAGATCAATCTGCTGTGCCAGCTCCCTGACAACGGACTGGCGCTACTGGATGATACCCTGACGCACTGGCATACCAACGCCAGACTGCTGCAACAGATGATGAGCTGGTGGCTGAAATCGCCCCCGCAGAATAATGCTATTTCGTTGCCGAATACCTTCAGTCAGTCGCTGTATGATGTGCTGATGCATCAGCGAAATGTCGCCTGGCGGGAGCGTCTGCATGCCATGCCGCCAGGGCGGTACGTCGTGGCGGTCGGCGCGCTTCATCTTTACGGGGAAGGCAATTTGCCTGCGCTGATGCGTTAAAAAAAATGGCCAATATTTCTATTGGCCCGTCAAAGAGGAATTTCATCGTTATTATTATGCCAGGACGTAGCGCCCTGGTTATGTCGATTGTCGCTCAAAGTCACCATCCTGCCAATACTATTGCGCAAGATGGTACTATTTTTTAGACCACCATCAGGCGTATGCTTTAAGGGTATTTTGTCTGGGCCAGGAATAATTGCTATGACACCCGCCGTAAAATTACTCGAAAAAAACAACATTACTTTTCAGATCCACGCCTACGATCACGATCCGTCAGAAACCAATTTTGGCGATGAAGTGGTGCGCAAATTAGGCCTGAATCCTGATCAGGTTTACAAGACGCTGCTGGTTGCCGTAAACGGCGATATGAAGCACCTGGCGGTCGCGGTAACGCCCGTTGCCGGACAGTTGGATCTGAAAAAAGTAGCGAAAGCGCTGGGAGCTAAAAAGGTCGATATGGCCGATCCGATGGTCGCCCAACGGACGACAGGTTATCTGGTCGGCGGCATCAGCCCGCTGGGGCAGAAAAAACGGCTGCCGACGCTGATTGACGCGCCAGCCCAAACGTTCGCCACCATTTATGTTTCCGGCGGCAAACGCGGGCTGGACATCGAGCTGGCGGCGGGCGATTTAGCCAAAATTCTGGATGCGAAATTCGCCGATATCGCACGCCGGGATTAAGCGATTTTAGAATGATTGCCTGATGGCGCTACGCTTATCAGGCCTACAAACCGCATTGACCCGTACCGGCACTACGCCCTGTTACTGCCAGCTGACTTCGCCCTTCGGCTCATACGCGCTGGCATCCAGCGGTGAGTTCTTCTGCACGTACTCTTTCAGCACTTCCGCATCAATAAACCCGGTATTCACGTATCCCGGTTTATTATCAATTTGCGGATACCCGTCGCCGCCCGTCGCATTGAAGCTCAGCGTCGCCATCCGGTAGGTTTTCGCCGGGTCAACAGGCTCGTCTTTAATTTTCAGGTCATGAAGTTTGCCGTCTTTCGCCACAAAACTGACGTTCGCAAACTGCGGATACGCCCCGGAATCCGGCTTCATCTGCGCGACGGCGGTCAGGTAATCAATTACCTCTTTACCGCTCATGTCGACATAGACCACAACGTTGCCAAACGGCTGCACCTTGAGCACGCTTTTATAGGTAATGTTGCCGCCTTCAATGGAGTCGCGAATCCCCCCGCCGCTCATCACGCCGAAATCGGCGCTGGTGCGCGCGATTTGCGCGGCCAGAATCAGATGGCCCATATTAGTCTGCACAAAGCGAACTTTGTTGCGATCCCCTTCAAGACGACCATTGACGCTGCCAATCTTCACGTCCAGCTGCGCTTTACCTTTGTTCTGGAATGGCGTCAGAAGCGAGAGCATTTGCTGATTTTCTGAAATTTCCGGGGTGTAAAGTACGCGCTCACTTTTCCCGTTATCCCAGGTGACTTTCTTCTTCAGGTTTACCGGAATGAGCTGATAGTTGACCATTTTCATCTCGCCGTTACGGAACTCAAAGTCCGCGCGGCCAACGTATTTTCCCCACTCATGCGCCTGCACAATCCAGATGCCGTTCTGCTTATCCGGCGCGCAAGGCGTACCCGGCACATAATCAACCTGCTTTTTGTTTTCGGACGCCATGCACACCGGGTCCTGTGAGTGACCACCCACAATCATCGCCAGCGAGCCTTTTGGCAGACTACGCGCCATTTCAACATCGCCCGGCGCGTTCGAACCGTGATCGCCGTTGTCATAGTGCCCCATGTGGGTAGTAGCGATAATGATGTCCGGCTTTTCATTCACTTGCAGTTCCTGAATCACCACCTTCGCCTCTTCGGCCGGTTTACGGAACTCGATATCGGTGAAGAATTCCGGGTTACCGATCTTCGCCGTGTCGTCCGTCGTCAATCCGAGGACGGCGATTTTCAGATCCTGGCGTTTAAAAATAGCCCAGGGCTTGAACAGGCGTTCTCCGGTACTCTTTTGGTAGATATTGGCGGAGAGGAAGGGGAATTTGGCCCACTTTTCCTGCTGACGCAGCACGCTGAGCGGATTATCAAACTCATGATTACCGACGGCCATCGCATCGTAGCCAATCAGGTTCATACCACGAAAGTCAGGTTCCGCGTCTTGCAGGTCGGATTCCGGTACGCCAGTGTTAATGTCGCCGCCGGAAAGCAGAAGCACGCTGCCGCCTTCAGCCGCAACCTCTTTGCGAATGCCGTCCACCAGCGTTTTTTGCGCCGATAAACCGTACTCGCCGTATTCGCTGCGCCAGAAATGGCCGTGGTGATCGTTAGTATGCAGGATGGTGATTTTATAGGTTTTATCTTTTTCATAAGCCTGAACAGGCTGGCTTGCCAGCGTAAACGCGGCAAACAATGCCAGCGCCACACCCCGTTTCAAAAATTTCATGCTTCTCTCCCTGACTCAATATCAACCGCTGAAATTACAATGATCTGAAATAATAGTCGAAAATGTTTTCAGAATTGAGACTTCCTTCAAACACCGTCCACAGGTATGTTAGTCGAGTAATAATTACAAATTCGATTATCCCCAACATCGCAAACAAAACAGAAGTGACATTCTATGGCAATGAGTGAACCAACCCAGCCGTTAGCGGGCGCCTCTGCTGCGGCGACTAAAGCACGCACCTCGTTTGGCATCTTAGGCGCGATCAGCCTGTCTCATTTGTTGAACGATATGATCCAGTCGCTAATTTTAGCGATTTACCCGCTGCTGCAATCAGAGTTTTCCCTGACCTTTATGCAGATAGGGATGATTACCCTGACCTTCCAGCTCGCCTCCTCCCTGCTCCAGCCGGTCGTCGGATACTGGACGGATAAATATCCCATGCCGTGGTCGCTCCCCATTGGGATGTGCTTTACGCTGAGCGGTCTGGTACTGCTGGCGCTGGCGGGCAGTTTTGGCGCTGTGCTGCTGGCGGCGGCGCTGGTCGGCACCGGTTCTTCGGTATTTCATCCAGAATCTTCCCGCGTGGCGCGTATGGCCTCCGGCGGGCGCCACGGGCTGGCGCAATCCATCTTCCAGGTTGGCGGCAACTTCGGCAGCTCGCTGGGGCCGCTACTGGCTGCTGTCATCATCGCGCCATATGGCAAAGGTAATGTGGCCTGGTTTGTATTAGCCGCGTTGCTGGCCATTATTGTGCTGGCGCAGATCAGCCGCTGGTATGCCGCGCAACACCGGATAAGTAAAGGAAAACCGAAGGCGACCATCGTCAATCCGCTGCCGCGCAATAAAGTGATACTTGCCGTCAGCGTGCTGTTAGTCCTGATTTTCTCCAAATACTTCTATATGGCGAGCATCAGCAGCTATTACACCTTTTATCTGATGCAAAAATTCGGATTATCGGTACAAAACGCACAGTTTCATCTGTTTGCCTTCCTGTTTGCCGTTGCGGCTGGAACGGTAATCGGCGGGCCTCTGGGTGATAAAATAGGCCGAAAATATGTTATTTGGGGCTCAATTCTGGGTGTAGCGCCGTTTACTCTCGTTTTACCCTATGCAACCCTGCACTGGACGGGGATTTTAACCGTGATAATTGGTTTTATCCTCGCATCGGCCTTTTCTGCCATCCTGGTGTATGCGCAGGAACTGCTTCCGGGGCGTATCGGTATGGTTTCTGGGCTCTTTTTCGGTTTCGCGTTCGGTATGGGAGGCCTTGGCGCTGCGGTATTAGGCCTGCTCGCCGACCACACCAGTATTGATTTGGTCTACAAAATATGTGCTTTCCTGCCACTTCTGGGGATACTGACCATATTCTTGCCTGACAACCGACATAAAGCCTGATTTTCCTGCGGCCAAAGGTAAACTTTGGTCGCACTCTCTTCCAGTCACCGTAAGCCTTTAGCTCACAGACACCCCGCCAGTTTTCCAATCCGTGCCTTTTTTATTCTAAATTCCACTTTTCATCAAATTTCAACAATTATTCATAAACATAAACATCGAAATTGTCATAAACTATTACCTGGAATTTTGGTTTCTCTGGCGCCATCGTTTGTGAGGCTGTGCGAGCGATGACGCCAGGGCGACCAAAAATGGATCAACATAACGACCAAAGGAGACGGAATGCATCACGCCACCCCGCTTATTACCACCATTGTTGGCGGCCTCGTGCTCGCTTTTATACTCGGCATGCTTGCCAATAAACTGCGTATTTCTCCTCTGGTGGGATATCTGTTAGCGGGCGTTCTTGCGGGGCCATTTACTCCGGGTTTTGTCGCGGATACCAAACTTGCGCCTGAACTGGCGGAGCTTGGCGTAATCCTGCTGATGTTCGGCGTCGGGTTGCACTTTTCATTGAAGGATCTGATGGCGGTAAAGGCCATCGCCATTCCCGGCGCGGTCGCCCAGATAGCCGTGGCGACGTTGCTGGGTATGGCGCTTTCAGCGGTGTTGGGCTGGTCGCTCATGACCGGTATCGTCTTCGGGTTATGTCTTTCAACCGCCAGTACCGTGGTGCTGCTGCGCGCGCTTGAAGAGAGACAGCTTATTGACAGTCAGCGCGGGCAAATCGCCATCGGCTGGCTGATTGTGGAAGATCTGGTGATGGTTCTGACGCTGGTTCTTCTGCCCGCCGTGGCGGGAATGCTGGAAAAAGGCGATGTCGGCTTCGCGTCGCTGGCAGTTGATATGGGCATCACCATTGGTAAAGTGGTGGCGTTTATCGCCATTATGATGCTGGTTGGGCGCCGTCTGGTGCCGTGGATTATGGCGCGCAGCGCCGCTACCGGCTCCCGTGAACTGTTTACCCTTTCCGTGCTGGCGCTGGCGCTGGGCATCGCCTTTGGCGCCGTCGAACTGTTCGATGTCTCCTTTGCGCTGGGCGCTTTCTTTGCCGGGATGGTGTTAAACGAATCAGAATTGAGCCACCGCGCCGCGCACGATACGCTGCCGCTTCGCGACGCCTTTGCGGTCCTGTTCTTTGTCTCCGTCGGGATGCTGTTTGACCCGTTAATCCTGATTCAACAGCCGATGGCGGTACTGGCTACGCTGGCCATTATTATCTTCGGTAAATCGGTTGCCGCTTTCTTCCTGGTTCGCCTGTTCGGGCACTCGCCGCGCACCGCGCTGACCATCGCCGCCAGCCTGGCGCAGATTGGTGAATTTGCCTTTATTCTGGCAGGTCTGGGCATGGCGTTGGATCTGCTGCCGCAGGCAGGGCAGAACCTGGTGCTGGCGGGCGCGATTCTGTCGATTATGCTCAACCCGGTGCTGTTTGCGTTGTTAGAGAAATACCTCGCCAAAACGGAAACGCTGGAAGAGCAGACGCTGGAAGAAGCGATCGAAGAAGAGAAGCAAATTCCGGTGGATATCTGCAACCACGCGCTGCTGGTCGGTTTTGGCCGCGTCGGTAGTCTGCTGGGCGAAAAACTGATGGCGGCAGGCATTCCGCTGGTGGTCATTGAAACCTCACGTACCCGCGTGGATGAGCTGCGTGAACGCGGTATTCGCGCCGTACTGGGGAATGCCGCTAACGAAGAGATCATGAATCTGGCGCATCTGGACTGCGCTCGCTGGCTGTTGCTGACCATTCCAAACGGTTACGAAGCCGGTGAAATCGTGGCCTCCGCCCGCGAGAAATGCCCGCACATTGAGATTATCGCACGCGCGCATTATGACGATGAGGTGGAATACATCACCGAGCGCGGGGCGAATCAGGTGGTGATGGGCGAGCGTGAAATTGCCCGCACCATGCTGGAGCTACTGGAAACCCCGCCCGCAGGCGAAGTGGTGACGGGTTAAACGGTGTGATGCCGAATGGCGGTGTAATCACCTTATCCGGCCTACGATTTTCTTGTAGGCCCGATAAGCGCAGCGCCATCGGGCAATAACTCAGCGATCCCAGTAAGACTCTTCGAGGCTGTCTTCCCGTTCCGGCAGACCGCGCGTCAACCGCGGGGAATGCTGGTTCAATACCTGATAACTCACACGGTTCGCATACTTACACACCTGCGCCAAAGACGAATAGGTCAGCCAGGTGAATTTATGCTTGCTGGAGTTAGGCACATTGGTGCGGTGATAATTATTGGCGGTAATATCATGTAACAGCGCCGCCAGCGCGCCGTCTCCCGCGCCATTGGTGTTCATGATTTTTTCCGGCCCGCCCATGTACGGGGCGATGTGCGAGTAGACCCGCAGCGGATGGAGACAATCTTTATGCCGCATCGCACGGCTGAACTCATACTGATTAAACTCGGCAATCGCCCCCGGCAGCAGCGGGTGCTGGGTTTTGCGTTTCGCTTCATCTTCGGTAAAGCCCGCCATATACAACCCAATCGGCCCGGCGGTACACAGCACCAAATCCACCCAGTCCAGCGCCTTATCAGACGCCAGCAGCGGATCGTTCTCGCCGGTTAACGCTTCCGCCTCTTCTTCATTCATCGCCAGAATGGAGACATGCTCTTTGAGGAACGCCTGCCACCACTGCGGACTATCGGCGATAACAAACTTCGTCCCCAGGGTCAGCACCACCGGCACATTATGCTTTTTCGCGTACTCAATGGCTTTCATGGTCGCTTCCGGCATCGGCTCGCCCGGTTTACAGCGCACCAGATAGGAGGTCAGCACCAGCGCAGATGCACCCGCAATCACCGATTCCGGGATGCTCTCCGCCCGAAGCTGGTTCATGTGGCCGGGACTGATGGCGAAGGTACGCTCGCCGGATTCGCCAATCAGCGTAAAGCAGCGGCCAATGGGGCCATCAACCCCTTGCAGGTGGTTGAGGTCGGTACGGCTCGATGTGTTACATAAATAGCGATAGGCGTAGCTGCCAATCTCAATGTTGCTGCACATCACGCCCAGCAGAACGGAGCGATCGTCCGCCAGCACCGAGTAGTTGTGCATGGTGTTACCAATGGTGCCACCGGCAAACTGGTGGGTGATCAGGTTTTCACGCACCAGCTCCTGATACAACGCTTCTGCGACATCATCCTCAATCACCAGAGAATGCCCGGCGCTCAATCCATAACGTGTCACAAAGTCATCATCGACTTTCGCTTCAATATCCACCAGCGTCTGATCGATACCAACCACCCATGACGCGCTGGTTTCATTTTCAGCCTGAATTTGTTGCAACAGCGGGTCACGGGCATTAACGGGGAAATAGTGTTTGGATTTACGTTTACCGGGAAATTTCATGATTGTGTTTACAGGTGGATAACTGAGCGGTGCATGGTAGCACATTCCCCCCTGCCCGCGCGACGAGGCGCGGAGTTTCAATATCGGACGGTGAGATCGCAGTTTATTGGCGATCGCTTTCTACAATGGAGGCATTTCACAAGGAGCGCGTTATGAAGCCAGAAAACAAAATTCCCGTTCTCGATCTTATTTCTGCGCAGATGAGGGCCGTCATCAACGTTCATCAGGCGGAGCTGCCGCCGTGGCCTGCGGATGACATTGCGGCGCAGCGCCAGCACTACACCCGCGAGCGCCGGTTCTGGAACGCCGGAGCGCCGCAGATGGCAACGCGGGCGGCGGCGGTTCCCACATCCTACGGCGAGGTCGCCACGCGTCTGTATTATCCACAGCACAACAGCAGAGCAACGCTGTTTTATCTGCACGGCGGCGGATTTATTCTCGGCAATCTGGATACCCATGACCGCATTATGCGGCTGCTGGCGAGCTATACGCGGTGTACGGTCGTCGGCATCGACTATACGCTCTCTCCCGAGGCGCGTTTCCCACAGGCGATTGAGGAGACCGTCGCGGCATGTCGGTTCTTTCATCAACGCGCCGATGAATACGCATTGAACATGGCGCAAATCGGTTTTGCCGGGGATTCCGCAGGCGCTATGCTGGCGCTCGCCAGCGCGCTGTGGCTGCGCGATAAGCAGATTGTATGCGGGAGCGTGGTCGCCACGCTGCTGTGGTATGGTCTCTACGGGTTACAGGATTCGCCCAGTCGCCGTTTGTTTGGCGGAGAATGGGACGGCTTAACCCGTCAGGATCTGGAGAGGTATGAAAACGCCTATCTGCGTGACGAGCAGGATCGCGAATCCCCCTGGTATTGCCTGTTCAATAACGATCTGACCCGCAATGTGCCGCCCTGCTTTATTGCCGGCGCGGAGTTCGATCCGTTACTTGATGACAGCCGTCTGCTGCACCAGACGCTCCAGGCGCATAATCAGCCCAGTGAGTACCGGATGTACCCCGGCACGCTGCACGCCTTCCTGCACTATTCACGCATGATGAAAACCGCTGACGATGCGCTACAGGATGGCGCGCGTTTCTTTATGGCGCAGTTAAAATAGCCTCAGAGGTACGGTGCGGTCAGCTTCAGCATCATATCGATGTGTTCCGGCGCGGCATTGAGCGCCGGAATGTATTCGTATTTTTTACCGCCCGCCTCAAGGAAGATTTCCCGGTTTTGCAACGCGATCTCCTCCAGCGTTTCCAGACAATCCGCCGCAAAACCCGGACACATCACCTGAATATGCCCGGTGCCTTTTTCGCCCAGCATTTTCAGCGTTTCGTCAGTATACGGCGTCAGCCACGGCTCGCGGCCAAAGCGCGACTGGAAGGTCATCATCACTTTTTCTGGCGCCAGACCAAGCGCGGAGACCAGTTCACGGGTAGTATCGCGACAGCGTTGCGGATAGTCGTCGCCTTCATCAGCGTAACGCTGCGGGATGCCGTGATACGAGAGCAGCAGCAAGTCCGGCTCGCCATGTTGGGCAAACGAGGCACGGGCGCTATTTGCCAGGGCGGTGATATAGCTATTGTCATCAGCGTAGTCACGAATAAACGAGACGCCTGGAATACTGCGTTTACGCGCCAGAATACGCGCCAGTTCGTCCCAGACGGCCGCCACCGTCGAACAGGAGTATTGTGGGTAGAGCGGCAGCACCACGATGTGATCGACGTGGTTCGCCAGCAGTTCATCCACCGCGCTTTCCAGCGACGGCGAACCGTAGCTCATCCCCAGCGCAACGGGCGTATCCGGGAGACGCTCTGCCAGCGCCTGCTGTTGCTCCCTGCTGTAAACCAGCAACGGCGATCCGCCTTCCTGCCAGATAGACTGGTACAGTTTTGCGACACGCGGCGCGCGCAGCGGCAAAATCACACCACGTAAAAGCGGCCACCACAGCAGGCGGGAAGTATCCACCACGCGCTCATCGCTTAAAAATTGCTTCAGATAGCGTTTAACCGCTTCAGGAGTTGGGGCATCGGGAGTGCCGAGGTTAGCCAGCAGGATACCGGTTTTCGTCTGACGCATTACCGCCTCTTATTGATTCAAATTGTTGATAATTGTAGCGGAAAAGCGAGGAAGAAGAACTAATTGCTGTGAGAGGTAAGATGAGAATTTGCCTGATGGCGCTACGCTTATCAGGCCTACAAGAAAATCGTAGGCCGTAGGCCCGATAAGCGCAGCGCCATCGGGCAATTTACGGATTAACCGAGGATTTTTTCAAGGTCGGCACGCACATCGGCAACGGCCTGAGTACCGTCCACTTTCGCGTATTTAGTGTTACCCGCTTCCGCTTCTTTCTGGTAGTAACCAATCAGCGGCGCAGTCATCTGATGGTATTCCACCAGACGCTTACGAACGGTCTCTTCCTGATCGTCTTTACGGGTGGTCAGCTCTTCGCCGGTCACATCGTCCTTGCCTTCCACTTTCGGCGGATTGAATTTGATGTGATAAACACGGCCAGACGCCGCGTGCACGCGGCGGCCCACGATGCGGTCAACGATCAGCTCGTCCGGTACGTCGAATTCGAGAACATAGTCAACCGCAATGCCCGCTTCTTTCATGGCGTCAGCCTGCGGAATTGTACGCGGGAAGCCGTCCAGCAGGAAACCGTTGCGGCAATCGTCCTGCGCGATACGCTCTTTTACCAGCGCAATCACCAGCTCATCGGTCACCAGCTTGCCGGCGTCCATGATGTCTTTCGCTTGTTTACCCAGCTCGGAGCCAGATTTCACGGCGGCACGCAGCATGTCGCCAGTGGAGATTTGCACAATACCATATTTCTCCATGATGAACTGAGCCTGAGTTCCTTTACCCGCGCCCGGAGCGCCAAGCAGAATGATACGCATTACGAAAATCCCCTTAAAGGTTGTCGATATTTTTTAAAAAAGCGCTAAACGATACCACCATCACGCAATTCGCTCAAGGAAGGCGCCCTGCGCTGAAACGGTTAACGGCGGGAAAATGAAGAAAAAGAGAGGATAAAATAAAAAATGCCCAATGGCGCTGCGCTTATCGGGCCTACATAAGCAACCTGCTCGTAGGCCGGATAAGCATTAGCGCCATCCGGCATGACGCGGTGCCGATTAAGACACCAGCAACTGGTTCATACGACGGATAAACTGGTTCGGATCTTCCAGCGTACCGCGTTCGGCAAACAGCGCCTGATCCAACAGCAGCTCTACCCATTCGTTAAACTGCGCTTCGTCCTGGGTATCCGCCGTGCGTTTCACCAGTACGTGATCCGGGTTGAGTTCAAAGATGTATTTCACTTCCGGCACGGCCTGACCGGCAGCGGCAAACAGCTTCGCCATCTGGGTACTCATCTCATCAGCGTCGGTGGTGACAATGGCCGGAGTATCGGTCAGACGATGCGTCAGACGCACCTCTTTCACACGATCGCCCAGCAGGGTTTTCACGCGCTCAACGAACGGCGTCAGCGCTTTTTCCGCTTCTTTTGCGCTTTCATCGACTTCATCCGCCAGTTTTTCCAGCGATTCGTCAACTTTAGATACGGACTGGAACACCTTACCGTCGAACTCGGTCAGGTAATTCATCATCCACTCATCAATGCGATCGGAAAGCAGCAGCACTTCGATGCCTTTCTTACGCAGCAGCTCCAGGTGCGGGCTGCTCTTCGCCGCCGCGTAGCTGTCTGCCGTGATGTAGTAGATCTTCTCCTGCCCTTCTTTCATGCGGGAGATATAATCTTCCAGAGAGACGGTTTGTGCGGAAGAGTCCGTATGCGTTGAGGCAAAGCGCATCAGTTTCGCGATGGCTTCCTGGTTGGCATGATCTTCCGCCGGGCCTTCTTTCAGCACCAGACCAAACTGTTTCCAGAAGGTCTGGTATTTTTCCGCATCGTCTTTCGCCAGTTTTTCCAGCATTTGCAGAACACGTTTGGTCAACGCGCTGCGCAGGTTGCGGGTAACTGTGCTGTCCTGAAGGATTTCGCGGGAAACGTTCAGCGGCAGATCGTTGGAATCAATCAGACCACGCACGAAGCGCAGGTAGTTCGGCATAAACTGCTCGGCGTCGTCCATGATAAAGACGCGCTGTACGTACAGTTTCAGCCCATGTTTATGATCGCGGTTCCACATATCCCACGGCGCCTGAGACGGGATGTACAGCAGGCTGGTGTACTCCTGCTTACCTTCCACGCGGTTGTGGCTCCAGGTCAGCGGGTCGGTGAAGTCGTGAGCAATGTGCTTGTAGAACTCGTTGTACTCGTCGTCTTTGATTTCTGACTTATTACGCGTCCACAGCGCCTGCGCCTTATTGATTTTCTCCCAGGAGACGATCGTTTCACCGTCTTTTTCTTCCTGTTTTTCAATCTCTACCGGCAGTGCGATATGGTCGGAATATTTGCTGATGATGGAGCGTACGCGCCAGTCATCAAGGAACTCGTCTTCGCCTTCACGCAGGTGCAGGGTGATTTCCGTACCGCGATCGTCTTTAGTGATATCCGCAACGGTGTACTCACCTTCGCCCGCTGATTCCCAGAACACGCCGTTTTCCGGCTTATCGCCCGCCGCGCGGGTACGCACGGTCACTTTATCCGCAACGATAAACGCAGAGTAGAAGCCGACCCCGAACTGGCCGATCAACTGGCTGTCTTTCGCCTGATCGGAACCCATGGATTCAAGGAAAGATTTAGTGCCGGATTTCGCAATGGTCCCCAGATGATCGATAACGTCATCACGGTTCATCCCCACGCCATTATCGGCGATGGTCAGCGTACGCTTATCTTTATCGAAGGAGACACGCACGCGCAGCTCGCCGTCGCCTTCATACAGATCCGGGTTCGACAGCGCGCGAAAACGCAGCTTGTCCGCCGCATCTGAGGCGTTAGAGATAAGCTCACGCAGGAAAATTTCTTTATTGGAGTACAGAGAATGGATCATCAGGTGCAGAAGCTGTTTTACTTCTGACTGAAAACCACGAGTTTCTTGTCCTTTCATTGGATAAATACCTCAACAATGCCATTTACAAGGTCAAAATGCGTTGAGGGAGAAATGGGGACGGGAAATGAGTTTTCAAGCGGGAGAACGCGAATGTTCTCCCGATTGATTAAAAACGAATCTTATGACGCCCGGCAAGCGAGTGGGACAGCGTGGTGCCGTCGACCATTTCCAGTTCTCCGCCCACCGGTACGCCGTGGGCGATACGGCTGGCTTCAACGCCATATTGCGCGCAAAGTTCGGCAATATAGTTCGCGGTAGCCTCCCCTTCGACCGTCGGGTTGGTCGCGAGGATCACTTCGCTGAGCTGTTCTGACGCCAGACGCTGCTCCAGACGATCGAGACCGATATCGTCCGGCCCGATACCATCGAGCGGCGACAGATGCCCCATCAGTACGAAGTAGCGGCCAGAGAATTGCCCGGTCTGTTCGATGGCGTAGATGTCCGCCGGACTCTCCACCACGCAGATTTGACCGTTTTCCTGACGACGCGGATTCGAACAGATATTGCACACGTCCTGCTCAGTGAAGGTGCGGCAATCGGCACAGTGGCCGATTTCCGACATCGCCCGGGTGAGCGCTTGCGCCAGACGCATCCCGCCGCTGCGGTCACGCTGAAGCAGCGTAAACGCCATGCGCTGCGCTGACTTCGGGCCAACGCCCGGCAGACAGCGCAGTGCTTCCATAAGCTGAGTTAACAGCGGGCTGGTTTGCATCAGAACGGCATCTTAAAGCCAGGCGGCAGTTGCATACCGGAGGAGACAGACGCCATCTTCTCTTTCTGGGTCTCTTCAATGCGACGCGCCGCATCGTTGAACGCCGCAGCGACCAGATCTTCCAGCATCTCTTTGTCATCTTCCAGCAGGCTTGGGTCGATTTCCACGCGGCGGCAGTTGTGCGCACCGTTAATGGTCACTTTCACCAGACCTGCGCCAGACTCGCCGGTGACTTCCAGTTTGGCGATTTCTTCCTGCATCTGCTGCATTTTTTCTTGCATCTGCTGGGCTTGCTTCATCAGGTTGCCCAGACCGCCTTTTCCAAACATAAGCTCTCTCTCTTGATGGTTTACAATCGCAAGCCGGGCTTACGATCAAATGGGGCGAATACTCTCTTCATCCAGATCCGCGTCAAAGAATCGACGCAGCGTCTGAATGTTGTTATCCGCGATAATCGACTCACGCGCCTGCGCAAGTTTCTCTTCATAAATCGCCTGACGCCACTCCAGCGGCGTTCGCACCGCCGGATTATCATCTTCAACGATGGTCAGTTCAACCGTCGTTCCCGTCAGGGCGCTCAATGCTTCTGCCAGCTTTTGCTGCGCGCCAGTGGAGTTAAGGTGTCGCTGCGTGGAGCGCAGATGCAGGCAAATGGTATTGCCGTTCTCCTCTTTCCAGGCGTTTAACGCCACCTGTTCCACCAGCTTCGGCAGGGAGAGCTGGCTAATTTGTGCCGCCCACGGATCGCGTTCAGTCGCTTCCGTGGCCAGTTTGGTCGCCAGTTCCGGTGTTTTTTCATGCTCCAGCGCCTTTTTCAGCGCTTTCGGCGTGGCCACAACCTCTTTTACTTCCACCACCGGATTGGTCGCCTTCCAGCGGTAGGCTTCTTTCTTCGTCGGCGTCTGTTCCAGCGCAGACGGCGCCGGACGCGCCTGAACGCGTTCAGAGACAGAGGCTAATCTTTCCAGCGCAGCGTTATTTACCGGCCGCGCGCGGGAAGCGGCTGCCGGTTCACTCTTTTTTGTTTTGGTTGCTCCCTGAGCACGCTGAAGCTGGTTGCGCGCCGCCAGCACCTGGCTGGTGGCATCTGGCAACGGCACCTCCTGGCGTACCGGAGCGGACTGTTGCGAAGGCACCTGCGTCGGCGTCATCACCGCCGTTGGCGCGACCGGCGCAAAAGATTGCTGCGGCCTTTCCGGTTCCGGCAGCGGCATACGTGGGTGGAATGCCAGCGCGCGTAATAGCGTCATTTCAACGCCCATCCGTCTGTCCGGCGCGTAAGGCAATTCTTTGCGGCCAATCAACAGCGTCTGGTAATAAAGCTGTATGTCCGCTGGCGGCACGGTTCGCGCCAGTTCACGCATGCGCTGCTCAATCGCCGCCATATCGTTACCCAGCGCGGCAGGCGACAGCTGCACCATCGCAATGCGGTGCAACAGCCCCAGCATTTCGACCAGCAGCGCTTCCCACTCAATACCGCGCGCGGCGGCATCGTTCACCAGCGACATCACGCGCTCGCCATTGGCGGCAACCACCGCCTCGACCAGCGAAAGCGCCTGGTCATCATCCAGCGTGCCGAGCATCGCGCTCACCGCCTGGGTGGAGACCTGCCCGTCACCGCTGGCGATCGCCTGGTCGGTCAGGCTGAGCGCATCGCGCAGGCTGCCGTCCGCTGCGCGGGAGAGCAGTTGCAGCGCGCGCGGCTCATGCGCGATATGTTCTTCGTTAAGGATATGCTCAAGCTGATGGCGAATTTGTTCGACATCCAGCGCCTTGAGATGGAATTGCAGGCAGCGCGACAAAATCGTCACCGGCAGCTTCTGCGGATCGGTGGTCGCCAGCAGAAACTTGACGTGCGCGGGCGGTTCTTCGAGCGTTTTAAGCAACGCGTTGAAGCTGTGCCGCGAGAGCATATGCACTTCGTCGATCAGATAGACCTTAAAGCGGCCGCGCGCGGGTGCGTACTGGACGTTGTCCAGCAGGTCGCGAGTATCTTCCACTTTGGTGCGCGACGCGGCGTCGATCTCAATCAGATCGACAAAACGCCCCTGCTCGATTTCCCGGCAGTTGTCACATACGCCGCACGGCGTGGCGGTGATGCCGGTTTCACAGTTTAGTCCCTTCGCCAACAAACGGGCGATGGAGGTTTTACCGACGCCACGGGTGCCGGAAAAAAGATATGCGTGATGAATACGCCCTAACGACAAGCCGTTCGCCAGTGCGGTCAGCACATGTTCCTGGCCGACGACGTCAGCAAAGGTTTGTGGGCGCCATTTTCGGGCTAAGACCTGATAACTCATTGGCTGGCTCTGAAACGCTGGAAGGTGGATTCATGAGGGGAATGCTAACACAACCTCGCAAATACAGCGAGGTTGTGAGGCTTTATTCGCGACGCTCACCCTTTTGAGCCGCCGCAAGCGGCGTTCAAAACGCAAATGCGTTTTGTCGGGCACTGGCCGGAACCAAAGTGGCGAATAAGATAGCCTGAATCAGTGCCCCGGGAAGGGAACCAGGCTATAACAGGTAATCCCCTGTTTTGCCAGACGCTGCTCACCACCCAGATCGAACAGATTGATGATGAAAGCGGCATCGGTCACTTCCCCACCCAGACGACGGATCAGCTTCACAGTCGCTTCAATTGTGCCGCCGGTCGCCAGGAGATCGTCCACCACCAGCACTTTATCGCCCGGTTTGATGGCATCAACGTGGATTTCCAGCTGATCGGTGCCGTACTCCAGCTCATAGCTTTCAGCGATCGTTTCACGCGGCAGTTTGCGCGGTTTACGCACCGGAACAAACCCGACGCCCAGGCCCAGCGCGACCGGCGCGCCAAACAGGAAGCCACGCGCTTCGGTGCCGACAACTTTGGTGATGCCTGCATTTTTGTATCGTTCAACCAGCAATTCAATGCTGAGCGCATAGGCTTTCGGGTCTTCCAGCAAGCTGGTGACATCACGGAAAAGAATGCCCGGTTTCGGGTAGTCGAGAATGCTTTTAATGCTATTTTTGAGAAACTCAAGCTGCTGTGCAGTCGCGGTCATGGATATATGCCTGCTATTACGGTGTTACTCACGGCGCGAATTAAGGGGGTCAAAGTAACGATTGTTTAACCTTTAACCGTCTGCGCCTGTGCTCGAAAACGGTCGAATTTACTGGCTGCGTAAGACAATTGCAACAGCGATTATTGCGCTTCAGTGCTTTTGTTGCTTTTCATCAATCACCGGTATCCGCCACATAAAAATCAACAGGCAGGCCAGGATCGCCAGCAGCAGTATTCGTACCCACATCATATGCACCAGCCAAAGCGAGATACCGAATGTAATCAATATCAACGCAATAGCGCGCGGTTTCGCCCCCGGCGGCATCGCGCGATGCTTTTGCCAGTGACGCAAATAGCCGCCAAACCAGGAGCGGTAAAGCAGCCAGTCATGAAAGCGCGGCGACGAACGGGCAAAACACCAGGCCGCCAGTAAAATAAACGGCGTAGTAGGCAATAGCGGCAACACGACGCCCAGCGTCCCTAACACTACCGCCAGCCAGCCAATGATGATTAAAATAGTACGTTTCATAATGACAGTACGTAGCACACAAGGCTGCTACTGTAGCATAACAGTTATCATTTTCATCGGAGTGTTACATTGAAAACCGCCATGCTGTTACACAGGCTGGAAAGCCAGCTCGCCAGTCTGCGCCAGCAGAGCGCGCCGCTGGCACAGCATGCGACGCTCAGCGCACGCTTTGACAGGCATCTTTTTCGCACCCGCAGCACGCTATTGAAGGCGTATCTGGATGAAGCCGGAACCAACCTTGACGCGTTGCGCCATGCGGTTGAACAACAGACGTTGCCGCAGATTGCCTGGCTGGCGGAACGCCTGGTTTCACAGATTGAGGCGATAACACGGGAAACCGCGACCTGGTCGCTCAGGGAGTGGGACAGCGCCTCCCCGGGGCTGGCGCGCTGGCAACGTAAACGCGTAAAACATCAGGAGTTTGAGCGTCGTCTGCTGGAAATGACCGAGGAGCGTAAAGCCCGTCTGGCACAGGTCACCGGCTTCACCGAGCAGCAGGCGCTGCACCGGGAAATCGAGGCGTTTGAAGGCCGTCTGGCGCGCTGTCGCCATGCGCTGGAAAAAATAGAGCGCGTACTGGCGCGCCTGACCCGTTAACCACTGGAGAAAATATGTCGCTTGAGAATGCCCCGGACGACGTCAAACTGGCCGTCGATCTGATCGTCCTGCTTGAAGAGAATCAGCTGCCCGCGCAAACCGTGCTACGCGCGCTGGAAATTGTGAAGCGTGATTATGAAAACAAACTAAAAAACGCGGAAGACGCCTCGCAAAGCGATTAAAAGGGAGCTGGTGCGTCCTCACCGTCAATGTCAGAGTCTGCGTCGGGACACAATGACGACGGACAGTTCATGGAACGACTTTCAACCACGCCGCATGATGCGGTATTTCGGCAACTGCTGACGCAAAAAGCGATCGCGCGGGATTTTTTACAGATCCATTTACCTGACACCTTTCTTCGCATCTGCAATCTGGATTCCCTGACGCTGGAGTCAGGAAGTTTTGTCGAAGACAACTTACGGGCCAGCTATTCAGACATCCTCTACTCCCTGCAAACTACGCATGGACCAGGCTACGTTTATGCGCTGATTGAGCATCAAAGCAAACCCGATAAATTCATGGCGTTTCGCCTGATGCGTTATGCCATCGCCGCCATGCAGCGGCATCTTGATGCCGGGCACGACACGCTGCCGTTAGTGGTTCCCTTACTGTTCTACCACGGATCAATTAGTCCGTGGCCCTACAGCCTGAACTGGCAGAATATGTTTTGTGAGCCCGCGCTTGCCAATAGCCTTTACAGCAATGAATTTGCGCTGGTAGACCTGACCGTAATGCCGGATAATCAGATCATGCGGCATCGGCGAATGGCGATGCTGGAGTTACTGCAAAAGCATATACGTCGACGCGATCTGGCCGAATTACAGGATCAATTAATCACGCTATTAACGCAGGAACACCTGACCCGTAGCCAAATCAGCGTGCTGATACACTATATGTTGCAAGTTGGGAATACCACGGACCCCGGCGCGTTGATCCGCAAACTGGCCAGCAGCGCCCCCCAGTATAAGGAGCAACTGATGAGCATTGCCGAATGGCTGGAAGAGAAAGGCAGAGCAGACGGACTGCAAAAAGGAATGCAACAGGGAATGCAGCAAGGACGGCAAAAGGGCTTAGAAGAAGGTCGTCAGGCCGAAGCGCGCAGCATCGCTCTCAAAATGCTCAACAGCGGTCTGGCCCCCGATCTGATCACCCACCTAACCGGACTCTCGCCAGAAGAGCTGTCTGCGCTCTCCCATTAGAGGCACTCAGGGCGGCCAGGCCGCCCTGAACAGAACTTAGCCCACCGACGGCGTCGGATCGTCGCCTTTGATTTCGCGTTTAACTTCCGTCACTTCGTCACCTTTCTCATTGCGCAGATGCACTTCAAGCTGGTTAAAAGCGATGTCGATGTTATTTTCACGACACAAACGATCGATGGTCCGGTTCAGCTCATCCACCGTATGGCTGCGATCGCGCAGTTCACGCACGTACAGACGCAGTTCATGATCGAGCGTACTGGCGCCAAACGTGGTAAAGAACACCGCAGGTTCTGGCTCACGCATCACTTTCGGGTGCTCCGTCGCCGCCTGCAACAGCACTTTTTTCACTTTGTCCAGATCCGAGCCATAGGCGACACCAAGGCGGATCACCAGCCGGGTGGTGGTGTCGGACAGCGACCAGTTGATCAATCGCTCGGTCACGAAGGCTTTGTTCGGAATGATCACCTCTTTACGATCGAAGTCGGTAATGGTGGTCGCACGAATACGGATCTTGCTGACCGTCCCGGAGAAGGTGCCGATAGTCACCGTATCGCCAATGCGTACCGGGCGTTCAAACAGGATAATAATGCCAGAGACGAAGTTACCGAAAATCTCCTGCAAGCCGAAACCAAGACCGACCGATAACGCCGCCGCCAGCCACTGTAGTTTGTCCCACGATACGCCAAGCGATCCGAATACCGTCATCGCGCCAACGGCAATGATGATGTAGTTGAGGATCGTGGTGATCGCATACGAAGCCCCCTGGCGCATTTTCAGTCTGGAAAGTACCAGAACTTCCAGCAGGCCAGGTAAGTTACGGATTAGCGCCCAGGCCACCATTGACACAATAATGGCAAACAGCAGGCTGCCCATCGTAACGTTTTTAACCACCGCAGCGCCCGCTTCTGTGCCGTTGTAGTGCCAGAGCGTGATGCTGTCGAGATAGCTGAACACGGTGATCAGATCGGACCAAATCGCCCAGAACATCACCCCGAACAGGGCAATCATCAGCAGCATGGTGATGCGCAGCGTTTGCTGGTTAACCTGTTCCAGCGCAATAGTCGGTTCTTCCTGCGGCTCCGCGCCTTCCGCCCCCTCTTTCACCAGATTCTGACGACGCGCCAGCGCACGGCGCCAGGCAATACGACGCGCCGCGACGCTCAGGCCGCGTAACACGGTCTGATACAGCAGGTTCCAGATAATCACCAGATAGACGGTTTCAATCCAGCGCCCGGACAGGCGTAGCGTGGTATAGAAATAGCCCGTCGCGGTCAACACCATCAACGCGACGGGAATGATGGAGAGCACGGTAATCGTGATCAGACGTAAACCATGCGACTCCTTATCACGCCAGCTATCGCTGCACATTGGCCACACCAGCAAAGTAATAAGCAGAAGGTTGAGGAAAATCACCACCTGCCCCAGCACATCATCCATCAGGTGCAGCGGAGAAAGTTCAGCGACCACCGACCAGAAATGCAGCGGCAGTAGCGCCAGACTGATGCGCACAATCTGGCGGCGCCAGTGGCTGGTCAATTTCGCCGGCATGCCGAAGTGCCGAATGGCAACGCCCTCTTTCTCCAGCACCTTCCAGCACAGACCGAATACCAGCCAGAACAACGCCAGCTTTTTACTGAACGCCCATAACAGGTCGCTAATATTCAACTGCATGGTGAGGAGGATCAGCCCCACCGCAAGGATTATCAGACAAACCGGCAAGGCGCGAATCAGATCGATGAAAATCGCTTTCGGCGTATTGAGCTGGCTGTCGTTACGCAATGATCCCACCGCGGCCGCCAGCTTCTCCTGGTACGCTTTAAGCCATTTCAGTCGCCAGCGAATCACCCCGGCGATCAGCAGCAAAGGCAGCCCCGCGAGGAATGCGATGAATACCGCAGGCCAGGCCTTTTCCCAGTTCACCGTAATTTTCATCGACCTGAACTGATCTTTCAGCGTTTGCGGGAAGGCTTTAATCCAGTCCCAGTCCATCGGGCGGTTACTGTTAACCCAAAAGATTTGCTGAGTCAGGATCTCTTTAAGGTTTTTCGAGACGCTCATCAGCTGCTGTTGATTGATTTGCAGATTAATGGCCATCATCAGCTGATTGCCCAGCTGCTTATTCAACTGATCCAGCAATTCCCTGCGCATATCAACCACTTGCAGCAGCGCATCATGCACTTCGTCATTAACCTCGTCAGTGTGCCCTTCTTCCAGTTTGGCCACAAAGGCATCGTTCTGGAACAAAGCGTCACGCTGCTGGTTAACTTCAAACTGCTCCAGACGCAAATCCGCAATCCGGTTGGTCATATCGACAAGTTCATCTGCCGACGGCAGCGTTTGCTGCTGCTGATACAAGATACGCGACAACAGCAAACTGCCTCTCAGCACCGCAATCTGCTCTTTGATATTGCGCTCTGATTGCAGCGCGCGATCAAGCCAGTTTTTGACTTTGATGTTCTGCTGCATGAGCGCGTTGCCGTTTTCGGTTGCCGTGATCAGGCGCTGGCTCAGTTGATGATTGACATCCAGCTCCTGCTTCACAAGAGGGTTAGCCTGAATACGCGCCGTTTCATCCGGCGAGATCGCCTCCTGCGCCGTCTTCTCGGTTAGCGTCAGACGTTTGCTGTTGACCGCTTCCTGCAAAAGCTGGAGCTGGTGTTCCAGTCGATTGGTGTTCGCCGTGACGTAATCGCGTTGCTTTTGCAGGGTATCCTGCAAAACCGTATTGCCTTCCAGACTTTTCCGCTGCTGATCGATTTGCGCGTTAAGCAACGCCTGTTGCGCCTGTAGCAGAGCCTGTTGACTCGGGCGCAATGCGCCGTCCCCGACACTGGTGCCGTCCAGTCGATTACGGATTTGCTGCATTTGCTGCGACGCGGTATACATCGCGTTTTGTACACGCTCAGGCTGCGTCTGGAGCGAAACCAGCTGACTATTGTAAGTCGCCAGATCGTTTTGCGAGTTCTGCAAATCGTCCAGCACCTGCGCAACCCGAAGTTCCAGCTGGCGCAGCGAAAGTGTGCTCAACGTTTTTCGCGTTTCGTCGTCATTATCCACATCGCTGAGGGCATTCAGCGCGTCCGTCGCCTGACGCATTTTTTCCGGCGCCTGCGCGACTTTCTGACGTAATTGCGTGGTCTCCTCTTTTACCCGATCGATTTTATCAAGCGTGGCGAGCGTATCGATGAGATCCTGCTGGACCAGTTTATCCAGCGCCGAGAGGTCTTTCTGTTTACCCAGCGCATCCAGCTGGCTTTGCACGTCCGCTTTCGACGGCAGATCGCTATTCGTTTGCGCACGGGCAAACGCCGACGACTGACCGCACAGCAATAACACAAAGAAAATGATTGAGATAAAAACAAGATGCGATGAACGTTTATAGAGCTGCAACATAGTCATGGGAGTGAAGGTTTCTGAACCGGAAGAATGACCGGAAATAGTCAAGCCGCAAGAATATCACGGCGGTGACGGACAGAATAGCGGAACGGAAAATGTCCAGGATAATTCCTGGAATGATATCAGGGGCTTTCGAGGACAGGCGCCGCTCTCAGCGTCGGGCAAAGCAGATACATTTCCAACAAGATGGCGACGTAATCTCGCGCTTCTTTTTTCAGATCAAAGGATTGCGGCGCAAAGAGCCAGTTTTCCATGATGCCGGAAATATAGCCGCGCATTAATATTGCCGCACGGCGCGTCATCAGGTTTCCCGGGAGCATTTTTGCTTTAATACAATGTGTTAGCGTTTGTTCAATGCGATCATAGCTTTCCACGCAGATGCTTCGCTGCGCCTGTTGCACTACCGCCATTTCACCCACGAATTCGCATTTGTGGAATATAATTTCCATCAATAAACGTCGGCGCTCTTCCGTCACGGTTGCTTCAAGAAGATGGACTAAAATTTCTCTTAATACTGATAGTGGATCGTCGGGGAATTTTGCCTGATACTCAATCTCAAGCTCACCAATATTGGATTCTGATAGCTCCCAGATTTCACTGAATAAATCCGACTTGTTTTTGAAGTGCCAATAGATTGCACCGCGTGTGACGCCAGCGGCTTTTGCAATCTCCGCGAGCGAAGTGGATGATACCCCTTGTCGCGAGAACAAACGCAGAGCTACATCCAGGATGTGTTGCCGAGTTTCCTGTGCTTGTTGTTTGGTTTTTCGTGCCATATGTCGGTGAATTTACAGGCGTTAGATTTACATACATTTGTGGATGTATGTACCATAGCACGACGATAATATAAACGCAGCAATGGGTTTGTGGACTTTTGACCATTGATCAATTTGAAATCGGACACTCGAGGTTTACATATGAACAAAAACAGAGGGTTTACGCCTCTGGCGGTCGTTCTGATGCTCTCAGGCAGCTTAGCGCTAACAGGATGTGACGACAAACAGGCCCAACAAGGTGGTCAGCAGATGCCAGAAGTTGGGGTTGTGACGCTCAAAACTGAACCTCTACAGATCACTACTGAACTTCCGGGTCGCACCAATGCATACCGTATTGCGGAAGTTCGTCCTCAGGTAAGCGGAATTATCCTGAAACGTAACTTTACGGAAGGTGGCGACATTGAAGCGGGTGTGTCTCTCTATCAGATTGATCCTGCGACTTACCAGGCGGCTTACGAAAGCGCCAAAGGCGATCTCGCTAAAGCGCAGGCGGCTGCAAATATCGCTCAGTTAACGGTTAAACGTTATCAGAAACTGTTGGGTACGAAATACATCAGCCAACAAGACTACGATAGCGCGCTGGCAGATGCGCAACAGGCGAATGCGTCCGTTGTGGCGGCAAAAGCGGCCGTTGAAACCGCACGCATTAATCTGGCGTATACCAAAGTGACCTCCCCGATTAACGGCCGTATCGGTAAATCATCCGTAACGGAAGGCGCGCTGGTACAAAACGGCCAGGCTACCGCCCTCGCGACAGTACAGCAACTCGACCCGATCTATGTGGATGTAACGCAGTCAAGCAACGACTTCCTGCGCCTGAAACAGGAGCTGGCGAGCGGCAAACTGAAGCAAGAGAACGGCAAAGCGAAAGTCGAGCTGGTCACCAGCGACGGCATTACCTATCCGCAATCCGGTACGCTTGAGTTTTCTGACGTCACCGTCGACCAAACCACCGGTTCTATTACGTTACGCGCAATCTTCCCTAACCCGGACCATACCTTACTGCCTGGTATGTTTGTTCGCGCACGTCTGGAAGAAGGCACCAATCCTGATGCATTGCTGGTTCCCCAGCAGGGCGTTACCCGTACGCCACGCGGTGATGCCAGTGCGTTGGTTGTCGGCGCCGATGACAAAGTGGAAACCCGTCAGATCGTCGCAAACCAGGCGATTGGCGATAAGTGGTTAGTCACTGATGGACTCAAATCGGGCGATCGCGTGATTGTTACCGGGCTGCAAAAAGTGCGTCCTGGCGCGCAGGTTAAAGCGCAGGAAGTCACCGCGGATAATGAACAGCAAGCCGCAAGCGCTAACCCGTCTGAACAGTCTAAGTCTTAACTTAAACAGGAGCCGTTAAGACATGCCTAATTTCTTTATCGATCGCCCTATATTTGCGTGGGTGATCGCCATTATCATCATGTTGGCAGGGGGCCTCGCGATCCTCAAACTGCCGGTAGCGCAATATCCAACGATTGCGCCGCCCGCAGTGACGATCTCCGCGACTTACCCTGGCGCTGATGCGAAAACCGTGCAGGACACGGTGACGCAGGTTATCGAACAGAACATGAACGGTATCGATAACCTGATGTACATGTCCTCAAACAGTGACTCCACGGGTACCGTGCAGATCACTCTGACCTTCGAATCCGGTACGGATGCAGATATCGCGCAGGTTCAGGTGCAGAACAAACTGCAACTGGCCATGCCGCTGCTTCCTCAGGAGGTTCAACAGCAGGGTGTGAGCGTTGAGAAATCATCCAGCAGCTTCCTGATGGTTGTGGGCGTCATTAACACCGACGGCACCATGACCCAGGAGGATATCTCTGACTACGTTGCGGCGAACATGAAAGACGCCATCAGCCGTACGTCAGGTGTGGGTGACGTGCAGCTGTTTGGTTCGCAGTACGCGATGCGTATCTGGATGGACCCAACGAAGCTGAACAACTTCCAGCTCACGCCAGTGGATGTGATTAACGCGATCAAAGCGCAGAACGCCCAGGTTGCGGCCGGTCAGCTTGGCGGTACGCCGCCAGTGAAAGGCCAGCAACTGAACGCCTCCATCATCGCACAAACGCGTCTGACCTCTACGGAAGAGTTCGGTAAAATTCTGCTGAAAGTGAACCAGGACGGCTCCCAGGTTCGCCTGCGCGATGTAGCAAGAATTGAACTGGGCGGTGAGAACTACGACATCATTGCGAAGTTCAACGGACAGCCTGCGTCTGGTCTGGGGATCAAACTGGCGACCGGTGCGAACGCGCTGGATACCGCAAACGCCATCCGTGCAGAACTGAAGAAGATGGAACCGTTCTTCCCGTCAGGGATGAAGATCGTTTACCCGTATGACACCACCCCGTTCGTGACGATCTCCATTCACGAAGTGGTGAAAACGCTGGTAGAAGCCATCATCCTCGTGTTCCTGGTCATGTACCTGTTCCTGCAAAACTTCCGCGCGACGTTGATTCCGACAATCGCGGTGCCGGTGGTGCTGTTGGGGACATTCGCCGTGCTTTCGGCGTTCGGTTTCTCGATAAACACGCTAACAATGTTCGGGATGGTGCTCGCCATCGGTCTGTTGGTGGATGACGCCATCGTGGTGGTAGAGAACGTTGAGCGTGTAATGTCCGAAGAAGGATTGCCGCCGAAAGAAGCCACGCGAAAATCAATGGGCCAGATTCAGGGCGCGCTGGTGGGTATCGCGATGGTGCTGTCAGCGGTATTTATCCCGATGGCCTTCTTCGGCGGGTCTACAGGGGCTATTTATCGTCAGTTCTCCATCACCATTGTGTCCGCAATGGCGCTGTCAGTGCTGGTGGCATTGATCCTGACGCCAGCCCTGTGCGCCACCATGCTTAAGCCGGTTGCCAAAGGCAGCCACGGGTCAACCAAAGGTTTCTTTGGCTGGTTCAACAACATGTTCGAGAAGAGCACGCACCACTACACCGACAGCGTAGGCAACATCCTGCGCAGCACCGGTCGTTATCTGCTGCTCTATCTGATCATCGTTGTCGGCATGGCTTACCTGTTCGTTCGTCTGCCAAGCTCCTTCTTGCCGGACGAGGACCAGGGGGTCTTCCTGAGCATGGCGCAGCTGCCAGCGGGCGCAACCCAGGAGCGTACGCAGAAAGTTCTCGATGAGATGACCGACTATTATCTCACCAAAGAGAAAGATAACGTTGAATCCGTCTTTGCGGTTAACGGCTTTGGTTTTGCTGGTCGTGGTCAGAACACCGGTATCGCGTTCGTCTCGTTGAAAGACTGGGCCGACCGTCCGGGGGATGAGAATAAAGTCGATGCGATCACCGGTCGCGCGATGGGCGCATTCTCCCAGATTAAAGATGCGATGGTGTTCGCCTTTAACCTGCCAGCGATTGTCGAACTGGGTACGGCAACGGGCTTCGACTTCCAGTTGATTGACCAGGGCGGCCTCGGTCATGAAAAACTGACGCAGGCGCGTAACCAGCTGTTTGGCGAAGTGGCAAAACACCCGGATCTGCTGGTCGGCGTTCGTCCGAACGGTCTGGAAGATACGCCGCAGTTCAAGGTCGATATCGATCAGGAAAAAGCGCAGGCGCTGGGTGTTTCCATTAGCGATATTAACACGACGCTGGGCGCAGCATGGGGCGGCAGCTATGTGAACGACTTCATCGACCGTGGTCGTGTGAAGAAAGTTTACGTCATGTCTGAAGCGAAATACCGTATGTTGCCGGAAGATATCGGAAACTGGTATGTGCGCGGTAGCGATGGTCAGATGGTGCCGTTCTCGGCCTTCTCCTCCTCGCGCTGGGAATACGGTTCACCGCGTCTGGAACGCTATAACGGTCTGCCTTCAATGGAAATCCTCGGCCAGGCGGCACCAGGTAAGAGTACCGGTGAAGCAATGGCGATGATGGAAGAGCTGGCAAGCAAACTGCCATCCGGCATCGGCTACGACTGGACCGGGATGTCTTATCAGGAACGACTGTCCGGCAACCAGGCGCCTGCCCTGTACGCCATTTCACTGATCGTGGTCTTCCTGTGTCTGGCGGCGCTGTATGAGAGCTGGTCTATTCCGTTCTCCGTTATGCTGGTGGTGCCGCTCGGGGTTATCGGCGCGCTGTTGGCGGCAACCTTCCGTGGCCTGACCAACGACGTTTACTTCCAGGTGGGCCTGCTCACAACCATTGGGTTGTCGGCGAAGAACGCGATACTTATCGTCGAATTCGCCAAAGACTTAATGGATAAAGAAGGCAAAGGTCTGATAGAAGCAACGCTGGAAGCGGTACGTATGCGTTTACGCCCGATCCTGATGACGTCTCTGGCGTTTATCCTCGGTGTTATGCCGCTGGTTATCAGCTCTGGCGCAGGTTCCGGCGCGCAGAACGCTGTGGGCACCGGCGTAATGGGCGGGATGGTCACCGCAACGGTTCTGGCTATCTTCTTCGTTCCGGTCTTCTTTGTGGTGGTACGCCGCCGCTTTAGCCGCAAGAGCGAAGACATTGAGCACAGCCATTCGGTAGAGCATCATTGATTCATCTCCTGTGAAAAGGCCGCGCAAGCGGCCTTTTTTCTGGATAAAAATCATAAAAAGCGCTTATTGTTAGTTTGTTTATTCACCGTAGAATAAATAAGACATATAATCCCCAGCGTGCTAAAGGCTATTCTTAGAGAGTCTGGTCATTTCTTATTTTTTCCGTTAATTAAGAAATCATTAAGATTATTCCTGGTATATCGTGAGTGTAACAGCCTTCTTAACAATCGTCGTTAGCACAAATGACGATAACTCAATGATTGCAAAAACAATAAAAAGATCGCCTCATTTCAGGCATCGTCTTTTACGGTTAAAATGTAAAATTGCGTTGGGGCAACATACTTTTACCTAATTGTAATTTTTCGTAATAGGACGATGAAATCTTTTTTAGAGTGGATTATAGTTAAAACATCAGGAGAAGAGCGCAAGTTCCAGGTCAGTTAGTTGTATCCATCCCGAAAGGTGTTCGGTTAGTTCAAGCCACTAAGAAGGGGATGCGTTATGGATGAGTACTCACCCAAAAGACATGATATCGCACAGCTTAAATTTCTCTGTGAAACCCTGTATCATGACTGTCTTGCAAACCTTGAAGAAAGCAACCACGGTTGGGTTAATGACCCTACTTCGGCAATCAATCTTCAGCTCAATGAACTGATAGAGCATATTGCAACCTTCGCACTTAATTATAAAATTAAGTATAATGAGGACAATAAGCTGATTGCACAGATAGATGAATATCTGGATGACACCTTTATGTTGTTCAGCAGTTACGGCATTAATGCGCAGGATCTGCAAAAATGGCGAAAATCAGGAAACCGCCTGTTTCGCTGCTTCGTCAATGCCACCAGGGCGAATCCTGTTAGCTTGTCATGTTAAAAATTATTACAATCATAGGTAAGATTTATGTCCGATAAACCATTAACGAAAACAGATTATTTGATGCGTTTACGACGCTGCCAGACAATAGACACGCTGGAACGTGTAATAGAGAAAAATAAATATGAATTGTCTGACAATGAATTGGCTGTATTTTACTCAGCAGCAGATCACCGTCTTGCAGAATTGACGATGAATAAGCTCTACGACAAGATTCCCACCTCCGTGTGGAAATTCATTCGCTAATTTTTGCATAACGCTATGGAGAATACGTTCGTTCTGTCTGACCGAGGGCTTCCCTGTATTTACCGTTAATTCCTATTTTACGTCTCGTGATTTAGATCACACCAAGGCAACGGGAACGTTCCCTTAAAAGGCGTTGCGCTTTACTGTACTGCGGCAGTTAATCCACAAACAGAAGAGTGCATAATGAGCGAAGAAAAGCAGAAGATGATTGCCGGTGAGTTATATTGCCCGGCCGATGAGACATTGCGCAACGACCGCCTGCGGGCGCGCCAGTTGCTTCATCGATACAACCACTCCGCACCGGACGAGAAGAATGCGCGACAGGCTATTCTGAGCGACCTGCTAGGCCAGAGCGACGGTGCGTATATTGAACCCTCCTTCCGCTGTGATTACGGTTACAATATTTACCTCGGCAAAGCATTTTACGCTAACTTCGACTGTGTGATGCTGGATGTCTGCCCGATTCATATCGGCGACAATTGTATGCTCGCGCCTGGCGTGCATATCTATACGGCGACGCACCCGCTGGATGCCACAGAACGCAATAGCGGTAAGGAACTGGGTAAACCTGTAACCATCGGGAATAATGTCTGGATCGGCGGTCGCGCCGTGATTAACCCTGGCGTCACCATTGGCGATAACGCCGTTATCGCATCAGGCGCCGTCGTGACCAAAAGCGTTCCGGCCAACGTTGTGGTCGGTGGAAATCCCGCGCGAATCATTAAAACGCTGTAAAGCGAATTGTAACTGTTATGATAAATTGTGGTTAATCTGTTACTTTTTTCATGAAGTTCGCCCTTCTAAAATGGGCTGTTCCCTGAATGTTACAGAAATCACAAAGGCAAATGATGACAGAAATACAGCGCCTGCTGACGGAAACGATTGACGATCTCAATGCTCGCGAGAAACGCGACAACAGACCGCGTTTCAGTATTAGTTTTATTCGCAAACATCCGGGGCTGTTTATTGGCATGTATATCGCCTGGTTTGCCACGCTGGCCGTCATGCTGCAATCAGACACGCTGGTGGATTCAGTGTGGCTGCTGGTCGTATTATTCGTCCTGTTGAATGGTTTTTTCTTTTTTGATGTCGCCCCGCGTTATCGCTACGAGGATATCGACGTGCTGGATTTCAGGGTTTGCTATAACGGAGAATGGTATAACACGCGCTTCGTTCCCCCTGCGCTGATCCACGCTATTCTTCAGTCACCGCATGTTGGCAGCGACCAGAAAGCACAATTACAGAAGATGATAACGCGTAAAGGCGAACTCTCTTTCTACGATGTTTTCACGCTCACTCGCACAGAAACAAGCCACTAGTTTTCTCACTGTTGCAGATGTAAAAAGTGCGTACCGTCCCTGGCACGCACTGTAGTCCCTGCAATGTTGGCAAATCATTAACGTCTTTTTTTACGACCCTGCACCGCTTTAAAACGTGGATTGGATTTGCAGATCACATATAAACGCCCTTTGCGTTTAACTATCTGGCAGTCCGGGTGCCGCTGCTTTGCGCTACGCAATGAATTCAGTACCTGCATCTTATCCTCGCTTAGCGCCAATAAAATTTCCGAAACGTTTCTGGAAACGTGCTGCGCTGCCTTCGTTATCAAAGGTTTTTTGTTTTCCGGTGTAATAAGGGTGTGATTTAGAAGACACCTCAATGGTGACATACGGATAGGTCACGCCCTCAAGCTCAATCTCACGCTCGGTTTTGATCGTTGACCCCACCTTAAAGTATTCATTCGCACTGGTATCGTGGAACACCACGGTGCGATAGGCAGGATGGATATTCGGTTTCATGACAGCCTCAATATTATGTTATAACGTAACAATAAAATACGCCGCAAATTGCCGCTTTTCAACCCTCATAATGATGTGGTTATCCTTCAATATTGTACGTTTTAAGTCGAAACAAGCCCTTATTGAGCCAGAAAGAGCAAAAGCAGTTAGAATAACGTGATTAAACGAAGGGCTTTTTTACGTTCAGATATACTCGCCATATGCTGCATCAATAAGGATATCACCGTGACAACACGACATTTGGTCAGCCTGGTCACAGGGGTGCTCATTCTGTCTGTCCTTGCCCCTGTGGGATTAAGCCTCTGGCTCGCTCATCGCCAGGTTGAAAAGAAATTTATTGAGGAACTTAACGTCTATTCATCACGCGTAGCCTTACGCGCTGACAAAGTTGCCTCCCAGAGCAAGCTGGCGTTAGACCAGCTAAACGCCTTTCGCGGTACGCCTTGTAGTAATGCGCATTTACTGACAATGCGCCGAATATCTTACAGTCTGCGCTACATTCAGGAAGTGCTATACCTCGACCAAAATATGCCTGTTTGCTCATCGCTGGAGCAAAAAAGCGCCCCCTTCGTTTTCCCCAAACCGGAAAAGATCACCCAGGACGGCTACCGCATATGGCTTACCTCGCAAAATGATTTAGGGCTCAAGCGCTTTATGGTCGCTGTGGGTAAAGAACACTATGTGGTCATGATGGACCCCGCCTCCTTCATTGATGTGATCCCATTTAGTTCATGGCATATTGATGCCGCTATTATTGGCGAAGCAAATAACATCGTGGCCGCCAGTAGCAATCGGCTCGATCCCGACATTATTCGACAATTGCAGCAGTCGCCCGGTCAATACCGGGAAGATCGCAACAGTGTCTACACAATTCAGCGCTCTCCTGAAATGAACATCGCCATCGTGACCTGGGCCTCCACGCTGCCGCTACAAAAGAACTGGTATCGCCAGGCTTTTATCTGGCTACCGCTGGGGATGATGGCGAGCCTGCTGGCGGCGGCGTTTATTCTGCGCATTCTTCGCCGCTTACAATCACCACACCACCGTTTACTGGACGCCATCCATAACCGTGATATTAAGGTGCATTATCAGCCGATTATTTCGCTGAGTAGCGGGAAGATAGCAGGCGCGGAAGCGCTGGCTCGCTGGCCGCAAACCGACGGCAGCTACCTTTCGCCGGAAATATTTATTCCCCTCGCAGAACAAACGGGGCTTTCCGAACCGCTCACCCACCTGATTTTAGAGACCGTTTTTGAGGAGATGGGAACATGGCTGCGACAACACCCTGAGCAGCACATTTCTATCAATATTGAGGCAACGACCCTTGCGTCAGAGAAACTTCCGGTACATCTCAGCCAGTTGCTTAACCGGAGTCAGATTTCACCGTCGCAAATCGCGCTGGAGCTGACCGAGCGTGAGTTTGCCGATCCCAAAACCAGCGCGCCAGTCATTGCCAGATACCGCAAAGTCGGTCACGCGATTTATCTTGATGACTTTGGCACCGGCTATTCCAGTCTTTGCTACTTACAGAATCTGGACGTGGATATTCTGAAAATCGACAAGTCCTTTGTTGATGCGCTGGCCTACAAAAATGTGACGCCGCATATTATTGAAATGGCGAAAACACTGAAGCTGAAAATGGTGGCGGAAGGTATTGAAACGACGCATCAGGAGGACTGGTTACGCCAGCACGGCGTGCAGTATGGTCAGGGATGGCTTTACAGCAAAGCGCTGCCCGCCGCAGAATTTATTTTGTGGGCGGAAAAACGGATTTAGAATGGGGACGGCTGGCGGCACGCCGCACAGCCTGCCGCTTCAGTCATCCAGAATGGGAGAGAATCCGCCGTAAATCATGCGCTTGCCATCAAAAGGCATGGCATCGCCAAACTCCTTCATTCGTGGGTCTGACATCATTTTCTGATTCGCCGCGTCGCGAACCTCTTTCGAAGGGTATTCAATCCAGCTAAACACCACCTCTTCGTGATCTTCCGCTTTCACCGCCATGCGAAAGTCGGTCAATTTGCCATCCGGCACATCATCAGCCCAACACTCAACGACGCGTAACGCCCCAAACTCTTTAAAGAGAGGAGCCGCTTTTGCCGCCATTTCCCGATACGCCTCCTTGTTTTCAGCAGGTACGGCAACCACAAAACCATCAACATACTTCATGAGAAAAACCTCCGAAGCGTACTGCGCGGCAAGCCAATTCTGGCCGCGTCAGTCGTTGTTAAGTCTAGTCGCCATCGCGTTACTCTGCTGTGGGCGAATGACGAACCCGAATGCGGGCCCGGGGCTGATAGCGAAACCACGGCAAGCAGATCTGAATCAGCGGCCCGATAGCCAGCGCATACAATACCGTACCGACGCCCAGCGTCCCCCCCAGCAACCAGCCGCTCAGCAATACCGAAACTTCAATCGCCGTACGGATGGCGCGTATCGACCAACCGGTGCGCGCGTGAATCCCGGTCATCAGGCCATCTCGCGGGCCTGCGCCGAAACCGGCCCCAATATACATGCTGGTCGCCAGCGCGTTGACCACTACAGCGGAGATCAACAGAACACTGCGGACAAGCAACGACTCAAAAGCGGGCAATACGGCCAGCGCAACATCCGCCGCCAGCCCAATAACGATCACGTTGCTGATGGTGCCAAGGCCCGGGCGTTGACGCAGCGGTATCCACAGTAATAACACCAGCACGCCAACGGCGATAATCACCATGCCAATGTTCATTGACAGCAAATTCGCCACGCCAAGGTGGAAAACGTTCCACGGATCGGCCCCTAAGTCCGCACGCACAAACATTGCAGTCGATACGCCATAAAGAGCCAGACCGGTATACAGTTGAATCAGACGACGCAGCATTCTTCCATTCTCCCCGTTCAGATACCTTTCATCTTCACCGCAATTGGCACTATGATTAATGTCCAGTTTTAAAAAAGTGGACTGCTATGTCATCACGCCGCTATGGAAGCCAGTCTCTTCAGCGCCTGCTTGGGCACTGGCAGGAGACTCCCTCACGTACTCCTGTCTGGCGTCAGCTGGCGGAGGCCCTGCGCCTGCTGATTCTTGATGGCCGACTGGCGCTCGATAGCCGACTGCCCGGCGAACGCGAACTGGCCGCCGTATTGAAGATCAGCCGAACAACCGTCGCCAGCGCAATAGCGCAACTTCGGGAAGAAGGCTATCTGGAAAGCCGTCAGGGTAGCGGCTCGCGGGTGATCTTACCGGATGCCATCCACCCTGTGCCCACGCGCGGCGGAGCCAATATGGCATTGGATCTCTCTACCGCCGCGCTCAGCGCAGGCCCTGAAATTCACCAGGCTTACCAGCAGGCGCTTTGCGCAATGCCGCAGCATCTGCTGAGTTCCGGGTATCTGCCGCAAGGCTTGCTCTCTTTACGTGAATCTATCGCCCGGCACTATTGCGAGCGCGGCTTGCCAACCCGCCCTGATGAAATCATGGTGGTCAATGGCGCCGTGAGCGGGCTGGCGCTGCTCCTGCGACTCCTGACGGGCCCAGGCGATCGCGTGGTGGTGGATCACCCGACCTACCCGCTCGCAATCGCCGCAATTCAGGGAGCCTCCTGTCGCCCCGTTGGCGTCTCATTGCCCGAACAGGGTTGGGACACCGCCGGTCTGATGGCGACCATTGCGCAGACCGCGCCGAGAATGGCTTATCTGATGCCGGATTTCCATAATCCCACCGGGCGCTGTATGGATGCCGCCACGCGGCAAGCGGTCGCGGATATTGCCGCCAGAACGCATACCACGCTGGTTGTGGACGAGACGATGGTTAATTTGTGGTACGACGCCCCGCCGCCGCCCCCACTCGCGCATTACAACGCCGACGCGCCAATTATTATGCTGGGATCGGCAGGAAAAAGTTTCTGGGGCGGGTTACGTCTGGGGTGGGTTCGCGCCTCATCACGGACAATCGCCGCGCTGGTACAAACCCGGGATACGTTTGATTTAGGATCGCCGGTACTGGAGCAGTTAGCGACCGGCTGGCTGCTTGATAATGCCGCCAGCTTTCTTCCTGACAGACGGCAGTTGCTGTCCCAACGACGCGACCTGTGTTGTGAACTGATGCACGCGCATTTTCCTGAATGGCGCTTCAGGCAGCCGCAGGGCGGGCTCTCTTTTTGGGTGGAGTTACCCGACACGCTGGCCACGCTCTTTGCAACGCGCGCCGAAAGCGAAGGGATTCAACTGGGCACCGGTACGCGTTTTGGTCTCGCGGGTGCGTTTGATCGTTTCTTACGTATGCCGTTCACCCTGCCGGATGAAACACTGCGATCGGCTTTTCAGACATTACAGCCGATATGGGACAACCTGCGCTCACAAAACAGCGCAGGGAAAATACGCAAAATTATCTAATATGGCCTGTCATCGTCGTTTTATTGCTGGCGTGGGACGGGGAAACCTTTCAGGGAAATAATGAAGTTCTCGCCGTCTTTCTTTATTTTTGCCCCGGCATCGCACCAGTCGGAGGCAATACGAAAGAATTCATCGCTACCAACATTCCAGTTAAGACGAACATGCTTCACATAGCCGGAACGCAGTAATTCGCAGGCTTCGCCATAATTACTGGCGATTGAGAGTTGTTGTTTCATTTTTTCTTCTTGAGTAATCTGCGTAATGCTTTGATTTCTTTAGGAGTAAGCGGCTCATCTACGGATTCTTCCGTATGCTGACTGTCGATATCACTCGCCGAGACTCCCGCCTCTTCTGCGGCCTCAAATGCAATCAGCAGCAGTTTTTCTGTGGTGATACTTAAGTTCTCATTATTTGCTTCGGCATAATGGCGAAGCTTCTCTTTTAACGTCTCATCGATTTTGACATTTAGTACAGCAGTAGCCATCGTAAAGAGTCCTTGTAAACAGGCAAAACACGTCGTGTGCGACACAGCTATCGTCACCGCGTGAATATCAGGGCACAAACTGATTAATAACGTCCCGATAACACTCTGCCAGCATTTGATGACAAAATAATGACGTTAATATGACAAGAGGAGGAAAATGAAGAGGTTGCCGGACGGCAGAATTGGTGGGGCCCTGCCATCAGCCATTAGTACTAAATTGTGTTGGTTAATCAATTGGTTATAGTGGTAGTACTACAACAGTACTGTACCACTCTCGATAGTACCGTCCAGCACAAAATCTTGCAAGGTAACGTGTCGGGGGAAGTAGGATGAGAGTCATAAGATTTACATTGAGCACCAGCATGACGGTAGCCTATGTAAAGCAATGGGAGTCCACATTTATCTGATATGCGTTAAGCGAATGCTAAATCTTGAATTGGATGAAAGCGTAAGAAAAGGATGGCTCAAAGACATCTTTAACAGGCTATGCCACCATATGCTTTGCTTACTTCATGATGACTTTCCCCGCAAGCTCTTAAAATAATAAGTGCATTCCGCATTAGAGCCTCACTGCGTTCAGGTTCAAACCATTCACCGTTGAATTTACCGCCATGAAAGAGGTTGTTCCTTACACGACGTATCAGGATTAAAATTTTTTTTGCGATGATTTTTTCTTCAATGGGAGTCTGATCCCATGCAAGCACACCATCATTAACAACCTGTTTTTTGGGAGGGAAATTTAAAAAATATTCGATTGCAGCTTTAAGCTCAGGATCTTCTGGTGACTCAAAGACATGAGTAACCGCCATAGCGTACATATCCCAATTTGCTTTAGCATCTCTGGTATTGAATCGAAAACCAGTGGCTTTTAGACAGTACTCATAGCGTGCAAACTCTCGGAAAAACTCATAACACAGATTGTCTATCATCGAGATTTCCTAGTTGGTTAATATCCGCTCAAACATACAATAACCTAACGGTATAGATAGCAAGATAACATATTAACTAAATTTCACTTTAATAATGACGTCGAATGAAATATTAGTCACCACACGAAACTAAGTAGTGTTGCACTCTCATAACTCTTGTTCGGTAAAAATTTAAAAGGGGCGATTAAGCCCCTCTAGGGCTACTTCTTGTCTTTTGGCGGACAAGGATCGTTGCCATGAGAATCTTTTTTCGCAATCTTGCCATCCTTGTTATGGATCACAAGCTCACTTTTTTGATTTGTAGCAATCCCTCTTGCAGCGTCCACCGCAGATTGCTTTGTTGAGTGAACGGAGGTGGCTTTACTGTTTCCTGCCCCCTTGACGGCCCAACCTCCATCATGAGGAACAACATGCTGATCTTTACCCATTATCGAACCCTCTATTTCCATGGAAAAATCAGCATATAGTGACATCACCAATCATTCAATACTACATATTGTGCTTAAATTGATTTTCATCACAAAACATGGATAGATATCGAAAGGATTCTTTTACTACAAAACTGTAAGTACCCTTCCTTAACCCTATACCGCTATATCTGTTCATAATCTGGCAGTGCTGGCATACTCTGCCCTTTATTACCCACTATTCTTCTGTAAGAGACGAGTTTTTAGCCACCTTTGCGATAGTAGCTCTTGAACAACCGATCAAAGCCTGGATTTTGCTCCAGCTTTTACCGTCAGACAGCAGTTCTTGTACTTTATGATGCAAGCTCTCATCGACTGGACGACCACGATACTTTTTCTCTTTCTTGGCCTTTTCAATACCCTGCTTTTGTCGTCTGCGGCGATCTTCATAGTCCTTGCGACTGATTGCCGCCAACATATCGAGCATCATAGAATTCATTGCTTCAAACATACGTGCGGTGAACTCATCCTGAACATGCAAAAGCTGATGGCTCGTAGGCAAATCTAACGATACAACCCTGATCCCTTTAGACTCGATGAATCCTCGTAAGGTTTTCCAGTCCTCTGCGGTAAGTCTGCTTATACGATCTATTTGCTCACAGAGAAGAATATCGCCACGTTCCGCGATATCTAAGAGTAAAAACAATTGAGGACGCTGTAGGCTTGCACCTGATTCATTTTCTTTAAAGTACTTGGATATTTTTAGATCATGTGAATGAGCAAATGCCTCCAACTCTTTCAATGCCCGATCCGCATCTTGCTCTTTCGTCGATGCTCTTAGATATGCCCATACACGCATGATAGTCACCATCAGTCTGTTTTATATGGTTCATTATATATAGTCTGTTTTATGTTGTAAAATCCATTTAATGAACCAATTTGAATGAAGATCTGTGCAGGTCTGCTTGAGGTATACATATGATGCACTAGGAATACTGCACATCAATAACAATAAGTTACTATTTCCAATGAAATAATATCCATTTACGCATAGACAAATCGAGCTAACTGTCTGGCTTATAGAGAATTTTTCATGTTTAATTAGATGTATCGCAGTCGGCAGTGTTTATGTTAGTGACAACCTCTTCTAATTTTTTGTAAAGGTGCTGGTAGATAGATTCATTCGGAATATACTGTATGAATAACCAGTGCTGTGATTTGATTTCTTATAAGGACTTATCAGCAATGAGTGAACTTAAAGTTATATCACACGCAATGTTTAACATATCCGTAGAACAGGCAGAAGCAAGTAGGGTAGACCTTGAACACGGTGAGGGCGATTTTCAGAAGTATTGCGGCCAATTGTTAGATGAGTTACTAGAAAATACTCGCAGCAAATCCTTTAAATTCAGAGCAATAGAAGAATTTGTCCCTGCTCATCTTAACGTGCTTGTTAATGATCAAAACGAGTGGGACAAGAGAACACTTGGAATTGCTGAAAAACTTTTGTCCGTGGAAATAGATGCTCAAGATAAAATTAAGGCTATGAAGAAAAAAATTAAAAAAGGAGCCTTATTAATTTTACTACTTTCTCGTGACAATAATTTCAATTTCGTAATACTTAAAATTGAACATAGCGATTTTTTTGATGAGATAGAGTCAAAAATCAAAAAAGGACTTCCTCTTAATCGTCAAAGGCTCCAAAAATCATGTTTAGTTAGCTTCAGCAACACATACGATGTTGAAGAGATTCTTATATCGGATAGTGGAGCTTCAATTAGTGAATATTGGTGGAAAAACTTCCTCAGTACTGTAGAACTTCAAAGTTCTGAACTTAATACAAAAAATGCGTTTGGTTCAATTGAAAACTTTCTTAAAAGGGAAGTAGAAAAGCACTCTTCCGTGGATTATTGGTATATGCGTAATGACATTATTGCTTACTTTAGAAACAATGAGCAATTTGCATACGATGAATTAGTAGAGAAAGTACGTTCACATAAGCCAGAAAGCCCAGCTATTGATGAACGTTTCGACCAAATAATCGAGAAATTTAAAGCATTACCAGATCATAAAAACTCGAAATTTGATAGGCAATTTCAATTAGAACCAAATGTAATTCGTGCTAGAATAAAGAAAACAATAGCTTTGTCAGACAACATTGAATTAAGAATCAACGGGGAAGTTGCTGATTTCCGTAAAAAAATTGTTCCCGAATCAGATGCGTTAGGTAAATATCTGAAAATCTACTCAGATACTGGTTACGAAGAATTTAGTGCAGGAAAAGAAGATAACGTATGAATATAGTATCTAAAATAGCCGATTTATTCATGCCATCGCAAGAAGTTTCTTCTTGCGACAACTTTCATTTATTTAAGGCTGAATATCGTATTTTAGAAACTACTATCCATCAAGATTATTCTCAACGGGTGGAAGAATTAACAAATGAAGTCATAGCTAACAATCTAGATATTGAAATTGACTTTAAGTTTGAGACTTGTGATTCATTCACCCTTCTTATTTCCCCAGAATATTGTAGTGTTCTTCAACAAGTTAAAGATAAAATTGACAATGCTATTCAATTTTCAGAAACTGATGATACCATTATTATTTGCATTTCTATTGATAAAAAAATCGCCTTAGATAAAGACAATAAAATACATATATTTAACTTTGATAATTTCATCAAAAATGTCTTTGGGGCGAATGTATCCAGTATTCTGACATATCTTAACTGCTTTGATCTACATAAGGAGTTGCTTTTTAATGTCTGGGACGACATTAACTCCTTTGGTAGTGAAACAATCAAATTTGTTAGCCAAAAAGATTTGGTTGGTTCTAATACTCTCAGCATAGCCCGGGATTCCATCATCTCAAAAAGAAATAAAAGCTGCCATTTCATAAATGATTCACAATATAAATTCATTCCCGATGATTTTTTCCTGTCCCCTTCAGGGTCTTGTCATTCTGATATAAAAAACACATTTGATTCTCTATTAACAACTTTTCTCATTGTTTATCTCGCTGATACATCTGAAATTTCAGTTGAGAATGATAGTAATGATTTATATATTGATTATAAATTCAAAGGTTATAGACTAATCAGTGAAGTTATTGCAATAAAAGACATGAGCAATAACAGTACAAGTGAGCTTTTCGATATTTACAAGTGGGTCTATAATAGCGGCAACTTCATAGATAAAATTGGTCTTGCTCGAAATATAATATCCATTCATATGGTGGATAAGAGTATGACATCGATAAATCATGGCACATTAAAGTCCATAGAATCGGGCTATGACATTTACCTTAAGGATAATGTAAAGCAATACATTGAAATAAAAAATAAAATTTCTGAGTTTCTCGTTGGGCAATCAGACAAAGCATCTGACATTACTAAAAACATGTTTTCCACCTTCAAAACTAGTTTTTGGAGTATTATAACATTCTTTATTTCGGTATTTCTCATTAAGATAATCACATCCAATAGTTATAGAGGAACTGTAACCTTAGAAACTCTAGTTGTAACTCTGGTGTTTATTTTATTCTCTGTTGTCTATTGGTATTTTACAAATAAAGAAGTATTGGAAGAAAAAGATAGATTACTCAGCCGTTATGACACAATCAAAAACAGATATAAAGATCTTCTTAATGAAGACGATTTAAATAACATAATTAATACAGAAAAATTAAAAGCAGATGACACTGCATATATAGAGTCCCGACGGAAAAGATTTTCAATTATTTGGAATAGTTTTAATGCTGTTATTGCAATAGTGGTATTGGGGTTGTTTTGCTTAGATAATAATATGTCACCGAGTAATAAATTAGAAGAAGAGGTAAAAGCACAGCCACAGCCACAGCCACAGCCACAGCCACAGCCACAGCCACAGCCACAGCCACAGCCACAGCCACAGCCACAGCCACAGCCACAAAATACAAAGCAGAAATTTCAAAATCAAGATCTAAATACAAATTAAGTGATATTTTAATTCGTGTAGAAAAAAATAGCCTTTATTTTTATTTGCGTAAACGATTCCTTTACTTTTAGCACTAAAAGCAAGAAAACTATAATTTTATAATTTTCTTTGTTTAAGGCCAGTAATGTTATCGGCGTTTCAATTGTCCTCGACGAAGGCCGCTTCCGCGACCTTATCTAGCCCGTGCTCATTGAGAACGATCAACTACCATGTATGTTGGTTGACACAGGCTGCCGCGTTCCTGTAACCAGTAGTAATCAAGATCCGCAACACGCATATCCAACCCCGAATCCACACGATTGATCTGTAACCGCAGCCCTACAGTATCTTTGTACGATAAACCAGATTTAACATTGTACTTGTACTTAACCCCGCTTTCTTCTTCAAAAGATTTGAGATAAGGGGTGATTTGCTTCTGAATTTCTTTCAAACAAATAACTTCCCCATCAATTACGAACGGCTTTTCAGTTTTACCGTCAGGAATAGTAGCCGCAATTGTGGTTAATGGAACTATCGACAACAGTACTGATAATGCTCTTTTCATCTGTTCTTCCCCTTGAATATAATCATTGTTTAGAACAAATTTGTGTAATGGTTGCATTATGGTTAAATTCAACATCAATTACTTTTATAGTATTATCATTAAGTACAGATACAAAATAATTACTTGACGAATTTCCGTACTTCCTTGAACCATCTGCTGCAATCTTGTTGAATTTAGCAGTATACACACTATCTTTATCGCCGGGAATTGGCATTCGACTGATTAATTCATTATCGGATATAGTATAATAAATTAAAATTCCTTTATCTGAATAGTAACCTGAATCGCTTTTTGTTCCCTGTCGAGTTTGTATTATTGCATCGAACTTATCGCATTTATAAACATTGGTTTTGGCCTTTTCAGTACTGGTAGACGTTGAAGCCTTTGCATCAGTACTTTTATCTTGTGAAACAACCCCGGAACCGATACCTACCGAAACGACAAAGACAATAAAACTCATGCCTAACGACGTAATCAAAGTACGGAACTTTCCCCGACCTTTATTTCTGGAATAGTTTGAAACTTTCCTGAAAGTAAGTACTGCAAGGATCACACAAATGATGAAAACGACAAGCCCGGCCATAAAATCCCTCAAACGTTGTGTATCAAAGGCAATCATAGTATCACTTCGCAATACATTGATCGATTAAAGCGATCAATTTTTAATTTTCGATCGGTTAAATCTATCAATATCTATTAATTGAAGGCAAATCAATAGGTAAAAACGATCAGACGTTGGTCAGTACTTCGGAAACACCAGAAGTATGGTTTGGGTCTGCCGTTTAAACGCCCTCAGAAAACCGCTAAGGTCTCTTTATCGCATATGGCTTGGGATTTCAGCCTTTGGCTAAAATCGCTTTCAGGGGGGCTTCTTGTGCGTTTTGTCGGGAACACCATCATGGAGGGGGATAAATCGGATCGAAGTCGCTTCGCTCTGGTCAGTACTGGAAGGGTTAGCTTATCTGGCGAGGGAAGATGAATTGCCAGGCTTCATGAAGATGGTTGGTTTTGTGGACAAGAAGAACTGCCGTTTTGAGTATTCCCCCTCACACCCAACAAACCTACCCATTAGCAAGGGGGAGTACTTTCTCGTAGTATACAGAACGAATAAATTCTTTGTATACTTCCGTTTTATCCTAAAGCGATTTGATTATGGACGAGAATAATAAAGAAGTTATTGAAATAAGACCAGAAGATAAGGACTTTTTCGCAGAATTTATTGATTGTGAAGGTCCAATTATTCAAGATTCAATTGATCATAAAAAAATCACCCTCGCACTTGATAAAGCCCACGACATAAGAAAGTTTGAAATAGATCTCTATTGGAAGCGTGCTACATACTTCTTCGCATTCTTCACTGTAATAACAGCTGCATTTGGTTATTTGTTCACCCATAACAACTATACTTTCTTAGCCCCTGCACTTGCGATCATTGGTTCTGTTTTTGCTTTATGTTTTTGTTATGTGAATATCGGTAGTAAGTATTGGCAAGAAAACTGGGAGTTTATAATTGATAAAATTGAATATTATGTCACAGGAAACCTTTATAAACTTTTCTTCTTCGAAAACCATAGAACCAAACGCCCATCAGTCACTAAGATTAATATATTTCTAAGCAAGCTAATTATAGCTATATGGTACGCTTGCTTTATACTTTCCATGCACCAGATATGGAATCAAAGCATGGTATTAAATGTCTCTTATATTATCCTTATCATATATAGCACTGGAACGACATTATATTACTGCGATAAAACTGTTGCAGACATATCGAACAATGATAAAGAATCACCACGATTCTTTAGATTCAGAAATCCTAATTACATAAAATCATAAACATGGGGGCATTTGATGCCCCTTGTAAATTGATAATCCGACCTAAAAACACTTTGAGTACTTCATTTGTCAGTACTGTTATCTGTTTGAGCGAAAGCGAGTAACGGCTTTGGCGTGCTTTCGAGTACTGCGAGAAAAACGCAAAGTTACGATCTGATATTTGGTTTTTATAGAGACTAACGAGCAAAGCGAAGTTAGGCTCTTTAGATACTGAATATCAGTAAGGCTAATACATTCAAAATATCAGGTGAAAGGCAATATTATATTAAGTTACGGTTATTCACCCCACTGCATAAAACAAGAATAACCTACTGATTTTACGGACTTTTATTTGAATAATAATTCACTAATAATCATGATAACCGTATTTCTTAGTTTTAAGTTACGGTTATAGGTACGATTAAACAATGGTTCGTAGATATGCAATCAGATCTTTCGCTGAGGCATTACTGTTCAATAGTTCCTGTACTGCGTTCTTCTGTTCGTCGGTTAATGGCTTACCAGGCAATGCTTTCTTTAGTCCACATAGCGTACCACCTTCTTCTACAAACTTATCCAATGCTTTAGCAACTGCAGTACAGGCTAATTTGTACTTCTCGATAGATGATTCACTTGCTGCAAATTTCTTCATCTGATCTGAACGGGTTAAGGTAAGATAATACTTAACCTGTACTTTTGAAAGCTCTGTAGCGTGTTTGACGATGTAGAAGACATCTTTAACAGGTAACTTGTACTTTCCCAATGATTTACACTCTTGAATCGTCTGGTTAATTATTAGAGTTGCTTCTGATGTTAGGCCACTGTAAGTAACACGTTTTAGTGCTTCTTCTAACTTTTTATTGTTATAAATCCTTTCTTTTTTTGCCATGATAAATATCCCTATGGAAGATGTTAATTAATATTGGCCTGATGTATTCCTAATACTCAGGCTTTTTATTTAAGAAGAAAATGGGTGGGGTTATACTCCACGTACCTTCTTGAACCATTCACTATACTCTGGCACTTTATTTTTGCGTAAATTGCTAATGAAATCTTGATCGCAATTAACTTTAAGTAAATTACAAATCCTAGCACTTGTCATATCACTTAGTAGGATATTCTCGTACTGAGAGAATGTTAGTTGAATGAAATTAACCTTTTCTTTCTTTCGAACTGATTTGTTCAATGACTTCCTATTAGTCCTGATTTTATTTTTTGTTTTTATTTTACCGTTTTTCTTTGACATTTTGTCACTCCTCTAAATTAAAATTCATCTCATGGTTAACCTCCTACGGCTGCTGTTTATGTTCGATTGGCTATATGTTAACGGGCAAAATTGCCCCAATCAAGGAATAGTTGCAACTTTTTCTTGACAATATCATTACTATTCAAGTCAAAAAATCATATATCATTTAGGCACTATCTTTGTACTTTTTAACTGGTACATTATTAGATGATTTAGCGAGTATCTTTGTACTTTCTTACTGATACATTCGTAAATTGTTTTAGAAGTATTCATGTACTTTCTAAGTGGTGCATAAATTTATGCGACCTTGCGGTCAGGCAGGATATAAAAAAGAAAAATCAATAAACATAATAACAAATCTATTGAAACACGTTACCTTGCAAGATTTTGTGCTGGACGGTACTATCGAGAGTGGTACAGTACTGTTGTAGTACTACCACTATAACC